>DASVNK010000031.1:0-56638 GCA_036383895.1 Verrucomicrobiia bacterium | reverse complement strand
AGTTACCTTCTTACGGACTGACCCCTTTTTGACCCCTTTTCTTTTCCAGAGACGTCCGGGCGGGCTGGGTCGGGCGCAGGAAGAGGAATCTTCTCGGACGTAGATGAACTCGGGCCGCTGATCGTTCCACGTTGAATTGAGCAGCGCTGACACATTCTGCCCGGATCATCGAAGGGCAATTCCGCTCCACATTCGGGGCATAAGGATAGCGTCGGCATATACTTCTATCCTGGGATTAAATTCTAGCGCTCCCCAACTAACAATGGTCGGGGAGCGCGACCGACTCGAGTTATAATTGTGCAGACCTTACTTTATGATTCGGATGCGGCCTTCGACTGCGAACGTCCCGTGACCTTCCGCAGGAGAGACTTCCTGCGCAGTATCAACGTGTGCGACTCCTGGGAAGCGCAATGCGCCTGTTGCATTCTTAAAGCGACCTGTGCCGCCGGTGATGACTCCTTCGCCTGCAAGATGGAAGAAGCTAGGATTGCTCACCAGCGGCGTGCCTGTTCCGTGCGAGGTCGCGCTCAACTGATCTCCATCAGAAAATGTCAGCAGCCAAACACTTGCCAAGATTGGCGGGTTGCTCCGAAAATCAACCGTCTGCTCAATAGTCACCGTACACGGCCCGAGTGATCGGAGGTTGCCCACTCCGTTTATGGGATTATCAAAAAGTCCCGGTGTGTCGGTTGCAATTAATTTAAAGGTTGTACCAAACGTTCCGTGAAGCGGAACGGTGCGAGGAGCGGGCATTGCCGCCACTCCAAAGATGATGACCGCTGCGCAGCCAAGTGCGAAGCACAGATTTCTGAACGATTTTTTCATAACGCATGTCTTACTTGCCAAGAGCGACTCCGAAAAGGTTTTCGAGGCCACGTCACGGCGTCACCACCTACAAAAGAAAAGACGAGAAATCCTTACAAAGATTTATTTTGGTAAGCTTTGTTGTCTCACCCGATGCGGTGGAATCGATCTTAAACCACTCTGATCGACTTTTGACCTGTACATATGGTGTAGATTCCGTTTCGGTAATGACACTCCACTGCTTCGAAGCCGGCACCCTTGAGTGCTTTGATCTGCTGGCTTAGCGGAGCGAAGCGGTTATCAGGATCCTGCCGCGCCAAAGCGGGAATATGCGAGAATGAATCTTCGTGTTTAAGGCGGTTTTCTTTCTCGATAATCCAGTCCCTCCAAAAATCAAAATACCAGTCGGCGTAGGCATTGGCGTCCGGTAAATTACCGTCGATGTTCATGAACCATCCACCCGGCTTCAAAGCGGAAAAAATTCTATGAAACAAAGCCCATTTCTCAGCGTCTCCGGCATGATGAATGGCAAATCCTGAAACGACGAAGTCGAAAGGGCCGAAATCAATTTCACCCGCAACAAGCTCCTTAAAGGTTGCTTGATTAAAGACGGCGCGCTCCGAGCCCAAGCCGAGACGGTTCCGGGCGGCAGCTAGCATTTCCGGTGAACCGTCAATGAGCGTTAGATTTGCGGTGCTGTCGACCGCAATAATCTGTTGTGCCAAGATCCCATCGCCACATCCGAGATCGCAAACATCGATTCGGCTTCGAGGTGAAATAAACGTTTTGAAAAAAGACCGAAGCAGATGAAGAAGATAGGGTCGATCCGGGATAACCCGGTCCGCCATTTCAAGATAGTCTCTCGTATACCTAGATTCTACCCAAGAACTCTGAGAAAACGTGAGAGGTGAATTTAGCAAAGCTTGAACGGGGCGAAAGTTAAGATATGACTCGAGGTCCTCAGCAAGCGCGGCCGCACTGGCATAACGCTCATCGGGGTTCTTCTCTAAACACTTCAAACAGACTGCTTCAATAGAGGCTTCAATCGCAGAGCTGAGCGTGCGCGGCGGCAGCGGTAGGTCGTCTACTATTTTTCTCAGTATTCCGATGTTCGTCTCACCAGCGAAGGGCAGTTTTCCAGTGAGCCCTTCATAAAGAATTACGCCTAAGCTATATATATCAGACGCAGTTGTAACTTTAGATGTCCTGCCTTCCGCCTGTTCCGGAGACATATAGCTAATTGTTCCGAGAACCGATTTGGAGAGGGTCTTTTCAGATGGTCTGCCTAACATTTTGGCGAGACCAAAGTCCACGATAAACGGTTCGGATGCAGAATCTAAAAGCACATTTGCCGGTTTCAAGTCTCGATGCAGAATTCCGTGCCTGTGGGCGAAATCTACGGCGCGAGCTATTTTCACCATAAGAACGGCGAAAGCTCGAGCGTCGCTGCGGCCTCTTAGGAAACGTTCGGCGAGGGTTTCTCCTTCGATAAGGCGCATCGCATAGAAATGCTCATCCCCCACTGCTCCAACTTCGTAGATAGGGACAATGTTCGCGTGCTCAAGTTGAGCGACGGCTTCAGCCTCAACCCGGAAGCGCTCGACGAGGACATGATTTGCTCCAGAAGTGAGAACCTTAAGTGCAACTACACGGTTGAGGCTGAGTTGGCGTGCTTTGAATACGACTCCCATTCCGCCTCGGGCGATCTCTTCGAGCAATTCGTAATCACCGAGGTGGCGCACGGGTTGAACGGGTGTATTTGCAGGCTCGACAAATCGTTCGCTAGTTCGTGCCAATCCCAAGCGCAGGAGGCAAGTGCCACAGTGACTGGCGGAGCCGTCTGGAGGGATGGTCGCCCCGCACTCGCTGCATTCACCTTCGGACTTCACAAGGAATGATAAAGAATTTTTACGAAATCCTTACAGGCAGGTGTTAGCTCCCAAGGACGGAAATCAGGTATCCAATCTCTTCATCCACGTCCGCGTCGGAAGAGACGGTATCGGAAACCAGTTCTCTCAAAATTGCTCCAAACCGATGACGCATTCGATGGATGGCAACGTCGATTGCGCCGACAGTCACGCCACGTTCGGCTGCGAGTTCGGCTCTGGAGACGGTCCCGCGGCCACCAGGAAGGAAGCCTTGCAGATGGTCAAACAATATGCCGTTGTTTTGAGAGACGTACTCGTCACGTAACACTTTCATGGTCTGGTTCAATACGGCCCACGCCCATTTGCGTTCAAATAGCTGGTCTGGCGGCAGAGGAACGGTTGCGTCGCTTGAATATTGCCGTTCCATGTCCTCTTCATTGATTGAAATGACCCGGCATCCGCCCCCGCGGCGTTGAGCTTGGATGCGGTCCCATTCATTGTTCAAAAAGTTCTTGATGGATGCTAAGAGGAAATTCCGGAAGCGACCGTTCTCCCGCCGGACAGACGACAATCCGTTTTTGTGCAAGAGGTGGGCGAAAAAAGCTTGGGTCAGATCCTCAGCATCGTGGGGCTTCCGCCCTTGTCTTCGGCAGAACGCATAGAGAGGGAACCAGTAAATTGAGCACAAACGTGCAAGAGCGTCCTCGGCGGATGAGTTGTTCCTCTTTTGTGCCGCCGTCAGGACTAGGTTCCATTGCGTTGTACGAAAGCTAGCAGACGTCTTCATTCACGAACTCGCAGCCATAGTCCCGACTAATCTTCCAGATTCAATGATTGCTATTTCTGCGCTTTAATAAAGAGGAAAGATGCGGCTCGACGCTGGCGTTCTTTCAGGTTCCGGAGTGAGGATTTTTTTCGGATGCTCTTTTGGCTTACGTTGAATGGAAATTTCCATAATGAAGAGGATTGGAAATCGGGAATTTCAGCTCGCGTTGTCCCTAGCTACCGACTTCAAACCTCCTTTTGGGAAACAGGCTTCTCTACGTCTTGAAAATTAGGGCTGCGAAGTTTTTTCTCACGGATGTTGAGTTGGACGGTAGGGTGAGGCATGGCGGAGATTGGAACACGGAACAGATTGAGGGTGGTGCGAGAGGCCACGCCGGGAGTTTACCTGGATGGGGAGGAGTTGGGGGAGATTTTGCTGCCGCGGCGTTATGTGCCGGCGAGGTTAAGGGCGGGGGATGAGTTGGAGGTGTTCGTGTATCTGGATTCGGAGGATCGGCTGGTGGCGACGACGGAGGGTCCGCGGGCGATGGTGGGTGAGATTGCGTGCCTGGAGGTGGTGGGGGTGCATCGGGATGTGGGGGCGTTTTTGGATTGGGGTTTGGCGAAGGATTTGTTGCTGCCGTTCCGCGAGCAGGAGCGTCCGCTGCGGCGCGGGGAGAAGGTGGTGGTGGCGGTTTACGTGGATGAGAAGACGAATCGGATCGCGGCGAGTATGCGGGTGCAGCGGCACTTGAGCAATCGAGCGCCGGAGTATCGGCCGGGGCAGGCGGTGGATTTGTTGATCTCGGGGAAGACGCCGCTGGGTTATAACGCGATCGTGGAGAGCAGTCATTTCGGGCTGCTGCATGATGATCGGGTGACGGTGCCGCTGGAGGTGGGGCAGCGGGTGAAGGGGTTTGTGCGGGGGATTCGGCCGGGTGGAAGGATTGATTTGAGCCTGGATGCGGCGGGTTACAAACGGGTGGCGCCGTTGACGGTGCAGATTGTGGAGGCGCTGAAGCGGAAGGGCGGGCGGTTCGAGCTGGATGATGATAGTTCGGCGGAGGCGATACGGGAGGAGTTCGGGGTGAGTAAGAAGGCGTTTAAGCAGGCGTTGGGCGCGCTTTATAAGATGCGGCGGATTCGGTTTATGAAGCCGGGGCCAGGGGTGGAATTGGTAAAAGAGACGGATTGGGAGCCGGGGCGGGGGTAAGAGATTACGCTCAGTCGTTCTGGTTAGAGGATGGTTGTCTTACGCCCGCGGCGCGCTGGGACAGCGCGCCCTACCGAGGCGAATTGAACGCGGTCACGTCACCTGCTTTAATCACACCCTGAGATTCAGATCGGCCGATCGAAACTTGCGTGGCCAGTTCGGAAAAGGCAAAGTTCGGGTATGAGCAGCAAGGAAATCGTTCGAGATCTGCTGGGGAAGCTTCCGGAGGACATCTCGCTGCATGACGTGGCGCGGGAAATTGAATTCGTCGCAGCAGTGCGCGAGGGATTGGAAGAGGTCGATCGCGGCGAACGCATTCCAATTGGAGAGATTGAGCGTGAGTTGCCATCATGGGTTATCAGGTAAGCCTTTCTCCTTCCGCACGTCGCGATCTGCAGGCGATTGTTCGCTATATTTCAATGGATGCTCCGGAGCGCGCTCTACATTTCGGGCAATTCCTTGTGAGCAGTTGCAAACGACTAGCGGATTTTCCTGAGATGGGGCGAGTGGTCCCTGAGTTCGAGGACCCGATCATTAGAGAAATCGTTGTTCGCTCGTATCGCGTTATTTACCGGGTGGATCATGGCAACCGTCGGGTGGATGTCCTTCGATTCTGGCACGGCGCACGCGGAACTCCGGAGTTGTAACGTTTTGAAAAACCTTGCCGTGGCGGGGTGAATGCGGAGAATCGCGAGGTTTAAGGAGAATGATGTATGGGACGGATTTACAATAATATTGTTGAGACGGTGGGACGCACGCCGTTGGTGCGTTTGAACAAGGTGGCGGCGGGGGTGGATGCGACGATTTTGCTGAAGTGCGAGTTTTTTAATCCGCTGGGGAGCGTGAAGGACCGCATTGGGATGGCGATGATCGAGGATGCGGAGAAGAAGGGGATTCTGAAACAGGACACGACGATCATTGAGCCGACGAGCGGGAACACGGGGATCGCGCTGGCGTTCGTGGCGGCGGCGAAGGGTTATAAATTGATTTTGACGATGCCGGAAACGATGTCGCTGGAGCGGCGGACGTTGCTGGCGATGCTCGGCGCGCGGCTGGTGCTGACGCCGGGGACGGAAGGGATGAAGGGGGCGATCGCGCGCGCGCAGCAGTTGCAGCAGGAGATTCCGAATTCGTGGATTCCGCAGCAGTTCGAGAACGCGGCGAATCCGGAGATTCATAAGAAGACGACGGCGGAAGAGATTTGGGCGGATACGGATGGGAAGGTGGATATTTTGGTGGCGGCGGTGGGGACGGGCGGAACGATCACGGGCGTGTGTGAGGTGATCAAGCCGCGGAAGCCGAGTTTCCAGGCGATCGCGGTGGAGCCGAAGGATTCGCCGGTGATTTCGCAGACTTTGGCGGGGCAGCCGGTGAAGCCGGGTCCGCACAAGATTCAGGGGACGGGCGCGGGGTTCGTGCCGGCGAATTTGCGTTTGAAGGGCGCGAAGGGCGAGCAGCAGATCGCGGAGTGCGTGCAGGTTTCGAATGATGATGCGTTCGCTATGGCGCGGCGACTTTGCAAGGAAGAGGGGCTGTTGGTGGGAATCTCGACGGGCGCGAATGTGGTGGCGGCGATCGAAGTGGCGAAGCGTCCGGAGAATAAAGGGAAGATGATTGTGACGATCGCTTGCTCGACGGGTGAACGATATCTTTCCACGGCGCTCGCGGCGGAAGCGAAGGCTGAAGTTGGCGGTTGATGAAGAAGTGATGAGTCATGAGTCATGAGTGATGAGTATGGGCGCTTGTGACTAAGATTTCTAAGTTCGAGGATCTTGTCGCATGGCAAAGAGCGCGTTTGCTGACGCGTGAGATCTATCGCGTGTCGGGTGCAGCGGGATTCGCGCGTGACTTTGCCTTAAAAGATCAAATCCGCCGGGCTGCGGTGTCGATCATGTCGAATATCGCTGAGGGATTCGAACGCGGCAGACCTGCTGAGTTTCATCAGATGCTTTCGATTGCGAAGGCGTCGTGCGCGGAAGTCAGATCCCAGCTATACGTTGCGTTTGATGCGGGACACCTCAATGAAAAGACGTTTGTTTCCCTGCTGCAGATGGCCGATGAGGTTGGGAGAATCATCGGGGGTTTACGCTTATCCGTTGAGGCGCGGCGTGAAGCGCACGGGAAGAAGCAATGAGGCTCGCGCAAAAGGTTATTGTGGTGATTGGGGGGACGAGCGGCCTGGGGTTGGCCGCGGCGCGGGCGTTTGTTAAGACGGGGGCGAAGGTGGTGGTGGTTGGGCGGAAGGGTGAGTCGCTGGATGCGACGTTGCGGGAGTTGGGCGATTACGCGGATGGGTTGGCGGGCGATGCGGTGGTGCCGGAGACGGCGGAGTTGGCGATTGAGGTGGCGCTGCAGCAGTTCGGTGGGTTCGATGGGCTTTATCATGTAGCGGGGGGAAGTGGCCGGAAGTTCGGCGATGGGCCGCTTCATGAGATGACGGATGAGGGGATCGTGGCGACGCTGGATCTGAATTTGAAGTCGGTGTTGTATTCGAATCGGGCGGCGGTGCGGCAGTTCCTGGAACAGAAGTCGGGCGGGAGCATTTTGAACATGGCGTCGGTGCTGGGATTTGCGCCGTCGCCAAAGTTTTTTTCGACGCATGTTTATGCGGCGGCGAAGGCGGGAATCATTGGGCTCACGAAATCGGCTGCGGCATTTTACGCGGAGAAGAATATTCGGTTCAATGTGGTGGCGCCTGCGCTGGTGGATACGCCGATGGCGCAGCGGGCTGTAATGGATGAGGAGATTGTGGGTTATGTGCGGACGAAGCAGCCGCTGGATGGCGGGCGCGTGGGTGAGGCGGAAGATTTGGATGGCGCGGCGGTGTGGTTGATGAGTGATGAATCGCGATTCGTGACGGGGCAAGTGGTGGCGGTTGACGGTGGGTGGAGCGTGTGCGAGGGACAGTATAAGTAAGTGCTGAGTTCTGAGTCTTGAGTGCTGAGTGAGCGAAGGGTTTGTGGATTACGCGATTGGAATTGATTTGGGCGGGTCGAGTGTGAAGGCGGTGGCGATCACGCCGGGCGGAGAGATTTTAGAGCGGGTTAATGAGGAGTTTGAGGTTGGGGAGAAGTTAAGTTTTGCGGAAACGATTAAAGGGGTTTTCGCCGGGATTCAGCAGAAGCATGGGAATGCAGTCTGTTGCGGGGTGGCGGCACCGGGTTTGGCTTCGAAGGATCATTTTTCGATCGCACATATGCCGGGGCGGTTGCATGGGCTGGAGGGTTTGGATTGGACCAAGTTTCTGGGGACGCAGGCGAAGGTGCCGGTGTTGAATGATGCGCATGCGGCCTTGGTCGGCGAGGCGTGGCAGGGCGCGGCGCGTGGGATGGAGGATGTGATCATGCTGACGCTGGGGACGGGGGTGGGCGGCGCGGCGATTGTGGATGGGCGGCTGTTGCAGGGGCATATCGGTCGGGCCGGGCATCTTGGGCATAATTGTTTGAACATGGACGCGCCGAAGGATGTGACCGGGATTCCGGGAAGCATCGAGTATTTCGTGGGCAACTGGAATATTCGCGAACGAACGGGCGGAAGGTTCGCGACGACGCACGCGTTGGTGGATGCGTTCACGCGGGGCGATCCGTATGCGACGCATGTTTGGATTAATTCAATGCGAGCGCTGGCGGCGACGGTGGCGACGTATGTGAACGTGTTGGATCCGGAGGCGGTGATTATTGGCGGTGGGATCGCGCGCGCGGGAAAGGCGTTGTTTGATTCGCTCGAGGAGGCGTTGCGGCCGATTGAGTGGCAACCGGGCGGGCATAAGGTGAGTTTGGTGCCGGCGCTGTTGGGAGAATTTGCGGGTGCGATTGGGTCGGCGAAGAATGCACTGGATGAGGCGAAACGGCGCGATGAAGTTCGTTAGCCTTTGTAAAATTCAGAGGGTCCCCTACTCTACTTAGTAAGAATGGCTGTAATACTGCGCCTCGTATTATTCATGTTGGGAATTTCTGGAACTGCTGGTGGCATTGTTTTCGAAGGGACGGTTCAATCCGACCTTCTCCAGACGAACCGATTCATTCGGATTTACGTTCCGCCAAACTACAACGAATCGAGGAGCGCTCGGTTCCCGGTGTTGTATGTGCATGACGGACAGAATGCGTTCAGTAGTGCCGGACCGCATGCGGCATTTGGTTGGGGAAATTGGGAGTTGGATAAGACCGTCGATCGGTTAATCGCGGAGGAGAAGATGCGACCGATCATCATGGTGGCGATTGATTGCAGTGCGTCACGGTATCGGGAATATCGCGGGCCAATCGCGGGGGGAGCGGATAATCGAGCGTACGAACGATATGCGAGATTTTTAATTGAGGAGCTGAAGCCGCGCATTGATCGAGATTATCGGACATTGAAAGACCCGGGGAATACGGGACTCATTGGATCTTCGATGGGTGGAATTTGCAGCGTGGCGCTGGCATGGGAACATCCGGAGGTTTTTGGATTAGCGGCGAGTTTGTCGGGAGCTTTTCAGGTGGAGAAACAGCATTTTATCGAAAATGTTCTTGGTGGCGCGAAGGCGAAGAAAAAGCCGGTGCGGATGTATTTGGATAGCGGCGTGAGTGATTACACCGGTGGAGATGATGGATTGAAGCATACGGAAGCGGCGGCGTTTCAGTTGCAGCGGATGGGTTGGAGCCCGGGGGTGGATTTGCTACATCATATAGATCGGCCGCTGACGGCGGAGCAGTTGAGCCCGTTCAATTTGCCGGAGGACAAATTCAAGGAAGCGCAACGGAGCCAGCACAATGAACTTTATTGGCGGCAGCGGGCACCGCGGGCTCTGACGTTTCTGTTTCCGCCGGAAGGAAAATAGTAGACTCCGTCGCCGTTTAGAAAAGCTCGGACGGAGCCTCGCGCCACCCGTTTTAACGGCGCCAGGCGGCGACGAACATTCCGTTGGCGCCCATTTCGTGAGGCAACAACTCGAGGGTCGTGCCGCGTTGGAGCGGGTTCGCAGGATTGGCGATTTCCAACGGTTCGAAGTCAGGATGCGCGCGAGTGAAGGCTTCGGCGACTTCGACCGTTTCAGGGCGCGCAAGCGTGCAGACAGCGTAGATCAAGTTACCGCCGGGTTTCACTGAGCCGGCAATTTTTTTGAGGATTGAGAGTTGTAGTTCGGCAAGCTCGTGAACGTCTTCGACTGTGGTTGTCCAACGCGCCTGGGGATTTCGGCCCCACGTGCCGGTGCCGCTGCAGGGCGCGTCGACGAGAATGCCGTCGAACTTTGTTTTCGTGGGGAGATGATCTTTATGTGCCCAGGGGGCAACGCGGTAGTTGAACAATTTCGCGCGGCTCGCGCGGCGTTTCAAATTTGCGAGGCGCCACTCAGCCGGATCGCTGGCCCAAACAGTCCCTTTGTTTTGCATCAAATCGCAAAGGTGCAGAGTCTTGCCGCCTTCGCCGGCGCAGACGTCCCACCAGGTTTGGCCGGGTTCGGGAGAACAGATGTGACCGACGGCCTGGGAACTGAGGTCCTGCATCTCGAACTCGCCTTCATGGAAGAGCGAGGTGCGATACAAGTCCTCGCGGCCGCGGAACCAGAGCGCATCCGAAACCGTTTCGTGGACGACGCAGTTATTGAGCGTGGCGTTGAGTTGCGCACCTTTGCCGGGACGCGCGCGTAGCCAAAGTCGAGGCTCGTGCTGGAACTCACGGACGAGCGCGGCGGAGATGGGCATGATTTCGCGCGACCAATCCGGCAAGGCACGCGTGACCAATTCTTTCTCGTCGAAAGATTCGGGTTTGGCGGCGAAGGATTCGACGAGTTCGTTAACGACTTCGAGTTGTGAGCGGAGCGGCTTCTTCAGGTCGAGCCAGCCGCGCCAGCGATAAAAGGAAAAGACCAGGTGCGTGACCTGGCTTTTTTCCGCAGGAGAAAGTTGGGCAGTGCGCAGGGCTTCGCGGAGAGCGACGTCTGCTCGCTTTTTTTCCGCAGCGCTGAGCACCGCGGAGATGACGTCGAGCAGCCTGCGTCCGATTTGCATTAGGCTTTCCCAAGGAGCTGGCGGAGAACGTAGGGCAAAATGCCGCCATGCTTGTAGTATTCCACTTCGATGGGAGTATCGATGCGGCTGCGCACAGGGACTTCGCGTGTTTTGCCATCCTTGCTCTTGATGCGAAGTGTCAGCATCTGCTGCGGCTTCATCGATTCGCTGAGACCGACCAGGTCAAAAGTTTCGGTCCCGTCGAGGCCGAGGGTTTGGGCGGTCGTGCCTTCCTCAAACTGCAGCGGGAAGACGCCCATGCCGACGAGGTTCGAACGGTGGATGCGTTCGAAGCTTTGCGCGATGACGGCCCGCGCACCGAGGAGCGAAGTGCCCTTTGCGGCCCAGTCGCGTGAACTGCCGGTGCCGTATTCCTGGCCGGCGAGAACGATCAGGTTTGTGCCTTCTTCCTTATACTTCATCGCGGCGTCGTAGATGCTCATGCGGACGTTGTCCGGCTGATGCATCGTGACGCCACCTTCCACGCCCGGAACCATGAGGTTTTTGATGCGGACATTAGCGAAGGTGCCGCGCACCATCACGCGGTCGTTGCCGCGGCGGGCGCCGTAGCTGTTGAAATCTTCGACCGGCACGCCTTGATCGATGAGATAAACGCCGGCCGGTGACGTTGCTTTGATCGAACCGGCGGGGCTGATGTGGTCCGTGGTGACGGAATCGCCGAAAATGGCGAGTGGGCGCGCATTGGTGATTTCGCGAACCGTCGAGGGTTGCATGCCGAAGCCTTCGAAAAATGGAGGCTCCTGAATGTAAGTGGAGGCAGGATCCCAATCGTAGAGCACGCCGGCGGACGCCGGGACTTTATCCCAGAGCGGGTTTTGCTTCTCGAAGTTGCCGTAGAGGCTGCGAAACGTTTCGGCGCTGAACGACGACTGCATCACACCTTTCACTTCGGAAAGCGTGGGCCAAATGTCTTTCAGGAAAACATCGTTGTTGTTGCTGCCTTTACCGATTGGATCTTTGGAAAGATCGATATCAACGCGGCCGGCGAGCGCGAAAGCGACGACGAGCGGCGGGCTCATGAGGAAGTTTGCTTTGATGCTTTGGTGAACGCGCGCTTCGAAGTTGCGATTACCGGAAAGGACGGAAGCGGCGATGACGTCGTTGCCGGTTACCGCGTCTTCAATGGCTGGATCGAGCGGACCGGAATTACCGATGCAAGTCGTGCAGCCGTAACCGACGATGTGGAAGCCGAGTTTGTCGAGATACGGTTGCAGACCGCTGTTCCGGAGATATTCGGTGACGACGCGCGAACCGGGGGCGAGCGAGCGCTTCACGGTGGGTCTCACGCTGAGGCCGCGTTCGACAGCTTTCTTGGCGAGCAAACCGGCAGCGAGCATCACGCTCGGGTTTGAAGTGTTCGTGCAGGATGTGATTGCCGCGATGAGCACGTCACCATGGCCGACGTCTTGCACGGAGTTCGCAAGCCCCTTGTCACTTGCTTTCTCAACAATGTCCGGAGTCGGACGATTGTTCATCATTTCCAACTCGGTGTGCGCGCTGGTGTTCTTCGTGCTTTCGTTTGGATTTTGCTGGCCTTGGGCGCGGGCAGGAATCGACTCCTGCGCCTGTTCTCCGCCGCCTTCGACTGTGCATTTGCCACCAGGAACAGAGATGGCAAAACGTTTGCCGAGATCCTCGGACTTTTTGTTGTAGCCGGATTCTGCGAGCGGCTTTTGGAAGAGCTCGTTAAACTTCGATTTCAATTCCGGGAGAAGAAGACGGTCTTGCGGACGCTTCGGACCAGCCACGCTGGGCTGAACATCCTTGAGATCGAGCTCGAGCGATTGTGAGTATTCGATATCGCCGTGCTGCGGCATGCCGAAGAGATCCTGCGCTTTGAAATAATTGCGGAACGTATCGACTGCTTCTTTGGAACGGCCGGTTGCGAGCAGGTATTGGCAGGACTCTTCATCCACGGGGAAGAAGCCCATCGTGGCGCCGTATTCGGGAGCCATGTTCGCGATGGTGGCGCGGTCGGTGACGTTGAGCGCCGCAGCGCCGGGGCCGTAGAACTCGACAAATTTGCCTACGACTTTGGCCTTGCGGAGCATCTGCGTAATGGTGAGCGCCAGATCGGTGGCGGTAACGCCTTCGCGAAGTTCGCCTTTGAGATGCACGCCGACCACGTCGGGTGTGAGGAAATAGACCGGCTGACCGAGCATGCCGGCTTCCGCTTCAATTCCACCGACGCCCCAACCAACGATGCCGAGGCCGTTGATCATGGTGGTGTGTGAATCGGTGCCGACGAGAGTGTCCGGATAATAAACGCCAGCTTTGTTCAGCACACCTTTGGCGAGATATTCCAGATTTACCTGGTGGACGATGCCGATGCCCGGCGGCACAACGCCGAAAGTTTTGAAGGCTTGCATGCCCCACTTGAGGAACTGATAGCGCGTCTGGTTGCGCTTGAATTCCATCTCCATATTGAGGCGGAGGGCGTCGGGCGAGCTGGAGTAGTCCACCTGGACGGAGTGATCGACGACGAGATCGACTGGAACGAGAGGCTCGATGACGTCCGGATTCTTGCCGAGACGGGCAGCGGCGGAACGCATTGCGGCGAGGTCAACGAGCAACGGCACGCCAGTGAAATCCTGGAGGACGATGCGCGCCACGATGAACGGAATTTCGGCGGTACGCTCGGCTTTGGCTTTCCAGTTCGCGAGTTCGACGACGTCCTTCTCGAGAATTTTTTGGCCGTCGCAATTGCGCAGCACCGATTCGAGAACGATGCGGATGCTGACCGGCAGGCGAGAGATTTTGGCGACGCCGGCTTTTTCGAGCGCGGGTAGAGAGAAGAAGTCGGCCTGCTGGCCGTTGCCCAAAGTGAACTGCTGGCGGGCGTTGAGTGATGATTTATTCATAGGAAATTAAACGCAAACGGCGCTCCCCGGTCGATGTTACCCCAGGCAGCGCCGCTGGCAAATCAGAGCGAATTTACTTCAGCTTGCTGAGGGTATCGCGAACGGCGTTGAAATTCGGCAGATCCTTCGGCGTTGGGGTCTGTTCGCTGTATTGCACGACACCGTTCTTATCGATTACGAACGCGGCGCGCGCGCTGACGGCGCCGAGGCCAATGAGGTCCGGCAGAAGGACACCGTAAGCTTCGGCGGTTTTTTTATTTAGATCGCTGACGAGCGGAATGCCGATCTTTTCCTTCTGCGCCCAGGCTTCCTGCGCGAATGGGCTATCGACGCTCACGCCGATAACTTCGGCGTTCATGCCTTTGTATTGGCTCAAGCCGGCGGTGATGTCACACATTTCAGTGGTGCAGACGCTGGTGAAGGCGAGCGGGAAGAAAAGGACGACGGTGTTGGTTTTGCCGAAATTGTTGCTGAGCTTCACATCCACCAAGCCGCTGGCTTGCTTGGACTTGAGCGTAAAATCTGGAGCTTTTGACCCTACCGGAATAGCCATATTTAAAATCCTTGTAATCAGTTTCCTCGTTTCAGGCGTGCCGTTATAGGCAGCGGGGCGGCGCGTGGCAAGGAGATAGCGGCGCTCAGAGGCTGAAGAAGAACAGAAGCACGCCGCCGAAGCTTCCGATGACGAGCATGGCCAAAAGCGCGTTAAATACAAACTGCGCAGTCTTGTCCTCCGGCCAAGCTCCTAATTCCTGTAGAACTTCTCGCTGTCCTTTTCGGAATTCAGCAATGCCTCGACTTAACCCATGCAGTAAATGCCGGAACACAAGCAACAATGCTGACAGAGGGTTTGTCATCAACGAACTTCTGCTGATCAACGATTAAACTCTATCACAACGCGGCCGTCTTTGACTGCAACATTCTTTACGCGCTGGAGCGCCTGTTGCAGCTCAGGATTCTGGTTAGCGCTTTGGGCGAAGTTCATGTTGCGGATGCGCTTCGTGAATTCCGCGGGCAAGCTTTGGTTGTTCACGACGAGGTTCGTGATGGCCATTTGGAGCATGCCATTCGTGACTGAGAGATCGAGGAACGCGGTGCCATTTAGATAACGATTTGTGAAATTCCCACCGCCGATCTTTTTGCGGAAGGAGTTCCATTCTTCGAATTGGTCGAGCGGAAGGCTCATCTGCGCTTTGAGTTTGTCGCCTTCGGGTTGGAGGTAGATTTGTTCGCGGACTTTTTCGACTTGAGGCGCCTGGCGGAGGAGGACGTTGAGTTCCTGTTCGCTGAGAGCGAGTTCGGGGCTCCCCTGCCCTTGTGCGGCGCGCTGGGCGTTGGCGGCGAGTTCGCGGGCGATACGTTCCTGGTCGGCCGGAGAAAGGTTCAGGCGCGGTAGATCGGCAGGCGAAGTGGCGGTATAATTTGCAATCGCCGCCTGAGCAGCTTTGCGCGCACCGAAATAAATGCCCAGCATCACGCCGATCAGCACGAGCACGAAGGTGATTGCGCCGTAAAAGAAGCAGCCGCGGCCGCGTTTTGTTGTTTCCGCCATGCGCGCAAGCTACTGAAAAGGCGCAGGCGCTCAACAGATTTCGGAATTACCTCTCGACGTAGACCGGCATGCCGGGCGAGGCCATCTGCAGGAGATGTTCAGCATTCCAGTTGGCGAGGCGGAAACAGCCATGCGATTCGGTGCGGCCGATTTGCTCGGGCTTCGGCGTGCCGTGGATGCCGTAACCGGGACGGCTCAGGCCGATCCAGGCGGTCCCGACCGGATTGTTTGGCCCGGCAGGAAGTTGAAGTTTTCGGCCAAGTTTTTGCGCTTCGACAGATTCTGGAAAAACTTTTGGATCGAACCAGTAGGTCGGGTTCAAAGCGGCTTTATCAACGTTCAGAAGGCCGACGGGGCGGTTATCGACACGCGAACCAATGCTGCATGGGAAATGCGCGATTAAATTCGTAGATTTACCGTAGACGTTGATCGATTTGCTGTAGAGATGCACTCGCACGAAAGCGGCTTTCGGAGCCGGAGGAGGATCGATCCGCGGGACTTTAACGAGCGTGCCAGCGGTGACATTTGTCCAATTGATCTGCGGGTTGCTTTTCTTGATGAAAGCTTCACTGGAACGGCTCGTCTCAGCCACAAGCTCGAGCATAGTTTCGAAGTCGAGACGCTTTGCCTCTGATTTTCCGAGCCAGGTGGAGGGTATCTTCATCAGGCGCTTCAGATCTTCCTCGGAAATCTGGTAATTAATGAACAATGGTTCTTCCACGCGCAGCGCGGCCTTGGTTTCGGCATCGAGATCGCCACTCATCGTGAGGCCATTGTGAATCTGCCAGACCATGAGCGCGCGCTTCATGTTTTCGCCGGCGACACCGTCGATGGGACCAACGGAAATCCCTTTGCGTGCCAGGGCGATTTGCGCGTCGAGAACTGTCTGAACGTTGCGGACCTGACGCGGCGGATGTTCGGGTTCCGGAGGAGGTTTGTGCTTCGCGGGCTCGGCGACCGGATTGTTGGTGGCGGGGAGCGCAAGGTTTGTGATCGCTGCGACGGAATTGGTGGGCTCAAGTAAAATGCGGCGCAAGAGCGATTGAGGCGCCGGCGTTATTGTATCGGTCGCAGGGTTGTTCGTGCGATTAAACGTGACGGAAGGCAATTTTGGGAGTTCAGGCTTCCGGCCGTGATACATCCGCCAGCCGTACCAGCCGCCGAAGGAAAGGGATGCGACGAACAGGATGCGCAAAAGCATCGTGCCCGTGGTCGCGCCCGAAATGTTCGCTCGTTTCCCCAAGTCGCGCCTATTTACTACGTTTAGCGGAAGAATCCACGGAATTCTTAAATCGGCCTCTTGCAATTGTTTCGAGGTGTTTTGAAACTGCGGGCAATGCATCGGTTTTTTGTGGACCCGGCGGAGAGCGGAAAAGACGTTATCGAATTGAGCGAACGCGAGGCGCATCACGGCGCGAATGTGGTGCGAATTCGGGAGGGAGAACGGGTGGCAGCGCTGGACGGCAAAGGCAGCGAACTGGCCTGCACGGTTCAATCGGTGAGTAAGCGCGGTGTGACTCTGGCGGTCTATCAGCGAAACACCATTCCTCCCCTGCCCTATCAGTTGACGCTCGTGCAGGCGATTCCGAAGGGAAAGACGATGGAAACGATCGTGCAAAAGGCCGCGGAACTCGGAGCGTTTCGGATTGTTCCCATAATTACCGATCGCACAGTGACGCAGCTCGATGAGGAGCGCAGTGAGTCCAAGGTTGAGAAATGGAATTGGATCGCCATGGATGCGATCAAGCAGTGTGGCTCCGCGTGGTTGCCAAAGATTTCAGAGCCGTTGAAGCCTTCACAATATTTGGCATCTGCCGAACGAGCGGACTTGACGTTAATCGCATCGCTGCAGTCGGGAGCAAAACACCCGCGCACGATTTTTAGAGACTTCATGCAGGAGAAAGGACGGAAGGCGAAGAGTGTTTCAGTTTGGGTTGGGCCGGAAGGGGATTTCACGCCGGCAGAAATCAATACGGTGCTCGCTGCTGGGGCGTTGCCGATCACGCTTGGGCCGCTGGTGTTGCGGAGTGAGACGGCCGCGTTTTATTGTTTATCGATGGTGAACTACGAATTGCAGTCACCCATCTGAGGAGCGCTATGCAAATTGGAAGTTTGTTTCCGGAGGTGAAACGGTTGTTGGACACGCCCGAAATGGCATCGCTTGGACCGGAGCGGCGCGATGGCGTGCTCGGGACGAAAGAGATCGACGCCGAACTTGGGACGGTCTTCAAAGGGCCAAAGTTCACTCCAGCGATTCGCGACCTATTCCGGGCGGGAATTTACCTCTGGCACGATCATCTGGACGCGTCGCATACAGTTTCGCAAGGAATTGAAACGGCCGACGGTAGTTTGCTGCACGGAATCATGCATCGCCGCGAGCCGGATTATGGGAATGCGAAGTATTGGATTCGAAGAGTCGGCACGCACCCGTCGTTCCTGAGTTTGGCTGTCCGCGCGAGCGAATTGCTGGAGAAACATGACGAACGCGATTTACACAGCCGCCTGGTGCCGAACAAAACATGGGATCCGTTCGCGTTTGTCAACGCGGTGGAAGACGCGAATGAAGGGCAGTTTAAATCCAAGGTGCCGCTGCTGCAGCAACTGCAAAAGATCGAGCTCGAATGCTTCCTGGAGAACCTGGTGAATCGCGTCTGATTATTTCGCGAATTGGTCGCGAAGCGTTTTTACGAGGCCGGGAATATTGTGTTCACGCGCTTCAGCATCTGGTTTCAGGCCCAGCTTGGCCAGTGCTTTGGTGGTTTCCGGCCCGATCGAGGCCAGGCGCATCTGAGGGAATTGCTGTTTCAATTTCGGGAGGTCGAAGCGCGCATGGAAATTCTCGACGGTTGAACTGCTGGTAAAAGTGATCCAGTCCGCCCCGCCTTCCAGGAGACGTTCCGCAGCACCGTTCTGATCTTCGGTCTCCGGAACGGTGCGGTAGCAGGCGACGTCATCGACGATGGCGCCGAGTTCCTCGAGTTCCTTGGGCAATTCTTCGTTGGCGATCTCGGCGCGCATCAAGAGAACGCGAAGATTCTCGAGGCTTTCGAAATCAGAAATCGCTTTGGTGATCTTTGCAGCGAGATATTCCTCGGGCATTGCGTCCACGCGCAGATGAAGTTCTTTCAACTTGGCGGCGGTCGCCGGACCGACTGCGGCAATGCGAAGGTTTCCGAAAGCACGGATATCGTCGAACGCTTTGAAGAAATAGTTAAAGAACGCGCTCACTCCGTTCGGACTGGTAAAAACAATCCAGTCGTATTCCCCGAGCGTGAGCATTGAATCGACCAAATCCGACTTATTCTCAGGTTCCACCGTGCGAATGGTGGGAATCTCCAGAACTTCGGCCCCGAGTTCGTGCAGTTGTTCGGAAAGCTGGCTGGCCTGTTCCCGCGTGCGCGTGACAACGATGCGTTGACCGAAGAGCGGGCGATTCTCGAACCAATTCAGCTTGGAGCGAAGTTTGACCACATCGCCAATGATGGTGATGGCCGGTGCGCCGAAATTCTCCTTTTCGACGAGATCGGCAATGGTGGCCAAAGTCCCGTCGATCGAACTTTGTCGTCCCCGCGTGCCCCAGCGGACCATGCCTACTGGGGTGTTTGGACTTAAGCCGTTTTTTGTGAGCTCCGCAGCGATTTGCCGAATGCGTTCCACACCCATGAGAATGATCTTTGTGCCGGGCTCTTTGGCAAGCCAGGCCCAATCGACACTCGTCTCTTGCTTGGTCGGATCTTCGTGTCCCGTAACGACAGTGAAGCTGGAGGAGTGAGAACGATGCGTGATGGGAATTCCTGCGTAATTAGCAGCGGCGGTTATGGACGAGACGCCGGGCACGACTTCGAACGCAATATCGGCCGCGCGCAATTCTTCGGCCTCTTCTCCGCCACGGCCGAAGATGTAGGGATCACCGCCTTTCAAACGAACCACCGTCTTCCCTTCTTTCGCTTTTCGAATGAGCAACTGATTCAATTCGTCCTGCGGGATGGCGTGTTCTTTGGAACGCTTGCCACCGTAAATGATTTCGGCCGTTGCCGGAGCGAGGCGAAGAAGGTCTTTGTTCACCAGCGCGTCATAAACGACGACTTCTGCGCGTTTGAGCAATTCCGCGCCGCGAAGAGTCAGCAATCCGGCATCACCAGGGCCCGCGCCGACAAGATAAACCACACCTTTGGACTTCATCGAATGGGCGGGAATCTACGCGCGGTTCCGTCCTAGTGCAATGAATCGAAGCCCGGCGTTTTTAGCCGAGAAGCTTGGTCAAGGCGACGAATTGCTCGAGCGACACAGTTTGCGCACGCGCCTGCGCGGAAATGCCGAGTTGTTCGAAAGAAGCTAGAACACGTTCCGCAGGCCACTGTTGTTTGAGCAATTTGGCCATCATTTTACGGCGCTCACTAAACGCCAGCTTCGCAAGGCGTTTGAAAGTGTGGACTTGCTCGGATGAAAGCAGCGGCTCCGCGCGGCTCTTCAGAAGAATGGTCGCCGAGTCGACATCCGGCGCCGGGAAAAAGCAGGCCGCCGGAATTTTGAACCATTCCTTTGGTTCGTAGCGAAGCTGAAGATAAAGCGACAGCAAACCATAATGCTCTTCATCTGCTTTGGCGGCGATGCGTTGAACAACTTCCCATTGCAGGGTGGCAACGAGGCGTTCCGGCGGTCGAGTGCCGAGCGCAAGTTCAACAAGGATCGGCGACGCGACGGAATAGGGAAGGTTCGCGACGAGCTTCCAGCCACTCCAATCGCGGTCTTTGTCTTTGAGGTAGGCGAGAGCGTCGTCTTGCAGCAGATCAAAATTGGTTCTATCGGCGAAACGTTCACGCAGGAAATCAACCAGCCGACGATCCTTTTCGATTGCGAACACCTTTCCGCCCGAGTCGAGGAGAAGTTCGGTAAGCGGTCCAAGCCCGGGACCGATCTCCAGGATTTTGTCGCTGGCGGTGAGTTCGCCTAGCGAAGCGATGCGCTGAAGCTGATTAGCGTCATGCAGGAAATTTTGCCCGAGCGATTTACTGAGTTGAATGCCACGCGCGGTCAACAGGTCGCGCATTTCAGAAAGCTTCATAGCGATTCGATTTCCTCCCTGAGTGCGCGAACGCTGCGGCGCAATTGCATTTCGGTAATTGTCAGAGGCGGGGTAAACCCGATGACGCTGGAGAACTCGCCTTCCGGCAGAAAAATGAAGCCGCGGTGCAATAAGCGCTTGATGATGGCGAGCGCGACCTCGGTGGCGGGCGTATTATTTTGCGTTAGTTCCAAGCCTACCATTAAGCCAACGCCTCGCCTTCTTAGTTTGAGCTTTGTCGAATTAATCTTTTGGAGTTCTTTCAGCAGGAAACGGCCGAGCTTCTCAGATGCTGCCGGAAGATTGAGACGCTTCACTTCTGCAATGTTGGCCAGCGCCATCGCGCACCCGACCGGGTGACCGAGAAATGTGCTGGTGTGAATCGCTTCTCCGGTCGAGGGCGGCCAGGCCGCATCCATGATCGACGCTTTGCCAACGCACGCGGAGAGCGGAAAACCTCCCGTAAGACCCTTCCCGAGGCAGATGAGATCCGGAACGGTGCGGGAATGTTCGCAGGCAAACCAACGTCCGGTGCGTCCGAACCCGGTGTAAATCTCATCAAGAATGAGGAGCGCGCCATGACGATCCGCGAACGCGCGAAGCATCGGCAGAAAGCCGGGCGGCGCGACTCTGATGCCGCCGCGCGCCTGAATCGGTTCGACAAGAATTGCGCCCATCTCTCCCGAACGGATTGCTACGCGCAGCTCACTTTCAAGCGCCGCAAGTTCGTCCTTAGTTTCAGGAAAACGAACGAAAGTCGCGAAATCCGCAAGTTGACGTCGGAACGGTTCGCGGAAGTGCGCGCGGTGAGTCGCGTTCAACGCTCCGTAGCCAAGGCCGTGGTATGCACCTTCGAAAGCGATTACGCGCTGTTTCCCGGTGGCAAGGAACGCCGTTTTGAGCGCTGCTTCAACTGCTTCAAACCCGGAATTGGTGAAGATCGTTTTGGCAGTGCCAGCCTTCCATCTTTCGAACGAGATACGGCTGAGTACGCGCGCGAGTTCGGCTTTGCGCGCATGGGGATGGACATCGCCCATCGCATGGAGGAGTTCCTCCATTTGTTTCTGCGCGGCGCGAACGACGTTCCGGTTGGCATGTCCGGCAATAGCAACACCGAAGGCAGCCGTAAGATCGAGGTACTTTCGCCCCGCATCGTCCCACACGTGAACGCCCCGAGCTTTCTGCCAGACAATCGGCCACGAACCATCCGGCTCGATGAAAGTGACGTTTGGCGATTCGAACCGCTTCAGCAGGTCCAATGTTCGGTTTCCCTTCAACCTTTAAACTCCCCGCTGTTCCGGCTCCCAAATGAACTTGTGCATCTGCAATTGAAAGCGCACCGGCAGCGCGTCGGCAATGATCCTTTCGACAAGTTCGAGCCGCGCGATTGGATGCTGGCCAGCCGGCACGCGTTTGAGTGCCGGATGTTTTTGCTCTGGCTTCAGCGGAGAAACCCACGAGAACAACACTGGACAAATCTCCGGCAGCTTGTGCTCCGCAATCTTCTGTTTCGCCCATTCGTAATCTTCCCGCGTGCCGATCACAAACTTCACTTCGTCAGCGCGCTTGAGGTGCGCAATGTTTTCGTATCGATTCCGTTCTGATTCTCCGCTGCTCGGGCATTTGAGGTCCATGATGCGATGAACACGCGGATCAACGGGGGAGATGTCGATGGCGCCGCTGGTTTCGATCAAAACGGGGAAGCCGAGATCGCAAAGCTCGCGCATGAGTCGAAGCGAATTGCGCTGGAGGAGCGGTTCTCCGCCGGTGAGTTCGACCAGTGGGAGCTTGCGCGGACTATTCGCCAGGTATCGCGCCGCTATGCTTTGGATTTCCGATATGATTTCGGGAATTCGGCGTGGTTTTCCTTCCGTGAACGCGTAGGCAGTGTCGCAGTAGGAGCACCGAAGATTACAAGCCGTCAATCGAACAAACACGCAAGGAAGTCCCGCAAAGGTGCTTTCACCTTGCAGGCTGAGATAAACTTCGTTGACGACGAGCGTGTCGGACATGTTCGGGGAATCTACAAAGCCGCCGCCGAAAGTAAACGCGCGGCGGCTGGGGTAGAAAACCATTTTGGAGAACTGAAGCAGTGCAGCACGTAACGTTATCGTGTTGCTGGCTATTTCAGATCCTGGCGTTTTTGTGCGTTTTTACATCTACAATCATCTGAGAATTAGGAATTTATGCCGTTTTAGGGCCGTTAACGTTATCGTTTCGTAATGTGTTTTATTGTGTCGTTCAAAAAGGTGACACCATTGCTCCGCCTGCCTCGGAAGCCGGAGGTAATTCAGGAATGCTGAAAATGCGATTTATTTGGCCTTCCAGAACTTGGAGCGAGTACTCATTCCAGACGACCCGATCCGACCGTTCAAGTTTCTCGCGAATGGGTAATTGAGCGGCGGTTCGCGTATTTATCTCACCTTCAGACCAACCTCGCTGCGTGAGTCTGCGGCTTTGTGTCGCCGGAAGCGCTCCCACACACACTGTCAGATCAAACTCATTCTCCGCCCCCGTCTCGAACAGCAGTGGAATAACAACCACGGCGCGCGCGCAGCCGGCGCTCCGAAGGTGCTCCGCCCAGTCTTTCCAGGCTTTCCGAATGCGTGGGTGGAGGATTGCTTCAAGTGCTTTGCGTTTTGCCTGCGAGGTGAACACTGCGGTTGCCAGAGTGCGGCGATCCAAGGTCCCGTCAGGGTTGAGGACCCCACTGCCAAAAGCTTGAACAATCTCGCGCAGGGCAAGCTCACCTGGAGCGACCAGATTGCGGGCAAGGACGTCCGTATCGATAACAGCTTCTCCTCGCCGGACGAGATAATCCGAGGCAGCAGTCTTGCCCATACCGATTCCGCCCGTTAGACCCACAAGTTTCATTCGCACGTTGCTCAACGATTCTGCAGCCGAAAGACAAAAGGCGCTTCAGTAATGAAGCGCCCGTAATATTGTCGGTCCAGAACGGACTATCGCTTAGTCTTACTTCACGATCCGCACGCGGAAGTAGCCTTGGCCGGAGCCTTGCGCAATCGCAGCGTTGAACGTTTGCGAAGCGCCGAGGTCCGCGGCTGTCAACGTGCCACTCACCGGCTTCCAGTCTGGAGTTGCGAGATTGGAGCTATGTTCAATGACGAATGTTTCGGCAGAAGCAGCACCCACGCTAAACGAAAAGGTGCCATTACCGGTGCGGCTTGGGCCGGTGAGCCTCACCTCGTTATCGCCAACCGCCGAAGCAGTCAGCGGATATGTATCCAACGCATTAACGATTCCATCGCCATCCGAATCAATCGTGGTGCTAAGACGCAGAGTCCGATTCATCTGAACAGTTGGTCCGCTACGTCCGAGTTGCACCGCGACCGATTCGATTGCGCCCGCAAAACCAGGCACATGAATCAAGTTAAACGGAGCGTTCGGACCAAAAATGCGATCGAGCGACTGGGCCGTAATATAAGCGTTTGTCGAAATAACATCGCTGTAATAAACGTTCATCTCGAGGATCAAGCTATTTGTCAGCATGTCGAGGCTTTCTGCAGCACCGCCGCTGATATCGAGCAGATCGATATAGATAGCGGCTCCCGGTCGCGATGGGCGGAACTCATAGAGCGCTTCTGGTCCTCCCGTGAGAACGAGGCTGCCGAGCGCAAGATTGTTATCGAAGCCAGACACGTTCGCCCCGCGATCATCACTACCCCAGACAACTGAAATAAAGTCCAAGGGTGGGGCGACGAGGGCGATTGTTGTCCCAAGCAAGCTGCCTGACGGTGAGCCGATCATCTCAACACCGCGTGCGACTGAAATAAGATTCGGCGCGTAAAGGCCAGCGTCATTTAGCGATTGCGATGCATCCAGCACCAAGCGCTCTCCAACGTCCGCCTGGAAATCGCCAAAACGTATATTGTCACCAATCAATCGCAGGTCGCCACCCAGGTCTGGACGTCCGAAGAAATTGTTAATAAAGGTTCCTCCGTCGATCCGCAAATCCGAGGCGCGAATCTCCAGCAGCTCGCCAGAAATTAAAGTTCCATTCGTATTCAGGAACTCGTCAGCCCAAATGAAAAGACCTAGAGCCGCAAAGGATCCGCCGTTGACGAATCGTTGCAGCGGCGTATTTGGACCGTTTTGCAGGAGCGCCATCTCCTCTAGAAAGATGTCGCCCAAGTTCGTGATTACCTGGACATTGATCAGGTTTGAGTAACTCAAGGCCCACCCCGCAGGAAGGTCTAAACTACTGCCTTCGGCAAAGGTGATCTCGCGAGCGTTAATGATGACGGAGTTACTAATGATCATGTTCTCATTGAAGAACACGCTGCCGGCTGCGTTTGTAGAGGTAAGGTGGAGATCAAAAACAGAAACTGGCTCCTGGGTTTGCAGGTTTCGGGCGTCAATGATTGTGATGTGAAAACGAACTTCGACTTGTTGCGTCACAATGGTTGGTTCAGTGGCTGGGTATTCCGGCGGGCCGTACCCTACACGCTCATAATAATTAGTGAATATGGAACCATGGCATTTAAAATCTCCATGGAAGCGCTCAACCGCATCCGGCACTAATTCATTAACACGCAGGTCACCGTTTTTCGCACCGAAGTAGAGACTCAAGCGCGGAGCATCGATCAAGTTATTGTTTCCCGAGACGACTGTATTGCTACCTGAAATGGAAACGTATCCTTCGCCGCGAATACGTGTGTTCCGTAACAAAAGCTCTTTAGCATTAATTTCGACCTGTCCTCCGAGGTTTGTGATGCCAACGCCAGGAATGCCAGGTAAAAGAGCAGCTATGCTTCGGACAGTCGCAAGATACCCAGCCCACTCATTCGTGAAAACGGTCGTGTTCACGTAAGGAATCCCGTCCTGGCGGGCAATTAAAATATCCTCGCGCACGTTCGTGTGAGCCGGTTCACCAAAGAGCAGGTTCGGGAAATCACGGAACACAACAAAATTTCCAGGGCGAAACGTGCCGAATTGCAAGTTCTGCATCAATGCGCGATTGGTGCCGGAACCAAGCTGATCCAAAACGTAGAGGCTATTCGTCACCCGCTGGAGCGTGGTGAAATCTGTCTGTCCAACCTGGAATTCGACCGCATGGGTCAAATAGCCACCCTCGAGTGGATCGTTGTCGAACGCGATATCGACAAAACTTGCCAAAACGTTGATGGCAGGATCGGAAGTTTGCACTGCGATTATCTGGACGATTTCGTTCGTTTCATCGATAACGTCCTCGCGCGCCCAAAGCATCGCTTCGTCCAACTGAATCGCCGCACTGCCACCGCCTCCGAAGCCGAAACCATTCGTCAATTGTCCTGGAGGGGTGGGGGTAGATACAGAAGCTGGGTTAACGCCTTGCAGCACCGCTCCATAGCGCGCGTTCGTGAACGAACCAAGTCCCCAGCCCAGATCGAAAATGCCAGGTGACGGGAAAAAGTTCGTTTCATTAAAATTCGGCAAACCGCCGAACGTAATCCCACCGCTGAGAGGATCATCAATGTCGCCTACGACCAAACGTCCGGCTGTCAGATCAACATTTATGCCATGAAGCTGGATAAAGCCATTTGCGCCAACATTCAGCAGACCGCGATTAACGATGTTCGTTGCGTGGACCTTGATGAGTGATGAACTGAAAAAACCTGTGACGAAATTTATAATCGTCCCATCATCATCTTCGAAACCGGTGAATCCAATTCCAGAGTCGGCGGCGAGAATGTCGCTGAAATTAAAGAACGAATTGGCGGCTCTTCGGAATCCGAATTTCGGGTCAACGTATTCAAAGCGAAAGCCGGGAGAGCCCAACATGTACCCTCGGTTGGTGAAGGTAAGTACGTTCTGAGCATCCCACGGGCGAGTGGAAGCGGTTAGCACGCGACCGTCATTTATGACGTTAACCGCGTTGACTTGAGGATCCGTGACCGAGCCCCGGTTGTGCCAGAACTCTGCTGGGGGCTGCGGAGGCAGCGCGAGAGCGGCTGCGGCGGTAGCAAAACAGATGGAGGTGAAAAAACGAAACATATACAAACGACTCAAGGGTTGGTGATACCTCCCGTAATGATCAAGCTAACATCTTCCAGCGTCAGGTCTTTAGGGAAGACCACCGGAGCGTTAGTAGAACCATCAAATACTCCCCATAGAAAACCTTGCAGGACACCGGCAGACTCTTCCGTGGCGGTACCGGGTAACACATTGAAAAGTGCCGGGCCGGTATTGCTATAAGAGATCACGTTGGGACCATAAATTATACCAGGGCCGCCTACTCCGGCAGGAAAGGCCGAATTTATTTCTGCATCGCTCTCCAGACTAATACTCCGTTCCGAGAGCACCGGAGCTCCAGATGGTGATACTACCCCCAGGTCGGCGGCACGGAAGAGAATGTCCGGTTGGTCGGCCAAACGGCGGAACTCGTTCGTCACGAGCGTCGGAACACCAAAACGATTCGTCATGAAGACCGCCGTGAACGAGTTGGTGTGAACAAAATTGGTTCCAGTAAAGATGGCATTTGTTAAACGCTGAAATGTTACCTTGCCCACGCCGCCACGCAGAACCGAAATAGGCGGATCTTGAAGCGTGAACGGAAACACGCCATAAATAGTATTGGTAAAAAACGTCACCTCTGCCGCGCTTATTGGCCGGATGATGCCGTTATCTACAATATTCGTAGTAAAGAACGAATTGGTGTTAGTGATAATCGTGGTAAACGTCTGCCCCGGTATGAACTCATACCTACCAATATTAGGAGGAACGATTATAATTCCACCGCTGGGAAGGTTGACGACCTCCTCTGTTATGTTCGTGCGGAAAATCGGATTGTCCGGCGTGCTCCAGGGCTCGCGGACGAACCCAGAGGTAATCGTCCTAACGCGAGTTGTAGGACTTGAGTAGTTGGTGATCACGTTCGCGAAAACATAATCATAAACTAACACCGGATTCGTTTGCAGAATAGGAATTAGGCTGAAATACGTAGTAAATGGATCGCCCCATGGTGGACGTTCATTGGTAAGCACGACATCAACAACTTGAACTTCAGTTGTGATCGAAACACTGCTCGATCGGATCACTAGATCCGGGAATGCAGCCTGAACGACCGCAGGAGGATTAAAACGGGTAAAGCTGCTGAATGTAAATAGGTCTATGTTTGTAAGCAGCGTTAAAGCTCCAGGATCAGAGCCAAAGATCTGCGTATTGGGAGCAAACGATTCATAATTCAGGTTATCACGCTGGTAGATATATCGTAGACCGCCAATGTCGTCACGTGTCAGGTAGGTGTAGAACACGCCGGAAGGCAGCTCAAAACCCTCTGATGCTATGATATTAGCAACGGACGAGAACCCATAAAGAGATGATTCAGGATCCGCAGGAAACTCGATTGCATCCGAGAGAGTTCCATTGAAGAATTCGAGGATTTCGTAGGTATAGCGATTCCCGTTGACATACGCCGAAGGCATCAGCGTAACCGGGTCGAAATTCCGCATGATAGTGGAATAATTTGTAATGGGGAGCGGTCCGGAAGTAATGCGCGACCGAAGGGTCCAAGTGTATCGTTCAGGACTAATAAGGCCAAGCTGCTCAATCATGAATCCCAAAGTTTGCGATTTAAGATCCAGTAGGTTCAAAGCCTGTGCAGTAAAGTTAACGCGTCGCGAATCCCGGAACGTCGTGGTTGCGCCGGTGATAGGATCATCCAAGGGATACTCCACTAAATTGCTGCTCAACGTGTCTACATCGGGAAGGTCATTTAGAATTTCCATCGCCGCTTCGACTGCATTGATCCCGTTAGTCCCGAAATAGTTAATGAAAGTAAGGTCGAAAGCGTAGGTCAGGAATGGAACATTCCGGCGATACTCATGAGTGAGATTCTTAGGCGACATAATGGCACCGTTATAACCGTTGCCTACATCACTGTATCCATGCCGGAAATCCTGCCATGCTTCGCCACCTGGCGCGCCGCCGAGTGGGCCGCCAAGTGAGAAGGCGCTGGCGGGGCGAGCCAGCACTACGAAGGCTAATAATGTAAGAATCTGCAATAACCGCGACATATAATTAACGCATCCGAATCACACGATAGTACCGGATTGTGCCAGCGCTTTCCATGGGCACAGAATCCATTGTCGATGGCGCGAAGCGGGATGCCCCCACATTCGCCCAAGTTTGAAAGTCTGAGGTGACCTGAACCTGATAATATGCTCCTGGCGATGTGCGCCACTGAACGTAGAGACCCTGCTCGCGAGGGCTGATTTGGACAGCCAGAACACTGTTACCATCCGTCGGGTCAGTGCCTGCGAGAAACTCCGCTAGATTGCTTGCGCCATCGCCGTCACTATCCACGGTCGCTCCGGGCCAGACCTTCCCCCAGTTCTCGCGCTGCCACTCGTCTGGGATGCCGTCCGCATTTGCGTCCTCACCCCAGGTTGTAACTGACACCGCCTCGGAAAGTGGTGAAACGCGGCCGTCTTGCAGTCGATAACTCAGCCGCACGGTGTGGGTGCTGCCCGACAGCCAATGATCGCGCGCAAGGGTAATCAGCCCGGCAGTTGTTTCGATGGGATTTGGTTCGCTATCCAAATGAATGCGGTAAGCAGCGACTGGTTGAGCGCCAATTTCCGCCCATGCAACGGAAATGCTCTTTTGATCAATCGCTGAAGCGAACGGCGCGGCCGGTGCCAGCAATGCGTCATCACCGGACATTGTGAATTGCTGGGCAACGATATCGAAACCGGCGGACGCACTGGCGAAAGTCGCCCAGGCAACCACCACTTTGTCGCCAAGAGCGGCCACGGTGGGGAAAACCTGTTTGTAGATCGTGGTATTGTTTACGCGAAATTCGTTCGCTTCAAACTGAATCCCGGTAACGACGCGACCGTAAATGCCTTCATCAGAACCGTCCTGGCCATAACTGGTCCAGAGCACCAATTCGCGGTTTCTAAAATTCAGGAGGCGTGGCGAGTATTGATTTCCCTTCAGAGTTGCGTTTACCACCACTTCGGAATCGGCGGAGGCCCCGGTAAAATCGAACAAGCGAGTCGAAACGTCCCATGATTTATCTGAAGATGGTGTCGTAGCCGTGACTACGCTGATGGTATTAGTGACGCGGACGCCGTTGACCAATACGACTTCGTTCGAACTCCCGACCAAAGTCGGACGCGCTACGAATCGTGAGGACCAAGCCGCCCGAAATCCCGAAGGCGTCTGCGCAAGAACCGGATTAGCGCATATGTCATTCTTCGTGTTCAGTGCGAAGTCGCTACCGATCGGGCTGCCATTCGAACCAAAGATGCGTCCTGCAATGTCGATGGAATCACCGCCGCGCTGACGAAATTCATCAGAAACCCAGGCGACCACAAAGCCACCGTTCACCAGTGGAGCTATTGCCGGGCTGCGTTGGTTCAGGTGAGTGACCGAGTTGACCTGGAATGTCCCTCCCACACGTGTTCCGGCACTCGTGAACCGTTGGCCAAATATGCCCTGCATACTGCCGTCACGGTTCTCCTCGCTCCAAACAACGACGACAGTTCCATCAGTCAAAAGAGCCAGCGCCGGGTTCGCCTGATGACCAACCATTACTTCACTGGCTGGGAATTCGGGGCCTGAAAAAGTGTCGTTCCCACCAAGAAAGCGGACATAAACACGGTGCCCCTTGGCGGTGCTTCCTTGCCATGCAAAGACTGCACCTCCCTGCGGCAGGACGGCAACTTTTGCGTTCTGCTGGTCACCGGCGGTAATGCTGTTGACCTGAATACTCGTGCGGAAAGCCGACAGATCGGAATAGATTCGGCGCGCGCGGATTCCGGAGCCATTACCATCGACGATCGGGTCCTGCGCCACGATATAGCCACCATTCGCGCCGAGGCTTAAATGCGGCAGCACTTGATCGCGGATGAGCGAATGGATGATCGGGTATTCGACCCCGGTTTTCTCCAGCGAACTCGCTGCCATCGCCACCGCCACCGAACCGGAAAGGAGCAGACCGGCTAAGACGTTTCTCTTCAGGTTCAGCATTCGATACATACTTCGACCAACATCAGGGCATTTCGGTTAGAGGCGCGCCGCAAGGAATTATGGATTCGTGATTCTCTGTTCAGGAATGCGATTGGGATCGTATGGCAAGTTATCTGGTGAATGCACGCGGTTGCCAGCCGGATCAATAATAGTCGGCGTGACGAAAATGACCAGATTCTTCTTGGTGCTGTCAGCAGACTCGCTGCGGAATAGACGACCGAGGAAGGGAATATCTCCCAGGACCGGCACTTTCTCGCGGCTTTTGCGGACGCTTTCCGCGATTAACCCGCCGAGCACCACGGTTTGGCCGTCCCAGACAATCGCGGACGTTGCGACCTGCCGCACGCGGAATCGGGGGAGCGGGGTGTCTTGCACGGGTACGCCCGGCACAACCGTGCGGAACTGACGCGCCGCATCGGTATCGTATCCGAGAAACTCGGTGAAGGTCGGCATGATATGCATTTGGATGGTGTAACCGTCCGCTGAAACATATGGAATCACATCCAGCGTCTGCCCGAAAGGAATAGGGGCGACGACTGTGGTCACAGCGGGAATCGCCTGCGGATTTTGCACCACCTGGGCGCCGGTCTTCAGAACGCCGAGACCGAGTAGGGCTGCAATAATGAGTTTGGTTTTCATGCAATCTTTACTTCAATTTCTAGAAACCTGTTCCTGGGGCGCCTGGCACCGCGGCGGCGCCACCACCCAAGGCCTGGACCTGGAGACCCAGAATGATAGACTGAGTATCCTCAATAGCTATCCGTGCTTGCCGACCACTTATGGTTGTAATTTTCGGAGCGGATAAGACATCCACGCCTTCACGCTGTTCAAGCGCTCGAATCACTACACGAAATTGAGGGTCGGTTAGAATCCCTGATATCGTGGCGACGGCTGGAATCCCGCTGTTCCCAACCAGACCGCTAGTAACTAGCTGATCCGTATCAGACCGCGGTATCGCAGGATTCGGAAATGTTCCCTCAGGATTTGCAAAGGTGCTCCCGTCGTTAAAGGAGGGCGCGGTGCCACCCTGGAGGCCGGCCTGGCCATTCCCAAATAGCACGTTTCCAAGATACCAATCGAATCCGATCGCTTTATTATCACGCTGGGTGATTTCGGCCACACGCGTTTCGACTAACACTTGCTCCGGAGCGATATTCAACGCCTGCAGCGCATTCTCGATCAGGTCCAAGTCCTTGAGCGTTGCCCGCACCATCAAAACCCCGGTTCTGTCGTTAAAGAAGATCGCTTTTTGTGGAGCAGGGGGAACACCGCCGCCCGCTCCTCCGGCCTGTGCGAATTGATTCTGGTTCGTGGCGAAGTCCACGCCTGCAGCGACGAAGAAGTTGCGGACCGTATCCTGCACACTGGCCATGGAATTGGTCAACGTCACGCCGATAATTCCGCCGCCAGCGGTTTGGCCACCACCACCACCGCCGCCGCCGGCTTGCTGGCCGGGGACGGTTCCCTGGAAATTGAACATGCCACCTGGGCCAACGCCCCCGGCAGTTTGCCCTGCGGTCTGACCGCCGCCAGCCTGCGCACCGCCGCCACCACCAGCCCCACCCTGACTACCGATGATACCGGCATACTGCACGAACGGATTCTGCACCAGGAGAATACCATCCAACCCTTGAATGAAGGTGTTCGGATCAACCCGGAACGTCTTGGTATAAAGTTGTTCGGCCTCCAGTGCGCGCTGGCTGAAAACCACTGCGTATTCCTCAATCGAATACTTCACGCCAATATTCTGGTTTGCTCCTTCAGGCGGCTTGGCAACGCGCATAATCGCGTCGAGCACATCCATCAAGCGGACGTTCACTAGCGGCGGATCAATAGTCACCTTGTAATCCTCAACTCGGATCGGCGCGTCGGTGGTCGTGGTGGCAATGGGAGCACCTGTCAATGGATCCACAGCGCCCGGAAAGCCGAATCCACCTGCGATCGCCGGGGGCGGACCTGGCTTGTCGATGAATGAACTGATGATGAAGTTCACCCCGGTCTTATCCACGTCGCGGTCACGCGCAATGCGGCTAAGATCCTTAATCACTTCGCTTAGTTCCAGATCACCGGGAACTTCATAACGTTCCAAGATGATGCCGTTGAGTTTCCGCGCAATCGCCTGCCGCCCGGTGCCCGTGTAGACGCGATTCGTCCGAGCATACGGATTTGCAAACGGTAATGTTTCGCGTGGAAGTGGTGTATTCCAAGCGCTCTCGACTTCCACAATTTTTTCTTTCGCCATTACTTCACGCTTGCGCGCCTCCTGGCTAAAGCGCCGCTCTTTAATCAAAGTCAGGTAATAGAAAGCAGCACGATGTTCCGGGTCTTCCTTTGTTGCCTGGATCAATTTCGCTTCCGCTTCATCGAGCTTGCCCATTTCCATAAGCAAACGAGCGTCGTTAACGAGAATCGAGGTGTTCACCCGCTCCTTTTGCACTTCGGGAACGCGCTCAAGAACAGCTTTGCTCGGTTCCCGGCCGAGGCGCTCCTGGATCCGTTTGTCATTCTCAGCTTTAAAATTTTGCGCGACGGTGTTCCGAGGATCCAAGCGGAGAACGCGCCCGACCTGTTTGTCCGCCTCATCCAGATCGCCTCGTGACTGCGCGCGGCGGGCAAGCTCCATGCGGACTTCGGTCATTCCGCGCAGCGTTTCAGCCCGCTCGCGGTCAATCGTTACGCCGATATTTTGAACGTGATCCCAGGCCTTCTCGTATTCTTTGGAAGCCGCGACCAAATCGCCCTGTGCCTGCAACGCCTGTGCATCCGCGAGGGTGTTCCGAAGCAATATAATTCGCGCCTGACGACGAACCGCTTCTTCACCTGCTGTTCTTTCAGCCACCGCAGCCGCGTTGTTTTGCGCGAAATGGCGCGAGGCGGTTCCGAAAAGAGCAATAAGAATCAGGCTAGTAGATACTACTTTTATCATGGGCTTGGTTTTTTCCTACTGAGGGGAAAAGGATCTTTAAATCATTTCGGCACTGTCTTCTCCAGGACGGTCTGCTTCTTGTTGGATTTCGCAGACAATACAACTTCGTTCGGAGTGATGGCAACGATATTGTAGGTTTCGCCACCAAAAATTAGTTCGTCCCTTACTTTCACGCTTTCCCACTTTCGCTTTTCAACGGAGTGCGTGATATCCGCGGTGTAGCCAATTATACGCTGATGCGGTTCCTGCTTGGTTATGCGCACCGGTTCCTTGTCGCCAGGCAGCAACACAAGCAACGCTTCCGGGCTCGCAGGATCGTCACCAATCACTTTTTCGATGGTGAACATATTATTCCTATCCCCAACCCCCGCGTCGCGCGGAGTCGGGCGGTTGCCACGTTGCACCTCGTTGAGCACCTGCAATCGGTATCGGCTTTCCTGCGGTGTTGCACCCACTTGCGCAACCTGGTCGAACTCCACGCGCAAATGAAGCGGGCGAATCTCATTAATCTGCAAAGCGGCAGGGCCCGCATCGAAAGCCCGGTAAATGCTCTTGTCCTGGTTCAACTGCCACCGGACTGGATTGAAAATATTATGCTCGCCTTGCAGCACCACCCGCTTCGGAGCAGCGGCCCGCGCGACGGCCTGTTCGTTTGTAGCCAAATCGATCGGGGTCATAGGTTTGACCGCTTGCGGCAGCAGGACGTTCTTGCGATTCTCCTCGTTCTCGCGTTCCGCCGACACCTTCATGGGCATCAAGGCCGCAGCAACCATGAGCCCCAGTAACACCACGCTCAGGATGATCTTTTCGTAATGAGCTTTAAGAAACTGCATACTACTGTTGGGCGACTTGCTGGGTGACTGCTTTCGGTTCCTCTTTTAAACGCACCACATCGACGCGCATTTCGATCAAAAGCTTACTCTCATCCAGAAGGACGTTTGCTGGACGGCTCGAACGCTGCGGTTGCACCGCTTGCGGCTGGGGCGCGTATCGGCCGCCGTAACGCATGCGAGGATCCATCGTCGGCATCCCCACCATCTGCTGTTGCGCGGAATCGTCCGGCGCTTTGTCCACGGCTATAGAACGGACAATAAAACAACGATTCGCGTTCAACAGCCGATCCATTACCCGAGCCAGTTCACCCGAAAACCCCTGGAATTTCAGCTCGTACGGAGTGACGATCGCAACCTCATTCGTAGTGGCTTTCTTATCCGTCATGAAATCCTGCGCGTTGTTGTCGTCACTCGACGCCGGCACCCGTCGAATTCCTTTAATATCCTGCACTTTGGCCTGATACAAAATATCGCAGAGCTCCTTCACATCGAGCAACTGGTGCGTGAGCATGTCGATCGATTTAAATTCCACCGCCGTTTTCTGCGGCGCGAAGGTGAACCAATAATCCTTCTGCGGCAACGTTATGCCAAGCTGATCCGCGGTGCGCTGCAACTCGTTGATCGTGTTGTCGAGCAATGCGCGGAATTCGCGGTTGGAAATATTCGTCGGAACATTGCTGCGACCGAATTTGCTTTTCACCTGGTCCAGGAAAGCGTTCAGGCGTTGCACTTCTTCCTTGGCAATCTCGATGTTATTAACCTTGCCCTGATCGTCACCCGGATGCACCGGCCGATTCAGAAGCTCGGTGTAGCGCGCGGTCGCCTGCTCCAGCTCTCCAGTGACGAGTTGATCTTCGGACCGCTTGGACCACAGAAAATAAACCGCGAAAGCCAGCAGCACGAACGCGACTGCGCCGCCGATTACCAGTCCTAAATTGCGTTTGACCCAAACCATACTACAGCGTCTGCATCGAGTTCTTCAGTTGCACTTTCAGGCCAAACGTGAACGTATCGGCGTCACCAGGTTGGACGTCGGCAAGTTTCGTACCAGAGGCTTCGAACAATTTGTTCGTCTTGAAAGCTTCTTCCACCGCAAAAGCGAGCTGTCCGTTCGCGCCGGTATTCTGCCCGCCTTTTTCCAGGTTCAGCGCCCGCAACTTCACATCGATCACCAAATTATTGGTGGAAGTCGTGCTTGCTCCACCCGCGCCCGCATCTGCCGCCGGTGCCGTGTCCTCCGTGGTTGGCGCAGCTCCACCGCCAGCAACCAAATGCGGAAAATAGCGCTTCATCAGTTCTGGATTGCGGCGATAAAACGCGAGGGGATCGTAGTTGGACGATTCACTTTCGGTGCTGGTCGTCTCAGTCGCCACCGCACCGCCGCCCGTCGCCAATGTCCCAAACTTTTCAATCCAGATGCCGACCGGTTTTCCAGGCTGCGTCTGCGATTGTTCAATTCGCATCAAAACCGTGCGCACTTCCGTCAACGTTTCCGGCCAGAAAAACTTGTCCTCAAGGTAATCGACGAGCTTGGCAATTTGATTGGTGGTATCTCGAATCGCCGTCTCCTGCACTTCCAATTGCGATACCTTAGCTTCGAGCGGCTGCAGGTTGCCTTGCAACACAGTGTGGGACGAGCGCTTCACATCCGCGATCTTGCCATAGAACATTCCGTAAGCGAACACCACCAGCACCAGGCTGAAAATCGCCGCGATAAAATACGGTTTCTTTTGCTCAAACTGCTGCCGGCTGCGGATGCTTTTGGGCACCAGGTTTAGTTCCACCGGGCATTGCGCGAGATTGCGCAAACCTAGACCGACCACTTCGCCGAACCCGTGCGCCACTTTTTCCAACTCTTCCGTCTGCACGGACGGATCAATTTGGATGTTCCGGAAAGGATTGAAGTACTCCACCGGCACATTCAGCTTCTCCTGAAAGAACTGCGCGGTGTAAGCCATGATCGATCCGCCACCGGCCAGAAACAGTTTCTGCGGAGCGGAACCACCTTGCTGAGTGCGATAAAACTGGATGGTCTGATTCACCTGCATGTGCAAGCGAGTCATGACCTGGCGAGCGATTTTCGATATTGCGGCCTGATGCGGATTTTCCGGCTCTTCGTAAGCGCCACCCAAGCTCACGAAACCCTCATTAATCTTCAGATCTTCCGCCTTCGCGAAGGGCATTTTTGCCTCCGCCACAAAATCGGTCGTGATAGAATTCGCGCCAATATTAATCCCACGCGCGTAAACTTTGCCCTTCTCGAAGAACAGCAAATTGCTCGTCTTCGCGCCGATATCGAGCAACATCGTGCAACCTTCCTGGTCGCCGTAATTAAAGCGAAACGCATTGCAAAGCGCAGCGGGCGAAACATCCACCAACTGCAGCTTCAACCCGCCGGCATCGGCCGTGCGGAAAAGGCCTTCAACAACATCCGACTTGATCGCCACCAGCAACACCTCCAGCTCGCCATTCGCGCTGGTGCCCATGATCTGGTAATCCCAAACGACTTCCGCCAGGGGAAACGGCACGTTCTGCTGCGCTTCGTACTGGATGATCTGCGTAACTTTCCCCGTATCCACCGGCGGAAGTTTGACGAACTTCGAAAATACGTGGAATCCAGGCGCGCAAACATTGGTGGCGCGTCCGCGAAATTGTTTCTGGCTCAGCAGTTCCTGGATGGCCTTCAGCACCGCCGCCTCGCGCTTGCTCTCCTGAGTGCCTTCCTGCCCCAGCGTTTTCGTGCCGAACTGTGTCAGCGTCAGCGTTCCTTGTTCGTTGACGATGAACTCGCCAACTTTCACGCTGCCTGCTCCGAAGTCGAAGCAGAGAAATGGCTTTGTGTTTAACATTCTTTACTTTTGACACCCAATCAGCAGGAAACGTTCTAGCACGCGCAAATGTCTCCGCTGTGGACGCATCAGTTGTTTGAGAAAGTCGGCCGGTTGGTTACCTGAAAATCGTCGTAAGGGTCAAACACAAAAACACTTTTCTCTGCTTTAGCATCTGCCGACGCGACTCTTTCGGTGCTTCCAAATCGTCTCTTTACCACCTTTACTATTGCACTCGGGCCTTACGATTCTTCGGCCTACTGCTTTCGCAACTTCGTTTCGTTCGTTGAATGGGAGTTCCTTTTATCTTCGCCCGCCCCGTTGGCTTTGGCAAATTTCTTGTGCGCCTGTCACCCGAGAAAACTGCAGATATACTCGCAAATTCCGCTTTTCACTTCGATGTTGAAGCCCGATTTCGCCGCCACTTCGAATGCTTGCCCCGCGTCGTAGCTGCCCGTATTCGAACTCCCATCCAGCACCACTTCGCAACTCCCGGCCACGATCTCCATCGACTCGGCCTTGTCCGTACCAAAGTGATACTTGCCCGGATAAATCAGTCCCAAAGTTTTTTTGCTCCCGTCAGGAAACAGGATCGTGTGGCTCACCACTTTCCCATCAAAATAAACATTCGCTTTGGTGACCGCAGTCACTCCACTGAACTTCTCGGGCACATTCGGCATGGGCGCGAAGTGTTTGAAAATCTAACCTGATGTCAAGAAATCGCGCAGAACGCCGCTGTTCAAAACGGAAATCCAATCGAGAGATGCAACGTCCCATTCGGATCATCATCACGCGGATTCAAGTTGTGCCCATACTCCAATCGCACCGGGCCGATGATCGTTTTCCAACGCACGCCGAGCCCCACTGAATAAAGGGCTTCGTTCACCGGCCAATCATCAATGCTCGTTGCCATCCCGAGCGCGTCGAAGAAAAAAACCACCGACCACGTCGCCGTAATCCCCTGCTCAAACTCGATATTCCCCAGCGTATATGTCTCCGCGCCAACCAAATCACCACCCGCATCGCGCGGCGCCGCTTCGCCATACTGGTACCCGCGAATTGAATTATCGCCTCCTGGAAAAAACCGCCGATTCACCGGCAAATCTTCCGCAGGACCGGCTACCGTCGTCACGAATCCATGCGCCACCCCGAAATGAATCCATTGCAGCCGGCTGATCGGATGATGATACGAAATACTCGTCTCCATCCGCTGGAAATCGACATCTCCCAACAACGCTTCCGAAGCCACTTCGAAGGTCGAGAACACTTTGTAACCGCCCCGCGGCGTAAGCGGATTATCCCGCCGATCATGCCGCAAATCGAAAATAAAACTCCCCACATTCGCCTCCTGCATCCCAAATTCCGGCGGAACCTCTTCCCGCGTCGCGCTCAGGACCTGGTAGTTGTATCGCAAGCTCAGGTCCGTATCGATCTGGCGAAAATGCCGACTAACCCCCGCCCCACCCCCGAATTCCTTGCGCGTAAACGCGATCTCTTCCCGCCGCAACCCCGACGCATTGAGGAATACATCGAAGTCCTCCCCCAGCAACTCCGGCATTGTGTAGAGATATTCCGCGCGCGATGACTTCAACGACTGGATCACCTTCAACCGCGAGCTATGCGCCCGGCCCCACAGATTGTATTGCTCCAATTCGAATCCGCCGCGCAATTGTTCGTAACTCCCGTATCCAGCGAGAATGCTGAAGTTCAGCGTGCGCCCTTCATCCACGGTATAAACCACGTCCCTCGTGTCTTCACCCACTTCGTCATAGCGCAATTCGACCGAATCAAAAATGCCCAGCCGCGCCAGGCGATATCTCCCCCGCTCCGCCTGCACCGGATCCAACAAATCTCCTGCCGCAACATTCACGCGCCGCCGCATCACCGTGTCTTTCGTCTCCTCGTTCCCCTCAAACTTCACCTCGCCCACACGAATTTTTTTTCCTGGAATCAGCCGCGCGCGAAGATCGATGTAGTTCGTTCCGGCGTGAAGCTCACGCGCAAGGTGCGTGAATTCCACGCGAGCATCCGCAAATCCTTCTTCGTACTGCTCCCGCCGCAACCGCTGCGCAAAATCCTGTTCCCACACCCGCGAATAAATGACATTCGTCGCAATCACGTTGCTCGCCGTTTGATCACCCGCCAACTCGTTCGTGTCTGAATTCCCCACCACTCTCTCAATCGAACGCACGATTGATTGCGGCCCCGCATCGACAAAGATGTCCACCGTCACGGCTCCCGTATTCGTTTGCACGAGCAGGTTTGTCGCAACGACAGCTGGATTTTCATAACCAAGCCGCTGCAACGCCTCTTCCAGATTGCGCACGCCGTTGCGCAACTTCTCCGGCGCGTAACGTCGATTCTTCCGCACCTGCAACAGCGCGTCGGTCTCGATAAAAAAATGCGCCGCGTCCCGCAACGGAATCAGTTCATCAATTCCGGCGAAGCGCACTTCCTCAAAGTAAAAAAGCACTCCCGGCTCAATCTTGAATTCCAGCCGCTTCGCTTCCAACGGTCGGGGCAATGGCTCGCCCAGCGGTTCGCTCCAGAAGAATTCCTGCCGCGCACCATCGCGGAATTCAGCAACAACTCGAATCGTTGGAAACAAATATCCGTCGCGTCCGAGCCGCGAAAATAAAACGAGCACCGCATCTTCGACATAGTTCGCTTCAAAGACCTCCGGCCGCTCTTCACTGCTTTGGAGCATCGTGAGCAGTCCCTTCAATTCCCGATTTCCAAACAACCCATACCCCCGCACCTTCAACTTCGCCGGCTCGGAATTTGTTTCTTGCGAGAAGGAAAGCACCACAGAGGCACAGAGAACACAGAGAAAAAAGAAACCGTTGGGCCTGGTTAAAATCATGAATGCAGAGTTTTGTTGTTTCCTCTCCTTCTTCTCCGTGCCCTCTGTGCCTCTGTGGTTAAATGCCTTCCTTCTATCTAGAAAACACCCGCCACTTCACATTCGCATTCAAATCCCCAAATCGATCGTATTCCCCCACCAGCGACCATCGATCGTTGATTTTATATTCCACCTCATACGTCTGTTTCCCCTGCTCTGTCACATCTTCTCCCGACCGCACCGTCAGTTTCTCTTCCTGCGCCGCTCGGCTCGGATTCAGCTTCGACCATAAACTTTTCCCGAGAAAAAGCGCCAGCTTCCCCGCCCGATCTTCTCTCGAGAATCCGAAGTCCGCCCGCGGAATCTGTCCCGTCGTCAGCATCAACACCACCTGCTCGCTCGTCAGCGAAGGCACACTCGAGAACTCCAGTATCGGTTCATCCGCCGGCCCTTCTGCTTCCATTCGCACATCAAATCCGTAAGCTCTCCCGCCCGCCGCCACAAAAATTTGTGGCATATAAGGATTCTCGCTCGTCAGTGAAACCAGCGCCTGCCGCACTTTCAGCGTCGCGAATGGAAACACAATCGTGCCCGAACTGATCGTCGCTTCCCCCAGCGCCAACGGCTCCACCATCGTTCCCGTCACGTGAAAGTTTGCCGAGGCCAGCCCCTGGAAAAACGGGCTCCGCACCCGCATAAAATTCTCTCCGCGCACCCGCACATCGAGCAACCACTCATCAATCGGATCCTGCTCCAGGGAAAAATATGGCGGACGCCGATCCGGCCGCGCAATCCGCCCCGGCACCAGCGTTGTAATATCCCGCAGCAAAAAACTGTCGCGCAATGTCGCCGTCCCACTCACCACCGGAATCCGATTCACCGAATTCGTCACCCGCAATTGCAGATCGCTCCGCAAGATCACATCCGGATTCCGCGCCAGCGGCACGTTATATCCAGCAATCGTCAAATTCAGATCCGGATATCCCGTCGCCACGCTTTCCGCGGAAAGATCCACCGTTCCACCGAGTGACAATCGCTCGCCTCCAAGCACCCCGCTCACGTTTTCGAAATGCACCGTCTTCCCGCGCAACGCCAGCTCGGCCTGGATTTCCTGCACCACCCCGATCTTCGGCAACGGCCGCGTCTCCACCTCTCCCAACCGCACCAGCCCCTCGAAGTTTTTCCCGCGATGCATCGACACGTCCGCGGAAATTTTTCCCTGTGCGCGCAAATACTTCGGCAGATATTCCGTAAACGCCGCCAGATTCACTTCCGGCGCCAACACCCGAAATTCTCCGTTATCGATGGCATACTGCCGAATCTCCTCCCGCCGTTGCGTCCAAAAATTTTCACCCAACGGTAGATTGCCGCTCAGTGTGATCGGCTGATCCTCCACTCGAAACGAAAACTCCGGCACGCGCATCACCTGCTCGCTCAAACTCACCACGCCCTCAAACGCCCCCACGCTCGGCAGCTTCCCTTCACCGCGTCGATACTCCAACCCCGCCGCCTTCACCCGCAACTCGCCTGCCGGTCGCTTCACCGAACCGCTCACCGCCAGCCGCACCGTCGCATTCGAAAGATGCACCTTCGTCAGCCGCGTCATCGTTTCCCAGAAAGCCGCATTGGAAACTGTCGTCGCCTCGAAGGAAATTTCCCCATCACGGTTCACCCGCAATTTCTCTAGCTCTCGTGGATAAAGCGTCGCCGGCACGAACCCGTTCGCGCGACAGATCTCCGCTTCCGGATTGAAGATCGAAAGCTGCCGAATGGTCAGCCCATTGGTCGCCGCTTCGATATCCACCGCTGCGGTCAGCCGTTCAAAATTTTCCTCCTGCACCGAAAATCGTCCCGCCACCGACCCCACCACGGGCCCATTGCTCCATCCAGCCACAACATTCAATTGCTCCAAATCCAGTCCACTCAACGACCGCGTCACGAACGGCTGAAACAACGCCGGACTCACATTCGTCGCGCGCACTTCGAACACGATCACTTCCGGCGGACGCAACCCAGCGCTCAAGTGCAATCGCCTTTCCGCTCCCGCCAGCATGAGCGGTTCGATCTCGACCTGTAAATTCGGACTTACCGTTACGCGCGCCGGCGCCTGCAACTTCAAATACTCTTCCTCCCCTTTAAAAAAATTCAGTTCACGCACCACGAAGTTCGTCCTTCCACCGCCCGCGTAGCCCGAACCGCTCACGTAAAATGTCGCCGGCCCGGCGCGCGCCCGCACCGCCAGATTGTCGAACGTGATCTGCTGCGCCTTCCACGCCCCCTGCACCGTCAGCGGATGCAACTGAGGCACAGTAAAATCTCTCAGTTCAATTTCCCCGCCGTGCTGCAAATTCGTGACCGACCCATTCGCCCGCGCCGCCAATCGCAAATCACTAAATCGATATTTCTGCGGGAGCACATTCGTCAAAAAACCACCTTCCGCGTTCACTACCACGTTCGTCAGCACCCGCGCCCGCACATCCCCACCGCCGCTCAGCGTAAACTTCGAAGTCTTGTCAAACTGAACCTCCGCTGCCACTCCATCCACCCGCGGCCAATCCACCACTCCCCTCACCTGCACAACCTCCGCCTCAAACTTCAGCGCGCTCACATTCGTCCCGCGCGCTTCGAACGTCGCCTTGGGGAAATCCTCCCCCCGCTCCAACAAAATCGTCCCCTGTACCCGCCCCTTCATCTTCACCCACGGCAACTTCTCGAAATCCAAATTCACCCGCACCCGCGATTCCTGGCTCAACATCTTCCCCTTATAAGAAAGCTCCAACGGCGCCGTCACCGTCAGCTCCAGTCCCGGAATCGTGCTGGTCGCCCGCTCCACCCGCACCGAATTCGTATCACCCCGCGCCGCAATCTCCAAATCTCCTGGCGGCATGTTCGTCGCGCTCTGCAACGGTTCCGCATGCGCCTTCAACTCCACCGTATATTGATTCGTCTTCCACTCCCCGTTCAGCGACCCACTCACCTCCGCATATTTGTCCAGCTTCAACATCTCCCCCGGCAGCTTGAACCCCGGGGCTTTCAACGTCGCTGTCTCCGGCAACTTCCCTCCCGGCGCAAAATTCGCCGTCACATCTGCCCGATTCTCCTTATAGAAAGTCGCCAACTGCGCGTTCAGCAATCCATTCGTCTCCACCACCCGCAATCGCGCCCGCAAATCCAGCGGCGTCATCGCATACGAAAGCTGATACGGCGGCTCACCAGTCAGTTTCCCCTTAATATCGAACGGCACCGCCGTCTCCGGCCAAACCCCGTTCGCCTCGAACATCCCTTTGTCCCACGTCGCAACCGCCACCGTGTATTCTTTCTTCCGATGCTCAATCGTCCCATTCAACAACGTCGCTTTCGGCACCAACTCCCGCGCCTTCGCGATATACCGCTCCACTCGCTCCCATTCCCCATAAACCGTCCGGTCCCTCTTCGGCTTCGAATCCTTGTCCTTCTTCTCCCTCTCGTGAATCACCACCCGCCAACCATTCACCTGCACAAACGGCACTGTCGCATTGGTCGAATTCGTCCCTTGCAACTTCGACCTCCAAACATGCGGCAAAAACCCTTCGACCCGGCTGATCCTCAAATCGAAGCTCCGATTCGTCCGTACCACCTCCGTCAACACAAACCGCCCATCCTTCAACCGCTCGTACGTTCCAAACGTTACCCCAAACCGCTTTGCTACTGGCCGCGCCGCATACGGAAGCCAGTACGCATACGTAAACGCCAGCGCCACCATCGCAACCAACCCCAAAGCGATCACGATCAGCAAACGCCTCCCCCATCGTCTTCCCTTCGCAGCTCCTCCCATGCGCAAAACTATACGGCCCTCTCGCAGACAACGAAACAACCCCAGCACATTTTTCATCCTGCTCGTTCCCGACGCACCGCCGGAACCGTTCCCTCTGCACTCAGGGATTCCCTTAGAGACAGTGCAGGGATTAACCCGCACACATCAGTTTGCCGCCTTACCACTTTATGATATGGTGCCTAACGTTCAGTTCGTAGGCGCTAAGGGCAGGCACAGTCTGGTTTTCGCAGCATGGTCGCTGCCGCTGCCCCATCGTCTTCACTGCACTGCACACCCATATGAAAACAACTATCGCTCGAAGCACGCTTCCGAAGACTGCCCGCCTTTGCGCTGGCGCCCTCGCGCTCTTCGCCGGGCTCTCACTTTCAGCCCAAACGGTGAGCACGAACACGATCTCCCTCACCACCTTCGAACCGGACGCTGCTCCCGGATGGAGCTACGGCTATTTTTATAGCAACAACGGCCTTGGCACCTACGAAAACAACCGCGCTTTCTATCTGCCCGAAGACGTTGACATGACCAACGCTCTCTACCAGTTCGGCTTCGACCTCACCGATCTCAGTGGAACGCTCGGCTACGGCACTGGCACTGGCGCACCCCTCACCGTCACTGATCCCAGCGGCTTCGTTTCAGGCAATCGCGCCGACTACATCATCACCTTCGACGCCCGCGCCGAAGGTCTCGCAGAAGGCCAGACCAGCGGCAACGCCGAAATGCAGGTCCAGTTCTACATGCCGAACGCTGATGCAACCGACGTCGTCCGCAACTTCCAGGTGAATCTCCCCTTCCAGCCGACCGCTGAGTGGACCACCTTCCGCATCGCTCTCGACGAAGGCAGCCTCCCGAGTGATGTAAGTGCAGCGGCGTTCGAGACAAATTACACCGCCACCACGCAACTCCGCTTCAACGTCAATCTCCACGAACCGCACAACCAGTTCGATTACGATGCCGGCAACGTCCTGTTCCTCGACAACGTCAAAGTCGAAGCCATCAACCGCCCCACCACTCCACCGGTCACCCTCACTCCGGTCACCATGGCCGAGTGGAACTTCGACGACAAACCGGTCGGTAACGTTTACAGCTACCAATGGTCCCAGAACGCAAACCAACCCGTCCCCACGGCCGGTAACAACCCGAATGGTGGCGACCCGAACACCGTCGGCAAAGATGGTTCCAGCGGCTGGTTCTTCAACCTCGATAACAGCACCTTCGTTTCTGAAAAACCCGATTGGGCAGGCGGCGGTACTGGCGGCAACGGTCCTGTGGACTTCACGCTCTTCAGCACGAATGATCTCGCTCGCTACCGCGTGACGTTCGACGCTCGCGTCGAAGGTCTCGCTTCTGATCGTGAAACCACCACCACTGTCCTCCAGCTCCACATGGACGCTCCGGATGACACCTTCCAACCGGCCGATGAAGACGCTAACGCTGACTTCGTGATTCGTCTCGACGTCCCCATCTCCCAAGTCAGCAGCAATTGGCAGACCTACACCGTCACCTTGGACAAGGCGAACGTCGGCAGCGGCAGCAAAGCGCTCTTCGCGCAACACCACGCCGCCATCACCGGCCTCCGCACTCAATGGCAAATCGAGAACATCGCTTCCGAAGCCGATTGGGGTTTCGACGCTGAGAACACCCTCATCATCGACAACTTCAAACTCGAACGCCTCTTCGCCGAAGGCGAAAACACCGGCGGCGGCACCGGCCCCACCCTCAACGCGGCCCACGAGAACGGCCAACTCGTCCTTAACTGGACAGCTCCCGAGGGCGCCTACACCCTCCAATCCACCGAAAACCTCGGCGGCGAATGGAGTGACGTGGACGGCGCAACCAGCGGCTACGCCGCGCCCACCATCGGCACCATGCGCTTTTTCCGTCTCGTCCAGGAACAGACGCAATAAATTTCCCGTAAGGGAAAATGAGAACACACACACGAACGGCGCCAGACAACTGGCGCCGTTTTCCTTTAATAAGATCAAGCAAGAGCAACCTCTCCCCTTTGTACCAAGCCTTAATTAAAGAACTGCGCCCGCACCTCCGCGTCGCGGAACACCAGTATCTTCTTTCCATTCACCTCCGCAATAAAACATGACCCTTCTGGAAAAATGGTAAGTAGCTGCTCATCGCTCAGTTCTGCTCCCGCCTTTTCGCGTTTCTCCTCATCCGCATCTGTGTCCGTTAATCTCTCCTCCGATCCCTGCCCTGTATTCGAAATCTGAATTATCGGCGCTTCCAACTGAACTTCCGCAGCAATATTCCTATTCTCATCCGCCCGTCGAAACGCAATCGTCAGCAACAAGCTCACAACCGCGACAGCAACACCCCCATTCGCCATCCGCCGCCGAAATCCTCGCCGCCGAAATTCCTTCAGCGCCCGTCCATGGACAGCCGCGTCATGTTCCCGGAAACTTCCTTCACAGCTCTCCTGCTTCATCGCTTTGCCTCGATCACCTTCTTTAGTTTCGCGCGAATCCGCCTGATCGCACATTCAATCGCCTTTGCTGTTCGTCCACTTCTTCGCCCAAGCTCCGCCTGCGAACTCTCATCCAGGTAAAAACTCTCCACCAACTCCCGATCCGCCGCGGTCAATTCTCTCAAAGCACCCTCTAAAATCTCCACCTTTTCTCGGCCCGCTGCACCAATTCCCTCTGCCGCTCCCTGTGACGCTTCGTCTCCTCCACCGCCAAACCGCTGCGCCTCGCGCGCTCGCGAGCGACAGTGATCCTTCCATTCGTTCCGTGCCACAGCCGCCAGCCACGCCCAAACTTCTCCATGCGTCGCGAACACCTTTAATCTTCGCGCCGCCTTGATCATCACCCGCTGGTGCAATTCTCCGCAAATCCACGCATCTCCCCGCGCTACCGCCAGCAATAGCCGATAAACCCGCGGACTATACTCGTGATAGAAAACATTGAACGCCGCCTCATCCCCACGCGAAATCGCCAACGTCAGCGCCCTCGCATCCGCAAACGATCCTGGCTCGGCGCTCTCCACAACCAGCCCCTTCGGCAGCATCACCCCAAGTCGCACGTCCCGCGTCATCTATTCGTTTTCTACTTCCGGCCGTGGCGGAATCGGAATCTCACTTATGTCCGCTCGCTCCTTCGCTGCCTGGATTATTGCACTCGCCATTTCAACATAAATTTTTCCTCCTTGCACCACCATAATCCCTGTTGCCCTGTGATAATTCACTTCACCTTGCGCATCCTCACGGGTAAGCCCTCGCCGCTGCCCGGATTCTGCTAGCGCGGTCAGCATATGTTGCTGCTCGCGAATAACGTCTTGGACCATCCTCAACTTCTCATCACCAGCTTTACCCCACGTTGGAAACGCGAACGCCCGAACGTTGTAGTCACTGCCTTCGGGCGTTCGTGAAGGCACCAGCATCAGCACATCTGGATGTACTGAATGGTTCCCGCCTTTCATGATCCAACGTCCAATCCCAACATTCGGCTCGTCCGACACTTGGTTGTACAATGCGAGTACATTTCGGTAACTCAGGGTATTCTGAACACCTCCCGGTGCCTTACCACCTTCCATCTGCATCTTCGGAACCTGGACCAAGTACATTGATTCGGGAACCGTCCCGATTTTCGTGAGGTCTACTCCAAACTGTTCGCGAATGGAATCAATGAATTTGCCAAGCGTCCCGCCACCGAATTCAAACGTCGTCGGCGACTTCGTTACTTCCGGGCGCAAAGCCGCCCGGGCCGCCTCCGCTGCCTCGTTCTCCCGCTGTTTCACGGCCGCTCGTTCCGCCCGCTGCGCCTCAGAAAGTGTCGGCTCCCCAGCATCGCTCAGTTGCGCTAAAGTGGAACAACTAACAGCACCTGCTACCGCGAGCGCATAGATTCGTTTCATCATCCTTATAAACGATGGTACCCGCTGAAATCCCTCACCCTTTCGAAGAACGCTAAACCCATTCTTCGAGACCCAGCGGCCCCAGATCACATTAATCAGTTTATCTTCTCTATTCCAAGGTAATATGTCTTGACATTTGTTTTTCTTATCATATCTTAATCCTGTTAAGATGATTGAATCCACTTCACTCACCGAGGATAAGACGTTCCGCCGCATCGTAGTTGCTTCCACCGGGCTCGGCATTGCGTTCATGCTTGCTTCCCTAGCCGCATTGCAATTTGGTAAAGCTGAGGGCCTGAGATTTCAATGGCACTGGTCCATTGCCGTGGTGATTGTCCTCGGCCTTTACTGGAATTCCCGTTTTTGGCGGATCATCTGGCAGGCGCAGGAACCCACGCCTAACCTCCGCCGTAAAATAGTATTCGCGTTCACGATGCTCTTTGCGCTCGGCTTGGCCACTTTCCTTTACCCAATGCGTTTCGTTTCCCCGGAACACCACCTGAGCATTTCCAGCGGATTGGTTACCGCCATCATCTTTCTCGGCATCACCGCCGCACTCATCATTAAGATGGGCCGGGCGTTTATGGCTGCGGATGCAGCGGAAGCTCGTCGCTCAACTCCACTCTCGTGAATTCTGCCACGATGAACTCCGTCAAACCTGATAGCTTGTGAAAAATTTCACAAACAACTTGCGGCTCATTTTATCGGGTGATAATTTGCTGCCCATACTGAACTTCTTTACCTTGGAGATTATGAAATTGAACCGCCGTTTCATGGCATTCGCCGCTCTGGTGGCTTCCCTGCAGCTCGTTTCCGCTGGTGACGTAACCGGCAAGATCACCCTCAAAGGCACTCCGCCTCCTGAGAAAGACATCCCGGTCGATCCCGCTTGCGGAAAGATCCACCCGACGAAGAAAACTCGTCTCTATGTGGTCGGGTCCGGTGGTGAACTCGCGGACACCTTCATTTACGTGAAAGACGGTCTGACCGGGAAAACCTTCCCAGTGCCGGAGAAGGGCCACTTGATCGACCAGGTTGGGTGCGAATATACCCCCTACGTCAGCGGCGCGATGGCGAACCAAAAGATTCTCGTTCGCAATTCCGATCCGTTGCTTCACAACGTGCATCCGATTCCGACCGTGGCTGGCAACAAGGAAGCGAACATCGCGCAGATGCCGAAATCGAAGGACCTGGAATTTACCTTCGCGAAAGAAGAGCCGTTCCTGCGCTTCAAGTGCGATGTGCATCCGTGGATGTTCTCCTACGTGAGCATCATGAACCATCCGTTTTACGCCACGAGCGGTAAGGATGGAACGTTCAAGATCACCGGTCTGCCCGCTGGCAAATACACCATCGAAGCGAACCATCGCAAAGCCGGTAAACAAACGGTGGAAGTCGAAGTGCCTGAGTCCGGCAGCAAAGAAGCGAACTTCACGCTCGAAGCGAAGTAATTGAAATTGTGCGACCGCTGCGGTTTAAACGCCGCAGCGGTTCTGCTTTCTGGAGAAGAAAAGAGGAGTGGCCCGTACCACGCGTAATCCTGCCCTGGCCGCATTCGCCGTTTTCACGGCGATTTCCACTTTTTTCCTGATCACCGTCGGTGGACTCGTCACCAGTCATGGAGCGGGAATGGCCGTGCCGGATTGGCCGACCACTTACGGTTACAACATGTTTGCGTTCCCGTTCTCCATGTGGCTCTTCACCGGAGACGGCATTTTCTTCGAACATTCCCACCGCCTCGTCGCCTCCGCCGTCGGCTTCTTCACCACGATCCTGGCAGTCTGGCTCTGGATTAACGAAGAGCGCCGCTGGCTCCGTTGGCTCGGTGTGATTGCTTTCCTGGCGGTCTGTTTCCAAGGCTTGCTCGGTGGCCTCCGCGTCACGCTCTACAAAGACGAGATCGGAATTTTCCACGCCACACTCGCTCAACTCTTTTTCCTGCTCGTCGCCGCGATCGCGTTCTTCCTCTCCAAAACCTGGCAGCGTCTAACCGCACGTTCCGGGTCGATCGAATTCCATCGCTACTTTCGCCCCGCGCTGCTTTCCGCCTCCGTCCTTATCATCCTCCAACTTGCCCTCGGCGCCTCCATGCGCCACCAACACGCCGGCCTCGCCGTCCCCGATTTTCCCCTCGCCTATGGCAAAGTCTGGCCGCCAACGGATCCAGCCTTCCTCGAAGAAGCCAACCGCAAGCGTCACGATCACCGCGATTTCCATCCCATCACCGCAGGCCAAATTCACCTGCACATGACCCATCGCCTTACCGCCTGCGCAATTCTGCTCCTCATCGGTGCTTGCGCAGTGTTAAGCCGCAAAGCCGCGAACGCTAATTCCACCGTCGCCAAACTCACCGCAGCCTGGTTCGGTCTCATTCTCCTCCAGGCGCTCCTCGGCGCATACACCGTCTGGAGCAATAAAGCTGCGGATATCGCAACGGCGCATGTTGCAGTTGGGGCGCTTAGCCTCGTCTTCGGCAGCTTGCTTTACATCGGCACCGCACCGCTCGCCGCGCGCGCGACTGTGCGGGATCCCATCGCCGCCAGCATTCCAGAAGGGAGCCCCGCGCTCGGTTGATGAAAGCTTCCGCCCCCATGCTCACTGAACCCGCCCTCGACTCAAAACAGGTCGCGCTCCAGGACGAACCCACCCTCGCCGAATCCAAATCTCTCTTCGCGGTTATTTCCGACCTCGTTAAAGCGCGCCTCACCACGCTCGTTCTCATCACCACGCTCGTCGGCTTCTACGCGGGTTCTGGTTCCCAAATCGATTACGCCATCATGTTCCACGCGCTAATTGGCACCGCCTTGGTCGCCTGTGGCGCAGCCGCGCTCAACCAATGGCTCGAACGCGAATCCGACGCTCGCATGCGACGCACCGAATCCCGTCCACTCCCCTCGGGCCGATTGTCTCCGGATACAGTCTTGTTACTCGGTGCAATTCTCTCCGGCGTCGGCCTGCTCGATCTGCTGCTTGGTGTCAACCCACTCACCGCCTTCCTCGGCGCAATCACCCTCGCCAGCTACCTCTTCATCTACACGCCGCTAAAGAAGGTCACGACGCTCAACACCCTCATCGGCGCAGTTCCAGGCGCCATCCCACCGCTGATGGGCTGGACCGCTGCCCGTAACGAAATCTCCGCCGCCGGTTGGTCGCTTTTCGCCATCCTTTTTATCTGGCAACTTCCGCATTTCATGGCCATCGCCTGGCTTTACCGTGAGGATTACGCTCGCGGTGGATTCAAGATGCTCCCCATCGCCGACCCCGACGGCAGCAAGACCGCCGCGCAGGCCGTCCTGCACTCGATCGGCCTCATTCCCGTCAGCCTGTTCCCCTCGCTGCTCGGTGTTGCGGGCGTGGTTTACTTCGCCGGCGCGCTGCTGCTCGGCGTTACCTTTCTGATTTTCGCCATTCAATTTTCCCGGGCATTAACTCGCGAGCGAGCGAGGCGTTTGTTCATCGCCTCGATTATTTATCTGCCGCTACTGCTCGGATTGTTGGTGATTGATAAAGTGAAATGATCAGATTCGCCGTTCTTGACACCGCCGAGGTCGAAACGTTTACTTCCGGGTCTTTAAAGTCCTAGAGCGGGTCGAAATCTGATCGCAGAACAGTAATTACAATGGAGCATTCAACGCAAACACACGCTGGCTCGCACGGTGATCATCATCACCATCACGAAGAGCTGGGGTTCTGGAAGAAATATATCTTTTCCACCGATCACAAGATTATCGGCATTCAATACGGCCTCACCTCGCTGCTCTTCCTGCTGTTCGGTTTCTTCCTCATGATCGTCATGCGCTGGCAACTCGCATGGCCCGGCCAGCCCATCCCCGTCATCGGCGGCGTGCTCGAGAAGCTCATGGGCGCCCCCGCTTCCGGCGGCGTGATGAGTTCAGATCTCTACAACATGTTCGGTGCGATGCACGGCACGATCATGGTCTTCTTGGCGATCGTTCCCCTGGCGTTCGCTGCGTTTGGCAACTACGTCGTCCCGCTCCAAATCGGCGCGCCGGATATGGCCTTCCCCCGCCTCAACATGGCCAGCTACTGGGTCTTCTTCCTCGGCGGCGTGGTGATGTTCGTCAGCTTTTTCATCCCCGGCGGCCCTGCGCAAGCGGGCTGGACCTCCTATTCACCGCTCGCGTCGATCGTCCCAACCGATGGCCAAACCTACTGGCTCGTCGGCATGGTGCTGCTGATTACTTCATCGCTCCTCGGCGCGGTGAACTTCCTCGCCACCATCATTCAACTCCGTGCACCGGGCATGACCTGGATGCGCCTCCCGTTCTTCGTTTGGGCGCAGTTCGTCACCGGCTTCCTCCTGCTGCTCGCGTTCCCGCCGCTCGAAGCCGCGGGCCTCATGCAGCTCATGGATAAAGTCGCCGGCACAAGTTTCTTCCTCCCCACCGGCCTGATGGTCTCCGGTAAACCGGCCGACATCGCCGGCGGCGGCAGTCCGCTCCTCTGGCAACATCTCTTCTGGTTCCTCGCGCATCCGGAAGTTTACGTTCTCATACTTCCTGCGATGGGTATCGTCGCTGAAGTCATCGCGAACAACATCCGCAAGCCGATCTGGGGCTACAAACCCCTCGTTTACTCCGCGCTCACCATCGGTTTCCTCTCCTTCATCGTTTGGGCGCACCACATGTATCTAACCGGCATGGGCACTGCGATCAGCACCTTCTTTCAAACGACGACCATCATCATATCCATTCCGTCTGTCATCATTTTGACGGTCTTCTTTATCTCGCTTTGGGGCGGATCAATCCGCTTTAACACGCCGATGCTCTTCGTGCTCGCGTTTCTTGTCATGTTCGGCATCGGTGGTCTCACCGGCCTCCCGCTCGGATTCAGCTACGCCGACCTCTACCTGCACGATAGTTATTACGTCATCGCGCACTTCCATTACATCGTCGCGCCGGGAACGATCTTCGCGCTCTTTGCGGGCGTTTATTATTGGTTCCCGAAAATGACTGGCCGCATGATGAGCGAATTCTGGGGCAAGATACATTTCTGGACCTCGCTCATTTTCATGAACCTGATCTTCCAACCGATGTTCGCGCAAGGTATGGCCGGCATGAGTCGCCGTATGTATGACGGCGCGGTCAACTACTCCGCCGCCACCAACCCCGACTCACTCGGCGGTCTCAGCGACGCGATGATTTACTCGAACCGCACCATCTCCATCGCGGCGTTTTGCCTCATGATCGCGCAAATTCCGTTCATCATTAACCTGTTCTACAGCATCAAGGGCGGCAAAAAAGCAGCGAACGACAATCCATGGGACGCGACCACGCTCGAATGGCAAACGCCAACGCCTCCCGGCCACGGCAACTTCGATGTGGTCCCCACCGTTTACCGCGGTCCTTACGAATACAGCGTCCCGGGGCATGCGCGCGATTTCACGCCGCAAAACATGCCGGACGCAATCGCCACCAAAAAAGCATAAGCAAGCATAAGGATTTCAGTTCATGGACATTCCATACACAACACATCCGCGCGAAGATACTGGCCTATACAACGCCAAGGTAGGCATCTGGCTCTTCCTCGCTTCCGAAGTCATGCTCTTCGGCGCGCTCTTCTCCGCCTACATCCTGCTCCGCGTCGGCGCAGCGCCCGGCACTTGGCCGATGCACCTGTTGAACGTTCCACTCGGAACGATCAACACGCTCGTGCTGATCATTTCGTCCGTCACGGTCGTGATGGCGTGGGCTTCGCTGAAGATGAATCGTTTTGATCGATTCAAAATCTATCAAACGGTCACCGTTCTTTGTGCGCTCATCTTTTTGGTGATTAAAAGTTTCGAGTACTACGACAAGTTCACCCACTACCAGGTCACTCTTGCGGATGGCACCGTCCTCGACGGTCACGTTGTCACCAAAGACACCAATTCCATCACTCTCCATCACGTTAAGGAAATTAAACCTCAATCTGCCACCAACACGGTCGCCGCTCCTGTAGCAGCCGGTGCCGCCGCCACAGCAGAACAGGGAGGCCACGCCGCTGATGGACATGCGGACGATCATTCCCATGGCGAACGCAAAATCATGTTTAGCGAACTCGCCAAACACGAATCCGGACGTCTCAAGATGTCCAACTTCGGCCCGTGGCATAACACCTACATGGCCATTTATTTCACCCTTACCGGCCTCCACGCCCTGCACGTCATCGGTGGCGCGCTCGTCATCGCCTATCTGCTCGGGCCGGGCACGAAAATGTGGTTCAGCGATCCCGAACGTTTCACCAACCGTATCGAAGTCTCCGGCCTGTTCTGGCACTTCGTTGACCTTGTCTGGATCTTCCTGTTCCCAGTTCTCTATTTGCTCTAATTTTATGGCAGACCATTCAGCACATTCGCCTGCGGCCGCAGCTTCCGCGCACAAAGCCGGAGCGCACGGTCACGGCCACGGCCATCACGACGTAGCCAAGGAAGTGCGCAAGTACCTCCTCGTCTTCGGCGCGTTGATCATTGGCACCATCCTCACCGTCGCGGTTTCCTACATTGAATTGCATCCGCACTGGAAGAACATCGCGATCGGCCTCGTCATTGCCTTAGTCAAAGGCGGTCTCGTGGCCGCGTTCTTCATGCACTTGATCGACGAAAAGAAACTCGTTTACGGCGTGCTCGGCGCGACCGTTTTTTTCTTCGTCGGTCTCATGTATATTACCCTCTGGTCCATGGAGCCGGGGAGTTTCATCCGGTTGAAACAGCCAGCGGCTGCAGAACGAACAGCCACCCAGAAGTAATGTCACTCAAAGCAATCCATATCGTTTTTATTATCGCTTCGTGCGCCATGACCGCGTTCGTCGGCGTCTGGGCGTTCCGCGAATATTTCGCCCACAGCCACGCGCTGTTGCACTTGCTTCTCGGTTTCGCGAGCATCGCCGGGCTGGCCGGATTGCTTGTTTACGGACGCTATTTCCTCAAGAAACTGAAACACATCAATTACCTATGATCCGCGCGCGTTCATTTTTCTGGAGCGCCCTGGCCGCCGCGCTTTTCGCTGCGACCAGTCCGTCCGCGCTCGCCTGCACGGTCTGCTTTGGCGATCCAAATTCGAATTTGACCAAGGGCCAGAGCTTCGGCATCGCGGCGCTCCTGCTCATCATCACCTGCGTGCTCTGCGGCGTGGCGGGATTTTTCGTTTACCTCGCCAAACGCAGCGCCCAACTTGAACACAACACTTTCCCAACCAATTTTTCCGAGAATCGTACCAACGCCTGATATATGTCCGATTTTATCACCAAGATTCTAGGGTTGCCCCTGCTCGCCTCCAAGCACGGCGAAGACGTGGATCGATTGAACTTTTACGTCCATGTTCTCATGGGCATCCTTTTCGTGGGCTGGCTCGCTTACTTCCTCTACGCGCTGTTTCGTTTTCGCGCCACGCGCAATCCCCGCGCCAGCTACGCCGGCGCACAAACGCACGCCTCCACTTATATCGAAGCGGCCGTTGCCGCGATTGAAGGCGTTCTCCTGCTCGGTCTGTCCATCCCGCTTTGGGCGAAATTCGCGGATGATTTCCCGCGCGAAGCCGAATCCACTTCCGTCCGCATCGTCGCCGAACAATTCGCCTGGCGCGGTGTTTACCCGGGCAAGGACGGCCAATTTGGCAACCAGGATTTCCGGCTGGTCAGTGGCACGAACCAATTCGGTTGGGATTACACCGATCCCCGCACGCACGATAATTTCGTGAGCGACATGAACGACATTCGGGTTCCATTCGGCAAGTCGGTCATCGCGCACATCACCTCCAAGGACGTGATCCACTCCTTCAAAGTCGCGCCGTTGCGCGTGGGCCAGGACGCCATTCCCGGCATGAGCATTCCGATTTGGTTTACGCCAACGAAGGAAGGCAAATTTCTCATCACCTGCGCGCAGCTTTGCGGTAATTCGCATTACTTCATGAAGGGCTTCTTCACTGTCATGAGCACCAACAACGGTGCCTGGGACGAATACGTGATGGCGAAAACCGCCACCGCCGCCTCCGCCAACCAAAGCTTCGAATAACTTCGCAGCGGGCGAACTAACGCAATGAATCAAGGATCGCGCGCACTCCAGGTCATCGTCTGGGGCCTGCTCGCGATCGTGCTGCTGGCCGTCGTCGTCGTTTTTCTCAACGCGTCCGCGAAGCGTTCCAGTCTCCCCAAATACGGCGAAGTCAAAGATTTCACCCTCACCAACCAACTCGGCCAAACCGTCACCCTCGCCGACCTGAAAGGCAAAGTCTGGGTCGCCGATGTCATCTTCACCAGTTGCGCCGGTCCTTGCCCGAAGATGACCGACCAAATGGCGCAGCTCCAAAACGCTTTTCCCGCCGATGCGCCGCTTCGCTTCGTCAGCATCACCACCCATCCCCAGAACGACACCCCCTCCGAACTCAAAGCTTACTCCGAAAAATTCTCCGCTGATCCGTCCCGCTGGCATTTCCTCACCGGCACTATGCGTGAACTCCTCCAGAACCTCGCCATCGGCAGCCTCAAACTTACCGCGGTCGAAAAAGAAAAAGAACTGCAGCAGGACCCTAACGACCTCTTCATTCACAGCACCATGTTCGTCCTCGTCGACAAACGCGGCCAGGTCCGCGGCTTCTACGAAAGCCTGGAACCCGGTTTCCAGGAAAAAATCCGCGGCGATATCCGAAGTCTCCTTGCGGAACGTTAGGAAGGCGACATGAACCTCTCCGACCTTCCAGCGGTGAATGCCTGCCTCAACAGCGCGAGCACGGTCCTGCTGATATTCGGGTATATTTTTATCAAGCGCGGACGGCAGGATGCGCACCGGAACTGCATGGTGGGCGCGCTGATTACTTCGACGCTGTTTCTGGCGTGCTATGTTTATTATCACTACAACGCGGGCCGGACGACGTTCCGTGATCCGCAGTGGTTCCGGCCGATCTACCTGGTGATTCTTCTGACGCATACCATTCTTGCGGTGGCGATCGTGCCGATGGTGCTCGTCACGGTGCTGCAGGCCTTTCGTAAAAAATGGGAGGCGCATAAAAGGATCGCGCGCTGGACGTGGCCGATCTGGATGTATGTTTCCGTTACCGGCGTTCTGATTTATCTGCTGCTCTACCAGATTTTTCCGCAGATGCCGGGAACTGTTTTGGTGCGGTGACAGGTGATTTGTTTTCATGCGATGAATTCGTTTGGGAAGCGGAAGGGGAGGTTGCGGGCTTCGAGGATGGCGGCGTAGTCGGGATCGGTGGGAGTGATTTTCCAGAAGAAATCGGGGAAGGGCCCGAATGGTTTGGATTCGTGGATGGGGCATGGGCATTGGTGTCCGCAGGGGCAGTGGCGGAGTTGGGTGACGTATACAGGTGGTGAATGGCGGTGGGGCCAGGGGGTGTATTTTTGATCGTGGGCGATGTGTTCGCGCATGCGGGCGATGGTGTAACGGTCGACGCGGTCTTTTAAGTC
>DASVNK010000030.1:0-234509 GCA_036383895.1 Verrucomicrobiia bacterium | reverse complement strand
ATCTTTGCGCAATCCGGATCGAACTTCACATAGTAACGGGCGAATAGGCGATCGTAACCCCACCCCCCTTCCTTGTTTTTCAAACGGCGATAAAGTTGAGGGCCGGGACCTTTGGTTCGGTCCATGAGGAGCGAAGTTTTTCCAGAACTGCCAGGCGGAACATCGGCGGTGAGCGATTGGCCGGGCTTGTCGCCGACGGTTTCCCAGCGTTTCCAAATTTCGTCGAGGGGACCTTCGAAGTTTTCGACGAACACCACGCGTGGGTCGTTTTCGATTCCGCGATCGGCGGGATATTTTGCAGCGATCCCCTTCTCTGGAAACGGCGCGGCGGTGAGCAGCGCAACGGCGAACATTGTGAACATGCCGAATTGTCCGCAGTTTGGACGTGCCTGCCAACCTTGTTTTCGCTACCCATAGGTCGATGACTGAGGGGCGCCACTTCGAAAATATCGCGCTAATCGGATTTATGGGGACGGGCAAGAGCACCGTTGGCCAGCTCGCCGCCGGGATGTTAGGTTTCCGCTTCGTCGATACGGACGAAATGATCGAACGCATGGCCGGCAAACGCATCACCGATATTTTCGCATCCGATGGCGAAGCGCGCTTTCGCGAACATGAACGGGACATCGTCGCGAAACTGCGTGAGATGACGCGCACCGTGGTCTCGACTGGGGGTGGCCTCGTGACGAATCCGGAGAACCTCGCGAGCTTAAAGGAACACGCGCTCACCGTTTGCCTTTGGTGTTCCGCGGAAACGATTTTGAAGCGGGTCGGACACCAGACGCATCGACCGCTGCTGCGGGTGGAGAATCCGTTGGAGAAAATTCGCGCTCTTTTGAACGAACGCGCGCCCGCTTATCGGCAAGCGGATGTTTTGCTGAGCAGCGAATTTCGCAAGCCGAAGGAAGTTGCGATGCATGTCGTTCACGAATATCGCGCCGTTCGCGGAAAAAATGGATCCGAGTGAAGGAGCAGATCGTCCAGCGCGCCCGCGAGCTGGGCTTTGATGATTGCCGCATCACTACTGCGGCACCGCCTCCGCATACCGCAGAATTTCAGGAATGGCTGGCGCAAGGGCGTCACGGCACGATGGGTTACCTCGAAAGAAATTCGTTTAAGCGGATCAATCCGAATGAGGTTTTAACGGGCGCGAAGTCCGTCATCGTTCTCGCGACGGCGTATTCACCTGAGCAGCGGGAGCTGAGTAATTCAGAGCCGCGCGGCCTGGTTGCTCGCTATGCGCAACACGCGGATTATCATGACATCCTCGCGCAGCGATTGAAGGAGCTCACCGATTTCGTGAATTCGGTTGGCGGACCGGAAACGAAATCGCTGTGGTATGTGGATACTGGCCCCCTGCTCGAACGCGATCTGGCACAGCGCGCGGGCCTTGGCTTCGCGGGGAAGCATACGAACTTGATTAGTCGATTGCTTGGCAATTGGTTCTTCATTTCGGAGATTATCACGACGCTGGAATTACCGATTGATGAACCGGAACGAAATCGTTGCGGCACGTGCACGCGTTGCCTGGAGGCTTGCCCCACGAATGCGATCACCGCGCCGTTTCAACTGGATGCGCGACGCTGCATTTCATATCTGACCATTGAACTGAAAGGTTCTATTCCCGAAGAGTTTCGGCCCGCGATCGGCAATCGCATTTACGGCTGCGACATCTGCCTGGAAGTTTGTCCTTGGAACAAATTCGCCAAGGAAGGCGCGATCATGAAGCAACATGAGCGGGCAGATTTGGACCAACCTGCGCTCCTGGAGTTGCTCGGCTTAGATGATGCACAGTTCAAAGCACGTTTCGCCGGAACGCCAATGTTACGTACGAAGCGTCGAGGTGTGTTACGCAACGTTTGCGTGGCACTGGGGAATATTGGAGACAAACGTTGCCTGGCGGCGCTGGAACGGGCTTCGCTCGATCATGAACCGCTCATTGCGGAGCATGCGGCCTGGGCGATTGCTCAGATCAAGAAGCGGCTTGCGGCGAAAGTGATCGCAGTGGAGGTCGCTGCTTCTATGCGCGCCTGAATTACTGCGCGACGGGCACCTTCATCAACTCATCCACAGTCCAGAGGGTGCCATTGCGGTTCGCGGTTTCTTCCCGGATTTTCGCGACCTGGTCCTTCGTGACAGGGCCAGCATTGTTTCCCCAAGCCTTGCGAATGTAGGTGGACACCTGCGCTATTTCCTCGTCCGTCAACATTCGCCAACCGGGCATCTGGCTATTGTATGCAGCGCCCTTGACCTGGATCGGTCCAGTTAATCCATCAAGCACAATGCGAATGACACGGGCGGGATCTTTCTCAGCAACCCACTCGGAACCCGCGAGCGGTGGGAAGGTTCCCGGTGTGCCCATGCCGTTTGGTTGATGGCATGCACCACACGTCGGGCGATTGTAAACTTTCATTCCCGCGTAGAAATCCACCATGTTAGGATCGACCGGCATGAGGCTGGTCAACTGATTGCTGGATTCGAAAGCACGCGGCACCACCGGATTGAAACCACCCGCATGGTTATCGAGATAAACCATCCCCACAAAAAGCCCAAGAGCTAGCAAGATAAAGAAAATCACCGGCAAGCCGCCCGCGCCCGTCGACGGCTCCGGATCGTCCGCGCCTGAGCGCACTGGCGGATGCAGTTCGCGCTTAGGTTTAACTTCTCCTTTTTTGCGGTCCGGCTTCATTACTGGTTCGTTGCGGCTGGGGCGTTCGTCTCTGCGGTTTCGTTGGTTTGGGCAGCAGGCGCAGCAGCGCTGGCGACCCGGTTCGTTAAAACCGGCGCGTCAAACAACCCAACATCCGATTGAAGGCTCATTAAGTAGGTGACGAGCGAGTTGGCCTCGGCGGTCGGAACGACTTCTGATCCCTCCGGCACGTCATGCCGGAACTGCGGCGCGAGTTGCAACGCATCTCGGGAAGGAACTCCGCCGCGAATCTTGCGTACTTCAAAAAGATATGGATAGCGCGGCATGAGCGAGTTCGGCACGACACTGCGCGGGTCCCAAAGATGCAGCAGATGCCACTCACGCGTGGCGTAAGGGCGCGTGCCGATGCCGGCTAAATCGGGTCCCACGCGAACCTGCCCCAGGAAAACATGGTCGTCCTGCAGGAAATCGCGCAGCACGGTATTCCTTTTTCCCCAGCCGCGTTCAATATCGGCGCCATTACCCTTCACCCGCACCTGCATGGTGTGGCACGAAGCGCAACCGTTCGCGCGATAAACTTCCTGCCCCTGGTTTTGCGCGCCACTGCGTCCAGTTGGGTATCGTTCGCCCGTCAACAATGTGTCTGGCTCCACTTTCCCAAGGGTGCGGAAGTTGTTAACGACGAATCCATACCACGACCAAAGCATGGTGAGGAGGACACCAATGAAAATCAGGATACCGTTGTTCATCGAGCCACCTCCCTGGAACCGATGCCGCAGCACCGGTAGCAATACGCCTTCATCATGGTCGCGAGATTTGCCAGCAGCGCGAATTGCGCGATCAATAGCAAAATCAAACCGATCGTGCTTATCCCGATGAACGGCACGACGCGATTGGAAACGCCTTTCGCCGCCGCATTCGTTGCAAACGGAATATTGAGATCATTGATCGCCGAGCCTTGGACAATACCGCCAAGCAACAAGGCACCAGTCACCAGCACAATTCCCGCGACGCTCAGCGCGAAATGCACTTTGTTCGTGCGCGGCCAATCGATTTCGGTGAGGCGCGGCACGATGTGATAAATCGCCGCGAAAAAGGCCATGCCTATGAACGCATAGAGCGTCCACATCGCGGAGCCTTGCACAAAGACAGTCATTCCAATGACGCGGTCGAACGCGGGGCACGACAAGATCACACCGAGGATTCCGCCGATCACGAAGGCCCACGCGGAGAAAACGAGATACTTGTTAGCGGGGTCCTTGGCTCTCCTGGCTCGGTTGTGTTTCCATGAGGTTTTCACCCAATTGTAGACAATCGCGAGGACCGGAATCGCCAGCAGTGCATTTACGGTTGCGCTCAAGGTGGGCATCCAACCGGGCAACGCCCAGTAGTTTTGGAAACCGGAGGCGGTGGCGCCGAGCAGATATAACCAGAATCCAAAAATCGCGAGCGGACGGCTGTAAAGCGGCTGACCGCTTAGTTTCGGGAGGAGATAGAAAATTACGGCGAGCGCAATTGGCGCGAGCCAGAGCATGACGAATTGATTCGCGAACCAGGTCGAAACGATCGGTTCGAAAATCCCGCGCACGTCGTAACGACCGAGCAGCGTGTAAGCGACGGTCATGATCCACGGGAACACGAAAAAAGCGGTGAACAAAAACCAGAGAGATGGGTAAACTTCCCGTTCGGTCCGAGCTACGAAGGTGAGCAGCCCGCTCAAACCGAGGATCAAGAAAGCAACGAGGAACACGGGAGTGATCTCGTACGGCATTTCATACGCTGGGAAATGGTTCATTCCACCGCGCATAATTCCGAGGACGCCCGCCAGAACGGCGATGTTCCAAAGGATCGCACCACCGATCCCCGCATTCGGCAGCACCAGGAACGTTTTGCCGTTGCGCGCGAATAGCCAGAGGGCAATGGCGATGCCGGCCTGCGAAAGAAATCCGTAGAGAAGAGTGCTGGAGGAAATTGCGGCGACGCGTCCGTAAGTGAGCGCGGCGACATCGGCCAACATTCCAGGTGCGTGCATTTTCACCGCAGCCAGGATGCCGAAGAGAAGGCTCACGATGAGCCACGCCACGCTCGCGGTAAAAAGGAGCAGCAACGGCTTGCGGCAGGAGTAATCGATCTCCTGCGGCGGCGGATAAACCACCGTTTTCGCGGGGCGCTCTGCTCTTACTTCTGTCGTGTGGGCGGTCATTTATAACTCGCTATTCAAAACTCGGCTGCGGGGCAGGCGCGGCGGCTTTTTGCGCGCGCTCGACCAGGTTGGAACGCAACCCGGCCGGATTTTCGTAACCCTTCACGGTCATCTCCATTGCGCGCGCGATCGGGATGCGCATGAGGCCTTTGTTTGTGTCAATCACGCCGCCGCTATTTAACGCGACCGTGGTCTTCTCGCGAATTTCGTTTCGCGCTTTGAGCCGCTCCGCCGCGCGTTCCTTCGCACCGGGGCGCGCGATGTAATCTTCGCGATACGCATTTCGCGTGAAGTAAAACAGCGCGAAGAATAGCATCGCGATCGCGATTCCGTAAATCGTCAGCTTGAACCCACCTGGAGTATTGTATGTGCCGTATGTCGCCATCGTTCTCCTTTATGCAGGTTGAGTTTGGCCGCCCGCGCGCGTGGCCGAGACCGGCTCGATATACACGCCCAGCGTTTCTGCCATGCGCGGATCTTTTTGCGGGAACGGCGGATATTTAAAATAGGAGCGAATCCAAAGCAGCGAGAGCAAGCCGCCGAAGAACATCATCGTGCCAATATCAAGCCAATGCGGCGCGAAGTTCTCCGTATGATACGCCGGCATGATGTTAAACTGCATATCGCAGTAATGCATGATCCAGGCCCAGATCACGATCGGGATCATCCACCAGAACAGATTCTTCACGTCGATGCGCAACAGCATCAGGAACGGAATAAAGAAGTGGCCGAAGATGATGACCTGGCTGAGCCAGTACCAGCTCCCCTTCTCGCGCAGCACGTACCAAAACGTTTCTTCGGGAATGTTGGCGTTCCAGATGATGAAATACTGCGAGAAGGTCACGTAGGCGTAGAAGACGGTGAACGCAAACATGAGCGAACCGAGGAAATAGAACTGCGTCTTCCCTACAACTTCGCGCAGCGGTCCCATGCGCTTCAGGCACATCGTGATCAGATACACCGTCGAGAGCGTCAACCAGACGCTGCCCGCGAAATACCAGACGCCGAACATCGTCGAGAACCATTGATGATGCAGCGCTTTGATCCACATGATCGCGCCCATCGTCAGCGAGAGCGCGAACAGCACCACGCCCAGCGATGCAATCACGCGCATGCGTTTGGTGTGGGTTGCCGAACCGGTGCGATCCTGCGCGAGTGATTGCCCGCGCAAGGCGTAGGAAACAACGGTCCAAACCACGAAACATCCGATCGCAACAATGAAAAACCCCGTTTCATTCAGCAACGCATGCTTCGAGTGCAAAGCGTGATCGTGATGCGGATCGATCGTCATCCACTTCCAAATATCTTTCCGCAAAATCGCCAGCGGAATGAACAGAACCGCAAAGACCGGCGCGAGGCACGCAAGGTTTTCGTTGATGCGACGGATCGGCACGGACCAATTCGCATCGAACAAATGATGCACGATCACCAGGAACAAGCCGCCCAGCATCAAGCTCAGGTAGAACATGAACGTGGTCAGCCAGGAGAAAGCAAATTGCTTCGTGGATGTAAACGCGCCAATCAGCGTGATGATTCCGCCGACTGCGAGCAGGATCATCGGCACTTTCCGCCACTTCGAAAGATCGAGCGGCGCGTCGTGTTCCGTTGTTGTCGTGTGCGAAGCCATATTATTGTGCGGCCGCGGTCCTTTGGCCGCCTGTGGTTCCACCCGTGCCGAGGTCTTCCTGCGAGCCGAGCGCAGCCAGTTGCAACGCGCGCACGTAAGCAACAATCGCCCAGCGATCTTCCACCGGGATTTGCGACGCGTATGGACCCATCAAATTGCGGCCGTTGGTAATCACGTAAAACAGTTCGCCATCACCCAGTCCCACAATGCGCGGATCGTGCAGATTCGCCACCACCGCCATTCCAAAACTCTTGGTGATTCCATTGCCATCACCAAGCGCGCCATGGCAAGGCGTGCAGTAGATCGCGTAGCGGTTTTGCCCGCGAGCCATGACTTGCGGCGTTACCTTCAATTGATTTTCTGCAACGAAATTCGTTGTGCCGGTGACGAGACCGGTATTGATCGGCGCGTCCAGGAAGTGTGCGCCGCGGGCAACGGTTCCTTCGACCGGCAATCGCGATGCGCGGCCATCAGCGAAGAACGAACTCGGCGTTTGCGGACGAATCTTCGGCTGCCGATCCATGTCTGGAATCACTTCGATCGGCGGCTTGCGCGAGAGCTTGCCCCGCGAACCGGCGATGCCGACTACCAGTGCTACTGCGATAAAAAATGCCAACAGGAAATATCTCACTCCGCCACCAATTCGATGTGCTTGCTGCCGGCGCCTTCCAGCAGCTTGCGGGTTTCAGTGTCAGAGTATTTCGGGTCGCTCGTTTCGATCACCAGGAAATAACGGTCGTGCGAGGCGAGCGCAAATCGCGTGTGTTTCAAAAGCGGATGATGCAAACGCGGCAGTTTGTTCAGGAACAACATCCCGCCGAGCGCGCCGAACGCACCGAACAAAATCGTCAGTTCGTAAGAGGGCGGGAACGCGCCGAACGGACTGAACATCGGCTTACCACCGACAATGATCGGATAGTCCACCGCGTTCAGGAACCAAATCATCAACATGCCCGTCGTGTAGCCGAGCACCGCGCCAGTGAAGGAAATGTAACCGACCTTCGAGTTCTTCAGACCCATCGCGTCATCCATTCCGTGAATCGGATACGGCGTGAAAACATCCCAGCGGCGGAATCCTGCATCGCGCACTCTCTCAGCTGCGTGCATGATTTCCGCGGGCGTTTCAAATTCCGCGATGACTCCGTAGGGGATGGTCGTTGTGGAAGCTGCCATTAGTGGTGCCCTCCAACTTTGCTCGCGCCGCCGAGCGGATGATGCGGATCAGCCTGAGGCGTGATCGCTTTCACTTCAGCAATCGCGATGATCGGCAAAAATCTCATGAACAACAGGAACATCGTGAAGAACAATCCGAACGTCCCAATGTAAGTCCAGATATCTACCCAGGTCGGCGCGTAGAAGCCCCAGCTCGAAGGCAGAAAATCGCGATGCAACGTCATGACGATGACGAATCGTTCGAACCACATGCCGATGTTCACAAAGATCGAGAGAATCCAAACAATCAGCACATTGCGCCGAATCGACCGGAACCAGAAAAACTGCGGCGTGATGACATTGCACGAGATCATCCACCAATAGCCCCAACCGTAAGGACCGAACGCGCGGTTCACGAAGGCGAAGCGTTCGTAAGGATTGCCGCTATACCAGGCGATGAAAAATTCCATCGCGTAGGCGTAACCAACAATCGTGCCGGTCGCGAGAGTCACTTTGCACATCAAGTCGATATGCCGCTCGGTAATCAAATCCTGCAATCCACAAACCGTCCGCAGCGGAATGAGCAGTGTGAGCACCATGCCGAACCCGGAGAACACCGCGCCAGCAACGAAGTAAGGTGGGAAAATCGTCGTGTGCCAGCCAGGCAACTGCGACACCGCGAAGTCCAGCGACACGATCGAGTGCACGGACAACACCAGCGGCGTCGAGAGACCGGCCAGAATCAAATATGCTTTCTCGTAATTGCTCCAGTGACGGTTCGACCCCGTCCAACCGAGCGCGAACAAACCGTAAGCGAACTTACGAATTTTAGTCTTCGCACGGTCGCGCATCACCGCTAGGTCGGGAATCAAGCCCATGTACCAAAACAACAGCGACACGGTGAAATAAGTCGATACCGCGAACACGTCCCACATGAGTGGCGAACGGAATTGCGGCCAGATGCCTTGCGACACCGGAATTGGGAACAACCACCAACCGAGCCACACGCGCCCGACGTGAATGAGCGGGTAAATACCCGCGCACATAACCGCGAAAATAGTCATCGCTTCCGCCGCGCGATTCACACCAGTGCGCCATTTCTGCCGCAGCAAAAACAAAATCGCCGAGATCAGCGTGCCTGCGTGACCGATACCGATCCACCAAACGAAATTGATAATCGCCCAGCCCCACATCACCGGATGGGTCAACCCCCAAACACCAGTGCCCGCAGAAATGAGATACGCGATAAGGGTAAAGCAGGTGATGAGCAACAGAACGCTCGGAATAAACGCGAACCACCACCACCAAGGAGTCTTCCCCTCCGCAACCGCCGCGATCTGGTCAGAAATCCAACCGATCGATCGGCGATTTGCAACTAGTGGCTCTCTCTCGAGTTCCACCGGCGCTGCCGCCACAGGAATCGTTGTCACTGCTGAAACTGAATGGCCCATTAGTGCGCTCCTCCCTTCCCTGCCGGAGCATGCGTGCCATGCGACTCAACGGCCGCACCGTGACCATTTGTTCCATGCGCACCGTCGTGCGCACCATGTGGTGCAAACGGATTTCCTTTCGGATCAGCCATCATCGAAACGCGATATTCTTCCGTCGTCGCCGGGTACTCGGTGTAATCCGGCATCGCTTTATTCGGATTGCGTACCTTCGCGAGATACGTGAGTCGCGGACGCGTATACAAGTAGTCGAGCACCGCGTAATTCCGATCCAGCGCCTTCAATTTCGAAACGCGGCTGTTCGGATCTTTCGTGTTGCCGAACACAATCGCATCCGCCGGGCAAGCCTGCTGGCACGCCGTCTTGATCGTTCCATCCGGCACCGCGACTTCGTCCGAAGCGCCCGCTTTCACTTTCTGCGCGATCTTCGCCGCTTCAATGCGTTGCAAGCAGAAGGTGCATTTCTCCATCACGCCGCGCATGCGCACGGTGACTTCCGGATTCTTCGCCAGCTTCAGCAGCTCCCACTCTTCGTCATCGCGCCAATGCCGATCCGGATTCTTGACCCACTTGTTGAGGTCCCACTCGCCGTCCGTCTTCTTCAAAACCGGCGTGGTGTAGAACGGGCCGTCCAATTCCTTGGCCGTGCGCTTGTGGTAATCGAAAAAGTTAAACCGGCGGACCTTATACGGGCAGTTGTTCGAGCAGTAACGGGTGCCGACGCAGCGGTTGTAAACCATCAGGTTCAACCCTTCCTCGTCGTGAACGGTCGCATTTACCGGGCATACATTTTCACACGGCGCAGCTTCGCAATGCTGGCAAAGCATCGGCTGATACGCCGTCTGGGGATTTTCCATGTTCCCCGCAAAGTAACGATCGATCCGCAACCAATGCATTTCGCGCTGGCGATACACCTGCTCCTTGCCAACGATCGGGATGTTGTTCTCGCTTTGGCACGCGATCACGCACGCCTGGCAGGCCACACACGAATTCAGGTCAATCGACATTCCCCACTGATGAGGAATGCGCGGATTGTTCTTCTCGCGCTCGAGCGGATTCGGGTAAATCGAGGCCACCACTGGATTGCCCTGGCTATCCTTCGGCGACTCTAAATCGAGCGACTTGGCAAAATTCGGATTCGCAACATACTGGTCGTAGTTGGCCTCGCGCACGATCGGCCGGCCTTCCATGTTCCAGTGATGCTGGACGCAGGAAATCTCCGCGGGTTTTACATTTGCAACACGTGCGACTTTCGCCCCAGGAACGAAATACGGATTCTCGCTTGTGCGGAGCAAATACGCATTCGCGCCAACTCCTTTTCCATCGAGCCCCTTGCCAATGCGACCGACTTCAGTGCGGCCATAACCGAGCGCAAGACCGACAACGTTGTCCGCCAAACCAGGCGTCAGCCAAATCGGTGCAGTAATCTGCTGTCCGCCAACCGAAACAGTCGCGGTCGGAACGCCGCGCGGATAATCCTTCTGCCGCAGTTCATGCGTGCCGAACATGAACTCCGAATCCTGGAAGCCCAAATCGTTCGCGGTCTTCTTGCTGACCATGATCACGTTTTCCCACGTGATCTTCGTCACCGGATCCGGCATCTCCTGCAGCCAGCCGTTGTTCGCGTAACGCCCGTCATCGACGTTGTAACTGCGGAACAGCGCCAACTCCAAATTCTGCGCGCTCGGCGCGGCGGGACGCCCCGCCTGCAGCGCCTGGTTCACCACATCCTGGCTCACCTGCGCGTTCACCGGCTGCGCTGCGGTTCCCTTCCAGAAACCGTCATGCAAAAACTGCTTCCAATCGTTCTCGCTCTGAGTGCCTGCGAGCGTGCGGAACGTATCCTTAACGATGTCGTGGCCCTTCTGGATCGGTGCGCCACCAATCGCCGCCAGCACTTCAATCTCCGAAAGCCCGCCATACAACGGCGCGATCAACGGCTGCACCGGAACATAGGTTCCATCCATCGTGCGCGCATCGCTCCACGCTTCCAGATAATGCGCTTCCGGAATATGCAGGCTGCTGCCCTTGAAAGTCTCGTCTTCGTAATACCCGAGTCGAACAACTTCCTGCGCTTTCCCCACCGTCGCCGCCCAATTTAAATTCACCGGCGCGCTGTAAGCCGGATTTCCCCCCGTGATCACCAGCGTCTGCACCTGCCCGCCATTCAACGCGATCCCCAGATCAGCAATGCTCGCCTCGCGAAGTTCCGGCGCCTGATGGAACAACACCGTCGTGCCGATCGCGCCCAACGCCTGGTTGATCGCGTAGGCCAAGACATGCACCGCCAGCGGCTGACGATGCCCCGCCACCACCAAAACCTTGCCGCGGTTCGCCGCCAAATCCTTCGCGCATTCCGCGATCCACTTGTCTTCGGCCTGACCGTTATTCAGAACGGCCTGCGCGAGTTGCACCGCCACATTCGCGACCTGGCTGCCCGCGACACGCAAGCGATGGTCCGAATTCATGCCGGTGAGCGACAAGAGCGGCTCCACAACATACAACCGATTCATCTTATCGGTCGGCTTCTCGATCTTACGCCCCTTGGAAAATCCGTTGATGTAGCGCGTGTTTTCTTCTTCCGCACCAATGAAATCGCAGTCCAGCGAAACGATGACCGCAGCTTCCTCAAACTTGAAGTAAGGACGAACCGAACGTCCCGTCGCGCGGCTCGCCGCTTTCTGGTGCACATCGCAATCGACCGGATCGTACGAAAACCACTTCGCCTGCGGAAATTTGTTCGCGATGAATTCCTGCACCCGCTGACGCGAAGGCGAATTCTTCGGCTCAATCAAAAACGCCAATCCCTGGCCCTGATTTTGCGCGTGCCTCTGACCCACCGCCGCGAGCTGCGCCACCGCCGCTTCGCGAGAAATCGTACTGCCACCGCGCGCGAACCGTTTCGCACGATCCACATCATACAAATTCAGAATCGACGCCTGCGCCCACGCGTTTGTGCCGCCATTGCTGTCCGGGTGGTCCGAATTCCCCTCAACTTTAATCGGCCGGCCTTCATGCGACTTCACCACCAACGGAATCGCGCTGGTCCGCGTCGGCATTGCGGTCGCGTAATAATTCGCGTTGCCGTGCACGTAGCCCTCCGGCATGCGCGAAAACGGCACGATATGCTCGTAAGGCCGCCGGCAACCGGTCAACCCCACGCCCGCGAGCGCAAAGCTCGAGGCCATGATTTTTACAAAATTCCGCCGCGAAACTCCGTCCTCAAATTCACTCGCGCCTGCCGGGAACTCCCGCGCCAACCAATCACGAAACTCCGGCGTTTCAGCCACTTCATCGAGGCTGCGCCAGTATTTCGGGCCCGTCTCAGGATGCGGGCATGGAGGAGGAATCGTTTTCATCTATGACAAGCAGAGCAGGACTGCGCGGGGTTTACATTCCAATGCCTGACCATTTCCTGGCCCTGCGTCTTCGTAAAATTCTCCGGCCTCTGCCAATCGAGGTTAAACACTTGTTCCGGCGGACGAATATACGCGGCCGGGTCGCGATGGCACTCCAGGCAAAAGCTCATGCTCAGCGGCTTGGCCTGCGCCACTTCATCCATCTTATGCACCGCGCCATGGCACTCCACGCAGCTCACGCCGCGATTCACATGCACCGAGTGATTGAAATACGCGAAGTCTGGCAGCTTATGGATCTGCACCCACGGCACCAGCGTGTTGTTCGTCGCGCTCTCGCGGATCGGCGCCAGTCGATTATCCGCCGCCAGCACCTGGTTGTGGCAATTCATGCACACGCCCGGGCCCGGGATATTCGAATACCACGACTTCTCCACGTCGTGATGGCAATAACGGCAATCAATCCCAAGCTGGTCAGCGTGAACGGAATGCGGAAAATAAACGGGCTGCTGCGGCTGGTAGCCCACATCGGTGTATTTCGGCGTGAAGTAATAGGTGACGCCGAGAATCGTAGCCGTCGCGACCAAACCCAGGCCCACCAGAATCAGCACCGGCAGCCTGTTCGTCCACTTTGGAAAAATATCCGACATTCAAATTAGCTATCGAATTTTGGTCCGCTCACCGCAATTTCCGGTCAGCTCCCGTCTCTCTTCTTCGACAACCGCTACAAAACTTTGTTTAATCTTTCTTATCCAGCGCGCGAGCAGAATTAGAAAAACTGTTTACCGCTCCGCACTCTCTTTAAAGGACAACCCGTCCCGGTGCAAGTCCCCGCGCAACCCGGCACCGCGATTTCTCTTTTCTTAATTCGGCGAATTAGCTTCTCCTAACCCACCCGTTCCACCCTAAAACCGTCGTCCCTTAAAAACAAAAATCGGTTCCAGCTTGCGACCGAAACCAACAACGGTTGAGAAAGCGTTCCCGCTCCCCCGGCAAAAGTGAATGAGCTTTTACAGAAACCCCGCCATCACCGTCAACCTTAAGTTTGCGGTCGGGCGCGAATCATTCTTCTTGTTGCTCAAGCATCGAGTGACCGGTCATCTATGCCGCAAGGAATGAAACCGAACTCCGCCGCTCCGTGTCTAGTAACCAGCATCAGTAACAAAACCAAGGGAAGCTCATGAAAAAATCCGCGCTTTTATTCGCCGCCGCCTTTCTTCCATTCCTCACCTACTCCGCCGACCTCACCGGCACCTGGAAAGCTGAGTTCGATACCCAAATTGGCCGCCAGAAATACACCTACACCCTTAAGCAGAACGGTTCCAAGCTCACCGGCAAGGCCAACGCCGAAATCGGCGACCAAAGGCGCGTATCCGATCTCACCGAAGGCAAAGTAGACGGCGACAAAGTTTCCTTCGTCGAGAAGCTCAACTTCAACGACAACGACATCCGCATCACCTACAGCGGCACAGCCAGCGTCAATGAAATGAAACTCACCCGGGAAGTCGGCGATTTCGCCAAAGAAGAGATCGTCGTTAAACGCGATCCCGCCTCCCCCACCCCAACTCCGAACCAACCTGCCGCCGCTTCCAACAATCCCGAGCGCGAGCGTCGCGGCGGTCGCGGTTTCGGCGGACCCATCGTTCTCGCCGCGGATGACAAACCGCACTTCCCCGACCCCGCCGAAAGCTTCGACAAAGAACGCGGCAATATCCCCCACGGCAAAATCGAACTCGTCGAATACGACTCCAAGACCGTCGGCAACAAACGCAAAGTAAACATCTACACCCCGCCCGGTTATTCCGCCGACCAGAAATATCCCGTCCTCTACCTCCTCCACGGCATCGGCGGCGACGAAAACGAATGGCCGCGCGGCGCTCGCCCTGAAATCATTCTCGATAACCTCTTCGCGGACAAAAAAGCCGTGCCCATGATCGTCGTCATGCCGAATGGCCGCGCCCAAACCGATGACCGCCCCGGCCCGAATCCATTCTCCACCGCACCCGCCTTCGCCAAATTCGAGCAGGACCTCCTCCACGATCTCATCCCCTTCATCGAATCGAAATATTCCGTGAAGACCGACCGCGAACATCGCGCCCTCGCCGGCCTCTCCATGGGCGGCGGCCAATCCCTCAACTTCGGCCTCGGCAACATCGACAAATTCGCCTGGGTCGGCGGCTTCTCCTCCGCGCCCAACACCAAACCCGCCGCCGAACTCCTGCCCGATCCCGCCGCCGCCAAGAAACTAAAACTCCTTTACCTCTCCTGCGGCAACAAAGACGGTCTCATCCGCGTCAGCCAGGGCGTCCACACCTACCTCAAAGAAAAAGAAGTTCCCCACATCTGGCACATCGACGAACACGCCCACGATTTCCAACACTGGAAAAAAGGCCTCTACCACTTCTCGCAACTCATCTTCAAACCAGCTGCGAAGTAAATCAGCACGCGCGCGAATTAAGTCCCCACGATTGATCTACACACATCTCCAAGCCACTCGTTAGGCTTGGAGGTGTGGTTTTCCTTGCCTTCGCCAGCAACGGCTTCGGTTAGAACAGCTCATTTGCCTTCGATCTCTCGTTTTTCCGGGAGCATACTGCGGACCTTCCCGTCCAATTGAGCATAACAAAAGGTATGAAAACGAATCTCATTAAAACCGTCGCAGGCACTTTCCTCGGCGCGGCATTGCTCGCCGCTCTCCCCGCGGTCCGGGCCACGAAAAAACTCGCCGAAAACGAATCGCCTAAGCCAACCCAAACCCAGCCCGAAGCCGAGAAACGCCCCATCGTGCAACTCGCCATCCTTCTCGACACCAGCGGCAGCATGGAAGGCCTGATCGAACAAGCCAAAGGTCAGCTCTGGAAAATCGTGAACGAATTCATCAGCGCCAAGCAAAACGGCAAAATTCCCGAGGTGCAGGTTGCGCTCTTCGAATACGGCAAGAGTTCGCTCCCGGCCTCCGAAGGTTTCATCCGCATGATCCAACCGCTCACCACCGACCTCGATAAAATCTCCGAGGAGCTCTTCGCGCTGAAAACCAACGGCGGCGACGAATACTGCGGCTGGGTCATCCAGGAAGCCGTGAAACGCCTCACCTGGAGCGATTCGCCGGACGTCTATCGCGCCATCTTCATCGCCGGCAACGAACCATTCACCCAAGGCCAGGTGAACTATAGCGACGCCTGCAAAGCCGCGATCGGCAAGGGCATCGTCGTAAATACCATTCACTGCGGCGGCAACGAAGAAGGTCTGCGCACCAAGTGGCGCGACGGCGCAGTGCTGGCCGACGGCAAGTTCATGAACATCGACCAGAACCAGGCCGTCGTTCACATCGCCGCCCCGCAGGATGCCGCAATCACCCGCCTCAGCGAAGAACTCAACAGCACCTACCTCGCATTCGGCGAGCGCGCCGAAGAAAGCCTCGTCCGCCAGGAAGCACAGGACGCAAACGCGAAGTTACTCGCACCGCAAGGCGCCTCCGTCAGCCGGGCTCTCGTTAAAGCTTCGGCAAACTATCGCAACTCAAGCTGGGACCTCGTCGACGCCGTAAAGGAAAACAAAGTCGAGCTCGAGAAACTGAAGAAAGATGAACTCCCGAAAGAAATGCAAGAACTCAGCGTCAAAGAACGCGAAGCCTTCATCCAAAAGAAATCCGCAGAACGCGCGCAGTTGCAGACCAAGATCAACGACCTGAACAAACAACGAACCAAATTCGTCGCCGAACAATCAAAAACCGCGGCTTCCACCAACACTCTCGACGCCGCCATCGTTACAGCCGTCCGCGAACAAGCCGCCAAACGAAACTACAAATTCGAGTAACGTATCTTTGCCGCCACGCAGGGGCACGCTTTCACTGGGCGAACGACGTGCCTCCCCTATTTCCTCACTTCGCCATCCTCCGCGTCCGCGATCACGGCGAAGGCAATCTCTCTCCAAATCCGCCACCGAAGCCGCCCACTCCGCCCCCGGCGTCCGCCTCGGCCTCGCCCTCTCCCGCCGCCTCGCCCGCACCCTCCACGGCGACCTCCGTCTCGCAAATTCCCCCAAGGCGGCACATTCGGCATGCTCATCCCGTTGATCGCGAAACCAAAGCGAACGTAATCACTTAGAGATTATCTCTCTTTCGGATGGGTTAAAACCTCGTGTGTAACGAAACGTTTCAGTACACTTTTGCATTCACAGTCATGCGGCCTACCACTCCAGTTGCGCGCTCCCGGAAACAAATTGCCTTGCTTATCACAAGCACTGTCCTTGCCGCCCTAGTAGGCTTTAGCGCTTTCTACGTCTGGCGGCAACGGACGATCGAAAGTGAGTTGAACAAGGCCATCACCGTCGCGAACTACTCCGGGAGGATCACTCCGGAGGGCACAAACATTCTCAACAGGATCGGTCCGAACGCAGTTCCAATCTTGCTGCGATGGTCGTTAGGGAAAGAGCCTCGTTGGTATGAGCTGGTGAACTTTGTCCGAACTAGATTTGGACAGCCCCGGCTCACCGACGATATCGTCATGAACCGAGCCAAGGCGGGCGCAGGATTCTTCTTCCTCCGAGATCGCTCCGCAGATGCCGTCCCAGCCCTAATTCGGAGACTTTCCGAGCAGAATCCGGAGACTAGGCGTTTCAGCATCCAAATGCTTTGCGCCATTGGCCCAGCCATCGGCGCCGACGCGTTTCAGCGCATGACTAATTGCCTAAGCGATCCCCATGACGAAGTGCGAAACACACTGATCTGGGCTCTACAGTTTCATCGCTCCAATGAGTATCCAGCGGAAATGCTGATTCCCGTTTATACTGCAGGCTTAGCAGAAACGAACAAAGTCGCACGACAAAACGCGATGATTGGCTTCGGTCGCCTCGGAACAAATGCGTCTCCAGCGCAATCAGTGATCGAAGCTGCATTGGAGGATCCCGACGACGGGGTCAAAAGTATGGCGAAGAGCTGGTTGGAAGGACGCTTTTTCCCGCCGTAAAACGAGGATATTCAAAGAGCTAAATTGACCTCCCCAGCCGCATCCGTTAGCATCTTAACGTAACACGGCTTAAGCGTGCATGAAGGTTGACCGGGCGGTTCTCGGCCCATCTTCACGCCCGCAAGTTCGATTCGGCAGCTCCGCGTCCGGTGCTACCATTCGCAAAGCCAATGGAGACACGCGCCATGACCTCGCCTGCTTTCAATTCTCACGCCGGTTCGCCGTCTCGCCGCGCCTCCGGCCCTAAATCAACGCAAGTCATTGATTTAACCCTTTTTAACCCTTTTTATTCGCGGTCCAATAGTTCACGCCAACCGCGCGCCGTTTTTCCGCATTCCATCCGACGCGACAATTTATCGAGGCAAGTACCTGATTTAACGCGTGTGCGCGAAGCGCTCAAGTGTTTATCAGTTCATTCTTTTAACGCTTTTTATCGCCTCCTCACGTCTGGGCGAATATCGTCCAAATCCACGCAAGTACCTGCAATAACGCTTAATAACGCCAACCGTTCCGCTTCCGAGGATCAAAAAAGCCCCGTAATTCCACCAATTCCGGCAAATTCCACTTGTCTACATTTCACGCGTCGTTTGCGTAAGTCCCTCATTTCACGGTTTTTCACGCCAAACGTTCAGGGAAGGGCTGAACACCAAGAACCAATCAGTGGCAATTCCCGTCAGCCTTGTATTCGTGTTCATTCGTGTTCATTCGTGGTTTCCCCCTTCCCCCGGAGGCTCCCATGACGCCCGTGACCTCCATCGCCAAACCGCCGCCCTACGTCGAGCTCCATACCCGGAGCGCCTTCAGCTTTTTGCGAGGAGCATCGTTCCCCGAGCACATCGCCGAAGTCGCTGCGGAGCGTGGACTGCCCGCCATCGCGCTCACGGACCGGAATGGCGTTTACGGTGCGCCGCGGTTTTACGCGAAGGCGAAGGAATCCGGCGTCCGACCGATCGTCGGCGCAGAACTCACCATGGACGATGGCTCCGTCCTGCCCGTCCTCGTCGAATCCCGCCTTGGCTACCAAAATCTCTGCCGCCTCGTGACCAACGGCCATCTCCGCGCGCCGAAAGGCGAATGTGCTTTGCGTTGGGATGAACTGCCGGAGTTCGCCGAAGGTCTCATTGCTCTCACCGGTGACGATGAAGGCCCACTATTCCGCGCGATTCACGCCCAGGAAACACGGAACACTGCCGCGCTCTCACCGCAGCAGATTCTGGAACGCCTCACCCGCACCTTCGGGGCCGATCGCGTTTACGTCGAACTGCAACGTCACCACCTTCGCGGCGAAGAAGTATTCATCCGCGCTCAACGCGAACTCGCCGCGCAACACAAACTCCCGCTTCTCGCCACCGGCGGCGTGCTTTACGCCAAACGGAACGGACGCCCGGTCCTCGATGTCTTCACCTGCCTGCGCAATCACACCCACCTCGATGCCGCCGGAAAACTTCTCGCGCGCAACAGCGAACGCTATCTCAAGCCCGCCGCCGAAATGCATGCATTGTTTCGGGATCTGCCGGAGGCTCTTGAGAACACGGTCCGTCTGGCCGATCGACTGCAGTTTTCACTTGAGAATCTCGGCTACGAATTCCCCCGCTATCCACTCGCCGAGGGTCAAACTCCTGAGCAGGTGCTCTGGGAACAAACCTACGCTGGCGCGCACAATCGCTACGGCGCCGTCCTTTCACCCGAAGTTAAACATCAGCTCGAACGCGAACTAAACCTGATCGCGAAACTAGGATTCTGCGGCTACTTCCTCATCGTTGCGGACATCGTGAAGTTCTGCCGCGAGAGCAACATTATGTGCCAGGGCCGTGGCAGCGCGGCGAACAGCGCGGTTTGTTACAGCCTTGGCATCACCGCTTGCGATCCGATCGGCGGAAAACTTCTTTTCGAACGTTTCCTTAGCGAAGGCCGAAAGAGTTGGCCGGATATCGATATCGACCTCCCAAGCGGCGATCGACGCGAGCGCGTCATCCAGGAAGTGTATCAGCGTTATGGCAAGCACGGCGCCGCCATGACGGCGAATGTCATCACCTATCGCGGACGTAGCGCCGCGCGGGAAATTGGCAAGACACTCAATTTCCAGAACGACATTCTTGATCGTTTTTCCGCGCTCTTCGCCAGCGGCGATTTTCCGCACACGATGGATCTTCGCGCTCAAATTCGCGAAGCGGGTCTTCCGGAGAATCATGCGCGCCTTCCCGCTTTTGTTTCGCTTTATCGTTCCATCTACGGTTTGCCGCGCCATCTTGGCCAACATTCCGGCGGTATGATCATTTCGCAGGGAAAGCTCAGTTCGGTCGTCCCGCTCGAAAATGCTTCGATGCCCGGTCGCGTCGTCGCGCAATGGGACAAGGACGATTGCGAAGATCTCGGCATCATTAAGGTCGATCTGCTCGGCCTCGGCATGATGTCCGTCCTGCAGGATTCGATTGAGCTCACGCGCGAACGCGGTCGCCCGGTGGACATCGCAAAAATTCCGCACGACGACGAGAAAACTTACGAACTCATGCAGACCGCTGAGACCATCGGCGTCTTCCAAATCGAGAGCCGCGCCCAAATGGCCACGCTCCCCCGCATGAAGCCGAAAAATTTTTACGACGTCGTCATCGAAGTTGCGATCATTCGCCCCGGCCCCATCCAAGGGCACTTGATGCATCCTTATCTCGCGCGTCGTGCGGGTAAGGAACCGGTCACCTATTATCACGACGATCTCATCCCCGTCCTCGAGCGCACCTTGGGCGTCCCGCTTTTCCAGGAACAAATGCTCAAGATCGCCATGGTCATGGCCGATTTCACCGGCTCCGAAGCCGAAGAACTTCGCCGCGCCCTCAGCTTCCATCGTTCCCAGGAGCGCATGCAGAAAGTCGAAATAAAACTCCGCGCCGCTCTCGAACGCAAAAAGGTGGAGCCGAAAACCATCGAGGAAATCATCAAAGCGATCGGTTCCTTTGCGCTTTACGGTTTTCCCGAATCACACGCCATCAGCTTCGCGCTCCTCGCCTACGCCAGCGCCTATCTCAAAGTTCACTACGCGCCCGAGTTTTATTCGAGCCTCCTCAACAACCAGCCCATGGGTTTCTACTCGCCCGCCACCATCATTAAAGATGGCAATCGCCGCGGCGTTCGATTCCGTCCCGTCTGCGCGATGCGTTCCGATTACAAATGCATCATCGAACCGGACGACTCGATCCGCCTCGGCTTCTGCGTCGTGCAAGGGCTGCACGCCGAATCGGCGCAGAAACTAATCACCGAACGTGAGCGCTTGCCCTTTATTTCCCTCTCCAACCTCAAGTCGCGCGTTCCCCTCAACAAATCCGAGCTCCGCCGCCTCGCGGAAATCGGGGCGCTCAATTGTTTCGCCGACCATCGCCGGGACGCCATGTGGGATGCCGAACGCGACCTCCCACCCGAATCTGATCTCTTCAACTTCACCGATCGCCCGCAGGAAAAAGAAAAATCTCCACTCGCACCCATGAACCCCGCCGAGCGTTTGCGCTCCGATTACGAAGGCATGCGCCTCACCACCGGCCCCCACCCCATGGCCCTCCTCCGCCCGCAGATCCCAAACATCTGGCGCGCCATCGATATCCCGCGCGGTCGCGAAGGCCAGATCATCACCATCGCCGGCAACGTCATCTGCCGTCAGCGCCCCGGCACCGCCAAAGGATTTGTCTTTATCAGCCTCGAAGACGAAACCGGCATCAGCAACGCCATCGTCAAACCCCAGCTCTTCGAGGATCTCCGCCTCGTCATCACCCAGGAAAATTTTCTGCAAATCACCGGCAAACTCCAAACCCGCGAAAACGTCTTCGTCATCCAGGCCCACACCATCGAGCGCCTCGAAGCCCACAACCTCTCCGGCACCGACTCCTACGACTTCCATTAGCGGTTGCTTCCGAGCCGTGAAACACTTATGTTTCACGCATGACAAACACCGCTAGCATCCGCGAAATCCGCACCGATTTCCGCACTGTAAAAAAGAAGATCGAAGAACACGGCGAAGTCATAATTACGGACAACGGCGAACCCGCCTATGTCCTGAAACCCGTGCCCCGCCCAAAGCCTAAAGCCCCGCCCCGTATTGATTACTACGCGCGTCTGATCAAGCGACAACCACGCGCCCTCACAAAGGAACAATCAGAGCGCTTCTGGGAGGAGGAACGTGGCAGCCGCTGAATCCACTTACATCGAACCAAGCGCACTAGCGCGCCTGTTCTTGAACCAGCATGGTTCACGTGAACTGTCCCTATGGTGTGCGCGGACTCACACGCCCATCGATGTTACGCTCCACGGGAAGGCCGAAATCGTAAACGCGATCTGCCGTTCATGCTTTACGAAGGAGATCGATGACGGTGAAATGGAGGAGGCGCTCGCGGATTTGGAGCAGGACTTCATAACCGGTCGCTTCAAGTTAGCGGACGTGCTCTGGAGGTCCGCGCTCCATCGCTCAGCCGAATTGAGCAAAGAATTTACCCCATTGCTCGGGGTTCGGTCACTGGATGTGCTGCACGTCGCATGCGCGCTTGAGCTTGGAAAGCATCACTTTCTCACCTTCGACGTAAAGCAGCAGGCACTTGCAACGAAAGCTGGACTGAAGATCGTTCGCATCCTTTAACTCACCGCACTCTCCCGCACCTCAATCCGCCGCTTCTTCGTATCCACCGTCGCCCGCAGTCCCAACGGCACCGTCAGCTTCTTCGGCACATGCCCATAAAGCACGTTACCCAAGACCGGCCCCTCCACAAAGTGAGCATACTCCTTCAGCAGATATTCAATGTTCAGATGCGGCTGCGCCGGATCCTTCGCCCCACATTCCGTAAACTGTCCGAGCAACATCGCCGCGAGGTCCTTCAGCAATCCCGCATTCCGCAACTGCGCGAACATCCGGTCGACGCGATACGGATACTCCCCCACTTCCTCCAACACCAACACCGCCCGACGCAGCGAGGGCATGAAGCCTGTTCCAATCGTCGAAACCACCAGCGCAAGATTGCCTCCGAGCAGCACTCCGCTCGCTTTCCCTTCGCGATGCAAATCATACCGCTCCGGCAACGGATTCTCCAACGCACCAACCGGCGTCTTGCTGGTCACCAATCGCCAGAACTGCTCTTCCGTGTAGGAATCTGGATCCTTCCAAAACTCCACCGCCGGCATTGGACCCGAGAAAGTGACAAGCCCGCACTTCTTGTAAATCGCGAGCTGCAGTGCAGTGATGTCGCTAAAGCCGGAGATGATCTTCGGCTGTTTCGAAAGTGCTCCATACTGAATTCGATCAAGAATCCGAGGCGTCCCATATCCACCGCGCAGCGCGAAAATTGCTTTCACCCGCGGATCACGGATCATGTCGTTGAAATCCTCCGCCCTCTCCTCATCCGTTCCGGCGAGATAACCCCACGCTTTGGAAACATGCGCGCCAAGCTTCACTCGATAGCCCAAACCTTCCAAATACCGCACGCTTCCCTCAATCTTTTCGCGCGGCGTGGGCGTGCTCGCGGGCGAAACCAGCCCGATAACATCTCCTTTTTTCAGGCGCGGCGGCTTGAACGCTCTCATTCGGGGCGCACGCTAGCAAATGGCTTCGTCGCGTTGAAGCTCTACGTTCATACGTTGGCGCCATCTCAGGAAGTTCCCGATTCTTCGTCTGTCGTTTCACTCCGTTGCCAGCGTCCTGCTCGCTTACGATACTAGCTTGCCCATGGGAAAACGCGCGGTAATCGGGATCGACATCGGAGGCACAAAGACTTTATGCGCGTTGATCAACGAGCGCTTCGAGATTCTTCACCAGATTAAGTTCAAGACTTCGCCGCAGGACGGGAAAACGGCTTACGAGAAAAGATTAACGAGCAGCGTGCAAACGCTGGCGCGCGAAGCGAAGAAGCAAACTTTGCATTTGGTCGGAACGGGCATAGCGTCGGCGGGACGAGTCGATCGCGACACGCTATGCATAGAAGCTTCTCCGAACATTCTTTGTCTGGAAGGTTATCGTGTGGGCGCTGTGATCAAGCGCGCTGTGAAATTGGAAACGGTCCTCGGGAACGATGTGCAACTCGCCCTCTACGGCGAACAACAGCTTGGAGTGGCGGCGGGCTGCAATCATGTGCTGGGCGTTTTCTTTGGGACGGGCGTTGGCGGGGCGGCGATTATCAACGGGAAAGTTTATCAGGGCGCGAGCGGGCACGGCGGGAATGTGGGGGGAACGCTCACGCATCAAATCGGCGGAGCGGATGGGTTGGAAAGCCACGGCATTCTCGATCGCATCGCGAGCAAAGCCGCCATCGCTGGCGCGGCGATCGGAATGGGCGTGAAACAATGGGCACCGAACCTCTACAAAGAAGTTGGCACCGACATTTCGAAAGTCACCTGGGGATCCATTTCGCGAGCCCGAAAAGCGGGCGACAAGAAAATCGAGGAACTGATTCGCTCTCGTCTTCGCGTGGTGGGCATCGCGCTTTCCAGCATCGTGAACTTTTTAAATCCCGAAATGCTCGTCCTCGGCGGCGGCCTCACTGAGGAAATGCCGAAGCTGATTGTTTCGGAGGTCGAAACGGGCTTACGTGAGTACCTCAGTTCCGACGTCTCGCGAAAATTGAAAATCAAAGCAGCAAAATTCGGCAACAAGGCCGGCGTGATCGGCGCAGCCAAACTCGCTTTCAAAAAGCTGGGATGAAATATCAACTTCTGGCCACGGATTATGACGGCACGATCGCGCACCACGGCGCAGTCGACCCTGCAACCATTGAAGCATTGCAGAAGTTCAAAGAGTCCGGACGGAAAGTCATTCTGGTGACCGGCCGCGAGATACCGGATCTCGAATCGGTCTTTTCTGAATACGGAATCTTCGACCTGATCGTGGCCGAGAACGGCGCCCTCCTTTATTGGCCTAAAACCAAGTCAGAAAAACCGCTCGCGACCGCGCCACCTAAACGCTTTGCCGATCTTCTGCGCGAACGAGCGGTGAACATGCTTTCTGTTGGTCGGGTCATCGTCGCCTCAGTCGATCCGTATGAAAAAGTTTTGCGCGATACGATTTCTGAACTGCAACTTGATTTGGAAATCATCCCGAACAAAGGCTCATTGATGATCCTGCCGCGCGGCGTGGACAAAGGCTTTGGGCTGCGCGCAGCACTCCACGAATTGAACATCCCACCTGAAGCGGTGGTCGCAGTGGGCGATGCCGAGAATGACCACTCGTTGCTGCGCGGAGCGGGGTTCGGAGTAGCGGTGGCAAATGCGTTGCCCGAACTGAAAGCGGCTGCGCATTGGACCACCCCTTCCGGGCACGGAACTGGTGTGCGTGAATTAATTGACCGAGTGCTGCGGGAAGATGTCGACTGAAGCTACCTATTGGAGGCGCAGCGTATATTTAGCGCCCTCCCGTTCAACGATCACTTCGTTAGGCTGCACTTCAATAATCTTAACGCCGTCAATTTCATCGCCGACGTGCAGGGAGAAGCCGTTGATGACGAGTGAAGATCTCTGCCCGTTGAACATCACGGCCTGCAGCTTCAAGTGTTTGACCGCATCATTCACCGCCACTGGCGCCGGCGTTTCTTCGGAAGCATCCTTCTGCACCGCGGCTTCGGAGCTTTCGGAAATCCAGTTCGAAAGCTGGTTCTTACGATTCGCCGCCTCTTCGAGTTCGCTCACGCGGATCGCTTCCTTCGCCTTGGCTGTTTGCGTCTTGGTGACGTAGGCGATCGCACACGCTATTGCGACGGAGAGAATCCCGATCATCGCGAACATTGCGCGCTTCGAAATGCTTTCGCGCGATGTGGGCGCAACGTTGACCAACGGCGCTGGCTGGCCATTTGCGGGGAGCGCGGCAGTTTCCGCCTGCATATCCACGGCGGAGCTGATGGTGCTCTTCTCGGATTTCTCAACGTCACCCACGAGGGAGTCGCGTCGGACGATCGCTTTCAGTTCATTGATGCGGCCTTCCAGGTGCAGCGTTTCGGGATAGGCGAGATCGAGCATCACCTCTTTGCTGCCGCGGCGGGCGGGGTCTTCAGAATACTCCAACTGCTCCGCGATGTGCAGCGCGGTGCTGGCGGTAAACACTTTATCCATCGTGCGCGCGGGCTGATGATGACGGGCGACCGCTTCGACAATCGGCAGCGGCAATCCCCAGACAGAAAGGAGATAGGCGCCGGTCTCGGCATGGGTTGCGCCGAAAACCTGCGCTTCCACTTCGCTCGCCGGAAGTTTCTGTTTTTCCGCGAGCTTGATCGCGCCTTGATATTGATCTTCGAAATTGAGCGCGAGGGCCAGCTTACCAATGTCATGCAATAGACCGGCGGTGAACGCATTCCGCGCAACGTCCTGATCGTTGCTTAAAAGCTCGGCAATTTTCTTTGCGGACGCGGCGACCGACTGGCTATGGCGCCAGACCTTATCCATGGAGAAATAAATCGGCTTAACTTTGTCGAAGCGGGCGAAAGCTTCGATGCTGAGCACCAGCGAAGCCGTCGTTTCCAGCCCCAGCAGCAACACCGCCGCAGCAGGGTCAGTGACCTGTTGAGCCAGGCCGTAAAACGCGGAGTTCACCACCTGGATCAGCTTCGTCGAAATCGCGAGATCCTTTTCCACAAGCTCGCCAACGGTCGAAGCGCTGGCTGTCGGGGAACGCAATTCGCGCATTACTTCCAGGTAAAGCGAGGGACGGCTCGGCAAGGTGCGCATCCGCGAAACGAGCGATTGGATGCGATCGTTTCGAACGTATTGGTTGATGGCATCCGCACGAGTCAACGCGGTCTTGAGCGTATGCGCATCGAGCGGCTTCTGGATGAAGTGATGCGACCCGAGTGCGCAGGTGACCATCAGGTCGGGAGTCAAACCGCGGGCTAAGAGGAATCGGACGGTGCGAGGGCGCTGCTTCCAGACTTCCTGCAGAAAATTTGCACCGACTTCCGGGCCGGCGCCCAGGTCGCAAATGACAATCTCGAAATCGTGTTCGACCAGCGCGGCGAGCGCTTCCTTCGAGCTCGTGGCGGGATGCAAGTCGCGGTCGGGAGCGGCTTCGGCCAAAAGGGCTTTCAGAGAAGCCATTTCCCGTGAGTCATCGGCAACTAAAAGTATTCGCGCAGTCCCGCTCATATAGGCACGAACGTGCGGCAAGGCACCCGTTCCCTATATGTATCGGTATTTGGCAGCAAAAGTTAACTGCTTTCACCCGCGAATCTTACCTTTAGCCCCGCCCCACGACGGCGCACCTACTTGGCGGGAATGTTCTTGTTCCCGATGTCGCGGTGAATCTTCCACTGCCCATTCACCCGCTTCCAAATGCAAATGTATTTGCCGTCGTAAACCACTTTCCCCTCTGGTGCGGTGACGACGAATCTGCTCGTTTCGAACGCCCAATCACCATGTTCTTCAACCTCGAGCAGCGTGATCGTCGCTTTCCGTCCTGGACCGCCCATATCCTTGCGCCACTCCGCTTCAATGGCGCCGCGGCCTTTGATAATCTCGCGATCTTCCCAGAGGAGCTGCGCATCATCAGTGTATTGCGCGGCGATAGCTTTAGCGTCGCCGCGAAGGTGTGCTTTCTCGAATTCCAGGTTGGCGGCCGCAATCGCTTTTGCCGCGGAAGCTTTCTCCTCCGCGTAACAAGCAACCGTCAGGAGAACTAAAATAAGGAGTGAGCGCAATCGCATGAACGATTGTTTGACCTCCACGCAGGAATGTAAATAGCGCGTTGCCGGAGCCGGCCTAAACGACAGCAGCGGCGCCTGCTTCAGCGCGACGTTCGATCGCCGCCTTCAACTCATCGATCTTCACCGGCTTGGCGACGTAATCATCCATACCAGCTTCGATGCACCGCTCGCGGTCGCCCTGCATGGCGTTCGCCGTCATCGCGATGATCCGGACTTTTCCAAGGCTGTTCGGAAGCTCGCGAATTCGTTTCGTGGCTTCGTAACCGTCCATTTCGGGCATGTGGCAATCCATGAGGATGAGGTCGTAATGATTGCGGGCGAGCGCCTCGAGCGCCTGGATGCCGTTGTTTGCGACGTCGGCGTTGTAGCCGAGCTTGGTGAGTTGTTTGAGTGCCACCTTTTGGTTCACGATATTGTCTTCCGCGAGTAAGATGCGAAGTGGGCTGGGCGCCGGCGTAACGGCGAGCGGCGGGTGCTGTGCTTCGGGCTTCGCTGTCTCTTCGGCGGGTTCACGCAGAAGTTCCAGAAGAGCTTTTTGCAACAGTTCTTTTCTGACCGGCTTGCTTAAGCAGGTGTGAATTCCCGCGATTTTGAGGTCCCAGGTACTTGGGCGCTCGGTAATGGCCGCGAGGAAACCGATGCTGAGCTTGTGTTTGCCGTGCAAGTTGCGGAAATCATAGAGTGCTTTGAGGGCGCCCTGGCCCGCATCCGCTGAGCGAGCTTCAACCAGCAGCAGCGCTTTGGTATCATCGTTCAGGCGCGTGAGAATCTCCCCGGCTCCCTGGAGGTTCCCAAGGACCTGGACGTCCATGTTCCAACCGCGGGCAAGATCACGGAGCACGCGGGCGCTGGTCTGATGTTTCTCCACGATGAGCAGTCGCACGCCCTTCAGTGGTTCGATCGCAACCGTGGCGGGCTGTTTCGAGAGATGCTCCAGCTCGAGTGTGAACCAGAATGTCGAGCCTTTGCCAGGTTGGCTTTCTACGCCAATCTCTCCGCCCATTAGCTCGACCAATTTTTTGGAAATGGCCAGGCCGAGGCCGGTCCCACCGTACTTGCGAGTGGTCGACTGGTCCGCCTGCTCGAAAGCTTGGAACAGGCGCAGGCGAACTTCATCCGGCATGCCAATGCCGGTATCACGCACCCTCACCTGAAGCTTGGTCGAATCACCAGTTTGAACGCCGCGGATTTCGATATCGATCTCGCCGGCTTCGGTAAATTTCAGGGCGTTGCTGATGAGATTTAACAGCACCTGGCGAAAGCGACCCGCGTCACCAATGAAGGAATGAGGCAAGTTTTCCTCGATCCAATAATTTACCTCGATTCCTTTTTTCTGCGCTTGCTGCGCGATCAAATCCACCGCGCCTTCCACCGTTTGGCGCAGGTTAAATGGGGCGCGTTCGAGAGAGAATTTACCGGCCTCGATTTTGGAAAAATCCAGGACGTCATTCAGCAACGTTAACAATGCTTCGCCGCTGGCGCGCACCGTTTCGGCAAGCTCGCGTTGTTCACGGGAGAGACCGGAATCGAGCAGGAGATTATTCATGCCGAGAATGCCGTTCATGGGCGTGCGAATCTCGTGGCTCATCGTGGCGAGGAATTGGCTCTTGGCGCGACTCCCTGCCTCGGCGGCGTAAGCGGCGGCTTCTGCCTGGCGGCGGGCTCGATTGGCCAGCTCTTCGGCTTGTTTGCGCTCCTCAACTTCGCGCTTCAGATGGTTCGTTTTACGAGAAACTTCCGCGCGCAGTCCCCGAATCCATGCTCCGCCGGCAAGCAGCAATAAAATCGCACCGGCCGCGACCGCGGTACTGTGTTGCACGGTCCACCATGACGGCCGCTCGATCACCTGCACATCGTCGTCGGAACTCACCAGCAACTCGAAGCTCTCGACGCGCCTCTGGTCTGCCGGACCGCGCGCCACATAAACCCCGGTCAGGCGCACGATGGCCCCGACGGGGACGCGTTCGGCCAGCTTCTTCCCGCGAAGGACGAAGGCAGTGAAGGTGCGTTGGCCCTGTTGCAGCTCAAGGGCGTGTTCGCTAACGCCATCGCGGACCGCGAGCACGCGCGCCTGCAAGGCAACGCGGGTCGAATCGTTCTCGGGCGTCATCAGCTCTTCGTCGCGCAAAGGACGAGCGTGAACCACAGTTCGATCGACGGGTGTTTTTTCGTTCTGTCGTTGGCGGGCCACGGCCTCGCGGAGGAAAATGACCGGGCCTTCGGGCCGCGGAAAGCCGACGACCTCTACCCAGTCCCCTGGAAAAAGAGGTTGTTGCTGCTTGAGCATGAAACGGACACCTGTGTCGCCATCGATGAGAAAGTGGACGCCGCCTCGCGCTTCGAGGATCTGCCCAACGACTTTGATTCGCTGCAGATCATCGGCCAGCGCATCGAACAAAAGCAGCTCGCTCGCGCGCTTTACCGGTACGGCGAAGAGATCCGCCGGAGCGGCGCGATCGATGCTGATCGAGACGCTGTTCATCTTGCCTTCGCCGGGATTTACCTTGCGCGTATCGCCATTCCAACTGGCGGAAAAAACGCCGCGCATTCGAACCACCGCGTTATCATAACTGCTCAGCTTCTGTTCCGGCATGTTCTCCATGTGCAAACGCAATCTCCCGCCGCGCATGAGCAACCAAATGTATTCGCCTCCATCCACGCTGAGCACCCCGCGCAGTTCGATCAGCTGCATGTCCATGCTCCCGTTCACCAGTTGAGCCCACGTCGGCTTGATTGGCTCGGGCATCGCGCCTTTGCCTAATTGAGAAACGCGTTCGGCAATGATCACCGGAGCAAACCCACCCGGATCGGTTTTGCCTTCAACCTCGTAAAAATCACCCACCTCGGGCCAGTCATCGAATCCCGCAGTGAGATTCGGCACAAAAATTCCCCGGGTGCCGTCTTGCAGCGCAGCGTGATCCGAGTCCTGCCAGGCTGCGGTGACTACACCGCGCACTTTAACCGGGTAACCGCGTCCGGCCTCTTCCGGGCTCAACGCGTGAACCATTTGGATGGTATTCAACCACGGGAGGGCGCGTTGTTCCGCGCTGGTGTCGCCGAGCTCGCGCCATTCGGCCAGGCGGAGGACCGGCTTTTCGCCCTGCCAACCCAATTGCCCGAGCGCTTCGCCGAAGATCTTCCTCTCTGCCGGAGGAAGGTTCGTGGTGAGGATTTGGATTCGTCCGCTCTCGTCTTCCAAAAGAACGGCGCCTTCCTGCTGCCTGAACCACCCACGAATTCGCGCCACGGATCCGCTCTTGTCGCTGGATGCATCCGACGTTTTCCACACCGGCACCGCGCGCCAATGCTGCGGACCGATGGACATAACGCGGACGTAATCCAGGGACGGCGTAATAAGTTCCCCTGCGATCAGATGTTCATCGGCCGCAACCGTCGGTATGCAAATGCCGCTGACTCGAACACGAGTCCCTAGCAGATGAAGCGGAACAGCCTGCACCCCTGGCCCCAGGTTAACTGTCGTTGCGCCGGAACGGGATTGCAGAACCAACTGCCAGCCGTACTTCCCTTCCCCTGCGTGCGTCACCTCGCCGCCCACCGAAACCCATCGATAATGGTCACGTGCAGCAATCACATTTCCGGCCGGCAGAGCGATGAGGGGAGCGTTTGTTCCTACGCCGTTCTGTTCCAGGCGCAGCGTACGGTCGCCAATGAATAGGCGACCACCATCGTCTGAACTAACATGGAATTGATACTCCCCATCTTGAGGCACTTCTAGAAAACCGCCAAAGGTCACTCCGCAGTTTTCTTTGTGAGGCCTATTTTCGATGCTGAAAGTGCTGATCACGCCTTCCTTCGTGGGCGCAAGTAGCGAGAATAACGGCAGCATGTCCCACGCTCCTTCGTAATAGCGCACCGCGAGGCCATGGGCCGAGTCGGTTTTTGAAAGATAAAGCGCCGAACCAGGAATCTCCTGGCGCGGAATTTCCGGACCTTCGAACTCAATTTTGAATGCCGCGTCAACTTCGCGGTTAAACCATTCCGCAAAAATCGGATGCCTTCCCGCGCGGAGGTAAACCGTAGAAGATTTCGTAAACACACCGTGCATTCCGTCGTTATTAACCACGGGCACCGGATGCAACTCGATCAATCCGCCTTTGCGGACGAGAAACGCGCTTCCCGTGAGGGAGATTCGCGCGCCTGGTTCTGCGTTTGTGGTTGCGAACGGCACCTTCACCAGTGCCGCGCCCGAATGATCCTGAATGACGATCGACCCGTCGTCCGGTCCACGCCACAGAATGGTCGCATTGAGATTGAGCAGAAATGGTTCTCGCGCCCAGGTGCGCGCGCGGAGGTTCAACTGCACAACGTCTCTGAGTGGTTCGATCGGATCAGGATCAGCGCCCGCCGGGGTGTCGTACTGCCACTGGATCCAAGTGCGCCGTTGTCCATTCGTGAGGACACCGAAATCGAGCCACTTGGTTTGCACATTGCCGTCGAAAGCCATCCGGCGCGTTTCGACCGGCGCGTATTCCCCGTGAACTAAAACGAGGTCAGTGCGCGATGGGCGGAGGTCCACATTCCCTTCGCCGTCATCTATGCCCTTCAAATCGATATCAGCAATTTGAACAGAATTCGCCGCGACGGGATCGCGCACGCCGGTTATCTCCAGGCGGAAAATTTCGCACGGAATTTCCTCGGTCGGTTGAAAATTCTTCGTTTCGAATCGCTCAACGAAAACCTGGTTCGTCCGTTGATCGAGCGTAATCCAATTTTGACCGCCGTCATTTGATCCAAGCAGTTTCCAATCTCGCGGATCGCGGACCGGGAAATCATTCGCTGATGTGATGGAATACTGAGTGATCGTTCGCGGCGCGGCGAACAGGCTGCTTGAATACATCAAACCCAGCAGCAAGTTCAGCCCGAGAAATACCGAATTCAGAAATCGAAAATATCGTTGGCGCGTTAGGTGCGGCATTGTTCCACTCGTGGGTGCAACCCGATCGCTCGCGAAAAAGTCCCAAGCGCGGCTCGCACACCTTGCCTTAATCATCGGCTTCGCTATCAAGAGCTTAACTCCCCTTGTGCACGACTAATCCCGCCCCGCGCACATTATGTCACCCAGCGCTTGCACTCTCGTTCCGGCAAGGCATTTTACCCGCTCCGATGATTTCGATAGTCGATGTAAGTAAGAGTTTCGGCGGCAAGGACTTGCTGCAAGGCGCCTCCCTGCAGGTCAGCCGCGGTGATCGCATCGGCCTCGTCGGGCCGAATGGCGCCGGCAAATCGACCTTGATCAATATGATCCTCGGCCGCGAAGAGCCCGACGAAGGCGAAATCACTCGCGATCGTCGCTGTTCTCTCGGTTTTCTCCCGCAGGAAACTGCGCCTGTGAACGACGAAACTGTCATCGAGATCGCCATCAACCTGCATCCCGAAATCATTTCCACCCGACGCGCCCTTAATAGCGACGATCACCACCACGAAGTCGATCCACACAGCCACTACGCCGAACTCAATGGCTTCGAACTGGAGGCGCGCGCAAAAAAAATTCTCGCCGGCCTCGGTTTTCGCGAACGCGATTTCGAACGTCCCGCCCGCGAACTAAGCGGCGGTTGGGCGATGCGCGCCCACCTCGCCCGCCTTCTCGTGCAGGAGCCCGATTTTCTCCTCCTCGACGAACCAACCAACCATCTCGATCTCCACTCGCTCCTTTGGTTCCAGAATCATTTGCAGAATTATCCCGGCGCCATCCTGATGGTCTCGCACGATCGCGAGTTTCTGAACAAAATTGTCGATTCCATCGTCGAGCTGCGCTTCGGCCAGTTGCAACGTTACCGCGGCGATTACGAATCATTCGTCACGCAACGCGAAGCGAACGAAGCAAATCTCCTCGCCGCTTATAATAATCAGCAGCGTGAAATCGCCCGCTTGATGCTCTTCGTCGATCGTTTTCGCGCGAAGAACACCAAGGCCGCCCAGGCTCAAAGCAAGCTGAAGCAAATCGAGCGCATGGATAAAATCGAAGCGCCCGCGGCTGCAGGTGCGACCATCAACTTCAGTTTCCCTCAGCCGCGCCGTAGCGGTCAGCGCGTCCTCACGCTCAAGGATATTCACTTCGGGTATGGTGCAAACATTGTTTACGCGGGATTAGACTTCGAAGTGGAGCGCGAACAGCGCATCGTTCTCGTCGGCCCAAACGGCGCGGGTAAATCGACCCTCCTCAAATTAATGGCCGGAATTCTCACGCCGAGCGATGGCCAGCGCGAGCTCGGCATCAACACAATCTGCGGATACTACTCGCAAAACCGCGTGGAAATGTTGCGCCTGGATCGCACCGTTTTCGAGGAAGCTCTCGATACCGAGCAGCGCGTCACCGAACAGTTTATCCGCACACTTCTCGGCTGTTTCCTTTTCTCCGGCGACGACGTCGATAAACCGGTCCGCGTGCTCAGCGGCGGTGAGAAAAGTCGTCTCGCGCTGGTGAAGTTGCTCATTAACCCGCCCAATTTCCTGCTCATGGACGAGCCCACCACCCACCTCGACATGCCCAGCATCGAAGCGCTTGTCACCGCCCTCAAGCAATTCAAAGGCACGCTCGTTTTCATCAGCCACGATGTTTATTTCATCAAAAAACTCGCCAACCAGGTGGTGCATGTGGAAGGCGGCCAGGTCCGCCGCTTCGCGGGCGATTACAATTACTACGTTGAAAAAACGGGCTGGGGAACCGCCACTTCGTTCACTGCCGTCGCACCAACTCCGCCCCGCAAAGTAGCACCCACGATCAACTCCAAGGAGCAGCGACGCATCGAAGCCGAGCAGCGCCAGGCCCGCTCGCGCGCGCGCAAGGACCAACAAAACACCGTCACCCGAATCGAGAAGGAAATCGCCACTCTCGAATCCCGACAGCAGGAGATTCACGACTCACTGCAAAGTGCCGAAACCTATGCAAACACCGCGCTCTTCGCGGAATTGAACCGCGAATTGAAATCGATCGACACTAAGCTCGACCGGCTTCATCAACAGTGGGAAGCCGAGTCACTCAAGCTCGAGCAACTCGCCTAGCGCGCAGGCGCAGCTCAGTTTTTCGCCATCACATATCCGTCCAACAACTTCTGGACGGATTCGCGATACAGCCGCTGCTTCGTGTTTTTGATCGGCCACTTCTGCTCGTGTTCGCGCGCGAACCGCGTCGTTAACGCATCCGATTCCACAGGTTCACTGCGGAAGGTCGACCATTTACCCGTGCGGACATCCACCAGTGCGACTTTTAGATGCATCCGCACGCGCTGATATTCGTCCGGTACGCTGAAGTCGATCACCGGCACCCATGAAACAAGACTCGTCGGCAGATCGTCGCGGCGCATTTCAAGATGGCCCCAATAGACCATGAGCGTTTCCGCTTTGCTCTGCGCGGCGGCGAGGCGCAACGACTTGCCGATATCGTCGCCATCATCGCTTCGAATCTGATTCGGCAAACCAGTATACGGCACAACGACAAAGCGCTTGGAAAGTTCATCCACCATTTCTTTGTCCGGATGCTCCGAGCCCGATTGCACCAAAAGGATCCTGCTGCCTTCCTTGATCTGCAATGAACTCACTTCGTCGAGGATCCTCCCAATGTCCGAGTCTTTAGTCGCCCGCGTGTTCCGCAGCCCAAGCACATCGTTCTCCTTCAATTGCGGCGGAATCGGCGCTTTCTTCGAGTAAACCTTGTCTCCAGAAAAATTCGCGGAGCGATACTGATCGTTACTCTCGCAGCCCATCAGTAACAGCCCCACCGCCGCGGCCAAAAGAATGTCTCTCATATATTCCCTTTGCGCATTGGACGAAAGGAAACGGTAAATCTTCGAAAAAGAAAAGCTTCTTAGCTTCTCTCCAGATTACCCGCCTGGACGTCCGCCATTAAGCCGACGCCGACTCGAAGCGAAGTATGCAAATCGATACTTCGGGTCGCCGTAAACAAATCACGGATTACCGAGTCGATCCCGGAGTTTACGGCGTATCGCTGTGTTTCGCCTTCGCATCCTGTACGCCGGTTCCAGCCGGTGACGGTTGCTGTGCGTTTTGATTATTAATCGCCGCATCCGATTCGTTCGCCGCCGATCCGGAAGCGCTCGCGGTTCCGATACCGCTGCTGGCCGTCGCGGATGCGCCCACCGCCGTGTCCGGCCCCGCATTCGTCCGCACCATCGAGTTCAGCCGCGTCGCACTTCCGCCCGTATTCGGCACTTCACTGACCGTCGTGCCGCCTTGCGCCGCGCCCTGCTCACCAGCCGGCGCCGAACCACTCACGTAACCCGCATCATCTTCGCGCGCACATCCCGCCAACACCAAACCAAGCACAGAAATCCCTAAGATTCGTTTCATATATCCAACTATCTCCCACCCGCCGCTAATTGCTTTCCGCTCAGCCGCTTGTCTTTACCTCCGGGAAACACCTGATCGCCCCCTCGTTATCTGTAACCGCCCCTCCCCCGCCCGCGTCTCTCCCCAAGTATGCTTTTGCCTAGGAGTTTGGGTTGGATCGGTGCTTTTCTCATTTCGCTCTCCACACACGCCGCCGCGTCTGATTCCTGGCCGCAATGGCGCGGCCCTCTCGGCACTGGCGAAGGCCCAAAAGCCGATCCGCCCACCAAGTGGAGCGCCACTGAAAACGTGAAATGGAAAGTAAAAATCCCCGGCCGCGGCACCGGCAGTCCCGTCGTCTGGGGTGATCAGATTTTCATTCAAACTGCGATTCCCACCGGGAAGAAAGTGGCCGACTACCCCTCCGAAGTTCCCGGAGCAATTCTCGCCGCGCAGGAACAACGTCCCGAACGCCCGCCCGGCGGTGGTCAGCCCGGTCAAGGCAGGCGCGGTGGCGGTGGCGGCAGTCGCGACGAAAAACCAACCGAAGAGCATCAGTTCGTGATCATGTCCATCGACCGCAAGACCGGCAAAACACTCTGGCAGCAAACCGCCCGCCAGGAGGTCCCGCACGAAGGTCATCACCAGGACCACACCTTTTCTTCCGCCTCCGCAGTCACTGATGGCGAGCAGGTCTTCGCGTATTTCGGGTCGCGCGGGCTCTACGCCTACGACATGAAAGGTAACCTTCAATGGTCGAAAGATTTCGGCGACATGCGCACCCGTAACGGCTTCGGCGAAGGTAACTCTCCCGGCCTCTACAAGGACACCATCGTCATCAACTGGGACCACGAAGGTGAAGATTTCATCGTCGCCCTGAACAAGAAAACCGGCCAGGAGCTCTGGCGCGAAGAGCGCGACGAAGCAACGTCCTGGTCCACCCCGCTCATCATCGAGCACGATGGCAAGGCACAGGTCATCGTCGCAGCGTCTAAAAACGTAAAAAGTTACGATCTCAAGACGGGCAAGGTGGTTTGGCAATGCAGCGGCTTAACCGGCAACGTCATTCCAACTCCCATCTACCACGAAGGGATGGTTTACGTGACCAGTGGTTTCCGCGGTAATGCTCTTCTCGCCATCAAACTGGGCCGGTCCGGAAATCTGGATGAAACGGACTCCATAGTTTGGAAGCACGGCAAAGGCACTCCCTACGTCCCTACGCCGGTTCTCTACGACGGCAAGCTGTTCGTCACGTCGCACAACAATCCCATCATCTCCAGCTTCGACGCCAAGACCGGAAAACCGTTGTTCGAAGAAGAGCGCTTAAGCGGTCCGCAGGGACTTTATGCGTCGCTCGTCGCTGCCAAGGACAAGGTTTATGTCGTGGGACGCAACGGCACCACCGTCGTCCTGAAGAACGCGCCTAAGTTCGAAGTGCTCGCCACTAACGAACTTGGCGAGAAGGTCGATACCTCACCCGCTCTCGTTGGCAAAGACCTGCTCATTCGTGGGCACGAGCATCTCTATTGTTTCGCTAACTAAAACTTTCCTTGCTTTGAGCAGGGCAAAAAATGATTTGCCACGGCACGGTGCCGGGGCACATTACCGATCAAATCCGAAAAGGAGTATTAAGGAGCTATGAAGAAACTACTCGGTCTATTAACAGCAGTGGTCCTCGCGACAGTTGTCATCGCGGGTGAATATCCAGACGTCAGCATCAAGGAGCTCAAGAGCGCCATTGAGAAAAAGGAAGTCGTCGTCATTGACGTCAACGGAACTGAATCCTACGAAAAAGGGCACATCCCGGGCGCGATCGATTTCGAATCGAGCGAAGCCAAACTCGCTTCCGTCCTTCCTAAAGACAAAAACGCGCTTATCGTCGCTTACTGCGGCGGGCCAAAGTGCATGGCTTACAAACAAGCCGCCAAAAAGGCTGAAGCCCTCGGTTACAAAAACGTCAAGCACCTCTCCGCTGGTATCTCCGGCTGGAAAGAAGCGGGCGAAAAAACCGAAAAGAAGAGCTAAGTTTTAACCAACTTTTTTCCACAGGCGTCGGCTAACCCCGGCGCCTTTTTTATTGCCGATCCCCGTCCGCTCAGCTTGGTTTTTAGCGCTGCACCAACTCGAATATGATTCGCGCACTGACTTTGTTCATTCTTGTTGTCGTTTTCGCGGGCTGCCGTTCTTACACCGCATCCACTCCGTCCCAGGTTGATGAAGGTGACCATTCGGCGAATTACACGCGAGTGTTTCACGAACCAGTCCCGTATGACGTTACCGTTGTGAACTCTGTTGTTGTCACTTACTCGTTTCGCCCTGGCGTGGTCACCACCGACGATTTCGAGTTTGAGTGCTGGTCCCTCCTCAATGGATTCAACAAAAAGCAAAACGCTTTTACCTGAGGAAAAGCGACGGTGACTTCATTGCAAGACAGCTAGCCTCACGGCGAGAGCGGGCCCGTCCCTGGTATGCGCCTAAACAACTCGAAAAATATGATCTCTATCGTGACGCTACCAGCGTCGGTTACGTTCACATGTTGGTCCAAAAGGAAGAAGAAGCCGATGGCAAGCAGCGAGTGTTTATCAGCAAGCACTGAATCGCACTGGCGCCGCCCCAACGTCACCCGTCGTCCCGGCTTGAAAGGTTAGCCACTCCGCATGTCTCCGAATCACTCCAGCGTTACGACTGAGCCTGAGAAGGTTTACACGGTCACCGATTTCTACGACGGCCCTCGTTGCGGCATCGCCGATTTCCAAGGCAGGCCACACATTTACAAATCTTTGTTCCCTGATGAACCGGCCGAAGCCGACGTTTTCGTGCTTCAACCTATAGACGAGGAAACATTCTGCCTCGCAATGGAGGACTGGGCTATCTGGTGCAGGTGGGAGCGCGCATTCCATAGCCAGCGAACCACACACGACACACATCCGGCGCTTCCAGAAGACAGATTACGGCACGATGAACTTGAGGCGATTTTGGCACCGAGGCTTCGCATTCAGAACGAAAGAGCATTCAAGGCTCAAGGCAGCTTCTACGCTCGCACACCCACGCAACCAGGCTTAACCTGCACGGCCGATCTGATGGTTTGTTGGAAGTCATGCGAAAACGCCACCTAACGGAGCGGATGTTTAATGTTCAGGCAAACACCATGATCACTCCCGAACACTTCAACCTTCTGCTCCCGCAGGCCTGCGCATGGGCAGAAGAACAGGAGAGAATCATCATGCGCGAAGGCGTGCCGCTTACGACCATCCAGCTTGCGGATGCCCGACGCATCGGAATCGCTCAACCAGAGCGGGTCAGGCTCCGCGTCGTGGAAGAGATTCCGTCACCCACAAATCCTGATTTGCAAGCGGCCGCCGAAATGACCGGCCTCATCTCACCGCTGACCATTGGATTAACCCTGCGCTACGGCATCTTCATTCGCTCGGACCACTGGGGCGAGCGCCGCCTAGTGGTGCACGAGTTGGTTCACACCCTCCAATACGAGCGCCTCGGCGGCTTCGAACCCTTCCTTCGACAGTATTTGCAAGAGTGCCTCACCATCGGCTACCCAGCCGCCCCCATGGAACAGGAAGCGAGAAGGATCGAACGCGAAATGTGCGTTTAAACAGGCGCCGCACGCAGTCAACTGATCTGCCCAGGGGCGATCGCCACCATCCATTTCGCAGGCGTCGGCAAACCCCGGCGCCTTTTTTTCCGTTGAGTACCGATTCGGCCGCTCTATTCTCCAGGTAGATGCAATCCAATGGCCGCCGTCTTCTGGTCGTTCTTCTTCTTTTTTGCATTTCGATTTTTCCTGTTTCAGCGACATCCCTCGATCCAATTTTCAACTTCGGCCTGGGCTTCGATGGCGATGTTCTCACAATCCGACGAGACGCTGAAGGCAGGTTCCTGGTAGGAGGTCGTTTCAATCATTATAACGGCGTACCTCGAAGGAAAATAGCGCGCCTATTGCCGGATGGGCGACTCGACGAATCCTTTAGCCCTGGCTCTGGACCGCGAAGCGGGTTTCTGACGAGCGGGGTAGATACCGGGCAGGTCTCTTCGATCATCCCCATGAAGGACGGATCTATCCTCGTGTACGGGTGGTTCAGCAGTTTCAGCGGCCACAACGTGAACGACGTTGCAAGGTTGAACGAAGACGGTGCCGTTGACACCAATTTCGCTTTGAATTTCGGAAATATTTTTCAGAATTCGATCGGCTCTGTGCTCGCGGATTCGGAAGGTCGGCTTTTGGTGGGTGGCAACTTTCGCATGCTTCAAGGCGTCGCCGTGACGAATCTAGCCCGGCTCAGCGCCGAAGGCTTGGTGGACACTTCCTATCAGGCAGTGATAACCAATTCGGTGGCGGTCCGCCACATCTATGAAGATGACAAAGTGCTGCTGGAAGTATTCGGCACAGCACCAGGCGGGATCAGCACGACGGAATTCGTCCGCTTGAACGCGGATGGTTCAAGGGACGGCACCTTCTCGCATGGAACCGAGTATCGAGCAGTGGCCGCCGTAGACGTTCTGCCGGATGGCGCTGTGGTGGCGGCATTCCGAAACAACAATTTTTCTTCCAGCCTGACAATGTTGCAGGCTGATGGATCTGTTAATCCCGTTTTCGCGCCGCCAGGCTTGGAAGGAATGGTTTACTCCATCAGCCATCAGTCCAGCGGTAAAATCATTGTCGGCGGGATCGGTTATGGCACCGGACCGCTGGAACGCGGCGTGATTCGCCTTGGACCTCACGGCGCGGAAGATAAATATTATCCTTCCGGTCGAGGAGCCGGCTCAGTCATGACGACCCTGGTCTTGCCCGACGATCGAATCCTCTTCGGCGGCGCCTTCACCAATGTGGACTCCGCTGCGCACAACCGAATTGCCGCGTTCCTCGCGGAGAGTCCCGCGCCGAAAGCCGAGATCGTATATCAGAATGGAGGGGATTCGTTGGCCATGTATTGGAATGCTGCCCGAAACGGGATTTACGAGTTGCAGGTGACGGACGCTCCGGATATGGCCTCCTGGCGGTCGCTGACCCGTGAGGCTGGGATCGGCTACAATCAACAACTCATCGTTCCAATTCAGTCCAGCAGCAACGAGTTATTCCGCCTGCGTGTCGAGGTGCTGCCTTAGTCCTCCTGAAGCTGCGTTATTTCCGTTTACCGGCACATTGTGCGAAAAGGTGCGAAAAGTAATCAGCCTTGCGTTTCGATCCTCTCCCTGCTCTAATCGAACCAGCCTGTGAAGGCGACCGTGGCTGACTAGAATCTCGCTGCCGTTCAGCGACCTTCTAATCATCCCCGAAAGCAACGTGCGCACCCCCGCGTACCTGCCCCGTCCCTTCGCGCGCTCGTTTAATCATGAAAACGAAGTTCGCCACTCTGGGGAGCGCGCGCGTCTCGCGTGCTGCATTCCGCGCCTCGCCGAAGGCCTCCTCGTCCTGCGAGGCACCGTGTCGACCCGCGATACCACGATTCGCGAAGCGAACGTCTACGTGGGGGAAACAAACTTGCGGCGGGACGGGGCGTCCAATCGCGGGTTTCTACACGTTATCGATTCTTGATTCTCACGCTGAAATCAAACCCCAGTCTACATTTTCACGACGTAAGTACCTGATTTCACTCTTTTTCACGTTAAACCGCGCGCGCACGAAGATTCTCAATTCCACCGCACCCCATCAAAAAACCCCCGTAATTCCACCAGTTCCACAAGATTCCACTTCCGACTCAGAGTCTACATTTCCGTCGCAAGTACCTGATTTAACTCTTTTTAACGCCTTTTATCGCCAATCTTTTCTTCTCCGTGTCCTCTGTGTCCCTGTCGCGAAGCGACGCAACGTTTATCAGTTCTGGTCTGTGGTGAACAATCCCATGCCCCCTTCGAAAACTTACAAAAGATGTATCGCCCTCAACCACCCCATTTCCGACCCTATTGTACCGCGGTTTTTCGTTCTGTATCGCCATTTTGAAATTTTTTGTAAGTCGATTTTCCGAATCCTCCAAGAGCGGCCAGAATTTGAGCGGAGTCTCGACATACCATCGGCCCCGCCGCTACCCTCCGGCGCAAGCAGCACAATGAGTTGTTACCGCCGGATCAGTTTAACGCATTGGATCCTGATCTCGATGGTCGTCGGGATGGCGGTGGGCTGGCTCTTTCCGGAGAGTTCGTATCCCGCCGTTTCGCAGAATCTGAAAGTCGTCTCGAACCTCTTCCTGCGGATGATCAAATGCATCCTCGTTCCGCTGGTCTTTTCCACACTGGTGGTCGGAATCGCCGGACACAGTGACGACCTCAAAGCGGTCGGCCGCCTCGCCTTCAAATCAATCATCTACTTCGAAATCGTCACGACCCTCGCCCTCGTGATTGGCCTGGTCGCCGTGAACCTGACGCAGCCTGGTGTGGGAGTGACGTTACCACCCTCCGATGCGGCGCAGCAGGTCGGCGCCGCAAAAGTCACCATTCAAGGAATCATCGAACATCTGGTCCCCACGAGTTTCTTCCGGGCCGCCGCTGCCAACGACGTTCTCCAAGTCGTTTTCTTCGCCATCGTTTTCGGAATTTCTCTCGCGCAAATCAGCGGCAAACCGCGCGAGACAGTTCTCAGCTTCTTTGAAGGTCTGATGGAAGCGATGTTCAAATTCGTCGGTCTCATCATGAAATTCGCGCCGTTCGGGATCGGCGCGGCCATGGCGGTAACCGTAGCGCACAGCGGACTCGGCGTTCTGGTAAACTTGGGTAAATTGATCCTCACCTTGTACGGCGCGCTCCTCGTCTTCTGCATCGGCGTTTTGTTGCCGGTCGCCCTCTGGGCCCGGATTCCCGTGCTGCAATTTCTCCGCCTCATCAAAGACCCGGCGCTCCTCGCATTTTCCACAACGTCATCCGACGCAGCATTGCCGGACGCCATGAAGCGCATGATCCAATTCGGCGTCCCAAAGCGCATCGTCTCCTTCGTCATGCCCATGGGCTACTCTTTCAACCTCGACGGCTCCACCCTCTACCTCGCCGTCGCCTCCGTCTTTGTCGCCCAGGCCGCCGGCGTCAATCTCACCATCGGCCAGCAGCTCATGATCATGCTCACGCTCATGCTCACCAGCAAAGGCATGGCCGGCATCCCCCGCGCCTCTCAGGTCATTCTCGCAGGAACTCTCGTCACGTTCGATCTCCCTCTCGCCGGCGTCCTCCTCATCATCGGCGTCGATGAACTCATGGACATGGCGCGCACCACGGTGAACCTCGTCGGCAATTGCCTCGCCACCGCCGTCGTCGCCCGCTGGGAAGGCGAGTTCACCCCAAACGTCGGCACGGTGGAAAACGCCCCGATCACGTAAGTGCGCGAAACGATAAGGCACGAAAAAACACGATAAAGTAACAATAAAGTTAACGTTAAAGAAATACATAATTGCCTAGTGATGAGCTATTTACAAAGGTTTCTTAACTCTCTTCCAACTTTAACGCACTAGCCGCTTAAGCGCCGCCCGCGCCGCCCAATATCCGCACATCCCATGCACCCCTCCGCCCGGCGGAGTCGAACTCGAACACAGAAATAACCGCGGATTCGGCGTCGAATAAGGATTCCACCGCGGGATCGGCCGAAACAAAAACTGCATCAGCGTGTTCGCCCCCCCGCCAATGTCCCCTCCAATGAAATTCGCATTGTAAGCTTCATACTGCGCCGGCGAACGCGTATGCCGCGCCAAAATCAAATCACGAAATCCCGGCGCAAACCGCTCAATCTGTCTCTCAATCGCCTCCGTCATATCCACGGTGCAACCCGCCGGCACATGACAATACGCCCAACCCGTATGTTTCCCCGCCGGAGCCCGTGTCGCATCAAACATCGATTGCTGCGCCAGCAGCACGAAAGGCTTCTCGGGAATACGTCCTTCGCCCATCTCGCGTTCCGATTCCAAAATCTCCTCCGCCGTCCCGCAAACATGCACCGTCGCAGCCAACGCGCAGTCCGGATTTTTCCAGGGTATCGGTCCGCTCAAAGCCCAATCCACTTTGAACACCCCCGGCCCCATTTTGAATCCGCGAAGTTTCCGAACAAAACTCGTCGGCAAATCTTCTCCCGCAATATCCGCCAGTTGTTTCGGGCTTACATCGAACAGCACCACTTTGGACTCCGGAACGTCCCTCAAAGAACGCACCTCCCTGTTCGTTTCAATTCTTCCTCCACTCGCGCGCAATGCCCCTTCCATCGCATCAATAATCGCTTGCGACCCCCCGCGCGCGCACGGCCATCCAATCCCATGCCCCGCCAGCGCGAGCACCAAGCCAAACGATGCCGTCCCCGCTTTATCCAGCGGGAGAATCGCGTGTCCAGCGCAGCCCGTGAACAACGCGCGCGCTTCATCGGTCCGAAACCGACGCATCACCGCCTCCGCCGATCGTAACGCCGTCATCCCGAACCGCGCCATCATCATCGGGTGCGAAGGCAATCGGATCGGCCGCAGTATTTCCGAAAAGAACGCCGCGCTATTTTTCAAAAATGGCGCAAACGTCCTTCGCCACGCCGCGCCATCCTCTCCAAGTTTCCGCGCCGTCTCGTCCAACGAATAGTGCAACACTCCCGCGCGTCCGTCCGGCAACGGATGCGCTAACGGAGCGGACGCCTCCACCCATTCCAAACCGTGCTTCTCCAGTTGTAATTCGCGAAACACCGGCGAGAGCACACCCATCGGGTGAATCGCAGCGCAAACGTCGTGATAAAATCCCGGTAGCGTCAGTTGCTCCGTGCGGCACCCGCCCCCAATTCTCTCTCGCGCTTCCAGCACCAGCACCGAATAACCCGCGCGCGCGAGCACAACTGCCGCGGTCAACCCATTCGGCCCTGCACCCACTACCACCGCATCGTAACGTTCGCCCTGACTCTTCAACTCCCGTTTCTCCTGACCCTCTCTTCTGCACGCCCGGCGCGCTCCTCCACCATAGCATTGTGGTAAATTCCTGCATGAAGATCCTCGTTACGGGCGGCACAGGTGTCATCGGTGCTGGCGCAATTCCCGCGCTCCTGAAAGCAGGGCACGAAGTGCGACTGCTCTCCCGCGGCGCCGATCGCGATGCCCGCGATTATCCCGAACGTGTCGAACCATTCGCAGCAGACATCACCGATCCTGCAAGTCTCGCCGGCGCAGCTCAAGGTTGTGAAGTTGTCGTTCACATCACCGGCATCGTCGAAGAAAGCCCTCCCGAAATCACCTTCGAAAAAATCAACGTCCAAGGCACCCGCAATATTCTCGAAGCTGCCGCCGCCGTAGGGGTGCGACGTTTCGTCTTTCTCTCCTCCCTCGGCGCCGACGTCGGCCAGAGCGCCTATCACCAATCCAAACTCCGCGCCGAACAACTCGTCCAAACCTTCGGCGGCGAATGGCTCATCCTCCGCCCCGGCAATGTTTACGGTCCCGGCGACGACGTCATTTCCAAGCTCTTCAAGATGATTCGCACGCTGCCCGTGGTCCCAGTGGTCGGCCAGGGCGACCAGCCATTTCAGCCCATCTGGTTCGAAGATCTCGGCGCCGCAATCACCAAATCTGTCGAGGACAGCACCCTCTCCGCGCAAACTCTCGAACTCACCGGTGCGGAAACCACCACCACCGCCGATCTCATCCAGCGCATTTCCGAAATCACTGGCCGCCGTCCCACCCAGGTTCCCTTGCCCGCCTGGATGGCGCAAATCGGCACTGCCATGGCCGAGAGCTTCGGCGGCTTCGGTCAATCCATGTCCTCCATGAGCGGGGTCAGCATGCCGTTGAACAGCTCCAAGCTGGAAATGCTCGTCGAAGAAAACGTGATCAAGAACCCCGAGGGCAACGCGCTCGTCGAAGTGTTCAAAATCAACCCTACCCCGCTCAACATCGGCCTCCGCGAACTCGCCGATGCCATTCCCGAACTTCTTCCAGAACACGGCGTCGGTGCCATGGAACGAAAACGTTTCTGGGCCGACATCGTCGCGCCGGATCTCACAACCACCGAACTGATGCGCCTCTTCCGCGACCACGTTACTGAAATTATGCCCATCGAATTCGCGGCTGAGCCAAACGTCCCGACCGAAGCGCACAAAGGCGAAACCCTGACCGGCGCGATTCCAGGGCGCGGCAACATCCAGGTCCGAGTCGAGGAGGAGACTTCCGAATCAGTCACGTTCGCGACCGTCGAAGGACATCCCCTCGCCGGCATAGTTACTTTCCGCAGCGATGCCACTCCCGGCGGACTCCGCTTTCTTATCGAAGTTCACGCTCGCGCCGCGAATATCTTCGACTGGATAGCGCTCCGCACCGTCGGTTCTCCGATGCAAAACCAGAATTGGAAACAAGTCGTCGAGCGAGTCATCACACTCAGCGGCGGCGTACCTGCCAACGGTGTTGAATCGACCGCCGAAAAGTTGAGCAACGACGAAGCCGAGCAGGTCGAGTCATGGGTTCGCCAGTTAATCCGCGCGCGCAAACGCGAAGAACAATGCGACGATCTCGAGGCCGCTTAAGCACGTTACCTTGCGCGGAAATCGCTTTCGCCTAATCTCCGCGCGTGAGCATCAAAGCGTGGTTCCCCACCTTTATTTATTACGAGGCGCTGAACAAAACCGGCGCGGACAAATTCAATCGCGAGCTGCTCCGCGAATGTTATCAAATCCGCGATTTCGACGACGAAGGCCGCGCCTGGTCAGAAGAAAATTATCCCGGCGGATACACTTCCTACGGCTCGATGGCGCAACTGCACCGCTTCTCCTCCACGTTCACCGATCTTGAACGCCGCATTAACAAACACGTAAAAGCCTTCTCCGCGCATCTCGAAATGGACCTCCGCAAGCGCCGCTTCTTCATGAGCGACTGCTGGGTCAACATCATGCCCCGCCAGGCCGTCCACAGCTTGCATCTTCACCCACTCTCCTTCATCAGCGGCACCTACTACGTGAACACCCCGAAAGGCTGCTCCAGCATCAAGTTCGAAGATCCGCGCCTCAGCAAATTCATGGCTGCTCCCCCACGCCTCCCGGAGCACCGCGACGAAAACCGCCAATTCATTAAATACCCCGCCGAGACCGGCAATCTCGTCCTCTTCGAAAGCTGGCTCCGCCATGAAGTCGCCGCCAACCAAACCGACGAACCCCGCGTCAGCATCAGCTTCAACTATCACTGGGAGTAAAATCAGCGGTCTGCTGCAACCGCTGTTTCACCGCGGACCCACTCGGGTGCAGACGCCTCGAACGACACTTTTTCGTTCGTAAGCGGATGCAAGAACCCCAATCGCCACGCATGCAAGCAAAGTGGCTCGGACGTAATGTCGAGTGTTTGCCTCGCTTGATCTAGCTTTCCATCGCGCAAATAAACCGGATCGCCCACAATCGGAAATCCAAGCTGCCACAAATGCGCGCGAATCTGGTTCGTCCGTCCCGTAATTGGCCGCGCCTCAACCAACGTTGTGCCATCAGCAAATCGTTCCCGCACCCGAAACTCAGTGCGCGACTGCAATCCTTCCGCCAAGTCAATAATCCGCGTGCCAGCTTCGCCCGCTTCGGCACTAATCGGCGCGTCGCAGGTGAAAGAATTTTCCTTTGGGGTCCCGTGAATTTTCGCCAGATACGTTTTCACCACTTCACCACGTGCAAACTGCGGTTGCAGTTTCGAAGCGAAATGGCGCGTGCGCGTGATCAGCACCAGCCCAGTCGTGTTCGCGTCCAATCGGTGCGCAGGCCGAGGCTTTTGTGGATGGTAAACCTGCTCCAGAATATATTGAAGCGTGTTGCGATTAAATCTCCCGCCCGGATGCATCGGCAACGGCGCAGGTTTGTTCAAGACTACGGTCGCTTCATCTTCGTGAAGAACCTCGATCGACGCACTCACCTCCGGCTCCACTAACGACGGCAGCTTCTGAAAGTACCGCTCACCGGAATGGACAATGTGATTCGGCGCCACCGGCTTTCGCGCGCGATCCAGCATCAAACCTCGCTCACAAAGGTCATCCCATTCCAATGCCGGAACGTGCTTCAGCACCTTCCCCAAAAACGCCAGCAACGTCAGCCCATCACAATCCGTCGGCACGCTGATCGGACGAAAATTATCGTACGCTACGCTACCCGGCAGCGGCGTGGTCGCGCGCCGGATCGCTTTCTGCCGCGCCGCGCGCGCTAACGACTGCTGCTCTTCACTCGTCTTGAAACAGTATGGACAACTCCTCCCCGCAACATATCGCTGGTCCTTTTGATCCTCCGCGTTCAACGGCGTGAGACAAACAAAACACTGGTCCGACTCCGTTTCATGCAATGACGGATCGACCCCCACGCGCTGATCAAAAACGAAACACTCGCCGTCGTAATGCGCCCCGCCGCACTCCTCGAAATACTTCAGGATGCCGCCATCCAGTTGAAAAATATTCTTAAAACCCGCGCGCTCCATGAAAGGTGCCGCTTTCTCGCAACGAATCCCGCCCGTGCAAAAGGTCACGATCGGCTGCTCCTTCAACTCCTGCGGCAACTTCTCCACCGCCTCCGGAAAATCCCGAAAATGGTCGATCCCCGCCGGTAACGCATTTTTGAAAGTCCCGAGCTTCACCTCGTAATCATTCCGCGTGTCCAGCAACGTCACCGGCCGCCCCTCATCCAGCCACTGCTTCAACGTCCGCGCCGAAACTCTCGGCGACGTATAACGCCCCGGATCAATCTCCGGCACCCCGAACGCTATAATCTCCCTCTTGATCCGCACCAGCATCCGGTTAAACGGCTGATGCTCACTCTCACTCAACTTGATCGGAAGCTCCGCCAAACCAGGAATCCCCCTCAACTCCTTCACCAACTCCTGAACCCCGTCCGGAAGCCCCGCCACAAACAAATTAATCCCCTCGGTGCTCAACAAAATCGTCCCCTTCAACCCCCACCCCTTGCACTTCGCAAGCAAATCCGCTCGCCGCTCTTTCAAGTCTTTCAGCGGCGCGAACTTATAGGCAGCAATATTGTGAAACTTCGGCATCAACGAGAGGCGAAAGATACTTTAGCAAAACAGAATAACAACCCCGGGACCAACGGTGGCCGTTTTCATTGTTATACAAAACGTACCACCAGAGGGACGGGTCTTTAAGACCAAAATCGATCCGTGTTCTAGCTTCTTTCTACTTTTCGCCGGGGTAGCCGAAAAGTTTTCGCTCTTTGATTATGGATGCGACCTGCGGTGGGACCATGATTTCCCAGCCGCTTTCGCCGCTTTGGATGCGGGCGAGGACTTCTTTGGAGAAGATAGGCAGGCAGGCGTCGTTGTAGTCTTTTATGGCCTGGATGAAGTGGTTTTCGAGGAGGTAGGCGTAGAGGTGCTGGAGGTGGGGCGCGACGCGGAGGTTGTTGGCGGTGATGATGGCGCCGGTTTGTGGATCTTGGAAGGGGTAAACGTAGAGCTTGAGCGCATTTTTGAAGAGGCGGCCGAAGGATTCGAGAATGCCTCCTTCGAGATCGGTGTAATATTTTTCGTCGAAGAGTTCGCGCAAGCTGGGAATGCCCATCGCGATGCCGATCATGTTTTTGGTGTAGCGGAAGAGATACTGTGCGAGGCGGTAATATTCCCCGTAGTTCGAGATGAGCACCGGTTTGCCGAGCTTGCAGAGGAGATCGACGCGATCGAGGAAATCTTTTTGATCAATGCCGGACTCAGTGGCGAGATTCCTCATGGTCATCTCCATAAGGACAACCATTTCCTGGCCTTGCACTCCCGGCTCCTGGACAAATTGCGCCTGTGCGCAGTTGAGCATGTCGATGGTGGTGCGGGTCACGGGTCGGAAACTGCCGCGTTCGACGAGAATGGCCTTTTTGTAGAGGACTTCAGCAGCTTGGACGACTTCGCCATCGGCGGTGAACATCGCGGAATTGGCGAGGCCACTTTCAACGAGCTGCAAACTCATGAGGCGATTGTCGACACTGAGGAAAGCGGGGCCGGAGAATTTGATCATGTCCACCTCCACGCGCTCGCGAGTGAGATTATCCAGGAGGGAACTGACGAGCTGCACGGGCTGTGCGAATTGGTAGAGAGCGCTGTGAATGAGGTTCACGCCCATGATGCCGAGTGCTTCCTGCTGTTGGAGGTTTTCGCGGTCCAGCATGCGGACGTGGATGATGATTTGGGAGGGTTCGGAGCGGGGCTGCGTTTGAAAACGAATGCCCATCCAACCGTGTGACTCGTCGCGGCTCTTGAAACCACGCGCGGTGACGGTATCGGCGAAGACGAAGAATTTCGTGGTGTCGCCGCGCTTGGGAGCGAGTCGCTCGTATTGGAGGTCGTATTCGTAATCGAGCATCTTCTGGAGACGCGCGCGGCTGACGTAGCGTTCGGTGGTGCCGTAGATCGCATCGCTGACGATCATGTCGTAGGCGGACATCGATTTCGCGATGGTGCCGGCCGCGCCGCCGACACGGAAGAACCAGCGGGCGACTTCCTGCCCGGCGCCGATTTCGGCAAAGGTGCCGTACTTGGTGGCGTCGAGATTGATCTCGAGGGCTTTTTGGTGTGTGTCTGGTTTGTCCCCTTGCACGGGGAGCAGGTTAAGTTCCCAAATACCAAATGCCAAATACCAACGAAGCTCCATTGAATGCACATTTGGCTTCCGATCCCAGCAGCGGGCCACTAAAGTTCCACCATCCCGGAGGAGAGATTATGAACAAGCAATTACGATCCAGTCGGCGAGATTTTTTGGCCCGGACTTCGGCAGGTGTCGCGGCCTTTCCGTTCGTGTCGCGGATGGCAGTGGGCGCGAGTGCGGCGAACGATAAGATTAATCTTGGTGTGATTGGGATCGGGCCGCGCGGGCGCTATGTGCTGCAAGGGATGCTGAAGGCGGAGGATGTTCGGTGCGTTGCGATAGCAGATGTGCAGGCAAATCGGCGAGAGGCGGGTAAAAAGCTAGTTGATGAATTCTACAAGAACTCGGATTGCAAAGTTTATTCCGACTTTCGGGAGGTTCTTGCGCGGAAGGATATTGATGCGGTGTTGATCGCGACGGGTGATCGCTGGCATTCAGCCGCTTCGATTTTGGCGGCGCGGGCCGGGAAAGATGTTTACAGCGAAAAGCCTTGTGGGATTACGATCGATGCCTGTCAAAAGCTGGCGGATGTGATGCAGCAGACGAAGCGCGTTTTTCAGGCGGGAACACAGCGCAGGAGCGTCCGGAATTTCCAGGTGGCGGTTGAATTGGCGCAAAGCGGAAAGCTCGGGAAGCTGCACACGTTGCATGCGTCCGTCTACACGCCGGTGCTGGAAAATTCGTGGCTACCGGCGCAAGCGCAACCAGCGCGAGAAGTATGCGATTGGAATATCTGGCTGGGGCCAGCGGCGTGGCGGCCATTCAACCAAAAGTATGTCGACGGGGCTTGGCGGCGGCAGTGGGATTTCGATTCGGGCGGAGCATTGCTGGATTGGGCGGCGCATACGCTGGATCTTTGCCAGTGGGCGAACAGCGCGGATGATACCATGCCGATCGAATACGAAGCACTCGATGACAAGATTGTGTGCCGTTATGCGAATGGTGTGAAGCTGGTGCTCGATTTCTTGAAAACGCCTTTTGGGGACCGTGCACCGCACTACATTACGCGCCTGGGGACCTGTCCGGTGCGGTTCGTTGGCGAAGAAGGCTCGGTGGAGACGGGCGATTCCGGGGAAATTGTAGTGGAGCCGAAAACGATCAAGATTGATGAGTCGGCGCGGCCGGACGGGTTGGATGTCGGAACACATGCGCGGGATTTCTTCGACGCGGTACGGAGTCGTGGAGAGACGCGGTGCAATGCCACGGTGATGCGGCGTTCACATGTTGCCTGCCACGCGGCAGCGCTCGCCTGGATCCTGAAGCGGAGGTTACGAATCGATTCGAAGACGGAGACGTTTATTGATGATCCGGAAGCGAACTTGTTGCGTGGGCGACCGGAACGGACTTGGGAAGTTTAGGCCTGGTGTCGACTTGCACGATGTGGTTGCGGACGTAATCGCGGTCGCTGGCGGTGCAGCCCGAAGCGAGCCACAGCGCCGCAGAGATTACGATTAGTACCAGGCGGTTCATCGGCCCAAATTACGCGCCCATTCCTTCTTCGAAGGAGCCCGCTGCGAGTTGGAAGCAAAGATTGTCCCGCACATATTGGATGCCATTTGCGCTGGTGGCATCGAGTTCACGATAGGCACTTTCCGCTTCGACAACGAGCGGGGCGGTCTTGGTGCCCATGACCTGGCAGTAGCGTTGAGGATAGCCGATGTTAATGAGCATCTCGACGTAACGGGTCATGTTCAAGTCGCCCGTCCCGATGTCGCAGAATTGCATGGCGCGATCGGCCCAATTTGGCGCCATCATGCGCAGCGGAACGCCCGATCGAATTACGAAATTCTTCACATGGCAGGCGTAAACGCGGTCGGCAACTTTGCGGAAGCGCGTTTCCCAATGCTCGCCTTCCCAGCAGTGAGACGGGTCGGCGTTGACGGCGAGGGTTTTGTCTCCATCGCAGATCTTTACGAGCATGTTGAAATCGTCGGCGCACATAGCGGCGGTGCCGGGGTGAATTTCGTGCGCGAGGTAAATGCCGAGTGAGCGTGCGCGCTCGCGAAGCTTGGCCGTCTTTTTGACGAAGCGGTCCTGGCCTTCTTTAATCAGGTTGTAATCACCGCCCGCCCAGAATCCCCATGGATAGCCAGTGGCCAGTTCCCAACCGAAAGCGACGCCCCAGAACATCGGGACTATTTTCACACCGAGTTCGGCGCAGAGATCGAGCAATTTGAGGAGATAAGTTTCAGCCCACTTTTCGATCTCCTGTGAACTCTTTTTTGCGATATCGGGCGGAAGGAACGGTCGTATGGTCGGGCTGCCCGTCCATGCGGTGGTGTGAACCCAAAAGGGACAATGCGCACTGACGCCGTCGAGGGTCATGCCTCGTGCAGAGAAGAGCTGTTTGATATCTTTGGCCTTCTGAAAACCCTTGTCGCCCTGCAGCATGTAGTTTGAAGGCTGAGCGCCAGTGGCTCCGGAACGTTTCGCGTACTCCAGGAAGTCGCCGAGACTTTTTGCTCCGTGTTGAGCCCCTTCAATACTTGGATGGTAACAATTCTGCGCCATAAATTTCTTCAACTCCTGTCCGTGAAGCAGGGAGAGTGAACCTGAAAAAAGATGGGAAAGTCAATGTGAATGTAAAACTGGAATATTCGCGGCTGGGTTTCGATGGAAATAAAAAAGGCGCGGTGTGAACCGCGCCTTCTGGAAAACTAATTGTCGATTACTTACGACGGCGGAGGAAACGCATCGCTGCGAGCCCACCCAGCATCAACGCGAAGGTGCTCGGTTCAGGAACAACCGTAAATGAGGCGTTGAGGTTGTCGACCACACCAGGGAAGTTCAGGCGTTCAAACGTGCCACCATTGTTACGAATGGTGAAGTGCTCCTGAGCACTGGTAACAGTGTCGAAGAAAGTTGGGTTCGTACCGATGAGAGTGGGGTCATTCGAAAAGAGCAACCCGGCTTCCTCACCTCCGGTTAAACCGCCGAAAGTGATCGTGTAGCCGATGGAGCTTGGAACAAAAGTGAGGATGTTGTCGACGTTGAGCGTTCCAAATCCTTCTGCGGTGGTGCCCGTAATACTGAAGGCGCCGGAAGAGAAAAGGAGTGTTCCAGGAAGCCCACCTGCGTCGAGCGAGTAGATGCTGAGGCTCGCCGTTTCGTCGCCGCTGCGCAGAGTCGGGCTCAGGAAGTAACCGAACGATGCGCTGCTGAGAACGCCCTGTTGAGTGAGACCCACCACATCGCCAACGATACCATTCGCTGGGGAAGTCCGCTGGCCGGCATAACCTTCGAATCCGTTTTCGTAAACGACTTGCGCCGACGTTGCAACGGTCAAAATTGAAGTCACGGCTGCGGCAGTCAGAGAAGCAGCCAATTTGGTTTTTCTGTTAAGCATATTTCCAGTTCCTCGCGGATTCTAAGTCAGTTATTTTTCCGGATTGTTCCTTAATCCCTGTCACCAATAAAAAACGTAGGACAGTTTTATGTGAAACATCATCGGGGCGTCAAGCGGTTTTCTTTAGGAAAATTTATATGGAAGTCTCAAGGTCTGAGGCATTTATCACTTACCTTTCAACGACCGGCTAAAAACAGGCATTAGGCGAGGTAGGGCTGGTATTCCGGGACGGCATTTCTGAGCAATAATTTCAGCTCTTCGGCGTCGGCTTGATGAACTCGGTCGTCTAAACTCGTAAAGATTACCTTAACCTTCTCCAGCGCCTGAGCGTCTGAGACGAACCGCATGATCTTTGGATGTGCGGTGGGTGTAATATTCTCGCCTTTGTGGCTTAATTCTTCGAAGAGCTTCTCGCCCGGACGTAGTCCGACGAACTCGATCTCGATGTCCTCATCCGGCTTGAATCCGCTGAGTTCAATTAATTGACGCGCCAAATCGACAATCTTGACTGGCTTGCCCATGTCCAACACGAAGATCTCGCCGCCGGAGCCCTGGGTGGCAGCCTGGAGGACCAGCCCGGCTGCTTCGGGAATGGTCATGAAGTAACGGGTGACATCCGGGTGGGTCACTTTCACGGGTCCGCCGGCGGCTATTTGTTTCTTGAAGATCGGGATCACGCTGCCAGACGACCCAAGCACGTTGCCGAAGCGGACGGCCATGAACTTGGTTTTGCCCGGCGATGCTTTGGACAGCGCTTGCAGATAGATCTCGGCCATGCGCTTGGTGGCGCCCATCACGTTGGTGGGGTTGATGGCTTTGTCGGTGGAGATGAGGACGAAGCGTTCGACACCGAATTCCAGCGCAAGCTCGGCCAGGCGAGCAGTTGCAAAGCTGTTGTTCTTGATGGCTTCGCTGGGCTGACTCTCCATCATGGGGACGTGTTTATGGGCCGCGGCATGAAAAACGACCGCAGGTTGAAAACGTCCGAAGATGTGGCGCATGCGCGCGGTGTCGAGAACGTCCGCGACCAGGGGCAGAACCACGCCACCGTAGCCGCGCTCAATGAGTTCCTGTTCGATAGCGAAGATTTGGACTTCGGATTGCTCTACGAGGAGTAGGCGTTTGGGATTAAACGTCGCGATTTGGCGGCAGAGTTCGGACCCGATGCTGCCGCCAGCGCCGGTGACCATGACCACGCGACCTTGAAGGAGAGTGGAGATAGCCGTGGTTTCGAGTTCGACGGGCTCGCGGCCGAGAAGATCTTGAATTTCGACGTTGCGAAGTTGGCTGACTTTTACTTTTCCGGTCGCGAGCTGGTCCATTGAGGGGACCGTTTCGAACTTCAGGCGCGTTTGTTGAAGGAGTTTTACCAACTCGCCAATGCGTTTTGCGGAGGCGTCCGGCATGGCGATGATGACCTCTTCGAGTTGGAGGTTGAGTTTGCCGTCTAGTAGCCGCTCCGGGGCGCCCACAACTGGAATATCATGAACGCGTGAACGCCATTTCTGTTTGTCGTCATCGAAGAAGGCGACTGGTTGCAAACCGAGGCCGCGTTTGGCCATCAATTCGCGAGCCAGGCTGGCTCCGACATGCCCCGCACCGAAGATTCCGACGCGGCGGGTTCGCCTTTGCACCTTCGAGTTCGACAAGTAGCGCTCGCGGAGAACGCGAAAGGAAACGCGAAAAATGGAGACGCCCACGAAGGTGAGCATGAAATCAATGAGGATGACGCCACGAGGGAGCGGGAAGAAAGCAGGATTGCTATAGCGGATGGCGAGCAGGATGCCGGAAGCAGTGAAGCACGCGAAGAGCAGGCGGCGCAGATCTGGAATGCTGAAGTAACTGAGAAGACCTGCGAACTGACCGAATAGCAGGAGAATCGCCAATTTCATGCAGATCACCCAAAACACGTGCATTTTGAATTGGCGGAAGAAAAAATCGGGAAACTGAAAATCGAAGCGTAGCAGGTAGGCTACGTAGAACGAGATCAGCAGAACAACACTGTAGATGGCAAGCAGGACGAATGGGCGAAATGAGCGAGACGATAAAAACTTCGTTAGGGCGATCACGGACTTCGGTAACTTAAAGCGATACGGCTCAGCTCCTGTTGCTGAGGGCGCGAAGCTAGCAAACGCGCCGGCGGTTTTCAACGAATCGTTGTTGGCGGCAAAGACTTCCACAAATCCGAACATCGGAAGGTTCGGGTTGAGACTGAAATGAAGATGGCTAGAGTGCGCTCATGTTAGTGGTGATTGTGCAGGTGCGGGTGAAGGGTGATTGCGTGGAAGATTTCATTCGAGCGACGACGGCGAACGCGCAAGCAAGCCGGAAGGAGAAAGGAATTGCGCGATTCGACCTCTTGCAGCAGGCGGATGATCCGACGCGGTTTGTTTTGATTGAAGCGTACCGAACGACGGACGCGCCCGCGTTACACAAAGAGACGCAGCACTACCAAACGTGGAGAGACACTGTGGCGGAGATGATGGCTGAACCGCGCAGCAGTATTAAATATGGGAATATTGACCCGGCAGATTTGGAGTACTGAAGCAGTGTCGGATTTGTCGGGAATGCGTGATATGAACTTTGAGTTCGCCACCGCGCGCAGGATTATTTTCGGAGAGGGGAAAAGGCGCGAGATTGCGAAGATTGCGCGCAGCTTGGGCAGCCGTGTTCTTGTCGTTACCGGAAAGAACCAGGAACGCGCAACGTGGTTATTGAATCAGCTGAAAAAGGAAAGTTGCGATACTGCGATCTTCCCAGTCGAAGGCGAACCGACGATTGATGTGGCGCGCTACGGCGCGAGCTGTGCGCGGGAATTTGGAGCGAACGCAGTGATTGGCGTGGGCGGTGGAAGTGTGATCGACGCGGGGAAAGCGATTGCCGCACTCGCGACGAATTTAGGGGATGTGCTGGATTACGTTGAAGTCATTGGGAAAGCACAGCCACTCGTGGAATCTCCCCTGCCCTACCTTGCGGTTCCAACCACAGCGGGAACAGGAGCGGAAGTGACGCGCAATGCGGTGCTTGGTTCACCGGAACACCAGGTGAAAGTCAGTCTGCGGAGTGCAAAGATGTTGCCGGCGGTGGCGGTGATAGATCCGGAACTTACTTATGAATTGCCGCCGGACTTGACCGCACAGACTGGGTTGGATGCGTTGACGCAGTTGATTGAACCGTTTGTTTGTAACCGTGCAAACCCGCTGACCGATGCGATTTGTCGGGAAGCTATTCCGCGGGTTGTTCATGCTTTGCCTCGCGTGTTTTCGGAGAGGCGTGACAAGGACGCACGCCGTGAAATGGCGTTTGGGAGTCTTTGCGGCGGATTAGCGTTGGCGAACGCGGGTTTGGGCGCGGTGCATGGATTTGCGGCTCCGATTGGCGGGATGATTGATGCACCCCATGGAGCGATCTGTGCGGCGCTGTTGGCGCCGGTGATGGGCATGAATTTAGCAGTGGCTACTCAGTCGGGACGCAGCGAAATAGTGGCACGCTACGACGAGGTCGCCCGTCTGGTAACAGATAGCGGGAAAGCGAAGGGAACGGGCGGAGTCGAGTGGATTGATGATCTTTGTCGAACCTTGCGAGTGAGAGGGTTGGGAAGCTTCGGGGTCAAGGAGAGTTCGTTCGATATACTGGCCGAACGCGCCGAGCGGGCGAGCAGTATGAAAGCGAACCCGGTGCAACTGAATCGTGAGCAATTGCTCACGATCCTTGCGCGGGCTCTTTGAACTGCTCAACCGCGGGTGCCGCCGGCGTTATTCGCGAGCTGTTCCCAGTTCTTAAACCAATCCGAGTTCTCCCAGTTATTCATGGCGACTTCAGAATAGCAGCGCAGCCCCAGACCGCCACACGGTTTGCGGCTCATGAGTTGGCGCGGAGGAGTTCAGAAATTTGCCTAAGCGACTCGGGAATTCTGCTGAGGAACCTTAAAGCGCAGTACCTATTCCACGGCTTCATCCAACGTTTGCGCTGAAGTGAAGAGTGTTCGCAGTTGGCGGATTTTTGAAGTGACGAATTAATGTAAGTGCCCACACCAAAATGCCCGCTAGGAAGCCAACGGCAACGACCAGCAGGTTCTCCATCGACAGCTCGGCTGGAATTTTAGTGTTGGCGTTGAGAATCGAGAGGTGAATTCCGGTCACGAAGGCGACCGCAAGGGAGGCAAACCAAAATGAATGATTGAAAAGAAAGTCATAGGTGGATTTGCGCCGCTCTGGTGCCGTCCAATATCCGCGGTGCGGAATATTTAGGAGGTCGACAGGGAGAAAACGACTCACATAGCAGAGCCCGACCACAATCCCGGGCAAACCAGTCGCAAGACCAAGCATAAACAAGAGATGCGTTTCCCGGCTCATCCAGCCATTTGGCCGCCCGTCCGCGGCGAAATGCGTCGCCACGCGGTTCGGCAGGTCGCTGAAAGTGGATGCGAGCGTGCCGAAGAAAATGAGATACAGTACGCACAGCAACGCGACTGGTATCTTCTTTTTCATCGCGCTGTATTATGATCGAGCCGGTGTTGCGGGACAATTCCAATGCGGCGGGATGTTTGTAAACAAAAACGGCGCGACTTGCGCCGCGCCGTGTGTGCATCTGGTTGGGGTTCCTCCGACCCAGTTCTAGACGTCGTAGTAGAGGAAGAATTCGTAGGGATGCGGACGCAGGCGGAGTGCGTCGTGTTCCTTGCGTTTGTGGCTGATCCACATTTCGAGGAAGTCGCTGGTGAAGACGTCGCCCTTCAGGAGGAAGGCGTTGTCTTTCTCGAGATGGTCGAGCGCTTCGCCGAGACTGCCGGGCACGTTCGGAACTTTTTTGAGTTCTTCGGGCGGCAGTTCGTAGATGTTTTTGTCCATCGGTTCGCCTGGATCAATTTTGTTGAGGACGCCGTCGAGGCCGGCCATAAGCAACGCGGTGTAGCAGAGATATGGATTGGCGGCCGGATCCGGCGGGCGATACTCGATGCGCTTGGCTTTGGGATTTTCGCTGAACATCGGGATGCGAATGGCAGCGGAACGATTGCGCGCGCTGTAAGCGAGATTCACCGGTGCTTCGTACCCAGGAACGAGACGTTTGTAGGAGTTCGTCGTGGGATTGCAGATCGCGCAGAGCGCCTTGGCGTGTTTCAAAATGCCGCCGATGTAATGCAGCGCCATTTGTGAAAGACCGGCGTATTCGTTGCCGGCGAAGAGCGGCTTGCCCTTCTTCCAGAGCGATTGATGCGTGTGCATGCCGGAACCGTTGTCGCCGAAGAGGGGCTTCGGCATGAAGGTCACGGTTTTACCATGCTTCCGCGCGACGTTTTTGATGATGTATTTGTAGAGCATCATCGTGTCGGCGGTTTTCACGAGCGTATCGAAACGGAAATCGATTTCCGCCTGGCCGGCGGTGGCGACTTCGTGATGCTGGCGCTCGACGCGAATGCCGAGCTGTTCCATGACCAGCGTCATTTCGGTGCGGATGTCCTGCTGCGTATCGGTAGGCGCGACCGGGAAGTAACCTTCCTTGTAGCGAATCTTGTAACCGAGGTTCGGCATTTCATCGCGACCGCTATTCCAGATGCCTTCTTCCGAATCGATGCTGTAGAACGTGCCGTTCGCTTTGTGGTCGTACTGCACGTTGTCGAAGATGAAGAACTCCGCTTCCGGGCCGAAGACCGCGGTGTCCGCTAGGCCGGTTGATTGGAGATATTTTTCGCCGCGTTGCGCGATGCCGCGCGGGTCGCGGTTGTAGGCTTCCTTGGTGCCGGTCTCCGCGATGGTGCAGGTAAGGCTGAGCGTGGGCACGTTGCAGAACGGATCGATGAACGCGGTCTTCGGATCGGGCATGGCGAGCATGTCGCTCGCTTCGATGCTCTTCCAGCCGCGGATGGATGATCCGTCAAAACCGAATCCTTCTTCGAAGACATCTTCGGTTAGCTCAGCGATGGGGACGCTGAAGTGCTGCCATGTGCCGAATGTGTCGACGAACTTGACGTCGACCATTTTGGCGCCCTGTTTCTTGGCGTTATCTATAACGCTCTTCGGTGTGCTCATTTCTTTTTTCTGATTCACTGTTGGTTTGAGACGAAGCTGCTCCCGCTTGCGCGAGAGCAGCCTCGAAAAGGTTGAGGTTTATGGTTAAGCGCCGTGATAAGCCTCTTCGCCGTGTTCGACGAGATCCAGGCCGATCGTTTCGGCTTCTTCCTCCGGACGGAGTCCGAGGACTGCTTTCACCACTAGGGCGATCACGGCGGTGCCGACAATCGAGAGGACCATCGTCACGAGGATCGCTTTGATCTGAGCGCCGAGAAGCTGGCTTTTCAGCTCAGGAGTGATGACTGAGTTCACCGCCGGATCCGCGAGGATGCCAGTGAGGATTGCGCCGAGCGTTCCGCCCACGCCGTGGATGCCGAAGGTATCCAATGCGTCGTCGTAGCCGAACATCGCTTTCATCTTGGCAACTGCGAAGTAAGGAATCGCACCAGCAAGGACGCCAATGATCATCGCGCCGGTCGTGTTCACGAAGCCAGCTGCAGGAGTAATGACAACCAGGCCGCCGACGATGCCGGAGCAGAAGCCCAGCACGCTTGGTTTGCCGCGGGAGATCCATTCGATGCAGCCCCACACAAAACCAGCCGTTGCAGCCGCCAGAGTTGTCGTTGCGAAAGCATTCGAAGCGATTGCATCAGCGCCTAGTGCCGAGCCGGCGTTGAAACCATACCAACCCACCCAGAGCATTCCCGTGCCGACCATACATAGCACCATGCTGTGCGGAGGCATAGGCTCTTTGCCGAAGCCGAGACGCTTACCGAGAATCAAGCAGAGCACCAGCGCACTCCAACCGGAACTCATGTGAACGACGGTTCCACCGGCGAAATCCAATGCTTTGATGCCCGCCTCAGGATTCAACGCGCCGCACATGAAACCGTTTGTCGCCCAGACCATGTGCGCGAGCGGGAAGTAAACAGCGAACATCCAGAGAGCCACAAAAAGCAGCACTGCGGAGAATTTCATACGCTCCGCGATCGCGCCGATGATCAGGGCTGGAGTGATGATCGCGAAGGTGAGCTGGAACATGGCCCACATGCTGTCGCTAATCCAGTGGTAGCCAGCGCCGACTTTACCAGGTTCAATACCTTTGAAGAACGCTGCTGCGAAATCGCCGATAAAGGCATTTCCGCCGCTAAACGAGAGGCTGTAACCACAAACCCACCAGAGAATTGTGACCATCCCGGCAATGCCAAGGCACTGTGCCAAGACTGAGAGAACGTTTTTCCGACGAACTAATCCGCCGTAGAAAAGTGCGAGGCCAGGAAGAGTCATGAAAAGCACCAACGCAGTCGACACCATCTGCCAGGCGTTGTGGCCGGGACCAGGACCGCCAATGTTGCTCTTCACTTTCGCTTCGCCACTCGGACGCGCGGTGTTGTTCAAATATGCTTCGATTTCAGCAACGCGCGCCGCGAGATCGGGATCTTTTAATTCATCAGCCACGGCCGCCGCGACCGGCGCCGCAGCATCTGTGGGAACGGATGCTTTTACTTCTTCCGCCGCGAGGACGGCGGTGAAGCTGCAGAGCAACAAAAATGTAAAAAGGAGTTTTTTCATTTGGGTTTGGTTTTGAGGGTTAAACAGCCAATTCACCGCGTTCTTCCGTGCGGATGCGGACCGCGTCGTCGATCGTGGTGACGAAAACTTTTCCGTCGCCGATTTTGCCGGTTTTGGCCGACTTTATGATGGTCGCGACCGCGGCATCGACCTGACTGTCGGCGATGACGAGTTCGAGTTTGATCTTGGGCAGGAAGTCGACGGTGTATTCGCTGCCGCGGTAAATCTCCGTGTGACCCTTTTGGCGGCCGAATCCTTTTACCTCAGTGACTGTCATGCCTTCGATGCCGACCTCACCGAGCGCATCCTTCACTTCCTCCAATTTGAATGGCTTTATAATCGCTTCGATTTTCTTCATATGTTTTGGGGTAGGGCGAGAACCGGCGGCTCCACGCGATACGAACCAAGTTTGCGTCCGCAGCAACACGCTAAACGGAACGAGCGGGGCTTTAGCAACGGCGATGCCAGCGTGAAAAACTCGTGAACGATGAATTGTAAGTAGCTGGTCTGCCGAGCATTACACCAGCCGGAGAAGGTCAAATGAAAATGGCTCTTTTTGAGCATGAACGAAATCCCTGCTCAAAAAAAGCCACAGCCGTCAGAAATGCTCAGGGTTTACCCGACTCGAGTCGTTCACAGTCCTTCGGATGCGAGCGAAGGAAGATTGCATCTCGCGAAGGGGTGAAGGATAAACCGGCGAGTGCGTTTTTTGATGCTGAACTGGCGTGATCCGGAGAACCCGCTCGCGGGCGGGGCGGAACGGGTGACGCGCGGGTATTTGGCAGCGCTCGCGGAACGGGGGCACGAGGTTTATTGGTTCGCGAACGCGTTTGAGGGTTGCGCGCCGGAAACGACAATTGAGGGGATTAAGATTCTGCGGGGAGGTGGGAAGGGAACTTCAATTTTGGAAGCGCGGAAATGGTATCGGAAGCAGGCGCGGTTTGATCTGGTGATTGATCAGCATCACGGAATTCCGTGGTATGCCCCTTGGTGGTGCGGGACGAATTGCGTGGCTTACATTCACGAGGTGCTGGGGCCGATTTGGGACGCCTTTTACCAATTTCCCTGGAACACGATTGGGAAGACTCAAGAGCGATGGACTCACTGGCTCTACCGGAACGTGACTTTTTGGACGGCATGCGAATCGACACGGGACCAGTTGCTGGCGCATGGAGTGAAGCGGGTCGATATCATTCGCTACGGGGTGCATACGGTGGCCTTGCCCACGCTGGAGGAAAAGACACTGGTGCAACCGTTAAAGCTGGTCGTGGTTTCACGATTGGCGCCGAACAAGCGGATTGATCATTCGATTCGGACTGTGGCGGAGTTGAAGAAATTGGGGACTGAAGCGCGGATGCGAATTGTGGGCGTGGGCGAGATTGAGAATGTGTTGCGGGGAGTGGTGGCGGAGTGTGGGTTACAGGAGCAGGTGGAATTTGTTGGTGCGTTGAAGGAGGCGGAGAAGGACGCATTGCTACGCGATAGTCATTTGCTTTTGCACACGTCGCAGCGGGAAGGTTGGGGACTGAATGTAATCGAGGCGAATGCGATGGGGACGCCGGCGGCGGTGTATCCGGTAGCTGGTTTGCGGGAATCCACACTGGATAACGAGACGGGGGTGGTGGCGCGTGGGGAAACCCCAGAACTATTGGCAGCGAGGATTCGGGAGCTAGTGACGGAGGCAGGTATGTACGATCGGCTGAGGCTTGCGGCTTGGGAACGAGCGAAGACGTTTCATTGGAGCAGGATTTTGCCGATCGCATGCGATTGGCTGGAAGAACAGGCGCGCGGCGGAAAGCCGGCGTAAGTCCCCTACTCTGCTCGGAGGCGGTAGAAGTAAAGCGTGCCGCCGAGAGGTTGAGAGACCTGAAAGCGATTTCCTTCGGCGACGGGATTGCAGGGGACTGGTTCCCATGAGCCACCGGCTGGATTGGCGGAACGTTCGAGGCCGCAGGCGCGGTCTGATTCCCAGGAAAGGAGGATTTGCCCATTCGCAGCAGAGGCGATTTCGATATTTGGCTGACTTGGAGCACGCGGTGCGTCTTCGATCCACACCGTAGTCCAGGCTCGGCCAAGGACGGTGTTTGGTCCGCCGCCGGTAAGTTCGAAATTGAAGGATTCGGAAGGCTCCGCTGCATCGTCGGCGATGATTTGCAGGACGATTTGTTTGAAGCCCTCGCCCGGGCGGAAAGTGATCGTGCCGCCGGTGGCTTTGTAATCCTGGCCTTCGCTGGCTTCGAGTTCCATCGTCTGGTAATCGACAGTGGTGGTTTGGCGGAAGTCGCCCGAGCGGACGAGGATGATGGATACGGTGCCGTCTGCTTCGTTGACCCGATATTCGGAGCGGTCGATGTCGACGTAAGCGGGTGTTTCGTAGCCGAAGATTTTAACATCCCCGGCCGCAAAGGATGCGGAAACGAAAATGAGTGCCAGGATCAGTGCGAGAAGGAAGGCCGATTGGGAGCGGGTGGTGCAGAGCATGGGCTTCATCTTTCTGTCTGGGAGAAGGATAAGCGCGGGGTAGGATCGCACCACCTGCAAGAAGCAACAGCCTGATGACTAAGGGTTCGTCGTACGGCGGGACTAAGGGCCTGTAGGCAATTGACTTACAGCGGAAAAACGAATCTAAAGAGAATTTTGACGCATGTTCTTGTTCTCGAATACTTTACGCATTCTTTAGCGGTTAACGTTATCGTGTTTGATTGTGTTTTATTGTGTTTTTATCCGGTTAAAGGAGGGTGAGCGCAGTGGCAGATAAGGTCGAATTGAGTGAACAGTTTCTCGCCAAGATCGCGGGTTGGGACGTGTTGAAACAGGCGCGCGGGGTGCTTGCTGGTGAACGGGTGCTGTCATCGAACTGGACGTCGCCGGTTTTAAAAGGGGTGGTTCAAGAAGGGACGACTTCGTATCGGGCCGGGTTGGTGATCAAGGACACGATCAATATCGACAATTTGTGCACCTGCCGGACGGCCCGGAGCTGGGGGGCGATGTGTGTTCATTCGATTGCGGTGGGTTTGCACCATGTGCAGCAGGCCACGGGCGGAACGCAGGCCAACGCGGAAAAGGAAAAGACAAAGAGTTCTGCTCCAGGGAACGCGATGCGCGTGGAAAAGACGTTCAAGCGGATCAAACGATCAGCGGAAGGTCGCGAGGCGGAGATCGCTTTGGTGTTCCCGCCGAATTTTTCGCAGGCTCTGGCGAAGGGGAAGGTGATGCTTTACGCGGAGGCGATCTGGGCAAAGGGGCGGACGCCGCTGAACGTGTTGGCGGATGGAGAGACGTTTGCGTTCAGTGAGGAAGATACGCGGTTGCTCGACGCGTTGGAAGGTGCGGCAGGCGATACGCCGGGGATGTTCATGGCAGGGCCGGATGAACTGGTGAAGGTGCTGCGGGCTTCCGTGGGACATCCGCGAGTAACGTTGGGAAAGACAAATGCGATTTCGGTTTCCGGTGAAGCGGTGCGGATGAAGTTGGCGGCGTCGCTGGAGAAAACCGGAGCAATTGCTTTGAAGGTGAGACAAAAGCTCGACTCGTCAGCGGTGATTCGCGGAGCGGAGGAATCATGGATTTTTGACGGGAAGGAGTTTCAACCGATTTTTCTGCCGAGCGCGGCGAAGGAGTTGCTCGCGGGAGAAGTTCGGATCGAGCGGAAAGATATCCCACTGTTCCTCAGCCAGGATTGGCCGCGGTTGCAAACGACGTGCGAAGTGGAAGCGAATTTCGCGATGGAGCAATTCGAGTTGGTGACGGCCTCGCCGCGCGTGGTGCTGGAACTCGCGGGAGGAATTGCACACCTGGAGGGAAAATTGCATTTCGATTACGGCGGCAAGCGGATCACGGCTGGGACAGCGTCGGCCAAGGAGTCGGTGTGGATGCCCGACCCGAGCAGCGCGACGCGGTATGGGACGCGGGATTTGGCGGTCGAACAGGCTGCGCTTGGGAAATTACAAAGGGCGGGATTCACCGGACCGCACGAGGAAGGCGTGCTGCAACTCGCGGGACAGAGTTCGGTGCTGAACTTTTTCGCGCGCGATTACCACAAGCTGGAGCGCGAATGGAAGGTGGTTCTGGAGGAACGGCTGGAGAAGAGCACAGCGAAGAACCTGGAACGGATCGAACCGAGCTTCGAAGTGACGCCGTCCGGGCAGCAGTGGTTCGATGTGGATGTAGCGTACAAGAGCGGCTCAGGTCAGAAATTTTCGACCGCGGAAATCCAGCGGTTGATTCGGTCGGGGCAGAGTCACACGCGCCTGCCGAACGGGAAATTCGCGATCATCGATACCGGCGCGGTGGAGGAGTTGCAGGAAGTGTTGCTCGATTGTGCGCCGGAGCAGCACGCGAATGGATATCGGATTGCCAACCAGCAGGCGGGATTTTTGTCGGCTGCGCTCGCGGAAAATAAATCATGGCAGGTCAAAGCACCGCAGGAATGGCGCGCGAAGGCACAGCAGCATAGCGGCGAGGCGAAGTTTGAAGTGCCGCCGCTGGGGAACCTGGAAGATGTTCTGCGTCCGTATCAGAAACATGGCGTGGGATGGCTGGATTTTCTGAGGCGGAATCGGTTTGGCGGAATCCTCGCGGATGAAATGGGTTTGGGCAAAACGCTACAGACGCTCGCGTTCTTAAAATATGTTGTTGAGCGACGAAACGAAACATTGCCGTCGCTGATTGTATGCCCGACCTCGCTGGTTTTTAACTGGGTGGCGGAAGCTGCGAAGTTTACGCCGGAGTTGAAGGTGATTGCGCTCCATGGGCCGAAGCGCGCGGAGTTGTTTTCGGAGATTGAGAAGGCCGATTTGGTGGTGACGAGTTATGCGCTCATTCGGCGAGATGCGGATGTTTATCGCGGGATTGAGTTCGACACGGTCGCACTGGATGAGGCGCAGCATATTAAGAATCGACAGACACAAAACGCGCAGGCGGTGAAATCGATTCGGGCGAGAAACCGCCTGGTGTTGACGGGAACGCCGATTGAGAACTCAGTGCTGGATCTGTGGTCGATTTTCGATTTTTTGATGCCGGGTTATTTGGGTTCAGCGACGGATTTCAAGGAGAGGTATGAAGCGCCGATTGCGCGAGAGAATAATGCTGAGGCGAAGGCGCGGCTGGCGCGGAGGATTCGGCCGTTTCTACTGCGGCGATTGAAGACGGAGGTTGCGAAGGATCTTCCGGAGAAATTGGAACAGGTGTCGTTCTGCGAATTAACAGCGGAGCAGCAGGAGGTGTATCAACAATTGCTGGAGAGCAGCCGGCAGGAGATTTCAACCGCGGTGGGGCACCAAGGAATCCAGAAGAGCAGAATGGTGATTTTGACTGCGCTGTTGCGGCTGCGGCAGGTGTGCTGCGATTTGCGCTTGCTGAAACTGGAGCGCGCAAGCGAGGCGAATTCGGGAAAGGTGGAGCTGTTTGGCGAGTTGTTGCAGGAGGTGATCGATGGCGGGCATCGCGTGCTGGTGTTCAGCCAGTTTACGGAGATGCTCGCGCTGCTGAAGGAGCATTTGAGGAGCGAGAGCATTGAGTTCAGCTATTTGGATGGGAGCACGCAGGATCGGGCGAAGGTGGTGCAGGAATTTCAGAGCAAGGCGAACATTCCTGTTTTCCTGATCAGTTTGAAGGCCGGTGGCGTGGGACTGAACTTAACAGCGGCGGATACGGTGATTCATTTTGATCCGTGGTGGAATCCGGCGGTGGAAGCACAGGCGACGGATCGCGCACACCGGATCGGGCAAACGCGCGTGGTGACGAGCTATAAGCTGATTACGCGCGGAACGGTGGAAGAAAAAATCCTGAATTTGCAGAACAAAAAGCGCGAGTTGATCCAATCAACGTTGAGCGGGGAGGAGCAGATGGCGAACAATCTTACGTGGGAAGAGATACAGAGTTTGTTCGCGTAAGCGGCGGAAAACTACTGATTAGCCTCGGGCTTCACAGTGCGATTGCGGAAGAGTTTTACCTCTCCACCGTTTTGGGTGATGGCGAGATCGAGCCGACCGTCCTTGTCGAAATCAGCGCTCGCGACGCTGCGTTGCTCGCCGTAAACGAGTAAACCGCTCACATGGCCGGCGAGTGCAGTGAAATCTCCTTTGCCATCGCCACGCAGGAGAAGAGAGCGGCCGGCGTCGTGGCGCGGTGTTTCCGGTGTGACCGCGAAGAAATTTTGAGCGAGGACAATGTCGAGGTTTGAGTCGTCATCGAAGTCGCCGACGCAGACGCCAAAGGCGGGGGCGAACTGCGCTTCGACGGGCAAAGGGCGCGCTTCGAACCGATCACCGCGGTTCAGAAAAACGGTGGTTTCGAAATGGTTTGCTTCGGCGACGGCGGCGCGATTGCGGGCTTCGCCGAGGATTTCGTCGACGCTGGCTTTGCTATAGGCGGCGTGGGTGCGGAAACGGTCGTTGATGAAGCTGAGCGAGGAGCCGAGGACATTGCGCTGGCGGTCCGGGACATCCTTGGCAAGCGAAGGTTCGAAATGCGATTCAATAATGTCGAAGGTGCCGTCATCGTCGAAGTCGCCATAATAAAGCCGCGCGGGATGCGACGGGGAGTTCTGGTATTTTGAATTGCGGCCCCAGTTGCTGGCGACGAAATCGATGCGGCCGTCTTTGTCGAAGTCGCCGGTTGCGACGCCTTGCCAGAGCCCTTTGTGATTGTTGAGGCCCAGGCGATCAGTGGCATCGACGAACTTGCCGTTGTTGTTGATGAGAATACGGACCGGCGACCACTCGCACGCCAGGATGAGATCGAGGTCCTTGTCGGAATCGAGATCGGCGAAGGCTGCGCCCGTGACGAGCGCCAGGTTGGTTAAGGCGGATTCAGTAGGGTAGAGGACGAATTTTCCGTTTTCGCTTTTGAAGAGGCGTGAAGACGCTGCGGCCGGATAACGGCCAGGAATCACCATACCGCCGACAAATAAATCCTGGTCGCCGTCAGAATCGATATCGGCGAGAGCCATGGGACCAGCAGAGGCTTCCCAGGCGGGAGCGATTTCTGAAGCGGAGGTAGCTCCAGGTGAAAAAGCGAGCACGGCGGGGCTGTAGGCGAGAGCGTCTTCGTAATTTGAAAGCGCGGCCAGCAGCATGGGCTTCCCTTCTGAAACGAATGGGACAAGTGACACGATATCGCGCTTAACGGGACCGTTGTATTGAGCTTCGGAGGCGCGGGTAAAACCGCCGGTTCTGTTGTTCAGGAAGAGAGCGAGCGTTCCATTTTTGGGAGCGCCAACGACGAGATCTGGCCAGCCGTCATTGTTCCAATCAAGCCAGGCGATGGGCGGGCCGTTTTGGCTGAGCTTGCGTGGGAGGAGGGGTTGGCGGGCGAAATCGTCGTAGCCTTGCTCTGGAACCGAGTGATTCAGGAGGTGCGAAACGTCTTCGAACAGTGGGGGCGCATTTGTGGATTGCGGCTGCGAATTGGCGAGCGTGCGAGCGGATGATTGATCAATCTCGTAAATGTGGTTCGGAGGCAAATTGGTGAGGCGGGATTGTGAACCGTCGCGCCAGCGCACGGCAATCTCGACGGACCGAGCGGAACCGGCGGCGAAGGTGCGAATCGGATCATCCGAGGAAAGATAGCGACCACCGGCCATCATTTCTTGTGATTGGGTTGGGAGGCCTTCGGCTCGGACGGTGATTCTTGCGCCAATGCCGCGGGTGTTTGGAGAGGTGCCTTTGAGCCGGACAGCGACGCGCGGCGCGGAGGTGTCATTGCGGTAGATCGCGGCGGGGGCATTCAGGTTGTTGACTGCGACGTCGAGGTCGCCGTCGTTATCGAGATCTGCTAGCGCCATGCCGTGCGAAACACCGGCGAGGTTGAAGTTCCATTGGGCGCTGGCGTCCTCGAAGGTGAGGTCGCGTTTGTTTCGGAAAGCGAGGTTCGGCGGGGCCAGTCGGGGAAACGCTTTGCGGGCGCGAAAAATCTCGGCGTCCGACATGCGGCGGGTGGCGCGCAGCGTTTTCATGCGATCGGCGACATCGAGGTCGCGTGCGGCGCGTTCCATGCCGTTGGAGAAAAGGATGTCCTCCCAACCATCGAGGTCGACGTCGATGAAGATGCAGGACCAGGTCCAGTCGGTCGCGTGGATGCGGCTGAGTTGAGCGATTTCGGAGAAGGTGTTGTCGCCGCGATTGAGGAAGAGGGTGTTGATGCTGTACTGAGGGCGGTTGCCGAACTCGCCGATGTTATAGGGCGGTGGTGCGTCCGGAAGATCGCGCATGCGCTGCGAGTGCTCGCGGCTGAGCATGTCGGCGAGGAGGAAATCGTCGTGACCGTCGCGGTTGATGTCAGCAAAATCCACGGACATGGAGAAGAGGCTGGTTTTGCGTTGAGTGAGCGGTGGCGCGAGGCGGAACTTGCCGGAACCCTGATTGAGCCAGAGGCGATCCTCGGATTGAAAATCGTTGCAGACGTAAATGTCGGGGAGCGAGTCACCGTTGATGTCGCGGATGGCGACGGCGAGGCCCCAATCGAAGAATTCTGTCGGCAACGGGTTGCCTGCGGAATCGAAAAACGAAGTCGCGGGAATTGCGGTGAAATTTGTGCCGCTTTGATTACGGGCGATGAGATCGGGTTCGCCATTTTCTTCGATGCCGCCGCCAACGGAAAAGCGATTGGTGAGATCCGGGGAAGTGGTGGGGCGGCCGTTGAAGGTTTCGACGTAAGATTTCCCGTTGACGGTTTTGAAGGTGGCGCGAGCGTTCGGAATATCCATCAAACCGAGCGTGCGGTAGTTAGCGATATAAAGATCGAGGTAGCCATCGCCGTCGAGATCGCCCAGGGCGGAAGACATGCCGCCGAGGTTTTGGTTCAGGACTGGACCCTTTGTGAATTTTCCCTGGCCGTCGTTGTAGAAGAGGTGCGTGCCCTGCCCTACTGAATTGACGAGCAGATCGAGGTCGGAGTCGCCATCCAAATCCGCGAGCGCGCAACCGGTGGCGAGAAGATCGGAACAATCCACGCCGGAGGAAGCAGCGATTTCTTCGAAGCGCCAGTTACCGAGATTCTTGAAGAGGGCATTGGGTGAGTCGAGACCGCAAAAATAGAGATCGGTGAGCCCATCGTTGTTAATGTCGCCAGCAGCGACGCCGGAGCCGTTCAGGAGAATCTGGTTGGTGAGGTGGCGTGTTTCGGAGAGAGCGTTTGTGAAGGCGATGGAACCTTGACCGCTGGTAAGTGTGAAGCCGGGTTTTGGAGACTCTGCCGGTGAGATGGAAAGAGAACGGAAACCTGCGCGTTGCTTCCATGACTCTGCCGCAAATCCGCTACCGACGAGAATGCACGAGCAGACTGCGAGAAGGAACCTGTTGAGAAAAGGCTGAGGACACATCGCAGTGAGTGGAAGGTCGCATAGTCGGAGTCACTGCTCAAAAGAAAAAGGGCCGGAGGCGAACCTCCGGCCCTGCGAATTCTAGTTACTACGAACTATGGACGGACCATGAAGAACTGCGCGTTGCCTGATACTGGCACCGTTGCAGAGGTCGCAGTTTGACCCGCGACCAGAGTCCATGTGGCGCTTCCATCCGCGTTCAGCGCAGGGGCTGAGAAGAGGCGACCGCCACCGGTCCAGTTGATCGTGATGTTGCCACCAGAACGGGTGACGCTGGTGATCGTAGCACCCGGGGGAGGTCCGCCAGCCGGGACGAACAACAGGTAATCGAAGTCCGCGTCCGACGCCATGGTCATGCGCACGGTTTGGGTACCGCTGAGCGAAACGCTGGCGAGGTTACCGCCAGAGATGAGCGGAACGAGGCGATTAACACCCCATCCACCCGTACCGCCGGCGATGTTGAACGTACCTTGCTCGGTGAGCGTCTGGTTCGTCACGGTAGCATCTGCAACAGTTTGCAGGCTACCAGCGGTTGGTCCGCCGCCGCCGTGTGAGAGAGCAGCGTAGACGTTGTATGTGCCCGCTGGGAAGGTGCGGGTGTAGTTGAACCATTCCGGTGTAGCACCGCCCGAGGTCCAGCCGATCTTGTAGCTCGGCGTGACGTTGAATGGACCGCGATCTGGATCGCCGCCACCGTTCATCGGGATGTTGGCACCTGCAGTCTCACCGACGCGGTAAGTTGCCTCACCCGCCTGGTCGTCAATGACGTTGTAATCAACGCCCTCGACAGCGCCCAACCCGTTATAGAGGCCCTGTTGCAGCGGCATAGTGCTCGCTGCGGCGACGGTCTGACCGCTGCCATGGTTCAGGTCTTCCGCTTCAATCACGAACACGTTCGGGCTGTTGACCGAGATGAAGCTACCCGTATGAGTGCGAGTTGCTCCGCTCGTGTCAGTGAACGTGAGCGTGTAGTTATAGGTATTCGCAGCGAATCCACCAGCCGGTGCATATCGGACGTCAACGCCAGCTGCTGTATCGGTGATTTGCGCGGCTGAAGTTACATTCGCACCGTTCACCGTTAGGGCCACAGAGCTGAGGTTGATCTTGTGCTGACGTAGGACGTCTGTGATCCCGAAGGTCAGCGCATCGGCTACTGTGTAAGCACCGTTAAGCGGGCTTGAAGAAGTGACCGAAGGTGCGGGTGTCGGTTCGGTTGTCGGAATCAGAGCCCACCAGTCGAAGTCGCCTTCGTCTGCCCAGACCCGGAGGGTCTGCGTGGATGTTCCAGCCGCTGTGCCGCCAAAGTTGATGACGGTGTCCTGGCCACCCTGTTGAGCGACAGAGATGGCGTTTTCACCCCATCCGCCTGTGGCCGGACGGCTATAAGAACCGACTTCGACGACAGTTTGCGTTGGAGTGCCAGCGCCTGCCAGCACGACGCCGAAACGCGCGCGGAGACGATTTGGATCACCCGCTGCGTTGCCGTGCGACTGAACACCGATAATCTTGTAATTACCGTTAGTAACGACGCGGGTATAGTTATACCACTCGTCACCCACCCAACCGATCTTGTAGTTGGTCGTCACTTCCCATCCGCCTGGACGGGTAGTGTCAAGCGTTCCGGCTGCTGTCTGAGCATCCATCGGAACGAAGCGATTCACTGATGGAGCTGGTTCGGCAGGGATACCGGTACGATAGGCGTAACCATCCGGACCGCCTGCGGCGTTGAACGGACCGTTATCCGGAGCGCGGTAATCAGTATCGCGAACAGCGCCGAGCGTATCGTACTCGTCGCCAATATAGGGCATGGTGTCGACGGTGGTGATATGCTGGCCAGAGTTGTAGTCGAAATGTTCAGCTTCGATTGCGAAACCGCCGGGGCCGAAGTCAGCCAAAGTTTGGCTGCGAACGCCAAAGCGGAAGGCTTGAGTTACGGTTGTGCCTGCACCGAAGGCATAGACAACGCTTCCGGTATGAGCCGAACCGAACGCCCATGGGGTCGTCGGAGCGAAACGGTACGTAACGGTGCCACCGCTGACTTGCGGAGCCGGGGTGACCACTGTGCCGTCGACGTTCAGGATCACCGAAGCTTGATTCAAGCTGGTGAGACCGTTCGTGAAGGTAACAACCACTGGGCCAGTTGGATTCGCACCGTTCCAATTGTTGGCAGGAGCGAGTGAATCGAGGTAGCCCGGGGTGCTACCCTGGCTGTAAGCCTTGATCGCGGCGGTCTGGCTGCGATCATTGATGAGGTATTTGTTCGTGCCGACGACGCTGAAGAACTCAACGTTAGCGCCACCGCCACCTTCCCACCAAAGGAGTCGGACTGGGTAAACACCATCCTGCTCAACGAAAAGGCGGAAGGTTGTATCGGACGCACCGCGACCGCCACTGAACTGACCGAGGACGGGACTGAATGGGCTGTGACCGAGAGTGACGAGGAAACCGTCGTCACTGTTTACGCCGAGAACATGGCAACCCCTCTTTAATTCGAGGAAGGTAAGGATTTCAGCGACGACGTTGTCGGTATCGGGCACTTCTTCAATACCAGGGATGCCTGGAATCGTCGAGTTCGCCTGCGGAGCAGCTTCGGGTTCGACGGAGTTGAAGTTATCCGGATTACCAGCGAGGTCTCCGCCATTCTGTTCCCAGTTGATCAGTTCAACGATACCGTTAGCGGCTGAAGGTTCAGCAACGTTTGCGCGAGGGGTTCCGTTGACTTCGAGGAATCCACCAGCAGCCTGGTTTTCACCTTGTTCGACGAAGTTTGCGTCACCAGGACCGCGACCGGTCGCAAGTTGGTGAATGCGGTAGGTGAAACCACTGCTGGCGGCTGTGAACTGCGTGGTTGCCGCTGCGGCAGGAACCAGAGCGGTCGCCGGCACCACATAGGTGCGTGTTAACGCGCCGCTAGGTGTTCCATCAGTGCTGGTGTAGTTAATCACGAACGTGTTGGTGGAACCAAGCGGAAGCGGGGTTGCCGGGGTAACTGTGATCGTGGTGTTCGGGGCGGTATACGAAACACTCGGAGTGACCGGAGTTCCATTCATCGTGACCGTGACCGAACTTTGATTCACCGAAATCGCCCCGGCGTCGGCTATCTGGAAGCTGACCCCGCACGCATCGCCGCTTGCCTGGCTCAAGATCGGCTGGCTGGCGGGAATCGTGGTGAGTTTAATATTGTCGAAGTGGGTCTGCTCATTAGCGCCACCAGTTCGGCCAGAGAGAACGAGGCGGCTCGCGCTCGGGAAGTAGGTCGTCTGGAAGTTAGAGAGAACGGCTCGGCCTTTCCATGTAACGGTCAGCTTGCCGGTTTCGTCGAGGTCAGCGACGACCTTCTGCCAGCAGAGAGTATCCCAAGCTGCTGGAGAGCGGGGCGAATTATTATCCGGGTCGGCGGCAAAGTCCGTCCAGAATGCAGCATCACGGAGACCGGTCTGCAAACTGTTCAGGTCGTCGCAAGCACCGTTGCGTACCGGCAAATCCGTTTTGCTGATCGAGACGTTATCGACGCGGACGATCAAGCCTTCGATATCGCCACCAGGGAGTTCGTTGTTACCAGCCCAAGTATCGAAGCAAATGGCGAGACCAGTTTCAGTCCCGAATTCTGGTGGGCCACCAACAGCGAAGCTGCCGTCGTTGAAGAAGCGGTCGCCTGAGCGTGCGAAGCTGATAGCAAAGCCGTCAGCAGGACGATCTCCTTGCGAATTACCAGCGCGTACATCTGCTTCAAAGCGGAAAGCTTTGACGAGTTTGCCCGCATCGATGTCCGGGAAGGTAACAACACCGCTTTGGCTGTTTTCGGAGTAAGTGAGAGCGAGAAATCCACCTGGATTTCCGCCAGTTGTCACCCAGGCAGCGTCGTGACTGGTGGTGATGGTGAGTCCTTGAGCGAGAGGGTCTGTCTCGAAATCGAACGTGGCAGTACCCGCTTGTGAAGTTGTTGCGCCAGCGATAAGCGTGGCGGCAAGCAACCCGACAACAGCGGATTTCTGTCTCGTACGAGACGACAGATCACCTGTTAAGGGTAGTCTATGCATGGTTGTATCTTATTAGTCCCACAGCCACTTCGGCCGCGAAACAGTTTTGGGTAAGAGTTGTTTTCGCAATTTTGATAAAAGATGTCAAAGAAAATGTGACGAAAGATTCCAGCGCGTTTTTTTTGCCCTGGCCAAAGCCGACAACGGAAAGCCCCCGTTTTCTTCCATGTAGCTGAATCGCCCGCCTGAAAGCGCCGATATTTTTAACGCCGTGCCTGGGCAGGTGGAATTCGTCCCTGTTTAAGGTCATTTATCCAGGGGTTGTGGGTAAAGTGATTGAGCTGGACTGCGGCGAGGTCGATTTCGGGGTCAACGCTCTGCTGGAGGGGGCGGCCATTGAAAGAAATTGCGGTATGCGCGTGCACTTTGGGGGTGTGGCCGGAGGCTTCGTGCCAGAGTTTTGCAACGCGCAGGGCGTAACGTTGCAAGAGGAAGGGGTTGGTGCTGATGTGCATCGCTTTGGAGAGGGTTGCATCTTTGAACATGTTCCATGCGACGACGGGAGAATTCGGTGCGTTCGAGAAGGTGACGATAGCCGCGTATGGGAGCAGTTCGACCGAGGAAGTCGAATCCTTCAGCATGAAGCGCGAGACTGGAGTTCCTCCCTCATGACGGATCTTTTCGGCAGGAGCTTGCTGTTCCGGGCCCGTTTTCCAGAGATTCGCTACGATTTCAGTTTTCCCAGCCGGGTTGGCTCTAAGCAGTTGAGGGTCTTCAATGATCAAAAACGGCAAATCGGCGCTGTTTGCACCTTCGGAATCGAAAGGATGAAGGCGCCTGGTGAGCGCGGACAACTTAGGATCGGTGAACATGTTCCGCAGCAATTCGCGCGGGGATCGGTCGGCGGAAGCTCCGCGATTTTGGAGTGATCGCGCATAGCCCTGGAGGATTTCTGCGACGGGGAAGGTTCGCGCCATGCCGCTCGGAGCACGTCCAAATCGTTCCTGCCAAATTTGGGTGATGCGCGCGCGAGCTTCTGCTTCGTTGAGGGAACGTCCTGCCGAAACGGGATTGTAGAAGATCCGGTCGCCCAAGAGCGGTTCGTGGACGACGACGATTTCTGGAAGGTTCGTCCAGACGATGGAGGCGCGATCGACGAAACGAAAGAGAGTTTTGTCCGACGACCATTTATCCCAGTGAATGACGTGCTCGCCTCCGGTTTTTGAAATGATTTGTTCGTCAGCGATGATGATTTGCGCGGGCTCAACCCGATAAACTTCGGCTTTGAGGCGCCAACTGAAGCTGAGGCCTTCGAAGGTAATCCTAACATCTCCGGGAATCAGGAGGTGGCGTGCCGGGAGTAATACCTGGAAGGCGATCCAAGCGATGAAAAGTGAGAGGCAGAGTTTTGAAATGGGGGAGGTTGCGCGGAAGCGTTCTGCAGCGGCGGATTTCCAACCGAGTGCAGCGCCGAGGATGGGAACAAGAATTGCACCGGGAACAAGCCACTTGAGGTCGGGCTTAGTCAGATGCGGTTTGCGCAGCCATTTCAAGAAGCGATCCGGCCAATCCGGATTTAGGAAAATCGTGGCGCTGAGCACGCCGAGCAATGGAAACCAAACAATGTCGTCGAAGAGAAAGAGATGATTCGTGGAATGGAAGACGATCAAGAGCAGCATCCCGAGCACGCGGGTGCGTCGCGCGAGGAGGAGAAATCCAACGGAAAGATCGAAGATTGCGCCGGCCCAGGACAGGAAAAAAGCGAACGGAACGTGGTTGAAGATCGACTGCAGAGCAGCCGGAGCACCAACAGAGGCGTCGGCAAGGAATTTTCGGATGGGTTGTGCATCAAGGAGCCAATCCGCATTTATTTTCGCGAGGCCAGCGTAGAAATAGGTAATAACGAGTTGAAGGCGGAACAGGAGAATCGACCAGAAGGGCACGGTAACCGGAGCCAGCGCAGCGTTCTTTTTGGAGTTTGAATCGACGAATAAATTGCGCATCGAAAAGCGGTGTCCGGCCGGTACCCAGATGAGCAGGAATGCGACGAGCAATTCCAGATAGTAGTAGCTCATCCAATAAGTGCGGGTTGATTCAACCGCGTAGAGGTAGCCCCAGGTTAAGAAGACGACCGCAGCGGAGATTCGCGACGCGACGCCGAAGGCGAGGGCAGCACTGGCAACGCCGAGCAATCCAACGATCAACCTAACGACGCCGGGAGCGAAAAGGGGCAGCCAGGTAAACGCCGCGTAGGGAAGGTGAAACCTAATTTCGGGCGAGGTGTAATAGGTCTCCAAGGGAATCGAACCCGCCGCGCTCGCCATGGGTCGAACGATTGAGATCGCCTCGAGCAACATCACCACACCGAAGAAAAAACGGAAGAGGCCGAGCGATGCGGCGCTGACGTCAATAGCGAGTTTATCGCTGAGACCCGAGGCGATGGCGGACGGAGGGGCAGCGGTTTGCGCTGGGGTGACGCTTGCGGTTTTGTCCATCGGGGTCGTGAAAGCTTCGAGTTTAGTGCGGTGAATCTATGCGCCGGAACAGCACGGTCAAGGAGATGAACCTGTCGCGCCTTTAGATAGCGATTGAATTTTCGCCGGGAATAAAGCTATGTAGCCGCGCAGCCATGTGGCAGTTGTTGAAAGAGTTTTTGTTGTTTTTGCGGCAGGAGAAAAAGTGGTGGCTGCTGCCACTAGTGCTGCTGCTGGTGGCGATCGGGGCGGTGATTGTTTTCACGAATTCGTCGATTTTGGCGCCGTTTCTGTATCCGTTTCTTTAAGCGATGCGCCATCTTCTCGGAATTTCGGCGTTTTACCATGATTCGGCGGCGGTGTTGCTGCGCGACGGGGATATCGTGGCGGCGGCACAGGAAGAGCGATTCACGCGGAAGAAGAATGATGAATCATTTCCGACCAATGCGATTAAGTATTGTTTGGCGGAAGGGAAAATTGGGGTTGGGGATTTGGATGCGGTGGTTTTTTATGAGAAACCAATTCTGAAATTTTCGAGGGCGCTCGAGACGTTTCTTTCGATTGCGCCGCGGGGGTTCCGTTCGTTCGTGGGGAGCATGCCGGGGTGGCTGGCGGAGAAGTTGAACATGCGCGGCACGATTCAGCGCGAATTAAATTTACCAAAGGCGGTGCCGGTCCTGTTCAGCGGCCATCATGAAGCGCACGCGGCGAGCGCGTTTTTTCCGAGTACGTTCGAAGAGGCTGCGATTTTGACGGTGGACGGAGTTGGTGAATATGCGACGACGACGATTTCGCGTGGGATCGGGAATGAGATTGAGCCGATTGCAGAACTGAATTTTCCGCACTCGCTTGGGCTGCTCTACTCGGCATTCACGGTGTATTGCGGGTTCCGGGTGAATTCGGGCGAGTACAAGTTGATGGGGTTGGCGCCGTACGGTGAACCGAGATTCGCCGACAAAATTCGCGATGAGTTGCTGGTGTTGAAGGAGGATGGGTCTTTTCGGCTGAACCTGGAGTATTTTGATTTTCTGCTGGGACGAAGGATGACGAACGAGAAGTTCGACGCGCTTTTCGACGGGCCGTCTCGGGAGCCGGAAGGAGCGTTCGATCAGACGCATTTCGACGTGGCGCGGTCGATCCAGGAGGTGACGGAGGAGATGATCTTGCGGCTGGCGCGCCGAGCGAAGGAAGTAACTGGCAGCAGGAATTTATGCATGGCGGGCGGGGTGGCGCTGAATTGCGTGGCGAACGGTAAGATTTTGCGGGAAGGGATTTTTGAGCGCATCTGGGTGCAGCCAGCGGCGGGCGATGCGGGGGGGGCCCTGGGCGCGGCATTAGCTGCATGGCATCGGCACCTGCAAGTCAAAGGCGAACCGCGCGTCGCGCCGACAACGGGCGATCGAATGAAAGCTTCGCTGCTGGGCCCGGAGTTCAGTGAGGCGGAGATTTTAAGGACGTTGGAAAATTATTCCGCGGTGTTCGTGCGGTGCAGTGAAGAAGAAGTGATTGCGAAGACGGCAGAGCTTCTGGCGAACGGAAAAGTTGTCGGCTGGGTGCAGGGACGAATGGAATTCGGGCCACGCGCTCTGGGGAACAGATCGATCCTGGGTGATCCGCGTTCGGTGGAAATGCAGCGCGTTCTGAACTTAAAAGTGAAGCAGCGGGAATCGTTTCGGCCGTTTGCCCCTGCGGTCTTGCGCGAGCGGGTGAGTGACTACTTCGAATTGAATTCGGATTCGCCCTATATGTTGTTGGTCGCCCCGGTGAAGGAAAGCCAAAGAACAAACGTGAGCGAGGAGCGAAGCGGGTTCGAGCGGCTGAAGGTGGTTCGATCGAAAATTCCCGCAGTGACCCATGTCGATTATTCGGCGCGGGTTCAAACGGTCCGCCGCGAGGAGAATGCGAAGTTCCACAATTTAATTAGCGCATTCGAGAGGCTCACCGGTTGTCCGCTGCTGGTGAATACGTCTTTCAATATTCGAGGCGAGCCCATTGTTTGCACGCCGGAGGACGCGTATCGCTGCTTCCTGCAAACCGAGATGGATTACCTGGCGATTGGGAATTTCATTTTGGAACGAACAAAGCAACCACCGCATAAATTTTCCACGCGAAAGGTGCTGGACTGATGATGAAACCGCGGCTGAAGGAAGATCCAAAAGAGTGGCGTAATTTCGCGCTGTTGTGCTGCGCGATGCTGCTGGTGCTAGGCGGAATCGCATTCTGGAAAAAGTGGATCGATGCGCGCGGCTACAGCATGGCGGTGAGCGTTGCGACGATAGGCGTGGTGCTGGCAGTGCTCAACCCCGAGATGTTTCGTGGGTTCTATCGCGGGGCGATGACCGTATCGTTCCACATTGGGCAAGTTGTCGGAAAAGTGATTCTGACGATTTTCTATTTGCTGGTGGTGACACCCCTTGGATTGTTCTTGCGAGTGATTGGAAAAGATCTGCTCGAAATCCGCATACCGCCTGGCCTTCAGACCTTTTGGAAACCGGCGCGCAAGCGCGGGAAACTGGAGCAGCAGTTTTAAATGGTGCGTTCGGCGTGATTCACTGCTGGCGATTTCGTTTCACTTCGTTTAACACTGTGCCCACAGCGCATGAGCAGTACGACATGCCGCGGAAAACCAAGCCAATGAAACGTTCGCAGTGTGTTCGCGCAGGTTTGCGCTGTTGCTTAAGGTCGGTGTTGCTCCTGTCCTTTGGAGCGATCGCGATACGCGCGCAGAACCTTGGCCAGGGCGGGGCCATCTCGATGCGTGAAGCGCTGGATAACGCGCTGTTGCAGAACCGGACGTTGCAAGTCGAACGCATTTCGCAGGAAGTCGCGCAAAATCGAGTGAGTTTGGCCGGCGCCTATTACGATCCGCTCTTCACCACTCGATATTCCCGCGAGGAATCCAGTGACCCGGGCGGGTTCGACCCATTGAATCCCGCAGTGGATTCGCCTTACCAGGCCGATCTGGACCTGGTGTCGGCGGACGTCAGCGGATTTCTCCCGAGCGGGTTGAACTACAGGTTAGACGGCCGCTACGTGCATAGTTCGGGAACGCGGGATTTTCTGAACTTTGATTCTTACAAAGTGGATGCCGGGTTTTACGCGGAGCAGCCCCTGCTGAGAAACTTCTGGATCGACCTGCCGCGCTGGCAGATCAAGGTCAATAAACAAAACCTGAAAGTGACGGAGCTGGGCGTGCACTTCATCGCGATGACGGTGATTCACCAGACCCAGGTCGCTTACTACGATTTAGCGTATGCGTGGGAGAACCTGCGGGCGCTCCAAAGCCTGGCGAGCACCCGGCAGGATTTGCTCCGCAGCACGCAGCAGCGGGTGCGCTTCGGCATGGGAACCACCGTGGAAGAAAAGTGGGCGTTGGCGGAAATGGCCGAAGCGCAACACAACCTGGTGCTGGCGAGTAACCAGGTGGCGACCGCGAGCAACAACTTACGCACATTGATGGGCGTAGCGCCGGAGAATTGGACGCAGGTGCCGCTGGAAGCATCGGACGCGCTCCTGACGATTCCGCAGACGTTCAATGTATCCGAAAGTTGGCGCGTCGGATTGCGACAACGACCCGACCTGCTCCAACTAGCGGTTAACGTCGAGACTGCCGATCTGACGCTAAAATATTATCGCAATCAGCTTCTGCCTTCGCTGAATCTTTTTGGCTCTTACAAATTGAAAGGCGCGGATTCCATTCGGGCATTTCCGACGATACAACCAGAGGCGGACCTTTCACTCGCGTTGGAGCAGATCGAAGATCGAGCCGCGCCAAACAGCGCCGTTGGCATTTTATTCTCCCTGCCGCTCGGCTTCCGGGCGGAACGAGCGAATTATCGTTCCGGCAAAGAGCTAAAGAAACAAGCCGACCTGCTCGTGAAACAGAAGGAAGAAATGATTTTGCGGGAGATCGCGGATGCGGTCGACCAGGCGCGATTCAGTTTCGATCGCGTCGAGGCAGCTCGCGAGGCGGTGCGATACACGGCCGATGCGGCCGACGTTGAGGAAGTGCGCCAAGCGCGCGGCGCAGGTTTGCTGCAACTCGTTTTCGAAGCGCAAGAGAACGTGGCCAATGCGCGGATTGCTGAAGCCGCCGCCAGGCGCGATTACAACACAGCGCTTTCCCGGCTTTATTACACCGAAGGAACACTGCTGGAACGCATCCAGATGGATGTGTTGTTCTAACCAGCAGGAACGGGAGAACACCAAACGTTATCTAGCCGGGCAATCTCCCCAGCCCTTCGGGACTACTCTGGTTTCAGAACAACAAACCACGCAGTCGCGTTTTTGTCCGGCCCGGCAATGACTTGAATATCTTTTATGGGCATTGTGATGGTTTGTTTGGACACGCTCTTGCCGTCGCCGATCAACTCAATTTCAGTGCCTTTGTCCGTGTGGTGGATCTTCACCTTGCACTTGCTGCTGAGCTCGATTTCGCGGGGCTCAGTCGGCTTAACGGTGACATTGGTGCGGTTGACTTCGAAATAGTTTTTCCATTTGAAGATCTTGCCGAACTTTTCCTTCAGCGCCGGATCGACGTCCTTCAGTTCTTTTTCTTTGCCTGCCGGCTTTTCGCCGTCAGTGCCCCAGATGAGCATCGCGGCAAACTTCTGGTCTCCGCCGTGGCTCTGCACGAGAGCTGCCAAGGCAAAAAGAGCGATTAAGAACGGTCGAAGAACGTTGGACATCATATGCATGACAGCGGCGCGACTCTATAGGTTACTCGCTAGTAATCCAGACTACGTTTACCCCTTCGCTTTCCGAACGGAAGGTGATGGTTGAAACATCCGAAGGCTGCTCCAATTGATGCGGCGTGGCAGCGATCGCGCCCGAGATGTTGATCTTTTCATTGCTCGGGCTCATCACGCTCAAAAGAACCGCGAACAAAGCAACCGCGCCCGCCGCTGGAGCGAGCAGGCGAATCCACCACGGCCGCGCATGCTTCACTGCCGGCTCCCGTTCCGCGGTGGCGATCCGCCGCTGGATCTGCGACCAATAAAAATCGCGCGAATCGGGAACCTGCACCGCCGGTTCGTTCTCCATCAGAACTTCGCGGGTGCCCTTCAGTTCGTTAAATAAGTCGCGAGCAAATGTGTCCGAGCTGATGAGCTGGCTCACTTTGCGCGCTTCGCCAGCGCTTAACTCGTTGTCGAGGTAAGCCTGGACCTGTAGTTGCGTCTCTCTGTTCATTTTTCCAATTCCTCTCGCTTTAGTCCTGCGAGCAGCGATGCCATTTTCCGCCGCGCGTAGAACAAACGGGACATTACGGTGCCGATCGAACATCCCATCTTCTTGGCGATCAGTTTGTATTCCAAATCTTCAAATTCATGTAGCACGAGCACGGTGCGGTGCTCATAGGATAACTGCCCGAGCGCTTTATCGATGCGCGCCCTAAGCTCGCTCCGTTCCAGTCCTTCGGTCGGGTTCGGTGTAATGACCGGCAATTGCCGTTCCACCCCGCCCGTGTCTTCGTTCATCTCATCGATCGACTCCGAACGAACGCGCTTGTTCTTGCGCAGTTGATCCAGGCAAAGGTTGATGACAATCCGCGTCATCCACGTGGCAAAACTCGAGTCGCCCTGGAATTGGACGAGTCGCTGCCAACCCTTCACCCATGCTTCCTGAGAAAGATCAGTCGCTTCTTCTTCATTGCGCAGCATGCTAAATGCCCGCGCATAGATCTTGTCGCGATGACGCGCCACCAGCTCTTCGAATGCAGCCATGTCGCCGCTTTGCGCCGACTTTACGAGCTCTTCGTCTTTGGCTGTCGAATAGTTCAGTTTGCTCGTCATTGGATTGACGGGGTTTAGGGCAGGTCTATTCAGGAGTGTGGATAGATTCTACAGCTTTCCTTTGGTGGAGGGAATCTGGCCGGCGATGCGAGGGTCACGCTGGCAGGCAAAGTCCGTGGCCTTGGCAAAAGCCTTGAACAACGCTTCTACAACATGGTGCGGTTCATCTCCATACAGCAATTCCAAGTGCAGATTACAACGCGCTTCGTTCGTAAACCCCTGAAAAAACTCCCGTGCTAACCCAAATCGAAACGCCGACGACATATCCTGCGCCTTCTCTTTGGATGTAAGTTGCTTATATGCAAGTTTATCCAATCCTCGCCAAACCAGATAAGGCCGCCCCGAAAAATCAATGACACAGCGAGCAAGCGTTTCGTCCATCGGAACGAATGCTTCGGCTTTTAGGCGTGAGGTTGACGCACTGCCGGTTCCGTTAGCGTTAAAGCCTGTTCCGTAACGCCGAATTCCTGTTTTTTCGCCGAGCGCTTGCCGAAAAGCCTGCCCGAGCGCGATGCCGCAATCTTCGACCGTGTGATGCGCGTCGATCTCCAGATCGCCTTTGCATTTCAGCGTGAGGTTCACCACCGAATGTTTCGCGAACAAGGTAAGCATGTGATCGAAGAACGGAATGCCAGTGGAGATCGACGACTTACCGGTGCCGTCAATATCCAACTTTACTTCGATCTGCGTTTCCCTGGTGGCGCGTTTGATCTGCGCCTTCCGCTCAGACATGGCCGGAGCTTAACGGGTGAAAAACAGAAGACAAAAAGAATTCGCCCGGCCACCACTGAAAGATACACTCGAAAGCACCGATGCTTATAGAAGCGCATGGCTGTCATTAAGCGCATCGTGGTGCTGGCAAATAGTGTGAAGAACTCGGGGCGCTGCCTGGCGGGTAAGGAGATTATTTCGAAGCGGGGCGAGATCGAGTTGGGCAGTTGGATTCGGGTGGTTGGCTCGGAGGAGGGCGGCGAAGTTTTGGTTTCGTGGATGTTGGAACAGTTGGGGCGTGAGCCGCAATTGCTGGATATAATCGATGTGCCGCTGGAGGGAATCGTGCCGTTGCCCGACCAACCCGAGAATTGGCTGATGGTGCGTCGAGCGCCATGGCGGGATCGCGGGACTTTGCCGATGGAGGAGATTCCCAAATTGTTGGATCATCCGCTGCAGCTTTGGGGAACACACAAGCGCGATGTAGAGGCCGGTTACGTCGAAACGATGGGTGAGCCCGCGTCGTTGTATTTCATCGAGCCCGAAGTGGTCGGCCCCGTCCGCGCATGGACGGACAAAAATCTGAACGAGTCCGGCAGCAGGATTGATAAACAGCATCGGCGCATTTCACTGAAGTATCGGCGCTTGTTCCACGAGTTCACGGTGACTGATCCACTCTTGCAGACCGATTGTTATCCGGACATTCCGCTACACGGCGAAGAACCTTTGAGTGTGGATATTTCCCTGGGCGGCCCAACCTATGTGTGCATCAGCCTCACACCGCCGTGGCACGGCAAACAATATAAGATTGCGGCGGGGTTTGTGCGGTTGAGCGGATAAGAATTCGAGCGGTCCAGCCAAAAGAAGTGCGCCTGCCTGAGGCGTGGAACTGCTTCAGCTATGTCCTGACGTTCTCGAACGGGTTCAGAAAATTCACGCCAGTCCGTCGAACGTCCTCGGTGTTTCGAGTCACCAGAGTAAGATTATTTTGTATTGCAGTCGCTGCCATGAGGCTGTCAACGACCGACAGCGGGTCACCCGCGCTTAGCCTGCCCCACCGATCAGCGATTGCTGCTGTTATTGGAAAGATTCGGTCAGCATAGGTGTCTTCCAGATCCACCAACCACCGTTCTAACGCTTGAGCCTGAGCAGGGTCCCGCCGTCTAATTCTTTCAACGCCACTTCTAAGCTCCCCGAGCACCAACACGCTCAGGAATAGTTCTTCCTCGTCAACGGCCTGCCACCAGGCCAATAGATTGGAATCTGCACGGCTGCCTTTTCGAAGTTCGCTGACGACATTTGTGTCCAGCAGATACCCCTTCATAGGGCAACTCTTCGGCCCCTGTCCGTGGCTCGCTTGAAAATGCTGTCGGAACCAGAATCGGGCATTGAAAGCAGAAAATCTTTGAAAGATGGCCGGCTCGACGTTTTCCCCAAAAGCGCCTCCCGCAGGATACGCCGATGCTCTTCTTCCATGGATACGCCGTGGAGTCCCGCCCGTGCTTTTAACTTTCTGACGAGATTTTCTCCGATTTTTCTGACGACCAGTTGTGGCATGTTGATTACTGCTATCAATGATAGCACACCGAGCACGTGGTGTGAAGCTCCAATTTCGAACGACACTACTAGAGCGCGAAAACCGAGTGGCGAACTGCGTTAAAACATTGCGGCCGGGTTCGTTCAGTTGAAAAATTGGGCGGACGATGCAGGAGCTGTTTACGATTGGTCATTCAACACACGAGCCGACGGAGTTTGTGCGCTTGCTTCGGCTGCATGGAATCACGGCGGTGGGGGATGTGCGGTCGAGTCCATTCTCCCAGCGGTTGCCGCAGTTTAATCGGCCGATACTGGAAACGTTGTTAAAGAAGGAGAGTATCCGTTATGTTTTCTTGGGAGAGGAGCTGGGGGCGCGGCGGAGTGAGCGGGAATGTTATGTCGATGGGCAGGCTCGGTATGAATTGATCGCGCGGACGGTAGCGTTTGCGGAGGGGATTCGGCGGGTATTGGAGGGTGTGCAGAAATTTCGGCTGGCGTTGATGTGCACGGAGAAGGATCCGCTGACCTGTCATCGGACAATTTTGGTGTGCCGGGAATTGCGGAGGCGCGGGGTGAAAATCTCGCACATTCTCGCCGACGGGAGTTTGGAATCGCATGAAACGTTGGAGGAGCGATTGCGCGCGGAGATGAAGTTGAATCAGCCGTCGTTGTTTGAAACAGCGGAGGAGTTGTTGGAGCAGGCGTATGAAAAGCAAGCGTTGAAGATTGCGTATCGACAGGGTGAGGAGGAGGAAAGAAGTTGAAAACTACCGGTCAGGAATCTGAATCGAGGAAGTGACAGGTAATGGGCGACGACATGCAGGTCACGGGTAATTCGATGAAGCGCACTTTTAAAGACGTGGCTCACGAGTTCTGCAGGTGGGCCGAGTCAGCTGAACCAAAAGCGGATCTGGAGCGATGGCTGGTGATTACACTTTCTGAGTTGATTCATCTCGTTGTCAAAATCAATGACGACGGCAAAGATGACGCGGGAACCCACGAGTTCCGAAAGCGTGACTACAAGGAAGTGCGGGGGTCGTTTCCCCATTTACCTTTTCACTGGTACTTCGAATCCGCCGACTGCTTTGAGCTTGAAAAGAATGAAGTCCTTCCAGGCGAGTTGCTCGATGATCTAATAGACATCTACCAGGACTTAAGTCACGGCCTTTACATTCACGAGCACACTGCACCATCCGAAGCCGAGCGATTCTGGCGTCAGGCTTATCGAATTCATTGGGGCGAGCATGCTACGTCGGCTTTGCGTGCGCTCTATTACTACGAGAGAGACAGCGTTTATCGAGAACGGTGATTCAATGGAGATTTACACAATTGGATTTACAGAAAAGAGCGCAGCGGATTTTTTCGGCCGACTACGAAATGCCGGTGTGAAGCGCATCCTGGATGTTCGCCTGAATAACACTAGTCATCTTGCCGGCTTCAGCAAACGCGACGATCTAAACTTTTTCACCCGCGAAGTTCTCGGCGGCGAATACCTCCATCTCCCATCGCTCGCGCCCACTCAGGAGATGCTCGACGAATACCGAAAGGAAAAGCGCGGCTGGGAGAATTATGAAAGACGCTTCCGCGACCTGATTAAAGAACGTGCGATCGAGAAACAACTCGATCCGGACCTTTTCAAAGGAGCCTGCCTGTTATGCAGCGAAGACAAACCACACCAATGTCATCGCAGAATTGTCGCCGAATATCTCAAGGACGCTTGGAACGACGTAGATATTGTCCACCTGTAACCAACCCAGGTAAGTGGCTATTCACCGTTAACCGCGTGCACAATTCACGTTGACACTAGCGCCTTCTTTTGCTAAATCATTCCCATGATCACGAACAAACATTCGTGGTCGCTCGGTCCGTGTCCGAACAAAAGCCTCGACCTCGAGTCTCCTGTTCGCCCACCCCGGCCAAGTGGCCACAACACACCCACAACGGACAGGTTCAGTGTGTCCCCAACCGGCGATCTGCCTCGTCTGCGAATTCATGTGAATTCGTCCCGGTCCAGCGCGATTCATGGTTCCCGTGTTCGTTATCAGACACAAAACAAGCACCGGAAAAACACCCTCACACACCCGGCACACACCCGGCACACACCCGGCACACACACAGCTCACACACAGCTCACACACAAAAAACACCCTGCGCACACACAGCTCTGAAAAACCCTAATAACTCACCATCAACCCCTTACAAGATTTTGAATACAAAACAACACACAAAAAACACAAAAAACAGAATTGATGGAGCGAACAGATCAAACTCCATCAAATCTCTGCCGCTCCTTCTCCTCGCCGGCCTGCAACTATTCGCTGCGGACGTAAAGGAACCGCGCGCTGCTCGATCCGTGCATTGGGGATGGCCGGCGCCGGATGCCGAGATCTTCACCACCAGCATGATCGTGGATCAATCCACCCCGGGCAGTTACTTCATGGCTTGCGGATGGAACACCGGTTACTTCGGTATCCAGGAACTAGGCAATGGAAAGAAGGTGATCATTTTTTCGGTGTGGGATCCGACTAAGGGAGATGACCCGAACGCCGTGAAATTGGAGGAGCGCGTGGAGGTTTTGTTCAGTGATCCGGCAATGCGTATTCGGCGGTTCGGCGGCGAAGGAACCGGCGGGCAATGCATGGGTGATTTTGAATGGATGATCGGCCAGACGAATCGGTTTCTAGTGCGCGGGAAGGTGGAAGGTGAGAAGACGGCGTATACTGGTTTTGTGCTGCAGGATGGAAAGTGGCGGAAGTTGGTGACTTTCCGCGTTCGAACGGGAGGCCAGCCGTTGAAGGGATTGTATTCGTTCGTTGAGGATTTTCGGCGGGACTACAAGAGCGCGCAGGAAGCGCGGCGGGCGCGGTTCGGTGAAGGATGGGTGAAATCGACGGGCGGGGATTGGGTGGCGCTGAGTCGCGGGCGGTTCACGGCGTCGGGCGCCGAATGGGAGGCCAAGGAGACGATTGACGCTGGGCTCGAAGGGGATTGGTTATTTCTGCAGACGGGCGGGGAAACGAAGCAGAAGTTGCAGTTGAGATCGGTCGTGGAGCGACCAGTCCTTAATCTTCCGCTGCCGGAATTCGATTGAGAGGCAGGCGCGTTACAAGACGCCCTCTTCAACATCGTAAACGTCGAAGAAGAATTTTACTTTGCTGGGCGGCCGGCAGAATTGCGGAATGTAGGTTTCGAAGTATTCCTGGACCTGGTCGGGGAGATCGCAGAGGCGAAGGCCGATCATCTCGTTGTTCCACTTGATGATCGCTTTGGGGTCCTTCTGGGTGGCGTTGGCGCGGAGCCATTGGTCGACTTCTTTGTCGGTGGCACCGGTGGCGACGAATTCTTTGAACTTCTGGGCGTCCAGGCCGGTGAATTTCCAGAAGAAGGCCCCGAGACCGCAGGGAAAGAAATTGTATTCGCCGTTGATGCTGAGCAGATCGGCACGGGCCTTGTCGAGCATGCGCGCGGCGATGACGAAGCCGCCGAGGGTTTCGCGCGGACTGCGCGGTGGAGTTTTGCGCAGGTCGCGGGCGAGTGGTTTGAGTTTGTCGGCGTTCATTATCTCTCCTTGCTGTGGAGAATGAACCGCCGGAGCGGGAAGTCAACAGGCGGGGAGGGAGATGGTAAAGGTGGTTCCTTTTTGAAGTTCGGACTGAACTTCGACGCGGCCGCCGTGCGCTTCGATAATGGCTTTGCTTTGGAACATGCCGATGCCGATGCCCCCCTTCTTAGTGGTTTGAAACGGGCGGAACAGGGACCGCGCAATGAAGTCCGGTGACATGCCGCAGCCGTTATCGGTGACGCTGAGTTGGACCGTGCCGTTGTGCTGACGGGTGGAAATGCGAATAAGGCCGTTTGAACCCGAGCGGAGAGCGTCGACGGAATTGAGGACCAGGTTGGTGAGAACTTTTTGGAGTTGTTCCTGGTCGGCGAGGACCGGTCGGATTTCCGCGAGGTCGGTGGAGATGGAGATTTGGATTTGTTTGTGGGCCGAGAGGAACTCACGGACGCAGGCGTTCAGATCCACGGAAGTTTTGTTGAGTTCAAGCTTTTGGCGGAAGAGCGTGAGACGCGATATGAGTTCCTGGATGTGGTTGACGCTTTTGCCGATCGCGCGGAGCGCGTCCTTGCGGAATTCGGGATTGTCGAAATGTTTCGGGAGATTCTGGAGCGTGAGATTGAGAGTAGACGCGGTGTTCTTGAGGTCGTGGACGAAGAAAGCGGAGATGGTTTGGAACGCTTCCATTTCCTTGGACTGAATAAGGCGGTTGGAGAGCTGAAGGTTGAGGAGGTTGGAAGCGACCTGGTCGCCCACGCATTTCAGGAGTTCAAGTTCCTGGAGTTCGAGCGGAATGTAATTAACGCGGTCGCCGAGCGTGCAGAAACCGACGAGGCGTCCGGCGGCGGTGAGCGGGACACAGATGCGATTGCCCGCGCCTTCGAAATGGTCGGGGAAGAACCCCCGGAGCGTATTGATCCAGGAATCACTGCGATCATCGATGTCGAAGGGAGAGGATTCGCGTTCGAGCGCCTGGATGAGTTCAGTAGCAATGGCGCCAGTAATCTGTTGGTCTGGAGCGGAAACGCCAGTGGAAGCGGCGAGGCGGGCGGTGCCGGAATCTTTGTCGACAAGCCAGACGGAAGTGGAGAGAACGCGTAGATGTTCGGAAAGCCAGTCGGCCACGGTGCGGGAGAGAGTGTCGGCATCGACGATGGTGGCGCTCTTTTCAGTGAAGTTGAGCCAGAGCGAACGGTAGTCGTAAAAGGGGCGATGGAAATGGCGGCTGACAAAACGGCGGAGCTTGTCGCGGGAGCGTTCCGAGACGAGAAGAATGCCAACAAGTGCGAGAGAGGAGAGGAGGAGAAACGCTTTGAGGGCGAAAGCCTGGGGACCTTCCCACCCGGCGAAAATCTTTGAGAAAAGTCCGATCAGAACGAGATAGGCGCCGATGAGAACTCCCGCGACGGAGAATTGGAGGACTTTCTCCGATGGATAAACTTCGACGCGGAACAGCCCGGAACGGAGGAGGCCGACAAGGAAGAGTGCGCAAGCGATGAGGAGCGCGATGGAATTAATGATGTCCAGCGTGAGGGTGTGGGACTTGAAAAGGACGACTTGGGAGGAGGTGTAGAGTTTGACGATGAAAATCGCGGCGGTCCCAAGAATGACATATTTGAGACGCCAGCGCATGGTGCCGACGGCGGCACGGAAGGTGCGTTCGAGGTTGATGAGGATGAGGGCAGAGCCGAGAACGATGCTAAGATAGAGAATAAATCCGGCACCACCGATGGCAAAAGATCCGGGAGAATCGCCGACTGCCTGCGGAATAAGAACATTTTCCGGAAGGAGCGTGATGGTGGCCAGCGGAATGGCGGTGAGAGCAACAAAAATGGGTAGCCAGTTTTTGAACGAGATTGAGAAGTTGCCGCGAGAATATTTCAGAACGAAAAGAAGCCAGGCTGCCGGAGAGAGGGCTTGAGGGACGAGCCACCAGGTGCGCCAGAAGTTGGCTGCGTCAGTGGTAGAGGCATTGTGTACGAGGCCTGCGAGGGCTGACTGGACCGCAAGGAGCCCGAGTGCGACGCAGAAAGTGCGGCGCGCAGGGGCGCCAGAATTTCGGACGAAGGCTAAAGCAGCGATCCCCCCGGCGATCGCCGCAGTCGCGAAAAATAAGATCGAGACGAGGTCCACGATAAGATTGTGCGAACGCGAGCTACTTTCGCGAAGCTACAAGAGCGAACGGCGTTCGGCACTCACGAAAAAACAACTGCGTATCAGTTCAGCTCGGCGATCGTTTTGCGGGCGTCGGCTACAAAGGGAGCGTTCGGCGCGAGGGCGATCGCTTTGTTTAGGCTGTCCTTGGCGGCCTTTTCCTTCGCGTGATATTGAGCCATCCCGAGATGAAAGAGAAGGTCAGCATCTTTCGGGAGGCGAGCGGCGGCGCTGGAAAGCAGACGCGCGGCTTCACGGTGTTCACCGCGGCGGTAGGCGACCTTGCCGAGAATTTTAGAGAGCGCGGGATCATCTGGAAAATCCTGGCGCAATGAGGTGGCGAGCTGTTGGGCGCGGTTGTCGTCGGGGAGTTTATCCGCGAGAAGGATGGCAAGTTGGCGTTGGGCGACGAGCGCTTGTGGGCGGGATCTGAGAACGGATTCGTAAGCGGAGCGCGCGGCGGTGAAGTCGTTCTTCTGCTCAGCAATTTCGCCTTCGGCCACGAGAGCGGGAAGGAATTGCGGACTCAGATCGCGGGCGGTTTTGAGGGCGCGTTCGGCGTCCTCGAGGGAAGCCTCGCCAAGGTGGAATTTGACGAGAACGAGCGCGGATTTGGCGAGTCCGAGAACCGAGGTATCGAGGCCTTGGGACTGGTTCATGAGCCGACTGAACTCATCGCGCGCTTGCGGGAGCGAGCCGAGAGCGTAGGAAGCGAGCGCTTTATAGTAGAGCAGGGTGGGTGAAGGTTGAGTGCGCACCGCCTCGATGAGGCGGCCGTTGGCCCACTTGAAATCGCCGGCATTGTAGGCTGCAGGGCCGACCGTTGCCGCGGTGGAAGCGTTCGGGGCGATGTTCCAGGCCTGACGTGAATATTCCAACGCGCGGTCTGGCTGGTTTAGGGAGGTGGCGTAGAGGTTGGCCAGTCCCGAGAGCGCGATGAGAGAACGGGGATTGATGGAAAGCGCTTTTTCGTAAGCTTCGCGGGCTTTGTTCCAATCGGCTTTTGCTTCGAATAGACGGGCGAGTTGGACGTGAGCGAAAATGTCTTTGGGGTTGCTGGAGACGTGGCTTTGAATTGCTTCAATGTCCTGCTGCGTTCCTTTCGCGGGATTGATTCGAAGGAGCGCGAGAGCATCGGCGGCGAGATTCTTGCCGATGAAATCATTCGTCGATTGAGTGGCTTTCGTGAGGGAAGCGGTAGCGGACTGGATGTCGCCGATCATGTATTGCGCCATGCCGAGGTGGTATTGGACCTCGGGTTGATCTGGCAGGCGATCGGCGGACTGTTGAAGGGCGGCAAGAGCTTCGGGATATTGGCCCTTCTTCCACAGAATCCAACCGAAGGTGTCGGCGGCGGCGGGTTCCTGCGGGTTGAGGTCGCGGGCGCGGCGGGCATATTGGAGGGCGCGATCGACTTGATTGATGCGCTCGCTGAGGAGGTAGGCGATGTTGTTGAGGGCAACGAGCGAGTTGGGATTCAGCTTGAGAACGGCCTCGTAGTTTTCGAGCGCGCGGTCGAACTTACTGGTGGCATCGTAAAGCATGCCGAGTTGGATACGGCTGGCGATGTCTTTGGAATCTTTAACGACGATCGCTTCGTACTTGGCGATAGCTTTATCGGTTTCTTTCGTCTGGACGTAGAGGTTGGCGAGCGTGCGGTGGCCAGGCATGAATTCAGGCTCTAACGCGATGGCCTTTTGGATGGCGGCTTCCGCGTCGCTGATTTTTTGTTCCTGAAAATAGATTTTACCCAATAGGAGCGGAGGCAATGGGCTCTTGGGATATTTCTCCACGTAGAAACTCACGCGCTTGAGAGCCGCGTCAAACTGTTTCGCTTCGATGTCCAGGTCGGTGAGACTTTCGATGGCGGCGAGATAATCGGGCGCGATTCCGAGAGCTTCCTCGAAAGCCTGGCGCGCCTGGGATGGCTTATTTTGTTGGCGAAGCGAAACGCCGAGGAGTTGGAAACCGAGCGGGTCTTTAGGGAAGGCCTTGGTGATGGTAGTGTAAGCAGCGGCAGCTTCGTTGGTGGCGCCACGAGCACGGTGAGCGGAGGCCAGGAGGAAGTAGGGTTGAGAGGCGCTGGGAAAGCGACGGGTGAGATCGTTGAGTTCGGGCAGGGCATTATTCCAATCGCCGCGCGCAACGAGCAGGCGGGCGCGAAGGAGAAGTGCATCGAGATTGTTTGGATTGAAATTGATGGCACGATCGACCGCGGCGAAGGCCTGATTCTGATCTTCGTTGGCAAGGTGAGCGATGGCGAGTTGGAACTGGATTTGAGGGTCGCGCGGATGCTCGGCTGCAAGGCGCTGGAGGTCCGCGAGCGCCGTTTTGTAATCTCGCGAAGCGAGTTTCAGGCGCGCTTGATTGAGGCGAGCATCGCGATCGTTCGGGGTCTTGGCGAGAGCGCTGGAGATGAGCGTGGCGGCTTTGTTGGTGTCATTCTGTGCGAAAGCAAGCTGAGTAAGCATGTTCCAGGCGGAAGTGAAATCAGGATGCGCGGTGGTCGCTTCAGTGAGAAGAGATTCAGCGGCTTTGGATTCGCCAGTCTTTAAGAGGAACTCAGCGTAGCCGAGCCGCTCGACCGATTTTGCGGGAGATAGTTCCATTGCGGCTTTTAGATGAACGCCGGCGTTGTTTGTGTCACCGCGAAGGAAATAGAAACTGCCGAGAGCGAGATTGTTCCTGGCTGATTTTGGCTCGAGTTCAACAGCGCGTTTGAAGGCGGCCGCGGCTTTGTCCCATGATTGCAGACGCTGGGCGATGGTAGCATTGGCAAGATGAACGGCCGCAACGTTCGGGTTTGCGGCAACGAGAGATTCGAATCGAGTGCGCGCTTCGGCGAGTTCGTTGGTGCGGATCGAAGCATTAGCGTAAAGGAGCAGAGCATCGGGATGGAGCGGTGCGTTCTTCAGCACTTCGCTTGCGTGTTCGCGGGCGTCGGCTGCCTTGCCGCCGAGGAGAAGAATGCTGGCGACTTTGATGCGAGTGTCGTTATTGGTGGGCTGGAGCGAAAGAGCGCGGTCATAGAGCCGGAATGCCTGCATCACTTCACCGTCCTTAAGGAAAGCTTCGGCGAGGCGGGAGGCAACGTGCGGATTGCTCTGATCAAGTTGAAAGGCGTTGAGGTATTCGATGCGCGCTTTTTCGTGTTCGCCTTTCTCGTAGAAAGCGTCGGCGCGTTGAATGTGCCGCGCGAGTTTGGATTCGGAACTGCAGCCGCAGACCAATAGAACCCCAAGAAGGAGAGCGTTAAGAATGGTTTTTTGCATTTCGGTTTTTTAAGAAGGAGACGAGGCAGAGATCACCGTATTAGGGCGCTTGCAATCCTTTCTTCTTAGCCAAAGGAGCAGGAGAAAAAATGGAACGAGGCTGAGTGCGAAAAAGATAGGACCGCCGCGATGATGAATCGGACTGTGAATGACGTCAGGATTCCAGTGTGCTGACGCCATGGAAAGGATGTAAATGCGGAAAGCGTTTCGAATGAGGCCGAGTGGGAACACGGCGAGTGCGAGCACCCATTTCTTCCAGGTGGTGCGGAGGAACATGTGGCCGGCAATGAGGCTGGTGATGAAGAGAACGAGGCTGGAGCGAATGCCGCTGCATTCTTGGGCGACGACGATGGTGAGGTTTGGAAGAACGAAGGTGCGTGCCTCGCGATAATACGTCGCGCCCGAAAGATTCATCATCCACGAATAAACTTCGGCAGAGCCGAATTGAGATGCAATCTCGAGAGCGTTGACGAGGAAATCAGGCAACGGAACGAGAAAGAGCAGAAAAAGAATGGGAAAGGCAGCAGCTTTGAAGAAAGCGGTTCCGAGAAAGCAGGCGACGTTCGCGAAGACAAAGCAAACGAAAGAAAGGACCGTTAGGGAGAGATAGTCGTTGTGGCTGAGGAAGGGTCGCATGATGGCGTAGCCCGCGAGGGAGAAAACGGCGACGGTCCAACAGATCCCCGAAGTAAGATTGGGGCCTCTTTTTACGCGCGGTAGTTCGGCGCACTGTAGATGAAGAAGGTAGGCGCTAACGAACGGGACCAGAAAGATGTGAGAATGGAGACTTTCGTTGAGCGCGTGACGGATTAAATCGAACAGGACTTTACCGAAGCAAAGGGCGAGCACACCGGTTGCGATCCAAAAAAAGCGGAACGGAGTAGCCGCATTCCCAGTTTGGTGCGGCGCTAGTGCGATACGAACTTGATCCGCGGGGCCCATCGATCAAACAGCCAAAGACCGGCGAGTATCGCCCAAGAAACGCTTGCGGCAACAATAACTCTCGCGAATGACGGGCGCGGATAAGCGGTTTCGCGGAGAGATAAGGCCGCCAATAGGAAGGAAGCAAAAGCAGAAAAGGCAAGGCGCTGAACGCCTTGCCTTCGCAAAAAGTTGATTTGAATCGCTTAACTTTGGCGATGCATTGCGACGAGGCCAAGCAGGCTTAGGCCAAGGAAGCCCAAAGTGAGACCGCCATCAGGAACAGGAGCAGCCGAGGTTGAACCGGCTGAGAAGGTGAACGTGGTATTCTTCGCGTTCCCTTGCGTCGAGAAACTAAACGTTCCAGGAGTGGGGGCGTAATTGCCAGCCTGGTCGTAAGCGACTCCGGTGCCCTGAATCGCAAGAGAGAAACTTGACCTGCTAATCTTCTCCACTGTTTGAAGATTGAAAGCGAAACCGTTCAGAAGAATCCAGACAGGATCGACGCCACCAAGCTGAAGCGGTTCGAAGACGAAGTCATTGATCGTTCCGATCTGGCCGACAGAGGAAGCATACGAGCCGGTGCCGGTGGCTACCTGGATGTTAGGGCCATCCGAGAAATCGAAGCCGGTGCCATAAAGGAATTCGTTTTGGCCAGCGGCTTCACCGGTGATGTCAACCACGGCGCTGTTGTAGCCGTTAAAACGGATGCTGCCGTCAATGTAAGGAACGGCTTGCACAGTGGCGGACGCCATGAAACCGCCGAGAATTACGAAAGCTGTTATGATTTTGTTCATTTTTGGGGCGGTTGAGATTAGGAGAGTTTGCGACGCACCGCAGCGATGCCGAGCAAGGCCACGCCAGCGAGCATAACGGTTGAGCCGCCGTCCGGAACGGAAGTTCCTTCAGCGACCGTTCCAGCGGAAAAGCCGAATTTGGTGATTCCACCATCGTCAGCAATGGACAGGTAAAACGTCCCCGGCGTGGAAGAAAACCCGGTGCCGGAAGCGGTGCCGGCGGCTTCAATGCCCAGCGAAAAATCACTACGCGCAACATTCAAGATGCTGTCGAGGGAGAAGGAAAATCCGCCGACGCTCAACAACCATACTGGATTAATGCCGCCGCCGAGTGGATCGAACGAGAAATCGCTAATGGTGCCAACTTCACCAACCAGCCCTGCATAGGTACCGGAAGCGCCTTGGGCGACTTCGATGTTTGTTCCATCCGAGAAATCGAAGCCCGTGCCAGTCAGAAAGGGATTATCGCCAGTTGCGCCAGTAATTTCAACGGTCGCATTGAGACCGTTGAAATCGATGCTACCTGAGATGCTTGGGATCGCCTGAACGCTTGGGATCGCGGCGAGGAGAGCCGCGGCCGTTAAGGCTAGTTTCGTCTTTGTGTAACTATTCATTGCCGGTGCGTATTCGAGAACGGTATGAGCAGCGATCTTGCCAAATCAGCCCGTTTTGGAATTGTGCATTCCAAACCACTGGTGCGGAAAATGTTAGGAACGCGAGAAAAATGGCCTAGGGCCTTTTGGTGGCACGGACCGTGAATTGCCGCGTAAAGCCTGCTTACATAGGAATTTATCTCTCGACGACGTCCTCGCCTTTTGCTGGCTAGCGAGTAACTACCGTATCGTTTTGCGATGCGGGCGTTAAAGAATGGGAGACGGCGATAATGTGGCTAATAACCTCGAAGCGTGCACTCGGCAACCCTGCAACAGGATCTTATTGACTGAACGCCGAGATGATCAGTTTAGAAGTGGTAAGCGAGTTGGAAACCGTATTGATCGCTGTCGTAGCTGAATTCTTCTGCATTCGAATCGTTTTCGCTTCGCTGGTAGAAGAGGGAAATTTCGCCTTTCGTGAAGATGGTGAAACCAAGATCCACCGAGTAGGAGAGGATTTCGTCCGTGCGATCCTCTTGAAGTCCGCCTGAGCCAGTGCCGGCATACCCTTGATACTCAAGCTGCTGATATCCGGCAAAAAGGCCAAGGTGGAGGACTTCGAGGAGGCGTTGCCGAACACCAACGTTAAAGCTGATGGTTTCGGTGGTCTGCGCCTCGAGAAGGGAAGCACCTGTGCTTTGATTCGCGCCTAGGGAAAAGGTGGTGGGTTCCCAAGGGCTGTAGTTGATTGATGCACCAAAGATTGGATTGACCTGATCGTCGAGATCCGAGCTGACAAATTGCCGAAACTCAACGCCGCCGTTGAGACTAAGATTCAGCTTCGCACTCGGATGCCAGGCGATGCGCCCCTGAAGCTGTTCGTTCGTCATATCATCGCCGAAATCCTGTTTTGTATAACCACCGCCAACGCCCAAACCAATCAAGGTTTTTTCCGTCCAGTGATAATTCGCCCAATTCATGGACGACCAACCAATGGAGCTATTGAGAGCGTCCGCTTCCTGAATGGATTGGCTGAGACTGAACTCGAAAGAGGTTTTATTAGAATATTGGTACGCGGCGGAGAGAACTGTGCTGTGGGTCTGCTGTGGCGTTTGTGCGCCCGTCTCAATCATCGGGGACTTGGTATCCGAGAAAGAGTGCCCCAGGGAAAAGGTCCAGTCGTTTACACCGAAATTCGCGCCCACGGAGGCGGCGTGATCGACGCCATCTTCGAATTCCTCGGCGGAATAATATTTAATCGTGGGCGAGTAGCGGAAAGAGAGATGTTGCGATTGGAGGACTGCACCGGGCGCAATTTCATGGAGCGCAGTAGTCACCTGATTCCCCGGAGTGACGTTTAACCCATTTCCGTAGGTGAAGCGATATGAACCGAAGGGGCGAAGTTGGAAAGGGCCCCATTGTAGCGGGTTCTTGAGGAATTCCTCGAATGGTTGCACGCCCCAAAACGCGGCGGCTTGCTCGTGGACGAGCGCAGAACCAGCCCCCACACGAGAAGAAGCGTAGTAGCTGGCAGGCGGGCGCGGCTGCGGAGCTTCCGGCGCAGGCGGAGCGGGCTCTGGCGGGCGTGGCGCCAAAAGCGGAGGTTCTTGCGCCATAAGAGTTGCAGTGACGCCGAAGAGAGCAGAACTGTAGAACGCTACTTTAGAGAAGCCCTTTGATGCGCAACGAGTAGGAAGATTGAAGTATGTTTTGATGGGATTGAATGGCTAAAGCAGGCGCTAAGTGAATCAGAAGGAAAGCATGAACACGCAGTCGAATGCAAGGTTAGGGTTTATCCATTTATCCACTTCACACGTCGTTCGCAAATGACAAAGCTCTCGCAACGAGATGTTACGAGAGCTGAGGAGTCAACGAAGGGCGGCTGAATTAAGGCAAGCGGACGCGGTAAAAGCGGCGAGGGCCGGAAGTGCTGCGGGTCTGATTGAGCGTGGCGACGCCAGAAGCGTTCGCGGTGCGATTGGCGAAGAACTGCCAATCGACGAGGTTGGTGCTCGAATCGAAAGCGACGACGGTGCTCGGCGAGGTTTGTACCGTCATGCGAATCGCAGTGGCGGAAAGAGAGGAATTGACGAGCGGGCCGGATGGCGCTCCAGCACTGGAGATTTCGGAGGAAAAATCGCTTTCGAGACCGGCACTGTTCACCGCGGTTACCGCGAAGAAGTAGGTCGGACCGGCGGGCAAAGTGCTGATATCGATTGAGGGAGCGGTAGTCGCGAATGATTGCGTGTATTGACGCGTTGAGGTGCCGACATGGACGCGGTAACTGACGATATCCGGCTCGGGATTGGCGTTCCAGGCGAGGCTGAACGTTTGTTGTGCGTGTGCAGAAACGACCCCCAGGATGCCAATTATCAAACTTGCGAGGGACCAAGTCTTTGTCGTTCTCATTCTCATACTTACCTTTAGCAGCCTGTATGCCTCGCATATCTGAGGACGACCAAGAAGACGGCAGGTCCTGAGAATGGAGGTATTGCCTTTGCTGAATATGAGAACTTAGCACAGAAACACGCATTCTCCAAATGCGCTGACGGAAAGTATTCGAAGGAAAGTGGTTAAGCATGGGCGCGCGCAGCGTGGGTTTTCAACGCTGCCAATGATGGCACTTGCTCGGCGATGTATCTGCCTATTTCGAGCGAGGCAGTGGCAGCGGGAGAGGGCGCATTGCAGACGTTGAGCGAATGCTCGCCGGCAATGATGTGGAAGTCGTCGATGAGTTTTCCGTCATCGCCGAGGGCCTGAGCACGGACGCCAGCGGAACAGGGGACGAGATCTTCGGAACGGACTTCCGGAATGAGCCGCTGTAGTGAGCGGACGAACGCAGCTTTTGAGAACGAGCGATGGATTTCCTTCCAGCCTTCGTCCCAATGTCGGCCGGCGAGTTTCCAGAACGCGCCGTAGGTGAGTGTTTCGATCGAATCGCGGAGACTGAAATTTGTTTTGAAATAACCTTCGCGTTTCAGGGCCAGGACGGCGTTTGGGCCTGCGTGGACGGAGCCGTCAATCATCTTTGTGAAATGAACGCCGAGGAATGGGAACTCGGGATTAGGGACCGGATAGATGAGCGTCTTAACGAGGTAACGCTTCTCCGCGACGAGCTCGTAATACTCGCCGCGGAAAGGGACGATGCGCATTTTGGGATCGGTGCCGGACATGCGAGCGACGCGATCGCTATAGAGACCGGCGCAGTTAATGACGAAGCGCGACGTGTAGGCGGCGCGATTGGTTTCTACGTGGTGCGTGTTGCCGCGACGCTCGAGTTCGACGACGCGTTCACCCATTTCGAGGGTGCCGCCTTCTTCGCGGAAGAGTTCAGCGACCTTCGCGGAGACCTGGCGATAACTGACGATGCCGGTGGCGGGAACGCGAAGGCCGGCGATGCAGGCGACGCGCGGTTCAATTTCGCGAACTTGCTCGGCGGTGAGGCGCGTGATGTTGAGGCCGTTTTGGAGTCCGCGCTGGTAGAGATTTTCAAGGAGCGGGAGTTCGGCCTGGTCGCAAGCGACGATCACTTTGCCGCAGACGTCATACTTGAGTCCGTGCTCGCGACAGAACTCGACCATGGACTGGCTGCCGGCTTTGGCGAACCGGGCTTTGAAACTGCCGGGCTTGTAGTAGATGCCCGAGTGGATGACGCCGGAGTTGCGACCGGTTTGGTGCTGAGCCAGTTGCTCCTCTTTTTCGAGCAGGAGGACTTTGATGCCGGGCTGCGCGCGCGTGAGGGAATACGCAGTCGCGAGGCCGACAATTCCGCCGCCGATGATGGTGCAATCGAACATTAAAAAAGAGGCGAGCCGGAGCTCGCGCCTGGTTATAATCAAATCTACGAACGGGAAGCTCGGCCAAGTCAGTACGGTTAAGTGACGAGCCGCTTCGCGGCTAGTCCTCGCTCCACCATTCTGTTAGTTAGGCGGCGACTTCCGCAGTGAGCGCAGCCTTGAGCTCGGAGGCGATTGTTTCCTGCTGCTCGGGAGTGAGCTGGTCGAACAACGGGAGCAGAATGCATTGATCCTGGCTTAGTTCACTTTCGATGAGTGAGCCGGAAGCGCGCCATGGTTCTTTTTTCTGAGCGTAAGTATCTTCGCGGTGGGAGCACATGATGCCGCGACGCGTGGCGATTTTGCGGTCAAGCATGATCTGCATGACTTCGCGCTGATCGACGCCTTCGGGAAGGCGAACGCAGTAGCTCTGCCAGTTGCTGCGCGCCCAGTCAGGTTCGAAAGGGGTGATCAGGCCGGGAACATCGGCGAGGAGTTCGTTGTAGCGCTTGGCCATTTCGCGACGGCGCGGAACGAGCGTGCTGAGACGCTTGAGTTGTTCGCGGCCAATGGCAGCCTGAACATCGGTCATGCGGTAATTGAAACCGAGTTGCGGGTAGCTCTCAAAAATGACTTTGGCAGAGCCGTGGCGGACGGTGTCGGGCACGGACATGCCGTGCTGGCGCCAGAGGCGGAATTGGGCATCCCAGTCTTTGTGGCGGGTGGTGATCATGCCGCCGTCGCCAGTGGATAGAATCTTGCGCGGGTGGAAAGAGAAAGAGGCAGCGTCGCCGTGCGCTTTACCGACTTTTTCCCATTTGCCGTTCCAAAGGATCTCGCTGCCGATCGCGCAAGCGGCGTCTTCGATGAGCGGGAGGCCGCGCTTTTGCGAGATGGCGAGAAGCGCGGCCATGTCGCAGGGCATTCCGATCTGGTGGACGCAGAGGATGGCCTTGGTCTTCGGCGAAATTGCGGCTTCGACGAGATTCGGGTCGAGATTGTAAGTGTCTCGTTGTACGTCAACGAAGACAGGAATCGCGCCGCAGTAGCGGACGGCATTTGCCGTAGCGATGAATGAATGGCTGACGGTGATGACTTCATCGCCCTGCCCTACTTTGGCGGCGAGAAGCGCTAGGTGGAGCGCGGTGGTGCAGTTAGAGACAGCGACTGCGTGCGGTGCCCCGACGGACTCAGCGAACTCTTTTTCGAAGGCTGCAACTTCCGGGCCCTGGGTAATCCAGCCGGAGAGAATGACGCGGCGAACGGCGTCGGCTTCGCGTTCGTCGAGAGTTGGTTTGGCGATGGGGATCATTTGAAAAGGGATGAGGGGTGAAGGCTAAAGGCTAAAACCTATTTTGTTTGGAGTTGGGGCGGGCGGGCGAGTTCTTCGCCTTTCGGGAGGTTCTTCCACCATTCGACGAGTTCGCGGAGGCCGCGCTCAAGGGAAACTTGGGTTTTGAAGCCGAGGCGTTTTTGCGCTTTGGATACATCCGCGAGCCGGCGCCAAACGGGAGTGGCTTTGCGGGCCGGACCAAATTCCGGTGGGAGATTTACGCCCATGACTTTCCCGAGCGCCTCCGCGAGTTCCTTGAGGCTGGTTTCTTCGCCGCTAGCAACGTTGATGACGTCATCGGTAATGCTCGAATTGGCGGCGATGATATTCGCGCGGGCGATGTCATCGACGTAAACGAAATCCATCGTTTGGCTGCCATCGCCGAGGATGAGGCAGGGCTGGCCTTTGGAGAGGCGTTCCATCCAGCGGATCATCACTTCGGTGTAAACGCCATAGGCATCCATGCGCGGACCGTAAACATTGAAGTAACGGAGAGCGACGTAGTTCAGGCCATACATTTCATAGAAGCTGCGGAGCATGCCTTCGCCGTAAAGCTTGATCGCGCCATACATGGTGCGGTTGCCGTAGCCGTGGTGGTTTTCGGTGGTGGGAAATTCTTCGGCCTGGCCATAGATGGAGGCGGAGGAAGCGTAGACGACGCGCTTCACTTTGGCGGCGACGGCGGCTTCGAGGATGTTGAAGGTGCCGGTCGCGAGGACGTCGTGAGCGAGGCGGGGATCTTCGGCGCATTGCGTGATTCGGATCGCGGCTTCGTGGAAGACGATGTCGATGCCGTCCATGACGTCGCGGACGTGCTCAGTGTTCCGGATGTCGCCTTCGACGAGGGTGACTTTGCCGGAAGCGCAGGCGGCGTCGAGGTTCTGCATGCGGCCGCGGGTGAAGTTATCGAGGATGACGATTTCTTCGAAGCCGTCGGCGACGAGCTTGTCGGCGATGTGGGAACCGATCAGGCCGGCGCCGCCGGTGATGAGAGCACGCTTGTGTTTGATCATAGCAAAAATCGATGCGCTCCGGGCGAAATAGCGACCATTAGAGCGCTAGAGAAAGTATCAGAAGTGGGCCTGTTTCGAAGGGAAAACGCTAGCAGAAATGCGACAGTCTTTATCAATAACCGCGCATCCATTCGACGCGCAGTTATTGAGGATTCTGGGTTTCGGGCGGTTTATAACCTTCGCGCCAGCGGAGGAACCGGGCCGGGACGCCGGCGACGATTGAGTAAGGAGGGACGTCGTGAGTGACGACCGCGCCGGCTCCGACAATTGCGCCCTTGCCGATGCGGACGCCGGGAAGGAGAACGGCACCTGTGCCGATGTCGGCCCATTCCTCGACGTAGACCGGTTTGATTTCGAGGTCGGTCTCGATAACCGGGCGGTCGTAAGGAATGCCGGTGTGGGCGGAGCCGAGGACTTTCGCGCCAGGTCCCCAACCAACGTAGTCTTCAAGGATCAAATGGCGGGCATCGAAGTAGGCCTGAGGTCCGATCCAGACGCGGTTCCCGATCTTCGTGGTGCCGTCGTAACGGCCTTGGATGTAAGCCTGAGCACCGATGAAGACGCCGTCGCCGATTTCAAAGGTTTCGAGGTGCTTGAATCCGACGCCGGCACCGATCTTTACCGCATTTCCGAACCTACGAGCGACGGTGCGCCAGATGGCTCGGCGCATGAGGGAGTCGAGTTCCGTATCGCCGACAGCAAAGCGATTGTAGTGTTCGAGAAGTGATGTGCCGGGATAGGATTTGCGGAGGTGTTCGGCGAGATCAACTTCGAACTGCGGATCGGGCTGAATTTTGCGGGTTCCGTGGACCGACGGAACCATGCGGGAAGTGGTTTGGGCCTGGGGTTGGGTCATTGGATTACTCGGAGTTTACAGAAGGACACCAAGAGCGCGAAAGCGGAGGAACGCGGAGGGCGAATAGAGGGTTAGGAGACTCTTTCCTTTAAAAGCACCTGTGTTTTTCTGTGTTTATATGTGTTTTGCTGGCCTTTTACTGTGTTCGAAGCCGTGTTTGATCTGTGTTCGCGTTGTGTGCGACTGTGTTTTTTTAAGAAGGCGTCTCACAAATCCCAAGCGCCGTATTCAAGCTCTTTTGCCGGACTGCGTCGTTGCTTCTCAGTCGCAGACCGCTGAAGGGTATACTCATTCGTCGCTCCTCGCATTCCAGCAAAATCCCCGCGAACCCGTCACACGCCATTCTCAAGCGGCTCTTAGTTGACCTTTGCGATAACAGCAGCCTCCAGAAAAAAAACGCGTGTGTTTGGTGTGTTTCCGTGTGTTTTGCTGCGATTTCCCGCGTGTTTCTTCGGTGTGTTCGCGTGTGTTTGGCGTGTGTTTTGTTTCAAAAGGCGTGTGTTTTTTTGGCGGAAACCGCGGCGGCAGAGTGAATGCTCGGGCGGAGCCTCGCACCACCCGGCCCCCTTCCCCCCGCCTTTAATAGCGTAGAAAAGAGTGGAAGATCGTGAAATAGCGTGAACGCAGTGCAGAACGCAAATGGAAGCGTTATGAAACGCGAATGGCGGAATAGTACTATTTCAAAGGACAAAAAGCCACATTATGCTTCAAATGCCGCATATGATGGGGAAACCTGCTTTGCGTGTCAACACCGAACGCCTTAAAAAGCGGAATTCGTGGACTCGTGGAACTCGTCCCTCCGGAAGATTGTCCCTCCGTGATTACGGGTTGGTTTGGAAGATGACGTCGACCCAATAGTTGCCGCCGTTCCAGGTTTGGTTCGGGAAGGCGCTGGTGCCTGAGTAGCGGTAGACGCCGTTGCCGCCGCTTTCTGCGGCTGAGAGGGCGCGGAGAGGCGGACGATCAACTCCACCGGAGGTGAAAAATCCGCCATTCACGGAGTATCGACCGACCGGAGCGTGGTAGGAAACGACGTAAGTTGTGTTTGCGTTGATGGCAATTGGGGTTGTGAACAGCGCGGTTTGCCATCCAGAGGCGGTTTCGTTCTGGAAGACAACGGTGCCGAGGAGCGTTCCAGTTGCGGACCAGAGACTGCCGCGGTGAGTGCCAGTATTACCCGGGCCTTTGTAGAAGCGAACTCCTCGCACAGAGCCGCTCACGGAAGAACGGAACTTAAGACCGAGCTCGACAGCGGAGCTATCCGATTCGGCCAGAGTCGAAGGCGTGGTGGTATCCGGCCAGATAGAATAAACAACCTGAGGAACGGTGGTGAAGGTGGAGGCGAAATTCGCCTGGAGAGGATTGCCCGCGAAATCCTTTACACCGCTGGAACCACCAGAAATCGCAACGGTGTAAGTCGTCCCAGCAGCGAGTTGCGCGTTTGGAATTAGCGTTACGGTGAAGGTACTTTGGTCGTAGAGCGTGGTGGATGGGACTGCAGTCCCTTGAGGGTTTTGCAGGCGGATTGTCGAAGCAGTGACGGTTGCGGGATCAATGGCCTCGCTAAAAGTAATTGTGACGGCACTGTCCGGAGCAATGGCGGTTTGGGCATTCGTTGGAGTGACAGAATTGACCGTTGGAGCGACTGTGTCGCGAAGGTAATCCACTTCATAATTACCTGTTAGAGCGTAAAACATCGCGTATTCGACGCCTTTCACCGATTCAATCGCAAATTCCGCAGCGGCAGAGTTCCTACGGACGGCGGTGACCTCGTAACCGGCAGGAACTGGCACCATGGCCATCAGTCCGACGGCTCCCGGACTCGCGTTAATCGAGAATTGCTGACGATTATTATTCCATGCAATGTTTCCGAACGACGAACCGTTCTTAGAATCGAGCCACTTTAGAAGCTGAAGAGCGCTAATTATGGGGACGCCGCGAGACTGAGCAGACTGTACAATCGCATCCGACTGGGGGAAGGGATTTACGTCCGTATGCATGTTGGCGACAAAGGCACCGTAGTAACCTTCAGGACCGAGTGCGCGATCCAGCAGAACATCGGAGGTAAATGGATAGCTTTGGCCAGATTCGTCGGTCATTTGCGTGGCCGCCTGATAAACATCGATGACGCCACCTTGAGCAGAGGCAAAGCGCATGGCCATCCCTGAACCGGTGAACAGGCCGGGGCGATTCTGAACCCACGAGCCAGGGAAATAGTAATAACTTGTCTCCAACCTAATTCCATGCGGCAAACAAACTTCAGGAAGAACTGTATAGCCACTCCACGCGATACAGTGCATACGTAAAGTAGCCGGCGATGGTAGACTCGGAAATTGCGCACGGAACGCATTCAGTTGCTGAGTAAAAATGGAATTTACAGTCTCGGCGTTGTAGTTACCGCAGATCCAGCCGCCGAAGGAACCTGTATTGATATGCAAAGCGAGTTCGAATCCTAACGAGTTGTAATAAGCAGCCTGGCTGTCAGGAATAGGCGTGTTGTTCCAGACATACGATGAACTTCGGACAGCATCCCAATCGGCAACAGAAGCACCAGCCGGCGTATACGCGAGATACTGGTCGAAACGCGGCGTGGAACCATTCTGAGCATGGTCATCGCCAGTCATAACAATAGCGGCCTTATGTCCATGAGGAAAATACCAAAATCGCGGCAGTAAGTTCTGATCTGAATTGATTGTGGTGATCAGGTTCGCAAGCAAGCGTTGCTGTTCGTCGGCCTGCGGAATAGCGATCTTGCTAAAGTCGTTCCAGTTCGGCTGTGGATCGTTCGCTGCAGGACCGTAAAAAAGGTCGTTCGAGCGCAATGGCTCGTTTCCATCGCGTTCCTGGCCAGCCCAGGCGGGGTTACCTTGACGGGTGAGGACAATGGACTTGGCTAAATCATAGGTGAAGACGACCACCTGCCCTCCGTTGGAACCGACGCTGCGCATAGTCACAGCCGGGTTCGCAGTGACCGTTGTTGCAGTGGAGTAAAGCGTGGCGACACTCGATGCGCCGCTCAACGTATACCGGTCGGCAGTCCCGTGGAACTGCATTGTTTCACCGACGATTCCGATGCCGGGCCCGGAGGATGTGTTCACGAGCAGGTAGGCCTCAGATAACGTCGTGCCTGCATCGCTCAGGCCAGCTAATGCCGCTAGTTGTTTGTCAGGACGCATCGCGATCAGATTTCCGCCGTTGTTAACCCAAGCTGACAAGAGGGAAACGTGGGTTGGCGTTAATGCAAATGAACCGAGAATCGCGACATCATATTGAGAAAGGGCAGCGGCGGTCAGCGAGTCGCGATCTAGAATTGCAAATGCGTTGAGACCTTCAGTCAAGAGGATTTCTGCGTAATAGAGGCTGAAAGGATTTGATTCGTCCGTGACCAGGAGAATGGGACCGCCAGGGCCATTGCCGTACGGATTGGAAGAAATGGTTTTGAACGACCAGGTGAAGTCCGTTGCCAAACGGTTACCCGAAGTATCAGAGACACCGGTCGTCCCTCCTTTAACAGTCGCAGTATAGGTCGTGTCCGCGATAAGCGTTGAGTCGCTGATCAGGGTGGCAGTGTTATTCGCAAAGGAAACCACAGCGGGAATCAGATTGCCTCCGGAATCGCGGAGGAAGAGGGTCTGACCAGAAACAGTGTTGCCGTTGATTGCTTCGTTGAAAGAAACGGTGACATTCAGTGGTGCCGCCGTGCCGACGCCAGAAGCTCCTGAATACGGACTGACGGTCGTAACCTGGGGAGGGGTTGTATCGGGCGCCGTCGTGGTGAACGACGATTGAAAGTCGGCTGTAAGTGGGTTTCCGGCGAGATCCTTAATGCCCGCGGTGCCGCCTTTTACGGTGACAAAGTAGGTGGATGATGGCGAGAGCGGGCTCATCGGCGTGGCAACCGCGGTATACGGCAGGGTTCCATAGGAGGCGGAAGTTGGAACGACATTGTTCTGAGCGTCTCTGATCAGGATCGTGGAGCTATTCACGGTAGACGAAGCAATCGTCTCTGAAAACCGAACCGATACGCTAGAGGAAAGCACGACATTGTTGGCATTGTTGAGGGGAGATACCGCAAGGACTTGAGGCGCCGTTGCGTCCGGCCCTATGTTCTCAACGAATACAAGGTCGACCCAGAAGTTAGCCCCGTTGTAAAATTGGCTTGGAAAGCTAGAAGCACCGTACCGAAAGAGCCCGTTTCCTCCTGCTTCTACGTTTGACAATGCGGTGAGAGGTGAATTCTCAATGCCAGTGCTGAGGAAGTAGCCGTCATTGATCGAGTATTTACCTGAGGCGGTGTGGTAGGAGACGACATAGGTCGTGTTTGCGGTTACTGGAACCGGAGAGGGTAGCGCCTGGTATTGCCAACCAGAAGCGGTTTCATTTTGAAACGTGACCGTCCCCAAGAGAGTTCCGCTCGCGCTCCAAATATTGCCAATATGCGGGCCTATGTTTTCGGGACCTTTGTAGAACCTGACCCCGGCAACGTATCCGTTCACACTGGCGCGAAACTTGAGCCCCAGCTCAATCGACAATGGATCGGGATCTGTCAGCAAAGCTGGTGTAATACTGTTTGGCCAAATCGTTTTAGGAACTTCGCCCAGGGTAGAAAACGTCGAATTGAACTCAGCGGCCAAAGCGTTACCTGCCAAGTCTTTTACGCCACTCGCGCCACTGAGCGCGCGAACGGTATAAGTCGCCTGAAGTGCCAGAGTTTCCAAAGGATCGATTGTAGCCGTGAATGTTCCAGGATCGTACGAGACCACAGCGGGAACAGTGGCACCGCCGGGCGCGAGCAACCGCACTGAGGATGCACTGACGGTCGAGGGTTGAAGACCTTCCGAGAAGCGGACGGAAATTGTGGCGTCCGGGAAAACTCCGACGGCGTTCTGCGCCGGTTGCACAGCAAGTACCGTTGGGGCAACTGATTCGTGGGCAGGTTGAAAAACAACATCGACCCAGTAATTGCCGCCGTTCCAAGTTTGATTTGGGAAGGCGGATGCACCGTAACGGAACAAACCGTTACCACTGCTCTCTGCTGTACTAGGCGCCCGCAACGGATAATTGTTAAAGGCTGTTCCAGCAAAATAGCCGGAATCGAGGGCGTACCCACCAGCAGGAGCATGGTACGAAATTACGTAAGTCGTATTCGCCGAGACGTTGACTGGCGTTGTAAAGGCCTGGAATTGCCAACCCGTGGCAGTCTCGTCCTGGAACTGAACGGTGCCAAGAAGGTTGCCAGCAACATCCCACAAATTACCACGGTGCGGTCCGGAGTTCGCTGCCCCCTTGTAGAACCGAACGCCGGTCACTTGACCATCGACAGCAGAGGAGAATTTTACTCCGAGTTCGACGGCACCTGAATCGGAATTCGAAGGAACAGTCGGAACGATCGCATTACTCCACAGCGAACGTGGCGCCTGCGTGGCGGTAGTGAACTGCCATGTCCGGGTGGTGGCCAAGGGATTCCCCGCAAGATCTTTAACCCCTGAAGCTCCTCCAATTGCCGAGGCGGAATAGGTAGTCGAAAGCGCGAGCGGAGTTGCTGGGGTCAGGATGGCCCGTTTTGTCGCGGCATCGTAGGAAATGCTACTCGCAACAGTGTTGTTCTGAGCATCGCGCAATTGGAGCGTGGCGCTGCCCAGGGTTGCCGGATCTATTGACTCCGAAAAGGTGACCGTAACGTTGGCATAAGCGCCAACATTGTTTGAGTTCTCGGCGGGTGAAATATCCGCGATGGTGGGAGCGGTGTTATCAACCTCGGGCAGGAAGAGAACATCAACCCAATAATTCGCGCCATTCCAACTCTGGCTGGGAAACCCAGTTGCACCATAGCGGTAAACGCCGTTTCCGCCATCCTCACCGTTTGCGAGGGCTCGCAATGGCAAGTTCGAGAAGCCACCAGATTGGAAGTAGCCGCTATTGACCGCATATCGGCCGTTTGGAGCATGATAAGAGATGACGTAAGTTGTGTTTGGCGTGATCTGAACCGGCGTCGCGAATGCTTGAGACTGCCAACCTGACGCGGTTTCGTTGTTGAAAGTAACACTCCTTAGGAGCGTGCCCGAACTGGTCCAGAGGTTTCCGACATGAGGACCGTTGTTCCCAGTCCCTTTGTAGAAGCGTACACCTGCAATTGTGCCCGGAACAGCGCTTTGAAACTTAAGTCCAACCTCCACTGCGCTGGTCTCAGAATCAGCCACAACTGCCGGAGTAACAGAGGAATTCCAAATTGACCGAGGCACCGAACTCGCGGTGGCAAATGACCAAGTGGCATTACTCGCCAGCGCATTCCCGGCGATATCCTTGATTCCGGATGCTCCACCAACAACGGTGACCGAATAGGTCGAAGATAGGCTTAAGTCCGAACCAGGCTGGATGGTCACAGTCGCTGTGGCTGAATTGTAGGAAAGAGTGGTCGGAATGATAGAATTCGCTGCGTTGCGAAGAACAATCGTTGAGGAATTGACTGTCGCGGTTTGAACCGGCTCACTAAAAGTTACCGTGATTGCAGTTGAAGGCGAAACACCTATTTCCGAAGCCCCTGGCGACCGCAGCACGATAGTTGGCGGGGTTGTGTCATTGACTGAACCCTGATCAAAAAGAACGTCTACCCAATAATTTGCTGCACCCCATGTCTGATCCGGAAACGCTGAGGAACCGTAGCGGTAAACTCCATTGCCGCCGCTTTCGGAATTAGATAGAGCTCGTAAGGGACCATTGCTGAACGCCGAATTGAAGTATCCGGAATCCGCTGCATAGCGGCCTGCAGGTGCATGGTAGGAGACGATGTAAGTGGTATTCGCAGTAATTGACAAAGGTGATGAGAGGCGCTGAAACTGCCAACCAGAGGGTGTTTCGTTTACAAAAGTGGTTGAGGCCAGCAACGCGCCGGATGCGCTCCAAATTTTTCCTGTGTGCAGCCCAGTGTTTCCGGGCGATTTGTAAAAGCGAATACCTGTTACATTCCCAGAAGCCGAGCTTTGAAACTTTAACCCCAACTCCACCGCGCTAGAATCGCCGTCTCCAGAATTGAGGGGAGAGGAAGTTGGCCAAATGCTCGCCCCACCAGCTACGTCGAGCGTGAGTGACTTCGTAGCGACGCGTTGTGGATTGCTGGAGTCAGCGGCGCGAACGCTAAATGCGGTAATGCCGACTTGACTGGGCGTTCCTGAAATCTGGCCATTGGCCGACAGAGAAAGCCCTGCCGGGAGGGAACCGCTCACAACGGACCAAGTATAAGGAGTCGTTCCGCCTGCCGCGTGAAGCTGAGCAGAGTACGCTACATTCGGGAATGCAGCCGGAAGACCTTCAGTCGTGATACCCCATGAAAGGTTAGCTGCGTCCGTAGCGATCTGTTGAAATAGCGTGCGAGCGGCGTCAATTCGAGCGTGAGCCTGTGCTCTGTTATTCTGGTAGTACGATGCCCACACCCCGCCCACAGAGGTGCGTTGCAGGAGTTGGTTCATCCAGTCTACATAAAACTCGGCGTCTGTGACACTGGTACGGATTGGAGCTCCTCCAATTTTCACGAAGATCGCTCCAGTATGAACTTCGTGTCCTCGGCTACTCATACGACGAGCTACAAGCCAGCCGCTTTTTGTGAAGTTTACGTTCGCATTCAACGTGACAGGCGTACCGGCACTGACAGTTGCAGTTTGACTTGCAACGATGTTTCCATTCTGAACGATTTCCAACGAACCCGTAAAATTCTGAGTAGCGGTCCAGACAACCACCACCGGGACAGAACCGGCCTGAGCGAGATTGATTTCGTCGCCCGGAACTGCTGAAGCGTTCACCTTAAGATCGAGGAACTCGCGATGTGCGTTACGGGAGACAACCGTGCGACCGGCCTTTATTCCGTCGATGTACTTTTTGTAGGTCAGCGTCCCGTCGACTTTCACGTAGGTGAGTAGGTCGCCGATATTAGCACTGCAGGGATAGTCCGAACCAGCGGCAAAGCCTGGACGAAAACCGCAATTCAGCAGGCGGTACCAAGCTTGCATGGCGGTATCGCTGCCAGTCACGTCCTGGGAAACGAAATCGGCAGAACCGAGAGCGACCTCGACGGGGTATTCGATGGGGAGGCAGCAATTTAGGCCGTTAGGAAAGCTGTCGCCGAGATACTGCATATGCGCAAAGCCGCCGACACCGCCGTGATCGCGTGCCATTTTCAAGACAGGATAGGTATATTCGTGCCAGATCTGTTGCGCATTTGTTATTCCCAAGGTTAAAACATGACCGCCAAGTGCCTGGTGAGAATATTGGGAATAAGTCGCATCCCAATGCCACTCCGCATCCCAATGGAGAATGCGATTGGCTGTTGAACCGGCATCATCCAGACCGTTGATTAGCGGAAGATCCGTGACGGGATTCAGCACTTCGCCATTTCCACTATCCGCCAAAAGGGAGACAACCGCGAGGTTGTTCACATTCATTGCTTCATAGATGGTCGAAAGTGGAACCGGACTCCCGCCGCAGCTACGATGAACGTGGATATCGCCCGCGAACCAGCCTGGAGCTTCAGGGCTGGCACCCATACTGACGCGAATAGCGGCGCAGAATAAGACGAAGAGGCACTGCGCGCCACGCCTGCAAAAAGCCCTAAGAGACACGGAGAAAAGTTCCATTTCCACAATTATTGTTCGGCCAAGCAATCTGAAGCTGGAGATTCAGCAATGTTGGGGCCACAGGCAGATAAACCGACCAAGGTTGAAGTAAGACCTTGATGCTGCGAGACATAGGTCTCTTACCTAAGAGCGACTTGCTTTATTGAGAGGCAAAAGCACCCCGAATTGTAAAAGAATTTTGCAACAGCCGCAGTATGGACCAGCCGAACAGCCCTTCACCTAAACCGTGCGAAAGATAGAGTACGCTTCTGGCTTCAGATTGTCATTCAAAGTGAGGTATCTCTCATCGGAGAGGAGCGCGAGCCGCAGTTCGGAGGCGACCGGACGGTCCGTGCCGAACAGAACAATGAAGGTAGCGAGCTGAATGATCTGCAGCGCAGCGGACATCTCGATGGATTCACCGACTTTGAAGAAGTCGATCAGAATAACATCGAGCCTGGAATGATCCTTCTCCAAAGCGGAACTTAGTCCGGTAAGGAACGGAAGGGCAGCCTCACCAAAATTCGCCTCCGAACTGATAGTCAAGGCAGTCATGCGGCGGCCCATTATTCTTTGGTACTGCTGAAGGTTCGAGCGATCGGCACGGTGGGCGCAGAAGAGCCGAACCTGATCGTCGCGCGCGCCGAAACTCCGAACAAACGCCTCTGACAGAGGAGCGGCGCTCGCCGCTCCCAGAATTGCCGCACTCATGATTCGGTGGTCCTCAGCAAGAGCGGCTACTGCTACGTACGGTTCTTCTTTCCTCAATGATGAGATCCGGTAGGGCAGGAACGGAATCGTTTTACGCTCCAGTTCGTTCAATTGGCGCCCGGTGGCCTGAGCAAACGATCGAAGGTGATTACGGACGCGCCGCTTTATGCGAAGATTCGCGGGTAGAAAGGGAGCGCTCGAATCATCGAGCGTCGTCTTGTTGGATGTCGATTCAGAAATTCGCGGGCGCCCCGAGAGGATCTTCGCTTTCGTCTCCCGCAATCGTCCGCCATCGGAAACTCCAGCGTTGTCCAGCATCAGGCAAAGGTCATCGAGCCAGCCTTCAAAAGTCCTATCCGGAAGTTGGTGAATACTATGTCTGCGGGTTCCAGCCATAGTTTCAGGTAAGCTAGCGCCGAAAAGGTGGTTCAGTACCGCTCTAATTCGGTTTAATTCCGGATGGGATAGATGGGGGAAGCGATGAGCCGTAGCGATCGCACCATTCTTTTTGCCTATCGCAAGGAGTGCGACGACGAAATAGGCCCACTCCACAGGATCCGGTTGATCTGCCTGATATCGTACAAGCGTATAGCGCAAAAGTTCCTCGAGGCGCTCCAAAGCTTCGTCTGGTCTTCCCACAAATAAATCAACGAGGGCCAGTCTCATCTTAGGCTCTGCGAACCAGCCGATATAGCCTAGGGATTGATAATACAACTCCCGAGCCTTTACATAGTTCCCGCTCCACAGTTCCCTATCCCCCCTCCGTAGGAGCTCAAGGTGGCGCCCGGATTGGGGTTCTGAGAGACGCCCGGAAATCGAACTTACGGGTCGAACTACAAAAGGAGAGAATGGGTTCGGCTGCTGTATCTCGGTACCAGAAGGTTTCGTCTTGTTAATGCGGTACCACTGAAGAATCTGGTCGCGGTGGCGAATGGTGTGGCGAGACTGAACAAGATCATGTCCGTTGGCGGTAATCTGAGCCAATTTATTAGGGTTCCGGAAAAGGAAATCGACTCGGTCCGAGACGTTTGCCGGCGTAACAAAAACACAATTTTCCATGTCCGAGAATCCTGCAGCGCGAAGCGCAGGGCTATCTTCGGTCAATAAACAGGAATTGCATGCCGGCACTTCAAGATGCTTTCGGACCAACTCACCGGCGATGGTGCCACAAGTGGGAACGATCTGGCTGGCATTCAAAGCTTCCGCGTAGTTCCGCCCAACAAGCATCTGCCTAGGTCCGGCTTGATGCGTATAGCCGAAATGTGGGCATCGTAGATTCGGATACTTTTCAGATAGAATGCGAAAAACGTCATGGCGCCAAGGATAGTTCTTATAAAGGGCGCCAGTAAAGAGGATGGGAACAACCTTGGTGAGTTTATAGTCCTTGTAGATCGACGGATTGATAAAGTTTGGCCAGATGAAAGTGTGCTGCGCAATCTCAGGCAGGTGCTCGCGCTCGGTGGTGGAGATTGCGAAAAAGGTGTTAATACCCCACGCCTCCATATCGGAGAGAAATCCAGCACGCGTGTCGCACCATGCATCCCCGTTATGGAGGCCCAACTTCGGGATACTGTTGTCGCTTTTTACATTCCCGACGCGAGGGCGGCGACAATTCCGAAGGTTAACGCCGCTTTCAAAAAGGGCGAGATCGGGTTGGTGCAATTCGCAGACTCTCTTATAATCACAGTCCTCGTTAATCACGACGACATCGAAACTCTCACGCAGGCATGCAACGTGCTCCGTCTTATGCGCGAGCATAAACTCAGGTAATGACTCGTCGTATTTGAATTGAAAGTAGACCAGCTTTGGCTTTTGAACCTCCATAGAACTAATCTGAGGAAGAACTACCGAAACAGAACGAGAACTCGTTTTAAAGAACTGGGAATGTTTGCCACTCCAACCAATTTCAGGAGCATTCTAAACGAATATAGCGACGCTATTATGCACGCAGCGATACCAATGATCGAAGCACTAAGAACAGGTACGAAGAACGTTGCGAAGAATACGGTTACAACTAAAATTGAATACACGGATCCTACGATTATATACTCTGAAGACCATTTAAAGCCAGAAATTCTACGAACTAAATAGTATACAAGCAGCCCATGAACGACGTAAGAAAAGAAGAAAGCAAAAGCGGCTCCGTTAAGTCCAAATAGCTTGATGCAAACCCAAGCGGATGAAAGATGCGCAAAACCCCATGCGACTTCCGTGAAAACGATTAAATCACGCCGAGCTTTTGCTATGATCATAAAGCCAACTGGCCATGTTACAACCCGAAGTGCCATACCCAGGCAGATCCAACGTAGCATAGGCACCGCACTCGCAAATTTTTCCGAGTAGAACAGAGCGATAACAAACGGGGAACACGCGATTGTTGCTAAGATGCCAGGACCTCCTAAGAGCAAGCTGATCATAGCCTGTTCATTTACCAGACGGTTGGCCTCTTCGTGATTCTGGGCAACCGAAGTTAGTCGTGGATAAAAATCCGCACCCATTGCTTGAAAGACAAACCCCAGATAAAGACCCCCAATGGTCCAAGCAGCATGGTAATAACCGGCCGCGTCCAAGCCGAGCTCACTGGTAAGCATGATCCGGATCACATAAGCGGAAGCCATGGCAACCAGTCCACTGGCCATGAAAGCGACTCCTAGATGGATCAGCGATCGCATCCGGCGCAATGTGTCCTCTCGATCTGACACGTCCATGTGCAAGGGGAGGCCCCGCAAGTACCACCGCGTCACAACTGCGGACACTGCCGCAGTAAGGGCAATGGCCGGAACAATGCCCGCCTCACGCCAGTAGAAAACAACAACGATCGTACCGAACGTGCTGATCAGTCCCGCGTAGATAGAAGATCTCGAAAGATCACCGATCCGTCGAAAACCTTGAAGGATTGCGGATTCTCCGTTAGCGAGCATTCTTAAAAATACGGCGCTTCCTAACAGTGCCACACCCCATTGGTAATCAGGCGAATTGAATGTAAGCCTAGAGAAATACGAAGCAAAGACCATAAGACTCGCCCCGCCAAGGCCGCCAAGGATCCAGCATGTGCGCCGCAAGGCCTTAACTGTTTTTGGCACGACGGTACAATCCGAAGACTCCCGCGCGGCGGCGACTTCTCGAACACCACTGCTGCTAACGCCCAACCCCGCAATCGACACGACAAGTTCCATGATCGAGTTAAAAAGACCATGCAGCCCAAATCCGGCTGGGCCCAGGATCACTGCCACTATCTTGGTACGAACAATCCCGAGAAGAATATTGATCGCCGAAGAGCTACCGATCAACACCGAGGACTTAAGGATTTGACCGTAAGATCCACGGGTCGCTGGAGGGGCACTAAGTAACGCGGGCGCAGATGCTTCGTCCTGCTTAATATTTTGCGAAGACACTAGATAAAGACAAGTAGTCCGGAAGCTGATCTCGTTCAGTTTGAATCACTTGACAACGCGGACGAAGACAGGAATACGTTTCTTAAAACTTCACTGCAGGGATGGTTCTATCATCGCCTGCCACCTTCGAAACGCCATAAAGCTCTATCAGCAAGACTCAGAATGTGTCCTCGCACCTGCGGTAATTGCAGCTGAGCCTTTCTGGCAAAAGTCCATCCAAAAAGGTTCTGTAACCAAGCATACTTCCAAGGCAGGACGGGCGCGTGCAGGTGACCACCTAATTTGTACGCCATTTTTTGCAGCTCATTGACAATGTCGGGTCGACGTTCATAAAAATAAATCATAAATCGCTGTAAATATGTTAAAAGAGCCGCTCGAACACGTTCTGAGGATCCCAAGGCGTTAAGGGTATATTGGACATGCAGCTGCATTGATAAGAAATGCGCCTCCAGCTTTGGATTCGAAGTTCCCACGTAGCTTAATCGATTATTCCCGGCGCATCGGTAAAACACCTTTGCTTCCGGAACAAAGCGCACGTGGGTGCTGGCAATGATTACTCTACAAAAATACTCACCATCATCGTCACCCATTAAGTTTGTATTCCAGGGGCCGGCCTTCTCCGTAAGCTCGCGACTGACCAACCACGAAGATGTCTGCATGTAGATAGGCTGTTCAAATTTTCTGAGAATCCATTCGGCGGGATCCAGGTCACACCAAAGGTCAGTAGGAAAGAAGTGAGCCTTGGCCGGCCGATAAATAAAGGTGCCCCACGCACAAGAAAAAAGAACCCGGGGGAATGCTGGATCGGCTCTCTGCATTTGAAGAGATATTTTATCAGGAGCGAGCAAGTCATCTGCGTCCAACCACTGAATATATTCCCCCCTTGAGACCGAATAAGCGTGATTCCTGGCAGATGCCGCACCCTGGTTTTTCTGTTGAAGGATCCGGACTCCATGCGATTCAAATTGCCGCGCAATGGCGACCGTGTCGTCGGTCGAGCCATCATCGACCACAATGATCTCTTTATTTGGCCAGGTTTGAGCAATGGCAGAGGAAAGCGTCTGAGATATCCACTCTGCCGCATTGTAAGCAGGTATGAGGATAGAAACTAAAGGAATCATATACTAGCGAAAAATCATAATGTAATCCCGATCAAACACGTGTTCTTCAAGGATGTGGTAATGATTGTTGATCAGTGAGGTGATTGCCTCGAACTTTCGCTTTTCATAAAACCGTACAATTATAACTCCGCATGGGCTTAAATATTGTCGATAGCGATCCAATTGCGCCCTGAGTTGAGGGAAAGGAATGTACCAAATAGACTCCCGGAAAAGAATGACATCAAACGTTTCAGACGGTTGATAGGTGCAGATGTCGCCCTGAAAATACGCGTTAGCGCTCCGGCCATTGGCGGCAGACCGGTTAATAGCTTTTTGCACAGCTACGTCTGATATATCCACACCGACATACTTGCGGTAACAGCCGGCTTGCACTTCGTTCGCGGTATTACCAGAGCCGCAACCAAGGTCGAGAATGGAACCCCCGCGGGAGTATTTCTCAATAAAAGGATAAATATAGTCACCCGGAGTCTGGTCAATAAACTCCCAAGAACCCTTCGCAAACTCGTAATCCCACACCCGCTTCTTCAGAGCCGACCCGCCGTATGCTTTGATCAGCGCGGCTAAACGGTTGCGCACTTTACTGCGGACTTTCTGGAGGAGTGGAGTTACGCTCATCGCAAGGTCTTTTCCAGGGAAGCGCTTCTCAGTTGCCTCTGAAATCGTTTTCTCCTTTTTAGGAAGCGCAGGTATGGGTAAATTGGCAACCAGTGGGGGACCAGCTTATGAACAATAAAGCGTCTGCAATACTGCTGGATTTTCGCCCATCGCGAATCCTGAGGGTTGATCGGCTCATTTAGCACCTCTGGCCAAAGCGACTTAATATGCCTGAGCGATACTTTCCACCTGCGGTCGAAACGATGAGACTTACTGACGCCGAGCATGTGGCAATGGAGGCGCCGATTATTATACGGGTTAAAGGTTTCATGCGCTATGTCATACTCAGAAAATGCCGCAGTAGCCCAGCGTCCCATCCGTTGCTCTAGAAAAAACAAAGCGAGGACGTCAAACCCGGACTCGGCACACGCGCCCTGAGCAGCATCTAACCATTTTTGAAACTCATTTATAGCAAACGGATGACAAAGCCCGGTCAGCAGCGCCAAGCCTTCTCCCGTAATCTGGGACTTCGGCAACCAATAAATACATTGCGCCACTTCGCTGATATTACTGTTTAGAACAGTGATCTCCGGACCAAACGCTTCCAAAATGGTGTAGGCGTTGTTCCCTTTCTTCTCCCGGGCCCATGTACTGCTCGCTTCGAACAGCTCGCGGAATTCTCCGCTCATTGCCTTTAACGGCAAAGCGTGATGTTTAATGTTCAGTTTGCGCAGCAAGGCGGCAGGGATCGTAACATCACTAACCTCTAGCGTGTCCTTTGTAATACCATGAGAAAAGTAAGAAATTTTTTCAGAAAAACCTCTGGTGCAGGCCAAGGTCTTACGACTATCGATGCCTGCTGAAATACCCATCCTGAGATCAAATCGTTCACTGGCACGCCTGATGGAGTTCACAAGCATGGGGGTACACAGATCGATACTTTGTTCGATCGATAGCTTTGGAATACAATCTTTCCGCGGCCAGTAACGGACCGCTTTGCAGTGATCCAAATCGAGATAGTGATTTGGCAGGAGATTCAGGATTTCTCGGTATGGGGTACGATTATTCAACAGCCAAAACTCGCTTTTGCCATTTTGGAAGGCTGGCAGAGTTTTATAATCCAATATCTCCTGGTCCAGCTCAAAACCGAGATGGTCTGCCAAAGTTTCGGCTTGCGACCCACACCAAGTCCGACCCGAGGGGTCCTGGCAGTATTGCACCTGCCTAAGAGCTACCGCGTCGTGATAAACGCAATCCCCGCCAGGTAGGGAAGCGATCAGAACGAACCTTCCAGTTAAAGAGTCGAGATAAGGAACAATGTCCAATGTAGTCTGAACATGATTGGACATTCTTGTTAAAAGTGCTTCCTCGGAATCCGAGCTGAAAGGATCGATGGCATATCCCAAAAGAGCCAGTCTGCACTTCGATGTAGACGCAAAATGGACCGGCAGATCGGGATGGGTCGTTAACAGCAGTTCCTTCGATATCTCGGTTTTCCTCCAGCCTTCGATTTCCAAAAAACGCGGTCCGAGAACGAACTGGCGCCTTTTGAAGAACTTGATTCTATTCATTTGCGGGGGTGAAGTAGCAGGTTAATGCCGCTTCAAAATGGGAAACCTGAGTGAGGAGTTATAGCAGACGGCTACTATGGTAGACGAGCTTTCGAACGGGGCCTTTTAGCAATTATCTCTTTCAGAAGGCGGACTCCATCCTGGTTTCCAAACACCCGGGCCTTAAAAACAGTGAGCGGCATCGAAGCATCTGTCAATTCCCGATTTAACAGAAAGGGGTTCATTGCGGGGTCGTTTACGCCGGAGATAGTCGTCACTGCTCCACCGAATCCGGCTCGCGCGACCAAGGCCGGCAAATTAATGACCGAGTTTTGAAAGGCTCCGAAAGGATAAGCAAAGTAGTTCACCTTATGTCCCGTGAGAGATTCCAAGTTTCCTTTATCCGTAGCGAGTTCATCAATTACACCGGATTCGTCTGTATACTCGCAAAGATTAACATGGTGGTAGGTATGTCCGCCGATGGTAAATCCCATTTCCGCCAACTCTCGAACGTCGTGGTCGCACAACGGGCCGGTGGTTAGATTCTTAATTCTCAGTCTTAGATGGGTAAAATCTGAGAGTTCCGTCCCCTGCAGGTTAAGAAAGCCTGAACTAATGAAGAAGGTCGCTGGCAGTTGGAGCTGCCTTAGCGCTGGGGCAGCGTGCAAGCGCCAGCTTTTGTAGCCGTCATCAAAGGTAATAACAATGTTTAGACGGTCGACGGATAATCGGCACGAGAAATAGTCCGAGATATCTATTACATTGGTATTTTCTTTTAAGAATTTTAACTTGGCTTTAAATGCTTCGATTGCGCTTTCCGGAAGATCATGGAAGGCAAGAAACCGTACTATAGGTCTCTTCCTGAAGCGCTCTAGAGCGTTTCGAACTCTAGAAAATCCTAACGCGTAGAGAGCGAGAACAGACCAGTCCTGCTTACGGAAGGCCATGGCAATATTGCATCCTGAGAGCGCAGCGCGAACACAAGCGAAAGGCGGAACTGCACTGCGGCAGTGCTTTATTCAAACACCAAGTGAACGTTACTTGGCGGGATGGGGGCCACACCCGCTAGAGTTATCTCGATTCTTCCTAAACTCACACCCGCTTCGCGGCCCCTAATAATCAACTTGTGCTCACCTTTACCCAGCACGAACGTTTTAGGTGCGGATCCACCGGAGGAGCTGTCATTTTCCCGCCATGAGACGGTTCGTTTCTCGAAACCCACAGTTGCGGGTATATCCCAAATCATGGTTGGATCTACCGGTTCGGCATCAATGTTGACGTAAAACGAGTCAGAGCCAGCATCCGGGGCATTGACGAGGGCCGAAATCAGGATGCTTGCAGAATTGGTCAGAGTAAACCCGTAAACGGCTCGCCCGGCGCCACTTGAAACGGGATCCCCGCTGGTTACGACGTCCTGCTGGAGCGAGCCCGTATTCGTGCTAAAGGGGGAAGAAATCAGTCCGGCTGCAGAATCAAAGGACCATCCCGAAAACACCGGAAAACCTGTGCCTTGTGCCTGCAGGGTTGCAGGCTGGCCACCACTGAAGCTAATGGAACGGGTCTGAGTGCCGACAGCTGTTGGCGTATATCTAAAGGTCAAAATTGAACTTTCTCCAGGCGCCAGCGAATAGGTACTGCTCCCAACAACGCTGAAGGGCGCGGCGAGAGTGGCGGACCCGTTGAGGGTACTCGAACCCGAGTTCCGAATGGTCACTTCTGAATCCGAACTTCGGCCAACGCCGGTCTCGGTAAAGATAAGGGTGGACGGAGTGACAGAAATGACAGGCGCATTTTGTGGGGAGATATTGAAGGCGACCGAAGCTGACCCCGTCCCGGAGGCGTTTGAAGCCGAAACGGTCACGTTAAAGTTTCCAGCAGTCTGGGCAATACCCGTGATCAAACCAGAAGATGAATTAAGGGTAAGTCCTGAAGGCAAAGGAGTGGCGGAAAACGAAGTAGGTGAATTATTCGCAGTAATCTGATACGAGACTTGCTGGCCTACCACTCCACTCACGGAAGAGCCACTGGTGATTAATGGAGCTGTTGCGACAGGAACCCCGCCAGAAGGAGCATACGCAACGATGCCGGCGACCCAGCCTCCACTATCTGAACTCTGCATCGTGAAGCTTCCGCCATAGGTTCCTGAGCTAACAACCCGGTATTCACACATCAGTTTTTGCTCTGGCTCGTTGCTGCTGTATGGGTAAACCAAAGAAAAATTGGAACCCGCGCCAATATTTCCGTGTGCTGTTTCATCACCATCGGTTCGTACGGCGGCGAACAACAGAGTATCAGGGGTGCTGGTCGTCACATTCCCGGTGGTAATTGACTGCGTTAGTCCAGAGTTGGAGCTGCTCGCTATCACACGGTTATCATTTGCGATACCCGACCATTCCATCACTGCATAGCGAACATATTCCGTAGCAGATACTCCAATGGTAATCGTGTGGGAACCAGCAGGTAACTTTCCAGAACTCCAGATGGAGATTGCATCCTGGATGTTTCCACCTGATTTGTAACAGTCTTGTCGGAATGCTCCCGCCGGCGAAGTGACAGTCCACGTGATTCCCGCTGTGCTGCAGGCTAAGACCACAATAAGGCTATTTCCCTCCGCTACCGTTTGAGTCACCCGAAATGAAGTGACTTGTGAGCCAGTTTGCGCCTTAACGACGTCCACGAGGGCTGGTGCAGCTTGCGTTGGACTACCGAGCACCAGAAGCGATAATGCCACCATGAAAAATGGCGCAGGCCGTAAAAATTTCCTCATAATTCCTATCTTCGTGAGGAGCAAAGCGCATACCATCTGCATGAACACCCTAAACTGTTCTGCGCCAAAGATCTCGCAAGCAAGGGTGATTTCCATTTGCGGCCCACTCCTCAATTAGGAGGGAAGCTAAGCTGAAACTGGAGACGATGCCAGCCCGCTTCCCGAATCAATGGGCTGGAAATCCGTTAAGGCATCGTTCGAAGCATCCATCGGACTTCCCTTGAGGTAGGTTAAGGGGTAAACGAAGTAGAGGAAGACGAAGACGGTCCAAAGATGAGCCGTGGTCCGAATAAAAGACGTTTCGGTGAGATTGTGTGACATGAAGAGCAAAAGATATGTGAGTCCGAAGGCGAACCATGGGAAATCCACTTTGATCTCTCGGCAAACCTTTTTGTAAAAGTCTCGAAAGCTAAAGAGCAAAAGCAGCAATCCAACAACTCCGACCTCCAAGACAACATCCAAGTATCCACTGTGCCCTTCATTGAGCCCGGGAACTAAAATGACACGATCAATCCAAAAACTACCGTAACCCAAGCCGAGCACAGCGTTTTGCCATGCTATCGGAAATAACTCATTCCAGATATCCGTTCGCCCGGTAAATGAAGCATCTCGGCCGAGATAGCTAACCCCAAAAGACGGGAGATTCTGATAGGTAAAGAAATAACCTACGATAATGACAAGTCCAATGATCACGCCTCCCACCTTTCGAGTGAGCCGCAGCTTCGCCAGTTCGTTGGAGAAGAATAAACTATAAACCAACATACACCCAATGATAAGAATCACCATTGAGGTTTTACTGTCGCAACCATGTAAAAGCCAAAATGTCACCGCTAAAAGGATCAGCTCTTGTTTGAAAGCGATTTTTGTTTTCAAAGGTGCACCCTGAGCCCTCCTGCGAGTGAATACCCAAAAAAGAAATAAGCCGGAAACCAGACATAACCGCCCGAGACCATTCTTCTGCATTGTCACACCAACCCACTCGCTTTGACCTGTCCATCTATTGTAATATACACCCAACCCCGTAAAATACTTTACAAGCACGAACGAAAAGGGAATTAAAACGTAAGTAGAACGCCGCAAAACAGCTTCAAGAGCCTCTCGAGGGCGAAGTTCTGTTATAAGAACCAAAGCCATAATTACCGCGCCCGAAACTTTTATCCATCTTTTGAACGAAACCCATGGGTAATCCGACCAAAGAATGCTGATCCCCATATATAAAAACAATAAAACGAACCATTTATTGTTTTTACACACAGATTCCCATGACAAATTACGCTTTAAAAGAACTAAAAATCCGGGGATTATTAGAGCAGTAAGAAAATTCCGGTCAACGGCACTACCCGCCTCAACACTGGTCTCGGATTCACCTATCATTCCAATACTTAACCACGCTCCCAAAGGTCGTGATCCACAGTAAAGGAGCCATATGGTCGGCAGCCACACCGCCCCACTAGCGTGTGGAGATTGTCTTCGGTCAAGCCGGAGCAAATAAAGGACGAAGACCGCACAAAGAAGAAGTGCTAACCGCGGAGGCATAAGTAGAACAGGCTGGCGTTTACAGCCTTCTCTAGAGGAGCCAGGTCCCTAATCCAGAAGGCGCAATCCGGTAGGTGGTGAAGGTGGCGCCACGATCTGGATTTCTCCCAGTTTTACGTTGGGCTCGCGTCCGCGCACAATCAATTTGTGATTGCCAGCAGCAAGATAAAAGCGCTTAGGCGAATATTCATTGCTGCTTACTGTGCCAATCCCCCGCCACGAGACTAGCCTACGTTCGAAACCTATCGTCAGCGGAATATCCCAAATCATCCCTGGATCAACAGGTTCCGCATCGATATTAATATAAAGAGAATCCGAACCGGCGTCCGCCGCATCAACACTGGTCGAGATTAAAAAATTTCCACTGAAAGGAACACTGAAACCATAGACGGCGCGCCCGCCTCCGGAGGTTTTGGGATCCCCGACAGTCTCAACAGTCTGGTTCAGGTAGCCATTGGCAATGTTAAAGGGTTGAGTAATCAGCCCAGCCGTTGCAGCAAAAGTGAGATTCTGGAAAATCGGAAAGGCGCTTCCGGAAAGTGGCACGGTGAGACCAGTTCCACCCGAGAGAGTTAAAGAAGCGTTGTGCGTACCAACGGCGCCAGGTGAGTAGCGGACCCTAACTGGCCGCTCCTCCCCCGAGGGGATCGAATAGCTTCCGCCCAGTATCACTGAAAAAGGCGCCGGAGCGGTCGCATTACCCGTGAGGGTTCCTGCACCGTTATTCCTGACAACAATCTCTAGATCATAGACTTCACCCAATCCAGTTTCTGGAAACTGGAGGTTCGATGGCGATACTCCGATACCAGGACCGGCGGGAGCGATCGAAAGCCGAAGAGATTGAGAGGTGCTACCATAAGAATTCGAGGCAGATACCGTTGCCACAAAAATCCCATTACCGGAGGGAGTGCCCGAAATCAGGCCCGTCGTTGTAGAAATATTTAGCCCCGCAGGAAGGCCTGTCGCGTTATAAGAGATAGGTTCGTTTGAAGCTGTTACCTGAAAAGAAAAGGGTTGGCCTTCAACAGCTGAAGCAGCATCGCTGCTCGTAATTGTTGGCGGCAAGTTCTGAGGTGCCGGTGAGAACTCGGCAGCACCAAGATCCGGAGCCGAACCTTGGTAGGCCAAGCTGAGCCCCTGATTTTGCGTCCAGGAGATCGGATTCTCTACCGTCAATATATTTGACCTCGTATCAACAGAAATGACTCTGGTGCGTTGGGTAGAGTTCTGCAGCTGGATTAGATCGCCAGGCACCATCCCCCAGCCGTCGATAAAATAAGTGGAGTCGTCGACCGTGAAGGATGATCCCGTACCAGAAGGTGAAACAATTCTTATCAAAGGACCACCTGCATCGATACAGGGGCTAGTTTGCTTCAAGCGGAAGTCGGGAAGAGAAGAGTTAGCCGGATCCAAGGTCGAAGGTACGCTCACAAATTGTGGGTCTCCCGCTTCTTCCCAGTTAGAGGAAATTACCTGATCACTCAGATTGACGCGATACGTCCCATAGGCTCTTGGATTTCGATCGAAGATATTATTTTTTATTGCATTACCAATAATGGTCCGAGTACCCGAATAAATAGCAAATCCTATCCCGCTTTTTAGCTCCGCTCCGATTACTACATCAGTATACCAGCCGTTATGCCAAAAAGTATTGTTGTAAATTCGGTTATATTGCGGGCTCGTAAAGTATTCAGCAACGATGCCCATGCCGATTCCAGGACCAGAGCCCTCGTATATAAAATTGTTCCGAACTATGTTTGTCCGAGTAAACAGGGAAATCGCTGAAGAAGCATCGTTATCGGGGGGATCGCCGGAGAAACCGACACGATTATTTTCGATTAAATTTCTGCCGCTAACGCCGTCATAACCGTGTAAGTATACAATCCGGTTACCGAAGCCACTTTTCCACGCCTCGTTATGCAAATAGCATCCACGCAGAATGTTATGATTTCCGAACAAGCCCATTACATGATGGCCTCCGTGGTAAAAAGCGGAGTTGATGAACAAGTTGTGATGCGTATTATCGGAGGTACTGTACTCGTCACCAATATCGATTAGTGAGCCAAAATCATCGCCGCCACTGTAACCCCCGTGTTTTGCAAATGTACAATTGGTAATTACATTCCAACTCGAATTGGCAAAAATTCTTGAACCCTCCCAGTTTGCCAGAGATCTGGTTTCAATGAAGCTGCATCCATCTATCGTATTACGTTGTGAACGCTCGATCCGCAGGAACTGGTCTACCTTGCTAAATTTTATATTCTTAACGACAATATTCGAGCGACCGACGAGGTAAATGCCACGGGTCTGATTAGAGATCACAACGGATCCAGTATCAAACGCTTCGTACCTGATTGGTAAGGAACCAGAGCGGCTGGGGGAAATAAACCCGCTCGTGTAAACGCCCGCCTTGATCTTAACTGAGTCGCCCGGTGCTAAAGTACTGTTTGCCTTGGTGAGTGTGGCCCAAGGCGAGGATTCATTTCCGGGGTTCGAATCATTGGCGTTTGGATGGTTTTGATCAACAAAAAAATCCGCCGCAGTCAACGAAAGGCATTGGGCAAGAAAAAGGAAGGTAAAAAATAAACTGCGAATACTCATGGCGGCGTTATTTTGCGACAATCGAACACCCTTTGACAGAAGCACACCGCGTGCCAGTCAGGGCGCCAAACTACCTCTTGAGCGACTGTACCACATCTCCTGCCCAGCACAAGTGTCACGCCGCCTCGTTTTTCCACCAAACCACGTTCCAAATTGAAGTTCCTTGCTTGATGGTTGAGAGCCGATGACCTTTCGCCAAGAAGAAGGGATCTAATTTATCTGCAACGCCTTCATAGTAGGTAACCAATGAGCATTTTCCCAGACTGCAGAGCTTCTGATATGCAGACTCTGTGTCAGGAAAATAATAGAGCACCTCACAGGCGGTTACCAGATCGAACTTCCTGTTCGCCCCGGTGATGTAATCCGAGAGATTTCCTACTTCGAACGAAGAATTCGGGATCGCCCTTTTTTTTGCTCTGGCGATAGCATTGGCGCTCGGATCAATTCCAACTATTCTTGTTGCCAAAGGAGCTAGGACTTCCGTTTGCAAACCCTCACCACAACCCACTTCCAAGATCGCTCCAAGATTCTCTCCAATATGTCGCCGTATAAAATTTGCAGTTTCTTTAAATCGAAAATGTTCTCCCGCCGTGTTTAGATTCCAAGGGTCCTCCATTAAGTAGAGACGATCTATAGCCTTTGGATTTCCGTTCCAGTAACTAAGAATATTCCAACGACGCCAGAGTCTCTTGATCCGGTTCATGTTAAAAGTGCGACTCCTGCTTCTGATGCCTCCAGTTTGCTTTCGTTTAATTGCATAAAGATCCCATCCATAATCCGCGAGGTTCGGAGGATCTCTTCGTAAGAAATGGGGAGCGGCGAGTCATCTGTGATCGACTGGTAGAAATCTCCAATCAGGGTTTTCATTCCGCTCTTTGGGTGGAAGTCGCTTTTGGCCAATAGCCGAACGTTCTGGAATCCGCTCTTAAGATAATCCGACGCATAAATAATCGGCGGGATAAGCTGCTCCAGGTAACTTTTGTGGCGTTTCCCTAACAACCGAACCAAAGTTTCGTTGTCCTGATCCAAAAGCAAACCGTTGCGAGGACCAAATATTCTAAACTGATGTAAAGAGGGGCGGATCTGTGAGGAGAAAGTGAAATAAGCCGTTTTAGACTTTCCCTGGGAAAGAATCACACGCACCTCGTCGAACAGCTCCTCTTCTCCCTGATCACGCAAGAAAGGACTGACAAAACCATGGGCGAGTATATTGATGGGATCGTCCGTGAAGAACTCAGCGAGCCGGGCAATACCATGACTGATGATGTTATGCAGGAGCTTTCCTGGGAGTTTGCGGACCCAATGATCCTTGTTCGATAGGACCGCCTTGGCGTAATCATCGTTCCCAAACTGGTAACAATAGTAGCTTTCCATGTGCACGGGCGTTCCACCGAGATATCCCGCGTTGATCATTTTGCGCATGCGCACCGCGGCGTGGCGAAACTGATCATCGTGTCCTACGGTTAGTTTTCTTTGGGACCGGCGTGCCGCAGCGACGAGACTTTCAGCCTCCTCCATGGTGACGGTGAAAGGCTTCTCGACATAGACATGCGACCCTGCTTCGAGACAATATTTCGCTATAGGAAAGTGACTTTGCGGCGGTGTTGTGATGTGAACGACGTCTGGCTTTGCTTCGTCGAGCATCAACTTGACGTCAGAGAATTTGGCAGGGATAGAAAATCGATCGCACAGCTGCTCGGCCATGAGCAGCTCGTTGTCACAGGCGGCAACAACCTGGCAGCCCTTCAGGCGATGGATCTGCTGAAGGTGCGAATCTGCGATTTTTCCGCAACCGATAATCGCGATCTTCAACACCGCGCCCCACTTTCTTTACAAGAATCGAAATGGACCTTAAAAGCATCCGATAAGCTTGTTCTGGGGTGCCAGCCCAGCATCGTCTTAGCTTTCGTGTTGTCGTAGCGCAATTTTTTCCAATAGGTGTGCCATACCTGTCGATTGTAGACGGGGGGCAGCTGCCCGTCAGACCAGGCTGAGTACTTCTCCCAAAGCCAACAAAAGAAATAACTAAAAGGCTTCGGCAATAAGACAGACCTAAAGTCGCGAACCTGGCGCTTGTATGCCCTTAAAAACTGCCGGCTCGTAGGAATGGAATCGTCCACAATGTTGAAAGCCTCTCGATCGATCCCAGATTTGACGCCGGCCAAAAAAATCGCCTCCGCACAATTGTCTACGAAGGTAAATGGAATCCGATTTGATCCACCCAAATGCAAAAACACCCCCAGCGAGTTGATACCCACTCGTCCGGTAATGCGGGGGTTACCTGGCCCGAACACGACTCCGGGCCGCACCAGCACGTACGGCAGCGAATGACCCCGCCCATACTGCTCGACAATCCGGTCCTGATAAATCTTCGCGAATGAATATGCGTCCGAGCGGCGTCCGGGATGCTTCTCTACCGGGCACGTCTCGTCCAAGCGATCATTTTTGGAAAGCACGGATGTGTCGTAGACAGAAAACGAACTGATATTTACGAAACGTTGGAGAGAACCTGCTTTAAGCGTGGCATCGAGCAGATTACGAGTAGCGACAGCCGATTGCAAAAACGCGTTGGGGAATGATTTTTCGCCGCGGCCGGCAGCAAGGTGATAGATGAGCTCCGCGCCTTCAGCAATTCTCGCACAATCGGATTTTGAAGTTAAATCGCCGTAAACAAAACGCACTGACGAGGAAAGTTTCTCCTGATCCAAAAGCGATTGAAGAGGACCCAGATTCCTAGAAGAGCGAACCAAGCAGGAAATATTATGGAACCCCGAGCGAGCAAGGAGCAGAGTGAGCCGTCTGCCGACGAATCCACCCGCTCCAGTGATGAGGATTTTAGCCGCAGTATCCATTACTCGGTCACGTATTTGTCCGCAATAAAATCCAAATGAAGCCACGCGAGTAACTTGCCAGCGTGATCGCAAAAGCTTACGAGGAACTTCATCGAAAGGTGAGTACCTACGACGAGAGAGAGTGGCATTAAGACCAAGTAAGAGGGAAGAGCCACGATTGACTTCAGAATTTCGCGGAAACCAAAAGAAGCATGGCGAGTCGAAATCTTACCCCGAAGCAGAGCTCGTCGCAGCATGAACCGTTTGTTCCAACGAATTGGAGGAACGGTCTCATGAGCCAAGGCTTCTTCGCACCAGATGAACCGGTGACCACGCTCGATCATCCTCCGGAAAAAATCCTGATCCTCACCGGTCACGAATTTCGGACAGAAGGCTTCCTCGCCAGCTTTCAAGATGCTCTTTTTCAGCAAGGTGTTGCCGGTTCTACCCTGCCTCCAACCGATAACATGTCCGGTCGGGTATGAGGCCCTATCGTAGAACCCCCCTTTTATGACCCAAGACGGTGGCTGCACGTCAAAATGGGGCTTTACCGGCCCCAGCACCCCATCGACACCGAACGTGATGCACGCATTGTAAAGCGTCAAAAGCCAGTCGCTCCCCGGAAACTCGTCATCATCGATAAAGACGACATAATCCCCACCCGCGAGAGCTATTGCTCTATTTCTCGCCATTGAAATATTCTGGACTGGTTCGATCTCGTAAGCGGCCACACGCCCTGTCTGCACATGGTAGGATTGAACAGTATCGCGGGCCGAGCCGACCAAGTCGTTGTCGACAACGACGATTGAATAATCGAACTTATTGTCGGTTTTTTGATTGGCGAGGTCGTCCAGCAAACGGCGCAGCAAGTCGGCGCGCTTATAGGTGCAAATACAGACAGAAAGATGCGGCAGGCGTTGATCAGAGCAATTCATAACTGCCTTTCTTGACTGGAGCCATGGATTCCTTATAGCCATCACTCATCAAAAATGAAAACTCAAGAGCGAACCTAGGATGGGTCATTAGTTCGACACTTCCATTTTGTGAAAAGGTCAACACTCGATCGAGTCGCACCTGATCCATGCACTGAGAAAGTGCAAAAAAATAGTCTGTAAGCCTGTATCTCCGCGCGAGCATGCCATCGACAAATCGTCGGTAGCTACGGTTAATAGCGCTTTTCTCACCCGGGAAAAACGAAAAACTCCTCCGAACCTTAGCACCGGAGGGCACAACAGGCCGAAAGAGCAGATTCAAGTTCAGATGCTTATGTTGATGGCCATCTACATGCGTCGGTTCCCTTCCGTAAAGCCGACGGAACTCCGCAATCTGATCGTTTATGGTGCGAAGCAATCGCCGATGGAGGAAGGGATAGTAAAGCAATATTGAATACTTAGACGCGCTAAACAGCCTTACTATCTTCTGATGAGAACAAGCAATGGGCGGAGGAACAGCTGGGGCGTCGTAAGCCTCGCTTAAGTTTAGATGAAGTCCCACCGGGACAGAATGGGTGCGAGCAATCTCCGCTGCCCGGGTGGAGTCTTTCATGAAGACCATAGCGGTAACCGACGTGATTCTCTCCGCGCTGAAGCAAGCGAGTGCGGCGTCAGTGTCTTCCCGGGATCGACCCCAATCATCAGCGTTCACGATCAGCATTCGACGGCACCTTTACCTGGCCGAATAGCTAAAAAATCAAACGGCTTTCGAACGAGCCGCCGCAGGCGCGTCAACTGCTCACGACGACGAAACGCGATAAACGCGCTGGAGACCGGACGCGGATCTCCTTTCAGGAGAGAGGTGTAATAGCCCCAAAGCAGCATCAGCCCGCCGATTACATAAGGCTTCTTAAGCATTTGATACGTGCCCCGGAACAGCTCCCAAAATGGATCGGCCCCCATCGAATAGTCTTGTCGGCCGACATTTAATTTAACTGACAAGGGGTTATGTTTCGCTGTGCCCATCTTTCGATGGTGAACCGCTACTTTTTCCAAAAACGAACGTGTTTCCCAGCCGTGCATCCGAGCCGAAATAACGGCGATCAAGTCAACACCCGCCTTGACGGGTGTAAATCCGCCAATCTGTTCAAAGCATTGTCTACGGAATACCTGACAAGCACCCGATACGTGGTCCAAACTCATGTACCGATAGTCATAGAAGAGACGCCCGTTCTCCATGAATGGAGTTCCCGCCACCCCGAGACGCGAGTTCTCTGAAAATTTCTGCAAAAGGAATGAAAAGTAATCCGAATCGAAGGTCAGATCGGAATCCAAGCACCCGACGAGGTCAAAATGGACATCTTTCAGTAAAGCATAACCAGTATTCAATCCATGCGCTTTGCCGCCAAAGTGGCGTTCTCGACGTTCCGGCATCCGCAATAACTGAATCCATGGGTACTGCTCGGACCATTTCTTGACGATCTCATCCGTCCTATCAGTAGATCCGTCGCTGATAATGATCCATTTCTCCGGAGTCTGCGACTGCGACACCACGGATCTGATTACCTCCTCAATGAACGCCTCTTCGTTCCTTGCAGGAGTCATTAAAACGTATTTCAACATGGAACGCTACGCGCCGTTGCCAGGTGTTGCGGGTCAGCCAGTCCACCTAAATTCCCCTCAAGTCTCCTGAGCGCGAACGATAGAGCAAGAAGCATCCAGGCCTGTGACCACCGAATATATGGAACTTTGTTTTTGCCGAAGCGAAACTTCTGGTAATAGAAGAAGTTTTTTCCGTTCCAGAGATTCGTCAACGTCCACTTCAGAACAGAATCTGAAACACTGATGCACCGTTGATCATAGGCTTGCAGCAATTCCAACGTGACGATGGTCTGGGCAGCACTATGGACATCAATGGGATACTTCTTGTTATGAAAATACTTAGGTGCCCCGTCCTTATCGATGAAGGTATCGATAAAATAGCTTAGACCGCTTTGCAGCGCCGGCTCAAATTCGCTGGTGGCAGCGAATTTACCGATGTTGTGCAACGCGCAAAGGTTAAATCCGGTATGGAAGTTATCTATCCACTTTTGGGATGGTTGTTCTCGTTCACCATAGAACCAAGAGCCGTCGGGATTCTGCCGTTCCACAGTGAAACGCGTCGCCTTGAGCGCAGCCTCCAGCAGGTCCGATTCACCGAGCTCAGATGAGACACGGCAAAGCAAGGCAGCACCGAGCAGGTTGGCGTTGTGAATCTGCGTTTTCTCGAGACGAGTATAATTGAACCAGGCGACACCGCGTTCCTCTGTATAAAGTTCCTCGAAAACAAACTTAGCCGCCCTCAACGCGCTGGAAGAATACCGTTCATCGCGAGTAACTGCATACGCGTCTAGAAGAGCGTTCGCGGCAAAAGTGGTGCATATGATGTTGGGCGATCCTTTGGGTATTAGTTCCGTCCGTGTTTGCCAGTCGAAGCTGTAACCCCACGTTGAATATGGCTCTCCCGGAGAGCGGAGGTCGAGCAACAAATTACCCAGACGAGCCACTTCGGAAGGTTCAATTTGAAAAGCACCAAATGAGGAGAGTTTCGTGAGCGATGAGAGAAAAAGAGCAATTCCTTTCGGGTTATGTGACTTTGGGACGCGAAGGAGTGGACGAACATTGATTGGGCTGCGCTTGAGCCCCTGAGTCAGTATCAGCCGAACAAGCTTAAGGTTATAAAGCTTTGAGGACCTGAGAATTCGACTGTTGAGAGCGTCGTACGGGTCGTAACCCGCCCAATCGTTCGATTTACAGTAATCAAGCAAACGACCAGTCGTTTGCTCTACGACTTTCGATAAATTTTCCACCGTTATAACAGTTGCCGCCTCTAAAATCAGGAACCCAGCAAACAGCTCAACACTCGTTCCGCGGTTTTGCCATCCCAGAGGGGTGGGATCTGGCCGCGGACGGGTTCTGCGTTGAGGAGTTGGTCGAGGTCGGACCAGAGGGTTTTGACGGTGGTGAGTTTGTTGCTGCCGAGGGTGACGGTGACGGGGCGTTCGGTGTTCGGGCGAAGAGTGAGGCAGGGGGTGCGGAAGTAAGTGGATTCTTCCTGGAGGCCGCCGGAATCGGTGAGGACGAGCCGGGCGTTCTCGGTGAGACAGAGGGAATCGTGATAGCCGATGGGTTCGAGGATGGTGAAGTTCGGGTGTTCGTGGAAGGTGGTGCCGGATTGCGAGAGCATCTTGCGGGTGCGCGGATGCATCGGGAAGACGATAGGAATGCGGGCGGCGAGTTTGCCGAACAGTTCCATGATCGCGTTCAGGTTTTCCGGAGCGTCGACGTTCGACGGGCGATGGAGCGTGACGTAGACGAAGTTTTTCTTTTTGAGTTCGTGCCGGGCGAGGATGGTGCTGGAACGGGCCTGGGGAAGATTTTCGATAAGCGAATCGATCATGATATTGCCGACAAGCTTGATCTTGGAGGCGGGAACACCTTCGCGGAGGAGGTTTTCATCGCCGTCGGCAGACGGGGTGAGAAGCAAGTCGGCGAGACAATCGGTGACCAGGCGATTGACTTCCTCGGGCATGGTGCGGTCGAAGCTGCGGAGGCCGGCTTCGAGATGGGCGACTTTGATACCCAGCTTGGAAGCCACGAGCGTGCACCCCATGGTGGAATTGACGTCGCCGACAACGACGATCCAGTCTGGCTTTTCCTGGAGGCAGACGGGCTCGAACGCGGTCATGATGTTCGCGGTTTGAACGGCGTGCGAACCGGAGCCGACCGCGAGATTGATGTCGGGCGCAGGGATGCCGAGTTCGGTGAAGAAGACGTCCGACATTTTGGCGTCGTAATGCTGCCCGGTATGAACGAGGACGGCCTGGACCTGCTTTTGGGGGTTCGCCTGGTTGTGACGACCGACCGCTTTGATGAGCGGAGCGATCTTCATGAAATTGGGGCGTGCGCCGGCTACGATGAGGATTTTGGTCTTCACTCGAATAAAGGGATTTACGCTGAAGTTTCGATCGAGGCGATTTGTTGGAGATGGGCGATGATGTTGCGCAGAGCAGCCTGGCTACTTTTCGAGGCGGCGGATTTATCGCGCCGAACGAAGCGGATCTTTTCGCGAACTTCCTGAGGTGAGGTGAGCAAGTGGAGGCGTTGTTCGGCGGCCAAACGAGTATCGACCGCGCCGATCGGCCCGCGGAAGATGCTATAGACGGGAAGGCCGAGCGCGGCAGCTTCGCGATTCATGGTGCCACCGCCGCTCACGACGAGGTCGGAATGCCAAAGCAGGTTGAGGCCATCGACCGCAGTTTTCGGAATGATGACTTTGTTGTTCTTGAACCATTCCGGGTGGGCTTCGGTGATTTCGTTAGCCTGCTTCTTATTGCGCGGGAGAAGTACGGCCTGAGTGCCGGGGGTTTCGTGGAGCATTTTCATGAACTCCACGAAGAGAACTTCGCTTTCGGGATTATGATAATGCGCTTCGGTGGCGGGCGGGCGGACGGTGACGATGATAGCGTCTGGAGAGAGGCCAAGCGATTCGGCGAAACCGGGGGTGGGCTGGAATTCGGCGGCGTAGACATCTTCCTTAATTCCGGAGTATTTGCGAACGCGTTCGGCGGGGACGTAGAGCGACTTCGCATCGATCGCTTCAGGAATGATCTCCCACTTCGGCCGGACCATGGGCGGAGTTTTGGCGTGCTCGTAGTCCATGATCAGAACGGTGGGGATACGGAGGAGGTTCGCGAGAAAGATTTGGGAACGAGCGCCATGGGAGACGGCGATGACCGGTTTTTCGCGCAGGACGGTGGGTAGGAGTTGCAGACTGCGCCAGAGCAGACCGGTCACTTTCATGACGCTGTTCTTGCCGTAGTGTCTGCCGACCTTGGCGTATTTGAGGCAGGATTTATCGGCCAATTCACACACCTGGAAGGCGTCACGCGCGGTGAGAAAAACGCTGAAGCCGTTCTTTTCGAGTTCGCGAATGATGGGCTTGAAGAAGGGGACGTGCGGCGTGTTGTCGAGATCGATCCAGATTTTTTGCCGGACGGAAGTCTCGACGGCTTTCGCGGCGTCGGTGAACGGGAGTTCAGATGCGGTTTGGCGGCTCATCAACAAAACAGGAAATTCAGGCGGTCAGAGGGAGAGAGCGGGCCCCGCAACAGGTTGTGGGCGAACTAAAGATGCGACTTCTCGAGGAAGCATGTAAGCGACCGCACCATCATACTTACCGCGCACATATTCAAGGAGTTGTTTGTATTTCTCGACGGAAAAGGTGGCCGGTCCGTTGGTTCCAACAGGAAAATGCAGATAATCAGGGTGAACATTGATCAGCGCCATGCCGCCGCGTTCGGCAATCCAATCGATCTTCTTCTTCCAGATCGAGATGTCGTTCTCGCGCAGGAGGAGGAAGAGAGTTGAATCCTGCGGGAGGGTGTAGGGGAGTTCGGCGTAGCCCGATCCGGAAGTTCGAGGTTCGAAGTTCGAAGTCCGAAGTGCTTCAGGGACCGAGTTGGGCGTTGATACCGAGTGATGAGCGGGATCTGAGTTCTGAGTCCTGAGTCCTGAGTGCTGAGTCGTTGGCGTTGAGCGCTGAGTTGAGCCGGGCTCGGGGACCCAAAACGGAAAAATGGTGTGGGCGCCTTCGGGCTGAGGTTCGAAAGGGTCAGTGTCGAAGGTGGACATGTCATAGGCGATGTCCAGGGCGTGCAACCAATCGAGATTGCGGTGCATGAATCCGGAGCGGAAACCGACGGCACCCCATTCGCGTAGATATTTGTTAATGCGCGGTGCAGCGGCATCGAATCGTTTTTTGTTGCGATAAAGTTTGCCGTTGTGATGTAGGTCATGCACGCCGACCTCGAATCCTTCGCTTTTGATGCGGTCGATGAGCGGCTGACTGACCTGGTAGGGTCCTTCGGGAATGAAATTGAACGATGATCGGAACCCGAGTTCACGTTCGAGGACGAGCAACGATTGGCAATGGTCAAGCCCACGCTGACTTTCGACATCGTGCGTGAGAACAAACGCAAATTTTTTTCCGCCCGGCCAGCCACACCAATTTTTTGGAGGCGTTCCAGCAGCGGGTAAGATTGGCCAATGGTCCCGAGAACGCTGCAATTGCCTTTTTGCAATTGCGCGACGTACCGCCATCCGCAAGCGAAGCGGGAGGAACGGTTTAACGTCATAATAAAAGTCACGAAGGAGACTCAAACTTCGGGTCGCGCGGAATAAGAATGGCCGAGGGAGACCATTTTCGAGCAATCCTGCTGATTATGCCTGCATCTCAAGGAATCGAGGGCGGTAAGGCCGTGTTCTCTGGACCCACGGCAAAATTCGTGGTGCTAGTTACAGGTCTATATTCCCGCCGCCTTGAATCATCACTTACGAACCATTCGCCAAAAATTGAGGACCGTAGGTTCGTGTCTTATTCAAGACTGCGTATAGCTGTGTTCCTGTTCCTGTTAGTAAATCTCGAACCCGATCAACCTTGGCTTTGGAAGTCTCCTCGGATTCGACGACCAAAAGGGTGCGCTCAATTTGGCTGGCGAGCCGCAATGATCCGGTCGTTTCCGACACGGGCGGAAGATCGAAAATGACGTAGTCGTAATCGCTGGTCCGCAGCTTCGGCATCATGTCTGAAAACGTCTGCACGATACTTGCGCCATCCGGTTTGTTGGGAAAATGGGATAGAGCGACAAGTTCAGACCCGAGCGGAGCTGAATTGTCATCGGTCGGTCCTTCGGCGAAATTACTGGCGGGACGCCCATGCGAGAACGCGCTGATCGCTACTTTGTTTTTCTCCAATCCGATATACAAGACGCTCCTCTGGACATCGCGCGAGAGTGCGGCCGCAAGCCCAGTAGCGATCCGTGAAGTGCCAGCACCGCGATTGCAACTCGTTACTGCCACAATCTTTGGCTTCCGAGGATCTCCTTCATAGGACATCACCACGCGATCGCGCAGCGCTTCATAATATTCGAACATTGGATCGCTGGGATCCCAAGGAACAATTTCACCGTGCCGGACCAAACCTGTGGTGTCTTCAGCAGCACCGTTTTTTAATGCCTTCCGCGAAAATCCCAGACGCGGGCGGCCGTTCACCCCGAATTGAGGAATCGTTACAAAAACTGGAACGCGGGCCTTTTGCTCAACATCCTTGGTTCGCTTCAACGATCCGTCCAGAAACATATCGATTACGAAGCCAAGAGCAATCCCGGCGCCGACCATCCCGAAAAGCGCCATACCCATCATCTTGTAAAGCTTCATCATGTTTCGGCCCGCGGGAGTCGCCTCTTGAACGACGGTGATATTTGTAAGCTTGCTGGAATCGATTGCCTGGTCCACCCGCGCCTTGTCGATATTAGACTCGAACTTACGCAATTTGTCGTCCTCCGCAGCACGCTTCCGCTCGAGCTGGCGAATTGTATCTTCCTTCTCTTCGATTTTTTTGAGGTGGGATAAGAGTTCCTGCCGTTGTTTCGTCAGCTCGCCAATGCGAGCCTGCAATCCGAGTACATCGTATCGCAATGTATCGAGTTCGTTCCGTCCTTCCTCATTACGGCCGGCGACAGTAGGCCCTTGAGGTATACGGCCTATGCGAGCGGGATCTATTCCCAAGTCGGCGATTGCCTTTTCGATTTCCGCGGTCTGCTGTTTCAGCTGCTGCACTGGACGACTTGTCTCAGAAAACCCACCCAAAGTTAGCTCTTCCGCGCGTTTCTGCAGCACAACCAGGCGACTCGATAACGCGCGATAACTTTCAATCTTCTCCGGGGGATGATTTGTTTCGGCGCTCGTTTCTGCCACGCCGTTGGACGGAATCGGCGCCTGAACGAGGCCGGAGATCTTTTCCGCAACATCGAGATGAGCCTGCCGTTCAGCCAATTCTGCTTCTGCGCCAAAGATGGAGGAGCGCAAGGTCGCCATTTCAGCGGACAATTCCTGTTTAGTATCGTCCAAGGAGATTACGTTGACTTCGCTCTTTACACTCCGAAGTTGATCCTCGGTTCGAGCCAGGCTGGCGCGAATCCGGTCCGCTTCTGCTTGCAGATCGTCATATGCTTCGCTGCTGCGATGGATTTTTAGGTGCGTTTTACGATACGCCGAAATGATTTCGGTCAATGCTTCTCGGGCGATCTCAGGATCAGGATGACCCAGTTCGATTGTCACGACACCCGAACTTCCAACAATTGTCTTTAGCCGGCCCAGCAAAGCCCCGGCAGCTTGATGTTCGTTCGTGCCCCCACCATACGCTTGCAAAACGCGGCCCCCGCCGAGCGCGCGCACGGCGGCAAGCACCGAATCGACGCTCGTAAGAATCTCGACTTCCGAATTCACAACCGCCAATCCTCGCACTTCTGGCTCGCGCACGACATCGGCTTCTCCTCCCGTGGCGTTTACGCCGCGGCGTTCCGCAACATAGCGAATCCAGATCTTCGCATGCGACTCGTAAACCGGCTTCTTCAAGAACCAGACCCCTACTGCTGCGCCCACTCCAAGCAGCGTGAAGAAAAGGATTTTCCACTTGTGGCGGAAGAGAATGTACAAGACGTCGCCGACACCGAGTGCGGGGCCTTGCTGCGGGATCTGAGAATCTGAATCCACTAAAAATCTTTCTCTTAACCGACGTGACGATAAAGCGCGGCGCCTACGCGCTTCAGGAGGAAGACGGGGAGGAATCGCGCGAGGGTGTTTGACGCTAGGTCAGCTTTGCTGCTCAAAAATGTATCGTTGCGGGGATCGTATTTAAGGTAGGACAACATTTTCTCGGTTGTGCCCCAGCCTAATTTGTAACGACGAAGGCCGTCCTGATGGAGATCGGTGCGGCCGAATGAAAGTGTTTTTGCGCCCGTTTCGACCAAGTGCTCGATGGCTTTCCACATGACCATGTTGCTTGGACGGAAAGAATCGAACTTTGGATTTGAAGCACCGAACTTGTAGAGCGCTTTCGTTCCGAAGCGCAGGAAAATCGCCGCGGCGACAGTTTGTTGATTCAATTTGGCGAGAGCGGTGAAGCCCAAGCCGGACGAAATGAGGTGTTGATGGATGTTCTTAAAGAAATTGAGTGGCTGTGGCGGAACGCCGTGTTTTTTTCGCGTTAGGCAATGGAGTTCGAAGTATTCCTGAACTGCGGCTTCGTCCTGCCGGATTTCGACTTGAACCGCGCTGCGTTCGGCTTTGCGGATGGCACGGCGGACACTGTCGTGGAAATTTTCGAGCAACTTTTCTTTTCCGACGCTTAGGTCGAGATCGTGTGAATAGTAGCGATTGCTGGTGTTTGCGTCCCAATCATTGGGTGCGCCGCGAACTTCGATTGTTTTCCAATGTTCCTGTTGCGCGGTCGTTGCGATCTCGTGCAGAACCTGGTGCAGTTCCGAACTGGTGAGCTTTCCCAGAAGAGGCGCTTCGTCCGAAAAAGGAACTGAGACAGCGCGTTTGCCCGTGAGCCAGCTATCGATTTCGAATAGGCAGATCCGAACGGGTCGGCCTGCCTGCTGGCCAGCGAAGTAATACGGGGTGTAACCGTAGGAGTCGATGAGCACCCGCGCCCATTCGCTCGTGTGGAAGATGGTAGCGTCCGGAAAATCGGCGAGGCTGTTGCTCCAGTGCGGTGCGAGAGGATCGACTCTGAGCAGCGCACTCGATTGGTCAGCCGGCGTCTTTTCAGAGCTAACGTGCAGCGACACTCGGTTCCGGCTGGCCCTGCAATTCGGCGATGAAACCTTTCACGACTGCGTCGATGTCCTGCGAAGTGAGTTCGGGGAACATCGGCGCGGAAATAATTTCTTCAGCGACGCGTTCGGCGACCGGGAACGCACCCGCTCGCAAACGGAGATCCTTGTAGGCGTCCTGCAGATGGAGCGGGAGCGGATAATGGATCGCGCAGTTGATGCCTTTATCCGCCAGATTTTTGAGGATCTGGTCGCGATTCTTCACGCGCAGCACGTAGAGATGATAAACGTGGCGGGAGTAAGAGGCTTCCTTCGGAGTGAGAACGCCGTGAACATTCGCGAACGCCTGGGTGTATGCCTTAGCGTGCGCGCGACGTGCTTCGGTCCAGCGCTCGATGTGCTTAAGCTTGATGCTGAGGATCGCGCCCTGAATGCCGTCCAGCCGACCGTTCCAGCCGACCACGCTGTGGTAATATTTCTTTGCCTGGCCATGTTCGCGGAACATCGCAATCTTTGCGCGTAGATTATCACTGTTCGTGACGCACGCACCGCCTTCGCCGCAAGCGCCGAGGTTTTTGCCAGGATAAAAACTGAAGCAACCGACGTCACCGATGGTGCCGGCGCGCTTGCCTTTGTATTCAGCGCCGTGCGCTTGCGAAGCGTCTTCGACGACCGCTAGCTTGTGCTTGCGCGCGATCTCCATGATCGGGTCCATGTCAGCCATCTGGCCATAGAGATGCACGGGGATGATGACTTTCGTGCGCGGCGTGATTGCCTTCTCCAGCAGCGCCGGATTCATATTGTAGGTCTCTTCATCGATATCGACGAAGACCGGCTTCGCACCGCAGTAAGTGATCGCTTCGGCGGTGGCGATGAACGTGTTCGCCACCGTGATCACTTCGTCGCCAGGACCGACTCCCAACGCGAGCAGCGCGAACCAAAGCGCGTCCGTGCCGTTACCGACGCCGATCGCGTATTTGGTGGTGCAATACTTCGCAAATTCCTCTTCGAACTTTGCGACGTAAGGTCCGCCAGCGAAAGCCGCGCTGTCCAAAACTTCCGAGACAGCGGCGAGGATCTCCGCTTTTAGCGGCTGATGTTGTGCTTTTAGGTTAAGGAATGGGACTGACATGTTAGCTTTTATTAATTCTTAAAACTCGAGCCGGGTTGCCGGCTACAACTGCATTATCCGGAACATCTTTTGTCACTACGCTGCCGGCGCCAACGATCGCGTTTGCGCCGACTGTGATTCCACAAAGAATCGTGGCGCTGGAACCGATCGAAGCGCCGCGTTTGATGACCGTTGATTCACACTTCCAATCGGCTTCGGTTTGCAACTTCCCGCCGCTGGTGGCGCGCGGGAAACGATCGTTGATGAACGTGACGTTGTGACCGATGAAGACCTCGTCCTCAATGTTGACACCTTCGCAGATGAAGGTGTGGCTCGAGACTTTGCAGCGACTTCCGATCTTTGCGCCCTTCTGGACTTCAACGAAGGTGCCGATTTTGGAATCTTCACCGAGTTCGCATCCGTAAAGATTTGTGAACCCGAAGATTTTTGTGCCCTCGCCGACTTTAACGTCAGGCGCGATGAGTTGGAACTTCGCCGGATCGGCCTTCATATGGACGCAGCCGAGGAGCGAGAGTGCCGTCCGTTGCCGTTCCCGTTAGCAACGCGCGCGGGTGTAACACTGCGGCGTGTAGCAGGTTGAACCACGGCGTCGGTCGGGCGGATTTGGATGACCGGTTTCGGTTCGTGACCTTCCAGAAAGACTTCCGCGCCGCGTTGTTTTAGGGAGGCGTTGGAAGCTTCGAGAATTTTGACGAGTTCCATGCCGGAATGGCCGTTCGAGATTGGCCGCGCGCCGGTGTTGATGCAGTCGAGGAAGTGCTGGCACTCGACCTTGAGCGGCTCCTCCTGTTTCACATACGGTATGTAAATATCGCCGTAGTGATAGGAATACGTGTGCTCGGCGAAGGTGTTGTAATGCGGTGGACGATCCACGCGAGCATCGTAAATTTTGATTTTTTCGAGGGGCTCAAGATCATCATAAACGATCATGCGGCGCGTGCCTACAATCGTCATTTCGCGGACCTTACGAGGATCCAGCCAGCTGTTTTGTACAAGTGCGAGCTGGTTATTGCCGAAGTTCACGGACATGTTCGTCACGTCTTCAATGCCAGGCGTGACATGGCAATTGCCGCGGCAGTTCACACTGATGGGCACCTGCTCCATAATGTAGAGAATGATTGAAAGATCGTGCGGCGCGAGGTCCCAGGCGACGTTAATGTCCTTTTGGTAAAGACCGAGGTTCAATCGGCGCGAACTGATGTATTGGATTTGGCCGATGTCGCCAGATTTCACGATTTCCTTAATCTTTCGCACCGGCGAGGAGTAAAGGAAGGTGTGGCCGATCATCAACGTGAGGCGTTTTTCGTCAGCGATGCGGTTCAGCTCTTCACATTCGGCGGAAGAAGCAGCCATCGGCTTCTCGATGAAAGTGTGTTTGCCCGCTTCAAGGGTCGCCTTCGCGAGCGGGTAGTGGAAGCGGACCGGAGTGGCGATGATGACGGCGTCGATTGTCTTATCGGCGACGATTTTCTCGAACTCGGTTTCGGTTTCTACTTCGGGATAGACGCTTTTCAGCGCGCGCAAGCGATTTTCGTCACGATCGCAGATTACTTTAAGTTTGCAGTCCTGGAGGCCTCGAAAATTACGAATAAGGTTCGGGCCCCAATAACCACAGCCGACGACGGCAACATTTAGGATCTTCTTTTTCATTTGTTCACCTTGGTTCGCGGGTTGCGTTGTTCTTTCACTTGAGACAGGAGGACAGGAAAAGTCATGAGCATGATCTTGAGATCGAGCCAAATGCTCCAGTTGTTGGCGTAGCGGATATCAAGATTAATCATGGCATTGAACGTGGTTCTGTTTTTGCCACTTACTTGCCAAAGACCGGTCAACCCAGGGAGGGCGCGGAACCTCTGCTTATGCCAAGGCTGGAATTGCTCGTATTCGTATTGCGTGCAAGGGCGGGGCCCAACAAGGCTCATCTCGCCGCGCAGCACGTTGATCAACTGAGGCAATTCATCCAAACCACTCGAACGAAGAATGTGCCCGAACTTGATGACGCGCGGATCGCCATGCGAATCCATCTTCACCATCGGGCGATCCGAACCGATCAAATCCTTCAAATGATTCTGGTGCGTTGAAGTTTCGGCATCCACATGCATGCTACGGAACTTAAAGATTTGGAATTTGCGCCCCATGAATCCAACGCGTTCCTGCCGAAAGAAAATTGGCCCTGGTGAAACAATTTTGATGAAAGCGCTGATCACAGCGAAGAGCGGCAGCAAAGTCGGGAGCGCCAGGAGCAAGCAGGTCAAATCCAGGATCCGCTTTGCAACAGGGACCTTAGCGACGGGAACGTCAGGAGACGCGGAAAATCTTTCCGCGAACGAGGGCATTGTCTTGGTGTTGGCGATATCTTGCGACATTTCGAGACAGTTGCGAGTTACCGCGCTTGAAAGGGCCTGTGCAAAGCTCCGCACTTGGTCGAATTCTCAACCCTTCTGAAAAAATTCCAGTTGGCACTGGAGGTCACCCGATTTTTCGAAACCACTTCCCTCTCCGAAGAGTCCCGGTTTCGAGGGAGCAAGAATCCACTAGGGGAGACCCTTACGCAATCGGGGGGAGTTATCCTCGAATGACATGATTTATCGATGTGCGACAACTGACGCAAACTGGTAAGCATCACTGAATTACTTAATCGTAAACCATCGCGGAAGGCCGAGTTTTTGGAGCTTCGAAAAGTGACGTTTGGCGCGAAACGGTAAGCCACCGAACGAAGTCCTTTTGTCGTTGCTTAATTTTTTCCGATGAGGTGGATTACTGCGCAGTGCGAGGAACGCCTTAATGGTTTCAGAATCTGCTATCATCATACCTGGGGAACTGGGGTGGTTCTGCGTGCGATCACAACCCAAACGCGAGCACATCGCCGCAGCACACTTGCGGATGCTCCCCGATGTAGATGTGTTTTGTCCGCGTCTGCGGGTTAAGAAAGCGACCAAGCGCGGATTGGTTACGTTTATCGAGTCGCTCTTCCCGAATTATCTGTTTGCGAGGTTTGATTCCAAGCTGTTGCTGGATAAGGTGAAACACGCGCCGAGCGTGAGCACTATTGTTCATTTCGGAAATCGGCTGCCAAAGGTTCCGGAAGAGGTGATTGCAGAACTACGGGCGGGATTTCCTGAAGATGAGATTCTCGATTTCGATCGGCATGTGGAAGAAGGCGACGAAGTGCTCATTGGTGAAGGGCCATTTTCGGGCATGAGAGCGACAGTGCTTCGGGTGATGACACCCTATCAACGGGTTGAAGTGCTCTTAGAGATGCTTGGACGGGCTACGCCAGTGATTGTAAATCCAGCGCTGCTCGTCGTCGAAAAAGCGAAGAACTAACGGAAACACACACATGCCAGGTACTCAATTTGGCGCTTACCACTTTAGTGGCATGTCGCGTGCTGATAAGTCGAACATGTTCACCGCGCTCCTGATTGTTGGGGGAATCACCACAGCAATGACCACCGCTGTTCTTCTGGCGATCAGCCTTACAGCTTCGAAGTCAAATTCACGGTAGCAGAAGAGTAGGCCGCTGGACCACAAGGCCTCGCGCCCCTCTTGGAATCGAATCTGATCTGATGTGATTAAACAGAAGAATCTGCTGCTCTCTGCAGCAAATTCTTTGGACAAAGCGGCGTTGATTAAAGCGCCTTTTCGGACAAAAGGGAGATGTAACGAGCGGCGGCCGCAGAAACCTCTGGTGAAGAATTCTCCTGGAGACGGCGGAGGGTGGAAATGAGAACGTCCTCGATCAATTGATCGGGAGAGACCTTCGCAATGGGGAGAGGAGCAGGCAAATCTTCAAGTTTAATTGGGAGCGTCGGCGTTTGGTAAATCGCCTCAAACCTGAACCTCTCTTTTATTGCGGTAACGGGCTTAAAAGGCCGCATCCTGTTCGAATTCATACTGAGCGAGTGTGCGATTAGCAGGTCCTGCGCCACTTTCGCTGGCGCGTCGCCTTCAAGAGCTTAGCAGTAGAAACTTTCACAAGCGCAATGAACAACTCCGTTGGTGCTCAAATGTAAGTAACTGCCGTTCAACTGCTGTTTGGGTCTGCGAAACAGTTCACTTAACGAAGGATTAGAAATCCCATTGATTACGCCTAAGTATCTCTACTTAAGCCGGGCGGGACTCGTGTAAAGCAGCTTTCCAAAGATTCACCTGTATGAAACAAAGTGATTTGTGCCACGTGCGCAGCGATGGGGAATATTGCACGGAAGAAAAGAAAAAGGGACCGGAGTGAACCAATCCCTTCGTATTTATCTGTCTGCGACAGAAACTTCTTAGAAGTCCATTCCGCCCATGCCGCCGCCGCCACCATGGCCGTGACCGCCAGGAGCTGCTGGTTTTTCCTTTTCCGGCAGTTCAGTGATCAGGCATTCGGTGGTGAGCAACAGACCAGCGATGGAGGCTGCATTCTGGAGCGCGGAGCGAGTGACCTTCTTCGGATCGACAACGCCGGCTTTGACGAGGTCTTCAAATTCGCCAGTCGCGACATTGTAACCTTCGTTGTTTTTGCGGCGTTTGACTTCCTGAACGATGATCGAGCCTTCGACACCGGCGTTCGAGGTGAGCGAACGCAACGGAGCTTCAATAGCGCGTTTCACGATATCGACACCGATTTGTTCGTCGCCTTCGAGCTTCAATGCGTCGATGGCACCGATGCAACGGAGCAGAGCAACGCCACCGCCAGGAACGATTCCTTCTTCCACAGCAGCGCGGGTTGCGTGCAACGCGTCTTCGACGCGAGCTTTCTTTTCCTTCATTTCGGTTTCAGTTGCAGCGCCGACATTGATGACAGCCACACCGCCAGCGAGCTTGGCCAGGCGTTCCTGGAGCTTCTCGCGGTCGTAGTCCGAAGTGGTTTCTTCGATCTGACGACGGATTTGGTTGACGCGGCCCTGGATGTCCGAGGACTTGCCATTACCTTCGACGATCGTCGTGTTTTCTTTGTCGACCACAACTGACTTCGCGCGGCCCATGTCTTCAAGGCCGACGCTTTCGAGCTTGATGCCAATATCTTCGCTGATGAAGCGGCCACCGGTGAGGATGGCAATATCTTCGAGCATCGCTTTCCGGCGATCACCGAAGCCGGGAGCCTTGACGGCGCAGACCTGGAGCGTGCCACGGAGCTTGTTCACGACAAGAGTCGCGAGCGCTTCACCTTCGACTTCTTCCGCGATGATCAAGAGCGATTTGCCGGACTTGGCAACCTTCTCGAGCAACGGGAGCATATCCTTCAAGTTGCTGATCTTCTTCTCGAAAATCAGGATGTAAGGATCGTCCATGCGGGTTTCCATAGATTCCGCGTTCGTGACGAAGTAAGGGGAGAGGTAGCCCTTGTCGAACTGCATACCTTCGACGACGTCGAGGGTGGTTTCGATCGATTTGGCTTCTTCAACTGTGATCGTGCCGTCCTTGCCGACCTTATCCATCGCGTCAGCGATGATTTCGCCGATTGTGGTGTCCCAATTCGCGGAAACGGTGGCGACCTGCTTGATCTCTTCCTTATCCTTCACGCGCTTAGCGATCTTAGCGAGCTGTTCGACAGCGGCGTCGACAGCCTTCTGAATACCACGCTGTAAGGAGATGGGGCTTGCGCCGGCGGTCACGTTCTTGAGGCCTTCGCGGAAGATCGCTTCAGCCAGAACGGTGGCGGTGGTGGTGCCGTCACCAGCGGCGTCGCTGGTTTTGCTGGCCACTTCGCGAACCATCTGGGCTCCCATGTTTTCATATGGGTCTTCCAGCTCGATTTCCTTGGCGACGGTCACACCGTCCTTAGTTACGGTGGGAGAGCCGAATTTTTTGTCGAGAACGACGTTGCGGCCTTTTGGGCCGAGGGTGGCGGTAACCGCCCGAGCGAGCTTCTGCACGCCCTTGAGCAGGGAGTGCCGAGCTACTTCATCAAATACGAGTTGTTTAGCTGCCATAGTAATTAGGGGTATGGTTTAAAATCTGACCCGGATCAGTCGATGATCGCGAGAATGTCATCGGCATTGAGGATTTTGTATTCCTTGCCGTTGAGCTTGATTTCAGTGCCGCCGTATTTGCTGACGAGCACGCGGTCGCCTTTCTTAACTTCGAAAGGAACCTTCTTGCCATTATCATCGGTCTTGCCTGTGCCGAGCGCGACGATGACGCTTTCCATGGGCTTTTCCTTGGCGCTATCGGGGATGATAATGCCGCCCTTTTTAACTTCCTTTTCTTCCACGGCTTCAACCAGGATGCGGTCGCCGAGGGGCTTAACGTTCAATGCCATATTATTTCTTCTATTTATTTGTTACTGAATGAGTCCCGCCGCACTCGCCGCGGGAAAAGCTGAATCTTATGCGCTACGAACCTGTTTTGCACAAGTGCAATCCACGAATTGCGGAGAACAGAACGGCGGTCGTTCAGACCGCCGCGACCGGAATTCCGTGAGATTTACCGTTTATTTTCGTCGACGACTTCCGCGTCGATGATTGGACCTTCGTCCTTGCTACCACCGGCGGAACCGGCTGCTGCACCTTGGGCGCGGCCACCGCTCGGGCCACCTGCGCCTGGAGTTGGACCTGCACCGGCCCCCTGCCCTCCCTGGGCTTGTTGTGCCTGCTTATAGAGTTCCGCGCTCGCAGCTTGCCAAGCCTCATTGAGTTTCTCGGAAGCGTTCTTGATGGTGGCGGTGTCGGTGCCTTTCAACGCTTCGCGAACGCTGTTCATGGCTGCTTCGATCTTGCTCTTATCGCCGGCATTCAGTTTATCGCCGGCATCCTTGAGCATTTTCTCGGAGCGATAAACCGAGTTGTCAGCTTCGTTGCGGACTTCCACCTCTTCGCGACGTTTCTTGTCTTCCTCAGCGTGCGATTCGGCGTCCTGCCGCATCTTCTCGACTTCGTCCTTCGAGAGACCACTGCTCGCGGTGATGGTGATCTTCTGCTCTTTGCCAGTGCCAAGGTCCTTGGCGCTGACGTGCAGAATGCCGTTGGCATCAATATCGAAGGTCACCTCGATCTGCGGCACGCCACGAGGTGCGGGCGGAATATCGGTGAGATGGAACTTACCGATGGTCTTATTATCGCGCGCGAATTGCCGTTCGCCCTGCAATACGTGGATTTCCACACCCGGCTGGCTGTCCGACGCGGTCGAAAAGATTTCCGATTTGCGAGTGGGGATGGTGGTGTTGCGTTCGATCAGCTTGGTGAACACGCCACCGAGGGTTTCGATACCGAGCGAAAGCGGAGTAACATCGAGCAGGAGTACGTCTTTCACGTCACCCTTGAGCACGCCGCCCTGGATGGCTGCGCCAATCGCGACCACTTCGTCGGGATTAACGCCTTGATGCGGAGCTTTGTTGACCAGCGTGCGCGAGGTTTCCACGACGCGCGGCATACGAGTCATACCACCAACCAGCACGAGTTCGTCGATTTTATCTGCAGTGACGCCTGCATCCTTTAAGCAGTTGCGCACCGGATTGATGGTCCGCTCAAAGAGGTCATCGCAGAGCTGCTCCATCTTGGCGCGACTCAGCTTGCTGCTGATGTGTTTCGGCCCGCTGGCGTCCGCAGTGATGAACGGCAAGTTAATGTCATATTGTTGCGCGCTGGAAAGAGCGATCTTCGCTTTTTCCGCTTCTTCCTTGATGCGCTGGAGAGCGTCGGGCTGCTTGCGCAGATCCATGCCATTCTCCTTTTTGAATTCGTCGAGAATCCAATCCATGATGCGGTTATCCCAGTCATCGCCGCCGAGGTGAGTGTCACCGTTGGTGGCTTTGACTTCGAAAACGCCATCACCAATTTCGAGAACCGAGATATCGAACGTGCCACCGCCGAGATCGTAAACAGCGATTTGCTCATCCTTCTTCTTATCGAGGCCGTAAGCGAGGGAGGCTGCGGTCGGCTCATTAATAATGCGGAGAACTTCAAGGCCCGCGATCTTACCGGCGTCTTTGGTGGCCTGACGTTGCGAGTCATTGAAGTAAGCTGGAACCGTGATGACAGCCTGAGTGACTGGCTCTCCAAGGCGCATTTCGGCGTCGGCTTTCAGCTTGGCGAGGATCATCGCGGATATTTCCTGCGGGCTGAACTGCTGGGTCTTGCCCTCGGTTTCCACTTCAACGGCGGCATCGCCGTTCGCAGCGCGGACGACCTTATATGGTATGCGCTTAATTTCCTCCTGGATCTCATCGAACTTGCGGCCCATGAACCGCTTGATCGAGTAAACTGTGTTGCGTGAGTTGGTGATGGCCTGGCGTTTGGCGGCTTCGCCGACCAGACGTTCACCCGTTTTGCTGAATGCAACGACCGAAGGCGTGGTGCGCTTGCCTTCTGAATTCTCCAATACCAGCGGCTCGCCACCTTCCATCACTGACATACAGGAGTTGGTGGTGCCCAAATCGATTCCTAAAACTTTCGGCATAAATCTATAATGTCCTCTCTAACAAAAGCTCCCTGGAGGTGCTTAAGCAGTGTGGGTGCCATCGAGCTGGAGGAAAAATGACGCTTGGGAGAGAAGAGTTTATGACTCGAAAGAGGTATTATCCGCATACTAAGAGCGACATAGTGGCACTCAGTGGCACAGCATCAGTGCCGTTTCGGCGGTAGAAGAGAGTCGGGAAGGTGGGCAGGCAGACGCATCTCAATTCAAAGTAAAGTCCCAGGTGTTAGGAGCTCGGGACTTATAACGTTATCGTTTCGTTCCGACCATCTGTGTTTTTTGCTTTTTTCGCGTTTTTATCATTGTAAGTAACTTGTGTATAATACTTTACATTACCTAAAGTAACGTTATCGTGTCGAAAGGTGTTTTTTGTTCTTTTTTGTGCTGCGGACGGGGCGGTGGGGTGGAAGCAGGAAAAGTCCTCTTGATGCAATTTGGTCATGTAGCCAAGGTCGCAGATTTGGCCAAAGGTCGGAGAGCCGCCGGTCATCATGAATGGGTAAGACTCAACGCGGAAGGTCGTGGCGTTTTCCTACTGAGGCTCCCGCAAAGACGCACAATTTGAATAGGTGGTCGCGGCCCCACAGAACAGCAGGACCCGCGACGCGCCGGTTCGGGATGATCACGTAACGGGGATGCGAGGCTGTTCACTGACTGATTTCTTGAAAAAGCCCCCGTGATTTCCTCAAATTCCATTAATTTCCACTCGCAATTTGCATTTTCAGTCCAGCTTTTCTGTAAACTATGTGAACAACTTTCAGGTGCTTCCGGCGTGTCACTCACGCACATTGCGTGAAATTCTCGCGCGTATCTGTGCGCCTCAATGCGCATCCTGTTGATAAGGGCGTTTTTGCACCTTTGGCATTGGCACTGCTAAATATTCTCTCACAGAAAATGCGTTGACACTCTTTTTCCGGTTTGATTAGAGTGCGCGCACCGAAACCCAAATTAACCGAATCATATGAACAGCGTTTTTCGCAAAAACAAAAACATGGCGTTCACGCTCATTGAGCTGCTGGTCGTCATTGCAATTATCGCCATTCTGGCAGGAATGCTCCTGCCCGCACTGGCAAAAGCAAAAGCAAAAGCCCAGCGCATCAAATGCGTGAACAACCTCAAGAACGTCGGTCTGGCCTTCCGTATCTTCGCGACCGACAACGGCGATCGTTTCCCAATGCAGGTTCCTGCGTCCGAAGGTGGAACGTCCGATATTTTGCCGACAGCTCCCGCAAGCCCTGGATCGGGCGAACAATTGAAGATCTGGCGTCATTTCGCTGCCCTCTCGAACGAGTTGAGCACTCCCAAAATCGTAATCTGCCCATCAGACTCCGGTCGCACTGAGGCCAGCAACTGGAATTCGAATAAGGTCGGTACTCTCGAGCCGTTCAATAATAACAAGAATATCAGCTACTTTATCGCTGGAGCAGCGGATGAGACCAAGCCACAGGCATATCTCTCCGGTGACCGCAACATTACTAATACACCTGGACGCAACCTAAACTCAAAGAGTGGCTGGTTTGCTCTCGGCACGAACACGACTGCCGCAGTCGGTTGGACAAAGGACGCTCACAACGAGCAGGGTGACATCTGCATGGGTGACGGTTCTGTCCAGCAATTCAGCAGCTCGCGTCTTAAGCAATCGCTGCGCGACACCGATGATGGTGGCGCCCAGAACACGGCGAACTACATCGGATTCCCAGGCGATAGCAACAATCCTTAATCGCGCCTAAAGTTTAGAACGAAAGGCACCCGCAAGGGTGCCTTTTTATTTATGCCCGTAAGTTGAGCCTTGCAGAGCAACGATGCCGAGTTCGCCGCAATTGGCAATTTGCCCAGCAAACGCTACTCTACTAACCTTTCGCTGTGGCCGGATTAACCGACAGGAACATCTTTGCGCTCGCCGTAGTCGGCTACGGCCTCAGTGCTTTATACTCGGTTTTCCTTTGGCGCAAAGGCTTTCAGCGGGATGACCGCATTAATTACGGCATCCTCGCCTTCTCTATCGTCTTCCACACCACTGCGATGGGAATGCGCGGCTTCAGCCTCTCCCGTTGCCCGGTGAACAATCTGTTTGAGGCGATGATGTTTGTCATGTGGACCATCGTCGCCTCCTACCTCGTCGTCGGTCTATTCGCGAAGTTCCGTTTCCTGGGTGCGTTTGCCTCACCGATCCTTTTTGCCATGGGAACCTTCGCGCTCATGCCCGGCCTCGACACGAAAGATTTCAATGCCTCCCCGCTCGCAAGCCTGCACGCCGCGCTAATCTTGCTCGCGTATGGTGCGTTCGGCCTAAGTTGTGTTGCGGCAGTCATGTACCTCACTGAGGAGCGCGACCTCAAAGTGAACAAGACTCGCGCAATTCTATCTCTCCTTCCTCCTATTCAGCGGTTGGAACTCGTCGCTAGCCGCCTTCTGATCGTCGGGCTCGTTCTCCTTACCTGTGGCCTTTCCCTTTCTCCCTTCCTCATGAAAGAACGTTTCGGCGTCTTCTTTCAGCCCGACGCCAAAGCAACCTGGTCCGCCGTTGTGTGGCTGATTTACGCCGGTTTGCTCGCAATGCGCTGGTGGTTCTCACACGGCGGGCGCCGTTTTGCCTGGGGCGCGGTCGGCAGCTTTTCTTTTGTCCTGCTCACTTTCTGGGGCGTGAATCTCCTTTCTAAAGCGCACCAGCCCTAGTCAACGCACATGCCGCTTATCACCATAGGAATCAGCCATCGAACTTCGCCCGTCGAGGTGCGCGAGAAGTTCGCTTTTGCCGATCCCGAGATTCCTGCCACCCTGCAGGACCTCCGCAACCGGGGCCTCGTCAGCGAAGGCGTTATTGTTTCTACCTGCAATCGAACTGAACTCTATGCCGTCACAATTGGTTCTGATGCAGACGCTCTCCAAAACATCCGCGCCTACCTCCTCGAAAATCGCGGCTACCCCGAGCCGCTGAACGGCGAGATCTACCTCTATTCCGAACCGCACAGCATTGAGCATCTCTTTAAAGTCGCCTGCGGCCTCGATTCCATGCTCCTCGGCGAGACAGAAATCCTAGGCCAGCTCAAAAAAGCCTACGATCTCGCGCTGCAACACAAACACACTGGCTCGCGCCTGAACAAAGCGTTCCAGCGCGCCTTCAACGTCGCCAAGCATATCCGTACCTGCACCAACATCCAACGCGGCAGCGTCTCGGTTGCCTCGGCCGCAGTTGAACTGGCGGAAAAGATCTTCTCCAATTTGAACGAACACCACGTGATGGTAATTGGCGCCGGTGACACCAGCGAGAAAACCGCGCGCGCTTTACTCAGCCGCGGTGCCAAAAGCCTCCTCGTTAGCAACCGCTCCTTCGAACGCGCCGCTTCTCTCGCTCAGGAACTCGGCGGGCGCGCCATTTCCTTTGATCATTGGACTGGTGAATTCGAGAACATCGATATCGTTATCAGTAGCACTGCCGCACCGCACCACATCCTCGATGTCCACAAACTCGAGCCCGTCATGAAAGCGCGCCACCATCGTCCGCTGCTCCTCATCGATATCGCCGTCCCCCGCGACATCGATCCGCAGGTTAATTTCCTTGAATCAGTTTACCTCTACAACATCGACGACCTGCAGGCGATTGCGGACAACTACCTCAAGCAGCGCCAGGAAGAGATCGCCAAGTGCGAAGCAATCATTCGCGAAAAAGCCCAACCACTCCTTGAACCGGGCGGCACTGACTTCACATTCCCAACGAAACTCGCCCAGGCCTAAAGAGTGAGCCGCACCATTTACATCGCCACCCGCGGAAGCGCGCTGGCTCTTGCACAATCGAATCTCGTGCTCGCCGAATGTCGCCGCCATTTTCCCGATCGCCACTTCGAACTGAAAATCATCAAGACCACCGGGGACAAACTCCAAACGATTAACCTCACCCGTCCGAACCAGCAAGTCACCAAAGGTCTCTTCACCAAGGAACTCGAAGTTGCCATGCTCAATCGGGAAGCCGATTTCGCCGTTCACAGTTTAAAAGATCTTCCGACCGAATTACCCGAAGGCCTCTATCTCTCCGGCGTCAGCGAACGCGAAGATGTTCGCGATGTCCTCGTCTACCGAAGCCAGTCCATTGCAACCGGGGAAAAACGCGGCTACTTACCCGACTCCCAACTGACCGATTTTGTATCCGGTGCTACCGTCGCCAGCAGCAGCACCCGCCGTCAGGCCCAAATCCTCGTCCTCCGTCCCGATCTAAAAACCGTCCCGATTCGCGGCAACGTCGGCACGCGCCTCCAGAAAATCGCCGAAAACGCGCAACTCGATGCCACTATCCTCGCCTACGCCGGCCTGAAACGCCTCGGCTACGGTGTTGAGAACGGTTGCCTCAGGGGCAAAGACGTTCCCGCCGGCCTGCTCGCCACGGTCATGTCGGTAGAACAAATGCTCCCTTGCGTCGGCCAAGCCGCCCTCGGTTACGAAAGCCGCATCGGCGACAAAGAAATAGACGAGATCATTTCACGCCTAAACGACACGCCCACGTTGCAATGTGTTACTGCCGAACGCGCCTTTCTCCACGCCATGGGGGGCGGCTGCCTCAGTCCGGTCGGCGCTTACGCGGATATTTCAGAAGGTAAACTGCGCCTCCGCGCCGTTTCCTTTCGGAACGAAACCGTAAAACGAACTGAACGATCCGGATCTGCCTCAGAGGCGGTAGCTTTAGGGGAACAAGTCGCCGCCGACTTGCTCTAGCTAGTAAAGCACCACGAAATCGCCATTCGCTTGCGCATACGGCGCACCGAAACTCCAGGCGGGCAACTTCAGCTTCTTCGAGGTTTCACCGACCGCACGTCCATTAACATCAAATAATTGGACGGCCAACGTTCCTTCAGTTCCCCATCCCACGTCTTCCACCCAGGTCAGCAACGTTTCGCCACGTTTGTTCAATGCGACGCGCGGATGCTTCTGTTTCCCATTCGAAGCTGTCTTCAACTCCTCCATCACCTTCGGATGGTAAACCCCGCCGACGACACGGCCGTTTGTTTCCCAGCTCGCCGCAATGCGATTTCCCGCCACCGAAAATCCCATACTGCTGGCCGGACAAGTCGCGGTGGTCCAGGGATGTTCCTGCATTATTTCAAAACTTTTGCCCTGATCCTCAGAACGTAGCCACAATTGCGGACGATTCACTCCCGCTTCCGCCGATCGAAACAGCACATGCAGCGCGTCTGAGCCATCAGTTATCGCTCGGATTCCGCAGCAGGCACACGAGCCTTTCTTGGGCAACTTTGCTTTCTCTTCTCGTTCGAAGGTGGTTCCTCCATCCGTTGATCTCGCGACGTATAACCCGCGTTCCTCTTCCCCTTCGACATGGGGAGGAGCGCCATGCCAAATTACATAAACACTTCCTTTTTGATCCGCCGCTATAGCCTGCCCCCCGTCGAGACCACCAATGTGCGTCAGAATATTTCGTTCCGTTTCGAACTGCCGTTTAGATTCTGAAAGTCGCGCATACAAAAGGGGCGTCGTCTTCTCTCCGCCCACGACAACTTTATCCGCTCCATTTCCTCCCATCCAAACCACATGCGCGCGCCCGTACTTTCCGATCGCCATTTGCGGGCCGCGCATCGTCCCAGCCGCCAGCACTGATCCAGGCTGCTGGTTCACCTTCATCGTGCTGCCGAATTCCTTCTCCTCCGAATTTCGCATTGTGTAGAACACGTCTCCGCCCATGGCGTCACCCTTGAAAAACAGCAGATGCACCCGCCGGTTTGTTTCCACTATCGCCTGCGGCTGGATACCGTTTTCGGGCACTCGCTCAAATCGAATTTGCGCAGCATGTGAGGCTGTAAATGCGAGAGCGACCAGCAGCGCGGCAGTGCGCCAAAAGGTAAATACCACTTCAGAGTAACCCTGTTTGGCTACAGTCATACAGTTTTTTCTTGCTCCTTAAATCGGCACCGTTACTTTTCCTTCAGAATGCAAGGAGTGATTCGTTTTATTGGTGTCGTCCTCTTCAGTATCTCCGCGCACGCGATTAGTTCAACTCTCGAACTGGTCGGATGGGAAACCAACGGCTGGCCCCAAGTCGCGATTGGCGCCCCCGCAAACCTCGTCTACAGCTTGCAATCGTCATCGAACCTCACTGACTGGTCTACCATCGCAGTCTTGCACGGACGCGAGTTTGCAACGAATGAGCCCACTCTTCCATTCATTGACGCAAGTGCGCCCGTCGGCGGAACGCGATTTTACTGCTATATTGCTGAACCCATCGAATTCGACGACGACTGGCGTAACCAGGTCTATTTTCCCGATGACGATTTCCGCAGCGAGCCAATCAGCTTCGGCTTGCCGGAACCGCGCTGGATCAAGTTCGGGATCCTCACCAACGAACCCAAGCGCGTCTACTACCAGAACAGTTGGAAATACAAATTTCATTACAATTTCGCTTCGGCACGGCTGCCCGGGTTCAAGGGCTTGAATTCGATTCAGTTCGACGAGGTGTCGCTTCAAACCAACTCGCAGCGAATCGTCCTGGGCGCCGTGCTGTTCTCTCCTCGCCCTGAAGATCGCGAAGCTGGCATTCAGTTCGTCGGCCGCGATCCCTATGCGCCTGAGCAAATCGCGCGCTGGTTCGAGATCGTCCGCTCGACCATTCAACCACTCGGCCAGCTCAACGTCGTTTACCTCCCGACCTTCGAGCAAACCGCAGTCGCGCAAAACCATCGCGAATTCTTCGCCGCTCGCGGAATCGAAATCGGTTCGCTCACCGACTGGGACACCGGCGCGAACGCCTATTCTCTTGGCTGGGCAATCGGCCGCCTGGTATTCGTTCCGGGTGCGCAAATCCAGCAGGCTTACGCTAACGGAACATTGCGCCCGACCGACATTCTGCTGACCGATGCAGTGCCCGTTGAAGTTCCCTACGTCGCCGGGATTCTCACTCTCGCGCCCTCCACTCCGAATTCTCACGTGACGATTCTCGCGCGCTCCTACTCCATCCCTTTTGTTTATCTCGCCGAACCAGAACTCCGCTCGCTCGCGCAATCTTTAGTCGGCCGCGAAGTCGCTCTCACTGCTTTCCCGGGCTATCCGGCTGTTTCAATCCGCTTATTCGACGTGAGCAATATCGATCCAAATCTCCGCAGCGAACTCGTCGAAGCTAAGATGCCTCCGCCCCTCGCCATCACCCCGAAAGCTCGCTTCGGCGCCTACACCGCGCCCACCGAAAACCTCGTTCCGAGCGACATCAAATACTTCGGCGGCAAAGCTGCCAACTTTGGTTTTTTGCGCCGGCAGCTGCCAACAAACTCTCCCGCCGCCATCGCAATTCCCTTCGACCTTTGGGACGACTTCATGAGCCAAACGAACGTCAACAGCCGCTCGTTGCGTGATGAGATCGCATCACGGCTGAACAAGTATACCCACCCGCCGAACGTGGCCGCCCTAGCTGATGAACTCGCAACAATCCGCGACCTGATCGAAGACCAGACCCTCTTCACTCCCGCCCAACAGCAAGCCATCGCCGCCGCGCTCCTGGCGAAGTTCGAGCCCCAAACCAAAATCCGTTTTCGCAGTTCCACCAATGTCGAAGACGCCGAGAATTTCACCGGCGCGGGTCTTTACGATAGCTACAGCGGTTGCCTCGCTGACGACCAGGACGGCGATACTGCCGGCCCAAGCACCTGCGACTCCACCGAAGAAAAAGAGCGCGGCGTCTTCCGCGCCATTCGAAAAGTCTACGCCAGCTTCTATAACGACAATGCCGTCCTTGAGCGCATGCGCCATCGCGTTGACGAAACAAAAGTCGGCATGGCGATCCTCGTCCATTACTCCGCGCCCGATCCCACCGAACTCGCTAACGGCGTCGCTACCATTTCCTACATCCGCACTGGCACCACGCATTCGTACACCGGCAAAATGGTAACCCAGAAAGGCGCCGTTTCAGTGACGAATCCGGACGGCAGCGCCTTGCCTGAAGTCGTCTCGCTGAGCCGATTCACCGGCTCACCACACTTTTCCGTTCAGCAATATTCCAGTCTCGTTCCATTCGGCGCGAACGTTCTCGCCTGGGAAAGTGAGTATGCCAGCTTCGCACAACATTTTGCGCGCACGGCAACCGCCTTCAACGGCTACTACAGCAACAAGGCGCGATTCACGCTGGACTTCGAATACAAAAAACTTCAGCCCGGCGTGCTCCAAGTTAAACAGGTGCGCGAGATCCCATCACCTGATCCTCAATCCACCATTCCAACGTACCTGCTCACCGAGCCAGGCGAATGGCGCATCTTTCAAGGCGAATTTGGCAACGTCTTTGCCAATCATCGTCTCAAGAGCAAGTTCCTCCTCACCACGCGCGATTTGAAACTCACCACAAATTCCATCCGCGATCCGATCATTACTCAAGCCGCAATTGAATACTTGCAGGATGGTGAAGTGCGAACCCTCGCGGGCGCGCCAACCACCTTCAGCAATGCTGTTTATAAAGTAGGCACAGCAGAGCCCGACGGCGTTCCGCTGATCCATTCCTGGACCACCACAACCTCCAACAATCTTCTTCGTGCGAGCCTCAGCACAAAGCTCCGCCTCACCGCCACGCCGGAACAGTCGCCTTTGCTCACGTTGCGTGATGCACACCTCGAACTGAGCGTCACCTATTCAAATCCCGTGCCCGAGCTCGATCACCAAAAGCAACTCACCTACTCGACAAACGACTTCGTGTGGCTGACTCCACCACAAACGACGAACGCGCAAAGCATCCCAGTCACGCGAACAGTCGCGAAAGACCGCGCCACGATCACCACGTCATTCTTTTGGCCACAACCGCCTGCTGGATTTACCGCTGGCTATACGGCGCCGCTCATTGCCTGGAAAGAAACGCGCATCGAAGGGCTGACCGCCGAGCCAATTCTGCTCCGCAACTACTACTCACAAACTTACCGGCCAGAACATCACAATTTCGCTGAAAACTTCCTTTTCGAACCTGCTCTCGAACCCGGTATCTCAGCGGCAATCCTCGAAGAACTCCGCGCTAAAAATATCCGTCAGATTTATGTCTACTGGGGTGGAGGCGATTCGGAATCTGCCATCTATGTTGCGGGCGAAAACGGCACCTTCCGCCTACTCTGAAACCAGGTCTTCTCAGCGTTCATCTGAGCACCTCGCCGGGGAAGTCCTTTCGCGCCGTTCAAAGCGGTGGAACGTAGCGTGCCGCACGGTCCTCAGGCCATATTGAAGCGTGCCAGCCGCTGCCGCAAAAAATGGACGCTTTACGCAGGTCACTCCTGCCGCGCCGCTCGAAGTCCCTCCGGAAAATATTGCGGCCGCAAAATCCGCCGGGCTTATTTATATCGGCGACAACACGACGGGGATTCGTCGCGCTGGATCCCCAAAACCGCGCTTCTTTGGTCCTGATAACAAGCCGATCACCGATAAAAATACTCTCGCGCGCATCAAGCGGCTCGCCATTCCACCCGCCTGGACAGACGTTTGGATTTGTGCAAAGGACAACGGCCATCTTCAAGCCACCGGTCGCGACGCCCGCGGCCGCAAACAGTATCGTTATCATCCGCATTGGCGCCAAACCCGCGACGAAACGAAATACAACCGCATGGTCGATTTCGCCAAAGCTCTTCCTAAAATTCGGGCACGCATCGAGTGGGACCTGAATCTTCCCGGCCTCCCACGCGAAAAGGTTCTGGCGACCGTGATTAAAATTCTCGAGACCGGCCTTATCCGCGTCGGCAACGACGAATACGCTCGAACCAACAAATCGTTCGGCTTAACCACAATGCAGGATCGCCACGTGGATGTGAACGGTTCCACCATCCGCTTTCAGTTCCGTGGCAAGAGCGGCAAATTTCACAAAATCGATATCGAAGACCGCCGCCTCGCAAAGATTGTCGATCATTGCCAAGCGATTCCTGGTCAGGAGTTGTTTCAATACATCGGCGAAGACGGCAAACCGCGCGACATCACCTCCACCGACGTGAATGAATACCTCCGCGAAATCACCGAAAGCGATTTTACCGCGAAAGATTTCCGCACCTGGGGCGGCACCGTTCTAGCCGCGCTCGCCCTGCAGGAGTTCAAGAAGTGCGACACGAAAAAACAGGCGAAAAAAAATCTCGTCCGCGCAATCGAATCCGTCGCGCAACGATTGGGTAATACTCCCGCGATTTGCAAGAAGTGCTACATCCATCCCGAAATCATGAATGCCTACCTAGACGGCACCATGCTAGACACTTTCAAAAAACGCGCCGAACAGATGCGCCGCGTTAAAGGCCTTCGCGCCGAGGAAAATGCCGTCCTCGCATTCCTTCAGAAGCGTCTCGCTGCCGAACAGCGCAACCAACGCTCCACGCTTCTCGAGAAACTTGAAGCATCGGTAAAGCACCGGAGCGCCTAACGCATTAGTGGGGACGCCTTGTGCGGTCCTTCTTCGCATCGCAAGCACATCGTTTTCCGATTTGTTTTACCACTCATCTCAGCGTAAAGAGAATCAATGCGCCTCCGAAATCTCGGCACCTTCCTCTTTGCCTCGATCTTCCTGTTCTCGCTTCTTCGCACCCACGCCCGCGATCTCGTTGCCCTCGAAACGTTCGACCAGGTCTGGCGCACGTTGAATGAAAATCATTTCGACACTAATTTCAATGGCCACAACTGGAACGAAGTCCGTGACAATTACCGTCCTCGCGCCGCGGCCGCCCGCAACGGCGATGCCTTGCGCGAGGTTGTCCAGGAGATGCTCGACTTGCTGAACGTCTCGCACCTCGCCATCGTTCCCGGCGAATTCACTTCCGATCTCGAGCTCGACAACTCTGATTCGAATGACGACACCTCCTCGCGCAAACCTGCGGAAAACGATAACAACGAATCTGAGAATTCCGAAACCGAGCCTGCGAGTCGTGCCTCTCAATCCCTCGAAGAGGCGGACGAAGGCGACCGTGGTACCGTGGGAATGGATTTCCGTTACATCGGCAAAGATCTCGTTGTCACCCGAGTCGAACCAAACCTTCCTGCCGCCAAGGCCGGCGTGATGCCGGGCTGGATCATCAAGCGCATCGGCCAAACGGAAACCGCGAAACTCAAACAGAAGCTCCCGAAGAAACTCGACGACCGTCGTCGCGCTTTCCTCGCCTGGCGCGCCGCCGCCGCGAAACTCTCCGGGGACCCCGGTTCCAAAGTCGCTGTCGACTTTATTGATTCGCGAAATCGTTCCAAGAAGCTCACACTGACTCGCGCAACCGCCCAAGGCGAGCCGATCAAATTTGGCACGCTACCCGTTCTCTACGCTCATCTCGAGGAGGAATCCGTTCAATCCCAGCGCGGGAAATCAGTCGGCGTGATTCGCTTCAACATTTGGATGCTCCCCACCGCGATCGCCTTCAACAAAGCCATCGATGAACATCGCGACAAATCCGGAATGATCATCGACCTTCGCGGCAATGTCGGCGGCATGGTCGGCATGATCATCGGCACCGCGGGCCATTTTGTAACAAAACCAACCACCCTTGGGACCCTCATTGCCCGCGATAACACCCTGAAACTTCCCGCCAACCCGCGCTTCGTCGATACCTCAGGCAAACGTGTACAACCCTTCAGCGGACCCGTCGCCATTCTGGTCGACGAGATCACCGCCAGCGCCTCAGAAGTCTTCGCCGGCGGACTGCAGGAAAATGGTCGAGTGCGCGTGTTCGGCCGCACCACCGCCGGCCAGGCGCTCCCCGCGGTCTACAGCCAATTACCAAACGGCGATGCCCTTTATCATCCCGTCGCCGATTTCATCGCCGCCAACGGGACCCGATTCGAAGGCCGCGGCGTCGTCCCCGACGAACGTGTCGAATCCGATCGGGCGGCGCTCCTGGCTGGGCGGGACCTCGTTCTCGAACGCGCTTTGCACTGGATTGACCGGTAATGTATCGCCTGGTGAAAGCTGGCCCGCAGAGGTCAGATGCGGAAAATGGGGCCGAAGGTGGCGACTAGCCAGGCGATAAGGAGGTAAAGGGCGAAGGCAATGGAGCCGTAGACGAGGATGAGGGTGCTGACTAGAAAGGCCGCGAGTTTTAAGAAGGAACGCTCGCGCATGGAGGGCTGGTAGTAGCGTTCGACGAGGCGCATGTTCCGCGCGTTGGCTTTCCAGACGGCATCGACCAGATTTCCGAGGATCGGGATCGCGCCGACAGCGGCTTCCATCATGACGTTGAAGATCATGAACGCGAGGATTCGTTTGGGGATGCCGAGACGTGCGGCATCGTAAAGAAGCCAGACGGAGAGGCTGGAGGAGATGAAGTCGCCGATGCCGGGAATGAGGCCGATGATGGGATCGATGCCGATGCGGAAACCGCCGGGCAGTTGAAAGGCGGTGTCGAGCAGGCGGCTGAGGCCGCGCATGCGTTCGAGGCGTTTGCTGACCGGGAGCGTGATGCGTTCGGCGCGTTCAGAGGAACTCGACTCGACCTCGTAGATGGGAGGTTCTTCAGGGTGAGGTTTTGGATTTTGATTGTGCTTCATGTCGTCCACCGACGCTCGGCAGGAGCCTCGCGCCACTCTGCGGTCAGTTACCTCCTCTCTTCAATAGATCCAACACTCCGACGACCAAGGCGGTTACACCTGTTTTGATGGTGGGTTCGGGGTCCGGATAATAGAAGGGAGAGTGAATGGGAGGTGGCTGGCCGTTGCGCATGCGTTCGGCGGGGACGGAGCCGAGCCAGAGCATGCAGATGGGGATTTTATCTTCGGTGCGGCCATACATGCCGAAATCTTCACCACCCATTTGGGGTTGGTCGCGGATGAGATTTTCTTTGCCGAACACTTTTTCGAGTTGCGAGACCCACCGTTCGGTAAGTTGAGGATCGTTGTAGGTGGCGGGGGTGTATTCCTCTTCTTTGAGGTGGACGACCGGCGAACGGTCTTCGGGCATCCCGGCGGCGACGGCCATGGCGCGGGTGACGCGTTTGATTCCGACGATCATGTTGGAACGAACCGAATCGGAGTAAGTGCGGAGAGTGAGTTGGAGGCGGACTTCGTCGGGAATGATGTTGTGCTTAGTGCCGCCGTGGATGGAGCCGACGGTAAGGACGCCGGGATCGCCCGCGGGTTTCTCGCGGCTGACGAGGGTTTGGAGAGCGAGAATGGTCTGAGCGGCGAGGACGATGGGATCTTTCGCGGTGTGCGGATACGCGCCGTGGCCACCGATGCCGCGGACAGTGATATCGATCATATCGACGTTGGCGAGCATATAGCCGGGGACGTAGGAGATTTTGCCAGCTTCGGCATCTGAATCGACGTGGAGGGCCAGGCAGTAATCGGGTTTTGGAAAGCGGGTGAAGAGCCCGTCCTTGAGCATGGCGCGAGCGCCCGCGCCGCGTTCTTCGGCGGGTTGGCCGATAATGACGACAGTGCCACGGAAGGTGTTAGTGTGTTTGGCGAGGAAGCGGGCTGCGCCCAAGACGCAGGTCATGTGCATGTCATGCCCGCAGGCGTGCATGACGGCAACGGTATCGCCGGTGATATCCTTTTGGGTCTTGGTGCTGGCGTAGGGAAGGCCGGATTGTTCTTTGATAGGGAGAGCATCGAGGTCAGTGCGGAGAAGCACGGTTGGGCCGGGGCCGCTTTTCAGGACAGCGACGACGCCGTGGCCGCCGATCTTTTCGGTGACTTGATAGCCGGCGGAACGGAGTTCGTCAGCAACGCGGGCGGCGGTTTTTTCTTCGAGGTGGGAGAGTTCGGGGTTAGCGTGGAGATTGGTGTAGAGAGAACGGAGGTAGGGGAGGTCGGAGGTCAGGGAGGTGGAGAGGAGTGCGTGAGCGGAATCAGATGCGAGGATGGGAATTGGAGTGACCAAATACCAAATGCCAAATACCAAGGAATGACAAAGGAGGCTCAAGGTTTGGGTTCGCATAATCCTTGAGCGAGAGATTAGAGGGTTTTGCCTAAAGAAAGCAAACGGACGGAGAAATATGGCCGCAGGTAGAATTACAGCAGACGGGCACCGGGACGGTGCCCTAACTCGCAGGCGGGACGCCCGCGCTACATCAGCGGAACCGTCCGATGGCGGCGCGCCAAGCCTTTGTAAGCTTCGGCGCAAACGATGCCGAAGATTACGTGAATGATGATCGAGGGCCATTCGCGTTGGCTGACGGGGGCTTCCATGAGCATGCCGGCGAGGGCGTAGCTGATGAAGTAAAGGACGAGGCCTACAACGGCGCCAACCGCACCGGCGGCGAACGGTTTAAAGCCGTGGACGATGGGCGCAATAATCAGGCCGTAAAGAGCGGCAACCAGGAAGTGAAGAGACATCACGCCGAAGAAGAATCCCGGGGTGGCGGATTCACCGGGAGCGACTTCACGGCCCATTACTGCGGGATTGATCGCACCGGAGCCGACCCACGGTATGCCGCGAGTGAGCAGGAACATGATTGCGCCGACGATGAGGCCGGCTTGAAGCGCCCGTTTCCAGCGGACCGAGTGCATAAGGCCCGAATTGTTGCGATCCCAATTGTATGCGGTGGTAGCCATAAGGTTGCTCCTCTTCTCCTATTCTATGATAGCAAGATAGTTCGGAGCAGCAGCAGGACATATAGGAGCACTCCCGCCATAGATCGTGGGGAGTGGGATGATCGGGCAGTGTCGACAATTCGGATGTTCAGGCTTTCTACGAATCGGGGAGTTCCGTAGGTTCGGCGCTTCATGTCGCAAATGCTGAAGTCGAGTGGGGCGATTGGGGCGGCCACTTTCCTGAGCCGGATTCTCGGGATGGTGCGGGAGATGGTTTACGCGAATTTCATGGGGACGGAGGCGGTGGCCGGGGCGTTCAAGATGGCGTTGATGCTCCCGAATTTATTTCGGCGGTTACTCGGGGAAGGGGCTTTGACGGCGGCGTTTATTCCACTTTTCAAGGAGAAGGAGAAGAAGGACGGGGAAGTGGAGATGTGGAAGGCGGCGAATGCGGTGATTTCGGGGTTGTTCATGGCGGGGAGCGTGATTGTGCTGCTGGTGATGCTTGGGATTTCCGTGGTGCTTTGGAATACCACGACGCTTGAGGGGCAGGATGGGTTCAGCTCGGGGCTGGTTCAAACGATGCCGGTGCTGGAGGGAGATACGCCTTTGATTCAGGTGAAAACGCCGATCTGGCAACAGATTGCGGATGGTAAATTGAGCGGGAGCGCGCGGCTGATGCTGGAGCTGGCGCGGGTGATGTTCCCTTACATGCTGCTGGCATGCCTGGCGGCGATTCTGATGGGGATGTTAAATGCGCGCGGGCATTTTTTCGTGCCGGCGTTGGGCTCGTGCCTGCTGAACGTCGTGTTGATCGCGAGTGTGATTTTTCTGACGCCATTTTTTGGGCGGAGGCTAGAGGAAAAGATTTTTGCGCTGGCGTATGGGGTGTTGATCGCGGGAGTGGCGCAGGCGGCGTATCAATTGCCGACGTTGTTGCGGGAGGGGTTTCGTCCGGCTTGGATCACGCCATTTAACAATCCGGATGTGCGGCGGGTGGTGCGGCAGATGATTCCGGGGATGCTGGGGGTGGCGGCCTTTCAGTTCAATGTGCTGACGACGACGAGCATCGCGTTCTATGTCGATGCGACCATTGTGGCGTCTTATGATTATGCGGTGCGGTTGATGGAATTGCCTCAGGGATTGTTCGCGATTTCGCTGGCGACGTATTTGTTGCCCACACTTTCGGGCCTGGCGACGGAGAAGAAGTATGGGGAGTTCAACAGCACTTATAAACAGGCGGTGGGGTATCTGTTTTTCTCCAATTGGCTGGCTTCGGTGCTGTTGGTAGTGCTGGCGATGCCAATGATTCGGCTCCTGTTTCAGCATGGGAAGTTTGACCATGAGTCGACGCTGGCTGCGAGTTATGCCCTGAAGTGCCTGGGGCCAGGGTTGCTGGCCTTTTCGGTGGTCAATATCACGGCGCGGGCTTTTTACGCGCTGGGAGATACGAGCACGCCGATGAAGATCAGCGCCTTTTGTTTGGTGCTGAATGTGGTGTTTGCGGTGTTCACGGTGCCGTCATTCCGGGAAGGTGGAATGGGGCTGGCGAACACGGCGAGCGCGGCGGTTAATGTTTATCTGCTGATTTTTGGGCTGAAGAAGAAGATGAGTAAGCTGGAGTTTGGCGATTTGCGATCGACGCTTTGGCAGATGATCGGCGCGGGAATTTTGGCGGGACTGGTGGCGTATGGGACGAGTTTGTTTTGGGAGAATCAAGTTGGTGGTAGGACGGTGTTCGAGAGAATCGGCGCAGTGTTTGTCCCGGCTGGTGCTGCGGCGTTGGCTTATCTAGGCGTGCTGTTTTGGCTGCGTGTGCCGCAAGCGAATGATGTTTTGCAGCTTTTTAAAGCGAAGCTGCAGCGCAGGAAACATTAGGCCGTCGGAGCTGTTGAGAGGCGAACCTTTTTGCGGTTACGCCTCGCTCAGTTCACTTGGGCGCGGAAGAAGGCGATGCCGCCGGTGTAGGGCGCGGTGAGGGTGCCGGTGGAGGTTGGGGCGCCAGTGTTGGTCCAAGCTGGATTCTCGAGGCTTGGCGAGGTTTGCAATTGGGCGAGCCGTCCGTTGGTATTTTCAACGGTGACCGTGACGGTGTTGTTCTGGACTTGAATGTTCGTGATGCGGATGTCACCGACAGGTGTGCCGCCGCCCTGGCCGAGGCCGTTCGAGGCAGGACCGCCCAGGGCAGCAACTTCATTGGTGGCCATGAGACCGGCGCGTAACTGGATCACGTTGACGAAGCCGGGAGCGGTATCGCCGAGTGCGTCCGAAAAGAAAAGGATGCCATCGGATAGTGAGAAGCGGCCGTTCAAGCTATTGTTGGGCAACTCGAGGGAATTAGTTTGCGCGCCGTTGATGTAGCGCTCGATGAGGCCGCTTGAGGTATTCACGACGAAGGCGAGACGATACCATTCACCGATATTGAGGGTGCCGGCGTAATCATTGTTCACGCCGATGCGGCCGTCTGGATCGATGAACATGTCTGCCTGGCTTGCATTGCTCTTATCCGTGTTAAAGAGAGCGCGCCAGGTTCCTTCGGATTCGGCGGGATACATCACATCCATGATGATCGTGTATTGATTGAGGTTTGTGCCGCCGCCGTTGTTCGTGGGAGCGAAGGTGGCGAGGATGCGTTGTTCGGAAGTGAGAGCGGGGAACGCCATGGCCCCAACGCTATTCGCGCCGACTGGCAAGGTAACAGATGTAGGAGTGAAACCGAAGAATTGGAGCGGCGAACCGACGGTTTCGGCTTCGAGTTGGGCAGTATCGAAGTCCCATTGGCCGATAACAACGGTGTTGGTGTTGGTGGATTGGGCTTTGGCCGAAATGAGGGCGGCGGAGACAAAGAGAGCCTGTGCGAGAAGTCGGAACGGTTTCATCGGTTGGTAATCCTAAGTGGAATGATTGCACAGAGTCGTTGCGAACGCCAAGCAGAATGACTGAATGGAGGTGTGAAGAGGGTCAGTTCGTAATCTTGCGACGGGAAAATGGGTGCGTTAAGGTGGCCGCATGGAGAATCAAATCCCGCCACCATTGCCACCGCTGAACCCGCAACATGCGCCGACGCAGCCGCCAATCTTTGTGGCGGCGCAGCCGCAGCGTCGTGGGCGGGGATGGATGGTGCTGTCACTGGTGTTGTTGGGGATTATTGGAGTGATGATGGTCGGCCGGATGGCGTCGTTTATGATGGGCGGTGGACGAGGCTTGGCAGGAGCGCAAAGCGGCCGCTACTTTGAAGAAATCACGGTAGAGAATCCGGGCGCGGATCATAAGATTCTGGTGGTGCCAGTTGAAGGGATGATCACTAGTGAGCCTTGGGATCCTGCTGGCCGCAGCATGGTCGACAGCATCGAAGATCAACTCAAACGCGCCGCGCAGGATTCGGACGTGAAGGCGGTGCTATTAAAGGTTGATTCTCCAGGCGGCGAGGTGCTGGCTTCGGATGATATTTCGCGGGCGATTATCCAGTTCCAGGACAAGCACAAGAAGCCGGTGGTGGCGGTGATGGGCGGATTGGCGGCTTCGGGTGGTTATTATGTTTCTGCGCCGTGCGATTATATCGTGGCGAATGAGCTGACGCTGACGGGGAGCATCGGCGTAATCATGTCGACGTTTAATTACCGCGGTTTGATGGACAAGGTGGGTCTCGCCCCGAAAGTTTTTAAGAGCGGGAAATTTAAGGACATGCTGCGCGGTTCGAAGACGCCAGAGGAGATCGATCCTGCGGAAGAAAAGATGATCCAGGATATGATCATGGAGACGTATGGGAAATTTAAGAGCGTGGTAAAGAATGGGCGCGAGCGGGCGGCGGCGAAGAACAAGGCAAATGGAAAGGCGCTGGTGGAGAATTGGGAGGAATATGCGGATGGGCGGATCTTAACGGGGAAGACGGCACATGAACTTGGGTTCGTAGATAAGCTTGGGAATTTCCAGACGGCGCTCGATGCGGCGCGTCAACTTGCGGGGATTTCCGGAAACGCACACGTGATTCGTTACCAGGAGCCGTTCACGATTGGGAAATTGTTCGGCATGGGCATGAGCACGAAAGCAAAGAAAAGCGAAGGGGTGAAGATTGATTTGGGATTGGATATTCCGCAGGTCCGCGCCGGGCGTTTGTATTTCCTCGCACCGACGGTGGTGAATTAAAGCGCGCCGAGGAGGTTCGTTTTCAATTAAGATACTCTTCATGGGCGCTGTTGTGCGCCCATTTGTATTTATTGGTTTCTAGCCACGCAGGAATGAGGGAAAGAGAGAACGTGTAAGGGAGCTATTTCGCTCGCGTAATAAATTGAAAGAGACTAACTTACAACACGGCAACCACTTAACTCAACGCCAGATTGCCACAAGATTCCCCTACCTCGGTGGCAACTTTCTCGCAGACTTTGCTCAGAAACTTCCGCGATGTTGCGGAAACCTGCGACCAGTTAGTAAAGGTGCATGAAGAAGTTTTTTCTTTGTTCGATGATAATTGGATTATTGGCAGCGTGCAGCGCGAAGGTGGATGAAGACGGCGCTGAGGTGAAGATCAACAGCGATACTAAGGAATCGGTCAGCGAGAATCTCGAAAAGGCCGGAAACGAACTCGAAAAAGGGGCTGAGAAGGCGAAGGCAAAACTTGAGGACGCTGGAGAAGCGATCAAGGATGGCTTCAACGAGACGAAGGAGAAGTTGTCCGACGACAAAGACGCGAAGGTGGAAGTGGAAGTGAAAAAGAATTGAGGACATCTTTGACGGTCGCATGGCAGAAAAAAAGACAGTCTGTGATTTTCGAACTTTCGTTCCCGTTTTTGCAGGTTTAGGCTAGTATCTTAGCCATGTTCCGCTGGTTGAGGAAAGCCTTGCTTTGGGCTGCTGCTTTTGCGCCGCTGGTATGTACGCGCGGCGCGGAGCGTCCGGTCGATTTTCAGCGGGAGGTTCGGCCGATTTTGAGCCAGAACTGTTTTCTTTGCCACGGGCCGGATGAGGCGGAGCGGAAGGGCGGCTTGCGGTTGGATGTACGGGAGGATGCTCTCAAGGAGGCGAAGTCGGGGGCGAAGGCGATAGTGCCGAATGATCCTGAGGCGAGTGAGTTGCTGAAACGCATTACGCACGCCGATCCGGATGAGATGATGCCGCCGGCCAAATCCGGGAAAAAGCTGACGAGCGCGGAGATTGAAGTTCTGCGGACTTGGATTTCGGAGGGGGCGCCTTACGCGAAGCACTGGAGTTACGAGAAGCCGGTGCGGCGGGAGTTGCCTAAAATCGCGAACAAGGATTGGGTGCGGAATGGGGTGGATTATTTTATCGCGGAACGGTTGGAGAAGGAGAGTTTGCGTCCGACGGAGGAAGCGGATCGACGGACGTTGATTCGGCGGGTGGCACTGGATTTGACAGGGTTGCCGCCGACAGTCGAGGAAGTGCGCGCGTTTGAGGCGGATAAATCGGAGGACGCTTACGAGCGGATGGTGGATCGGATGCTGGAGAAGCAGGCGTTCGGGGAACATTGGGCGCGGATGTGGCTGGACCTGGCGCGGTATGCGGATTCGGCGGGGTATGCGGATGATCCGCTGCGGACGATTTGGGCGTTTCGGGATTGGGTGATTAAGGCGTTCAACGAAAACAAGCGGTTCGATCAATTCACGATTGAACAGATCGCGGGGGATTTGCTGGAGAAGCCGACCGAGGAACAGAAAGTGGCGACGGCGTTTCATCGGAACACGATGACGAACAGCGAGGGAGGGACGAGTGACGAAGAATTCCGGAGCGTGGCGGTGGTGGATCGGGTGAACACGACGATGGCGGTGTGGATGGGGACATCGATGGCCTGCGCGCAATGTCACACGCATAAATACGATCCGATCACGCACGACGAATATTTTCGATTTTATGCGTTGCTAAACAACACGGCGGATGCGGACAAGCCGGATGAAACGCCGGTGCACAAGTTTTTTGATAAGGAGCAAAAGAAACAGCGCGCGAAGTGGGACGTGGAAATTGCGGGGTTGGAAGACACGTTGAGCACGCCGACGCCGGAAGCGGAGGAGAGTTTCAAGAAGTGGGACGAGGCGTTTCCGCGCGAAGTGGCCTGGACGAACAGCAAACCGGAGAAGGTGGATTACAAGCGCGAGGAGAAAGCGAAAGTGGCGGAGGATGGAGCAATTTCGCGCGCGGCGGAGAGTGCGAGTGAGACCTACACGGTGGAGTTGCCGCTGGATGGACGAGCAGTTTCGGCAGTGCGGATTGAATTGGATTCGCAGGAGGAAGTGAAGGGATTGATCACGCGCGTTTCGGCGACGATTACTCCACCGAAGAAGACAGTGGGCGGGCGTTATGTGCGGATTGAGATTCCGGGGAAGGAAAAGATTTTGTCGCTCGCGGAAGTGCAGGTGTTCAGCGGGAAAGAGAACGTGGCGACGGGCGGCGAGGCGACGCAGAGCAGCACGTTCCAGGAGAGTCCGGCGAAATTCGCGATCGATGGAAAGACGAACGGCGATTTCAGCGAGAATTCGGTTTCGCACACGGAGAAAAACGAGAATCCGTGGTGGGAAGTGGATCTGAAGGGGGTGTATGAGATTGGGCGGCTCTCGATTTGGAATCGGACGGACAATGATTTGGGATCGAGGCTGGCGGATTTTAAAATCACGATTTTTGACGAGCAGCGGGAGCCGGTGTGGGAGAAGACGGTGAAGGAGGCGCCGAGTCCGAACGCGATCTATGAAGTGGATGGAACGCGGAACGTGAAGTTCGGCGGGGCGTATGCGAGTTCGACGGCGGACGGAAAGAAGGCGAGTGAGGTGCTGCGCGAGAAAGCGGATGCGAAGAAAGGTTGGGCGCCGAAGGATGGCGAGAAGGCGACGTTGACGTTGTTGACGGAGAAGATTTGGAACATGCCGAAGGGATCGAAGCTGACATTGAGCATCGAACAGCAGGTGGACGGTGGGAAGGGAGTTTTGGGAGGTTTTCGAGTTGCACTGGCGGACAATGCAGAGTTGCCGAAATACGCGAACAATCCGTCGAGAGCGTTGGAATTGCTGGCGACGAAACCGGAGGAGCGGAAGGAAGGCGGGCGCGGTGAGTTGTTGAAGCATTACTTGCGGAAGGTGGCTGAGGAATTGAAGAAGGAACGCGAGGAAGTGGCGGCGTTGCAGAAGAAGCTCGAGGACATGAAGCCGCATAGTGTGCCGATTTTGGAAGAACTCGCGGGCGATAAGCGGCGGAAGACGCAGGTGCAGTTGCGCGGGAATTATCTGGATCTCGGAAAAGAAGTGGAGCCGGGTGTGCCGGCGGCGTTCATCGATTCGGAGTATGACATGCCGCAAGATCGGCTGGCGTTGGCGAAGTGGCTGGTTTCAGAGGAGAATCCGTTGACGGCGCGGGTGGTGGTGAATCGATTTTGGGAACAGATTTTCGGGATTGGATTGGTGAGCACGAGCGAAGAGTTCGGTGCGCAGGGTGAGTTGCCGTCGCACCCGGAGTTGCTGGATTGGCTCGCGACGGAATTCATGGCGCAGGGTTGGGACGTGAAGAAATTTCTGAAGCTGCTGGTAATATCGGCGACGTATCGGCAGAGCTCGAAAGTGACGCCGGAATTAGTGGAGCGCGATCCGGACAATCGGCTGCTGGCGCGTGGGCCGCGATTCCGGATGTCCGCGGAAACGATTCGGGACCAGGCGCTGGCGGTGGCGGGATTGTTGAGCGAAAAGATGTATGGGCCTTCGGTGCGACCGGCGCGGCCGAACAGTGGATTGAAGGCGGCGTTTGGGAGTTCGGTGGATTGGAAAACGAGCGAGGGGCAGGATCGGTTCCGGCGAGGGCTTTACACGGAATGGCGACGGACGAGTCCGTATCCATCCATGACGACATTCGACGCGCCGAATCGGGAAGTATGCACGATACGACGGACACGGACGAATACGCCATTGCAGGCGTTGGTGACGTTGAACGATGAAGTTTTTCTGGAAGCGGCCGAAGGGTTGGCGTTGCGGATGATGAAGGGCGGGACTTCGGTGACGGAACGGATTAAGTTCGGAGTGGAGACTTGCCTCGGGCGACCGGCGAACGAGAAGGAAGTGAATCGGCTGGCGGAACTTTTTGGCGAGGCGATGGCGGAGTTTGCGAAAAATCCGGAAGAGAAGGCGAAGAAGTTCGCAAACGACGAGGGGGCAGAGCCGATTGAGTTGGCGGCGTGGACGGCGGTGGCAAACGTGCTGCTGAATTTGGACGAAACTTTGATGAAGCGCTGAGATGAATCTGAAATTTGAGCAATTGCAGCACGTCACGCGACGGCAGTTCCTGAAGAGCGCGGGGCAGTTGAGTTTGGGCGCGATTGCGTTGCAGACGCTTGGAGCCCGCGCGCAAGCGATGTCGAAAGCGGCGTTGAATCCACTTGCGCCGCATCAGCCGCATTTTCGGCCGAAAGCGAAACGAATCATTTATCTGCACATGTCGGGCGCGCCGCCGCACCTGGATTTGTTCGATTACAAACCGGAGTTGGTGAAGCGGAATGGGCAGTTGTGTCCGGACGAATTCACGAAGGGGAAGAAATTTGCGTTCACGTCGAGCACGCCGCGGTTGCTGGGGACGCCGCGGAAATTTGCGCAGTATGGGAAGGGCGGGATTTGGATGTCGGACGCGGTGCCGAACTTTCACGCGATCGCGGATGACATGTGCATGATTCGTTCGATGAACACGGACCAGTTCAATCATGCGCCGGCGGAGTTGTTGCTGTTCACAGGATCGCCGCGGCAGGGGCGGCCGTCGTTTGGGTCGTGGGTGACGTATGGGTTGGGATCGGAGAATGAGAATTTGCCGGGATTTGTAGTACTGATCTCGAGCGGGGTGCAGCCGAGCGCGGGGCAGAGTGGTTGGGGGAGCGGATTTTTGCCGTCGGTTTTCCAGGGAGTTCAGTGTCGTTCGAAGGGCGATCCGGTGCTGTATGTATCGGATCCGCCGGGAATGGATCGGGCGCTGCGACGGAAGACGCTGGATGCGTTGCGGGACTTGAATGAATTGCAGGCGCAGGAACTGGGACATCCGGAAACTATCACGCGGATCGCGCAGTATGAATTGGCGTTTCGCATGCAGGTGTCGGTGCCGGAAGTGATGGATATTGCGCGCGAGCCGCAATCCGTGCTGGAGGCATACGGGGCGAAGCCGGGCGATGCGAGCTTTGCGAATAACTGTTTACTGGCGCGGCGCTTGGTGGAACAGGGCGTGCGATATGTGCAGTTGTTCGATTGGGGTTGGGATTTTCATGGAACCGGACCATCCGAAGATATTCGGGACGGGCTGACGAACAAATGCGCGCGAACGGACAAACCGGTGGCAGCGTTGATCGCGGACTTGAAGCAGCGCGGGTTGCTCGAGGATACGCTGGTGATTTGGGGCGGGGAATTTGGGCGCACGCCATTTCGTGAAGGGCGCACGGCGGAAGGAAAAATTTTAGGGCGCGATCATTATCCGGATTGCTACTCGCTGTTCATGGCGGGCGGCGGAGTGAAGGCCGGGTTCAGTTACGGTGAGACGGATGAGCTGGGGTTTTCAGTGGTGGAGAACAAGGTGCACGTGCATGACTTGCAGGCGACGATTTTGCATCTGCTGGGATTTGACCATGAGAAGCTGACTTTCCGGTTTCAAGGAAGAGATTTCAGGCTGACGGATGTGCATGGGCATGTGGTGAAGGAGATTCTCGCTTAGGTAACGAATTCCAATTCCTGGCGGTGGGGGATGAGGCCGCGGGTGTGGGCGAGGTGGAGGAAGCGGCGGATGCTTTCGCGGCCGCGTTCACCGTAGTCGAGGGTCCAGTGGTTGACATACATGCCGACGAATTTATCGGCGAGGTCGAGGCCCATGTCGCGGGCGAATTGGAGGGCGTGTTGGACGGCTTCGGGGCGGTGGTCGAGGCTGAATTGGATGCTGGCAGTGAGAAGGTCGGAAATTTTTTTACGGTCGGCGGGTGAGAAGCGTTTGTGAATGACGTTGCCGCCGAGCGGGAGCGGCAGGCAGTCCTGGGTGCGGCCCCACCAGATGCCGAGGTCTTCGCAGAGATGCAGGCCCTGGTCGCGGTAGGTGAGCTGGCCTTCGTGAATGATGAGCCCGACGTCGGCGCGGCCTTCGCGAACGGCGGAGAAGATTTGGTCGAAGGGGACGACGATGAAATCGAATTCGGAGGATTTTTTCTCGAGCCAAAGTTGAAGTGCGAGGAAGGCGCTGGTCATTTTGCCGGGGACGGCGATACGTTTGCGGGCGACTTCATCTTTGGAGAATTTTTCTTTGGCGACGAGCATGGGGCCGTAGCCGTCGCCCATGCTGGCACCGCTGGGAAGGAGGGCGTATTTGTCGCTGACGTAGGCGTAGGCGTGAATGCTGATGGCGGAGACGTCGAGTTCACCGCGGGTGGCGCGTTCGTTGAGGGTTTGGATATCCTGGAGGATGTGCTCGAATTCGAAATCGCCAGACGGAATTAGTTCCTTGGCCAAGCCGTAGAACATGAATGCATCGTCTGGATCGGGCGAATGGCCGAGTGTTATTTTCCTCTTCAACATTGTGGGGAGGATGGTGGGAAGAATGCGCAGGTTGGCAATACTGATCGTCCCCGGGCAAGCGGATAATCTCAGAATCTTGCGCTTTTTCGCTTTTTGCCAATTGAGCCGCGAGCTTCGACTTTGCGGATGTAATCGGGCGCGAAGGGAATTTTGCAGTGATTGTTGCCGAGGTCGGCCTTAACCGGGCCGATTTTCTCGGCAGTCTCGAGCGCGAGTTTTGTGAGAGCTGGGACGTAGGAACCGACTGCGATGAGGAAGCTGTTCATGTGGTAGCGGGGGATGTCGGGCGCACGATGGATTTCCTTTTGAACGCGGTGGACCAATTGTTTCAGCACGGCAATGTCGAGTTCTGCATCCTCGGCGACTGAAACGATCGTGCTGAGCGTGGCCCAACCGGCGGAAGCAATGTTCGGTTTCGTAGAATCGATCCACTTGAGCGCCAGCTCGCGACCATGATTACTGCCCGCAGCGACAGAAGCGACTGTGGTTGCGGGAAGCGCTCCGCCGTAGGCGCGCTTGACCCAGTGTTCGAGATTACGCTTGGACATTTTCTCAACGTCGGCGATTAAGCCGGCGAGATACATCGCGTCGTAATTGCCGGAATCGTAAAGCTCGAGCGCGAGTTTGTAGTCGCACTTGATGAGCTTTTGGAATTTCTTAAGATCGGCGATAGAGACGCCGAAGCACGGCTCCTTAACGCCGTGATTGTTCATGAGAGTCCGTTTGTAAGATTCTCTCCCGGCCTTCTCCAATTCCCCCAGGATGGTCGTCGCGGTCATTTTCAAATATGGAGAGTAGCCCGTCTTCATCAGTGCTCAAGAGTGGAAAGCGACGGCGAAAACGGAAAGTAAGTACCATTACTTAGTGCATGCATTCTTGAAAATTCCCTTTGCGGCTGTGGGTCCAGCGTTGACATAGCGGTGCTGGACAATGATGCTGGATACTCCATGCAACAGGAGAACCACTTTCGCGCTGCATCGTCTCTATTAGGCGCGGCGCTACTGTCTTTATCATTGGTGGGGAATTTTGGGGAGGAGAACAGCGATACCACAAACAAGCCGGGACATTCGGCGCACGGCGCGGCATTCGACGAAGGTCCGCGGCAAAAGGCGGAGTTGATGCAAGGGATGCCGGATTTGAATTTCCCGATCAGCACGCGCAGTCCGGATGCGCAAAGGTTCTTTAATCAGGGCGTGGGGCAGTTACACGGGTTCTGGTATTACGAGGCCGAGCGTTCGTTCCGACAGGCGCTGAAGAGCGACACGAATTGCGTGATGGCTTACTGGGGTTTGACGATGGCCAACGTCAACAACGAGAAGCGCGCGAAGGAGTTTATCGAGGCGGGAGTGAAGCGGACGAATGGGATTCCGCGGCGCGAGTTTCTCTACATGGATTCGCTCGGGAAGTTTTACCTGAAGGAGAATAAAAACCAAAACGATCGGCACAGGGACTACATCCGCTCGTTGGAACAGATCGTTGAAGAATTCCCCGAGGATATCGAAGCGAAAGCGTTTCTCGTATTCAAGATTTGGGAGAACCAGGGGCGGCAAAAGATTGCAAGCCACATGGCGGTTGATTCGCTGGCGAAAGAAGTTTTGGTGGCGAAGCCGATGCATCCGATTCATCACGCACGGATTCATCTTTGGAACAACGAGGCGGATCGACGCGCGCTGGATTCAGCAGCGAAGTGCGGAGCGGGTTCGCCTGGAATTGCTCACATGTGGCATATGCCAGGGCACACGTATTCGGCGCTGCATCGCTATGCGGACGGAGCGTGGCAACAGGAAGCTTCGGCGCGCGTGGACCATGCTTACATGATGGGGAACCGGGTTCTGCCGGACGAAATTCACAACTACGCGCATAACAATGATTGGCTCGTGAAGAATTTGAGTTACCTCGGACGGGTGCGTGATGCGTTGGAGCTTGCGAAGAATTTGGTGGAACTGCCACGGCATCCGAAATTCAACAGTTTCGATCCGCCCAAACCATCGAGTGAAAAGGATGAGGATGGCGAAAAAAACGAATCGGAAAAGAAGATTGAGTATCCGGGGAAGAAAGGCGCGAGCAGCGCTTCGTATGGCCGTGCACGCCTGCTGGAATTACTCGTGCAGTGGGAGCTGTGGGACGAATTGATCGAGTTGAGCGCCACGCCGTATCTTGAACCGACGAATATTCCAGTCGAGCAGGCGAAGCGGGCGCGGGCGTTGGGGATCGCTTATTTTGCGAAAGGCGACACGCGTCGCGCCAAGGCGCAAATCGCTGAGGTTAACCGCGCGTTGCGGGCGCAAAGAGATTTGCGGCACGAGGCGGCCGATAAAGCTGAAGAAAAGGCGAAAGAGCAGAAAAAGCCCGACGGGGATGTGGCGAAAGCGATTTCCGATGCGATCGCTGCGCACGCGCGGAAAGTTAAACAGATTGAGAAGATTCTGGGTGAACTGCGGGTTTACAACAGCTTGTCCGGAAATGAAATCGATGCGGCAAAAACGCAGATTGCCGAACTGAAGGAAGTGCCTAAAGAACAGCAGGCACAGCTCTGGTTGAAAATCGGCGATAACGAGCAGGCGGAGAAACTCGCGCTTGAAGCCATGAAGGGCGGAACAAACCAGGTGCACCCACTGGCGAACTACATCGATATTCTCGCGCGAGTGGGCAAGGACAAGGAAGCACGCGAACAGTTTACGGTGTTGACCAAGGTAGCCGCATACTCGGATTTGGATCTTCCGATTTTAAAACGCATTTTGTCGGTAGCGCAACGCGTGGCGCTCACGTCCGATTGGCGCGTGAAGCCAGCGCCGGCGAAAGACCTTGGGCCGCGTCCGCTGCTCGACTCCCTCGGGCCGTTGCGCTGGCAACCTTCACGAGCGGTGGATTGGACGTTGAAGCGCAGTGATGGGCGAGATCTTGGCCTGCGGCCATATCAAGGTCGGCCGGTGCTAATGCTCTTTTATCTCGGGCACGGTTGCGCGCAGTGCATTGAACAACTGAACACGTTCACGCCACGAATTCGCGACTTTGATTCGGCAGGAATATCAATCGTGGCGGTGAGCACGGACTCGGTGGAAGGATTACGCAAGACGCTCGCGAAGAGCAGCACTGCGAATGGATTTCCGTTTCCGGTCGTTTCGGATGAATCGCTCGCGACCTTCAAGGCCTATCGTGCTTACGATGATTTCGAAGAAATGCCGCTGCACGGCGCATTCCTGATCGACGGGAATGGATTGGTGCGCTGGCAGGACGTCAGTTTTGAACCGTTTAAGGATGTCGATTTCGTGCTGGCCGAGGCGGACCGGTTGCTGAAGCTGCCGGTGAATGGGGTGCTTGCCTCGGTAAAGCCAATCGATAAAAGGCCATTGTCGCCGCGAGCGGCTTCGCAAACAAATCGGTAAGCGCGAAAGCGCAAAACTTCGATGGTGTAAATGGAAGGCGAACGGAATGCGTTCGCCTTTTGATCTCGAAGTGCGTCGGGAGTTCGCTAGCTCAATTATTCTTCGCGCTTGCGCGTGAAGGTGTGGGTGGCGTGCCCGAAGAAGGCTTCGGCCGCTTCCATTAATGTTTCTGAAAGGGTTGGGTGCGGATGGACAGTTTGCGCGAGGTCATTCACCGTCGCGGCCATTTCGATGGCGAGGGTTCCTTCGCCGATGAGTTCCCCTGCCCCGGCGCCAACGAGACCGACACCAAGAATGCGTTCGGTCGCGGGATCAACAATGAGTTTCGTGAGACCGTCCGTGCGATCGAAGCTGAGTGCGCGGCCAGAGGCGCCCCACGGGAATTTCGAGACGAGGACGTCGATGCCTTTGGCTTTAGCGTCAGCTTCGGTTAGGCCGGCCCAGGCGATTTCAGGATCCGTGAAGACAACCGCTGGGATGATTGTGTTTTCGAAGGCGGATTCCTCGCCGTTGATCACTTCAACAGCAATGCGAGCTTCCTTGGAAGCTTTGTGCGCGAGCATGACGCCGCCAGCTACGTCGCCAATGGCGTAGATGTTCGGATCGCTGGTCTGTTGCTGGGGATTGACGGTGATAAAACCTTTTTCGTCGCGAGAGACTTTGGTGTTTTCCAAGCCGATATCGTTGCAATTGGGGACGCGGCCGACGGACACAAGAACGCGATCATAAAGTTCTTCTTTCTTTCCGCCTTCACCTTCAACCACGACTTTGATTTTTGGGCCGGCAGTGGACATGTGCGTGACCTTGGTTTTGGTGCGCACTTCCTTGAAGTTCTTCTGGGCGTACTTGAGGACGGGGCGAACAAGGTCGGGATCGGCTCCCGCGAGGATTGAATCAAGCGCTTCAACAACGACCACTTTGCTGCCGAGAGCGGCGTAAACCGTTCCGAGTTCCATGCCGATATAACCGCCGCCAATGACGAGCAACTCATTTGGCACCTCCTCGATTTCGAGCGCCTCCGTCGAGGTCATGATACGCGGGTTGCCGAGATCAAAAATCTTGGGGATGGCTGGCTTGGAACCTACAGCAACAATCGCTTTATCAAACTGAACGAACTTTTGCCCGTCGGGCGTTTCGACGCGAAGCGTGTGCGAATCTTCGAAGATGCCGCGCCCGTGCATCACCTCGACTTTCCGCATGCCAGCGAGACTTTTGACGCCACCGGAAAGTTTTTCGAGAATGCCTTCTTTCCACGCGCGCATTTTTGGCAGATCCAGCGTGGGATTTCCGAAAGTGATTCCCCGGAAACTCGATTCCTTGGCTTCCTGCATCACTTTTGTGGCGTGCAGCAGCGCCTTCGAGGGAATACAGCCGCGGTTCAGACAGACGCCACCGAGGCGTTTTTCCTGTTCCACGAGAATGACTTTGTTCCCTTTGTCCGCGGCGTAAAAGGCGGCGGCGTATCCGCCCGGCCCGCCCCCGATAACCACGATCTCCGTTTTGATTGCGTCCATGGTAAAAATTCCTGCGGCCCGCGTTTCACTCAGCGCGAATGAAATCGTGAGCAGCGCGTCCCTTAGATTTTGATGTTCTCTTCTTTGAAGTTTTCGAAGGCTTGCACCAATTCGACAGTGAAGCGTGCCGCTTCGCCACCATCAATCACCCGATGATCGTAGGAAAGTGCGATCGGCATCATCAGACGTGGCTCAATCTTTTTATCCTTAACGACCGCTTTCATCGCACCCCGGCCCAGGCCGAGAATCGCCACTTCCGGCTTGTTGATGATCGGCGTAAAATGCGCGCCACCGATACCCCCTTGGTTTGAAATGGTGAACGTGCCACCTTTCATTTCTTCCAGAGAAACTTTTCGCGCGCGCGCTTTTTCCGCGAGTTCCTGAACGTCTTTGGAAAGTTGAAAGAGATCCTTTTTGTCGACGTCACGAATGACGGGCACGAGCAATCCCTGCTCGGTATCGACCGCGAGGCCGATGTGAACATAGTCCTTGAAGACGAGTTCGTTGACGGCCTCGTCGATGCTGGAGTTGAAGATCGCGAACTTCTTCAACGTGTTCGCGACTGCTTTGAGCGCGAAGCTGGTGAGAGTGAGGCGCGCGCCTTTCTTCTCGTAGGCGTCCGCGTACTTTTTGCGCAGTTCGGTGAGAGCGGTGATATCCGCTTCGTCGAATTGAGTGACGTGCGGAATGGAAGCGGCGTTTTCCACCATGCGCCGGCTGATGGTCTGGCGGATTGGCGAGAGAGGTTTCCTGGTGATGGAACCCCATTGCGAGAAATCGATGCGTTCGACGGGTGGTTTTGCTTCGGCCGCAGGTGACGCGGGAGCGGCGCTGCCACCACGTCCGCGGGCGGCCGCGCGTTGCAGGCGATGGATGTAAGCGCGGATGTCTGCGAGGACGATGCGTCCACCAGCGTCGCTGCCCTGGATTTTGCGAAGATCGAGGCCGATGTCGCGGGCGAGCTTGCGAATGGATGGCGATGCGGGAGGCGCAAAGCCGGCTTTATCGGCCGCGGTTTCTTCCGGTTGCTCTTCGGAACTATCGAAATCTTCCTCTTCGTATTCCGGTTCTGGAGCAGCGCGGCGCGTGGGGCGCGCTGCAGGTGCAGCGGATTTCTTCGGCTGCTCGGCTTTTGCTTCGGCGGCAGCGGCACCGTTGCCTGCGCCGTCCAGTGTGATGAGCACATGGCCGACGCTGATTCGGTCACCTGGCTTTACGTTGATGCGGCTAACTTTTCCCGCGGCGGAGGCGGGAATCGCAGCAACCGCTTTCTCGTTTTCCAGCTCAAGGATGGTTTGTCCCTTGTTGACCTGATCGCCTTCCTTGACCGCGATACTGACCACGACGCCTGATTCAGCGCCCTCACCGAGTTTCGGCAGCTTTACATCCATATCTCAAAAAAATGACAAATGACAAAAAACCAAACGACAAAGCAATCACTAAGGATTGCTGCTGTCGTGAAATGTTCAGGAACGCACGATGAACGGGTGGGCCTTCTCGGAATTTACACCGAGATCCTTCATTGCTTTGGCCACGACCTCGGGTTTGATTTCGCCCTTCTGCGCAAGCGCCTGAAGAGTGGCGATGACGGTGCTCTCCGCGTCGATTTCGAAGAAGCGACGTAAATTCTCGCGCGTTTCGCTTCGACCGAAGCCGTCTGTGCCGAGCGTCGTCAAGCCACCGGGAACCCACGGCGCGATCTGGTCGGCGACGAGTTTCAAGTTGTCGGAGACGGCGACGAACACGCCTTTTTCTTTTTCCAAGGTCTGCTGCAAGTACGATTTCTTTGGCTTCTCCGTTGGGTGGTGTCGATTCCAACGTTCGGTTTCAACAGCGTCGTTGCGGAGCAGCTTGTAGCTGGTGGCGCTCCAGACGTCGGCGGAAACGCCGTAGTCGTTCGCAAGAATCTCCTGTGCTTTGAGCGCGGAATTGATGATTGGTCCGCTGCCGAAAATGTGGGCCTTGAGCTTCTTGCCGCTCGCGCCCGCCTTAAACTTGTAGAGGCCGCGGAGGATTCCTTCCTCCACACCTTCCGGCTTGGCTGGCTGAGCGTAGTTTTCGTTGTAGAGGCTGATGTAATAGAAGACGTCTTCCATCTCCTGATACATGCGGCGCATACCGTCCTGGATGATGACCGCGAGTTCGTAGGAGAACGCAGGATCGTAGGCCATGAGCGTGGGGACGGTCGTGGCGAGAAGTTGGCTATGCGCATCCTGGTGCTGGAGGCCTTCGCCATTCAGCGTCGTGCGGCCGGAAGTTGCGCCGAGCATGAAGCCCTTGGCCTTGATGTCGCCCGCCAGCCAGATCAGGTCACCAACGCGCTGGAAACCGAACATCGAGTAGTAAATAAAAAACGGGAAGGTCTGGACGCCGAGGTTGGCGTAAGCAGTGCCGGCGGCGATGAAATCGCTCATCGCGCCCGCTTCAGTAATTCCTTCCTCAAGAATTTGGCCGTCCTTCGCTTCGTGATAGTAGAGGAGCGAGGCGCGATCGACCGGCTCATAGAGCTGGCCCTTGGGAGAATAGATGCCGATCTCGCGGAAGAGCGCGTCCATACCGAAGGTCCGCGCTTCATCGGGAATGATGGGAACGATCTGTTTCCCGATCGATTTGTTGCGGAGCAAAATGCTGAGCAAGCGGACGAATGCCATCGTGGTCGAGACGTTCGAAGTGCTGCCTCCGAAGAACTCTTTGTAAGTGTCGAGCGCGGGCATCGGCACTGGCTTGGCGCGCACTTCGCGTTTGGGGAGAAAACCGCCGAGCTTTTTACGCCGCTCGATGAGATACTTCATCTCCGGGCTGTCCGGCGAGGGGCGATAGAAAGGAGTCTCGGCGATCTCTTCATCCGAGATGGGAATTTCAAAACGTTCACGGAACTCGCGCAGTTCTTTTTCGTTCAGCTTTTTCTGCTGGTGGGTGATGTTGCGGCCTTCGCCTGCTTCACCGAGGCCGTATCCTTTGATGGTCTTCGCGAGGATGACGGTCGGCTGACCTTTATGTTCAGCGGCAGCTTTGTAGGCGGCGTAAACCTTGCGCGAATCATGACCGCCGCGCAGGAGCTTGCGAAGTTCGTCGTCGCTCAGGTGATTCACCATCGCCTTCAGCTCGGGCGTATTAAAGAAGTGCTTTCGGGTATAGCTTCCCGGTTCGACTGAGTAAGTCTGGAAGGCGCCGTCGACCTCTTCGGCCATGCGGCGCATCAAAAGTCCCTTCGTGTCCTTGCGCAGAAGCTCGTCCCAGTCGGAACCCCAGATCACTTTGACAACGTTCCAGCCGGCGCCGCGGAAGACTGATTCCAATTCCTGGATGATCTTCCCGTTGCCGCGAACTGGGCCATCAAGACGTTGCAAGTTGCAGTTTACAACCCAGATGAGGTTGTCGAGGTTTTCGCGCGCAGCCAGCGTGAGTGAGCCGAGAGATTCGGGTTCATCGGTTTCACCGTCGCCCATGAATGACCAAATCTTTGGCTCCTGATCTGTAGGCAGGAGGCCGCGCGCTTTCATGTAGCGGATGAACCGCGCCTGATAGATCGACATGATGGGGCCCAAGCCCATCGAAACGGTTGGGAATTGCCAAAATTCCGGCATCAAGTACGGATGCGGATATGAGGATAGACCGCCGCCCTGCGCGAGTTCCTGGCGGAAATTATGGAGCTTCTCGGCGGTTAAACGGCCTTCGAGGAATGCGCGGGCGTAGTTGCCGGGTGTGGCGTGACCCTGGAAATAAACGAGGTCGGCGATGCGGCCGTTGTCGCCGCCGCGGAAGAAATGGTTTTGGCCGACTTCATAGAGTGTGGCGGAAGATGCGAAGCTGGAGATGTGGCCGCCGAGCGTTGGGTTTTTGCGATTCGCATTAACGACCATGGCCATCGCGTTCCAACGGACGTAGCTCTTGATGCGGCGTTCGAGTTCCAGATCGCCAGGGTAAGTATCCTCTTCCTCCTGCGGGATGGTGTTGATGTAAGGGGTGCTGACCATCGGCGGGACGGGCAGACCGGCGGCGCGGAGGCGATCGATGAGGGTATCAACGAAGACGCCGGCCATTTCGGGGTCGTGCGCCTTGGTGATGTATTCGAGGATGAACTCTACCGATTGAGAATACTTCTGCGCATCGTGGCCGTTGGACTCGGCGCGCGTCAAACGTGCCGGTTGTTTCCGGCTTTCTCGGTCTAATACGTTCATTTGCAAAAATCGCTAATCACCAAACAAAAAACATCCAAGCTCCCGAGCAAGGGAAAGCGTTGGATGCTGAAGTCCGATCCGCGCGCGTGATAGAAACTGCTTTCCCGCAGAAATGCAACAGCTTTGGAGTTTCGCCAATGCTGACCACGCCCCGACCGACCCTTCCCGCCTGCATCGGTATGATACCGGAGAAAAGCGCGTTACACAAACGACATTGGGCAAATGGGTGCGAATTAAAGCGAGGAGCGACTCTTCTGTTGTGCAACCGGGAGATTCTATCCGAAAACCATCGTGTGTATTTGTTGTCATAAATTTGTAAGGCGTTGAGGGCGAATGGTTCGTCGATCCAAATCTGTGTGTGTGCTGTGTGTGTGCTGTGTGTGTGCTGTGTGTGTGCTGTGTGTGTGCTGTGTGTGAGTTGTGTGTGTGCCGGGTGTGCGGTGGGTGTGTGGGTGTGCGGTGTTGGGAAGGAAGGGGAGTGGCAACCGAGAGTGCACGAGGGTCGGCACACGGAGAGCCCAGAGTTTCTTCGGGACTGTGGTGCGCAGTTACGCGATAGAGCGCAACTGTGTGTGCAATGATTAGGTGGTCACTCTGGCGTGGGCGAACAGGAGACTCGAGAGCGAGGCTTTTGTTCGGGCACGAACCGAGTGACCACGAATAGTTGTTCGTGATCATGGGTAGAATTTAACAGGCTGAAGGCTAATTTGTCAACAGAAATGTTGCTACTTTTGTAGATTCCGGCCGCATGGCGCGGCGGCTAATCATTTCCAAAAGGTTTCTGGACCGATATACTCGAGCCCGAATGGATTTTGGGGAAGTCAGCGATTTGCTGCAACGACTTGGGATCGCGCTCGGCCTGGGGTTAATTGTGGGGCTGCAACGGGAACGCAGCGGGTCGCCCATGGGCGGCTTCCGAACTTTTCCGCTGGCGGCGCTGTTTGGATCGATTTGCGGGCTGCTGGCGGTTGAGTTGAATGGCTGGATTCTCGCGGCAGGGATGGTGGTGGTGGGCGCGTTGCTGGTGATGGCGAATGTGGAACATCGGGAACGGGATGCAGGGCTGACGACGGAAATCGCGATGTTGTTGATGTTCGTGATTGGCGCGTTCGTGATGGTGGGCCCGATTTCGATTGCGGTGATTACGGGCGGGACGCTGGCGGTGCTACTGCATTTTAAGCCGGAGATGCACTCGATTGCGCGGCGACTGGAGGACCCGGATTTTCGCGCGATCATGCAGTTTGTGCTGATCACGCTGGTGATCCTGCCGATCCTGCCGAACCAGAAGTTTGGTCCGTACCAGGTGCTGAATCCGCACAAGATCTGGCTGATGGTGGTGCTGATTGTGGGGATTTCGCTGGGCGCATATATCATCTACAAATTCTTTGGGCAGAAAGCCGGAACGTTAGCGGGCGGCATACTGGGGGGACTCATTTCGAGCACCGCAACAACGGTCAGTTACGCGCGGCGCACAGGCAAGGCACCCGAAGCTGCAGGGCTTGCGGCGCTCGTGATTATGGTGGCGTCGACGATTGTGTTCGCGAGAGTGTTGATCATTATCGGCGCGAGTGCGCCGCACTTTCTTGGAGTTGCGGCTGGGCCGATTGGGACGGTTCTGGGTGGGCTGGCAGTCGTCTGCACTGTCCTTTGGTGGCTCTCCACGAAAGAAAAGGCCGAACTTCCGGAGCAAGGGAATCCTTCCGAGTTGAAGGCAGCTCTGATATTCGCGGGACTCTACGCGGTCGTTCTGCTGGCCGCAGCGTGGGCGAAGGCCACCTTCGGAACCCAAGGACTCTTCGTGGTCGCGATTCTATCGGGGCTGACAGACATGGATGCGATCACGCTTTCGCTCGCAGACATGGTGAACCAAAAGCAGATCGAACCTCGAACTGGGTGGCGGTTGATTCTGGTGGCAGCGATGTCGAACCTGGTTTTCAAAGGGGCTACCGTAGCGGCGCTGGGCAGCAGAAAGCTGCTCGGTCGGATTGTGGTGTTGTTCGCGATTGCGCTGGCGCTTTCACTTGCGGTGATCCTGTTTTGGAGAGTTTAACACAGGTGCGTCATTAAAGTGGGTGAGATTTCCGGCGGCCCTCCGGGACGCGCGGAAACGGTGGCGAGATGACCGGTGGCGGCGCTCGAAGACTCGCTTGCCGACCGGCTACTTTCCGAACACCCCTCCGGGGTGGAAACGAGAGGCACAAAAGCAAACACGCGCTTCCGAAGGGAAGTGGAAACGAAGGAAAATTGGACGGGACGGTCATCCCTCCGTGATGAAGATGACTCTCACCCGAAAATAATCAAACCCTTAGCATGGAAGTGCGGAGAGTTAGGATTGACGCAGCCAGTCCATTCTGCACTCACTGAAATGTATGAAGCTAACGCCAGTGCAGGAGAAGTTTGTGCTCCATTGGGGCGAGATGGGCGCGCGATGGGGAATCAATCGCACCGTGGCCCAAGTGCACGCGTTGCTGTTTCTTTCGCCAAACCCGCTGAACGCGGAGGAGATCACGGAGACGCTCGGCGTGGCGCGTTCCAACGTAAGCAATAGCATCCGCGAACTGCAAAGTTGGGGGATCGTGAAGCTGGTGCATGTGATGGGCGATCGGCGCGATCATTTCGAATCGATGAAAGATCCCTGGGAGATGTTCCGCATTGTTTTGGACGAGCGTAAAAAACGCGAGGTTGATCCGACCTTGAACATGTTGCGAGAAGCGCTGAGTGACCTGAATAAAGAAAAGGACAAAGACGCTTACACCGCGGAGCGATTGCGCTCTCTCCAGGATTTCTTTGAAACGACTTCGGGCTGGTACAATCAATTGCGGGGCTGGCCAACTTCCGCGCTGGTGAAGTTCATACGGATGGGTGATAAGGTGCTGAAACTGATTTCCTGAATTTTGCTGCTCAAGCTCGAATCGATTTCGAAGTCATTTGCCGGAAGCCGGGCGTTGCGCGATGTCTCCCTGACATTAGACACGGGCGAGGTGGTGGGGTTAATCGGGGAAAACGGCGCCGGAAAATCGACGTTGATCAAAATCCTCGCGGGCGTTCATCAGCCGGACGCAGGGCAACTGTTTTGGCAGACGCGCTCAACGAAGTTCGCGAGCCCGATTGCAGCGCTCGAGAGCGGCATCGCCACCATCCACCAGGAACTCGCCTACTTCGAAAATCTGACCGTGGCCGAGAATTTGATGCTGGGCGAAAAATGGCCCCGACGCGGCTGGGGAGGAACTGATTGGCGCGCGCTGAATGCCGAGGCACAACAGCGGCTCACCGCGTGCGAGTTGCGCTTGGATCCGGCGGCGTTGTTTCACACGTTGAGTCCCGCGCAGCGACAGGAAGTGGCCATTGCGCGCTCGCTCGCGCGAGATGCGAAGTTGCTGATCCTTGATGAACCTACGGCGAGCCTGACTGAACCGGAAGTGGAACGCCTGTTCGGGCACCTGAATCGGATGCGCGAAGCTGGGGTGGCAATTCTGTATGTGTCGCATCGCCTGGATGAGATTCTGCGCATCACGAATCGGGTTGCAGTGCTGCGTGATGGTGCGTTGGTCGCGGAATACGAAACCAGGAATGCGACCTTTTCACGGATGGTCCGCGATATGGTCGGGAGGGAATTGCAGGATGCTATTGCGCCCGTGGAAAGGCGGCAGAGGACTGCCGCAGACCAAAACGCTGGCGCGAAGTTCGACTCGATGGGAGGGAGAATTGTTTTTGAGGTGAAGGAACTGACGCGCGAGCCGCTGTTCCGACAGATTTCATTATCGGTGGGTAGCGGGGAGATTGTGGGACTCGCTGGTTTGGTGGGCGCTGGCCGCTCGGAGTTGGCGCGCGCCCTCTATGGTCTTTATACGGCAAGCTCTGGAACGATGCGGCTGGGGGGCGAGACTTACGCGCCGAGACATCCAGCGGAAGCGCGCGAGCGTGGAGTTGTTTACATTCCAGAGGAGCGGAAGCGGCAAGGATTGGTTCTGGATCACTCGACAGCATCAGCGGTGAGTGTTGGTTTCCTGGGTGCGATTTCTTCTTTCGGCATGGTGCGATCGCGCGTGGAGGTGCGGCGGGTCGAAAAGGCGGCGGCTCGGTTTAATATTAAACCGGCCGAACCGGATTTGCCGGTGGGTTCGCTGAGCGGCGGGAACCAACAGAAGGCGCTCCTGGCGCGCTGGCTGGAAACCGATCCGCTCCTGGTGATCCTGGATGAACCGACGCGCGGCGTGGATGTTGGAGCGAAGGCGGAGATACATCGGCTCATCCGCGAACTGGCCGACCAAGGAAAAGGAATCATCCTCATTTCGAGCGAATTACCCGAAGTGCTTGCTTTGAGTGACAGGATTCTCGTTCTGCACAGTGGGGAAATAGCCGCCGAATACACCCGTACGGAGGCAACGCAAGAGAAGGTAATGCTCGCCGCATCTGGGTTTGCTTCGGCAAACGACGACGTAAGCCGCTGATAATCAACCTACCCTCGCTGTTCTTGCCAATTGATTGCCAATCCTCGCCGCGGGCACACGGTCTGCTTTTCAAGTTGTCAGTCGTGATTGAGAACTTAAATTCGCGTTTAACTATGAAGTTTTTGTTTGGACTCCTTTTGAGCAGCCTGTGCGTGTTTGCCGCCGAAAAAGAGGCGACCGCGTTTGAATTGATGAAGGAGGGCAATCGTTACGTGGGCGAGCAGGCGAAGGACAAAGTGGTCCAGGTGCGCTCCGAGAAGTCATACGGTTCCCTTTCGCCGAAGGTTTGGTACGTGGTGTATTACGATCCCACCGCTTCCATGAAAGCTGTGGAAGTGAAGTTTGCCGCTGGCAAGATGATCGATGTGAAGCGGCCGTTCCGGCTGATCGAGTTGGCTCGCGATAACGAGAAGACGTTCGACAAGAGCAAGCTGAAGATCGACTCGGACGAGGCGATCCAGCTGGCGGTCAAAGAACCGATTTTGGAGGACGTGAAGGTGAAGTCGGTGGAAGCAAAACTCGAGAACCATAACGCGCTTGGCCCGGTCTGGCGGCTGAAGCTCTGGGCGGAGAAGCTCGTGAAGTCGAACGAGACAGCGCACCTCGGCACCATGACCATTTCTGCGGAAGACGGAAAGATGGTGACTTCCGACATCAAGCTGAGCCGGCTGGATTAAGCGATTTCATATACCATTGGAGAGCGGCGAACGTAAATTCGCCGCTTTTTTTTTTGCGCTTTGGTATTTGGCTTTTCAGGGGCTCTCGGGCTTATAGTTGGCGCAGTGAGTGTCAGTGCATCAACCGAAGCTCAGGCCCGGCCGCATCGGCCGCTGACGGAGTTCTACTCGCGGCCCGACGAACGCCCGGAATATATCGCGCACCTTTTTAACTCTTCGGCGCAGTATTACGACTGGATCAGCTCGGTGCTCGCTTTCGGGAGCGACCGGTATTACCGCAAAATGGCGTTGCGCAAAGCGGGCCTGAAACCAGGGATGCGCATGCTGGATGTGGCGACAGGAACTGGACTGGTTGCGCGGGCTGCGCTTCAGCTCGGGCTGTCCAGGAAAGAGATCGTGGGGCTGGATCCCAGCGCCGGGATGCTCGGGGAAAACTCTAAAACGACTGGCATTCAACTCTTTCGGGGGTTCGGCGAACGGTTGCCTTTCCGGGACGCGAGCTTTGATTTTATCTCGATGGGGTACGCGCTCCGCCACGTGGAGAGCTTGCCCGAGCTATTCGGGGAATTTCGCCGGGTGTTGAAGCCGGGCGGACGCGTGTTGGTGCTGGAGATTAGCCGGCCGAAAAGCGCGGCAGCGACCGCCATTCTGCGCGCGTACATGAACAACGCGTTGCCAATCATCGCGCGCTTCCGCACCAACAGCAAAGAATTGCGCGAATTGCTCAAGTACTACTGGGCGACTATCGAAGAATGTGTGCCTCCGGAAAGCATCTTAAACGCGCTGAACGATGCGGGTTTCACCCAGGTGGAACGGCGGCGTTTTGGTCCGATGTTGAATGATTATTTTGCCGAAAAGTAACTGAATGCGGGGGTTTAGAAATTCCCCCGATGGTATCGGGTAGGTGGTCGCAAATACGTTCAGGGACACTCCCGATGGAATCCGAACGAGCAAAAACGTATATGATGGACTCACGTTTTTAGACGAACATATTTAACTGGTTTACAGGGAAAGGAAAAACAATGACCACAGCCAAAATCACTCCGGAACTGATCACGACTCTGAAGCGCGAATTGCAAACGGTGCGCCAGCAGTCGTTGCAAGCGACCCGCCAGGGCGACTTCATGAAGGTGGCGCGGCTCACGGCACAGGCTGCTCGCATCAACAAGTCGATCATGGATGCCGAAGGCGAATTGCTCGCGCAGGCTTAATTTCCGCAGGAGAGAACGAAAACCAAGAAGTTCAGGGAGCTCGGCAACGGGCTCCCTTCCATTTAACCGCGTTACTCGCGATTACGATGGAAGTCGATTCACCGCGACCACCTGCGGCCCCCACGTTTCGAGGCGGAGGATCGAGTAGGAACCGGGGGAGATTTCGATTCGGGTAAAGAGATCCAGCGGGATTCCCAAGTAGTAGGCGATCAGTGCTTTGATCGGATCACCGTGGCTGAAGATTGCGACGGTTTGATTTGAGTTCTCGCGAAACGTCTTTTCCACGAATGAAACCATGCGGGTTTGTGCCTCCAGCATGTTTTCGCCGTTGGGAACTCGAGTGCCGCTGCGGTAAAGATTGAAATTTCTCCAGGCCGGATCACGGTCCAAGTCGCGGATTGCTTTGCCAGTCCAATCGCCGAAATCGATTTCCATGATTTGGGGAGTAACTTCAATTTCGAGGCCTAACTGTTTCGCGGTGGGCTCGGCAGTTTGAACTGCGCGTTCGAGCGGGCTGCTGAAAATGCGTTGAATTCCGGAACTCGCGAGCGTTTCCGCCAGGCGCGCTGCTTCGGATCTTCCCAGTTCGTTCAGGTGAACATTCGCCAAGCGGCCGGCCAGCAAACCCTTGCCGAGGAAATCATTGTTCCCGTGGCGGACGAGATAAAAGTCCATCTAGCTCCCAAGTAACTTCAAGAGGGCGGGTTCGTCCAGTATCGCCACGCCGAGATCTTGGGCTTTCGTGAGTTTGGAGCCAGCTTCCTCGCCGGCGACGACGAAATCAGTTTTCTTGCTCACGCTGCCGCTGACTTTTCCGCCGGCAGCTTCGATGCGCGCGGCTGCTTCTTCGCGCTTCAGGGTCGGCAACGTGCCGGTGAGCACGAAGGTTTTTCCGGCCACGGCGGAATTGGTTGGAGCGCGTGCGATCGCCGTAGACGACGTGAAATTCAACCCGGCGGCGCGAAGCCGTTCGATGAGGTTTTGATTTCGAGCATTCCGAAACCAGTCATGAATGCTTTGAGCGATGACTTCGCCAATGTCATTTGTTTCAGTGAGTTGTTCGACCGAAGCGTTCGCGATTTCATCCAGGGTGTGAAATGCGCGGGCGAGCGCTTTTGCACCGCCGACGCCGACATGGAGAATACCGAGGCCGTGAATGAGCCGCCAGAGTTCGCGTGATTTGCTCGCGGCGATTCCTTCGAGGAAATTTTGCGCGGACTTCTTACCCATTCGCTCGATGGTGAGAAGCTGTTCCAACGTGAGGTTATAAAGATCGGCGACGTCCTTAACGAGGTTGTTTTTGACGAGTTGGGAGGTGAGCACATCGCCCCCGCCTTCGATGTCCATCGATCCACGCGAACACCAGTGGACGAGCCGACCCTGCACCTGGGCCGGACAATCCGGGTTCATGCACCGCCAGGCAGCCGCAATATCTCCGCCCATCGCGGCGACGCGCTGAATTTCGCCGTTACATTCCGGACAGCGCCTGGGGAATTCGAAGGCAACTTCATTGCCGGTGCGCTTTGTGATCACAACACCAACAACCGCCGGAATTACTTCGCCGGCTTTCTCGATCGTCACAGTGTCGCCAACGCGGATGTCCTTGCGGCGAATTTCGTCCTCATTGTGCAACGTTGCTCGCGCGATAGTGCTGCCCGCGAGAAACACAGGTTCAAGCTCGGCGACCGGAGTGAGTGTGCCAGTGCGGCCTACCTGAATAGTGATGGCTTTGAGTTTAGTTTCGGCTTGTTCCGCGGCGTACTTGTAAGCCATCGCCCAACGCGGCGCTTTCGCCGTGAACCCCGCGCGTTCGCGTTGCGCGAGAGAGTTTAACTTAATGACGGCGCCATCCGTTTCGTAGGCGAAGTCTCGGCGAATTTTGTCGAGCTCATCGATCGCCGCGAGGAGTTCATCTTCCGAACAGCATTGCCATGTTTTTTCCGGCGTTGGAAAACCGACGGCTTTGAGCCATGACAAAACTTCGGAATGTGTTTCGAAGTTCTTCTTCGCACCCTCCACTTTGCCGAGACCGTAAACTTTCAGCGCAAGTGGACGTTTGGCGACGATGCGCGAATCCAGTTGTTTTAATGAACCCGCAGCGGAATTGCGCGCATTCGCGAAAGCTTCCTCGCCTCGCGCAACGCGCTGTTTGTTCAGTTGCTCGAAGCCGGCGCGCGTCATGTAAACTTCGCCGCGCACCTCCATCAATGGCGGCGCTTCGCCTTTCAGCCGCATTGGCAAATTCCGGATGGTACGAAGATTCACCGTGATGTCATCCCCGGTCGTGCCGTCGCCGCGAGTCGCCCCGAGAACAAATTCTCCGCGCTCGAAACGGAGATTCATCGCGACACCATCCACCTTCGGCTCGACAATCCACTCCAGCGTTTCGCCCGGGATAATGCGTTGCACGCGCTGCACGAATTCGCGGACTTCCGCCTGCGAGTAGGTGTTGTCCAGGCTGAGCATGGGCGTGAGATGCTGCACCGGCTTGAACTCCGAGATGGGGGTGCCACCCACCCGCTGCGTGGGAGAATCGGGCGTGACGAGTTCCGGAAATTGTTTCTCTAAATCGAGGAGTTCGCGGTAAAGGCGATCGTAATCCTGATCACTGATCGTCGGTCGCGCGTGGACATAATATGCCTCGTCATGACTGCGTACCTCAGTCGCAAGTTCCGCGTGACGTTTTGAGGCTTGGCCAGTTGTCATCGCTTAGAAGAGGACTCCTCACGTCGTCCCCTACAAACTAGTCGCGAAAGTTCTGAAAACTGAGCGCCACCGGAAAATCTTTTGCGCGGCAGGCGGCGATCACCTCCTGGAGATCGTCTCTGCTTTTCCCCTGCACGCGGATGTGATCACCCATAATCTGCGTCGTCACTTTGATTTTGGTTTCGCGAATGAAAGTGGTGATCTGCTTCGCGGTGGGCGCATCGATTCCTTGTTTCACAATGATCTGCTGGCGGGCGTGACCCAGCGGCGAAATGTCTGGCTCTTTGCGCTCGATATTTTTGAGGCTGATCTGGCGCTTGGCCAATTTGTTCATGAGGATTTCGTTGAGAGCGGTGATTTTGAACTGATCCTCAGCGGTGAGATTGATCTCATTCTTCTCATGCTTGATCTCGGCTTTCGAGTCCTTGAAATCAAAACGCGTGGCGAGTTCCTTCTTCGCCTGGTTCACGGCGTTTTCCAGCTCCATTGAGTTAACCTGCGACACAATGTCGAACGACGGCATGGCGAAATCGTAATGGCGCCGTGAAAAATGCAAATAGAAATGCGCGCGCTACTTGTCGAGCACCGTCACGGAACTCGGCCGCGAAGTGACGACTTGTCCATCGGGCGCGGTATAACGTGCAGCGACGCTCATCAGCCTCTGGGTTGGCCGGTTCGTGCCCCAACGCAACGAGAAGTCATAGCCGTAACCGATCTTGGAATTGAATTCCCCAAGACGCAGCTCCGGCACGGTATAGGAAAATGTGCGCAGGACCGGGGGAGGACTGGTCCGTCCAGTAAAGGTGCCGTTAAACATGATCACTTCCAACGTGCCGTCCCGCAGCCGAATCGCTTTGGGGTCGCGCGCATTGTTCGCGTAAACCTTTACTGCTACACCGTCGACTCCGGGGTGTGCGTCGAGGTCGAGCGCTACCGGAACGGTAATCAGGTGGAGCTGCGCAACGCGGTTACGATCCTCACCGCGTGGTCCAACGGGTGTAGAGCAGGCACAGAGGATGATTACTGCGAGCGCACCGGCCCCTGACATCAAGCGCCACCAAACTGCATTGCTGAATCGGAGCAAATTAAGTCCTGGGCGGTTGAACAATGGTGTTGGTCGAGGGCGGAATCGGCCGATCGAAAAACGGCAGGATCGGCTCAAGAACCTCCTGTTGCAGTTTGTCGCGGCGAATCTCGTCTTTAATCGTGCTCCGCTGCAATTGATCGCGGGTCATGCGTTGGCCATCGCTCAGGCCGTCAATCTTTGCGCCCTCATCTTTCGAAAGCAATAGTTGCGGAGTCAGAATGATCAGCAATTCCTTCCGGTCGGAAACCGCCCGACTGCTCCGGAAGAGCGCCCCCAGATATGGAATGTTGCCAAGGAAGGGAACTTTCGAACGACGCCGATCGTCCGAGGTACTGATCAGTCCGCCGATAATGACGGACTCTCCATTCTGAACACTTACCGTGGTGGTCGCCTTGCGTTGATTGATAATGGGACTTCGCAGGTCCTTGCCGATTTGTACCTCGGAACTGCTCAATTGGCTGATTTTCGGCGCCACCTCCATCTTTACCGACCCATCCGGGCTGATTCGCGGCGTCACTGTCAGGCTTACACCCACATCTTCATATTCATAGCTGGTGATCGTATTTAGATTATCTCCGCCGACGCGAGTATCCACGACGAGCGGCACGCGCTGGCCGATGTCGATCGTGGCCTCCTGGTTGTCGGCCGTTAGAATCTGCGGACGGCTCAGCACCTCCAGGCGGCCATCCGCCTCAAGCGCTCGCAGGACGAAGCTCACATCGCTGCCGGTGATCGTGGAAGAAAACCCGCCGAAATTGGCGATGTCGTTTTTCACTCCAAAATCGGTTCCAGCGGTCAGGTCCGTATTCCCGGCGCGTCCCTTGACCGTCCATTCCACGCCGAGTTCCGATGTCTTATCGAGCGTTACTTCCGCAAGGATGACCTGGATCAACACTTGCGCGAGGGGTTCATCGAGTTCCTGGATGATTTGTTTGAACCGTGGAAAATAGCGGGGGCTGGCCGAGAGAAGCAGCGTGTTGCTATTCGTATCGGCAACAACGGCAACTTCTTTCTCGAGCAACTGTTGAACGGTCTCGCCGATCAGAGCGGTGCCAACCGTGGAGCTTCCGGCTGGTCCGCCGGCGCCCCCCATCGTTTCACCTTGAACCAAAGTGACCCGTTGGCGTTCTTGTTCAACGAAGCTACGCAAAGCTGTTTCGACTTCCTTCGCCTGGGCATTTTTGAGGCGATAAATTTCCGTCATTCGTTCAAGCGCAGGACTGGAGTCGAGTTCTTCGATGATGTGCGCAGCGAGGCCAACGTAATGATCCGTTCCGCCAAGCAGCAGGCTGTTCGTGCGAAGATCAATTGTGACAGTGAGCGCATATTGCTCGGCCGAACCGATGGTAGCTGTGTACGGCTCGCCATGCGCAATCTCGCCGGCCGCTACGTCGCGCACCAATGTGTATTGAATCGCACGTTGGTTTGGCGGAACACCCGGTTGCTGCCGTAACCGGAACAGACTGGTGAGAACATCCGCCATCTGACGCGCGTCCGCGTTGACCAGCTTGAACACGCGAATTTTGGCGAGCTGCGGTGCTTCTGAGTCGAGATTTTCGATGACCCGGGCGAGGAGATTCATGCTGTCCACCGGCGCTGAAATAACGAGGGCGTTGCGTCGGCGATCCGCGGTGATCAGGAGCGATTCCTTCAGCGCGGCCGCCACCAACTCTTCGCCCTCGGGCGTGCGCGTAATGAATTGCAGCATCGATTGCCGCGCTGGATTCTGCGTCACACCGGTGGGACTAGGTTCCCGTCCGGTAAACGCGATCGTGAGCACCTGTGACAGCTCTTCAGCCTGCGCGAATCGCAGCGGGAAGATGCGGATCTCCGAGACGCGCGCCACGTTGCTGGTGTCCAGCTTCTCGACGAGTTCCTGAATGCGGCGCAAATCCGTTTCGCCCGCGGAGACAACAATCGCGTTTAGACGTTCATCCACGTCCACCTGAACTGTGACCGGCGTGTTCGCCCCTTCGCGATAAAGACTGCGAATCGTCTGCGCGATGCTGGTCGCATCGCCCTTCGCAATCGGGATGACCGCGACCTGCATACCATTTTCCGGCATCGTAGAATCAATCGTGGAAATGAGATTAACGACCATTTCCATATCCTCGATTGAAGCGCCGATGACCAACGCGTTCGCCCATTGATCAGCCACAATCGTGATCGGTTCGGAAGCGCGACCAGGTGTGCGCGCCGGGCGATTCGCGAACAGCCGCGTGAGCGTGCCTTGCAGTTTTGTCGCGGTGCTATTCTTCAACGTGATCACGCGAAAATTCATCTTTTCAAATGCGTCTTCCGAATCGAGCTGGGCGATGAGCCGTTCAACCGCTTCAAACGCTTCGCGTCCGCCCGTGACCAACAACGTATTCGTGCGGTCGTCCGGAAGAATCGTGACCGGCACTTGACGCTGATTTTCCTGTCCTTGCGTTTCACCGGCGCGCTTCGAATTGAAAAACTGCTGCAGCGTCTGCGCGAGCAGGCTGGCCCGGGCATGCCGCAGCGTGAAAAGGCGAATGTCGCCCTCGAGCGCGTAATCGTCGGAATCGATGCGCGCAATCACTTCACGGATGACGGCGAGGTTTTCCGGACTGGCCGAAATGAGCAGCGTGTTACTGCGCGTATCCACCGCAATGGCCATCGCTTCGCGCGCGCGTGCCGCCGCAGCATTGGCCGCGTTCATTCCGGGCCGATAAAGGCCCTGGCTGATCAAGCCGCGCAGCATCGATGCGACCCGATTCGCATCAGCTTTCTTGAGAGTAATGATCTGCAACATGCCGCCTTCGAGGTTTGGCGCGACATCGATTTTCTCCAGCAAGCCGCGAATCGTTTCGAGGTTCTCCTTGTTCGCCACCACAATGAGCGCATTGCTGAGCGCATCTGCGGATACCACCACGCGATCCTGCGGACTGGGCGTTTGCCCCGGAAGCGTCATCGCCTGCATGCGGCCCGCGAAGACATTCTGAAGGATATCGGCGACTCGAGATGCGTCGTTCTCTTTCAGCCCAATGACTTCGATCACGAGCGCGGGATCCTGGAGCTTCTGATCGAGCTTCTGCAGCAGTTCGTCCAGCGCTTTGTTGTCTTCCACGCCTGCGGAGACCAACAACGCATTGATGCGCGGATCGGGCAGGATGATTGGCCGGCTGCGTTGGGCGTTGGGATCACGTTGCGCCGCGTAGCGTTGCGAGAAAAGATTATTCAGAGAACCGCTCAAGGTGCCCGCATTCGCATGTTGCAGGGGAATCAGCCGAATCTGCCCGGCAATCGAAAGCCCCGCCTGGTCCAATTGCTTCGCGAGCACTTCCACCAACTCGAACACCTCGGGCGCGCCGCCTACGATGAGACTATTCAGGCGCGTGTCCGGGATGACGAGGGCGCGGAGCAACAGTTGCGATTGCGCGGTGAGCGCGGCTCGTTGCTGCGCACGCGCGTCAATAATCTGCTGCAACGCGGTTGCGACGACACTCGCGTCGGCATTTTCCAGTTTGATCACCCGAAATTCGCCGAATTCGAACGGGAGATCCTTATCGAGTTGCATAATTAGCGTTTCGATCATCGAGAACACGCGATCGTCGCCGGAAACAATCAGCGCGTTCGTGCGGCTATCAATCGTGATCGCCGGCCGTTCCTCTGGACGCAGCAGCGCGCCGCGCGTCGCGTAAATATCCGTGATCACCTGACGCAAGCGGGTCGCATCTGCATTTTTCAACGGATAGATTCGCACGGTGTCCATCCCGGTTGCGGCGGGAATATCCATGCTCTTAACGAGATCCTCGATCAACGGCATGATGTCCGCGCGCGCCGCGACGACGAGCGTGTTGGAAGGATCGTCCGCCTGAATGGTGAGCGCGGCGCGAACTTTCGGCTGCAGACTTGTTTTGCCATTAACGTCGTTCGTGCTGAGCAACGTTTGAAGACGAGTGACTTGCAAGGTGAGCCCCTCGGTTCCGGGGACCGGGCCGCTTTCGGTAAAAACTGTTTGTAGCAACGGCGAGAGCCGAATCGCGCTCGCATATTTGAGGCGGAAGAGCCGAACTTCGGTCACGAAGCCTTTCGATTCGGAATCCAGATCGCGCAGCAAACGTTGCGCAAAGTCGAGCGTCTCTGGTTTACCGGTAAGGATCAGGCTGTTGCTGCGCTGGTCGGTGGCAATGTTCAACGGCGCGGTGAGTGCGCGACCTGTTTCACTGTTCGGTTCAGCCGGGCCGGCTGGACCCGCAGCCAGGCGTTGTCCCTGCGCGAAGATTTGCGTGAGCGTCGCGGAAACAGTTTGTGCATCGGCGTTTTCGAGGCGGACGATTCGGAAGCTCACGCCGTCGACGATCGCCACTGTGTCCATCATCTGCACCACCGCGGTGAGCGCCTGAACGTTGTCGGGAGTCGAAGAAATCATTAACCGATTGCCGCCGCGAACGCCCGGCGTGCTGTCCGCCATGAAGCGAATCGGCTTCTGCAGATCGAGGACCACTTCGCGTCCTTCTTCATTCTTGATCCGCAACGCACGGATCTGTTCCTGCAACTCGCGCCCTTGCGGAGTCGTTTCGCCCGCCGCACTCGGCCGGATCATGTTCTGCAGGATCGTGACGAGTTGCGATGCCACCGTGTTCTTCAGCGCGACCATCGCCACCTCCGCTTCCGCGAACGCCGGCGGAGTATCCAGTCCTTTAACGACTTGCTCGACCTCGTTGAGCATCGATTCACGCGCCACGGCAAAGATCGAGCGGGTGCGCAGATCAGCTGAAACGCTGATCGGGTCGCCCGGTTTGGTGAGCCCAAGCTGAGTGATCATTTGCTGGACCAGTGGAAGGATTTTAGAGGGATCCGCATGCTCCAGTTTTACCAGGCGATAGGCCAACTGGGCGGTCGCGCCCTTGATATCGAGTTGTTCCAGCAACGACTCCAGCAGAAGAAAATCTGTTGCCTTCCCGCGAACGATAATGCTGCGCGTGCGCGGCTCGGCGACGATGGTCATCCGCGCGGCTGGGGTAACGGTCTGTGGTTGCTGTCCCGGCTGCTGCCGCACGACCGGTTCGGGCCGGAAAAGTTCCTGCAATGTTTTCGCGACCGCAACCGGGTCCGCTTCTTTCAATGCAAACTGCCGAAACTCCGCCTCGTTCCCGAGCGAGGACCAACTGAGTTCGCTCACCAGACCATTGATCGCATCGAGTTCATGAGACGGGCCGCTCATGAGAAGTGCGTTTGCAGTTCGATCAACCGAAATGGTAACTACAGCTTTGCCGCCTTCCGGAACCGGCTGCGGCTGCTGATCCGCGGGCAGTGGTTGAAGGCGTTCTACCACCTGAATTTCCGTATTTGCCATCTGTGAATAGAGACTCTGCAACATCTTAGCGACTTGCGCGGCGGGGAGATTTTCAATCACCAGCATCCGCACCTGAATCGATTGCTCACGCGAAACTTGATCCAGTTCAGCGATGACACTCTCAGCTTCGGCAATGTCTGACTTCGAGCCAATGATGGTAACCGAGTTACCAAACGTATCCGCCTCGATGACTGGGCGTTCTTCCTTTGGCCGAGCTTCGAACAGCAAATTCAACCGGCTCGAAACCTCAAATGCGCGAGCATTCTTCAGCAGAACAAATCGAACGCTCCGATCAGTCTTCGCCGAATTCTGATCGAGCGTGACCAGCAGTTGCTCGATTGTTTTGAACTGCTCCGGGTTTGCCGAAACGATCAGGCTGTTCGTGCGCTCATCCGGCGAAATAACCACCAACGGTGATCCGCCCCTGCCCTGCCCCTGCCCACGGACTCGGCGGGTCGCTTCGCGAAACACCGAATCGAGCATCCGATTAATTAGCATCGACAGTTCACGCGCCTTGCCATGCTCCAATTTGTAAACGCGAATCTCCACATCCCCGCCCGAGCTTTCAGCGTCCAGTTCCTTGATCACTTTGATCACGTCCTGAACCGCGTCCGCCGGGCCATCCACCAGCAGCGCATTGGAATTGCTAACCGGCGTGATCTTCGCGCGATTGGCAACATTTGGCCCGCGCGCGGCCAACGTTTGATTCACCGCTTCTGCAACCGTATCCGCGTTCGCCTTCTCCAACCGGATCGTCTGGATCGTGACATTCTCCTGCGCGAAGCGGCTTTCCAATGTCTCTGCGAGTTCGTCCACCTTTTTAAGAATCTCCTCACCGCCTTCCAAAATGAGGCTGCGATCATCCGGCGAACTCGAGACGAGCAAGCGCTGCGCAGGGTCTGCGCTCGTAATGTTCCGCGCAAAAAACTGCTGGAGAATGCTCGCGATGCTGCGCGCCGAACTCGTCTTCAGCGGACGAACCGCGAGCTGTCGCCCATCGGGGCTGCCAATTTCATCCAGCTGCGCAACGATCTTCTGCAGCAACTCGAGCTGTGCTTCCGCCGCATTCAGAATGAGTCGGTCCGAAGCTGTATCCGGCAAGATCAACGCGTCAGCCGGCCCGAGGTTCGGTTGGTTCTTAATATGGTCGGCGTAAAGCGTCCGCACTTTCGTCGCCAGTTCCGCGGCCTGCCCGGACTTCAACGGAAGTATCCGCATTTGCCGATCTTTGCGAACAGTCCCGTCATCCAGTTGCTCGATGATCGCCGCCGCGGCATTCAAATCGCGCGCCTCGCCAGAAATCACCAGGCTGTTGCTATTCGTGTCCGTCCCCACGCTTACCCGCGGCACGCTCCGAATGTTGTTCCGATCGAAACGAACCAACGACGTCGACAGGATCGATGCCACCTGCGTCGCATCGGAAGCCTTCAACTTAAAAACACGCGTGCCACCAATTTGCGGAGTGACCTGATCCAACTTGGTGATGATTCCTTCGATGATGTTCAGTTCGTCCGCCGAACCTGAAACAATCAGCCTATTGGCCACGGCATCCGAAAGAATCAACGCCTGCGCGGTTCCAAGTTCCGGCCGTTTCCTGATCTCTTGTTCGTAAAGCGAGCGCACCGTCGGAATGAACTCATCCGCGCTGGTGTTGTTTAAATTGTAAACGCGCGTTTCCTGGTTGCCCTTGTTTGTCCCCGCCTCGAGTTTCTCTACAATCTCTCGAATCGCAGCCACCTGCTCTTCCGAGCCGTAGACCATCAACCTTTTGCCCGAAGCCTCCGGCACAATTGTCGCCGGGCGAGTTTTACTCCCGCGCTGCTGCTCCTCGTAAAGTCGCGTCACGGTCGGCATCAGCGTCGCCGCCGTGCCTTGCTTCAACTCCACCACTTGCAAACTCCGCGCGGCACCGTCTGGCTTCTGGTCCAGCCCGGTGATCACGCGTTCGATTTGCTGTAGAAGATTTGCCGGAGCGACGAGTATCACCCGCTTGCCACTCGGTTCGAGCGTGATCGTTACTTCGTTAACATTCCGCCCCTGCGATTGCGCGTTCCAAACTTGCTGCGCCACTTGCACCAGCTTGGACGGCTCGTCCGTTTGCAAATCGATGATCTTTACTTCGCGCCCAGCCCGTTTCTCGCCGCCATCGAGCTTCTCGATGATCACCGCCACGCTTTGCAAATCCTCGCGTTCGCCCGTGACAACCAGATTATTCGAGCGATCATCCGCCGAAACAGAAACGCGCGAGCGCCTCCCCTGCCCGCCGCGATACGTGATCATCGCCTCTTGAACGATACGCGCCATGTCAGTCGCGTTCATCGAATTGATCTGGAAAACGCGTGTGCCATCGGTTTCCTGCGGCGGAGTATCCAGGCGCTGCACCAGCGAATTGACCTGCTGCAGTTCTTCAGTGGTGCCGGTAATGATAATGCGATTTGCATTCGGGTCCGCCATGATGCGGCTTTGCAGTGCATAATCCTTTCCACGCACGTTGCGCATTACTTCCGCGAGAAGATCGGTGAGCATCGGAACGACGCTCGCCGCTTGCGCTGACTTCAACTCGATCATCCGCACTTCCCGTGGTTGCGTGTTCGGGAGGACATCCAATTGTTCAATCATCTGCGCGGCGCTCTGCACCCCCGCAGCGTCACCGCTGATGACAATGCTGTTGCTGCGAGGGTCAACCAGCAGCTTCACTTTCGCTTCCGGCAGATTGAGGCTTTTCTCCACCAGGCTTGCGAGATCTTGCGCCTGTCCATTGCGCAATCGGAATACCCTAGTTTCATCTTTTTCCGAACGCGCGATCTCAGGGTCAATCTGACGAATGATCTGCTCAGCCCGGGCCACTTCCGGCGCCGACCCTATCACAATCACCCGATTGCCTTTCGGTTCAGGAACAAAACTGGCCGCACCACCCGCCGGCTCCGGCTGCCCGCGCAATTGTTCCTTGTAAAGTTGCTCCGCGAGGGTGACCACATCGGCCGGCGCGCGATTATACAGCTTCACGTTGCGGAACTCGCGATCCGCTTTGTTGGCGGGCGCGACGTCCACCGCCTTCAGAATTTCGTCAATCTCCTTCAACTGCGCTGCATTCGCCGTGACCAACAACCGGTTGTTCGGTGCATCGGGCAGCAGCAGCGGCTTGGCAATGTCGCGGAACATCTCATCGTTCATTCGCTCAGCCACGAGATCGCTGATCGTCTTGAACGATTGATCCACCTTCGAATTCTTCAAATTAATCGCGCGGAACTCACGCGGTTGGCTGGCGATGGAAGGCGCTTTGAGTTGATTCGCTATCTTCTCGATTAACTCAATGTGCTTCTCGTTCGCCGTGACGATCAGTCGTTTCGACTCCGGGTCCGGAACAAACTTCGCATGCGCAGTTCCCGCCGGGGTGCCATCCGCCACCTGGTTGGAATAAAGCTGCTGAATCAAAGGCTGCACCCGCTTTAGCTCGGCCGCGCTGGGAAATTCAATAAATGCCGTCTGCACCGGTCCTGCACCCGGCGCGATATTCTCCATCTGATCGATAATTCCGAGTGCATGCTGCACGTCGCCCGGTGAACCAGTCAGCACGATCGTCTTTGTCTGCACATCGAGGTTCGCTTTCACCGCCTGCTCCATCTCTCCATTCGGCAGCCGCCGCGTGAACGCATTCGTCAGCACGCGGAACGCTGTCGCCGGATCAGCCACCTGCACATGAATCACCTTCGTGATCTGAAGCGATTCCGTCTTAGCGTCCGCCAACGTTCCAGAAGTCCCGCTCTCCACGCGCGCAATCAGATTCTCAATCGCCGCCAACTGCCCAGCGATCGGCGCAGTCACGATCAACCGGTTCTTCTCCTGGTCGACGATCACCCGCGCCTTCGTCGCGGCCGCCGCGCCCGTTTCATTCTCTGCCGCCACCCCCGGAATCGCTTGCCGAACCATGCGCGCCAACTCCTGCGCTTTGGTATTCCGCGCCGTGAAGATCTTTACCTCGCCGCCACGCGCTCCTTCGTTGTTCTCGAACCGCTGAATCAATTGTTCCGCCAATGAAACACGTTCTCCCGGCCCGAAAAGCAGCAACGTCTTCGAAGCCTCATCAAAAACCGCTGTCACATAGGTCGAAGCCTCCGGTGGCAGAACGTCGTACGCTTTCTTCTGCTCGTTGTAGACCTTGTTCTGCGGAGCGGTCGCCGCGCCGAACGTTTTGTTGATCAAATCCGTCACCACCGCGCCCGAAGCGTGCAGCAGCGTGTAGGTCTTCATCACCCGTTCCACCGGCGCGCTCGAATCAATCTCCGCGAGCAACTGGCGAATCCGCCGAATATTTTCCATCCGGTCCGTCAGGATAAGCCCTTTCCCGCGCGAGAGCGGCGCCACCGAACCCGCGCTGCTCAACATCGGCGAAGTCGATTTCGCCGTCTCCACCGCATCCAGGTTCTTCAACTCCAGAACGACGGTCACCACTTCGCCGCCCCGCACATCACCGGTGTTGTCAGTCCCGCGGAAAATCTTGAGCGGCATCGAAGGAAGCTCTTTGAACGGGACCACCTGCAAATACCGCTCCGTCTCGATGACCATCACGTTCTTCATCGAGAGGATCGTGTTCAACGTCTCCAGCGCCTCCGAATAATTGTATGGTCGCGGATCGTTGAACGTGACGGTCCCCTGGATGTTCGTCTCCGCGAGCAATGGCTTGTTCGCCATTTGCGCGAAGCGCTCCACCAGGTCCATGTATGGAATCCCGTCGAACTGAAATCGAATATTGCGGTCTGTAGACGCGCTTCGCGCCTGCGTTTGCGCCGCCCCGCCAGCACCTGGCGCGGTTACAGCTTTAGCGTTGCCACTGGTCGTCGAGTCCTGCGCGGAACAAAAACAGGTGAACCCGAGCAGAGCCAGTGCGAGCTTGCACACTTTCTGCATACTTTCCTATAGAGTCTGTGCGCGCGCGACTTATTCACTTTTTCCCTGTTAATCCGAAGCGAACGCGCTGAGGCGAAGCAGCTTGCGACCCGAGTGAATCTTCGCGAGCAGTCTCCGCCAGACTCTCCGAACGCGAGCGGTGAAACAAGCTCTATTTAAAAGCCCGGATAATTCAGGCGGAATTAAGAACAGTTGAGCACACACGGACTAACTAGTCGGCCAGCCCGCGTTCCGGGGCGGCGCTCCGTGTCAGCTACTCCAATTGCCGCACGCGATAGAACAACTGCGACTGCCCCGAATCGGGCTCGATTTGCACCTGGGGCTCCTCCTGTTCAATCACCCGAATTGGCGTCCAATTCACCAGGTCCGAACTTGATTCCAAAATCGCAGTGCCGCGCAGGTCTTCGACGCTCAGCGCGATCGTCTTTCCGATCACCTGCGTCACCATGCGCGGGGGTAGCAGCGCTGGCTGGTTCAGCATCAGCACCATGTCGCCACCGGCATTCTGATATCCAGCGACGACGAATCGATATTCAACACCGGCGATCGCATTGAACACGAGGGCGCTGGTCTGCAAGCCGCCATCGTCATCGTTCGAGGCGACGGGCAGGAGATTGTTGATGTTTGTGCCCATATAAACACCAATCAGGGTGTCGAAATCACTCCACTTTGTGCTGACGTAAACGGGACCGGTTGCCGGGGCGACCCAACGATACCAGACGGACTTCCCGCTCTGCCGTCCTGGAACAATGACCGGCTCCCCAAATTCTGTGGAAGCACTGAACGTATTCACATTCGTCAACGCAGAGCTTCCGCTCAGCACGCTCGCAGCTACGAACTGGTTGTTCGGCGGCGGCGGACTCTGCTGAAGCGTGCTGAGGACGAGCCGAATGTTTCCTTGGGCGCCATTGTACCCGTCCACTGCAATCCAGTAAGTCGTGTTCGGCCGAGTGACAAACTCCACGAAACTCGTGCGATTTGTGCTGCCTGCGCCATCGTCGTTCTCCGCGACCACCCGCAGATTCTCCATCAGCGGAGCCGTAAAGATCGGTTCGCGCGGATTCGTCACCGCGTTTGTGTAAACCGCGAGCAACGTATCGAAGCTGCTCCCTGCCGTTGAAATTCTGATCGTTGTCGAAAGTGTCGGGAAGCTCACTCTCCACCACATCGAAGCGCCGCCGCGATTGTCGGCGTGATCGGGTTCATCCGCCTCCTTCGTCGCCCCCACGTTGCTGCTGTTATGAATTCCGCTCGGTGGAGTCGTTATGGCCGAAGCAATAAAGTCATTGGGCAGTTTTGTGTTAGTGCTCCCAGCCGTCTGCCGAATGTTCAGCACAACGTTACCCGCGAAGCCGTCCCGTCCATCGACCGCGATAAAGTAAGTGCGGCCGGCCTCACCGTTGAACTTTACTTTGCTCAACGGCGCGTTCGCCGGGTCATCGTCGCTCGACGCCACCTCCACCAAATTACTCACCGCATTGATCTGCAAAAAAGCATTCGTATATACACCCAATACCGTATCAAAGTCGCTGCCGACCGTATCAATCGTCACCGTTCCCGTGAGCGCCGCGCGCCAGGCGAACCAAATCGATTTCCCGCCCGCCGCACCCGCGTGGTTCGGTTCACCTTTCTGGCGCGTCGCAGCCACGTTGTTTCCAAAGAGCGTCACGTTCGTCCCAACGCTCGGATTCACGTTGCCGGTAAAATCATCCTGAACGCGCACGTAACGAACTGTCCGCGTTTGAGAACCAGTCAGCCCGAACGCATCCACCGCCTGCACTTCCAACGTGAACGTTCCAAAATTCAGCGGCCGATAACTGAATTCAAAGGGCGCCTGAAAATCGCTGGCGATGATCCGCCCATTCTCCAGCAGACGCACCTGACTAAGAGATCCATCGGGATCACTCGCCTCGGCCCGGATGGTCACGGTATTGGAAAGTGAATAGTGCGTGACTGATCCGACCGGCTCAATAATCCGCACTGTCGGCTCCAAATTGCTCGTGATCGTAATCGTCTCCGATCGGCCGGTGTTACCAGAATTGTCGATCGCCACGGCGTGAAAGTTGTTTAACCCGGATGAAATCGTGGAGTCAAAAATTCCGCTCGCGTTCGTTGTCGCACCGATCTGGATACCGTTGCGGTAAACCAGGATCGATTCAATGGTTCCGTCGTTATCTTGAGCCTGCACAGTCAAATTGACGACGGTCCCTATCGGCAGTCCGCCGCCAGGCGGATGGACGATTAACACAACAGTCGGACCGAGATTGATGGTTTGAGCGCCCAGCGAGACTGCAGCCACCGCGAGGGCGATTAGCAATTTGAAATACCTCATAAGGCTAGAATGGTTTCTAGCGTTATGACGAAACTGCGCATCTTACGCAATGTGTCGTTCGACCGCGCAGGCAGAATCTCAATACCGACGGAGGTAACGCCCTCACCTGTGCTTCCGAAAGCACACGCCTTAGAACCATGTCTTAGAACCGCATTACGTGGTCCGCTTCATGTTGCATTCGTTCGATCTCAGCCGATGAGAGCTTTTCGAACTGCAGCGCCGAAGTCGGCTGGATGCCCTTAAGAGTGGCACTCGATTCCTCGACAACAATGCGTCCCCCATGTTGCGCGATGCTCGGCAGATACTGCGCGAACAGTTCTCCTTCCTTTAACTCATCTGCGAATTCGTCCAGGCACATCACCGCTGGCCCTGCGAACAAAAAGTGCACCTTCACCTTATTCCAGGCACCCACGCCAGCGCCGATCCGCACTGCTTCCGCTGGTCGCGCGCTTTCTCGCGGATCCGATTCCACTCGAATTAAAAGATTGCGCACCATCTCAATTGAAACTTTGGAATTCCTCGGTGGAACTCATGATGTCACTCAACACGGTCAGTCCTGATTGCGTGGCGGCACCGGCCGGATTCAAACCGCGTTTCTGCAAACTATACGCGCACGCGAACAAGTGCCCGCCTGCGGCCTTGAACTTTTCGAATCGAACGTCGCTCAACCCTTCGACCGCGCCATCGATCAAATATAAGTAAACCTGGGCTTCCTTGAGTGAGTTCTCGGCTGCGGTAATTCCATCCTCAAACATTTTTGAGTCCTTTGACGCCGAAATCATGATTCCCACTTTTCTCGCCATAGCAGTTCAATTCTTGAATCGCTCCGCTATGAATCCGCGAAACAACTCCAACTCCGGCTCAATAATCGTATGCACTTTCGGGTATGTTCTGAAATCCACCTGGAATCCTTCCGCTTTTAATGTTCCGAAATCTGCTTGTGCGTTGCGTAACGGAATCAGCGGATCATCGGTCCCATGCGTAATTAAGAACTTCTGCTCCTTTGCCACGGGCGAAGCCAGCTTCAACAACCGCTGCACATCGTAAATATACCCGCTTACGCCAATCACTCCCGCCAGTCTCTTTGAATACCGCACCGCCGTCTCCGTGCACATCAGACAACCCTGTGAAAATCCAAACAAAATCGTCCTTTCCGTCGCAAAACCGTCCTCCACGCATTTGTTCAACAAACCTTCCACCAATCTGTAACTCCGCTCCACTCCTTGCGCCGTCACTTCTGCCGGCCCCGCGTATTCATACCAAGAAAACCCGCCATAATACGCATCCGGCGCATTCACCAGCAGTACGTTCAAGGTCGGCGCGCCAATCATCTCCGGCACCCAGCGATACCCTTCCATGCTGTCTCCCAATCCATGCAGCGCGATTAACAAATCTTTCGAACCCGCAACCCGCGCCCGCACCAACTCCGTTTGCAACATTGAGTAAACCATCCCACAAGAATTCAAGACGAGCTAGTCCCGTGAAGAAAGCTGCATTATCCTTCACTCATGCATGTCGCGACCGACAGCGACTACGATCAACGCTTCAGCGGCATCGCTCGCCTTTACGGGACAGATGCCGCCGCCCGGCTCCGTTCCGCGCATGTCGCGATTGTCGGTGTCGGTGGGGTCGGCTCGTGGTCGGTCGAGGCGCTCGCCCGCAGTGGAATCGGCGCGCTCACGCTGATTGATCTCGATGAAGTCTGCGTCAGCAACGTCAACCGCCAACTTCCCGCCCTAACATCGGAAGTCGGCAAACCCAAAGTTCACGTGCTCCGCGAGCGCATTCTCGGCATCAACCCCGAATGTCGCGTCACCGTTATTGAAGAATTCTTTACGCCGAAAAACGCGGCCGAACTTCTCGTGACTCCTTACAGCGCGGTGCTTGATGCGATCGACGACGCCAGCAATAAAGCTCTTCTACTCGCGGAGTCCTGGCGCCGAAACATTCCGACCGTGACAGTTGGCGCAGCCGGTGGTCGACGCGACCCCACCTCCATTCGCATCGCCGATCTCGCCTTCACTACCCACGACCGCCTCCTGGTGCGAATCCGCAAAATTCTGCGCACGGATTACAAATTTCCCGATGACCCAAAAATTCCGTTTGGGATTCCGTGCGTATTTTCGATTGAACAGCCAGTCTTTCCGCAATCGGACGGGACGGTCTGCGCCAGCCGCGGAGATTCAGGGGAACTGCGAATGAACTGCAATAGCGGCTACGGCAGCGCGACGCACCTCACCGGAGGGTTCGGCTTCGCCGCTGCCGCCGAGGTAATCCGCATGATCTGTGCTTCAACTTCCGAATCCACTCTCAACAAATCCTCTGCGGCCTCTGCGCCCTCTACGTAAATTTCGTCTTTTTTCCCCTACGGAGTCGGATAGCACGCAATCACCTCGATCTCCACGCGAGCACCCTTCGGCAACGCCGCCACCTGCACCGTCGATCGCGCCGGATAATTCCCCGTGAAGTAATCCCCGTAAACTTTGTTCATCTCCGCGAACTCACCCAGGTCCGTCATGAACACCGTCGCCTTCACCACGTTCTCAAACCGCAACGACTGATCCTGCAAAATCGCTTTAACATTCTCCAGCACCTGCCGCGTCTGCTCAGGCACTCCGCCCTCAACGATGTTCCCCTCTTTGTTCAGCGGAATCTGCCCCGAACAAAAAAGTAAATCCCCCACCCGCACCGCGTGCGAGTATGGCCCCACCGGTTTCGGGGCGTTCTTCGGCTCAACAATATGAGGACGCATCTTCCAAGTTTAATCGTTGCGCCTCCATCCTCAATGTGAATTCACAAATGAAACGGCGGAAGATGACGAACTCCGTCATCCTCCGCCGCACACGGATTCAATGTGAAACTGTTTAGCTCGCCTGCCGCGTCAAAGTCATCCGCACCGCCGCCCAATACTTATTGGTCAGGTGCACCTTCGTGGACCAGCTCGGACCCGAATTCCACAACCGCGCGCAAGTCTGCCAATCGCCGCTTTTGAACGCAGTCGAGGCATGCTTCATCAGATACGCCTGCATGACCTTCGTGGAGTAATCCAGCCCTTTGCAGTCGGAATACTTCCCGCCGATCGATTGATCGAACCGCGTGGCATCCTTCCAAGCCGCATAAGAAATCTGCAGCGGACCGAGCGAGCGTTTGCCGTCGCCGTAGATCACGCCGACGCGCCCGGTCGTTTCAACCTGGTGGATCGCCGCCACGAAATCCTCGAAGCTTTTGGCTTTCTTCGCCGCGGCGTTGACCTTCGCGGTGAAGGCTTGTCCAGAACTAGGCGCTGGCGAACTAGTGTTCGCTGGATTAGCCCAGGAGGTGAGGGAACCCCCAACGGACACGAGCAAGGCTACTGTAGCAACCCGCAAGACGGATAGAGTCGTAACTCTTTTCATCTCTGACAAACCTTTCGGCTATGGGCAGGCCTACTCTCATTTGTGCGAAGAAAAGACTAACCGCGCGCAGAGATGTTCGCAAGGGTGCGAAACCCACAATAGGTTATCTTAAGGTGTCATATCTAGCAGCGTCCATGTAGCGCTCCGAGTTAAGGCACCGTCTCGGTGACATTCTCTAAAGCAAAACCGATTTATAAAACCTATTAAAATTATCCTCCATCTGCTTGGCAAACTCTTCTAGTTCCATTCCAAGCAATTCCGCTGCAAAGCTATATACCTTCACTATATTCCCTGGATGATTCACCTCGCCCAAATTGCCCTCCCTCAATTGTTCCGGCGGCAACATATCCGGGGCATCTGTCTCCACTAAAATTCGCTCCAAGGGAACCGCCCGAAACACCTCCCGCTGCTTTTCTTTTCGTTCGTGCGCAAAATATCCTGAGATCGAAAAGTATCCGCCCAACTCCACAAAGGACTTCACCATCTCCGCTGGACCGCCGTAGGAATGAAGCAGGAATCCACAAGGAAGTCTGTGTTTCTCAAGAAGTTCCAACATACGGCCCCACGCCCTCAAACAATGAATCGTCACCGGCCTCTTTAAATTCTTCGCCAGTTCCAATTGCCAAACAAAGATCTCTTCCTGCTTAGCGGAATCAAACCCCTCGATCCACCGATCCAACCCAATCTCCCCAATCGCCACCCGCGGATCCTGAAGATATTCACCCAGAACCTCCCGCCAATTTTCGCAAACTTGATTCACATACCACGGATGCAGGCCATACGAAGGCACCACCCACTTATATTTTTTCGCCAACTTCGCCACCGTCGGCCAATCCTCCGGCCGCGTCCCATTCGCCACCACCGCCCGTACCGGCACCGCTTGGATCGCCTCTATTATATTAGGCAAATGCGCCCGCAGCCGCTCATCCTGCAGGTGGTTATGCGCGTCATATATAGATAACTCTTCGTTCACTCCGCATGCTCCGCCGCGAATCCCCGTATCTTATCCCAAAGCCGGGACAACCCATTCCGCCGATTCGGCGATAGATGCTGAGTGATTCCGACCGTGCTCAGGAAACCAGGATCATTCGCCAAAATCTCCTTCGGCCCATGCCCGCTATAAAACTCCGCCAGAACGATCGCAATCCCCCGCACAATATGCGAATCCGCATCCACCTTGAAATAACACTTTCCGTCTCGAAACTCCGGAATAAACCACAGATTCGAAAGGCACCCCTCCACCCGCGTTATGTCGGTCCGCAACTCCGCTGGCAAATTCGGCGTCTTCTTTGCCCGATCCACCACATACATCAGCCGATCCTGCGCCGAAGGCAGCAAACCCAAATCCTCCACCAGCTCCCGCTTCTTTTCTTCCAATGTCATGCTCAAGAAACATTATCTCTCAAGCTGCAAGCAACGAAAGTCGAACCATCTTGAGCGGATCAACTTCGCCGGCTGCTTGAGAAGACTCAACCCCTGGCGCCGTCCTTGCGTCCAGCACCGTAAGCTTCGAATGTCCTACGAATCTGGTCGCGCACCTCACGAAAAACCGCCAGCACCTGATCTTCCGTTCCTTCCGCTTTCGCGGGATCGAAAAACCCCCAGTGATGCCGGTTAACCTGCCCCGGAAAAATTGGGCAAGCCTGGTCAGCATTGCCGCAAACCGTGATCACCGTCTCAACCGGTTTCTCAAGAAATTCACTCAGGTGCTTGGAACGATGTTGCGAAATATCGATCCCGATCTCCGCCATTACCTTGATCGCGAGCGGATGCACATATCCCGCCGGTTTCGAACCTGCGCTCTGCACATCGAGAATGTCGCCCGCCGCGGCGCGAAGAATCCCTTCGGCAAGATGACTCCGGCACGAATTCCCAGTGCAAAGAATTAGAACGGTCGGTTTCATGGTTAACACGCTCCACCGCAGCAGGATTTTTCCTCCACCCTCCGCAATGAAGGCAATGGCGCAAATTCCGCCAGATTATATCCCGCCTTGGAAGTGATCGATTTCGGCGCGCCGCATTGATCCTTCGCCAGGCAATCGGTGTGTTTAATCCCGAGGCGGAAAATGACTGAACCATCCCGCGCCTCCACAACCTCGATCGGAAACTGCGATATGAACGGCGCTTCATGTTCGATTTCCACCTCCAGTTGGTCATCCGCGATGATGCTCCGCGATTTCTCGAGAATCTTAAGGAGCTTACCAGCCGAAAGGCGATGCTCCGTGTCATCAGCAAACCACGTCTGCATCCGGCAGATTGATTCAGTGCGGGCCGTCCCGCCGCAGTCGATGAATCGCTTGTCGACCTGCGCCACCTCGGTGACATGCGCGTGCGGCGGCACGCTGCTCCCCGTTGGCAGCACGAATCGCACTGCTTTCTCAGCGTGATCCGCGAGCGTCTTCTTCAGTTCTATGAGTTTCATAAATGTTTTCGTCCCTCGTTTCCAGGCCTGGACAGCACCCCGGCTGCTGGCACCCACGGCACGCGAAGATTGCGAGCGCGGCGCCAATAACCGGGGCAGTTAAATAAATCCAAAGATGCTGCAGGTTCCCGGAGGTTAGGGCCGGTGCAAACGACCGCGCCGGGTTCATCGAAGCTCCGCAAATTTTTCCCGCGAACATCGCCTCCAGTGCGATCACTGATCCGACAGCAATTCCTGCGGTAATCCCTTTCTCCTTCGCGCCAGTTGAGACGTTCAGGATCACGAACATCAGCAGAAACGTAAGAATCAGTTCCAAAACGAACGACTGCATCGCCGGACCGGCCGGCAGAGTGCTTCCGAGCGTTGCATGAGCGGGAAACAAAAGCTTCAGCACCAAACTCGCGCAAAGCGCGCCCGCCAGTTGGCTGAGGATGTACGGCAATAGATTCGATCCGTGGAAACGCCCGGAAAGCCAAAAAGCCACACTTACCGCCGGGTTCAAGTGCGCTCCGGATACCTCGCCAATTGTGTAGATCATCGCCAGCACGATCAGGCCAAACGTCAGCGCGATGCCCACGTGCGTCACTGCCCCACCGCTCACATCGTTGATCACAATGGCGCCGGTCCCGGCGAAAACGAGCGCGAACGTGCCGAGGAACTCCGCCACCAATTTTTGTCGCAACCCGAACATAACCGGCAAACCGTATGCACGCTGCGGCTTGTCTAAATATATGTCAAGGCGTATACGACTTCGGTGAAACGTTACGTCACTTTCTTCGCCGCGCTCGCCGATGGAAACCGCTTGCGTCTCCTCCACCTCATGAAAGACGGAGAAATCTGCGTCTGCTTCCTCCAAGGCACCCTCAAGACCAATCAACCGAAAATCTCCCGCCACCTGGCCTATCTGCGTCGCGCCGGTCTCGTGGATGCTCGCCGCGAAGGAAAGTGGATGCATTACCGCCTGAAAAAATTACCAACCGATCTGGACCGACTCTTGAACAACGCTTTCCTCGCCATCGCCAACGAACCCCAGGTCGAAAAAGACAATCACCGCGCCAAACAGATCCAGTGCGCCCCCTCCCGATTCGGATTGAACTCGCCCTCCAAAGGAAAACTTTCCGCCAATCCAGGCTGCGACTGCTAAAACGCCGCTCCTTCGGGAAAACGCGCGGAGCGGCTCGCGGCACGGGCACTGCCGAAGGAAAAGTTATTCGACGGTGGTTTCGTACTTCACTCCTTCCGGCACGGGCACTGCCACTGGAATGGTCGTCGCAACGCTCCCCTCGGTCTTGCGTGAGGCATCCAGCGCCAGGAACGCGGTGTAAGGACTCAGCAATTGAAAATCCAGGGCCGTCTTCCGAATCTGCGAACTTAAATCTTTGTCGCGTGATACAGTCTCCTGCTGCGTTAGTTCCGCGATTCTCGACCGCGCCCAAATGCTCGCCAACGCGGGGCTGGTTTCGCCCGAACCGCTTTTCGCATTCACCGGCACCTTGATGCGGCTCTTGCCCGCCTTGCCGCTCAGTTCGATCACACCTGGTTTCGTGCCGGGCGTGTAGCGTCCGGTGATCGCTAATGGCCGGCCGACGAACAGATCGGGTAGTCGTTTTGGATAAACATCCGTCGGCCGAAGTCCGTTCCAATCAATCTTCACGTCTGTGAATGCGGGATGACTGATGCGTTCGAAGAAGTCGGCCATCACCTTCGCGCCATCATCGTTCAACCCGAGATAAGCCACGGTCCCGCGGCCGATTCGCGCCATGCCGTCCAGCAAGTAACGATTTACCGAAGAACCAACGCCAAAGGAAAAAATCCGTGAGTCTCCGAGCTTCTCATGGACCGCCTGCAAAATGTCGGATTCATTTCCAATGTACCCATCGGTGAGAAAGCAGACGAATCGCAGGCGGGAATCGTCGTGCGGGAAATCCAGGGCGGCTTTCACTCCTTCGATCATCATCGTGCCCCCTTCGCTTTGTAGCGACTCGAGGTAAGAGAGTGCCCGGGTGATGTTCTCTCGCGTGGCCAGCACCGGTTCGCGACCAAACTGGCGCGCATCCACGGAAAAATTGATCAACTGAAAGGTGTCGCGTGAATCCATTTTCTTCAGCGCGTGACGAATTGCGGCCTTGGCCTGCTTGAGGGGTTCGCCAGACATGCTTCCGCTGCAATCGAGGACAAACACCAACTCCAGCGGCGCGCGTTCCAGCGCCTCCACCGCGGCGGGCGGATACAACATCATGGTGAAAAATCCGCCGCGATGATCTTCATGAGTGATCATGGCGGTCTTCATTGTTTTGCCCGCCACGCGGAACCGCAGCACGAAGTCCTTATTCGGAATGGTATCGGCTTTATCTATCTTTACCGTGAAGGACTCTCCATCGATCCGCCGCGTGGTCGTCCCGAGTGGTTCGTTCATTCCCTGCACCTGGATTTTGTGTGTTCGGCACTCAAGTTCTTCCACTTTCACCCCTGCGTTCACTTCGAGGGTAAGCGCGATGTCATGGCCACTGCGAGTCCCGGGCTTAAGGTAATGCACATCCGTGGGCTGTCCGCTGCTCGCCAAAGGACTTGCGGGCACCGCGCCGATCCCGCCGTAACGGCTCGGCGGGTTGAACCGGGGTCCGACGACCATCGGGAAAACGAACTCATACCATCCATCCGCATAAACAAGCGTGTTGTAGTAACGAATTGAAATATCGATCCGCTTCCCGGGTTCAATATTGGCGACCGATTGTTTGAAAATGTTCGGGCGTTCCTGCGTGAGCAGCGAGGCGACGTAACCTTGATGCTTGGCTTCCGCGTAAATCCGCTCCGCTTCCGCCTTCTCGCGCACGATCCCGCGAATCCGCCGGTCACCGACCACCATCACGAACTCATTCACCGCACCGTTCTCCGGCAGGGGAAAAACATAAACCGCTTCAATCTTCTGGTCGTATGGATTTTCGAATTGCTGCGTGACATCGACCGTCGAGATGTAACCAACCACACTCGCCTTCACATCGGTGTGTTTCAGTGGCAGCGGCGCTTCTTTTTCATCCACCTGCGTCATCAAGGCGCCCGTGCCCGGATACTGATCATCCGATGCCGCGGAATTATCCACTTTGCTTCGGTGAATGATCCAAAGCTCCTCGCCCGCGTATTGCGCGAGATCGAGCTGCCGCTGTTTCAGAACTTCAGCCTCCTGGGAAAGCGGTGCGCCTATGCTGGCGCCGAGTAAGGGCGATGTCTCGTAGCCGAGCGTCGAACCTCCCGCAGCCTTTGCCGGCTCTAGCGGAAGGCCAAGTGCGTTTCCAGCGACCGGTGCATTCGCGGAGGACGAAATCGACACGTCCCTGTTTGGAATTACGGTAATCCCTCTCGGCTCCGGTGTAGAACATCCAATCCAAATTGCCATCACCGAAGCAGCCGCCACTAAACTCAAATATCGCATTTTCATTGGTTTTCTCGTTTTGAAATGGAAACTTCCGCTGAAATCTTTCGTCCTCCCGGTCCGCCTGCGGCTTGCACAATTGCGTTCCAATCCGGCGTTAAGCCGGGACCCACCTCTACATGGAGTGATGCGATGCGCACTCGCCCTGAAGGCAATTTATCCCGCGCGGCGAGGCTGAATGCCGCGACCTTGATCACGTCCCGTTGAATCGCCTTCTCATCAAACTTCGGCGCGTTTGCGAAGCTGGCATGTTGCCCGCCTTCTACACTTAGAATTTTCACCGCGGCGCGACGATCAGAAATTTTTAATTGATAGGCCGCCAACGCTTCGGTTCCGCTATCGATATAAACATCGTAGACCGCGAACTCCGCCGCGCGCGGAGCAACGACCGCCAGCAAAAGGAAAAATGCCGCGAGCAGAAACCTCACGAACCACTCCTTTCCAGGTCGACCGCTCGCGCCAGGATTTCCTCCGAATCGCCCGCATCGATCCGCCCGTCATTATTCACGTCAGCGCTGAGCCCACTCCGTTCACCGCGCTCTACACGTTCGGCCAACAGCATTGCATCAATGACATCGACCGCTCCATCGCGGTTCAGGTCGCCCGCCAGAGCACTGCCAGTCCGCGCGAAGTAAAAGATCGTCGCGGCGATCGTGATGGACGCAGCGAGCGGCAGCCACTTGTGCCACCGCCGCACGCGCGGATCGATCTTCACCGGCTTGAGCTTGCTATGGAAAACCAACGCCTCCACCGGCACTGGACTGCTCTCCTCCGCTTCAACGTCCTTCTTCTGCCCAAAATGTTCCTGTGCGGCGCGCACCATCGCCTCATCCACCGTTCCCGGAACGAAGAGCCGTTCCTTCTCCAGCCGGCGCAACGCATCCCGCAGCTTTTGCGGTTCGTCAGAATTCGGCTGGTCCCGATCGTCCATCTTCATTTTCTTAAGCAATCGAATCGCGCAAAAGGTTCATTCGAAAAATTCCTTCAAGGCGGGATTCTTTCGAAGCGCTTCCAACGCGTGGTGCAATCGCGATTTAACCGTCCCCAGCGGCACCTCCAACGCCGCGGCAATCTCCGCCAAATCCATCCCGTCCATAAACCGCAGCACAACCGTCTCGCGCTGCTGAACTGGCAGCTTCGCCAACGCCCCGCGCAAACCTTCATCCGCGCCTGCTTCCACACGGGGCGCTTCCAGTCCTGCGAACAGTTCTTCGCGGCTCTCGCCCGTCTCAAAACGGCCCGCCTTCGCCCGCGCGTTCAGCGCCAGATGCTTTACCACTGGATAAAGAAAGGATCGAAGTTCGCAGCGCAGTTCGAAGTGAGGAAATTTCTTCAGCAAATAAAGAAAAGCCTCCTGCAGAACATCCAACGCCAGCTCGCGATCGCCGCAAAAACGATACGCCAGGTTCGCCACCCAGTCGCGATGCCGCGCGTAGAGCCCCTCAAACGCTGCCGCGTCGCCGCCATTAGCAGCGGCGACCAACTCAAGGTCCGTTCGTTCGTCGGCCGGGTTCAACGTCCCGTCTATGCAAGCAAGCGGCGGCATTTGTGCAACCGCTTACTTCAGCAAACGAACCGGCGCTTTGGTTCAAATTATTTCGCGCCGCCTGCTTAATTGCGCACCGGCAGCAGCGAATACTTCTCCCCGTATTCCAGCATCTGCCCGAGGAAATCGTTCGGATACTCCACCTTCACATCGGTAATTTCCTCCCCGCGAGTCACCGGCAGCAGCCGCGCCTGGATGAATCCCTGGTAAGGAGCGATGTTCAACTTCTCGTAACGCTGATGCACTTCCTTCAGCAACGCCTGGTCCACTTTCACCCCGTAAGTTTCCACAAGGTTCTTCGCCGCGTTGTAATCGCCTTCCGATTTCAGCCGCTGAATCTCGCGTAAAAGCTGCCCGAACAACTCCTGCAGTTTCTCGTAATCATTGATTCGAAAATATGTCTTCCCGTCGCGCGAAATCTTCTCGATCACGTTGTTCGCTTTCCCTTTCTCGTAAGCCCACGAACTCACCAATTGCCGATTCCGCATGTGCGCCTGCTCCAGATTATCGCCCGGCCGAATCCGGAAAAGCTGCGTCTGCAAACCGTTCATGATGTATTGATCGTATTCCGCTTTCCCAACTTCCTGCGAAGGCATCACACCGATATCCACCAACTTCTTGTCCATCGCGTAGTAAAGCGCCACTAAATCCGCCCGCGCTTCTTCCAACGTTCCCGCATACGTCTGCAACGTCTTGTCCGGCGTCGCCACTCCTTCATTAATTCTTCCCGAAGCATGCCCAATCACCTCGTGCATATCGACATGAAGGTTCGAAGCCAGCGCCCCGTATTTCTTAATTCGTTGCGCAATCTCCGGAGTCGCCGCGAATTCTTCCGTCGCGGGACTACGCGCCTTCACATGATTGTATGCCTCCGCAATGTTCCCCAACATCACCGATTTCGACCCATGTTTCTCCCGAATCCAATTCGGGTTCGGCAAATTGATTCCCACCGGTGTCGCGGGCGCGGCATCGCCGACTTCACCAACCACCGTGATCACCTTCGCTGAAATCCCAACCACATTCGCCTTCTTATGCTCCTTCATGATGGGCGAGTTATCCTCAAACCACTGCGCCTGCGCCGAGATCGCCGCGATCCGCTTGCTCGCTTCCATGTCTTTGATCGAAACCACCGATTCGAAACTTCCCTTCATCTGCAACGGATCCTGGTACACTTCGATAAACCCATTCACCACATCCACCCGCGCTTCCGTCTCCTTTACCCACGCAATCGCGTGCTGATCGAAATGCTCCAGGTCACCCGTTTCGTAATACTTGATCAAGTGCCGCAAGTGCTCCTTCTGCTGATCGGTTTCCGCCACTTCCACCGCCTTCTTCAGCCAGAAAACAACCTTGCTCAACGCCGGCCCGTAAAGCCCGCCCACCTTCCACGCGCGCTCCGCCACTTTCCCATCCTGCTTCACCACCTGCGAATTCAGCCCGAACGAAAGCAGCTTATTCGAACTCTTCTCCTTCAACTGCTCGTAATACTTGTTTACCTCATCTTCCGTCACGCCCTGGTAAAAATTCACCGCCGATGCCTTCACGTTGTCGATGTCCGGCGACAGATCCACCATCTTGGCGTCCAGCTTCGGATCAAAAATAATCGGCGTAATTGCCGCCGTGAATTCCTCCAGCGACTTCCCTTCCAGCGGCAACTTCGCTTTGTCCGTCTTCGCAAGCACACCCTTGAAAAAATCCGCCGAACATTCGGGCACGAACTTCGCCGTCGAATAATGATGATGAATCCCGTTCGAGAAAAAGAACCGCTTCGCATACACCGCCAGCTTCTTGAACTCGTCCGCGTTCTTATCCCCCGAATACGTCTTCAGAATCGCTTCCAGCGTCTTCCGAATCGCCAGGTTATGCTTGTATTTCTGGTCGTAGAAAATGTCGCGCCCCGCCAGCCCCGCTTCCGTTAAATAATACGCCAGCTTCTTTTGTTGCAGCGTCAGTTGATCAAACCCCGGCACCCGATACCGCAGCACCTGGATATCCGCGAACTGATCCGCAACCACCTGAAACTCCCCTTCGCGCGCGCCGCCACTCGTCGTAGGCGCAGGCGCAGGTTCAGCCGAGAAAACCGGAAGGCAGGCAGCCGCCATCCCCAGGAACAGAAAGATACATCTCTTCATTGGCGTGCGGCTAATTTGGCGCAAAATCGTCGAAATACCAAATCGATTCGCGCCACATCCAACCACCACCGCAATTCGTCTCATTAAGCATGGCGTTGCCATTGCAATGCTGTTAGTTTTGCGCCATAGGAGTTTCAGCCACCCATGTTTGTCTCTACAGAATCCCAGAAGGTCGAACAGCAACTCTTCGAACGTCTCGTTCAAGCCCGCACCCAAATCTACGCGGAGCTCGGTAAGACGATCGTCGGGCAGCGCGAAGTCATCGATCAAATCCTCATCGCGCTTTTCGCCGGAGGCCACTGCCTCATCACCGGCGCGCCCGGCCTCGCCAAGACGCTCCTCGTCAAATCGATCGCCGAAATTTTCCACCTGGAATTCCGCCGCATTCAATTCACGCCCGACCTCATGCCCGCCGACATCACCGGCACCGAGATCCTCAATGAGACCGAGCAGGGCCGCCGCCTTTCCTTCGTTCGCGGCCCTATCTTCGGCAACATGATCCTCGCCGACGAAATCAACCGCACCCCCCCGAAAACCCAGGCCGCGCTCCTCGAAGCGATGCAGGAACATCAAGTCACTGCGGCCGGCGTGAAGCACGCGTTGCCGGAACCCTTCTTCGTTCTCGCCACGCAAAACCCGGTCGAAATGGAAGGTACCTATCCGCTGCCCGAAGCGCAACTCGACCGCTTCATGTTCAACGTGGTCATCAGTTACCTGGGCGAAGACGATGAAGTCGCCGTCGTGACTCAAACCACTTCCCGCAGACCGGAAGCGATCAAGGCCATCTTCACTGGCGAAGATGTGCTCGGCTTCCATGATCTCGTCCGCAAAGTTCCCATCGCCGAAGATGTCGTTCGCTACGCCGTCCGCCTCGCCGCCGCATCCCGCCCGCGCCAGGCGAACACTCCCGGTTTTATTAACGACTGGGTCAACTGGGGCGCCGGTCTCCGTGCGGGCCAATACCTCGTCCTCGGCGCCAAAGCTCGCTCTCTTCTCCAAGGCCGCTCCCACGCCTCGATTCAGGATGTTCAAGCGCTCGCCGCCCCCGTCCTCCGTCACCGCATTCTCCTCAACTACAAAGCCGAAGCCGAAGGAATTACGGTCGATCAACTCATCTCGCGCCTGCAGGAAAACTCCACCAACGCCCCTGCTTCGCCGAAGCCCGCGAAGGTCGCTGCGTAGTATCGTGATCGCCGCTCCCACCAGCTACATCCACCCACAGGCGCTCATGTCCATCAAGAACATGGAGCTGCGCGCCCGCGTGGTCGTGGAAGGTTTCTGGAACGGCCTGCATCGAAGTCCCTTCCACGGCTTCTCTGTTGAATTCACCGAGTACCGCCAATACACCTCCGGCGATGACACCCGCTACGTCGATTGGAAACTCGTCGGCCGTTCCGACCGCTACTACATCAAAAAGTTCGAGGACGAAACGAACCTCCGCTGCTTCTTCCTCGTCGATCAAAGCAAATCAATGTCCTACGGCTCCGCCGGCTACACCAAGGCGCAATACGCCGCCACCGCCGCCGCGACTTTGGGCTACTTCCTCGAAATGCAGAGCGACGCAATCGGTCTGCTCACCTTTGCTGACACCATCCGCGATTACCTCCCCGCACGCCACCGCCCCGGCCATCTACGCCAATTCATGCTCACCCTCGAGAAGCAGACCACCGGCGACGTGACTGATATCGAAGCGCCCCTCCGCCGCGTCTCTGAGCTCGTGCAAAAACGCGGTTTGCTTGTGCTCATTTCTGACTTCCTTGCTCCGCTGGAAACTTTGGAGAAAAGCCTCGCGCAACTCCGCGCCTGGGGCCACGAAGTCGCGCTCTTCCAAACGCTCGATCGCGCCGAAATCGATCTGAACTTCGACAAAGCCTCTCTGTTCCGTGATGTCGAATCCGGCCGCGAACTCTACATCGACCCGAATTTCGCCAAGCGGAATTACCTGGAGCGCTTCCGCGCGCACAACGAAAACCTCCAGCGCATCTGCCGCAACGAAGGCGTCGCCTATCATCTCACGCCCACGGATCGGCCGCTCGAACGCTGCCTGATGGAGTTTCTCCTCGACCGACGCCGGCTCGGTAAAGCCCTCCGCAGGCGCTCCCGCTAAATATTAGTCGAGCACCACGGGCGCATTGCGCCACTCGTCTGTCGTCGCCCAAAGATTCACCGGCCGCACTGATCCGCCATACTTCAGATATCGCGCGCTCCCGTCGGCAAAACTAAAATGCGATCCGCCGCTCTTCCGGGACCCGTGCATATTATGCGCGACGACGTTCCGATCATTCCCCGAAATTCCATCATCCTTAACGCCCTTCTGGTCCAAATCCATATGCACATGCTTTGTTCCGCGGGCCTTTTCCCCGAAGACCACCGTGTCGCTCGGCAGCGGCACTGCGCCCAATTTCACCCCATGCGGCCAGGCCCACTTCATCACCAAATCGTAATTCTTCGGCTCCAGCGTCTTTTCCCAGAAATCATTGAATCCATTGATCAAATAACTGCGATTCTCCGTGAATGCGTCACTCGGGCATTTCAGGATTTTGCGATCTTTGTAATAGGGCAGCAGTGCATACGCCCACGTGTTGCTGTAACGCCGTCCGCGCCGAGGCAACTCATCGTCGTGATCGCTCGCATACATCGTCGAAGCGATCCCAAGCTGCCGCACGTGATTTAAACAGGTGGTCGCATTCGCCTTGCCTTTCGCCTTGGCCAACGCCGGCAACAACATCGAAGCCAAAATCCCTATGATCCCCACCACGACTAACAGTTCGATGAGCGTGAACGCGCGCGATTTCTCGTTCACCGCTCCGCTCTCGATTTCCAGGGGCAAATTCATCTTCAATAGACAAGACTGTATCGGCATTAGTTTTGTTTCAAAAACTTCCGACCGCGCATTGTGGATAATTCCCGAACAACTTCGCTTTGACCAATCCAACTCGTTGCCATACAAAGTCCAGCAGAACTCGCACTCTCTTAATGCGGCCCAGCAAATTCAAATATGAACGCGAATGTCTCGCCAAAGGATGCTCCCGCGTTGCCGGCGCCGATGAAGCTGGTCGGGGTCCCCTCGCCGGCCCGGTCGTCGCCGCAGTTGTTTGCTTCCCGGTCGAATGGATCCACCAAGGGCTGCCCCGAAAACTCCAGGGCCTGAACGATTCCAAGCAGCTTACCGAAAAAGAACGCGACCGATTTTACGATTTCCTCACCACCTCACCTCTTGTCTCCTACGCCATCGCGAGCGCGGAAGTGGAAATCATCGACTCGATCAACATCCTTCGCGCCAGCCTCCGTGCGATGAACGACGCCCTTCTCCAACTCAGCCCCATTCCCGACCACACCCTCGTCGACGGCCCGCACATTTTCTCCGCGCTCAATCCCCAAACCCCGCTCATCGATGGCGACGCAAAAAGTTTTTCCATCGCCGCCGCGAGTGTCCTGGCAAAGGTCACGCGGGATCGCCGGATGGCCGAATACCACGAGCAATTCCCGCAGTACGGCTTTCGCGAGCACAAAGGCTATTCCACTCCACAACATCTCGAGGCGCTCAAGAATTTCGGGCCCTGTGCGTTGCATCGCCGCAGCTTTGCGCCATGCCGGCCGCAGGCGCTCGCGGAACCGCAGCCCCAACTCTTCATGTAGCCCATGGCTATCTGGGTCGACCTCTGGAACAAATTCAAATTCTGGAGCCGCTCGGCGAAACCGATCCACCTCCAGCGCGGCGACCTCGGCGAGCGCGCCGCGCGCGAACACCTTCAGCAGCTAGGCCTGAAATTCCTCACCGCAAATTTCTCCTGCAAAGAGGGCGAAATCGATCTCATCTTCCGTGACGAAACAACCGCCGAAACGTGCCTTGTCTTTGTTGAAGTGAAGACTCGCACTGCCGGGGGTTGGACCCGTCCAGGTAAAGCAGTCGACAACAGAAAACGTCGTGCTCTTGTCCGCACCGCGAACGAATACCTCCGCCAACTCAAACATCCCCACGTCGCTTACCGCTTCGATGTCGTCGAAGTGCTCCTTGCCTTCGACCAGGTCATCGAGATTCGGCACAACTCGAACTCTTTCAACTCCCAAATGCTTCGCCGAACGCGCCGCTGATTCCTGGCGATTGGGGTGCTTTTCTTCTTCTTCTTCTTCTCCGCGACCGGATTAAGATAAAAGGTTTCTACTGGTTTCTACATGTCAGCAGAGAATAATAGTAGAATTTTCTTGCAAGTATTCTTTTATTGTGAATCCTTGTTGACACATATGAATAATCATGATGTCCTATCGGCAGGCTCTGCCGATTGGAGCCGAGTAGATCGGAGCCAATCGACAGCGTCTGGTAACCAACAAAACAACGTAAACCCGTCCAACCTCTCCCAACCTATGAAGGGTAGGGAAGTGAGGGAGGCAGAGCTTTATTCACCTGAATCAGAGCTTCAGGTTCTGGGGTGCATCCTCCTGGATGCAAAAGCTTCATTCGAAGCTTTGAAGGATGCGGGAGTGAACTCCCGTTACTTCTACGACCTGCGTAATCGCGAGTTGTTCCAACTGCTCGAACGCATGGTTAGCAACGGCGATGAAGTCGCCTCCTACACCGTGTATCATCGCGCCAAGGAAGCGCAGTTGAAATGGGCGGAGGATGGCCCGCAGGTCCTTGCTTCGCTGAGCGATACGGTGCCGACCGCGACTGCCATCCGGATGTTTATCGAAGACTTGGAGGATAAATATCAGCGCCGGTTCGCGCTGGATGCGGCGCGGCGACTCGAGAAGGTCGCCGCGGATAAATCCGCTCCCGCAGCGCGGTTGCTGGAAGATTCGGAAGAAGCGATTCGTGCATTACGGCGCTTGAGCAGCCCGGCTCCGTTCACGGTGCGGAGCGCGGCGGAATTAATTACTGAACCGATGGCGGAGAGCGATAACCTGCTCGGCGACCGATTGCTGGCACGCGGCCAGAGCCTGACGTTGCTCGGCGCCGGTGGCATTGGCAAATCGCGTTTGCTGCTGCAACTGGCGGCTTGTTGCATCACGGGCCGTCCGTTCGTTTCCCTGCCGGTCCATCAACCGAATCTCAAATGGCTGATCTTCCAGGCGGAGAATTCCAAACGCCGCTTGCAGGATGATTTGCGGCGATTGCGGGACTGGCTCGGGGAAGAGGACTGGCAACGCGTGGCGGAACGTCTCTTCATCCACACTGTGGAAGGCGAGCAGGACTGTTTCGTGCAGCTCGACCAGCACGGTGTGCGCCAGCGATTGGGGGACGTGATCGAGCGGTTCGATCCGGACGTGGTTTGCTTCGACCCGCTGAATTGTTTCGGCATCGGCGATTTGAACCGCGATAGCGATATGCGCGCGACTTGCCTGGCCATTACGCAACTGGCGGCGACGGGACGCGATGGCAAGGATGGCCGTCCCCCGCGGGCCACGATTGTGCTGCACCACGCGCTCACCGGCAAAGCAGGCGCGGCGCGCGCGACTGGCATCGAACGCTCCAGCTTCGGGCGCAATTCCAAGCTGCTGCAAGCCTGGACGCGCGGGCAGATCAACCTCGCCCCGGCCAATGCCAACGACAACATGCGCCTGGTGTTGAGCTGCGGGAAATGTTCCAACGGCGAAGAATTCGCGCCGTTCGCCATTCGGTTGAAGGCCGATTCGATGATCTACGAAGCCGAGCCGGAGTTCGACCATGCCGCCTGGCAACGTTCGCTCGCCGAAGGTCCGCAACGCGTGCCGGAGGACGATCTGCTGGAAATCTGCGCACATCCGGCGATGCGCGCTGAGGCGGCCAGGAAGCTCCTGGCCAAAGGGTACAGCCAGGCCTATGCCTACCGCATCATCCAACGGGCGATCACCGATGGATTAGTGCGGCTGGAGGGCAATATCCTCCACCGCGTCGAGTAATGATCACCTGGGTTGGACTGGCGGCCGGCTGGTCCAACCCTCTCTCCATTTCTTCTTCTACACCCACCCGTAGAAACGAGGAGAAATTTCTCCCGGTTTCGTCCACGCGTGGGAGAAGAAGAATATTCCGAAAGCTGCCGAAGCGACTTTGCGAGAACGAGCCACGACCGAGTGTCCCCGCCTTTTTTCCGCTCCTCTTGCCAAACCGCTCCGCATTTCCCATTTTTGCCATATGCCGATTTACGAATTCGCGTGCCCGAAATGCCGGAAGATCTACAGCTTCCTCTCCAAGCGCGTAAATCCCACGCACTCGCCGGTCTGTCCCAAGTGCGGCAATAAGAAGCTCGAAAAACAACTCAGCCGCTTCGCCATGACCAAAGGCCTGAAAGAATCCGCCGCCCCCTCCGAGTCCGGCGAGGCCGATCCAATGCCTGACTTTGATGACCCGAAAGTCGCCGCCGCCATGAGCGAGATCGAGCGCGACATGGACCACATGGATGAAAACAATCCCAAACACATGGCGCACATGATGCGCAAAATGAAGGACGTCCTTCCTCCCGGCGCGGTTCCCAAAGAAATGGATATCGCCATCCGCCGCCTGGAAGCCGGCGAAGACCCTGAAAAAATCGAAGAAGACATGGGCGACCTCCTCGGCGGTCTGGGCGGCGAAGACGAATCCGGCGGCGGCGGCAGCTACAGCAAAGACTCCGGTCTCTACGACTACTAGCAGTTTTTAGAAGGCAGCGTGAGCAGTCTTCTCTGGTGGGGCACCCGAGATAGGTGTCGAGAAGTTCCACTTGGCAAGCGGGCTGTCCTGTACGATTGTCATGGCCCGTAATTTCTACGTATGGCTGAAAACAAGCATGTCTATGACGAGAGCAAAATTAAGACGCTTTCGAGTTTGGAGCACATTCGGTTGCGCACGGGCATGTACATTGGGCGGATTGGGGATGGGTCGCACTACGATGATGGCTGCTACATATTGCTGAAGGAAGTGATCGATAACACAATCGATGAATTCATCATGGGGCATGGGCGGGAGGTGCAGATTTCGGTGGAGGGCGGGAAGGTTTCAGTGCGGGATTTCGGGCGCGGGATTCCGCTGGGGAAGGTGATTGATTGCGTTTCGCAGATCAATACCGGGGCGAAATATAACGATGATGTTTTCCAATTCAGCGTCGGGTTGAACGGCGTGGGCACGAAAGCGGTGAATGCGCTTTCGAAACATTTTTTGGTGCGCAGCCATCGCGACGGAGAATTCTTCGAAGCAAAGTTCAAGCAGGGGAAATTGTTGGACCAAAAGAAGGGGAAGACTCAGGAAGCGAACGGGACGTTCGTGCAGTTTGAGCCGGACCCGACGATATTTAAGGAATACGACTTCAAGACGGAGCATATCGAGAAGCGGCTGCGGCATTACTGCTATCTCAACAGCGGGCTGAAGTTGATCTTCAACGGGCAGACGTTTGTGGCTCGACGGGGGTTGATGGATTTGATCCTGGAAGATTTGCAGGCGGACAATAGCGAGCCGATTTACGCGCCGCTGCATTACACGAGTAAGACTTTGGAATTTTGTTTCACGCACACGAACAGCCGTTACGGGGAGACGGTGTATTCGTTCGTGAACGGGCAATACACGAGCGATGGAGGGACGCATTTGAGCGCATTTCGCGAGGGTGTGTTGAAGGCGGTGAATGAATACGCGAAGGGGAAGTTCGAGGGCGATGATGTGCGCGAGTGCATGGTGGGCGCGGTGGCGATCCGGTTGAAGGATCCGATGTTCGAGTCGCAGACGAAGAACAAGCTGGGGAACACGGAAATTCGGACGGAATTAATGAATAATGTGCGCGAGGAGTTGCTGCACTTTTTCAACCGGAACAAGGAGATTGCGGAGAAGATCGTCGCGAAGGCGCAGGATACGCAACAGTTGCGGAAGGAATTGCAGGACGTGAAGAAGCTGGCGCGCGAACGAGCCAAGGCGATCACGCTGCACATTCCGCAGTTGAAGGATTGCAAGCAGCACTTCAACCGTGCGAAGGACAAAGGCAAAGGAACGATGATTTTCCTGACGGAAGGTCAGTCCGCGGCGGGATCCATCGTGAGCACGCGCGATGTGAACACGCAGGCGATCTTCGTGCTCAAGGGGAAGCCGCTGAATGTTTGGGATCTGAAGCGCGACATCGTTTACAAGAACGATGAAATGTACAATTTGATGCGGGCGCTGGATATCGAGGACACTATTTCGAACCTGCGTTATGAGAAGGTGATTTTGGCGACGGATGCGGACGTCGACGGATTGCACATTCGGAATTTGTTGATCACTTACTTCTACAAGTTCTTCGAGCAGCTCGTGCACGATGGACATTTATGGGTGCTGGAGACACCGCTCTTCCGCGTCCGGAATAAAAAGGAGACGCATTATTGCTACAGCGAAGAAGAGCGGGATGTGGCCGCCAAAAAGTTAGGCGCCTCGGCGGAAATCACGCGCTTCAAAGGACTCGGCGAAATTTCGCCAGGCGAGTTCAAACAGTTTATTGGAAAAGAAATGCGGTTGACCCAGGTCGAAACAGCGACGAAAGGCGAGGCGCAGAATATTTTGACCTTCTACATGGGCAAAAATACGCCGGAGCGGAAAGACTACATCATGCAGAATCTGGTCGTGCCGGTGGAGGATTGAAGCGCGATGTTAGTAGGCGCGAGATTAGCGGAGGGCAGCAGCGCGACGGCGGTCATCAGCCGTCAGTTCGGGAAAGACTTTGAGCTTCAGGACCGAAGCGAGGGCGCGGAGGTTGCTGTTCGAATCGAAGGAGAGGAAGTGGGTCGCTTCGGCTTTGAGCGCGCTGGCGAGGATCATGAGGTCCACCATGCCAAGGCGCGCCTTCGTGGAAAATCGATCGGAGAGTTCCTCCGTTTTTTTCGCAATATCTTCCCACGGGGTCGAAGCCACAAGCAGAGTGGTGCCGAGGTCTGCCTGCAGCTTCTTCCGTTCAACCGAGGCGGTGCTGCCCCCGTAAAACGAGAAAACGCCACGCGCTTCCAGCAATGCCGGAAGCGACACAATCCACGGAAGATCACAACGTTCGCTAAAGCGAACGACAGTTTCACTCCTGGGCTGATCAAGTTTTATGAAGTAAGCGGCGACCAGCCAGTTCGTATCGACGGCAATCTTCATCTGAACCCACGGTTGCGATCCAATTCGCGGACTTCATCTTCAATATTGCCTTTCACCTTGCGACCATGTTTGCGCAGCCATTCAAAGTGCTCTTTCCAGCCGACGCCTTTGCCCGGCTTTTCATCAGCAAGGAACTTGTCCACAAGCTGCCGAACGATATCGCTGCGGCTGACGGACCGCTTCTTCGCGGCAGCTTTTAGCCGCGCCATTTTCTCGCGAGGTAATCGGACAGCGAGCATCTCTGTCATACATTGAGTGTACAACAACAGGATTTTACCGCAATAGAAGTTAGCCATGCCAAAAAAGAACGACGGATCAGAACAACCTGAATTGCCCATGCGCGGGATGAAACCTGCTGAGAGTGTCGAAGGCGCATCGCCGGGCGGCAAGGGCGTACCTCCGGCAACGAACAGCGTGAATGGAAATGGCGAGACGCATGTGCAGGCCGAGGACGTACCGGCGGAGGTGGTGCATCGTCCCTTTGTGCCAGGGCAGATCGACCTGCAATTGCACCGGCGAGTAAATACGAATTTCCTGGAATACGCCTCGTATGTGATCCGCGACCGTGCGATCCCGAACATTGAAGATGGGTTGAAGCCGGTGCAACGAAGGATCCTTTGGGCGCTGCGGACGATGGACGACGGGCGCTTCATGAAGGTGCTGAGCGTCCAAGGCGAAACGAGCAAATATCATCCGCATGGCGATGCATCGATTGGCGATGCGATCGTGAATCTGACGAACAAGCGGTACTTGCTCGAGGGCCAGGGGAATTTCGGAAATCTCTTCACCGGCAACCCGGCCGCGGCGCCGCGGTATATTGAGTGTCGCCTCACGGAGTTGGCCAAAACCGAGATTTTCAACGATGAGCTCACGGCGTTTGTGCCCACATATGACGGACGGAAGCAGGAGCCCGTGGCGCTGCCGTCAAAATTGCCGCTGACTCTGATGCTGGGCGCGGAAGGCATCGCAGTAGGGTTATCCTGCCGGATTTTGCCGCACAATTTCATTGAGTTGCTGCAGGCGCAGATCGCGATTCTGAAGGGGGAATCATTCAAGTGTCTGCCCGACTTCCAGACGGGCGGGTTGATGGATGCGCGCGAATATAACGACGGGCGTGGGTCCATCAAGGTGCGGGCGAAGATCAAGGCGAAGGACGAGAGCACAGTTGTCATCAAAGAAATCCCGCCGACCACCACCACCGAATCGTTGATTGCATCGATCGAGGATGCGGTGCGCAAAGGAAAGCTGAAGGTGCGGAGCGTGAACGACTTCACCTCCGAGGAAGCGGAGATCGAGTTGAAGACGCCGCCGGGAGTGACGGCGGAGCAGTTGATCAGCGCGCTGTATGCCTTCACCGATTGCGAAGTGTCGCTTTCCAGCCGGATAACGGTGATCAAACAAAACCGGCCGGTGGAGATGACGGTGTCCGAAGTGCTGCGGGAAAATACCGCGCAGGCCGTGGAGCTCTACAAGCGCGAGTTGGAAGCGCTGGAGCGGAAATTGCAGGACGAACTGCATTTCAGAACGCTCGAACGGATTTTCATCGAGGAACGGATTTACAAAAAGATCGAGCAGTGCAAAACGAACGAAGCGGTGTTCAAAGCCGTTTATGATGGGTTCAAACCGTTCGAGAAGGAGATACTCAGACCGATTGTAGATGAGGACGTGGATCGGCTGCTGCAGGTGAGAATTCGCCGGATTTCCCTGTTCGACATCAACAAGCATCGGGAAGAGCTGGAGCGGTTGAAGGCGGAGTTGGCACAGACGAAGAAGGATTTAAAGAATCTCACGAAGTATGTGATCGGCCGGATCGAGGCATTGATCGCGAAATACAAGGAACAATATCCGCGCCTAACCAAATCGAGCCGCTACGACGAGGTAGAAGCGAAGGAAGCGGCCTTTAAGGCGTTTAAGGTCAGCTACGACCGCGATAAAGGTTATATCGGATTCAAGGTGGGCGGCGAGGAGTTCAAGATCGATTGCACACGCTTCGACAAGCTCCTCCTGGTCTTCCGCGATGGCCACTACAAGATGATGGAGTTGCCGGAGAAGCTGTTCGTCGGGCCAGACCTCGTCTACTGCGGAATTCCAGAACGCGAAAAAGTTTTCACACTCGCTTACACCAATCGCGAGGCATCCTACCTGAAGCGTTTTACCTTCGGCGGGATGATCATGGACAAGGAGTATTTCTGCATTCCGGAGAAATCCCGAATCATGTTCTTCGCGGCGGATACGCCGGAGGTGCTTTACATTAAATACAAGCCAGCGCCGCACCAGAAGGTGAGCCAGCAGACTTGCAAGCCGGGCGAGTTGGGCGTGAAGAGCGCGAAGGCGATTGGAAACCAGATTTCGATCAAGGATGTGCAATCGGTGAATGCGAAGCCGCCGCGCAATTGGGATGCGGAAGCGACGACGACCGAATTGAAGTTTGCTTAACATCAGTCAGCACGAGCTTGCCGCCAGCGTCGCGTTGCTTACACTTGCGCCGTGAATTATCGCGGGTGGGTTTGCGCCACTGTTGGATTGATTGTCGGGTGCGAGACAGCGTTCGGGCAATTGGATCCTGAGCGGCGGCGGCTCATTCAGCTCGGTTACAACCAGCCGATGGAGGGAAGCGCGCCGATCGCGGCGTACGGGTTTTTCTACTACAACCGACCGCAGTTCATGCAGACGAATCTCACGCTCCGGCTGGCGGTCGCGCCGATTTATGTGGATTCGGAGTTGGGGATTAGTGGCGTGTTCACTCCGAACACCGATATAGGAATTGGAATTGCCGGTGGCGGGTTTGCGGACACGTATTCGGAAATTCGCGATGGTGATTACGTTAAGCGGGAGTCGTTCACCGGCCATTCGGCGGAGGTGAACGCGAGCATTTATCATCGCCTCAATCCCGATTGGCGGGTGCCAGCGTGGGTGATCGGGCGGGCTGCGGTTCACCGCGCGTTGTATAGCGATGACGATGATACAGCGCCGAACTTCGAGGTGCCGGAAGATTTAAACTCGTTCAGTTTTCGGACCGGGCTGCGAATGGGCGGGCGCGAACCGATGTTGACCACTCCGTTGGCGTTTGAGGTTTCGCTTTGGCACCAGACTTACCTTCGCGAGAACTCCGAGCATTACGGGTTCGACAATGACCGCGAGATCGAGGCGAACTCGCATTTGTTCTGGGGGCGGACGTTTTTGAAATACACGTTTCCGGAATCGCAACAGTATTTCGATGTGGGCTTGACGCTCGGGACGAGCGTGAACGCAGATCGGCTAAGCGCCTATCGGATGGGTGGATTCCTGCCCTTCGTGACGGAGTTCCCTCTGAATATTCCCGGCTATTATTTTCAGGAGTTGTCGGTGGAGGAGTTTGGATTGTTGAACGCGGAATACTCTTTTCCGTTCACGCCTGGTAAAAGCTGGCGGTTGACGGTGCACGGAGCGGGCGCGCTGGTGGATAATTTGGATTCCCACGATTCGGCTGGCCGATGGCATGCGGGAGTTGGCGGTGGGATCACGTATGTCTCGCCGCGGGGGGCTTGGTTTGCATCGCTGGTGTATGGATATGGGTTCCGCGCGATGCGGGATGATGATCGCGGCGCGAATACGGTAGGCATTCTGTTCCAGTACGATTTTGATGCCGTTCGGAAGTTTCCGTACCGGCGGTTTGATCCGAGTGTAAGCCCATACAGCTCGCGGGGCGGCGAGCGGTTGTTTAGGTAATTGCGTTTGGGTGTAGGGCAGCGCATGATGGCGGGACAGCATGCGCAACCACCGAACACTCCCGGTTCGTAACGAGGCGTTCGCATTGCTGGAGTTGCTCCTCGTCGTTGTGGTTATTGGAATGCTCCTCGCAGTTTGGGGCGCTTCATTGAACCGGGTGCGTGAGAAGACCTATATCACCCTCGATCTCGCAAACTTCCGGCAGATTCTCAAGGCGAGCGCGATCTACAGTTCCGACAACAGCGACTACATGGCGCATCCCACTTGGGGATGGATCTCATCTGGAGTAGGTCCGGATGGCTGGGCGTATATCACGTCCAATCAAGGCCGGCTTCCGGGACTTCCAACAGCGATTCCAAGTTGTGAGGGGCGGGACGTCAACTCCGCGCAGTTCACGAATCAGCTCGCGTTCTTCAGCAAAGGGCAGGTGACGCAGTATCTCGACGACGGAGTGAAAACGACCTGGTGCCCTAAAGATGTGGCATATCGAGAAGCGAGTCATGGTTCCCGTGCACGGCAGCTCTGGCTTGCGCGGTCAGTAAAGGTGACGAGCTATGCCTGGAATGGAACGGTCGGTGGTTACGCTGGCAAACCTTTGGATCTGAACGGCAAAACGTACAGGGTTTCTCAATTTCAGCCAAGTGACTGGCTGATGTGGGAGATGGACGAAAGCGACCCGTTTAATTTCAATGATGCTGCTGATCATCCTGAAGTCGACGAGGGCTTTTCCCGCCGACATTCCGGTCAGCGCGATTGGTGGGTGACTACATCCAACGGGCCCCGAAACCTTTCCGGTGGTGCTATTGTTGGAGCGTTCGGCGGAACGGCGCATTACGTCCGCTGGCCCAGAGTGTGGGATTTACGGAACAGGAGAGTTGCTGCACCTAACGAGATTTTCAATGGGCCCGAATATAGATAAAGATATGAAGCAATAGAAAAGGCGCACCAGGTGGTGCGCCTTTGCGAAGCGAAATCAATTTCCGATTCTGTTAGGTAGCCGCGGATTCGCCGACCTGATAGCGGATGAAGCGGCGGATGGTGAGTTCGTCACCGATTTGTTTGCCGACTTGGCCGAGGTGTTCTTTCACCGTAATTTCGGAATTTTTCTTCACGAAACCTTGATCGACGAGGCAGATGGTCTGGAGATACTTCTCCAGCTTGCCTTCGATGATTTTCGCCACGGCTTGGGCGGGCTTGCCTTTGACGGCGTCGCTCGCTTCGGCAATTTCGCGTTCCTTCTGCAGGATGGCAGGATCGACCTGTTCGCGAGACACAGCAACAGGGCTGGCCGCGGCAATCTGCAGGGTGATGTCGCGAACGAGCGCGCGGAATGTTTCGTTTTGCGTGGTGGCTTCCTTTCCGGCACCAACTTCAACGAGCACGCCGACTTTCGCGCCGGTGTGGATATATCCAGCGACGAGACCGTTGCCGGCGACTTCGAGGCGCGAATGGCGGGAGATTTTGATATTCTCACCGATTTTAGCGACCTGCTCGACGCGGAACGATTCGAGGTCTTCGTTCGGATTGTTCGCGAGGCGTTTGGCCACTTCATCGCAGAAGGCGCGGAAGCTTTCGTTTTTAGCAACGAAGTCGGTTTCGCAATTCACTTCCACGAGAACGCCGAGGCGTCCGCCAGACTGAATGTGCTGGGCGATGACGCCTTCCTTGGCTTCGCGGCCGCCTTTCTTCGCGGCGGTGGCGACACCTTTCTTGCGCAAGAGATCGACCGCCTGATCGATATCCCCACTCGTTTCGGAGAGCGCTTTCTTGCAATCCATCAAACCCGCGTTGGTCATTTCGCGGAGCTTGCCCACCATTGCTGCTGTAATTTCTGCCATAAAATTTCCCTGAATCTCCTTGGGTAATTGAAAAGGCCTGCTCTGTGCGAACAGGCCTTTTCGCAATGTTAAATTTCCTTAAGCCGGAACCGCGGCTGCGCCTGCTTCGACCGGTTCAGTCGGAGCTGTTTCCGGTGCGGAGGCCTGGTCGTCTTTTTTGCGCGCATATTTCGCGTCGTATTCGCCGCGAGCATTCGCGATCGTCTGGGTGACGACATGCAACACGAGGCGCACGGAACGGATCGCGTCGTCGTTGCCCGCAATGGGGTAATCGACGAGGTCCGGATCGCAATTGGTATCGACCAGCGCGACGATCGGAATCTTCAGCTTGCGCGCTTCGGCGACCGCATTGTGTTCGCGCTTCACGTCCACGACGAACATCGCGGCGGGAGAACCATCGAGCACGCGGATGCCGTCCAAATTCTTGAACAGACGCGCGGCTTCGCGACGAATCGCCGATTGTTCCTGCTTCACGTAATTGTTGATCGAACCGTCCGCTTCCATCTTTTCGATTTCGCGGAGGCGACCGAGCGAGCGCTTCATCGTTTGCAGGTTGGTGAGGGTGCCGCCGAGCCAACGTTCGGTGACGAACATCTGGCCGCAAGCCTTGGCCGAATCCTTGATCGCTTCCTGCGCCTGCTTTTTGGTGCCGACGAAGAGAATCTTGCCGCCTTTGCCGACGGTCTTGGCGAGGAAGTCGCAGGCCTCTTGCAGGCCGGTGAGCGTCTTGCTCAGATCGATGATGTGGATGCCGTTGCGCGCGTCGAAGATGAAGCGCTTCATTTTGGGATTCCAGCGCTTGGTCTGATGACCGAAGTGCACGCCAGCATCCAACAATTCTTTTACTCCAATATTAATCACAATTTCCTTTGTTAAGAGCCCGTCGTGGACGGCGGAATTCCCGCAAACATCGTCCGGTTTTGACGAACCATCCCGCGGAACACGGGATTCAGTTAGGTGTTATTATGGCCGCCGAACCCCACTCGAGGACGGAACACTTGATGGCCGTTGCCTTTCCCCACCGGAACAAACCGGCGAAAAAGGAACGGGAATGTAGCAGAGGGTTGGCGGAAGGCCAAATGGAAACTTTAGGCCTTCGCGACTCTTTGAAAATGCCACCATTGGCTTGGTGGCATTGCCTGCCTACCAGCAACGACGTTCGAACGAGTCGCCGGGAGCACAGGCGCGCATTGAGCATTCGAACGTTCAGAAGCGAACCATCGCTTCCAACTCCTTGGCGCGCAAGGTGACGTCCTTCTTCGTGACGCGCGTCGTGCGATTTAATCCAAACCCTTCGCAGCAAAAGCTCGCGACCGCGCTGCCGTGAATGATCGCACGGCGGAGGTTCTTTTCGATGTTTCCGCCGACGCTCGCAAGGTAACCGAGCAACCCGCCAACGAAAGAATCACCGGCACCGGTCGGGTCGATAACGGACTTGATAGGATAAGCGGGAGCAATGAAGAGACC
>DASVNK010000029.1:0-27081 GCA_036383895.1 Verrucomicrobiia bacterium | reverse complement strand
CCACATCTGGATCGTCTCGCCACGGAAGGACGCAAGTTCACCAGTTTCTACGTCGCGCAGGCCGTCTGTTCGGCATCCCGCGCCGCGCTGCTAACCGGCTGCTACCCAAACCGCATCGGCATCGCCGGCGCGCTCGGCCCGAATGCGAAAATCGGCATCCATTCCAATGAAGTCACGCTGGCCGAGCTCGTGAAGCAAAAGAATTACGCCACCGCCATCTTCGGCAAATGGCACCTCGGCCATCGTCCGGAGTTCCTGCCCACGCGCCATGGCTTCGATGAATACTATGGGCTCCCCTACTCCAACGACATGTGGCCGAAGCATCCCGAAGCAAAGGCCGGCACCTATCCCGAACTTCCCTTGATCGAAGGGGAGAAAGTTGCCCAACTCGATCCGGACCAAACGGAGCTCACTAAGAATTACACCCGCCGCGCCACCCGCTTCATCGAGGCAAACAAATCGCGCCCGTTCTTTTTGTATCTCGCCCACAGCATGCCGCACGTGCCGTTGTTCGCCTCGGAGAATTTTCACGGCAAGAGCGCCGCCGGTTTGTATGCGGATGTCATCGAGGAGATCGATTGGAGCGTCGGCGAAATCTTGCGCACGCTGGAAGCCAACGGCCTCACGAAAAAAACTCTCGTGATTTTCGCCAGCGATAACGGACCCTGGCTCTCCTACGGAAACCACGCCGGTTCCGCCGGCGAACTCCGCGAAGGCAAAGGCACCACTTTCGAAGGCGGCGTCCGCGTCCCCTGCGTCATGCGTTGGCCCGGCAGAATCCCCGCCGGCACCGTCTGCGACGAACCGATGATGACCATCGATCTCTTCCCCACCATCGCGCGCGTCGTCGGCGCTAAAATGCCGAAGCACAAAATCGACGGCAAAGATGTCTGGCCGCTCATCTCCGGCGCAAAAAACGCCAGGAGTGCCCAGGAAGCCTACTTCTTTTATTGGAACGCCAACGATCTCGAAGTCATCCGCAGCGGCCCCTGGAAAATGCACGTCCCCCACGACTACCGAACCCTCGCCGGCAAACCCGGCGGCACCAACGGCATCCCAGCAAAGTACGTGCAACAAAAAACCGAGCTCGCGCTCTTCAATCTCGAGAAAGACTTAGGCGAAACCAAAAACGTCGCCGCCGATCACCCACAAGTCGTCCTCCGCCTCAGCGCCTTGATGGAAAGAATGCGCGCGGATCTCGGCGACAACTTGCAAAAAATTAAGCCAACGGGCGCGCGACCCGCGGGACGCCTTCCAGAGGAGAACGAAAGTTCAGAAAGGGAGAAAAAACCATGAGTGTAACAGCATTCAGAATCTTGGTCATCGTCGACATCCTCCTCGCCGTGATGGGCCTTGTCGCCGATATCGCGCTGCAAAGCTTCCTCCCGCAAGCGTTGCAGGATTACAAAGCGGTCGAAGGCGAAGGAGAGTTCGGCAACAATCTCAAAACTTGGGTGCTCGCCTCCGGCGGCCTCGGCGTCGTGGTGGTTGGGTTGACTGCGACCATCGGCCTGCTCTGCTTGTGGCGTCCGGCCCGCTGGCTCTACACGCTCGCCTATCTGCTGAGCTGGCCCCTCTACGTTCTTGCTGGTGCCAACGTGTCAACCGGCGTCGGACATATGCTCCTCGACATCTCCACTTTCCTCGGCGGAGTAATTTGGGCCCTAATCTATTTCTCTCCGCTCAAGGTCTATTTCGACCGCCCAACCGAACCCCTGCCGGCTTGAGGGCAGGTGCGCAGCTCACCCCTGAAATCAGGCAACTCACCCCAAGCCCGCACACCTTACCCCTGCGGGCGGGTCTTTGCGGTCGGCTCTTGTATGTTGGATCGACCCTGATCAACTGTTATGGCCGATCCAGCGCCGCAACCCAATCCTGCGCCCGCGCCGAAGCGTAAGTACGTCCGCGCTGTCGGCCCCAAACTGCGCATCCTCCTCTACGTAATCTTCGGCTTCGTCGCGATCCTCGGCGCCAACTCCGCCTACCTCGCCAGCATCACCGTCCTCGAGGAAGTCACCGGCCATCTCTACCAGAATTACTTCTACCAGATGATGTTCCTCGCCCACCTCGTGCTGGGCCTTCTCCTCCTCCTGCCGGTCATCATCTTCGGCATCATCCACATGAAGAACAGTTGGAACCGGCCCAACAAACGCGCCGTCCGCGTCGGCTACGCGCTTTTCGGCGCAAGTCTGGTTCTCCTGTTCTCCGGCGTTGTGCTGATGCGCGTCGAAGGCTTCGAAGTAAAAGACCCCGCCGTTCGTTCAGTCTCTTACTGGGCGCACGTCATCACCCCGCTCCTCGTCGTCTGGCTATACATCCTGCACCGCCTCGCCGGTCCAAAGATCAAATGGAAGATCGGCTTAAGCTGGGCCGGCGCAGTCGGCGCTGTTGTGCTCGGTATGGTGCTCCTACATTCCCAGGATCCGCGCAAATGGAAGGACGTCGTCGGCCCCAAAGAAGGCACGAAGTATTTCGAACCCTCTCTCGCCCGCACCGCCACGGGCAATTTCATCCCCGCGAAATCGCTGATGATGGATGACTACTGCATGAAGTGTCACCAGGACGCTTACGACGGCTGGTTCCACAGCGCCCATCATTTCAGCTCGTTCAACAACAAGCCCTACCTCTTCAGCGTCCGTGAAACGCGCAAAGTCGCCCTCGAACGCGACGGCACGGTAAAAGCCGCGCGCTGGTGCGCCGGTTGCCACGATGTCGTCCCATTCTTCAGCGGCGCCTTCGATAATCCCAACTTCGACGACGTAAACGATCCCACCGCCCATGCCGGAATTACCTGCACCGCCTGTCATTCAATCACCGACGTGACCAGCACAAAGGGCAATGCGGATTACACCATTGAAGAACCGATCCATTATCCCTTCGCCTTCAGCACAAACAAGCTGCTGCAGTTCGTGAACAATCAATTGGTGAAAGCCAAACCGGAGTTTCACAAGAAGACGTTCCTGAAACCCGGCGTGCACAAAACCGCCGAGTTTTGCTCGACCTGCCACAAAGTGAATCTTCCGCGCGAGTTGAACCACTACAAAGATTGGCTGCGCGGTCAAAATTCCTACGACACCTATTTGCTCAGCGGTGTTTCCGGCCACAACGCACGCGCGTTTTATTACCCCACCAAAGCGCAGTTGAACTGCAACGGCTGCCACATGCCGCTCCAAGAATCGAAAGATTTCGGCGCCCAACGCTTCGGCACGAATAACAATCTAACGATTCACAATCACTTATTCCCGTCCGCCAACACCGGTATCGCGCACCTGCGCGGCGAACCGGAGATCGTTAAGGCGCATCAAAAGTTTCTAACGAATAATCTTCGCATCGACATCTTCGGCGTGAAGGAAGGCGGCACCATCGATGCGCCCTTAATTGGGCCGTTGCGTCCGCAGGTTCCCGCCTTGAAACGCGGCCAGAAATATCTCGTCGAAGTGGTGCTTCGAACTCTGACGCTCGGGCATCCGTTCACGCAAGGCACCGCCGACTCAAACGAAATCTGGGTGGACGGCAAAGTGACCAGCGGCGGAAAAGTAATCGGTCGCACTGGCGGCCTCGGCGACTACAACGCGGTCGATCCATGGTCGCACTTCGTCAACGTCTACATGCTCGATCGCCACGGCAACCGCATCGACCGGCGCAATCCGCAGGATATTTTCACGCCACTGTATAACCGCCAGATTCCGCCTGGCGCGGCGCAGATCGTGCATTTCGAAATGACGGTGCCCCATGAGGCAAGCGCGCCCATCGATGTCGAAATGAAGCTGCAGTACCGCAAGTTCGACACCACTTACATGAAGTATGTCATGGGCAAGGATTACACGAACGATCTGCCAATCACCACGGTTTGCGTAGATAAATTGACGTTTCCGGTTGAAGGCGGCATCGCAGCAACAGCAACGAATGCACCTTCAAAGATCGATGTCTGGCAGCGCTGGAATGATTACGGCATCGCGCTTTTCCTCGAAGGCAATGAAGGCAAAGAAAAGGGCGAGCTGATCCAAGCCGAAGAAGCATTCACGAATGTCGAGAAACTCGGACGCGCCGATGGTCCGCTCAATCTCGCGCGCGTTTATGTCAAGGAAGGCCGGCTGAACGATGCCGTCGCGGCGCTCGATCGCGCCATGAAGGCCAATCCCCCCGCGCCTCCCTGGACCGTTGCTTGGCTCACCGGCGTCGTGAACAAACAAAACGGCTTCCTCGATGAAGCCATCAAGAATTTCCGCAGTGTGCTGGAAGACAAATTCCCGACCGCTATCGAGCGTGAATTCGATTTCAGCATCGATTACGAAGTGATCAACGAACTCGGCCAAACTTACTTCGAACGCTCGAAAATGGAACGCGCGGATAAATTGAAGCAGAAAGAATTCTTGTATCTCGCGCTTGCGCGCTTCAATCGCACGCTCGAGTTGGATTCAGAGAATCTCACCGCGCATTACAATTTGGCACTCATCCTCTCGCAACTTGGAGATTCAGATAAAGCGGCGTTCCATCGCAAAGAGCACGAGAAGTATCGGCCCGATGACAATGCGCGCGACCACGCAATTGCGACCCATCGCGCGAAGAACCCGGCCGCCGACCACGCCGCGCAATCGATCGTTATTTACAACTTGCAACGCCCGGGCGCTTTCGAGTTGGAAACAAAGCCAGTGCAAGCCAGCGCGGTTCAGAGTGGAAATGGCGCCAAAGGATTGTAAGTTGCGCGCTCCCTCCGAATCCAAACACGATTTAGCAAGCAATGAACCCAGACACATCCCGCCCGCCGGAAGAAGGCGAAGAGATAGCAGTTTACGATGATGCGGTCATTGGCCGCGCGTTCCGACTTTCGGCGTTCGCGTTGATCTTCATCATTGCCCTGGGCGTCGGCAGCTTTTTCTATTTAAAAAAGAAGCCCGCGCCTATTGCGCCGAGCGTTACCAAGATCGAAGCGCCGGTGGAAAAAACCTTTTCCGAAATTAAAGTTCCCGCCGCGAAGTTTACCGATATCACCGCGGCGGCGGGAATCACCTTCGTCCACAACAACGGCGCGGCGGGCGACAAGTTGTTGCCAGAAACAATGGGCGGAGGCGTAGGTTTTTTCGATTACGACAATGACGGCGACCAGGATTTGCTCTTCGTGAACAGCACCTATTGGCCGAACAAAATTCCTGCTGGCAGGAAGCCGACCACTTCGGCGCTTTACGAAAACGACGGCAAAGGAAAGTTCAAAGACGTGACCGCAGGTTCCGGTCTCGACTTCCCCATCTATGGCATGGCTCCTGCCTTCGGCGACTTCGATAACGACGGCTTCGTCGATGTTTTCATCACTGCGGTCGGCAAAAACGTTCTCTTCAAGAACCTCGGCAAAGGAAAATTTCAAGATGTGACCGCCACGGCTGCAGTCGCCGGGGCAGAAAACGAATGGAGCACCGCGGCGAGTTGGTTCGATTACGACAATGACGGCGACCTCGATCTGTTCGTCGCGAATTACGTCCGCTGGTCACCCGAAATCGATATGCAGGTCGGTTGGAAGTTGGTGGGCATCGGACGCGCGTATGGTCAGCCAAAGGACTTCCAAGGTACGTTTCCTTATTTGTATCGCAACGATGGCGGCGGCAAGTTCATGGACGTTTCCGAAGTCGCGGGAATCCAAATCAAGAACAACTCCACCGGAGTGCCGACCGCGAAGTCGCTGGGCGTTTCACCGGCGGATGTCGATAGCGATGGCTGGATCGATTTAATCGTCGCGAATGATACGGTCCCAAATTTTCTCCTGCACAACCAGAAGGACGGAACCTTCAAAGAAATCGGTGGCCGCGTGGGCGTGGCCTTCGACAGCATGGGCGCGACTCGCGGCGCGATGGGCATCGATGTGGCGCGTTATCGCGAAGACGACGCACTCGGCGTGGTCATCGGAAACTTCGCGAATGAAATGACGGCGCTTTATGTGTCGCAACCGGGGAAGGAAATTTCGTTTACTGACGAAGCGTTGACCGAAGGGATCGGCGCTCCCAGCCGCTTGCCGCTGAAGTTCGGCGTCTTCTTCTTCGACTACGATCTCGATGGCCGCCAGGACATCCTCAGCGTCAACGGCCATCTCGATGAAGACATCAGCAAAGTCCAAAAAAGCCAGCACTATAAACAGGCCGCCCAGTTGTTCTGGAACTGCGGAGCTACCAGCAGCGGCTGCTTCGCACCAGCGAGCACGAATCAGGCAGGCGTCGATCTTTTCACGCCCATCGTCGGACGCGGCTCCGCTTACGCGGACATCGACAGCGATGGCGACTTGGATGTGGTGGTCACGCAAACGGGTGGGAAACCGATGCTGTTGCGCAACAATCAAACACTGAAGAACAACTGGATTCGGTTGAAGCTCACTGGAACCAAATCCAACCACGATGCGATCGGCGCCTGGGTGCGCGCGCGAATCAACGGAAAAGACGTTTGGCGTCACGTGATGCCGACGCGGAGCTATTTGTCGCAATCGGAATTGCCGGTCACCATTGGGCTGGGAACCGCAACCGCCGTCGAGTTGTTAGAGGTAAAATGGCCGAATGGCGCCGTGCAGAAAGTTCAAGCGAAGCCCGGTGAGTCCACAATCGTCACGGAGCTTTAATACGCCCCGCCGCATCACGCCTTCCGTGCTCTGGACATCACCCCGCGATTTTGGGAGAACTTCGCGCGCGTGAAACAGAGCATCGTAACGTTGGACATGGAGGGCGTGCTGGTCCCCGAGATTTGGATCGCCGTCGCCGAAAAGACCGGCATTCCAGAACTCCGCCTCACCACCCGCGATATCCCTGATTACGACGTGCTGATGCAGGGCCGCCTCAAGATTCTCGCGCAACACAATCTCGGCATTCGCGACATCCAGGAAGTCATCGGCACGCTACGTCCGCTCCCCGGCGCAAAAGAATTCCTGGACGAACTTCGCACCATCACGCAGGTCATCATTCTCTCCGACACCTTCGAAGAATTTGCCCAACCGCTCATGCGCCAGCTCAACTGGCCCACGCTTCTCTGCCACCGCCTCGTCATCGAGAACGGAAAAGTCGCGAACTACAAACTCCGTATTCCCGACCAAAAAAAAGAAGCCGTCGAAGCCTTCCGAGCCCTCAACTACAACGTCATTGCCGCTGGCGATTCCTTCAACGACACCGCCATGCTCGCCGCTGCCAACGTCGGCTACCTCTTTCATGCCCCGAAAAACATCATCGATCAATTCCCGCAGTTCGAAGACATCAACGATTTCAAGGTGCTCCTCTCGCGTATCAAAGGTCAGTTGTAGGAACTCTCCGAATTCGCTCCCAGCTTGATTCCCTGGCGTTGCGCGGCATATTGCGCGGTGGCTGTTGCGGAAAACCAGCCATCCGATTAAAACCGCATGACGCTCGAGGAGATTTGTTCCGAAGTAACACGTTTTATCGGCACGCCTTCGCGCACGCCTCAGGCGTTTGATGCCCTCGCGCGAAAGGTGTTCGGTTTTCAATATGCGCACAATGCAGCGTATCGCGCCTTCTGCGAATCATCTGCTGTCACTCCGGAGAATCTGCGCCTCATCTCTGAAATCCCGAGCGTCGTCACAACTGCCTTCAAGGAACTGGAGCTAACCGTTCTGCCCAAAGATCAACGCCCGGCTGTTTTCCATTCCAGCGGCACAACCGAGCATCGTCCGAGCCGGCATTTTCATTCCCGCGACACGCTCCGGGTTTACGAAGAGTCATTACTGCGATGGTTCACGCCGCATATTCATCCGAAAGGTGAACCACTCAACTTTTTGGTTCTCACCCCTCGTGCGGTCAATGCGCCGCATTCGTCCCTGGTCCACATGTTTGAGACGATCGCAGAACGATTCGGCGATTCAGCAGAGTTCGTTGCGTCGCAAACAGCAAATGGCTGGGACCTGAATTTCGAGAAGTTCCGGCAAGCGCACGCGCGATTTTGTGCGATGGGTATTCCCGTGGTGGTCTGTGGGACCGCCTTCTCGTTCGTCCAGTTGTGCGACGAATTGGAAACCAAGCCTCTCGCCGCGAAACTCCCCAGCGGCTCACGGGTTTTTGAAACCGGCGGTTACAAAGGACGCTCGCGGGAAGTCTCCAAAGCCGAGTTGCACAACATGATCAGCGAACAACTGGGTGTTCCGGAAATCCACATCGTTTCGGAATACGGCATGAGCGAACTTTCTTCGCAGGCCTATGATCGTGTTGTCGGAAGTGCGGGCGACAGGATTTTTCGTTTCCCGCCGTGGGCTCGCGCCTGTGTTATTTCGCCTGAATCCGGCCGCGAAGTTGCCGAGGACGAGACGGGCTTGCTGCGAATCATTGATCTGGCGAATGTCGGTTCGGTGATGAGCATTCAAACCGAAGATTTGGCGGTCCGACGCGGCGATGGATTTGAGTTGGTGGGGCGCGCTTCCGCAGCCGAAGCACGCGGCTGTTCCTTGATGCAGGTGGCGTGATGACTGACCAGCATCGAGTGCGAACATTGTGGCTGAGCGGCGTGCTGCACGCGTTCACGCATTTGTATCAAGTGGCGTTACTGCCGCTTTATCTGCTGATTCTCCGGGACAAGTCGTTTGCGATTCGCACCGTGGAAGAAGCGACATTCCTGGTGACGGTGCTGATGCTGTCGTACTTTGTGCCAGCGTATCCCGTCGGCGTGCTGGCCGATCGCTTCAGCAAACGGAAACTCCTCGCGCTCGGCCTCGCCATCAACGCCATTGGATTCCTCGGCCTCGCGCTTTCAAAAAACTACGGCCAGGCGATTGCGTGCATGATTATTTCCGGAGTCGGTGGAAGCGCGTTCCATCCTGCCGCGACCGCGTTGATCGCGCGCTTGTATCCCGGCGCAACGGGCCGGGCCTTTGGCTTGCTCGGCATCGGCGCGAGTGCGGGATTTTTTCTTGGGCCGATCTATACGGGTTTTCGTGGCGCACAATCTGGCTGGCGCGCGCCGGTGTTGGAACTTGGCATCCTGGGATTGCTGACCGCGATCGTCTTCTACGCCCTGGCGGATGAGGAGCCGGCGGGTCCAGCAACAACTCACGAGCACAAACCATCGGAACAACTTTTCCCGCGCGCCGCGCTCTGGTTCTTCTTCATCGCCGCAGCGTTCGCCTTTAGTCTGCGCGATTTCACCGGCAGCTCGATGGGAAGCCTTGGTTCGCTCTTCCTGCAGAAAGCGCACGGCTTGAGCACCGAGCGAACCGGCGGAATCCTCTCGATGATTTTCATTGCCTCCGCAATCAGCAATCCGCTCTTCGGTAAACTGAGCGACAAAGGTGTTGGGCGCTGGACCACCTTCGCGCTCGCGGTCGCAGGCATTATCGTCGCATCGTTCCCGCGCTTCTCCCCTGCCCTGGCGCCGGTCGTATTCGCGATTTACGGATTCTTCTTCATGGCGACTTATCCCATGGTGGAAGGCGCGCTGATGTCAGCAGTGCCGCATCACATTCGCGGGCGCGTCTTCGGTCTGTTCATCACCATCGGCGGAATTCTCGGGAATCTCGCGCATTGGGCGATGGGCGCTTTCGTAAAGGGACTCGGACCCGCGAGCGCACAGGTGTCAAGTTACTTTGGGATGTACTGGATTTTAGCCGCGCTGCTTGGCTTGAGTCTGCTCGGCTTGCCCTGTTTGCGGGCCCTCCGAAATCGCGAAGCCGCCGAAGGGCAACTCGCGCCCGGAATGTTGCCGGAGAAATCGTGACATGGAGCTGCCGAACTATTTCTTAGCGGACTTGCCCGATGCCTCCACGCTCACGCCGCAGTTGATCCGCGACGCCTGCCTGACCCTGAAACAGAATCGCGCGAAGTTCCTCGCCGCACAGAGCACTGAATCGATCATCGCGATTCTGGCGAAGCTCGGACGCGAGTGGCTCGAACCGGACTTCCACTTCAGGAAGGAAGTGTTGGAGAAGGGTCCTCAGGAAACCGGCTTTGGACGCGAAACTCTGGCGATCGGCCTAAACCGATTCTTTGCGCAACTCACACGTGAGAATCTGGAGGCCCTCGTGATTCAGGATCTCGGTTCGTTGCGGCGACTGGACGAAGTTACCGCGGATGAAGTGGAACAAAAACAAGATCGCAGTTCGATCGCGCACGGGCCTGAATTGCTCGTGCATGTGACCGGCGGTGTTCTGCCGAACGCACCGTTCATGAGCATGATCCTCGGGCTCCTTGCGAAGTCAGCGCAGTTCGTGAAATGCGCAAGCGGCACTTCCTTTTTGCCTCGAATGTTCGCGCACAGTCTCTATGCAGCGCAGCCTAAGCTGGGAGCGTGCCTGGAACTCGCCGAATGGAAAGGCGGCACCGCTCCGTTTGAGGAAGCTCTCTTCGCCGAGGCAAATTGCGTTACCGCCACGGGCTCGGATGAATCGATCTTAGAGATTCGCAATCAACTATCGGCGCGCGTTCGCTTCGTTGGTTACGGGAACAAATTGAGTGTTGCTTACCTCACGCGTGAATCACTCGAGAAACATGGCGCGGAGAAAATCGCGGCCGAGTTGGCTGAGGATATCACCGCATGGAACCAGCTTGGCTGTCTTTCACCGCACGCAGTCTATGTTGAAGAAAGCCGCGCCACGATAGCGCTCGATTTTGCCCGGGCCCTCGCCGACCAGCTTTCGGCGCGGGAAGAGACTGATCCGCGCGGGCCGGTGAGCCCGCAAACCGCCGCCGCGATTACGACACGGCGGATGTTCTACGAGGTTCGCAGTTCAGCAGATCCGCTGACCAAAGTTTGGAAGAGCGACGGCAGCACCGCCTGGACCGTGGTTCACGATACGTCGGTCGATTTTCAGCCCTCCTGCTTGAACCGTTTTATTTTCGTGAAGCCGTTGCAGGACTTGGCTGAACTGGCGGCAAGCATCGGCACGTTGCACGGGCAAATCTCCACCGTGGGACTTGCAGCGCCGATGCCGCGAGCCAAGGAAATCAGCACTCGACTGGCGCAAGCCGGAGTTACGCGCATTTGCCGAATCGGCAAAATGCAGGATCCGCCGCTCACCTGGCGGCATGATGGGCGACCGAGCCTGGGTGAATTGGTGACTTGGACAGACATCGAACTCTGAAATGAAACTGGAACTGCGCAAAACTTTTCAATTTGAAGCGGCGCATCTGCTGCCGCACCTCCCGGAAAATCACAAATGCCGGCGCTTGCACGGGCACAGTTTCCAGACGGAGATCGTCGTGGCAGGCGAAGCCGATCCGAAACTCGGCTGGGTCATGGATTACGCCGATATTTCTGCCGCCTTCAAACCGCTCTGGGAGAAACTCGATCACCGCTACTTGAACGAAATTCCTGGCCTTGAAAATCCTACCAGCGAAATCCTCGCCGTCTGGATTTGGAAACACCTCAAACCAAAGCTCCCGCAACTGGTCGAAGTAGTCGTCGCCGAAACCTGCACCGCCCGTTGCGTCTACCGCGGCAATTAATCTCCGCATTTTGTAGGAGACGACGTGAGGAGTCTTCTCCGGTTTACACGCGCAAAGTCGCTTTAGAGTTCCCCGCTGCCTTGCGCGGGCACGCATGCTGTCCAGGCAGATTCGCCAAACTTGCTTCGAAACGCTTCTTCGATCCGATCCGCCCTCGCCGCGTCTTCCACCACCGCGAACGTCGTTGAACCGCTCCCTGACATCAGAGCCACAGCCGCGCCATTCTCCAGGAGAAACTCCTGAAACATCTTCAGGATGGGATATTTCTCCAGCACCGGTGCTTCGAGCGAATTGTAGAAATCGCCGCGACCTTCCTGCAACGATACGGTTAAGCTCCTGACCAATCGCTCCGCGCGTCCGCGTTCGCCATTCAGCGCTTCCGGAAACCGCGCGAGATTCTTGTAGGCCCACGGCGTCGAAACACCGAAACCGGGATGGATCAGGACAAAATAACAGCCCTTAAGCGCTGGAAACGGCAAAAGCGCCGTCACCTGTTCGCCGCGCCCCAACCCCATCGCCGGCGCGCTTTGCAAAAAGAATGGCACGTCTGAACCAAGCGTCGCCGCGATCCGCTGCAGCGCCGCCGGTTCCAACGGCTCCCCAAAAATCTTGTTCATCCCCAGTAAGGTCGTAGCGGCATTCCCACTGCCGCCGCCCAACCCAGCTTCCAGCGGGATTCGTTTCTGCAAATGAATTCGAACGCCCTCCTTAATTCCAGCTTCCTGCAAAAAGGCCGTCGCCGCGCGATGCACCAGGTTGCTGGCATCAGTCGGCAGTTCGGAGTTATCGCAGGTGAGTTCCAAACCCACTGCCATCCGTTCGAACGTAAGCACGTCATGAATCGCTACCGGGTGCATGACCGTTTCCAATTCATGAAAACCGTCCGGCCGCTTCCCGAGAATATTCAGGATGAGGTTAACCTTGCAGGGGGATTTCAGTTCGACCTGCATAAAAGAAAAAGCGCCAACATTCCGTTGGCGCTCGCATTGAAAGTGCTGAGATTAAAAATCGAACACCCGGAATCGGCTGCCAGGAACCATCGGCGCGATGTCGCCCCCGCTGAAACCGAGCGCCGCGTCCGGTCCGAAAGTCGGATCGGCAATCAGGCTCGGCGCGTAGCTGTCTGGATAGGTCGGATTCTCCGGGAGGAAAATTGGATCGTACGTCGGGAATGGAAACGTGACGATTTCGTAAAGGCCCACGCCAGTCCGCGCCAGGCTTCGGTTAAAGCCGCGAATGAACCCGGTCGTATAAGCTTTATCCGCGCCTTCCCAGATCGCCGTTTGCTCCATCGAACGGCGGATTTCACCACCGCGAGCGAGTTCAGTGACGTTATTGATGCCGCGGCCGAGCTTCTCTTCTGGGCCAGCGCATCCCGTTGCAAAAATGCCAATGGCCAGAGTCGCCACTGCCGAGCTAAACAACTTACGCATACTTGGTTTGACCCGAGGCTAGCCAGACCCGTTCGAATGTAAAGCGGATTTGCCCCCAATTCCTTCACCTCATGTCGCTGGCACAAACCGCTGAAACAAGAGCGTCGCCGCGAACAAGAGCATGAACACGAGCGCGATTACCGGCTCCCCTCCCAGCACCGCCAGCAAATCCACCAAAACGATCCCCGCCAGCAATCCCGAAACCGTCCTCGAAATGTTTTTCGCGCCCGTCCAAAACGTGAAACTTAAATTACGCACCACCCAGATCAGCAACGCCAGGCTGAACAATAAGCTGATCGGTTGATACGATCCCTTGTTCACCAGCCACGCCAAAAATACCGGCGCCAGCAAAAATAAACACGGCCAATACCGGATCGGCCCGCGCGCGCTCTCGCTCTTCGCCACATAACTCAAACCCACAATATAAAACGCCAGCGCAAACGCACTCCACACCGCCAGCCCCGTCACCCCGTAGTCCGCCGTCGAGGCCGCCACCAAAAACAAAAAGAACCGGCACAACGCCATTAAAAACGGCGAAAACGCGATCGCCTTGTGCACCGCGTCATACACCAAAATTGAAATCACCAACAACGCCGTCAGCGCCATCGTCGTCGCCCCGAAAAACGCCAATAACACACACCCCAGCACCAGCCACCCAACTCCAAATCCCCAAACTTTCCCCAACGTAATCGCCCCGGACGGAATTGGCCGTTCGCTCCGGTGTTGCCGGTCAAACTCCACGTCGAACGCATCATTTAAAAACATCCCGCCCGTGTAGAGACAAGTCGCGCCCAAACAAAGCAGCACAAAACCACCGAACGTCCCCTCCCCTCCCAGATACCATCCCCCCAAACAATTCGACCACACCGTCGGCAAATTCGAAGCCCGCCCCAGCACCAGCAAGGTCCGCAAAAAACTCCGCGAAGTAGGTTCCAGCGCTTCCATCCCTCACGCCAACCCGCGCGCCCGCATCTCCCTCAACGTCCACTCATATTCGCCGGCGATCTGGTCCACCACACTCCGATTCTTCAACTCCGCCGGCAACACCTCCCAGGTGTAAGTCTCCATCTCGATATGCGAACACAATTTCGGATTCCGCCGCAAAATATCGAGCACCCCCAACATATGGTCCGTAGTCGTATCGAAAACCTCCGAAGCCCCGCAATGCAGCGGCACATGAAAATGTATCCGCCACTCCAACTCCTTCTCGCTGCCGGTCGCCGCCGGCGTCTTCAACGCATCATCCAAATCCAAATACCGCGTAAACGTCTGATCCGAATTCCGCGCAATCACTTGGTGAAAATATACCGGATCTATAAAACTCCTTAGCGCCGCTTTCGTCTCCGCGGTCGGACGCACCTTCATCGCCGAACTAAAATGCAACTTGCTGATGCGAATCCCGTGCTGCTGAAAATTCGCAATCGCCTTCTCCGGCTCCTCATATTCCACCGCCAGGTGACAGCAATCATAATTCACCCCCAGGCACTCATTAATCCGCTCGTCACCCTTCCGATCCTCCCGCATCTCCCCAAAAAACTGCACCGCCTCGTTGCTCGTCTCCAAATAACACAACGGCTCCGGCTCCAACCCCAAATGCAGCACCTTCCCCGAACGCTCCCGCACCTTCGCGATATGCTCCACCGCCCGCCAAACATTGGCCCGCATCTCCCCCACCTGCTCGCGTGTCGTGATCATCGGCTTGAACGACCCCGGCACCGTGCTCACACTCCCCTCCACCCCGCTCGGCACCAACTCCGCCAGCAAATCAAACAGCCGATTCGTATATTCCACCCGCTCCCGCGTCGTCCAATCCGGCGTATAAGCCAGCTCCTTCACCCGCCCGCCGTGGAACGTCCCATACGGAAAACCGTTAATCGTGAAAACGTAGCAATTCTCCTTCTCCAACCACTGCTGAAAATTCGTCAACGTCGCGCGATCACTCAACTCCACCGACGCCTGATTACTCAACCTCAACCCAATCGCATACGGCTTCCCCGCCGCCACCCGATCCCGCACCGGCAACACATACTTCACCAACGTCTCAAACGTCTCCGCCCAATTCTGCCCCCGATGAATATTCGTGCAGTACGCCAGGTGAATATCATGCTTCAGCCGCATTTCGCGCCTTACCTACCAAACCCCCGCCCCGAACACAAACAACTCCGCTGGGAACGGAGCTCAATGCGCGTACGGACACACCAGCAATATCTCCTGACGTTCCTTGCTGCTCAAAATTCCCGGAAACGGATCGAAGCTCTTCAGATGCACCGCCTCCTCATCCTGCGAACGCAAAAGCTTCAACAAATCGTCCAACCCATCTCTCTCCAAAGCCCGCTCAATTATCTCCCGCCACTGAACCAACCGATGCTCCGCTGTATGCCCCTTAGCCAGCCACCTCTCAATGTTTCCAAGTGCAATAGAAAGCAAAGTAGGATCAGCCTCGACCTTCCGCGCGATCGCTTCGAAGAACAAACGTGAACTGGTCATTCTTTCATTCACGATTTACACGCATTTGCTCCCTCACACCTTCAACTTAAAACGCGGCGACTGCCCCATAAATTTAATCGGATTCTGGTAAATCACCTTATCGATCCAACCCGCGTCATGCCCGCGCTTCCGCATCTCCAACGCCGTCCGCGGCACCGCCAGCGGCACACTCACCCCCCAATCACACGCGCTGTTCATCCAAATCCGTTCCGTCCCGTAAACCTCCAGGATATCGATCGCCCGCGCCGGCGTGCATTTACTCTCCGGATACAACGTCATCCCCGCCCAAAAACCCGCGTCGAGCACCATCCTCACCGTGTGCTCCTCCACGTGATCGATGATCACCCGCTCCGGCGCGATCCGCTTGTCATTCCGGATCACATCCATGATCAAGCGCGTCCCCTTCAACTTATCCTCCAGGTGCGGCGTGTGCACCAAGATCAACTGCTCATGCCGCGCCGCCAGGTCCACATGCTTCTCCAGCACGCGCATCTCATTCCGCGAATTCTTATTCAACCCAATCTCGCCAATCCCCAGCACCGTCGGCGCATTCAAAAACTCCGGGATGATCCCCAGCACCTCCTCCGCCAGGCCCACATCCTCCGACTCCTTCGGATTAATGCACAGCCACGTATAATGCTGGAGGCCGAACTTCGCCGCCCGCTTCGGCTCGAAATCCGTCAACTGCCGAAAATAATCGTAAAACCCGCGCGCCGAACTCCGATCAAACCCCGCCCAAAACGCCGGCTCACACACCGCCACGCAACCCGCCGTCGCCATGTCCTGGTAGTCGTCCGTCGTCCGACTCACCATATGCCCGTGTGGTTCGATATACCTCATCACTAACTTCCCAACTAAAAACTAAGCACTAAAAACTCAAAACTATTTCCCCTGCCACGCCCCGCACGCCGCCTTCGTCGTCGCCGCCGGGATCGGTTCCGCGGTCGGATCACTCAACGCCAGCAACACCTTCTCCGCGCGACCCACGCCCTGCCCTTCCAACTCCCGCATCGCTTTGCGGAATTCGGTGATGCGAAAATCATCCGCCCCGCCCGCTCGATCCACGCGATCCAAAAACGCCGCGATCTCGATCAGCTTGCAGCGCGCATCCATGAAATACAAATCCAACACCTGCTGCCGTGTCATACGCGTGACTCTATCGGAAGCCTCCGCCTCCTGCTAGAAAAGATGCGCCGGCCGGCGCCTCAGTTCCGCGTCACTTCTTAAAGAGCCCGAACCCGCCCGCCAGCGCGCACAAAATTCCGCCCACCAACATCCACACCGATTTATCCGTCGGATTCCCGCGGAAAAACCGGCTCACGTCGGACTCGAGCGAATTCATCGCCTGCACCCCCAAAACAATCAGCGCCACGCCCACGACCAACAACCCGATCCAAACTAGTTTTTTCATGTGTTCGTTTCCCTCTTTATCGGCGGGACGAGTGTTGCTCGCAGTGCGGACCGGAGCAACCTTTCAAATCGGAGGTCGCTCCGGTGCGAGCTGTTGTTCACTCAACGTCTGGTGGTGGGACGTAGTCGTCGATGAGCCAGTCCCAGAGTGGGTCTGGATCTGGACACGGGATTTCGGGTGGGATGAATTGGGGTTTTATTTTGCCGGTGATGAGGTCGTGGGTGTGTTGGCGGCTGCGGGCGAGGAATTCGGGCGAAAGTACGAAGGTGTTTGGCCCGAGTTTTGTGTTCTCGGAGGAGGGGTTTTCTTGTTCTGGGTTGTTCGGAGTTTTTTCCGGAACGTTTTGGTCTGCTGGGTGCGCGTCGTTGGATTGTGGGTTGAACCCCTCACCCTGGCCCGATTCCAAGTGCTGAGTGCTGAGTTTTGAGTGCTGAGTTTCGGGAAGAGGACTCCTCACGTCGTCCCCTACAATGCGTGGGTCGTGGGGTGAAGACGCGGCGTTATGGTTGTGGTTTCGGTCTGCTTCGGTGGCGTGGGTTTCATTCTCCCGAACTGGCACCGAGACGGTGCCGGAACCCGAAGCCAGTACGGGTGAAGACTTGTGCGCTAAAGCCGCACACGCCGCGGACGCCCGCGCTACATGGGCGGTGTTGTTTTGGTCTGCTGGGGTGGCGTGGGTTTCATCTATGGCGTTGCGCGAAGAGGAAGTGAGCCTCGTCACCTCGGCTGCTACGTTGGTGTTTGGTGTGAGCCTCCTTACGTCGGCTGCTACGGAGAGGCGGTGATGGGTGAGTTTGGCGCGGAGGTGGAAGGTTTTTTGGGCGAGGTCTAGACGCGCGGTGGCGAGTTCGGCCTTGAATTGGTCGATGGCGATTTTGTGGGTGAATTTTTCACGGTTGAGGGCGCGACGGTCTTCCTGGTTGGCGGCGTGGCGATCGCGGATGGCGGTGTTTTTGGCTTTGTGGATGAGGGCCCAGAGGTCTTTGAGGGTGCGGAGGTCGCCGGCGTCGCTGTCGCGATGGTAGGCGAGAGCGAGGTCGGAGGCATCCTGTTCGAGGAGTTCGAGGGTTTTCGCCGTGAAGCTGGCGTGACCGGTGACGGCGTAGCGGCTGAGTTCGGCGGCGGCTTGCTTGTTTTGGGCGGCGTGTTGGAGTTCGTTATAGCGGTCGACGCGGTTGGCGTAGCGAACGATGGTCATGTACGGGATCTCTTTCTGGAGTTCGGTGCGGCAGAGTTCCAGGATCTTGCGGCCGGGCAGGCGTTCTTTAAGCCAGGTCTCGACGCGCGCCATTTGGGCGTCGGTGAGGTCGAGGAGGCGTTTGAGCGGACGGCCGGGGCGGCGCTCGGAAGCGCAGTCGGACGCGCAGTGATGAGTCATGAGTGATGAGTCATGAGTTTCAGTTGGAGTTTCGTTAGTGTTCATAGGCTTTGGTTTATTTTCACGTTTTTAGGTTTAAAGGTTTTCACGTTGTTTTGGGTTTTGGAAAAAGGGTGAAAAGTTGTCTCGGAGAAAAATTCGGGTTGGCGGTACAAGCAAGGTACAACGGGGCTGGAATGCGCATCGGATGCGCAGTGATGAGTCATGAGTGATGGGTGATGAGTTTCTGGGAATGGGGAAAAAACAGCGGACTCGTTGGATGGTCCCGCCGCGCGGGATACAAGGGCACGGGTATCACCGAGGTCAGAGGGTCGTTTTGGGAAAGCAGTGATGAGTGATGAGTCATGAGTGATGAGTCGGGGTGGACCGGCTAAAGGAGAAAGGCTAGGAAACGGAAAAGCGGAGCGGGGCCGAGGGTTGTCGGCTGCGTTCCGTGCTGTTGTGTCACCAACCTTAGAGGGTCTGAGGCTGGGCCGCAGGTTCTTGCGAGAGGCCCGCTTCAGGCACGCTGAAGGCGTCGGTGACACAAGAATGTTGTCTTGTGTCATGGGATGTAGAATAGCTGCTAAAGATTGAGAGAGTCAAGCGCCCTTTTCTCGGTCGATGATTGAAGTGGAGGTTGTGAGGACTAGATGGGGCCTATTCCTTCGGGCCTTCATCAGCAATTTTCTTCGTTTCTGTCGCAGGGGGAGGCGCTATTCCGACGCCCAAGACGCGTTTGAGCCGTTTCAGAATAAGAGGGAGGTCCACGACAAAACCTTTACCTTCGAGTTTCGTAACGTGAATAGTGTCGCCGACGAGAGCTTCCTGCTTGTCAGCCGGTTTTTCCTGCGAAGAGATCGCTTGCTTATACTGGTAGTTCGTCAGCTGCAGTGCTTCGATGACCGCGTCCTTCGCGTCAGAAGATGCTTTCGCGAGGAGAAGTTGGGATTCCAAGTGGAGGATATTCGCATGAAGTTGCCGAACAGCTACATTCGGGTAGTGGCCTGCCACATTTCCGAAATTGGGCATCCCCGGTAAGCGGAGATAGATTTCCAGAGCCTGACGAATGGATTCTAGAGCACCCGGGCCATCGGAAGGCGTAATACTGAAAAGGACTTTTCTCGCATCTTCTCTCAGCTCAGCCTTAGCTTTTATACCGAGGTCCTCAAGGAATTGAATGAAGTATAAAAGGTACTGCTCGCAAGATGTTTTGATTTCTGGCGGGAAGCTGAAGAATCTAGTAATAGCAGTATTACGGGATTTCTCTAAAAGAGTTTCTTCAACCTTATCGCGAATCGACTGTAGGCAACCTTCGCAACGGGCAATCTCCTCGGATGCAACCGAATTCATAGAACGAATTCGGCAACGTATTCCGAAGCCGTTACTGAGGAGCTCGTCAGGCTGTTCGTAAGCGATTCCCCTAGATTTTTCACGCTTTATGACAGCCTGAAATGAATCGCAATATTCGACCAGGGTGTATGGCCTTGCCCAGACGTCCGTATCTGGCTGAAGCTGGAATACAATAGACGGTTTTGATTCACGGTCGGACTGAAAAGATATATCAAGGCGGTCCCACCCTTCCCAGCCGGCGTCGTAAGGTCTGTGCAACGAATGGAAATGTTCCGATAGGTCAGAAATCTGGACAGACGTCAGCTGATCCCAAGTTTTATTACTATAAATGTACAAGGTGCGTTTTTCCGCTTTATACGTGTAGACGCGGGATTTTCTGTCGACGGTCCCATTAATAACGAGATATTCGCTGTCAGAATTACGCTTTTTCCTGAATTTAATTTTCAGACGTTGTGGCATTTGTTCTGATTCGGTTCGCAAGCAGAGCTTGTCGCGAAAACTGGAAACCGCAAGAAAACGATGGTAACGAGAGAGCTCACCAAAGTCGCTGCTTGCGCCATTTCTCTTTTGGGAGCCAAGTGATTTGGTTGGTGTTGGTGGAGCGGACGGCTGCGCCGAGTTTTGAGTTATTAATTTTTAGTTTTTTTAGTTTTTAGTTTGGCTGGCGCGAGAAGGGCTTCGGAGGGCTTGACGTTGTGATGCTGATAAGGTTTGCTGAAGGTATGATCCGGCGAGCTTTTACGTGGCTGAAGAAGACGGTTCTTGGGCTGTTTGATGAGATGTTTGGCGATCCGGAGAAGGCCGACCGCAACAGCGTGGCGGTGGAGCGGATGATGGACTGAACGGCTGCGCCGAGTTCTGAGTGCTGAGTTTTGAGTTTTTAGTTAACGCAAAACATGCCGACGGTTTACGAGACTGAGTTTTGGCGGGTGCGGCTTCCGGACGGGTGGACGGCGCGGGAGACGCAATTGAAGGAGGTCGTTGCGGTGTCGAAGGTCGGAGGTGGACACGGACTGGCCTTTGTTACAAGGGAAATTGAACCGCGCGATTGGCCATGCAAGGATGGCGAACTGTTTCATGGCCAGCTTTATGGACTGACACGGGATACTGCATTCGATTTCTCGACGGAGTGGAATAAGGTGCCAGTTTTTAGGCAGCGCTGGTGGTGCTTGTGGTGTGGGAATAGGACTGTGTATGCCATACATACCTGTTTCGGAACAGCATGTGAAACTCACAACGAGCTGGATGAGATTATCCACGGGCTTGCGCCGAAGAATTGGTGAATTAATCCGAGGTATTGTTCAAGTTGACATAAGGTGTGACATTTGTGTAGAGTGGAGTTGAAGTTGGTTGGCGTGTGTGAAGTGGGTCCGGCGAAGGTCGGGTTCGGTTCACACCTGCTAGAGGAAAGTTGAGTGGGATGGGCTTCAGGCGGGCGAAGACGGCTCGCTGAGACAGACGAGCCCTACCTCTCCTGATTAAACCAGCTTCTTAATTGTGCGTTCCGGTAGTACGTGCCGGAGTGCGCAGAAATGGGAGCGGCGCGCTGGGACAGACGCGCCCTACCTAAAACAGCGTTTCGATTTCAGGGTGTCTGTTGGTCGCGGGTGCGGCCGGAGATGTTCTGAAATCGGGACGCAGTTGATCGCGGGACGAGAACGCCGGCGAAATTATGAATTAAGAATTAAGAGTTAAGAATTTAAACAGCGTTTCGATTTCAGGGTGCCTGTTGGTTCGCGAGTGCGGATCGAAGTGTTCTGAAATCGGGACGCAGTTGATCGCGGGACGAGAACGCCCGCGAAATTATGAATTAAGAATTAAGAGTTAAGAATTTAAACAGCGTTTTGATTTGAGTGCGTCTGGGAGGTCGTGAGTGCGGCTTGGAGGCGTGTTCAAATCGAAACGCAATCAGATGGAGTGATTGCGTATGAAGACAGATTTGTTGGAAGGGTTTTTGCCGTATCAGAAGGAGTGGCTAGCTGATGGGAGTCGGTTCAAGTTGGGTTTGTGGGCGCGGCAGACTGGGAAGGATTTTACGTGTGCGGCGGAGGCGGTGATTGATTGTGTGCGGAGGGCGAAGTCGCACTGGTTGATTTTGGCGTGTGGGGAAAGGCAGGCCAAAGAAAGCCTGGAGAAGGCGCGGGAGTTTGCGCGGTCGCTGGAGGAGAGGGCTCTCTTAATTACAAATTCCGAATTACGAATTACGAATTTCCAGGAAGCTCGGCAGGAGCCTCGCGCCACCGTATCAGCAGAAACTCGGCAGGAGCGGCGCGCTGGGACAGACGCGCCCTACCTTGGGCGTCGTGCCACCATTTTGGAAGCTCGGCAGGAGCCTCGCGCCACCCAAAACACTCGGACGGAGCCTCGTGCCACCGGGGGGAGGACTCCTCACGTCGTCCCCTACAATTTGGTGAAGAGGGAGTCGGCGACGGAGTTGAGGTTTGTGAATGGGTCGAGGATTACGGCGTTGCCGGCGAAGGCGGGGACGATTCGTGGGTATTCGGCGAATTTGATTTTGACGGAGTTCGCGTTTCATGATGATCCGGAGGGGATCTGGCGGGCGATTTTTCCGAGTGTGAGTAATGGGCTGCGGGGCGGGGCAAAGAAGTTGAGGATCATCAGCACGCCGAACGGCCAGGGGAATTGTTTTCATGAGTTGTGGACGGGGTCGAAGATTTTTTCGCGTCATAAGGTGACGATGGAGGAGGCGGTGGCGCAAGGGTTGCCGGTGGATATGGGGGCGCTGCGGGAGGGGTTGCTGGATGCGGAGGCGTGGGCGCAGGAGTATGAGTGCGAGTTCGCGGATAGTTCGAGTGTGCTGCTGCCGTATGAGTTGATCGAGGGGTGCGAGGTGGCGGAGGCGACGGAGACGAGTCCTGTGGATGCGTTGTCGCGGTCGTTTTCGGCGCAGGTGCCGCATGCGCCGGAGTTGTTTGTGGGGATTGATTTTGGGCGGAAGCAGGACTTAACGGTTTGCTGGATCTTCGAGAAAGTGCCGACGGGAGTGCAGATTGCAGAGTGCAAATCGCAGAATGGAACTGCGGCTGCGGCGAATCATTTGGGGCGGAATGGGAGTTCGTGGATTACGCGGGAGGTATTGGTTTTGAAGCGGATGCCGACGCCGGCGCAGATTGAGGCGTTGCGGCCGAGGGTGCGATTGGCGCGGAAGGTGTGTGTGGATTATACGGGGGCGGGTGTGGGTTTGGGGGACGCGTTGGTGCAGGAGTTTGGGTCGCACAAGGTGGAGTTGTGCACGTTCACCGCGCCGTTCAAGGAAGAAATCTTCATCAAACTCCGCGCGGCCTTTGAGCGCCGCAGCATCTTCATCCCGAAGACGAACGATATTCGGGAGGATCTGCATTCGTTGCATCGCGTGGTCTCGCACTCGGGCCAGATCAGTTTCCGGGCGAGCCGGACGGCGGATGGGCATAGCGATCGGTGCACGGCGTTGGCCCTGGCGGTGCGCGCGGCTGAATCTGCGCCCGCGCGTTGCGGGGTGTCAGTCATTCGGCCGCGGCGGGAGCGGACGGTGTTTACGCCGCGGATGTTCTTCTGAGGCGCAGTGGAATTAAGCTCGGATAGATTAGAAGGCTAATCTGTTACCAGAATTTCCAGGCGTCTTTGTAAACGACCCAGAGGCCGAGCAGGAGGTTGGAGATGGCGTGGGCGGTGATGGCGTCGCCGAGGTGGCCGCGGCGGATGACGAGCCATTGGTAAGCGAGGCCGCAGAGGATGCCGGCGAGCCATTCGCGGTGGATGAACGCGAAGAGGAGCGAGGTGACGATGAGCGGGACGAAGTGATAGTATTTGAGGGAGACTTCCTCGAATTTTTCTTTCACGACGTAGCGGTAAACGAAGGAGCGAAAGAACGCTTCTTCGATGGGCGGCACGACGAGAGTGCTGCCGACGATGCGAGCGATGACGAAGAACCAGGCCGTGGCGGTGCCGGCGCCGAAGAGTTGGTGCGGGTTCCACGGTTTGCCGCCGCTTTGCATGAGCTTGGGGTAGTAAGGATCGAGCGCGATCCAGAGGACGATGACGCCGACGCCGACGAGGACGGCTTCGAGGCTGATGGTCCAGCGGATTTCTTTGACGACGGGCAGGATGGCCCAGATGAGCCAGGCGCCGACGATGGTTTTGGCGAAGTAGAACCAGTATTTGGAGGCTTCGCCGAAGTAACCCTGGAGCGCGGTGAGTGCGATGAAGATGAAGTAGGGCGCGACGCGCGCCATCATGGGGCTGCTGCGCAGCTTTGCGGTGAGTGCGTTCATTTGCCGGATGCGTCCCTGCTTCCCGAAATTAGTCCTGGAGAGTGAGCGTGCGATATTTGCCGTTCTGCACGACTTCGACGGAGGTGCGTTGGATGGAAACGATTTTGATGCCGTCGACGGAATCGCCGACGCCGAGGGTTTTGCCGTTGAGGATGACGGTAGGTTGCTTGATGCGGTAGAAGATGGATTGGAGGCGAATGGGTTTTTGGGTGGCGGTGTTGGACGAGGGGGCGGCGGATGCGGTCGTGGTTTTGGCGGCGGTTGAGGTGGCGGGAGGAGTTTTGGTGTTGGCGGCGGCCACCTTGGTTGGTGCGGCGGCGGGAGATTGTTTTGGTTGGGTTGGTGCGGTGTTGGCGGGTGGTTGGACGGCGGCGATGAGTTGTGGTTGTGGTGTGGGTTGAGTCGTTTGAACGGGCGCGGCGCTCACGGGCACTGGTGCAGGCGCGGCGGCGTGGACGGGTGTTGGGGTTTGGCCTTTGAACCAGAGCGCGGCGGCGATGCCGATGGCGCCGATGCCGATGAGGATGATTCCGCCGGCGACGAGCGGGGACGGAGTTGCCTTGGGCGCGGTGTGGACCGGTTGCATGGGCGGCACTTCACCCGGCGGCAGCGTGGCCCGCGGTTGCTCGGCTGTGGCGCGTTTGAGCGCGTCGTTGATTAAACTCATTCGCCTACTTTTCCTTCCAATTCACGAATCGCGAGACCGACCATTCCGTAGTCGATGGTCTCTTTTTTTTGCACAAATCCTGCCAAACAACACTTGTCGCAGACCGCGTTCATGATGCGCGGCACCCCTTTACTGTATCGGTGGATGCGCCAGAGGGCTGGAGTGGTGAAATAGGGTGGGCCTTTGGAACCGGCGACGGCGAGGCGATGCTGGATGTAATGGGCGATCTCCTTGAACTGAAGCGGTTTAAGGTGGTAACGGACGGTGATGCGCTGGCGGAGGTTCTTGAGATGCGGACGCTCGAGATGTTCGCGGAGCTCGGGCTGACCCATCAAAACGATCTGGAGGAGTTTGCGTTCGTAGGTTTCGAGATTGGAGAGAAGGCGGACTTGTTCGAGGAGTTCGTCGGACATGTCCTGCGCTTCGTCGATGATGAGGACGGCGTCTTTCTTTTGCTCAACGAGGTTAAGGAGGAATTCATTGAGGAGCGCAGTGGCTTCCAGGCGATCCATCTCCAGGCCTTTGACGTTCAGGCCGAACTCCATGGCGATGTTTTTAATGAGGCCGGGGGCATCGAGCATGGGGTTGAGGATGAGGGCGGTTTCCCATTGGGGGCCGAGCTGTTCGAGCATGGAGCGGCAAATGGTGGTTTTGCCTGCGCCGACGTCGCCAGTGAGTTGGATGAAGCCTTTGCGTTCGCGGATTCCGTAGAGGAGATGGTTGTAGGCTTCGCGATGTTTCGGGCTGAAAAAGAGGAAGCGTGGATTCGGAGTAATATCAAACGGCGGCTCCTTCAGGCCATAATACTCTAAATACACGGGGCATTCAGTTAACGAACTTTCGGCGACCTGAAAAGAAAAAGGTAAGCTTTTGTAAACTTTTGTGACATGAGCTGCTTTCCCGAAAACGCTCCGCAGACGCCAGTACGGATAAGAGACTGGCGCTTCGCGCCCGGCGTCGCGCAACCAAAATGCTTCTGATAATCGTAGTTCGGGAGCGGGTCTGGGATTGGCGAAGGCGTTGGGCTGGAGTAAGGTTCGGTTCACAGCGCGATGTTCGAACCGACTGACCATTTACATTATCTGACGAGGCGGCATTTCTTTTCGAGGTGCGGTTTGGGGTTGGGTTCGATTGCACTTGGGTCGTTGCTGGCGGGGAAGAAGTCGTTTGCGGAGGCGTTGCCGAATCCGATGGCGCCGAAGGCGGCGCCGTTCACGGCGGGCGCGAAGAATATCATTTTCCTTTTCATGGCGGGCGGGCCGAGCCAGCTCGAGTTGTTCGATTTCAAACCGAAGCTGGTGGAGTTGAATGGGCAGCCGGTGCCGCAATCGTTGATCGAAGGAAAGCGCTTCGCGTTCATGGATTCAAGCCATGGGACGAAGTTGCTGGGGACGCGGCGGGCGTTTAAGCGGCACGGGCAGAGCGGCGCGTGGGTGAGTGAGTTGTTTCCGTTCACGGCGGGGATTGTGGATGACATCACGCTGCTGCATGGGTGCAAGGCGGATTTGTTTAATCACGCGCCGGCGAAGTTGTTTATGAATACGGGCTCTGGCCAGTTCGGGCGGCCGAGTTTTGGTTCGTGGGTGACTTACGGGATTGGAAGCGATTCGACGGATTTGCCGGGATTCGTGGTGTTGCAGTCTGGGCCGCGCGGACCGCGTGGCGGCGCGGTGAATTGGGGCAGTGGATTTCTGCCGACGACGTATCAAGGCGTGCCGTTGCGCGGAAGTGGCGATCCGATTCTGAATCTCACTTCGCCGAAGGGGATCACGCCGGAGAAGCAGCGCGCGACGATCGATGCGATTCGCGATTTGAACCTGACGCGGATGGTGGAGACGGGCGACCCGGAAATCATGACGCGGATTGCGTCGTATGAGATGGCGTATCGGATGCAATCGAGCGCGCCGGAGTTAATTGATCTTTCCGGCGAATCTCCCACAACGCTGAAGATGTACGGCGTGGAGAAAGACAAACCGAGTTTTGCGCGGAATTGTTTGCTGGCGCGACGATTGGTGGAACGTGGAGTGCGGTTCGTGCAGTTGTACCACACGAATTGGGATTCGCACGGCGGGCCAGGGGAAAATTTGCAGGGGGACTTCGAGAAGGTTTGTCGCGAGGTGGATCAGGGACAGGCCGCGCTCGTGAAAGATCTGAAGTCTCGCGGTCTTCTTGAAGACACACTGGTGATCTGGGGCGGAGAATTTGGTCGCACGCCGATGGGCGAGAACCGCGATACGACGGGGCGCAATCATCATATCGATGCATTCACGATGTGGATGGCGGGAGGTGGAGTGAAGCCGGGACAAATCTTAGGGCAGACGGACGAACTCGGATTCAACGTGGTGGAGGACAAAGTTCACGTGCACGACCTGCACGCGACGGTGCTGCACTTGATGGGATTGGACCACAAGAAGCTGACGTTCCGATTTCAGGGGCGCGACTTCCGGCTCACGGACGTGCATGGGGAGATTGTAAGCAAGCTGTTTGCTTAGCAGGATTCGTTTCGGACATCTATGTGACCGCAGACGCGCAGTTCCACATTGGGCGGGTTTTGGTATAACCGGGCATGCACATGAACCGTATCCTCTTGCCGTTGCTATTTTGGGCGGGTTTGACCGAGGTGTGCGCGGGGCCGCTCGATCATTGGCATAGCCGAACGAACTTTGGCGTCAGCTATCTTCAGGATAT
>DASVNK010000028.1:0-9108 GCA_036383895.1 Verrucomicrobiia bacterium | reverse complement strand
CGACAACCTCGGTCCCATCGCCCAGAACCTCCAGGAGATCAACGACCGCGTCCGCAAACAATTCGGCATCACCCCCGAAGAATCCGCCCGCCGCGCCGAACTCCGCAAAACCTGGAAAAATCCCAACATCCCCAAATACCTTCGCACCAACCCCCAACCTTCAGCCGACGCTCTCCCTTCCACCGCCGCCCCCAATCCATCAACCGGAGGGACGAACTCTGTGAGTCCCACTTCAACATCGCGCGACGCCGCCAATGAAACCCCCGCCGCCCCAGCAGACCCAAACGCTCCGGAAAGAACTCAGCACTCAGAACTCAGGACTCAGCACTTGGAAATGGGCCAGGGTGAGGGGTTCCGCGCGCACTCAAACAACGCCCATCCAGCAGACCAAAACCCCTCGAAACCGGAAACCGGAAACTCGAAACTTGCCTCCCTTTCTTCGTTACCTTCGTTACCTTCTGTAAACAACCCCGCTCATCACTCATTACCCATCACTCAAGACTTAAAAGACCGCGTCGACCGTTACACCATCGCCCGCATGCGCGAACACATCGCCCACGACCAAAAATACACCCCCTGGCTCCACCGCCATTCACCACCTGTATACGTCACCCAACTCCGCCACTGCCCCTGTGGTCACCAATGCCCATGCCCCATCCACGAATCCAAACCATTCGGTCCCTTCCCCGATTTCTTCTGGAAAATCACTCCCACCGATCCCGACTACGCCGCCATCCTCGAAGCCCGCAACCTCCCCTTCAGCTTCCCAAACGAATTCATCGCATGAAAACTTGCCATCACCCATCGCTCCCATCGCTCATGTCACAGGGCGACCAAATAAGCCATTTGAATTTGCCCGCAGCCCAAAACGTCGGCATAATGGGACCAGCAGCCATGTCGCACCATAAGTTCAATCCAGAACATCTCGCGCTCACCCGACGCGAATTCCTTTCGCGCTGCGGCATGGGCATGGGTGCCCTCTCGCTCGGCGCATTGCTCCAGGATTCTCTCGGCCCCTCCGCCCGCGCTTCGAACGCCTACGTCAACCCACTCTCTCCCAGGCACAGCCAGTTTCCCGGCACAGCCAAACGCGTCATTCACCTCTTCATGAATGGCGGCCCTTCGCACGTCGACACGTTCGATCCCAAACCCGCGCTCGAAAAATACGCAGGCAAAATGCTCCCGTTCGAGAATCCAAAAACCGAACGCAAAACCGGCGCAGCTTTTCCTTCTCCGTTCGAGTTCAAAAAATACGGCCAGAGCGGCATCGAAGTCAGCGAACTCTTTAAACACACCGCACAATCCATCGACGACATCTGCGTCATCCGTTCCGCTCACGCGGACGTTCCCAACCACGAACCTTCGCTCCTTTTGATGAATTGCGGGGAACCCCGCCTCGTTCGCCCCAGCGTCGGTTCCTGGGTCACTTACGGCCTCGGTACGGAAAACCAGAATCTTCCCGGTTTCATCGCGATGTGCCCCGGCGGTTACCCGATCCAGGAATCGCAGAATTGGCAGTGCGGTTTCCTTCCCGGCGTGTTCCAGGGCACTTACATCGATACCCAACACACCCGCATCGAAAAGCTCATCGAGCACATCACCAATAACAGTATTTCCCTCGCGGAACAGCGCGCCCAGCTCGACCTGCTCTACAAGCTCAACCAGATGCACGCCGAGAAGCGCCAGCGCGACGCCAACCTCGAAGCACGCATTCAATCGTTCGAACTTGCTTATCGCATGCAGCTCGAGGCGACCGACGCCTTCGATATTTCCAAGGAACCCGAATACATCCGCAAAATGTACGGCGAAGGCACCCAGGCCCGCCAAATCCTCACCGCCCGCCGCTTGGTCGAACGCGGTGTCCGCTTCGTCCAGGTCTGGACCGGCCAGGGCCAGCCCTGGGACAATCACGACGATCTCAGGGAAAACCACGCGCGCCTCGCGAAAGATTGCGACCAGGCCATCGGCGCCTTGCTCGTTGATTTAAAACAGCGCGGCATGCTCGAAGACACCCTCGTCATCTGGGGCGGCGAGTTCGGCCGCACCCCCACCGTCGAACTGCCGACTCCCGGCTCAAACGCCGGCAAGATCAACGGGCGCGACCACAACCACCACGGCTTCACCGTCTGGCTCGCCGGCGGCGGCGCCCGCGGCGGCTATGTCCACGGCGCGACCGACGAATTCGGTTTCGCCGCCGTCGACAAGAAAATGCACATCCACGACCTCCACGCCACCGTCCTCAAGCTGCTTGGCTTCGACCACGAAAAATTCACCTTCCGCCACGCCGGCCGCGACTTCCGCCTCACCGACGTCCACGGCAACGTCGTCCACGACGTAATTGCTTAAGCGCGGGCTTGCCGCGTCGTCCTCAATTCTCCAGCCTAGCCATTTACGATTATGGCGGACTCATTGAAGAACCGCGTCGCAGTCATCACCGGCGCAGGCAAGGGACTCGGCAAAACATTCGCGCTCGCGCTGGCTGAACACGGCGCGCACCTGGCGCTCATCGGCCGCAACGCCGAACCGCTGAACGCGGTCGCCTCCGATGCTCGCAGGTTCAACATCACCGCCGAAGTCTTCGCCGGAGACATATCTCGCGAAGATGATGTCCGCAGAATCGAACGGGAGGTCACTGCCAAATTTCCGAAAGTCCACATTCTCATCAACAACGCCGGGATCAACATTCGCAAAAACGTCACCGATTTCACCTACGACGAGTGGACCTCCGTCATTAACACCAACCTCGTCGGCGCGTTTCTCATGTGCCGCTCGTTCGTCCCGCACATGCGCGGCGAGGGTTACGGCCGCATTATTAATCTCACGAGCATCATGAGCCATATCTCGCTCCCGGGGCGCACGGCGTACTCCGCGAGCAAAGCCGGCCTGCTCGGTTTCACGAAAGCACTCGCGCTCGAACTTGCTCCCGAAGGGATCACGGTGAACGGCATCAGCCCTGGCCCATGCGCAACCGAAATGAACATCCCCATCCTTAACAACCCTGAACTGAACCAACAATTCGTCTCCAAGCTCCCCGTTGGCCGCTGGGGCAAGGTTGAAGAAATCGCCAAACTCCTTCTTTACATTTGCTCGCCAGATTCCGGTTTTCTCACCGGCACTGACGTTGTCATCGACGGCGGTTGGACGGCTCAGTAAACGAAAAGCTCTTCGCCTCACCTCCGCGCGAGAAGAGCGGTGATCGCAAAGTAAATCACTGGAAAAAGCAGCACGACCAGCAACGCAATCCCCACCTTTCGCCAGAAGCGACGACGTTCATCACCTGGCGTGTGGCCTTCAAATTCGCGCCGCACGTATTCATCGTAATCAAACGAATCGCCTGGAATCCCAAGATTCTCATACCGCGCCTCGTCGGACCAACCAGTCTTTTCGTCCGCCCCGCATTCCGGGCACGCTTTCGCGCCGGACGGCACTTCCTCTCCGCAGTTCGGGCATATCTCAGGCGACATCAACCCTCAAGATGCGAATCAGCCGCCGCCGCGCAAACGAATTCCGCCACGGCAAAGTCCTTGCGCGGAGACGCGGCATCAGTATCTTAAGGCGCGGATTGTCCGATGGTGTAACGGTAGCACAACTCCCTTTGGAGGAGTTTGTCATGGTTCGAATCCATGTCGGACAGCCAACCTTCCTTCAAGCTCCTCCAATTCGTCCGACGCGCATCAGGCGTAGATGTGGTTTTCCGGCGGCCCGGGTTTTTTCGAGGTCGATGAGGAGGTCGACGGACCAGTCGTTGTGGGCTTCGGGATCAACGAGGGTTTGTTGGACGAGCCAGGTTTTGTTGTCGTCGGCGGGTTTGAGGTAGGTGTGGCGGAGGTTGCGGGCTTCGTTGTCGAGAAGGATGCGTTCGTGGTCTTTGTGGTAATCGAGCATGAGGCGCTCGAGTTTGGGAGCGGTCCAAGGTTGGCCGGTGGCGTCGGTGAGGTCGTCAAGGTTTTCGAGGGCGGCTTCGAAGTTGCGGTACATTAGGCCGCGAATGATGGAAAAGATGTCGGTGCGGAGGAGGGTGGTGAAGTTGCGGGTGTTGCGGGTAATATCTTCCGGGCCGGACGGCGCGAGGGTAGGTTCTTTGGTAGCGGCTTTCGCGACGAAGTTTGGGTCGCGGAGTTTTTCCCATTCGTCGAGCAGGCTCGAATCGACCTGGCGGATCATGGTGCGGAGGAAAAGTTCGATCTCCGTGATGGCGTCGTTCTTGGCGGCGGAGGGGACGGTGTGGTCGAGCACTTTGAAGACGTTCATGAGATAGCGGAGGAGCACGCCTTCGGTGCGCTGGAGATCGTATTCGCGGATGTAATCGGAAAAGGTGAAGTAACTCTCGACCATTTCGCGAACGATGCTTTTCGGGCGAATGTTCTCCTGGCCGACCCAGGGATGTTTGGCGGCGAATTCGTTGAACGTGCTGTAGACGAAATCGCGATTCGGTTTTGGGTATTCGAGATTTTCGAGCTGGAGCATGCGTTCCTCGAAGGGGACGCCTTCCATTTTGAGTTGGGAGAGTTTGTCCTGCTTCACGCGATCGAGCTGGCGGCGGAGGATGATATCGGGATTTTCGACGATGGATTCGACGAGCGTGAGGAGAGCGAGATGGTAATTCGGAGAATTCGGGTCGAGCAGGCGGATGGTATCGACGAGGTAGAGGGAGAGGGTTTCGTCGAGCGAGAAATCTTCCTGGAGGGCGACGTTGACGATGATGCGGCGCTTCTTGCCCGGCTCCTTTGGCCCGAACTCGATGATCTTGCGGTCGAGCAGCGCGCGAAAAAGTTCCCAGGCGCGCTTGCGAAGTTTTGGTTTTACGTGGGCGGGTTCATGGCTGTCACGGATGAGGCGCTGCATGGCGGCGCAGCCATCTTCGTTTTCGCGGCTGAGGACGTTCAGCAAGATGCCGTGCGTGACCTGAAAGCGCGAGACGAGCGCTTCCGGAGAAGATTGGATCAGGCGTTGGAAGGTTTCCTTGCTCCAACCGACGAAACCTTCAGGAGCTTTTTTCTTAACGATTTTTTTGGATTTCTTTTCGTCGCCGCCGGCTTTGCGTTCGAGGCGGGCGTTTTCGATGACATGCTCGGGCGCCTGGGCCACGACCCAGCCTTGATCATCGAAACCTTTGCGCCCGGCGCGACCGCTGATCTGGTGGAAATCGCGGGCGGTGAGGATGCCGACTTTTTCGCCGTTAAATTTGGAGAGGCGGGTGAGGAGGACGGTGCGGAGGGGAACGTTAACGCCGACACCGAGTGTATCCGTGCCGCAGATGACTTTGAGCAGGCCTTTCTGGGCGAGCATCTCGATGAGGACGCGATACTTCGGGAGAAGCCCGGCGTGATGCAAGCCGATGCCGTGGCGGAGGAATTTCTTGAGATCGGGACCGTATGGGCTGTTGAACTTGAATCCTTCGAGCGCACTGGCGATGGCGGATTTTTCCTCCTTCGTGCAGAAGTTCTGGCTCATCAAGTTCTGCGCGGTGTCGGAACACTCGAGTTGCGTGAAGTGGACGATATAAACCGGCGCCCGTTTCTCGGTGACGAGTTTCTCCACTGTCTGTTCCAGCGGCATCTCGTCGTATTCGAAGTCGAGCGGAACGGGGCGTTGGTGCGCCTTGATAGTGGCGGTCTCACGTTTGTTGAGGCGGGTGAGTTCCTTTTCGAAGAAACTGGTGTCGCCGAGCGTGGCGGACATGAGGAGGAAGCGGGTTTGCGGCATGGTGAGGAGCGGGACCTGCCAGGCGACGCCGCGTTCTTTGTCGGAATAGTAATGGAATTCGTCCATGACGACGTCGCCGACGTTTGCTTTTGCGCCTTCGCGGAGGGCGATGTTGGATAGGATTTCGGCGGTGCAGCAGAGAATGGGTGCGTCGCGGTTCACGGTGGCATCGCCGGTGGCCATGCCGACGCGTTCGGGGCCGAAGTCGCGGGCGAGGGCGAGGAATTTTTCGTTGACGAGGGCTTTGATCGGGCAGGTGTAAACGGAGCGACGACCGCGGGCGAGCGCCTGGAAATGGAGAAAAGTTGCGACTAACGATTTGCCGGAGCCGGTGGGGGTGCTGAGAATGACGTTTTTTTCGTCGAGCAGTTCGAGGATGGCTTCCTCCTGCGTGTTATAGGGAACGAGATTCTTCTCTTCGACGAACGCGAGGAAGGCGTTGAGGATGGCGTCGGAAGAGACGGTGCCGTTTTGATCGGGTTTGGGAAGGCGGCGATAGAGAGGAAAATCCACAATAATTTCGGCAAAACTAGTGGCTTTGGGTGGGAGTCGCAAGAAATGCAGACTGGGGCGCACCGAGGTGTGAATGCGCGCTTCTACGCTTACGCGCACGGAACAATTGTCAGATGGTTTGGGTGAACTCATACGATTTGATTTCCATTTCGAGCTTCGGGATGCGGGAGCGAACGCGTTTTTGAGTCGCGCTCCCGCTTCCCGATGCAAGGTTTAGAACGATCTTCCGTATGTCAGCTTTTCGCGCTGGAGTTCAAGTTGCTGGCGTTTGAAGTCGAGCGCGGAAAGGCGTTGGATGTTGGCGAGGAGTGCCTGCAGGTCCTTTGATTGTGGATCGCGCCGGGCGAGGGAGACCGCTGCCTGGTGAAGGAACTGGGCGATACCGCGCTGGACGCCGGGGAGGTTGGTGAGGGCGGTGACCGGCTGCATATCCTTCAGTAGATCGTGCATCTCATCGGCGAGGGCATCGTTCGCGGCGGAGAAATGGAGGGTGCGAGTGCGCTGCAGGACGGTGGGGCTGATTTGCAGGCCCCAGCCTTCGGGCGGCGGGGCGAGGATGCGCTTATGTATCTCCGCGATGGAGAGTTGATCGAACCACTGGCAGAGGGTGGTCTGCTGGGTTGGATTGAGTTGGTTGAAAAACGCAGTGGCGCGTTGTTTGCGTATGATGAAGTCGATGCGCCACTGGGCGGCGGCATCGACCGTAGGCGGTGGCTGCGTCGCGGGCACGGGCGGCGGCAATGAATTTGGCCGCTGGCCGAGAGCGCTGGTGAGGTCAACATTTCGATCTGTGTGTGTGTTTTGTGTGTGTTTTGTGTTCATAAATCCATAAGGCGTTGAGGGTTAATGGTTAGTGCGTGACAAAGCTGTGTGTGAGCTGTGTGTGAACTGTGTGTGAACTGTGTGTGAACTGTGTGTGAACTGTGTGTGAGCCGGGTGTGAGCCGGGTGTGAGCCGGGTGTGTGGGTGAGACGAGGAATGACCAAATTCCAAATTGCGTTCCCAACGCCGCCACGAGATTGATTCCCCCGAAAAGAAGTTCGGTTCGCGAATTGTGGTCCAAATACCAAGGAAATCCCAATTCCCCGATGGGCATAGACGCACGTGGGCAGAACGCGTCCGATGTTCGAGAAGTGCGGTGGTCAGCCGGCTGAAGTGGGCGAACAGTAGACTCGAGGGCGAGGCTTTTGTTCGGGCACGAGCCGAGTGACCACGAATGGTTGTTCGTGATCATGGGTAGAATCTAGCAGTTTGAAGACTAGTCTGTCAACAGGAATATTACTATGTTTGTAGTTTCGGTAGTTTTCGGACTGGTCAGAATAAATGGCGAACTCCGGCACCCCGCTGGGGTGCGGCAGCAACTCAAATGCCGATACCGGTGGCTGCGCTCGAAGACTCGCTTGCCGACCGGCTACTATCCGGACACCCCTCCGGGGTGAAACGAGAGTAAGGCATTGATCGATCGCCGTGAGGAAAAGCGCAGAGGATTGCCGCAGTCCAAAGTTGACGCGGGGAGTACGCCTGTGGGCCACGATGACGGAGGAGTTTACGTGCGGCATTTGAAGCGGTGCGTATCTGCGTGTTCGAGGAATGACAAAGAGTTGAGGCGGGGTGAGGGGTTTGTTACACAGGCCGGGCGAAAATGCCGACGGTTTTAATTGCGACGCGGAATAAGCATAAGGTGGAGGAGATCCGGAGTATTCTTGGGGACCGGTTTGAGTTCCGAACGTTGAGCGATTTTCCGGGGGCGCCGACGCCGGTGGAGGATGCGCCGGATTTCGCGGGGAACGCGACGAAGAAGGCGGTGACGCTGGCGAACTGGCTGGCGACACACGGGAATCTGGAAGGGATCGAATATGTGCTGGCGGATGATTCGGGGCTGGAGGTGGATGCACTGAACGGAGCGCCGGGGGTTCATTCGGCGCGGTTCGCGGGACTGGACACAGGGGCGGAGGGAAATAGTTCGGACGCGGAGAATAACGCGAAGCTGCTGCGGCTGACGAAAGACGTGGCCGAGAAGAAGGCGCGCTTTCGTTGTGTGATTGCTTTTACGGCGGTGCCCGGGCGCGAAGTGGCGCTGGCGTCAAAGACGTGCGAAGCGAACGAAGCGGAACTGGGGACGGAGATTTTCGATGGGCGTTGCGAAGGGCGGATCATCGATGCGCCGCGAGGGGCGCGTGGGTTCGGTTATGATCCGCTGTTCATTCCGGACGGGTTTAACGAATCGTTTGCGGAACTGGGGGAAGAAACGAAAAACCGGATCAGCCATCGCTCGCGCGCGCTGGAAAAACTCCGCGCGCGACTTGACCGGAGGGATCGATGAGATTCCTCCGCTGCTACCTGCCGGCGATTATCTGGATGACGGTGATTTTTGTCGGCTCAACGGATCTGGGTTCATCGCAGCGCACGTCGCGATTGATCGGGCCGTTTCTGCGCTGGTTGAATCCGGACGTGAGCGAAGAAACGATTCGGGCGGTGCAGATGGTGGTGCGAAAAGGAATGCATATGTTCGTGTATGGGGTGCTGGCGCTGTTAACGTGGTGCGGCCGTCGTGCGAATCGCGGTCTGGGATTAACCCAGGCGCCGTGGAGTTGGCCGGAGATGTGGGGCGTAGTGGCGTTCTGTGTCGCGTATGCGGTCACCGATGAAATGCATCAAAGCTTCGTGGCGTCTCGCCAGGGAAGTCCGTTTGATGTTGGGTTCGATGCGGCGGGCGCAATTCTCGCGCTGCTTGCGGTCTTTGCGCTCGGGCGCTGGGCGAAGCGGTGGTGATTTATTCGGGTGTGCTTATGAGTGCCGGTCAGAGTAGATGAAAATTCCGGCACCCCGCTGGGGTGCGGCGGCTATAATAATACCGATACCGGTGGCTGCGCTCGAAGACTCGCTTGC
>DASVNK010000027.1:0-83375 GCA_036383895.1 Verrucomicrobiia bacterium | reverse complement strand
GTAGTGGCCGGGAGGCAACGCGCGCTGCGCGAGTGTTGAGTTTTTAGTTTTTAATTTTGAGTTGAGGTCGCGGGTGGCCTCTTTCTCGCGATTGAAATCGAGGGTTTTCTCGCGGACGATCGTGTTGCGTTCGGCGAGTTGTTTGCGGTGTTCGATGTCACCACGGGCGGTGTGGTAGTTAAAGATGCGCTGGAGGGAGGCGAGGTTTGGGACGGTGATGCGGGGAGCGCAGGCGGCATTGAAGGCGCGCTTTTGGACGAGGGCGAGGCCGGCGGTGTCGTAGGCAACAGGTTCGGCATTTTGGATGGCGATGAAGGTGCGGATGGTTTGGGCGCTGTCGGCATGGTCGATGGTTTCTTCGGCGAGGACGCGACGCTCGTTGTAACGCGAAAGGGTGGCATCGCTGATTTTAATGCGGTGGAGGTCAGCGAGTTTTTGGCGAATGATTTTGTAGGACGACGACGGGTCGTCGAGCCACTCGTGAAATTCGGCGAGTTGGTCGTTAGTGAGCGACTGGAGCGCTTTGGGAAGGGCGAAGGGTTTCATATAAAGTTCTGAGTTTTGGTTTTAGTTTTTAGTTGGTTAAGAGGGGCGCAGGAGTAAGTGAAAAATTTCGTTTTGCATCGGAAAGACGGGCGTGTGCGCGTGAAAAGAGGACGACCGAAAGTGGTCTTTCCGGTCTGCTGGTCCAGTGTGGTGGTGGTTTGCCGCGTCGCGCGAAGTTGAAGTGGGGCGCGGGTGGAACGCGCCCCTCCCGTGGTTTGGGAGCGACGAAGCGTTCGGACTGAATTCAGTCGGTTGCGCGGAAGAGCAACTACTGCGGCAGTAAAGTAAAGGACGCAGTTCTTCCGTGAGCGGCTTGCGAGTGGGTCACCCGGCGGGTGAATCGGAATGAAAGGCTCGGTGGCAGCTTGAGGCTGGACGAGACTTTTATTCGGAGTCGGACCGAGTGACCACGAATAGTGATTCGTGATCATGGGAGTGTTTTAGCAGAGTGCTTTTAGTGTGTCAAGCCCGGTTCTCGCTGTTTTCGGGGGATAGCTCGCTACGTTGCTAGAACGCGTTTGCCTTGCAGTGTCGCGTTTTGCTCGGGAATCGTAGATCAAAGGGGAGACAAGCGGAAGAAGGTTGCTCCGGGAGATTCGATAGGCGGACGGATGGTGAGTTCGGCACCAATTGCATCGGGTGTGGTTTGTACGCGGGACCAAGTGACAGGTGGCTGAAGATTCTGGGTTGATTCCAGAGCCCAATCGGAGAACGCGGCAGGCCAGGAGATGCGGACAAATTGGACCCCCTCGCGTTGAATGCGTAGCGTTGGGAGAGCGGGAGTGAGATTGGCAATAAGGAGGTCGTCCAGGGCGGCGCTACCGTTGCCGGCGAAGATGACCCGATGCATGCCGGGCGCTTCGAGTGCAATAACTGCGGCGCCGATGTCAGCTATGTTGGTGGCGGCAATAAGTTCGCCAGCGATGTTATAGCCGCGCAGGTAAACGGGACCGGTGCCGTTACCGAGTTGGTCCAGGCGGAGGGCGACGAAATCGACCGAGGCCGCCAAATTCGTGTTTTGAGGAGTCCAAAACGTAAGGTGCACTTCCGCGGAGTAATTCAGATGGCCGTTGATCATGCCGGCGAAACCGTTCACACCGCTCGTGGCATGGTTTTCGCCCAGCTGCACTGCTACCGCCGGTCCGGTCCCAGAGGAAAAGCGGACGCCGGCTGTTTGAACGTATTGGTCGGCGAGAAACGCACTGGGCGGGACTGGCGCGGGCATGAAATGCATGGTGGATGCGTCTTCGAAATCGAGAAAGGTGATGGTGCGCAGATTAGGGTTCCATTCATCGGGCGCGACTTCAGCAACACCCTGAAAAGAAACGCCGTTGGGGTCGGTGAAAAGGTTCGACCAGTCGTTCCATTGCCCTTGAGCGCTGTGGCCACGGTTGTAGAGGGCAACAAAATCCTCCGTGGGTAAAGCGGCGTTTGGTTCGCCGGCGGCCCAAGCCGAAAATTCGAAGGAATCGCCGCTGCTCCACCGGTAAATGCCTTCGTCGGCCGCATCGTTCAGGCCAATCCAGAGGTGGCGGCCCGCGCCGAAACCAGATCCGAAGTTGCGAAAGACCCAATCCTGTTCGTTGGCCTCGTTGATCGTAGCGAGGTGGCCGCCGAGAAGTTGGGATTCGTTTTCGCTGGCAGTCCAGTTGTTTTGGCTGAGGAGGAAATAGAAATGGCCGGTGTCCGGATTGTAGATGGGGCCGTGGACGACAGCGGCGTGGATTAAAGTGTTAAGTGCGGAGAAAAGAAAGGCGACGGCGAGGATCGATATCAAGGAAAGCCGAAAAGCGGACATGCTGAGGGAGGGTAAACTCCAGCGGGAGAGCGTCAAGAATACAGGTTGGAGTTCGAAAGAATTCCGGTACCCCTCCAAGGTGCAGGCGTTTTTGATGCGGATACCGGTGGCTGCGCTCGGAGACTCGCTTGCGCACCGGCTTATAGCTATCCCGGAGTTATTCGCGGAAGCGAGGAGACCTATGGGGTGAGGACCGATCTCACGCGAAATTGATTACACCCGGCGGGATCCCCCTTGCCGAAACTTTCCTTTAGCTTCTGGGGCAGCCCTTTGGGCCTTGAGGCAGGTCGCGGATAGGATTTTGTTGTTTGTGAAACCGCGGCGAGAGGAAGGGTCCTTCGAGATTGCGAGGAACGCCTCCTCACGTCGGCGCCTACAAGGAGAGCAGTTAAGGCTTGGGGTGGAGAAGGGTTCGATTAGAATACGGGCATTCCTATGAAACGAAGTTGTGCGATGCGTTCGGGCGCGGCGATGGCTTGCGCGTTATTGTTGTCGGTGGATTCGAATATGGCGGCAGAGAAGGATGGGTTTGTGCCGCTGTTTAACGGAAAGGATCTGAGCGGGTGGAAAATTCCGGAAGGTGATAACGGGCATTGGAAAGTGGTGAACGGGGTGATCGATTACGACGCGGAGAGCGAGGCGAAGGGGGAGAAGAGTTTGGCGAGCGAGAAGGAGTTTGGGGATTTTGTGCTGCGGGCGGAATGGAGGATTAAGGAGACGCCGTATATCAATCCGAATGTGCCTTACATTTTGCCGGATGGGACGCATGCGAAGGATGTGAAGGGAAAGGAATTGAAACTCGCGTTGCCAGATTCGGATTCGGGAATTTACGTGCGGGGTTCGTCGCGGCATCAGATCAACATTTGGTGCTGGCCGGCTGGGTCGGGGGAAATGTACGGCGTGAGGATGGATCCCAAAGTGCCAGCGGAAATGCGGGCGGCGGTCACGCCGAAAATGCAGGCGGATAAACCGGTGGGTGAATGGAATCAGTTTGAGATTACGGTGAAGGGAAAAGCAGTGACGGTGGTGTTGAATGGGAAGACGGTGATCGATCGCGCGAATTTGCCGGACCTTCCGGAGCGCGGGCCGGTGGTGTTGCAGCATCATGGGGCGAAGCGGGACGGGAAATGGACCAGTCCGCCGAGCCTGGTACAATTCCGTAACATCGCGATCAAAGAACTGAAGTAAATGCGCACGATCGCCTTGCTCTTGTTAGTGGGCTGTTCTGCAGTCGGGGCGGAATTTGTTGGCGCGCCGGAACCCCTCACCCCAGCCCAATGGCTTCCCAAGCCCGCCACAAGTTTGTCGCCCGCTGAGAGACGTTCGCTTCGCGAATCGTGGTCCCCTCAGAGGGGCGAGGGAGGGAAAGCTCTGTCCCCTGCCCTGCCGAGTGAACAGCAGAAGGCTTTCTCGCTGCCGCCCGGTTTCGAAATCGAGTTAGTGGCGAGCGAGGAGCAAGGCGTTGGGAAACCGATCACCGTCGCATGGGATGCTGCGGGCCGGTTGTGGACGATTACTGCGCTCGAGTATCCGCTCGATGGCAATGAACAGCCGGAAGCTGCGCGGGCGTTGTATGAAAAGGGCGGCCGCGATCGCGTGCTGGTGTTTGATGATCCTTACGCAGCGAAGCCGCAGCAGCCGCGGGTGTTTGCGGATGGTCTTGCGATGCCGATGGGAGTTCTTCCTTACAAGGATGGCGCGATTGTTGGGCACGGGCCGGATGTGCTTTTTATTCGGGACACTGACGGCGACGGAAAAGAGGATCGTCGGGAAGTGATCCTTACAGGGTTTGGCATTCAGGACTCGCACTTGATGCCGCACCAATTCACGCGCGCGCCGGGCGGGTGGTTTTATTTAGCGCAGGGCGCGTTCAACTATTCGCGCGTGAAGACGAAGGATGGGCGGGAACATAAGTTCGACCAGACGCGGCTCGCGAGATTTACGTTGGATGGGATGCGGTTCGAGGATCTCACTTCCGGTCCGTGCAACATCTGGGGACTGGTGATCGGGCGTGAAGGCGAAACGTTTATTCAGGAAGCGAACGATTATGGATATCCGGTGATGGCCTTTCACGCAGGCGCGAGTTACCCAGGGTGCAGTGGGGCGTTCAAGCCGTATGCGCCGTATTTCCCGAGCGAGGTGAAGTTTCAGATGGGCGGCACGGGGCTATCCGGATTGGCGATGAGCGATCCGGAAGCGTCATTTCCGGGCGCGTATGCGGATGTGATGTATGTGGCGAATCCCATCACGCGGAAAATTCAGGCGATCAAGATTCGTCGTGATGGGCCGTATCACCGCTACGAGAAGCTGCCGGATTTCGTGCTGAGTTCGGATGAATGGTTCCGTCCGGTGGCGATTCACTTCGGACCTGATGGCTGCCTCTACATTGTCGATTGGTACAACAAAATCATTTCGCACAACGAAGTGCCACGGACGCATCCGGAGCGCGACAAGACGCGCGGGCGAATTTGGCGCGTGCGGCATAAAGATCAGCCGCGCACACGCCCTGCTAATTTGGAAAAGGCGAGCGATGCAGATTTGCTGAAGCATCTTCAGGCGGCTTCGACCTGGGAAATGCGAACGGCGGTGCATCAAATTGCCGATCGCAATGCAACGGGCCTTGCACCGGAATTAGTGAAGATCGTCGAGAACGCAGAAGCGAAAGCGGAATACAGGATTCATGCCTTGTGGGCGCTGGAGGAACTGGGTTCGTTGAAACTGGAGCTGATCAACAAGGTGAAGTTCGACACAAATCGAAATATCCGACGCGAAGCAATTCGCGCGATGGCCAACGTGAAAGCCAGTTCCCTTGAGGTCATGGCACTACTCGCCGACCACACGCGGGACAGCGATCCAGAAGTGCGCGCAGAGGTCATACGCGTTGCGCGGTTGCATCTCAAAAATCCTGGGATGTTCCAGGTGCTCGCGCGGATGGTGCAACCGAGCCTCTCTGAGCCGATCGGAAAAGATCCTCATAACGGCGCACCGATGAAGCTTCGCGAGGCGTATGATCGCGACTTTGAACGTTATCTTGTTCGCGCCGCGTTGGAGGAGAATGCTGCCCCGGCTCGGGCGTATCTCGCCTCCGCCGCGGGTCAGCGCATGACAGCAGAGGCGCAGCTTCTGTTCATGCTTGCGCTGCCAAAAGAGGAGAACGCGGACGAGTTCGCGAGGGTTCTGCGCGGAGTGAATCGAATTCCGAACGAAGAGGAACTATTGCGCCTCGCAGATTCCTTAGAGAGATCGGAGTCGCTGGAGACTTTAAAAGCGCTGCTTGCAAAGCCGGAAACCCGAAGATTGACGCTGGATGCTTTGTTCAAGGTGCGAAGCCGCATTGAGACGACGAGGATCGCGCCGCTGCTCGCTGAGCCAGTGCGAGCCATTTGGAATGAGGGCGATCTCGTCGGGGCCGCGAATTTCGCGGGCGGATTTAAGATCAAGGCGCTCGGCACGGAGTTGAACGGAGCCTTGCGCGGCCAACCGGGAAAAACCCAGGTTGCGGTCATCAAAGCATTACGCGAATTCGACGGTGCCGATCCAGAGACGCTCGCAGCGTTGTTCCGGGAAACGAGAGAGAGCGCGGTGAAGGGTGAGATTCTCAATTCGCTAGTAGAAACGCACAAAGATTTGCCAGACCTGTTCCACGAGTTCTTCGATGAGATGAATCGGATACAATTGCGCGCGGCCGTTCAAAAACTGAGCCGGCGTCCGGAATTGGCGAAAGCACTTTTATGGGGGTTGCGCACGGGCGGTGTTTCGGAACGCGACATTGATGGCGAGACACTGGAGCGATTGGTAACCCATTTCCCGAATGATCCCGAATTGAAGGCGCTGGCTGAGCGGCTTTCGTCTGAGTTGCGCCCGGTGCTGCGGCTCGATGGAAGCGACGACGCGTATGTCGATTCGAATATCACACTGGACGGGCCTTTCACCGTGGAGTGCTGGATCCGACTCGAACCTGGAATTAGCAACGACGACGGAATTCTCGGCGTGCCGGGTGGCGCTGACTTTAACTTTGCGGGCGGACATTTTCGGGTTTATTGCGGGCAGGAAATTGGCGATCGCGTGGTCGCGCGCAAAGCCACCACGCCGAACACGTGGACGCATATCGCCGTCACACGCGATTCAGCGGGTATATTCCGACTGTTTCTGAACGGAGAGATCGACAGCACTGATGAACGGAAGGTGACAATCGCGTTTAAAGATCTTGATATCGGGCGGACGATACCGAACCGAGGCACGCAGGCGGAGATGGCGGAGTTTCGTGTTTGGGATAGAGCGCGTTCGGCAGAAGAGATTCGAAACCACTTCGATCGAACCTTTGAGGGCGCAGAGTTGCCTTCCGGCTTGGTTCACCACTTCTCCACGTCCTGGCCAAAACTGAACGGATCGGCACACCCCACTAGAATTTCCGACGGTCCTGCGCTGCTGACGCCTGCCAGAGCGCGAGAATTGGATGCGCAGTTCGCGCGCATCCGCACGCTCGCTGACAAGGACGGCAAATTCGAGAACGGACGCTCCATCTTCGCATCAGCTTGCCAGGTCTGCCACAGTGTGAATGCCGAAGGCGGGCAACTCGGCCCGGTCCTCAACGGCGCGGGCGCGAGCGGAACGGAGACGTTGCTGCGCGCGATCCTGACGCCGAACGCCGCGATGGAAGCGGGATATCGCAACTTTCGAATTGAGTTGCGCGATGGCGAATCGCTGGACGGTTTTCTTGTGAAGGACGAGGAGTCCGCCTACGTCCTGCGCCAGCCGAACCTACAGGATCAGCGCATCTCGAAGGATCAAGTGCGCCGAGCTGAATTCACGCAGAAAAGCATCATGCCCGAAGGATTGCTCGATTCGATGCAACCTTCGGACGTGAGCGATTTGTTCACTTACCTGCGCTCGCTGAAGTGATCAAGGGGCTGGTCGCTCTTCCACTCGGTAGAAGCGGAACGGTTGGTCCAGGCGGCTGAAAAAAGCTACGCGCGGGAATCCGCCGGTCACAATGCCGAGGCTCGTGAACTCGCCAGCGAGATCAGTTGCGCCGTAAACTTCGTATTGCACGCCGCTCCGGGCCGGCCAATTGAGGCGCACGTAATAATCGCTCCATTTCGAAAGATCGATCTTTAGCGGCGCGTCGTTCGCTCGCGGGTTGAATTGGAGCATTTGTTCGCGCGCGTTGGAAAAACCGTCGGAATCTGGATCATCCTTCGGACCGCTGATGAGGTTTGTGAAGTGCGTTTGTTCCCAGGCGTCATGCAATCCGTCACGATCGGTGTCGGTGATTGGAATGCCACGTATTTCCAACTCCGCACCATTAATGACTCCGACTCCGCCTTCGAATTGATCGCTGACTTCGAGACGCCACGCGCCGATTGGGCTTTCGTAGAAATGATGGGTGGTCATGTAAGTCCAGCGTCCAATGAAGGCGTTTGTGTCGTCACCCAGGCGCTGGAGCACGCTGCGCACGCCGGTGGGCGAGACGAGACTTACGCGCAGGTGAGCGCGCGTTTGGTGGGCAAGGTCCAGATGCAGCAGAACGTGTTCTGTGATGAGCGCATTTGTAACGCTGAAGGTCATTTGAGCTTTGTCGTGGGCAATGCGCGCCTGCACGGTTGAATTCGTGGCGAGGGCCGCCAGCGCATCGCCTTCGCGCTGAGTAATCGAAATCGCGGGAATCGGCACGAAGTCAGTTCCACCCAGTGTCTTGAGCACGTTCGAACCCTGGTTGTTGAAAATGATTGCGAAGACCGCGCCGGCGTCCGCGGCGTGCTGTATCTTCACCGAAAAGTCAGCTGCGCCACGTTGGATCAACGCCGCCTTCCCAGTGAGGTCATTCGTGAGCGGTTCGATGGCGCGCCCCACGTAAACGAGCGGGACCTGGGGCGTGCCCTCTTCCGCGAACATGCCAGCGCTCGGCAAAACAACGATCGACTGCAATTCTGTGGGCACCTCGGGGCCGCTGGTAAGGAGGCGATACCCGGCGTCTGGAATCGCGGTGGTACCCTGAACCGAGTTCGTCACGCTCACCGCGCCAGGAACGCCCGGCCACAAAGTCGCAAGTTGAACGGCCGAACCAGCATTCACTGTCCCAAAACCGACGTTATGCGTAACGGGGAACCCAGCGCCGTTTTCGATGAGGTCCGGATCGTTCGGATCGGAGTGATACGCGCTTTGCACGAGCAGGTGTTGCACGTCCCGAACCGTCAAACTCGGGTTGGCTGAAAGCATCATCGCGACTACGCCTGAAACCAACGGTGTGGAGGCGGACGTGCCGGCGAAACCAAGGCTGTGATAAACGTAATCTGCCAGGTCGTTCTGAAATGAGATTTCATTGTAGCCCGCCCGGTCCCCGGAACGGTCTGTGGTCATAAGCGTGAGGTTGTCGTCCCCGCCCGGAGCGGCAACAAGGATGGGGGCGCCCGGAGTGCTGTACCAGGCGGCACGCCCCTGGTAGTCGATCGCGGCCGCAGTGATCACGCGATGATCCAGCATGTACTCATCCTCATTCGCGTTACGTCCGTTCAAGTCACCGTTTCCGCGGGAATTGCCGGAAGCGCGGACCATCACCACGCCTTTTCCACCGCGGCCATTGTAAACTGCGTTCGAAATCGCCAGGTCTTCCGCGGCTGACATGACCACTGGGCGAACGCCTGGAAGCACCCAGCTGTGATTCTGCACTTCGACATCCTGGATTTTATACTCGAACATTTTTGCGAGCTGAGTGTTCGGAACGAAGTTTGAGTTGGTGCGGTAGATCACCCAACTCGCGAACTCGGCTTCGGGTGCGGCGCCGACTACGCCACGATTGTTGTAACCTTCAGCCACGGCCAAACCGGCGACGGGTGTGCCGTGATTGTGTATGGCGGATGGAGGATTGCCGAAGGGGACGTCGGCTTCGAAGTTCCAGTGGAGCGCGGCGTTTTGTTGATTGATTAAATCGGGATGCGCGACGTCAACGCCCGTGTCGACGATGGCGATGGTGACGCCTTCGCCGCGGGACAGACTCCAGGCGCTGCGCGCGTTGATGTCGATCGCATAGCGGGTGCCGTTGGTGCGGAGGCCTTCGAGATACCATTGGCCAGGGAGGCTGGTGCCGATCGGGAAAAAGTACGGGTCATTGGGGGGCTGAGCGTAGGGAATTGGTTCCACCGCGCGCGTGACCAAGGAAACAGCCAATAGCAAAAGCACCCTGAAATTCATCCTGAATTCGGGGACTATATCGCATTATCCAGGAATTCAAAACGCGAACTTTCCCTAATCTCCCGCCGTGCTGGAGTAGTAACGCCGCAGTTCCGCGGCAATCCCATCCAGCCCAGGGAAGAGGCGCCGCTCGTCGACAGTGCACAGGTCGAGTTGGTCGCGAATGTAGTCGGTGCGATCCGCGGGAATGACGAAGGCCGTAAGAGAATCGAGAAGATCATGGGCTTCCAGAACTTTATCGAGGCTGCGGTCCTTGGCGGAGCAGAGGGTGAAAGCGCCGGATTGGACGGCGAGACGCGGGGTGATGGCGGGAGGTTCGAGGACGCAGATGAATTCCTGCGTGGCCGGGATGTTGCAATTTAGGAATTCCCACGTGGCGGGGAGGCCGCGTTCTTTGAGGAGGGCGTCGAGGTCTTCGACGAGAAAGACGAGTTCGCGGAGGCCGAATTTTTTGTGGACCGCTTTCCAATCGAGCCGCCAGACGACACGATCCGTATGGCCGGGAGAGAGGGTGGCGAAGTGGGCGGCGACGAGGGGCGAGTGAGTCCAATCGAGGAGGCGCGTCGGAAGTCCGTGGTGCTCGGCGATGACCATAATTTCCCAGAGGTTCTCGCGGTTTCCGGGAAGGAAGGGTTTTCCGTAACGGATGAAGTTACGGAGAAGATGTTCCTCAAGGTGCGATTTGCAGTGCGGTTGCTCCAGCCCGCCGAGTCGATCGAGGCTGGTGAGGAGCGGGTCTTCGGCGCGGGAGACGCCGCGATAGATGGAAGTGTCGCGGAGGCGGCCGCTGGCGGGATCCGCCTCATTCGGTGTGGCGCGGTCGAGCAGGTCGCCGAGGCTTTTGACTTCGATGGTTTTCACTCCAACCCTTTGTTCCCTGGAGAGAATGTAGCACATCCAGGTCGGCCGGACCGGGAGGCGTGGCGCCTGTCTTCGGAATGTACAGCTACTTGGTTGCTTCGAGAACTGAGACGACGGCTTCGCGCAAAACTTTGCCGGGGCGAGTGGCTTCGGCGGCTTCGGGATTGACTGAGTGCATCGCAAGTTTGTTCAGGAGCTTGTTCGTCTTGCCTTCTTCATCGAGGGTTTCCTGGAGCATGGACGCGATGCCGTTCAGTTTCAAAATCTCGGCGTAGGTCCGGGCCGTGCCGTAGGCGGCGATTTCGAAGTGCTCGACTTTTTGGGCAGCGCCGAGGAGCGCGGCGTCCAGGACGCCGGGGTCGGCTTCCAGCTCGAGATCTATAATGTCCTGGGCTTCGGCGATGAGGCCCTGCATGGTTTTGCAGGGGTTGCCGGTGGGTTGCTCGCCGAATTGGAGAAAGATTTTTTCGAGACGGGTGATGTGCGTTTTTGTTTGTTCGAGGTGATCGATGAAGGCCTGCTTGAGCTGGGGCAGGATGGCGGCGTCGGCCATGAGCGGAAATGCGTGGACGAGTTGCTGCTCGCCGTCGTAGATATCGCGCAGTTCCTCGATCAGTAAATCTCGAAAAGACTTCAGGTTCATAGGATTGACGGAGTCAACCTATTCGCGCCTGCGGTCTTTCAAATCATACGCCGGGCCGAGTTCCGGCACCGGCTTTGGTAAGTCCGGAACTCAGGATGGCCCTTAGGACTCGTCGGCGGCTCCTAGTTTTGTCAGGACGTTCAGATCTTCGAGAGTGGTGACGTCTCCTTTGATTTCGCCGCCGCTGGCGACTTGTTTCAGGAGGCGGCGCATGATTTTGCCGGACCGGGTTTTCGGAAGCGCTTCGGCGAAGCGGATGTCGTCGGGTTTGGCGACGGGGCCGATTTCTTTGCCGACGTGGGCGCGGAGTTCTTCGCGAATCGCGGGGCTGGCTTTGATGCCGGTTTTTAAAGTGACGAAGGCGACGAGGGCCTGGCCTTTTAATTCGTCCGGACGACCGACGACGGCGGCTTCGGCGACTTTCGGATTACTGACGAGGGCGCTTTCAACTTCGGCGGTGCCGATGCGGTGGCCGGCGACGTTGAGGACGTCATCGATGCGTCCGACGATCCAGAAGTAACCGTCTTTATCCTGGCGGCAACCGTCGCCGGTGAAGTACGCGCCTTTCACTTCGCTCCAGTAAACTTCCTTGAACCGTTGAGGATCGCCCCAGATACCGCGAAGCATACTCGGCCACGGCTTGCGGATGATGAGCTTGCCGCCGGAATTGCGCGGAACGGGATTTCCCTTGTCGTCCACGACTTCGGGCAGGATGCCGAAGAACGGGAGAGTGGCGCTGCCGGGTTTGGTGGGAGTCGCGCCGGGGAGCGGGGTGATCATGATGTTGCCCGTTTCGGTTTGCCACCAGGTATCAACGATGGGGCAACGCTTGCCGCCGATGTGTTCGTGATACCACATCCAGGCTTCCGGATTGATCGGTTCGCCGACGGAGCCGAGCAGGCGGAGGGAGGAGAGATTGTGTTTCTTCGGCCATTCGGTGCCCCACTTCATGAAGGCGCGGATGGCGGTGGGCGCGGTGTAGAGAATGGTGACGCCGTATTTAGCAACGATGTGCCAGAAACGGTCTGGCTCGGGCCAGTTCGGCGCGCCTTCATACATGAGTGACGTGGCGCCGTTGGCGAGCGGACCGTAAACGACGTAGCTGTGGCCAGTGACCCAGCCGACATCGGCCGTGCACCAATAGACGTCGGTATCCTGAATATCGAAGACGTACTTGGTAGTCATCTTCGCGCCGAGCAAATAGCCGGCGGTGGAGTGGAGAATGCCTTTCGGTTTGCCGGTGGAGCCGCTGGTGTAAAGAATGAACAGCGGATCTTCGCTGTCGCACTTTTCAGCGGGGCAATTCGCGTCGACATATTCAAGTTCGCGATGCCACCAGACGTCGCGGCCTTCCTCGATATGAATTTCGTTCTCGGCGCGGCGGAGGACGATGACCTTTTCGATGGTTTCGGTGAGTGACTTGCCATTCGCATCGTTGAGCTTGAGGGCGTCATCGACATTCTTTTTCAGTGGAACGACTGCGCCGCGGCGGAAACCGCCATCGGCAGTGATGACGAGCTTGGCTTGCGAATCGAAAACGCGATCGGCGACAGACTGCGCGCTGAATCCGCCGAAGACGACGGAGTGAACGGCGCCGATGCGAGCGCAGGCGAGCATGGCGATGGCGGCTTCGGGAACCATCGGCAGGTAAATGATGACGCGATCACCTTTGCGAATGCCGTTTCGCTTGAGGACATTCGCGAACATGCAGACTTCGCGATGCAACTGACGGTAGGTGAGGGTTCGTTCCTCGCCGGGTTTCCCCGGGGCGGCTGGTTCGCCTTCCCAGATGATGGCGGCTTTGTTGGCGGTGGGCGTGTTGAGATGTTTATCGAGGCAGTTGTAGCTGAGGTTCAGCTTGCCGCCGACAAACCACTTGGCATCGGGCGCTTTCCATTTGAGGACGGTTTTCCACGGCTTGAACCAGACCAGTTCCTGTTCGGCCATGCGACCCCAGAAAGTGTCGGGATCGTTGATTGATTCTTTGTAAAGCTTTTGGTACTGGCCGAGCGATTTGACGTGGGCGCGGAGGCTAAACTCTTTCGCGGGCGGCAAGACGCGGTCCTCGTGGAGGACGGAAGTGATAGAGGTATTCGGACTGGCAACGATGCTGGAACCGTTTCGGACGGTGGCTGAACTGTTTTTCCTGGGCGCTGTTCCCTTGGCTTTCTTAATCATAACGGAGCCGTGGATAGTATTTGGATGGAGCGGTAGGGCCAAGCGATTTTGGGAGAAGGGAGACGGAAACCACAAAGGGGCACGAATAAACACGAATGGGGAAACTGGTCGCGGAATGCACGGAAGAAGAGCTGTGCAGGGATATGAATGTGGACTCCGCACGTTTGGCGTGAAAAAGAGTGAAATCAAGGACTTACGTCGATTCGGTGTGAACTCACGCGAAGTGGAATTTGGTGGAATTAGCGGAATTACGGGGCTTTTCTGATGGAATTCAGTGGAACGAGCTGACGGTGCGAGTGTGTTTTTATGTAGACTGCCGCCTGCAAGCGTCGTGCACGATTTGGTTCGCGCACAGAGGTTTTGGAGGTCGAAAAGGGTAGCTGCAAGTAGTGGGCTTCCCAAAGTCTGAACAACAGGAGAGACGAACCGCTTCGCGGTTAGGCCTGCCACAAGTTGGTTTCCCCGCGAGAGACGTTCGCTTCGCGAATCGTGATGCGACGAAAATGTTGAACGGGGGATTCCGCAAGAGGCCAAGGGATCTGCGCTCCGGCGTGAAATGAAATGAAGTGGAATTTGGTGGAATTGCCGGAATTGCGGGCGTTTTTTGATCGATGAAAGCAGGACGTTTGGCGTTACAAAGCGTTATTGCAGGTACTTGCGGAGATTTGGGCGATGCACTTCGCGAGATGAGGAGGCGATAATAAGCGTTAAAAAGCGATAAATCAGGCACTTGCGTCGATAAAACAGAAGAGGAACGCACAGAAGGGAACGAAGAAAACGAAGTCATGCGGCGTAAAGCGGGCCGGCTGGATCGACGAGAATTGTACAGGGAGGAGCACGCGCCGGAAATGATCGGCGCGGCATGGCAAAAGGAGTCACCTGGCTCGGAGTGAGTAGGCTTGCGAGCGGGTCTGGAGGGACCGGCTGGCGTGCATACTGCGTCGGCAGGTGACTCGAATTTTTCGGTTCGAATCACGCTCTGATTTAAGCATTTTTACGGGGTGCGGTCAAGGCGCGGAATGGCTAGGCGACGAGGTTATGCGCGGGTAGAATGACCGGCGAAAAATCTATGAGACGTCCTATGAAAGCGATTCGTGAACGGCTTCGGCTCAGGCCGGAGGCAGAGTCATATAACGAGTGGCTCAAGCGCGAAGCAGCCATTGGATTCGCGCAGCTTTCAGCGGGTCAAATGATCCGGGTCAAAACGAAAGAGGAGTTTCTTTTGCTAGCCAAGAGTAGGAGTGGAGAGCAGTAGGAGGCGAAAACTCAGCGAAGTGAGGATTTCGGAGCGGCAACAAACTTCATGCATTGCGGCACAATAAAAATGTTTACTTGGGTTCAGATTCATCAGGAAGCGATTCGTAAGCTTCTCGAACATCGTAACAATCAGGAGGAACTGCTTTCGGCTTTGCGGGAGATGCAGGCGCGCGGATTGAAGGTGGTAAGCTTGGACGATTATACGGAAACCCGCCAAACGATTCCTCTAACCGAAATTGACCCACTTACGTTTTTCGCAACTTTCAACCGGAACATAACAGACAGCAACCGGCGCGAGAACTGGCGGTTCGTTAAGGAGAGGTGGGGCCTAACGGCTGCAATTCCAGAAGATTTCCACGGCTTGCCGCTGTTCGACAATCGTGCGTCGCGCCTTTTTCCATATGCATGGGAGCGGGATAAAGATCACATCCCTCGTCTTTGGAGGATAGCCGCGGCGGCAGCAAACGGCGGAATTGAAGACATCGATGCCACTCTTTTCAACGAATGCATCAGGTTGAAATGTGTGAAGATTGGCCTGTTGAGCATCGCGCTTTTCTGGATCAATCCAGACCGATTCCTTCCTTACGATTCGAAAACGGCGGCGTTCACGAAGATCAACGGAGTCGCGATTGAGGCAAGAGATTATGAGAGCTACCGTAAATGGATGACGGAAGTGTCCGAGCGGCTCGGCACGAACAACATGCAGATCTCGCATGATGCTCACCTATTCGCCACGCGGTCGGGGAACAAAACAGAGAAGAAGTTGGGATCACCATTCAACGATCTCTTTGCGACGATTGAGGAGGCAAACACAGCCTTCGACCTTTTGGGAGTGGCGCTAACTAGATTAGGCGTTTCCGAAGAGAAAGCGGACACTGACGAACGGATCGCTCTCACGCTTCCAAAGGGAGGCACCCTAAAGATGCGACTAAACTTCGGTAATTGGGCGATTCTAACGTTCATGACAAAGCGCAATGACGCACAGAATGTGCAATTTCTTTGTCGAAATGGCCAAGATCTGGCTCAAGTGAGTTTCTATCAGGAACCCTTTGCAGAACGGATCAATGGCACAGAGTTTAATTTGGCTCACGTCCCATTTGAAGTGATTCAAGACCTAACCTCTGCGGCGCGGATTGAGTTTGAGAGCAGCCTCGAACAAGCGGCTAAACGATTTGAACATTGGAATTCGTCGCCTTGGAGAGATCTGAATAACCGCGAATTGCTCAGCATGGTGTTTGATCGACGAAAGCGCGCTATACTACTGCAAACCGGTATATCCGCCGCCGAGGTTGATCCGATGAGGCCGAACGGTGGAGACGAAATCAAGCGGTACGATAAGAAAGCGGCTATGGAGGGACTGTTTCTCTCTGAGAACCAGTTCGATGAAATGCTGGCTGCTTTGAAGGAAAAGAAGAATGTGATCCTCCAAGGTGCACCGGGAGTTGGGAAAACCTATGTAGCCCGCCGCCTTGCGTACGCTCTTGTCGGGTCAAACGACGCGCGACAGGCCGAAGTGATTCAGTTCCATCAGTCGTATTCCTATGAGGACTTTATACAAGGTTTCCGCCCAACCGTAGCAGGTCATTTCGATCTAAAAGATGGATTATTTTACGAGTTTTGCCGGCGAGCACAGAGCGAAGAGGCGTCCGGTAAGCCTTATGTTTTCATCATTGACGAGATTAACCGCGGAAACCTGAGCAAGATTTTCGGCGAGCTGATGATGCTGATAGAGGCTGATAAGCGCGGGAAGGAGCACGCGATACCGCTGGCGTACTGCAGAAACGGAGAAAAGTTTTACATCCCTGGAAATGTCTACCTGATTGGCATGATGAACACTGCCGACCGATCGTTGGCAATGGTCGACTACGCGCTCCGTCGACGATTTCGTTTCATAACATTGAAGCCAGCGTTCTCAAGCGAGGTATTCGTGCAGTTCCTGAAAGAACGCGGCGCGAGTACTGAACTGATCCGCCAGATCGTGACCCGAATGGCAGCTTTGAATGCAGTAGTTCATGCAGACGGAAAGAATCTCGGCCCTGGCTATCAAATTGGACACAGCTACTTTTGTCCGGCCGGAACCGACGTGCGATTAGACGATGCGTGGTATCGCAGGGTGATCGAATCGGAAATCGTACCACTCCTGGAGGAATATTGGTTCGACGACGAGCAGAAAGTTAAACAGCAGCATGAGGCGTTGCTGGCACCAGCTTGAACATACCGATCCAGAACATCTATTATCTGCTGTGCTACGCATGGGATAAATTGACGGAGAAAGATGTTGTTGCTGTCGAGGGAATCGACAGCACGACGCTGGCAGATCTTTTTGCCAGCGTGCTGATCAATGGCACCAAACATCTGCTCAAGCGTGGTTTCGATCGGGGATATATTTCTCACCACGAGTGGACCCAACGTTTGCGGGGGCGGATTTGTTTTCAGGAAGCTGTCGGTCGAACAGCGACGGCACGCCTACCGTGCGAGTTCGACGAACTAAGTTACGACGTGCTGCACAACCGCATTTTGAAGGCCACAATGCTGCAGCTGATGCGGCGCAGAGTTTTAGATTCAAAACTGTACGAGAGCCTTGCGCAACTATGTCGGCTTTTTTCAGAGATCAAAGACATTGAACTCAGCGGCCGATTGTTTGGACAAGTTCAACTTCACAGGAACAATCAATTTTATGATTTCCTACTAAAGATTTGCGAGCTGATTCATCGTAATCTGCTCGTTTCAGAGCGGGCGGGTAACAGCAAGTTCATAGATTTCGTACGCGACCGGCGAGAAATGGCAATTCTGTTTGAAAACTTCGTACGAAATTTTTATCGGATTCACTTCGGTGACACATTCCATGTGGCCGCCGAGACACTCCAGTGGCGGTGGGACCCCGTCGACCAAGTGTCCGAAGGGTTGCTACCAAAAATGGTGACGGACATTAGTCTCACCTCCCGAACCCGAAAGATCGTAATCGATTGCAAATTCACACCAGAAGCTACACAGCGACATTATGAGGCGGAGAAGCTGCGCTCCGCACATCTGTATCAAATCAATGCCTACATGGACAACTTGAAGGGCGATGCGGCGAACGCGTGTGAAATGATGCTGCTTTACCCGATGATGGACGCTCCGCTGGCAGCAAACTTTACCCACAAAGGGCACAAAATCGGAATTCGGACGATCAATCTAGATCAACCCTGGAATTTAATTCATCGGGATCTACTTGCGCTTATCCAATGAGTTCATAGATCGACTGACTCCCCTGCTCTTCTCGCGCTTGCGGTTTTGGGCGGCGTTACCATACTTCGCGGGCGATGACGAATTTGAATGATACGGTGCTGAACCTGGAGTTGCCGGGAATTAAGAAACTGAAGAGCGGGAAGGTGCGGGAGATTTTTGATTTGGGGGATTCTTTCCTGTTTGTGGCGAGTGATCGAATCTCGGCGTTTGATTGTGTGATGCCGAACGGAATTCCGCGGAAGGGGGAGGTGCTGACGCAGCTCTCGCATTTTTGGTTCGATCAGGTGGCGAATATCGTGCCGAACCATCGGCTGGCCGGAGCGAATGATCCGTTGCCGGAGAAGTTGAAGCCGTTTGCGGCGCAGATCGGGCGGCGGAGCATGATCGTGAAGAAGGCGAAGCCGCTGGCGATCGAGTGCGTGGTGCGCGGGTATTTGGCGGGGAGCGGGTGGAAGGAATATAAGAAGTCGCAGACGGTGTGCGGGGTGAAGTTGCCGGCAGGGTTGCAGGATTCTTCGGAGTTGCCGGAGCCAATTTTCACGCCGTCGACGAAGGCGGAGACGGGGCACGACGAGAATATTGATTTCGACACGGCGGCGAAGATCGCGGGGCGGGACATCGCGGAAAAGGTGCGCGATATGTCCATCAAGATCTATTCGTTTGCGCGGGAGTATGCGCGGAAGCGAGGGATTATCATCGCGGACACGAAGTTTGAATTTGGAACGATGCCGGATGGGACGCTGATTTTGATTGATGAAGTGTTGACGCCGGATTCGTCGCGGTTCTGGCCGGCGGATCAATACGCGCCGGGCAAGAGCCAGCCGAGCTTCGACAAGCAGTTCGTGCGGGATTATTTGGAGACGCTGGATTGGGACAAGAATCCGCCCGCTCCTGCCCTGCCGCCGCATATCATCGAGAAGACGACGGCGAAATACGTGGAGGCTTACGAGAAGGTCACGGGGAAGAAGTTGTAGGTCGCAGCGAGATTGGCCGCTTTGATGGAGACGCTGGTCGAAGACTTCCTGCAATATTCGCGGAGTGAGCGCGGCCAGGCGGAACATACGCAGCGGACTTATGCGGCGTTGCTGGGGCGGTTTGTGCAGTGGGCGCAAACGAAGGGTTTGAAGGACTGGCGGTCGGTGGAGCTGAAACATCTCACCGACTTTTTGATTCACGAGCAGACGCGTCCGCGGCGGGCGGGGCGACCGCCGCGCGATCCTTCGAAGAAAGCACAGGCGCCAGCGAAAAAAGCGAGCACGAGTTCGATTTACCTGGCGATTGCGGCGTTGCGGGCGTTCTACAAGTTTTGCGAGAGCGAAAAGTTGTTGCCGGAAAATATCGCGGAGAATTTGTCGCTGCCGAAACGTTGGAAGAATCTGCCGAAGAATCTTACCGGGCCGGAGATTGAGAAGTTGCTCCAGCCTTCGATCGATGAAACTCCGGAATCTATTTGTGACGATGCGATTCTGGAATTGGCGTATGCATCCGGATTGCGGCTGGCGGAGTTGAGGACATTACGATTGGAGCAGTTGCATTTGGATTCGGGATTTATTTCGGTGATCGGCAAGGGCAACAAGGAACGGGTGGTGCCAGTGGGGAAAAGCGCGGTGAAGAGTTTGGAGCGATATTTGCGGAGCGCGCGGCCGAAGCTGGTGACGGCGCGTTCGCCAGGAACGGTTTTTTTGACGCGGCGCGGGACGGCGTTCGCGGGGGTGACGATGTGGCTGCATATAAAGGAGCGAGTGAAACGTTGCGGGATCGCGAAGAATGTGACGCCGCATATGTTGCGACATAGTTTCGCGACGCATTTGCTGGAGAACGGGGCGGATTTGCGGGCGATCCAGGAGATGCTGGGACATTCGAGCATCAGCACGACGGAGATTTACACGCATGTGACGGGACGGCGATTGCAGGAGGTGCACCGGAGGTTTCATCCGAGGAAATGAGGAAACGATGTTTCGTAAAGAGGAATTTGGTTCGAGAGAATGAGCGATTGGTGTTGGAACGCGCGAACCCCTCACCCTACCCTCTCCCCTGCAGGGAGAGGGAATGAGGGCGCGCCGTCGAGCCGGACGGGCGCCGCGAAAAGAGAGGTGCAGCGGGAATGATCGAGGCCGCGAAAGAATTGGCTTGGTACGTGGCGCATACGCGGCCGCGGTGTGAGAAGAAGTTGGCGGAATATTGCGAGCGGGAGGGGTTCGCAGTGACGTTACCGGTTTATAAGAGCGTGAAGGTTTACACGAGCAAGACCGCGACGTTCGAGAAGCCGCTGTTTCCGAATTATGTTTTTTTGCGGTTGCTGCCGGAGCAGAGGAAGAAAGTTTACCAAAGCGATTACGTGGCGAATTTGTTGGATGTTCCGGACCAGAAGACGTTTGAGGAACAGTTAGGCGCCATTTTGATGGCGCTGGAGAGCGATTACGAAATCGTCGCGCTGCCGCACATTGCAGTGGGTAAGAAGGTGAAGATCAAGTCCGGTGTGTTGCGCGGGATGGAAGGATTTGTGGAGGAGCGGCAGGGAACTGTGTTCGTGTTGTTGCGGCTGGATTTTATTGCGCAGTCGGCGGCGATTCGGGTGGAGGCGGGGAATTTGGAAGTGGTGGAGTAAAGTAAGGGGCTATTCACCACAGAGGCATAGAGAAGCTGAACAGATTAGGATTAAGTGTAAGATTAGGATGAAAGGTGGGGCGATTTGCCGCGAGCGCTGAGGTATTGGCGGTAGGCGAGGATGGGATCGATGGCGCAGCCTTTTTGGAGGCGGACTTCGGCGAGGATGGGTGAGACGTCGGTTTCGAAGGCAACTTTGAGGATGCGTTCGGCCATGGTGGCGTCGTTACGGAGCTGGTGGTAGGTGAGGGATTTTCGATTTACGAGCAGGGCTTTGACGAAGGCGCGCTGGATTTCGATGGAGGAAGTGATGAGGTCTTCGATGGGATCGCGGACGTTGTGCGATTGATCGATCATGTAGCTGGGGCTGAACTTCGGCTTGCGATTTTTGACGAGGCGATCTTCGGCGGCATCGATGAGTTCGTTGAAGATGAGGAAAAGTTGGTAGGGTTTGATCGAGCCGCTGGAGACATCGTCGTCGGCGTATTGCGAATCGTTGAAATGGAAGCCGCCGAGACGATTCGCGGCGACGAGGCGGGCGACGACTTGCTCGACGTTGGTGTTTGGCAGGTGATGGCCGAGATCGACGAGGACGGCGGCCTGGTCGCCGAGTTCGTGGCAGGCCATGAGGGCGGTGCCCCAGTCGTTAATGACTGTGGAGTAGAAAGCGGGTTCGAAGGGTTTGTATTCGATGAGCAGGCGCCAGTCGTTGGGAAGATTTTCGTAGATGTTTTCGAGGGAATCGATGGTGCGGTCGAGGGCGCGGCGGAAATTTTGCTGGCCGGGGTAGTTGGTGCCGTCGGCGAGCCAAACGATGAGGGCTTTGCTGCCGAGGGCTTCGCCGAGTTCGATGCAGCGGATGTTGTGCTCGATGGCCTGGCGGCGGACGGCGGGGTCCGTGTGGGAGAGAGAACCGAATTTGTAGGAATGTTGCTGGCCGGGTTGGTCCTGGAAGGTGTTGGAATTGATCGCGTCGAACTTCAGGCCGATTTGGCGCGCGAGGCGGCGGATGTTGGCGAGTTTGTCGGGCGTATCCCAAGGAATGTGGAGGGAGATGCGGGGAGTGACGCCGGCGAGGTCGTTGATGAGCGAGGCGGCGTAGAGTTTTTGCTCGAGGGTTTGCGGCTCTTCCTTCGCGGGGAAACGACCAAAGCGTGTTCCGCCTTGCTGAAATCCCCAGGAGGGAAGCGCGACGCCGAAGCGCATGGTGCGGCGGATGATCGAATCGAGGCTGATGCCCCGGCGCGCGATTTGGCGGCCGAGCGCGTCGAGGTCGTCCTCGTGGCTCTTGCGCAGGCGGGAGTTCGCCTGATCGATCAACGCGCGGGAAATTCTCGCTTCAAACATGCTAAATGCCGAAATCGTATTTATCGATGTTCTCTTTGGTGAAACGAATCGGCTCGGCCATGATCACGGTCTTCGGATCGGTTTTGCTCAGCGTCACTTTTCCGAAACCGGGCACATCCATGCCGTCCGTCACCTCCTTTCCATCGACCACAAGTTTGGCCAGCGCAACCGTCAAACTACCCAGTGCGCGCGGATCCCAGAGATAAAAGGACTGGAGCACGCCGTCCTTGATGTAGGGGCGCATTTTGTTCGGGGTGGAATTTCCAACGATCGCGACCTTGCCGATTTTGTTGGCGCGCTTAACGGCTTCGCTCGCGCCGGGGACGGAATTGGAATCGAAGGCGATGATGCCTTTGAGATTTGGGTAGGCGTTGAGGAGGGTTTGAACTTTTTCGCGCGCGAAGTTTTCGTCTTCCTTAGTGACTTCGGTGGCGACGAGATTCATCTTTGGATATTTTTCCTTCGCGCGAGCTTCGGCGAAGCGGCGCCAGGTGTTGAGATTGGCGGCATCGAGGCTGGCGATGGCGATGGCCCACTCCCCTTCTTCGTTCATTTGCTTCGCGAGATCGTCCATCAAGGCTTCGCCGAGAACTTTTTCGTCGCATTGATTCACAAAGAGATCGCGGCCGCTTTCGGGCGCGTCGCTATCCCAGGTGAGGACTTTTATGCCGGCTTGCTTTGCTTTTTCGACGAAGCGGGTGATGCCTTTCGGTTGATTCGGGGCGACGCAGATCGCCTGGACGTTTTGGCGGATCCAGGTGTCGAAGAATTTCGTTTGTTCGGACCCACTGGGTTCGGAGGGGCCGTCGTAGATTAAGGTAACGCCAAGTTCGCCTGCGGTTTTTTCCGCGCCGCGTTTGCAGGCGTCGAAATAATCGATGTTGATGAGCTTCGGGAGCATTCCGACGGTGATTTGTTTTCCGGGCTGGGTGGCGGCGGCAGATTGAGTGGGGTCGCTTTGCTGATTAGTTTGTGAATCAGATTCTTTTGCGCAGCCAACCAGCAGCAGGCTCAAGGACAATGCGGAGAAAGAATTCCGGACATTCGTTGAGATCATAGGAATGCGACGAGCTTAGCGAGGCTGACGAAAAGTGAAAGCTGCGGATTTTCTTTTATTTTAGTGAGTATCTGCGCAAATAGCGTGAATGAGCGAAGCTCTTAAGCGCCGCCCGATCGCTGTGCGCAGTTCTTCGTGGGCGCAGAAGATTGCCACGCAATTGATTCGGCAAAATGTGCATCCAAACACGATTTCTGTGCTGAGCGTGTTCTTTGCGGCGCTGGCTGGGGCTTCGATGATTTGGGCGCGGCAGCAACCCTCGGCTGGGGCGACGTTGACGCTATTCGTGTTGGCGGCATTGATGATCCAGGCGCGGCTGCTTTGTAATTTGTTTGATGGAATGGTGGCGGTGGAAGGTGGGTTGGGATCGAAGTCGGGCGAGATTTACAATGAATTGCCGGATCGAATTGCGGATTCGCTGATTTTGATTTGCGCGGGATATGCTGCCGGATCGTTGTGGTTGGGTTCGACGCTAGGTTGGGCGGCTGCGCTGGGGAGTGTAATGACGGCATATGTGCGGGCGCTGGGGGCGAGCGCGGGCGCGGGGCAACAATTTTGCGGGCCGATGGCGAAGCAGCAACGGATGTTCCTCACGACGATCGCGTGCATCGTTGCCGGATTGGAGGGTCTGTTTCACTGGCCGCCGCGGGCGTTGTTGGTGGCGCTGGCGATTATCGTGGTGGGGACGGTTTATACGACGGCGCGTCGGACGCGGTTGGTGGTGGCGAAGCTGGAGCAATGAATTGGACGCGCACTTTTGATCGGGAGATGTTGACGGTGCTCGGCGCAATCGCGGCGTTTTTGGCGGTTTCGTCAGTGATTGGGTGGGTGCTGGCGAAGCGGGTGAAGTCGGACTCGGGACGCACGACGGTGGCGAACTTGAACGCGCGGATTCGAGCCTGGTGGGTGATGGCGGTGATTTTCAGCGCGTCGATAGCGTTGGGGGCGACGGGGACATATGTGTTGTTCGGATTTGTTTCGTTCTGGGCATTGCGGGAATTCATCACGCTAACGCCGACGCGGCTGGGGGATCATCGAAGTTTGTTCTGGATGTTCTTTATCATCCTGCCGCTGCAATACGTGCTGCTGGCGTATGACTGGGTGGGGATGTTTATCGTTTTCATACCGGTGTATGCGTTTTTGCTGTTGCCGGTGCGGAGCGCGGCGGCGGGAGATTGCCAGCGGTTCCTGGAGCGCACTTCAGAAATGCAATGGGCGCTGATGGTGTGCGTCTATTGCGTGAGCCATGCGCCGGCGTTACTGACGCTGAAGATTTCGGGGTATGAGGGGCAGAACGCGAAGTTGCTGTTGTGGTTCGTGATCGTGGCGCAGATGAACGACGTGCTGCAATACATCTGGGGCAAGACGCTGGGCAAGCATGCGATTGCGCCGAAGGTGAGCCCCAACAAAACGTGGGAGGGATTTATCGGCGGAACCGCGTCGGCGGTGTTGCTGGGCGCGGCGCTGTATTTCATGACACCGTTTGATCCGAAACAGGCGGCGGGAATGTCGCTCGCGATTACGCTGATGGGATTCAGCGGAGGGCTTGTGTTATCGGCGATTAAGCGCGACCGCGGAATTAAAGATTTTGGCAGTTCGATTGCGGGACATGGCGGAATGTTAGATCGAATCGATTCGTTGTGTTTTTCCGCGCCGGTGTTCTACCACTTCACGCGCTTCTATTTTACGGAGTAGAGATATGGCATCACACGGAAGCTCAGTCGCCAAGACACCTGAACCGCCTTACTACGCGGCGATCTTCACGTCGCAGCGAACCGATGGCGATCGTGGCTACGGCGAGATGGCGCAGCGCATGGTGGAACTGGCCTCGCAGCAACCGGGGTTTCTCGCAGTGGAGAGCGTGCGCGGGGCGGATGGATTTGGGATTACCGTTTCGTATTGGGCGAGCGAAGAGGCCATTCGGAATTGGAAGGCGCACCTAGAGCACGGCAAAGCGCAGGAAGCGGGTAAAAAGACGTGGTATGCTGACTATCAGTTGCGCATTGCGAAGGTGGAGCGGGCGTATGGAAGCTCAGACAAAGCGCGTTGATGTTCGATGGTTTTGCAATTCCAGATTCCGACTCACCGCTTGCTGCAATCGAAGGCGTGTGGACTAAACGGACTCATTGGGATTGGCATGGCAAAGTGTCGGCAACCGCGCCGATTGTCGGCGTGAGTTTTTTGAAAGTAGGATCTTTGGTTCAGTGGGCCCGTTCTGAAAAAGGTCCCAACCTTACCTTGGGGGTGCGCTTGCATTTGGGAAGGTACGACCTTGAAGGCAGAGACGTGCAAGTTTCCTTTTCGATAGGAAGTGGACAACCTTACACGCGTACGCTCTTGGCGACTGCCGACTTTCTTCCGAGAATTCCAGCGGAACGGACGATTCCCGTCGGTCACATTTTTTCAATTTGCGAACCGTTTGGTGAACCGAAGGTGGAGCTGTTCGGGATCGTGATATTTAAGGATCAAGTCATAGGGGTTCGAAACGGTTTATGGCATTTGAAGGCGCAATTCGCTGCCAGCCTGCCTGAACCATTGGCGCGCGCCCTGACCTACGGACGAAGTGGGGAGTTTTCAATTTGAGTTCCCTAAATAAATCTCGCTGCTGCAGCGTCAGTATTGTATAGACTGAATCTTTGTTTCCGAGCTTTGAGAGATCGCCGCGCAAATAATGAGCATTGGCCAGACATTGGTAGGGAAGGGGTTGCTGACGCAGGAGCAGTTACAGAAGGCGTTGGAGTTGCAGCAGCGCGAAGGGTTGCGGCTGGATCGGGCGGTGATTCAGCTTGGGTTCCTGAATGAGCGACAGATGCTCGAATTATTGGGGGAGCAGCTTCATTTGCCGTTGGTGAATTTGGCGGAGATCACGATTGATAACCAGACGTTGAAGTCGCTGCCGCCGCGGTTTGTGTATCGGAAGCGGCTGGTGCCGATCGCGCGGGAGAATGGGACGTTGCGGGTGGCGACGAGCGATGCGTTCGATAATTACGTGCTGGATGAGATTCGGCTGGTGACGGGGTTGCAGATCGAGCAGGTGCTCGCGCCGGGCGAAGAGATCGAGAAGGTCATCAAGACGCATTACGGCGTGGGCGGCGATACAGTCGACGAGATGGTGGGTGGGGACGATTTGCAGATCGTCGGCGGAAGTGGCGAGAGCACGGAAGATTTGTTGGAGATGGCGCAGGAGGCGAGCGTCATCAAGCTGGTGAACGAGATTATTCTCGAAGCGATCAATGAGCGAGCTAGCGATATTCACATCGAGCCCTACGAGAGCGACCTGGATATTCGGTATCGTATCGACGGCGTTTTGCAAATCGCGAATGTGCCGCCGCAGATTCATCGATTTCAAAGCGCGATCATCAGCCGCATCAAGATTCTCTCCAACATGAATATTGCGGAGAAGCGGCTGCCGCAGGACGGGCGCATTAAGTTCCAGGTGGGCGGGCGCCAAGTGGACGTGCGTGTGAGCGTCATCCCGATGCTGTTCGGCGAGGGCGTGGTGATGCGTATTCTCGATAAGACCAACGTTCTCTACAAGTTGACCGAGATCGGGATGGACGTGGACACTTACGCGCCATTCAAGGAACTGCTGGATCGGCCGCATGGAATCATTTTGGTAACCGGGCCGACGGGAAGCGGTAAAACGACGACGCTTTATGCGGGGTTGAATGAGATTGTCGGCACGGATCTGAAGGTGATCACCGTTGAGGATCCGGTGGAATACAATTTGCAGGGTGTGAACCAAATCCCGGTGGATCACAACGTGGGGATGACCTTCGCGCGCGGATTGCGTGCGATTTTGCGTCACGATCCGGACGTGGTCATGATTGGTGAAATTCGCGATTTGGAAACGGCGCAAGCAGCGACGCAAGCGGCACTCACGGGCCACCTCGTCCTTTCGACGTTGCACACCAACGATGCCGCTTCGGCCGCCATGCGCATGATCGATATGGGCGTGGAACCGTATCTCGTGACGAGCACGCTGATCGGCGCGATGGCGCAACGTTTGGTGCGGAAGATTTGTCCAGAATGCAAGGAAGCTTACGAACCTGAGCTTGCGAAGTTGCCGAAAGATTTGCCGATTCAGACTGGAGAGAAGTTGTATCGTGGGGTGGGTTGCAAGAGCTGTCGCAATTCAGGTTTTCGCGGACGGCTCGGCATTTATGAATTGATGACAATGAACGACGAAATTCGGGCGAAGATCATGAACCGCGCGCCGATTTCGGAGATTGTGGAGGCGGGACGGCCAAGTGGGTTGCGGCTCTTGCGCGAGGATGGGTGGATTAAGGTGAAGCGAGGGGATACGACACCGAGTGAAGTTCTACGCTGCACGGCGCATTAGCGAATGCGCAAAATCCAAATGCCAAACACCAAGGAAGGCGCACCCGTAGCTTGCGCTTCGTTTAGGTTCGATCCTTTCACTTTTGTAATCTTCCGCCCGGCAATTCTCATTGACTCAGCTATTCGGCCCCATGCAATCTGCGCGCGTTAAAAAAGGTGGCCGGAGTCGCTACTCCAACCGACAGCGGCGGCTTTCCTTGACGCAGTAGATCGCATTGGTGGCGCAAAATCCGCAAGGTTGAACAGTTCGCGGTGTCACCAGCTCTATTGCCAGAGCACGTAGAATGAAATTTGTGTTACGCCGCAGGAGCGGCTTTGTTTTGATTTTATGCTGGCTGGTGACCACCGGATACGGGCAGGTCGGCCAAAAGATCCAGCAGATTGATATTCGCCATGTGGGTCCGCCAGCGGCGAGTGAGTCGCTCGTGCGCGCGAATATCCGGGTGAAGGAAGGCGAGGCTTATGTTCGCACCAGCGTCGACGACGACGTGCGCAGCCTTTATTCGACAGGCTTCTTCTACAACATTCGCGTCGCAACCGAACCAGCGGACAATGGCATCAAGTTAATTTACGTCCTGCAAGGCAAACCGACGCTGACGCAGATCAATTTCGAAGGGAACGAACAGTATGGCCGCAGAAAGCTGCTGAAGAAAGTCACTTCGAAAGTTGGCGAACCACTCGATGAGCGGAAGCTGCACCTCGATGCGCTTGAGATCGAGAAGATGTATCAGAAGGCGGGTTACCAGCGGACGAAAGTCACGCCGGAAACGCGCGTTGAGAACGAAGCGGCCGGCCGCGGAACGGTGACGTTCAAGATCGAGGAAGCGCAGAAGGTTAAAGTCGACGATGTGGAGTTCGTCGGCGCGAATGCGTTTTCGCAACGCAAGCTGCGCAAGGTAGTGAAAACGCGGCGCTGGTGGATCTTTTCGTGGATCACCGGCGGCGGCGTGTTGAAGGACGAAGTCTTTCAGGACGACAAAGAGAAGCTGACGGCGTTTTATCAAAACGAGGGTTACATCGACTTCGAACTGAAGGATGTGAAGTTCGACTATCTGACGGATCGTAAGATGGTGGTGCGCTTCATTGTTTCGGAAGGGCAGCAGTACCGGGTGGGCGCGGTGGAAATCAAGGGGAACACGATCTTTCCGACGGAAGAAATCATGAACGGGTTCTGGAGCGAAGGGCGTCGCATGAAGCCTGAGATGGTCCCGGGAGCCAAGGAAACGAAGCGGAATCCGAAGGGAGATATTTTCACGCCGGAAGGATTGCGGCGCGATACGGAAGCGGTGCGGGATTTCTATTGGTCCAAGGGTTACGTAGACACATTCGTGCGGGCGATCAAGATTCCGAACACGGAGCGCGGGACGATCGATATCGTTTACGAAGTACGGGACGAGGACAAAGGACAGAGCTACATCGAAAAAGTGGAGATCCAGGGGAACACCAAGACGAAGGACAAAGTTCTGCGGCGTGAATTAGCGGTGTCGCCGGGCGAGCCGTTCGATTTGGTGCGGGTGCGGTTGAGCAAGAGTCGCCTGGAGCAGATGCGCTATTTCGACAAGGTGGAGACCGATATCGAGCCGACTGACGTGCAAAATCGGAAGAACCTGGTGATCGATGTTGAGGAAGGAACGACGGGGCACGTTGAGTTGGGTGCAGGGTTTAGTTCGATCGATAGTTTGTTCGGGTTTGTTGGGTATCGCGAAGGGAATTTCGATTTGTTCAATCCACCGTATTTCCGCGGCGGCGGACAGAAGCTGCGGGTGGGTGCGACGATTGGTTTGCGGCGGAAAGATTACCAGATCTCGTTCATTGAGCCGTGGTTCTTGAATCGCAGGCTGGCCTTGGGGGTGGACCTGTATCACAGCGAGCTGAATTACTACAGCGATCTGTATGACTTCACGCAGACCGGTGGGCGGCTGAGTTTAACCAAGGCTCTGCCGTATAATTTCATCGGCAGCCTGAGCTACACGCTTGAAAACATCGGCCTCGAAGACGTGGATGAGGAGAATGCCCCAAAGATCATCATAGCAGAACCGGATAATCGTCTCGTTTCGAAGATTGGCGCGTCGCTGGCTTATGACACGCGCAACAACGCAGTGGAACCGACGCGCGGGCAGCGAACAGAGCTTCTCACCGAAGTGGCCGGTGGTCCGCTTGGCGCAGAGGCGGACTTTTTCAAATGGGAAGTACGCAATTCGTGGTTCTTCCCCGGCTTTTTTGAAGGGCACGTTTGGGAAGTAAATGCCAGGACCGGCGTTGTTGAACCGTTCGGGGATAGCAAAGACGGCCCAGCGCCAGACAACCAGGAGTTCGCGAGGGTCCCTCTCTTCGACCGCTTCTTTCTCGGCGGCGTAACCTCCTTGCGCGGGTTTAAGTACCGAACGGTTGGCCCGCACCAGGACGGTGAACCGGTGGGCGGTAACACCTTTTATTTCGGTTCGGTCGACTACACCATCCCCATAATCGAACGTTTAAAATTTGCGATCTTCTACGACATCGGTAATGTGGGAGAAGACGCCTACCATTACGATTTTCGAGATTATTCTGATAACTGGGGCGTTGGTATTCGTCTAAACATACCGCAACTTGGCCCGCTGCGATTGGATTACGGTATCCCGATCAGTTACGATGACGAGAACGTGAGCGGAAGCGGGAAATTCCAGTTTAGCGTTGGATTTACACGAGATTATTAAAGGAATGAAGAACTTCAAAAGAACCCTTGTTCTGGCCGCGGCAGTGGCGCTGCTTGGCGTCTGCACCACAACCGCACAATCACAAAAAATGGCGGTGGTGGACATGAAGCGGGCCTTCGACAGCTATTACAAGACGAAGCAGGCTGAGGCGCAGATCAAGGATGAAGCGGCTCGATCGGACAAGGTCTACAAGGGAATGATCGAGGACTACAAGAAGGCGAATCAGGACTATAAAAGTTTGATCGATTCGAGCAATGACCAGGCGGTCTCGGCTGAGGAACGGGAAAAGCGCAAGAAGTCCGCGGAGACGAAGTTGCTCGACCTGCAGGAGATCGAAAAGAGCGTGAAGCAGTATGAATCGACCGCGCGCCAAACGATCGGCGGGATGGAAAAGCGGATGCGCGACAAAATCGTTGAGGAGATTCGTGAGGTGGTGAATCGGCTTTCAACGAGCGGTGGGTATACCTATGTGTTTGATAGCGCTGCGGTCACGGCGTATCAGACGCCGATTATTCTCTTCAGCGATCCGAGACACGACCTCACGGACAACGTCATCAAAGAGATCAATGCGACCGCTCCCGCAGGTGCGCTGTCGAGCAATGAACCGGCACCGAGCACAGGAAAAAAGTAGGTTTTATTTAAACATTTCGGAAGCTTCCGCGCTGTAAGCCGGAAGCTTTTTTATTGCTCAGAACGGCTTCACGCTTTATCACTTACGCTAATCGCGCTGCCGGTTTGATCGCAACAGACAGGTGATCTGTCCGCCTCGAACCAGCGGCGGCAAAGACTCAATTCAAAATCTATGAAGAATAAAGTCCTTTTCGCATCCGTCCTTGCTTTTCCGCTGATCGTTGCGGCCCAGGATGGCGAGGCCGACGGCTCGGGCACGTATGCGCGGTTTGGCGCGGGCATTGCGATCGTCGAAGATATTGAAGGTTTCGTGGACACAGTGTTTGAACCTCGGCTGGATTATGAGCTGAACCTTGATCCCGGGGTTCGCGTGGACTTTGCCCCTGGGTACAATTTTAACCACTACTTCGGGGTTGAATTGAATACCGGGTTCGTCTGGAACTCGATCGATTCAATCGAACTTGAGGATGGCCGGCGCGGAAGAGCTGAAGGTGATCTGCTGCAAATTCCGATGATGGGAAGTGTGGTCCTGCGAGTTCCAACTCCGATACAACTGACGCCGTTCGTAGGCGCGGGCGCCGGCGGAGCTTATGTTCGGCTTGAGAATGATGACTCAGACGAAGCGGGCGATGATTTTTTCGCGGCGTTTCAGTTTTTTGGCGGGGTGAAGTATGAAATCGATGAAGTGCTGAGCGTGGGGATGGTTTACAAATACATGCATGTCTTTTCTGAGGATGAAGAAACGATTTTCACTGGAGAATCGGCCGGATTAGGTGATCTGACGACGCATTCGATCAGCGCGATCGTGAGTTTCAACTTTTAATCGTTATACATTTAGGTTCGAGCCTCGCCGCGGATGCGGCGAGGCTTTTTCTTTGTCGCCTCGAAATATCGAACTCAGCGCGGAAGAAATCGGGGAGAAACCCCATAGGAACGAAGTTTTGTGATGCTACTGTGCGGGTGGAGGTAAAATGCAAAAGAACCTGGATGCAGTAAAACGTTTGGCAAAAGACCTGCGAAAAGAAGAACCGCGGTCCGCGCAGGAGAAACTCGGTGGATTCGAGCTGGCCGCGCGATGCGTTGATAAATGCAGAGCGACTTTGGTCGGGATGCAGGGCGATTTCATGTATGGTTGCCCGATGGATCAGCAATTTCTCAGATCTGCCGAAATCGGAGCGGAGGAATTGAAGGCGTTCGTCGCCACCGGCGCGACGGACGAAGAAGTGGCGAACTGGATAGAGGAACACGCCCACGCCGCAAATTAGCGCAGTTCGTTCATCTTTATTCCCGCTTGGCGTTCACGGATATTTGCTGAACAATGCTCGTCTGCGTTGTATGCAGATGAGCTATAAATACGTAAACAATCTGTGGAACGAAGCTGAAGCCGCCGCGCTCGATCCGGTCGGCCGACTCATTTATCGTTCGAACAAACTGGGCGAGGACCAGCGCATCACGAACACGGGTGGCGGGAATACCTCAGCGAAAATTCCCGAGAAAGACCCGCTCACCGGCGAACAAGTTGAGGTTTTGTGGGTGAAAGGTTCCGGTGGCGATTTGCGCACTTCCAAGCGCGAGAATTTTTCTTCGTTATATCAATCGAAGTTGATGGGCTTGCAGAAGAGCTACGCGAATTATGGCGAGCGGGGGCCAAAATCGCAGGCGGAGGATGACATGGTGGGCATGTATAACCATGCCACATTCAATTTAAATCCGCGGCCGAGTTCCATCGACACGCCATTGCATTCGTTCGTGCCTTTCAAGCACGTGGATCACACGCATCCGAACGCAGCAATTTCGGTCGCCGCTTCGGAGAATTCGGTTCGGCTAACCAAGGAGATTTACGGCGACGATGTCGTTCACACGCCTTGGTTGCGCCCGGGATTCGAGCTTGGTCTCGCGATGCAGAAGATCTGCCGCGAAAATCCGAAAGCAAAGGGCATCATGATGGGCCAGCATGGGCTAATCAATTGGGCGAACGATGACAAAGAATGCTATTTCCTGACGCTGGATCTGATCGAACGCGCGGCGCAATTCATCGAGAAGAAGTACGCCGAAAAAGGCGGCGATGCGACGGTCTTCGGAGGGCAGTTGCACAAGAGCCTTCCGCACGACGCACGGCAGAAGGTTTTCGCGAAATTGCTGCCGTGGCTGCGCGGCCAGGTGAGCCAGCAGAAGCGGTTCATCGGCACAATTCAGGATGACGAAACGATTCTGCGGTTCGTGAATTCGAAAGATGCGGAACGGCTCGCCGAACTCGGCACGTCGTGCCCGGACCATTTTCTTCGAACGAAGATTAAGCCCCTTTACGTAGCGCTTTCGAAACTTCCGAGCGAAGCGTCCGATGCAGCAATCGATGCCTTCGTTGCGGAACTGAAGGAAAAACTCGCCGCAGGCGTGGCGAAGTATCGGAAGGACTACGCCGACTATTACAATCGTTGCAAACGGCCGAACTCCCCAGCCATGCGGGACCCGAACCCGACCGTTATTTTGATTCCGGGCCTGGGAATGATTGCCTGGGGCAAGGACAAGAGCGAGTCGCGCGTAACGGCGGAGTTTTACAATTGCGCGGTGGAAGTGATGCGGGGGGCGGAGACGATCGATAAATACATTTCCCTTCCGCAACAGGAAGCATTCGATATCGAGTACTGGTTGCTGGAAGAAGCAAAGCTCCAGCGCATGCCCGCCGAAAAAGAGCTGGCGCGGCAGGTTGTAGTTGTGATCGGTGCAGGTTCAGGGATCGGGAAAGAGGTTGCGCATCGGCTGATTAAGGAAGGCGCGCACATTGTCTCGGTGGATCTGAATGCGGATGCGGCGAAGGCGACTGCAAAGGAACTCACCGACAAATACGGGATCGGCATCGGCGTTGCAGGAACTGGCATTTCGAACTGTGGTCCGGCGGTTGGCCTTGCGTGTGACATTACCAATCGCGCGAGCATTCGCACGATGCTTGACCAGGTGGTGCTCGCTTACGGCGGGTTCGACCACATCATCGTGACGGCCGGGTACTTCTGCCCTCCGGATAAGTCGGGTCACATTCCGGACGAGAAGTGGGCACTGACCTTTAATATTAATGTGACGGGCAGCTATCTTGTTGCCGATGAGGCGGCGCGAATCTGGAAGGAACAGGGTCTGGATGGCTCGATGGTCCTCACAACGAGCGCCAATGCGGTCGTCTCGAAGAAAGGTTCGGTGGCTTACGACACATCGAAAGCAGCCGCGAATCATCTCGTACGCGAACTCGCCATTGAGCTTTCACCTCTGGTGCGAGTCAACGGTGTTGCTCCCGCAACGGTGGTGCAAGGCAGTGCGATGTTCCCGCGAGACCGCGTGATCGCGAGCCTCGCCAAGTACAGCATTGCATTCTCCGAAGATGAAAGTTCAGACGCGCTGACGGCCAAGCTCGCCAAGTTTTACGCGGACCGGACGCTAACCAAGAAGCCAATCACCCCTGCAGACCAAGCGGAAGCGTTCTTCCTGTTGGTAACGAAGCGGCTAAACAAAACCACCGGACAAATTATTCCGGTGGACGGCGGTTTGCACGAAGCGTTCCTGCGCTAAACAGCTTTTTACTGCGGCATTCGGGGAATAGGCGGGCGGGGAATGGTGCGCCCATCTGAAGTGCGGAGAGGCGGTTGCTGGTTTTGGAACTCATTGTTTGCCTGCGCCTTTAAGTATTCCTGCACAGGATCGGCGACCTCATGGGGCTGGCCCCCTTCGCCGATGCCGCCTGGCCCGGTGGGAACGGAAGCTCCGCCACTATTGTAAGTGGAGCCGCCGCGAATCCGGCGAGACGGGATCTGCCGCAAGCCCGTCGATCCAGCGTTCGGATTGATGCTGTTACCCGGAGTGATTGTGTTTGGCTGGGAAATCGGCTGATTATTGTAAACAGGCTGTCCGTTGGCATCGTAACTGACCGGAGCAGCGCCAGGCATGGGCAGCGGCTGTGCGCCGGGTTGCCCGGGCACCTGGGGAAAACCAGGCTGTCCTTGCATACCGGGAACCATTGGTTTCCCTGCCACAGCCGTTACTGGCACCCCGTGCGTTTCAAAAGAAAGCAGCGTCTCGGTGTTGTCCATTTTGATTTTGACCTTGCGCTTCTCCGGATCGATCTCGAGGACTTCGATTCCATCGCGCCCGCCACCTTCGCTGAACGAGTAGTAGGTGACGTCTTTTTTGCCTTGTTCCCGTGTATAAAAATAAGCCTGGCGCGGAAGGCGCGGGTGGCCGACGGAAGTGATGCCGGTGAGGAAGATTTCCATCTTGGGCTTAACCTCTGGCAATGCGTTAGTCACAGGAGCCGGAGTCGGAATTGGCTTCAGTCCGAACGGATTACGTTCAATGATCGATTGATAATTCTCTTTCAGCTGCTCAGCCGGGACTGCCTGTATGGCGCTGGTTACGAGCAACAGGCCGGCTGCCGACAGCATCTGATTCTTCCACCGCATAGCGTTACGATACTCCATCAGCAATATCTACACCAGCAATACAATTTGGTTTCGCGGCTCCCTTTTCCGGAGCAATTTACCGGTCGCGGCGTCTAATGCCTCGGAACTGATATGAATTTATCAACTCGCATCTTCGCGGTCGTGGCGGTGTTTCTCGTCCAGGTGTTATCTCCGGCCGCCTCGCTGAATCCGCGCTTCGCAGAGGCAGAACGTCTTTACCGTGAAGGTTCCTACAAACAGGCGCACAACGAATACCAGAAATTGGCCGGTGATTTGGGGAACTCCGAAGATCGGCGCTGGGTTGATTTTCGATTGGTTGAAACTGCGGCGCGAGCAGAGGCGGCGTCGCAGAACGCGGACGACAGCGCGTTCCGCGCGGCAGAGCAGAACCTGCGGAAGTTTGTTGACGATAATGCGCGCATCGATCGCGTGCGGGCAGAAGCGCTGGAAGCGCTCGGCGATATCCATTGGTTCGGGCGAAACAATCAATATAACTGGCATCCGGCCTGGCAGCATTATCAGCAGGCGCTGGATTTCTGGGCCGGCTCCACAAATCTGACTTACGCGGCAGAGCGTTACTGGTCGATCATTCAGAAAGCTTCGCAACCGCCCCGCGTGCAGCCGTATTACTACTACGGGCACTTCGGCAACTACATTCCCCTGCCCGTCCTGGAGAACGCCCTGAAAATCGCGCGCAACGAAGATGAACGAGCGCGCGCGCATTTCATGATCGCCATGACCTTGCGGAGCGGCGGTTCGTGGGAACAGCGCTTTCGCATTCCTCATCACTTCGAAGAATCGCTCCGGCTGAAGAAGGACACGAATTGGTACGATGACGCGCTGTATCATTACGGCGAGTGGATGGCCAGCCAGGGCACCGGGGTGCAGGATGAAAATGGCAATTGGACCTTCCATCCGAACTATACGAAAGCACTCGAAGTTTTTCGGCGTCTCACAAACGAATTTCGACAAGGAGAAACGCAGTGGCACGATGATGCCCAACGGCGAATCAACGAGATCATTCAGCCTTCCCTCCAACTGAGTGTCTCCCACGTCTTCCTGCCCGAATCGGAAGTCGAATTTTACATTAACTGGCGAAACATCGATTCGGTTGAGTTCACGCTCTATAAAACGGATCTCACTGCGGCTCTCGGTTTTGGAGGGAAGGATGTTCATTCCCACGGCTGGATTCAGACCTTCAACCCGGCGAATGGCGAGAAAGTGAAAACTTGGAAGTGGGAACCGAATATCGCACGACCACACGCGCCCGGTAATGACCGCGTGCGACTGGAGGAGAAACTCCCGATCGGCGCTTACATCCTGGTTGGCCGTGCGGACAAGGTAGAAAGCCGCGAGCTGATTTTGGTGAGCGATGTCTCGGTGGTGACGCAGGCGACCGGAAGTCAGTTGCTGGTTTATGTATGCGATGCCGGAAACGGCGCTCCGGTGAAGAACGCGAGTGTGCGCGTTTGGGAACGACGCATGAGCCAGAACAGTCGGCAGTGGCGTTCGCAGGACAAAAACACGGACGAGAAGGGCACGATCCTTTTCGAGTTGAATGGCGATCGGGACTCGCGTGAACTTTTTGTGATTGCGAAGTCCGGCGACAAACAAGCGTTCTCGATTGGGCACTCCGGATATGCGGCACAGCCCGATGGTGAGTGGCGGATTTACGCGCACACCGATCGCCCGGCGTATCGTCCCGGCGAAAAGGTGCAGTGGAAAATCACGGCAAGGACGTTGCGCGGGAATTCTTATGCGATTCCGAGCGGGCAGACGATCACGATGCGGATTGCCGATCCGCGTGGGGCGGAGATTCGGAAAGAAAAATTGAAGTTGAACGAGTTTGGGAGTGCCTGGGGCGAAGTCGATTTGAGCGCAGAAATGCCGCTGGGCCAATACAACGTCACGTTTCAAAACGAGCGGGAGAGCACACATATCGGAAGTGCGACGCTGTTTCGGCTGGAAGAATACAAGCTGCCGGAGTTCAAGGTTGCGGTACAGACCCCGGAAGAGAATGGACGCAGAAAAACATTCCTGCTCGGCGAAAAAGTGGAGGTGGAAATTCGCGCTGATTACTACTTCGGAGGGCCGGTTGCCAACGCGACTGTTGAGGCCGTCGTTTACCAGAATCCTTACTATCAATATTGGGTTGAGCCGCGCGAGTTCGAGTGGCTCTACCAGGAAGATGGTTCGCACTCGCGTTATCGCGGCGGGAACGGCCAGGTGGTGCAGCGCGAGACTCTCAAGACCGACGCTGAAGGCAAAGCAACGCTGGTGATTCAATCGCCGCTGAATCAAGGGAACGATCTCGAATATCGCATCGAGGCACGCGTCACTGACGCTTCGCGGCGGGAGATCGTCGGCAGTGATCGAGTGCGAGTCACTCGGCAGCGGTTCTTTGTTCATGCGAAGCCGCTGCATCGCATTCACAAGCCGCAGGACAAGGTGGAAGTCGAGTTCCGTGCACAGGACGCGAATGAGCAACCCGTCGTCGCCGAAGGAAAGGTGCAGGTGACGCGAAGTTATTGGTATGAAGTCTGGATTGCGCCTGATGGCCGCGAAGTTCAGGGCGAAGAATTGAAGCGATTGCAATCCGCAGCGATTTTCCCGCCGCGTCCGGAACCAGGTAACCCAGGTTGGCGTTTGAAGTTCCGCGGGTATCAACATGACGAGATTCTTACGCGCACGCTGAAAACCGGAACGAACGGCATTGCGATGATCGACTTCGTCGCGCCGCGCGAAGGATATTACCGAATTAGTTGGAGGAGTGACGAAGAGATCACGCCTGGACAGGACAAGATCCCGGGTCGGCCAGTACGTGCGGAGACTGTGGCTTGGGTCGCGACCGGTCGGAGTGCAGATCTGGGTTACAGATCCGGAGGGTTGGAGATTCTGGTGGATAAACAATCGTTCCGATCGGGGGAGAAAACTCCGGTGATGCTTACGGTTCCCGGCAATGATCGATATGTTCTCTTCACCGTCGCGGGTGCCGACTTGATTGATTACCAACTGGTGCACCTCGACGGCTCTGTAAAATTGCTCGAGCTGCCGATCGATGAGAAGCATGTGCCGAATGCGTTTCTGCATGCGTCGATGGTCGCGGACCAGCAGCTTCATTCGGATGTTGAAGAAATCGTTGTTCCACCGGTGAAACACTTTCTCAACTTGAGTGTCACGCCGGATCGCGAGCAGTATCGGCCAGGCGAGAAAGGCACATGGAAAATCAAGACGCTCGATTTGGAAGGGAAACCGGTGTCCGCGGAAGTGGCCCTGAGCGTCGCGGATGAATCGGTCTATTACATCTCCGAAGATCTTTCTGGAGATCCGCGCCAATTTTTCTTCGGGCAGAAGCGCCACGCGATTCTGCAGACCGTCAGTTCCTTCAATTACAAGACCTACACCAAGCTGTTGCCGCGTGCGGAGGAAGAACTCGCCCGGGATGAGTTGAGCGACACGCGCGCCGGGCGATTGAATTACTTTTATGACGCAACCGGAGCCTCCAAGCGACGTGACTTGAGTCGATACTCGGATGCCCCCGCGCGAAACGTTCGTTCGGGACTTGCTGACACCGCTTCCCTCGCTGCTGCCCCGGCAATGGCGGAAATGGACGTGTTCGCGGGCGCCAAACTTTCGCTCGCGAAAGAAGCCAAGAGCGAACGGCAGGAGGGGGTGTCGGATTTCGAAACACTGGCCGCACAAGCGCCGGGCGGTGGAGAGGAATCTGCCGTGCAGGTGCGAAGTGATTTTCGTTCGACGATTGCGTGGGAACCCGGAATTAAAACAGATCGCAATGGCGAAGCACGAGTTGAGGTCACGTATCCCGATTCGCTGACAACGTGGCGCGCGACGGCTCGCGCGGTGACGACTGCGACGCAGTTCGGGATCGAGCAGGAATCTGTGCGCACGAAGATGCCGTTGATTGTGCGGCTGCAAGCACCGCGATTTTTCCTCGCGGGCGATACCGTCACGGTTTCGGCGATTATCAATAACAATACGGATTCGGAAATCACGGTGACACCGGCGCTGGAAGCGGCGGGCATTGATCTGCCGAAGATCGAACGCGCGGCGTTGAAGATCGCGGCAAACTCCGAAGGGCGCGCGGATTGGACTATACATCCGCGGAAGGCAGGTCAGGTAAAGCTGAAGGTCACCGCGCGTGGCGGCGGTCACGCGGATTCGATGGAGCGTGGTTACACCGTTTACGAGCACGGGATTGATAAGTTCATTGCGACGTCCGGGAAGACAAGAGGTTCGGAGTTGCTGGCGATGTTGCGGATCCCGGCGGAGCGGAAGCCGGGCACGACGGTGTTCAACGTTTCCGTAACGCCGAGCATGGCGGTGACGATGCTCGATGCCCTGCCCTACCTGGTGAATTATCCGTATGGATGCGTGGAGCAGACAATGAGCCGATTCCTGCCGGCGACAATCACCGCAAAGACGCTGAGTGATCTTGGGCTTAAACCCGAAGAGGTACTGAACCGTGCATTCGGTGGAATCGAAGCAAATGCTCCCGTGCGGAAAGGCGATCGCAACAACCTCAAGCAATTGTCGGATGTCACACAGAAAGGGTTGCAGCGGCTGTATGATTTCCAACATGGCGACGGTGGTTGGGGCTGGTGGAAGGAAGGTGATTCGGATGCGTTCATGACGGCGTATGTGCTCTGGGGACTGGTGCTCGCGCGCGAGGCGAATGTCGAAATCAAAGCTGATGTCATCGATCGCGCGGCGGCATGGCTCGATACGCAACTCGTCGAAGCCGAGAACCAGCCTGATCTTCAGGCTTGGATTTTGCACGCATTGGCGGTGAAGGCGGCTTCGGACAAAACGCGTTCCGCGACAGAGTTTCAGGCCAAGGCGTTCGAAAATCTTTGGGCGTCCCGCGACCGCCTCAACGCTTACACCCGCGCCCTGTTTGCGTTGGGCGCGCATCATCTCGGCAAGGCGGAGGAAGCGCGGACACTTATTCGGAATTTGGAGAATGGCGTGCAGATCGACAACGCTCCTGCAAGTTCCCAACTCAACCCCGGACGGTCTGCAGGCAGCAGCAATGCCGCGCAATCCACCGCGCATTGGGGCAATGATGGGATTCATTACCGCTGGTCGGAAGGTGGGGTCGAGGCGACGGCGTTCGCTTTGCGCGCCCTGCTCGCGATCGATCCGCAGAACAAATTGGTTGAGCCGGTGGCTAATTGGTTGATCAAAAATCGACGGGGGGCGCAGTGGAGCAACACGCGCGATACGGCCATTGTGCTGCTCGCGCTCAATGACTACCTGCGCGTCACGAAGGAAGTGCAGGCGGATCTTGATTACGAAGTATTCGTGAATGGGACTCCGCTTGGACGGAAGAAGCTCGCGGATGCCGATGTGTTCAATGCACCGAGCCGTTTTAACGTGCCGCAGAATCTCATTCGCGACGGTGAAAATCAGATTCGGATTTTGAAGCACAGCGGCACTTCGCCGATTTATTTTGCGGCCGAGGCGACGTACTTCAGCCTCGAGGAACCGATCACGGCGGCCGGGAATGAAATTTTTGTGAAGCGGCAGTACTATCGGCTGCGTGCGGTCCCCACCCTGCTGAAGGGTTACGCTTACGAGAAAGTTGAATTGCGCGCGGGCGATGAAGTGCCGAGCGGCGAACGGCTTGAGACGGTGCTGACGATTGAGGCGAAGAACAATTACGAGTATCTCGTGTTTGAGGATTTGAAGCCGGCTGGGATTGAAGCGGTGGAAATCCGCAGCGGAGAGAATGTGTATGCACGGCGGGTGCGTGCGGCGGGACTGATGGCCGCGAACGCAAGCGGCGACATTCACACCGAGCAGCTGGAGAGCGAGCGTTACAGCGGCGACACGCGCTGGGTTTACCAGGAGTTGCGCGACCGCAAAGTGGCGCTGTTCGTCGACAAGCTGCCGCAGGGGTTCTGGGAGATTCGATACGAAACGCGCGCGGAAGTTCCGGGCGAATTCCACGCGCTGCCGGTCGTGGCGCATGCGATGTATGTGCCGGAGATCCGAGCGAATAGCGCGGAACAGATTGTCACCGTTGTGGACAAATAGCGTTTGGTTTCCGATCGGCGTTACAGCGAATGAAAAATTTGTAAACTACTGTTTTGCAACGTAAAGCAGTTGCGGTACCCACACGTAAGTTGAACCTAAGGCCAGCGTTTTATCCACGGCACTTAGCCGATTGTGCAACCTAACGCCGCGGCATTCGCCTTCTTGCCTGACTGAAACTTTCCGAGAGCGTGCTCGATTCAGTTCCGGCGAATGAAAAATTTGGAACTGACTGCGTCTTCGATAGTTCTGAATGGGGTCATCGCATGTAAGTGGAATTCGCTTAGTTCCGCGTGTTCCTGGGAAAGCGGAAGGAAATCGCGCATGTACAGAGAACATGCGCGAGCGAGTTTTACGGTGGTCACTCCGGCGAGGTGGGCGAACAGGAGCTTCGATTAGATCGAAACTTTTGTTCGAGCACGAGGCATTCTCGAGTGACCACGAATTGGAGTTCGTGATCATGGTTACGACGTATCAAATCGGGGGCGGACGGTCAATGCAAATCCGAAGAATGTCCTGTCTGGCTGGACAGTGTGCGCGGCTGCCCTTAAAGAAACTCGCGTGAGTGAGTTACCGAGGAGGAATAGTCACCAACGGGCGATGGGAAGTTTAATCTTTTTGAGCCGCTGGTTGCAGGCCCCTTTGTACTTTGGACTAATCGTGGCGCAGGGTGTCTACGTGTTCCGCTTCATGCTGGAGTTGGTGCACCTGCTGAAGGATGCAGCCCACCTGGAGGAGGTTGAGGTGATGCTGATCGTGCTGGGACTGATCGACGTGGTGATGATCGCGAACCTGCTGATCATGGTGATTATTGGCGGGTATGAAACGTTCGTTTCGAGACTCAATCTTGAGGGACATCCAGACCAACCGGAATGGCTCTCGCATGTGAACGCCGGGGTGTTGAAAGTGAAGCTGGCGACTGCATTGATCGGGATCTCATCGATCCATTTGCTGAAAACCTTCATCGAAGTGCCGAAAGAAAATCAGGCGGTCGTTATGTGGCAGTTATTCATATCACCTTCGTATTGTCGGCGGTGTTCCTCGCGTGGATTGAACGGATGCTGGTCGTGAAAGAGGGGAAGCACTGAGAAAGGACGACGAGTACGGAAGCGCTACCACCGTTTAAGGCAGTTGGATTTTGGTCGGCGGCGACCGGGATCTTCGTCCGTTGCCCTCGACCGCAGAGATTGGTGCGGAAAGGTTGGCAGGCCGGAGAACTGCCGAGCATACTGAATTATCTTCGAAGCGGTCATGACGCGAATCGGTGGGAACCTGTTCCTGGGCAGATTCACTCCGACGCTTACTGCGGCTGGTCGACTTGTCGGTTCCGCTGCAAGCAAGGTGATTACAACGGCTCAAAAGATTTCACCGACGGAGAATGGAAGTGGCCGGAAGGCCTCGCTCATTATATCGAATGCCACGCGGTGATTCTTCCTGAGGAATTTGTCGAGACGATGCGATCGAATGGATGGCAAGTGCCACCGGAAACGCTGTACTCACAGCGGCGGAAAACAGATTTCACGTTTTGGCTGGATTGGGCAGCGAGAACCGGCGCCTAGTCGGACTGCACTCGTGCCAGAGAGTTCATAGGGGGGCTGTTCGATGAAAAACCCCGGCTGCTTGCACAACCGGGGTTTGAGGAACAACCCTAACCCTAACCAAACTAACGGAACCGAAATTACTGTAGTAAGCGGAGGACGCTTTGAGGCACCTGATTTGCTTGCGCGAGCATGGCGGTGCCGGCCTGCACGAGGATGTTCTCGCGGGCATAAGTAGTGGATTCCTCAGCCATGTCGACATCCTGAATGCGCGAGCTGGCCGCGGTGAGATTTTCTTTACTGACCGTGAGCTGGTCTTGCGTGTAGGTGAGGCGCGCCTGATGCGAGCCGAGTTGAGCGCGGTCTTCAGAGAGCTGCGTGATGGCGGTATTCACGGTGGTGAGCGCAGTCGCGGCGTTCGCCCGAGTGGTGATGTTCGACCCGAGTGCGCCGGCATAAGGAGCGACCGTCAGATCTATTCCGCCCATGGCAAAGCTGTTGCCATCGCCATCCGTCGTGACATCGAGCGTGGTCGCGGAGAAGAGCGAGACGCCGTTAAAAGTTTTGTTGCGCGCTTCGGTAATGTAAGCGCCGAGTTGTTGAAATTCCGCATCGTAGAGAGAACGGTCCGCGTCGGACTTGGTGACGTCCTGCGCGAGGATGGTCAGTTCGCTCATGCGTTGGAGCGCGCTGCCGATCTTCTTGAGATAACCGTCCTGCGTTTGCGTGAACGAAATGGCGTTGCCGACGTTGGAACGGGCGGCACCCAGGCGATTCACTTCGGCATCCAACCGCGTGGCGACTGCCAAACCGGCAGCGTCATCCGCGGGGCTGACGATCTTCGAGCCGGAACTGAGCCGGGCGAGCGATCGAGCAAGAGCGGCCTGGCTTTGTTGCAGGTTGCTCGCTGCTGTCTGCGAACTGATGTTTGTATTGATGACCATAACGATCCTTGTTTCCCGATTGCTATTTAGCGATTAGCAGAGTGTTTGTTTCTTTGTTGAACTGAGACTTGCGAGAAATTTTTGGAACGACTGGTTGATCCGGAGTCGCCGCTTCTTTATTGCTGCGCTGGATTTCGTCGTAGATTTCCTGGCGATGAATTGAAATATCGGCTGGCGCATCGATGCCGATTTTCACAACGTCCCCTTCCACGCGCATGATCTTCACGCGGATGCGTCCATCGATCACAACGGTTTCCCCTGGTTTTCTGGATAATATGAGCATGGCAGGCTCTGTGGGGTTAAGGGTTTATTCGATTGCTTCGGTTGGAAGAGGGTGTTGGACGGAGTAATCGCCGGCGTTGGCAATGACGACTTGTTTGCCGATGAGCGAAAAACGATTAATGACGATCGGCCCTTTGAGATTCACCGTGGCGCGGCCGCCTTTGCGCAGGGTGACGATATTTAGGAGCAGCGCATCTTCGGGCGAATCGAGATTCAGATAACTGACATCCTCGGCGGGAAGATCCGGCGCGTAGCTCGGGAGGACTTCAAAGGGCGAGATGACGATGAACGCGAGGCTCGGGTTGCTCTGATCGCGGAACCATTGGAACGGTTCCTCGCCGGGAGTGGAAGCGAGCACGTAGCGTTTGACCTGTTCGAAACCGAGGAGACCGGAAGGGAGATGAATGACGGTTTGGCCGTCTGCGCTCACTGCGGTGTCAGCTTCGAGTTCTGCTGTATTCATTTCCGAAAGGCGTTAAGCAACGGGCATGCCAGCCGGAAAAAGAGCAGAAATTGCCGAAAAATGGCGTGAAACGAAGAATACGCCACGCTTTTCAAGCGCCGGAGCGGTAATTTGGTTCTGGTTCCCTCCTCGCGGGAAAACTATTCCTACTACTACTTACACGAAAAACTTCGGACTGAATCAACGCAGGAACGTGAGCAGACTCATGTTCATTACCGACGAAGCGCTTTGGAGCGCGGCTTGATAATTGGTCTGCTGCTGGTTCAATTTAATAATCGCTTCGGGGAGATCGACATCCGCGCGATTGGAAATTTCTTTATCGAGTGATTGATTCTCGTCTTTGTTTGCGGCGAGGGAGCTTTCCAGGCGCGCTTGCAAGGCGCCGTTCTGGGCCATGTGCGAGAGAACGTTGTCTTCGTCGGCTTGGAGTTGCGCGCGAGTGGTGGAGTGGATCGTGGCAACGTCGCCGCTGGCGAGTTGGTCGCGAAGCGCGATCAAGTGCGCGAAAATGTCGGCGCCGGTTTGCGTGTCGGCGATGAGCCCGCCTTCGCCGCTGCCGCCGCGGTTTTCGCCTGGAACTCGCGAAGAAACCAGCACGCCCGCGCCGATTTCACTTTCGGCGGTATTGTTTGTGCCGGTGAATGAAACTGCGGTGACTTGCTTTGAAGCGTTCTCGGTGGTGGTGAAAGGTTTCGTATCGGTGCTCATGCCGGCGAGGACGTATTCGCCGCGATGCTGCGCGTTGGCGAGATGAACCGCATGATTGAGCAGCTCGTTTACTTCGCCTGCGTAGTCTTTGAGACTTTCAGGAGAATCGAGATCATCGACGGTGGTGGCAATTTCCTGCGCGCGATCGAGAACCTTTTGGAGATTGCGCATCAGGCCATGGGTGACCGTCGCGAACTCCTGATGAACACCGATGTTCTTTTGATACTGCGTATTCGCGGCCATGTCGTCGCGCAGTTGGAGCACCTGGTGCGCGGCGAAAGGATCGTCGCTGGCGTCCTTGATACGCTGGCCGGTGGCGATTTGGTCCTGGAGCGTCAGTTGGCGGCGCGCGATGGCGTGGAAATTCGTGATGAGATTTTCCGAGAAGTTGTTCGAAGTGACGCGCATTTTTTACCTCACTTACATTTCGATGATGGTGGCAAGCATCTCGTCGGTCATGGAAATCAATTTGGCGGAAGCCTGAAACGCATTCTGGAACATGATGAGATTCGTCATCTCTTCATCGATGCTCACGCCGCTGACGGAATCGCGCTGATCGCGGACGAATTGCGAGATGGTTTGTTGATCCGCGAGTTCGGATCTGGCGGAAGCGACATCCTGGCCGAGCGAGGCGATCGATTGCGCTTGTTTGCCGGAGAAGGAAAGTCCGTTGAGAGCGGCGTGTTTTGTTTCACTCAAACTGGCAATCGCTTGCGCGACGGTATTGTTCCCGGCCTGTCCCGCGACGCCCGAGGCTTGAAGGAGGCGGGGATTGCCAAGCAGGGCGGCATTGACAGAGATGTCTCCAGCGGTTGTGCCGGTGAAGAAATCTGCGCCCGTGGTGTTGTCGAGACTGAAGCCGGTGCGATGAACCGCGTTCACTTCAGAGATGAAAGTGGAAGCGAGCAGATCGACCTGGCCGCGGAGATTGGCGAGTTCGCCATCGCGGACGTTGATCGAGCCGTAGATGGATCCACCAGTGAGCCCGGCTGCGGCGCTTTGGCCGGCGACTCGAACTTGAAGACTGCCGCTGTCATCGAACGTCTCGAGCGAGTTGGCGACTTCGCGACCATCGACGAGGAGATTTCCGGCGACGGAAATGTTGATCGCGCCGTTTTCCTGCTCGGCGGCTTCGAACTTCACCAGCTTGGCGAGAGCTTCCATTTTTAGCTGGCGTGTGTCGCGCAGGTCGTTGGCGAATCCGGTGGAAAGAGCTTCTTCTCCGACGATCGATTCGTTCAGCTTGGCGATCTCGTTGAGGAGACCGTTGGCTTCGGTCACTTCCGAGGAGATGCGCTCATTGATCCCTTCATTCAGCGAATCCAGCCGCGAATCGGTCGTGTTGAATTTCGTGGCGAGTTCCTGCGCTTTTTGCAGAAACACCTGACGATGCTCGATTGAGCCGGGATTCGTCGCGACATTCTGCGCGGCGGCGAAAAAGTCGGATAGGCCCTGAGAAAGTCCTTTGGTGGTGGTGCCGTTTGCGCCGTTGCGATCGATCGATTCCTGGAGGAACACCAAAGCTTGTTGCAGGGCATCGTGCTTCGCATCGAGCGAGCCTTGGATGCTGGCTTCGGTTTGCAGTTGCTTCGCGGTCGCCTGGCTGTAGAGACGCGTGATTTGCACCGCGTCGGAACCGTTGCCGAGCGGGCCGAACGGGCCGCCGTCGGTGGTCGTCGTGCCAATCTGAAGACGCTGGCGGGTGTAGCCCTCGGTGTTGACGTTGGCGAGATTGTGACCCGTCACGTCGATCGCTTTGCGGTAAGTGGAAAGCGAACGCGAACCGAGATTTAAAGTGTCGAAAAGTCCGGCCATAACTTAGCAGACAGCTTCGTAAAGTGCAGGACGGGCTGAGGTGTTGAAAACTGAGCCGTTGTCGTTGTAGACAGCGGTGGGTCGATGAATGCCGAGAGAATTGATGACGTTCTGCATTGATTCGACGGTGCGGGAGAGAAGAACGTGATTTTGGCGCGCGCGTTGATGAATGCGCTGGAGGAGTTCGTTGTTTTCCTCGACGAGCGCTTCCAGCAGTGGACGATAATCCGCGGGAAGATTCGGGAGCAGATCCTTGAAGGTCGTTTCCGAAGAAAGACGGAGCGAACTGCAGAGCGCCTTCATCGAAGCGAAGCGAGTTTCGCGGGCCTGGGTGAGGACCGCGGATTGGTTCTGCACGAGCGGCACGGTCTCCATCAGTTCTGCGGGCTTGCGGCGCATCACGAGCTCCTGCTGGTCGTCGAGGCGCGCGAGCATCTCGCCGTATTGCTGGAGTTCTTCGCGCAGGGCGCTGATCAGTTTCTCCACGAATTCTGTCATACACGTTTACCGGGCTGAATCTGGCAGGAGATAAATTTCTTTGTCGGCGGGGCATCCATCGAAGGAGTCGATTCTGGAGCCGTGGCCGCTTTCGTCGCTTCTTGTTTCTTATCGGCAATTTGGACGGATAACTGTTGCTCCAAAACTTTGGCAAAACCGAACGTACCGCCCTGGCTGATGCGATCGGCGAGCTGCTGCGTAACCATGTCCTGGTAAATTGCGTTCGTGCTCCCGCCGCCACCCACTGACGACGATTTGAACATTGGTTTTTGCGCCTGGCTGAGGATCTGGCGGAGAAGAACCGCTTCGAACTGGCGGCTCACTTCCTGAATCTTGGCGTCCTGAGGTATCTCTTTCGACGTGGCGAGACGTTCCAAAGGAAGCTCGGAAGCGCGCACGTCTCGATTGAGGGCGGAGATATCCATCAGCGGAGAATAAGTTCGGCCTGGAGCGCGCCGGCCTGTTTCATGGCGGTGAAGATGGCCATCATATCGCGTGGCGTCACGCCGATCGCGTTCAGCGCGGCGGCGACTTTTTCGACGGAAGGCATTTCCTGCAGATAAATCAATTTGCCTTTCGGCTCTTCGATTTTCGTTTCCGTTTTCGGCAGGACGACCGTTTCGCCTTTTTCGCTGAAAGCATTTGGCTGCGACGCTTCGAGAGTGGACGCGACGGTGATGGTTAGATCGCCGTGGGAGACGGCGCAGCCTGAAATCTTGATACGCGAGGTGGCGACGATCGTGCCAGTGCGCTCGTTGATGATGACGCGAGCGGTAACGTCCGGATGCACTTCGATCGATTCGAGGCGCGCGATGAAATCGACCGAGGCATGGAGGAGTTCCTCGGGAACGCGCACGCGAACGGTGGTCGGGTCGATCGCGAGAGAACTTTCGGGAAAGACGTTGTTGATCGCGGCGGACATGCGTGCCGCGCTGGTGAAATCGGGTTCGCGCAGGAGAAGATCGATATGGTTATTGCGGATGATCTCGGCGGGGATTTCGTTTTCAACGAGCGCTCCGGCGGCGATTTGCGCCACGGTGGGATGATTCTTTTGGACGGTCGCGCCCCCTGCCCCACCCTGTCCTCCGATAAATCCGCCCACGGAAAGAGCGCCTTGCGCGACGGCGTAGATTTTTCCATCTGCACCCATCAGCGGGGTTTGCAGGAGGATTCCGCCCTGGAGGCTTTTGCCGTCACCCATCGCGGCGACCGTGACATCGATGCGAGTGCCGGTGCGGACGAATGCGCGGATATCGGCGGTGACCATAACCGCCGCGACATTCTTGGACGAAAGCGTTGCCGGAGGAACGGTGATGCCGTTTCGCTGAAGCATGTTGGCGATTGCTTGCACGGTGTAGACCGGATCTTTATCGCCATCGCCAGCGAGACCGACCACGAGACCGAACCCGACGAGTTGCTGGTCGCGCGCGCCGGAGACCATAACGAGGTCCTTGATGCGCGACGCGAGCGCTTCGGTGCGGACCGGAAGCGCGAGCAACGAAATAATGAGGAGCAAACTAAGGAAACGCATTTTAGAAAGGGGTGACTTTTTCCCAGACACGAGTGAACCAGCCTTTGCGCTGATTATCGGTGACCGTGCCTTTCGACACATACTTGATCGTCGCGTCCGCGACGTTGTAACTGAAAACCGTGTTATTCGCGGCGATGTCTTCGGTGCGAACGACGCCGCGAAGAATGGCGTCCTGAGTTTCGCCCGAGAAAGAAATCTGGCGCGTGCCTTCGAGCACGAGATTGTTATTCGGAAGAACATCGATCACGCGAACCGCGATACGAGCGGTGACTTTCTCCTGGTTGCTGATACGGCCGCCGCCTTCAAAATTCTGGCTGGAGTTCAATTTCAGCGCGGGAAGTTTGCCGTTGTGCGTGAGTAATTTGCTGGCGTCCGGGCTGTAGAGAAAAGCTTCAATCGCGGCGTTAATGCCCGTTTCCTTGGAAGTCTTGGTGTTCTGGTCTTTGCTGGCGCTGTTGTTCTCTTGGACGATGATCGTGAGGATGTCGCCGACCGCAGCGGCGCGTTTATCCGAAACCATGGAGCGCGACGCCCCTTCCTTCCACAGCGATTGGGCTTGGGAGTGAGCTGCGAGCAACAGAGTTGCTGCGAGCGCAAAGGCGTTAAAATACGACAGCAACCGTTTGTTCATCCTGGACCTTTCCTTTGAATTCACGTTTGGAGCGGAGATTGCGGAGGCGAACCATCTGGCCTGGAACACCGTCCTCGAGAGCTTCTGCTTTGACTGAAATGGTAAGCGCTTCGTCGCGTGCCACGGCATCCACAAGCCGCCCTCGTTTGATAATGGCGCGCAGGCGAAGAGTGCGTGCGGTGACTTGTGTTCCGGCGGGAACGTTCTCGCGAAACTCGATGTAAGGGTCTTCGACCGGAAGGTTTGTGAGATAATCGCGATTGTTCACGATGTCGCGACGCTCCAGGCCCACATCCGCATCGCGCAGTTGCTGGCCGCGAGTGAGATTCGAACGAGCCACCCAGATCTCGCGCCAAACCTTCGCGCTGAGCGGCTGCTGATAGGTGCCAATAATCTCTTCACCTGCTTTCAATTCAAAGCGGCAAATGAAGTTCGGCGAAACGCCGCTGGTCGGCAGTTCAACGACTTTAATGGAAATGGGTTCATCCGGAACGACGAGCGGGTTCCACGGACGGTTGAAGCGAAGTTCGAGCTCGCCGCGGTCTTTGACCTGTTCGCTTTGGAGCGTATCGGTGAGCAGATCCTTGAGCATCGCGTCGTTCACCACGCGAGTGGCGCGGGCGATCTTAATGCGGTCAGCGCCGGTCCAATTCGAGCAGACCAGTTCGGGTGCCGCTTTGGTAAGGAGCGTGACAACTTGCGAGCGATTCAAGAAAACGGGACGACCAATAGCCGGCGGGGGGGCCAGTTGAATGCGCGGCAGCGGTTCGCCGGTGCGATTCGTGACCACATCCGAAAGCAAGATTCCCTGTGAACCAGCGGTCGTGCTTGGTAACAAATCGAGCGGCCCAATCGGTTCCGCGGCAAAGGCGCTGCTGATGAGCGCGAAGGTGATGAGTAGATTTGTGCGCATTATCGGCGGAGATTGTTGCTGAGTTGCATCATTTCATCGGCGGTTTGCACGGCTTTGGAATTCACTTCGTAAGCGCGCTGCGCGAGGATCATGTTCACCATTTCCTCGACGACTTTGACGTTCGACATTTCGAGGTAGCCTTGTTGCAGTTCGCCGTAACCGTTTTCGCCGGCATTGCCGACTTCGGCTGTGCCGGATGCACCGGTTTCCTTGAACAAATTGCGACCCACCGCTTCAAGTCCCGCTGGATTCGCGAAGCGCACGAGTTGCACCTGGAAAGTCTGGATTCCACCTGCGCCGCGCGTGGTGACCGTGCCGTTCGGAGCGATATTGATCTGTTCTGTCCCTTGCGGAATGGGCTGCCAACCGCCTTGCAACGGCAAGCCGTCACTCGTGGTGACGCGACCATCGGAGGCGAGTTTCAGCGCACCATCGCGGGTGAAGGCTTGCGTGCCGTCCGGCAGTTGCACTTCGAAAAAGCCGTCGCCTTGAATAGCGACATCCATGCGTTCACCGGTTTGAGTGAGTTCGCCGTTGGTGAAAATTTTGGCCGTCGAAACGAGGCGTGAACCGTGACCGATCTGAAGGCTCGTGGGGAGCATGTTTCCCCCACCCTGATCCGAACCGGCCGCGCGCGAAGTCTGGTAAAGGAGATCCTGGAACTCAGCTTTGACCTTCTTGAATCCGGTGGTGTTGACGTTCGCGAGGTTGTTCGCGATCACGTCGAGATTCGTTTGCTGGGACTGCATCCCGGCCGCCGAAGAATAAAGTGCGCGTAACATTTAGCTTCCTTAGTTCGGACTACCGAGTTCACTGATCGCCCGGCCCATGCGTTCGTCCTGCATCTGCACGACGCGCTGGTTCGCTTCGTAAGCGCGCATGACCGTGATGAGATTCGCCATCTCGCTCACCGCGCTGGTGTTGGCGCCTTCAAGGAAGCCCTGGCGCACGATCGACGCGCGGTCGGGCTCAACTTGAATAGCCGGATTTTTGGCGACAAAAAACCCGCCGCCAGCGGGTGTTAGCAAATTTGGATCGTTCACGCTGACCACGTTCAGCTTACCGCGCGGTTCCTCGCCCTGGCTGACGCTGCCATCCGGCGCGACCGTGATTGCGGCTGACGTGCTGCGGTCCACCTGCACCGGCCCGCCCTCACCCATCACGAGATAACCTTGCTTCGTCACGAGCTGGCCCTGGGCGTTGATCTTAAATTCGCCGTCGCGGGTGTAGGCGCTGCTGCCGTTCGGCAATTGCACTTCGAAGAAACCTTTGCCTTCAATGGCGAAATCGGTGTTGCCATCAGTGCGGCGCACGTCGCCTGCGGAAAAGTTCAGATGCGTGCGCGTGGCGGGAAGCGAAACCGGCTGGGAATTTGCGAAGGCTTTGTTCGGCGAGAGCATGCCGGCGCGAACCGCTTCGAAACTGAGTTCCTGCTTTTTATAACCAGGGATCGAGGCGGAAGCCATATTCTCCGATATGATCTCCTGCCAGCGCGCATTGGCGTTCAGCGCGGATGCGGCCTGGTATAAACTCACATTCACGGCGGCCTGCTAAGCACCAGATGTGCCACAGGGTAAAAACCGCCCGAATCCGGAGAAAAGTGCCTGAAATACGCAGGCTGACGCGTTTCGGTAACGGTCAACGTGGCAAAATGTTCCGGTCCCCTGCCCGACCTGAACGCTCCGCAGTCCGACTTAACGAACCAGCTTAATTACGCGGCGGCTGTATCCGTCCTTCGTCCAGGTCGATGAACTCGAACATCGTTTCCACCGTCGCCGGCGGTAAACCGATCTCCGCGAGACGCTCGTGCAAACGTTGCGTTCCGGAATCGCGCCAACCGCGCTTACTCATAAACGCATTCCAGATCTCGATCTCTTCCTCGGAAGGTTTGCGCCCGCTCCGAAACGCCCATTCGAGCAGTTGTTCGTCACTGCCGCCCTTGAGCGTCTCCTGCTCCAGCGCCGCGTATTCGATGTTCAGGAATCGACAGCAGCGCGCATCAAAGCTGGTCGGATACGCCATTCCCCGCGCCGCCTGCCAATCCGCCGGCAACTTCCCGGCGGCCGCCAGCCGGATTTTATCCAGCATCCGCCCGAAATAAACCAACCCGCCCACCATCACTGATGGACTCCGCAACCCAGGAATAATCGTCGGATACTTAGCCGCCATAACTCCGGTGACGGAACCAAGTTCCGCGCCCGAATGCAAGTGCAGGTGTGTTGCAATACGTCAAAGATCAGACGCGCAACGGGTGTGCGCGTAAAGCAAACGTTAAGTCATGACAACAGAACGGGTGAACCACGAAATCGGCTCCCCGAAGTATGAACAACAGAAGAGACGAAGCTCGTCGCGGTGAGACCCGCCAGTAATTTGAATTCCCAATTCCGCCTCGAGGATGTTACCCCGGTGAAAAGCTGATCGCTTTGCGATTCGAGGTGTGCCCCACAAGAGACGTTCGCTCTCGCGAATCCTGGTAGCTGAATACGCGGAAAAGGGAAAACTCTCCTGCCCGCTGCCGCGTGACGCAGTCGCGAGTTGTGAATTCTGAATTTCGGGCTGAGGAACATCACAGGCCGAGCCCTCTCACAAAAAAAAGCGTGTGTTTGGTGTGTTCCCGTGTGTTTTTTCCGTGTGTTTGGCGTGTGTCTGCCGTGTGTTTCGCGTCGGAAAACACACGGAGGTTGAAAGTTGAAGGTTCCAGGTTCCAAGTTTGGAGAAACCGAAACGAAACAGGATCGAACCACTGAAGGCGCGGAACACACGGAAACCGCGACGCGTTCCGCGAGAGCTGAATTCTGACTTGAATAGTTTTCCGAGCAACGCGATTGCCCCGGCCCCCCTCCCCCCTTCGCAAATAGCGTGGAAGAGCGTAGAAAATCGTAGAAGAGCGTGAACGCGACGGAGACGCGAGTTTTGAATTCTGAGTTTTTGGTTTTGAGTTCCTGGAATAACAACGGAACCACGACCATTCGAAACGAAGTGGAGGGCCTGTTTCACCACGAAATTCACGAAATTCACGAAGGAGGGCAACAGGGGATGGAGGGCGGGCTCCGGCGGCGTTTTGGCGCGAAACGTGGCATGATTCATTAAGATCATGCGTCGAGAATAAGGAGGGGACTACGCCATTTATTGACCGACCCCCAAAGAATAATTACGAATTCCCAATTACGAATTACGAATCAAAACGAGAGTTGCACTTGGCTCGGCTGGCCGCCACGACAGATGCCCGAGAAATGATGCTCACCGAAGCGAATGGAGCCCCAACGCTACCTCGAGTGTGCTCCCCTGGGACTATTGACCACGATGCGATTCGAGTGTGGTCGAATGACGAGGCCGATTTGCGAATCGCTTAGGAGCCGGGTCGGCAGTTCCGCTCTCGGAAGACAAACTTCAACTTTGCCAGCGTAGCGATATTCACCATCCCGCCCGAAACCAACTGCGACGGAACTGAAGCCATTGATACTGGCAAGAAAGCCACCGACGAGAAATTCTGCCTCCCGTGCGGCTGCCTTGCAATTACCTCAAGACCGGAGGCGAGGGTCAAGTTCTTCGGGTCTCAATGAATTGGTGGATACTGAGCACCAGCTCGTGGATATTACAAACCGCACACGCTTCGTCAGGAATTTCAAAGCCAAGTTTCTGTTCGAGGTCGATTAGAAGCTCGGCAGGTTCAAGGGAACACCATTGCCAGTCGAGGTCCTCGACGAAACGTGTATCCGGTCTTAGTTCATGGATCGATACGCCGTCGAATTTCGCTTCTTTGAAGACTTCAAACACCACGGCAGCAATCAGGCGGAGCGGTTCGGCGAAATGTTTTGCGGCCCACCGCCGAGCTTCATCTGATACTTGGCTTGGTTCTGCCTTTTCTCGCGCGATGGAAACGAACAAGCCAGCTAGTGCTGAAATCACTGGCACGCTGAATACAGCTACTGTAAACCAATCCATCGCGAGCATCCGCCATCATTCCATATACAAGCAAACCGCGGAGGAAGATCAAATCGTTGCGCTTATGTTAACCCTTGCTAATTGCACAACAAAAGTCATTTCAGGTTCTCTCGCGGCATCCAGAACCGAAAGGTAACTAGGTTCGGAGACAATGCCGTGGGGCAGTATGTTTCACAGTGAGTTTTTCTTCGCTCCTTCTGCCCAGACGCGGAACACCGTCGGCATAGGTGGCCACTTGGCTCGAACGTGCGTGAGGAGCAGGCAGTCATGGGCGTCGGGGTGGAGTTGGTTTCGTTCAAATTGAGTCAGGCAAAGCCAGCAGAGTTCCTTGTGATCTATAGGTTTGAGGAATTGCTCGATAGCGGAATAATCGGCCCAGTTATCGGGAGGATCAAACGTATCAGCAGCATCACATAAATAGTCCACGACTCCAGCGCGCCAACGCAACACTTCCAATACAGAGTCCATCCGGGAACTCTCCTGGTCTTCGAGCGCTCCTTGCGGGAATGCCCTCAGATTGTACGGGGACTGATCCGCGTAGCTCGACATTCCTGGCGTCCAGGAGGTGTTCAAAAACATCGTCAGCATCCTTTGCCCCTCCGCGGATAAATAGTGAAACTCCTCTGCGTTTCGCCCATTGGCAGTCTGCAAAAACTCAAAAAGGCGCAATCGCCATGACCGGATCGCCTCCAGGTAGGTTAAAATGGTGTCATCAGCTACACCAGCGAAGCCCCCGCAGATCCGAAAAGGTGGCTGGGGAAAACGCAGTTCCGGGAGCAAAAGGTGTTCAAATGCTTTCATGCTCTTCGCTGAGGCATCACGGTATCGGCTGCAGCCGGCAATTATTTCGCCGAAACCCGTGGGCGCGATCTGATCGTCGCTACTCGCTTCGTCCGGATCAGGCCGACCAAAAAATCTGCTCCAAAACCCCATATATTTGTCTGAAGATGATCCTGTCTATCGCTGTACCGCGCGATAAAAGGCGGCGCCGGATGGCGCATTGGTATCATGGAATTCAATAACGCCTGGCGCAGTAGCCGTCATCGTGGTGTTGGACAACCAGGCATCGGTCAGGCCAGCGGCTCGTTGCAATTCGTAGATGGACCCGGCAGTGCCGGTGGTCCGAATGACGTAGCCGCCGGATCCGTCGGCCGCGATGGAGATAGGCGGTAGATTCTCCCAATAGATGACGGTCGCAAAATCGTATGTAGTGCGGGAATTAAACGTGCCTTCGGAATATGCGGCAATGGCGAGCATTCCATTTGGACCGAGGGCCAGGCTATCGGCGGAGTAGAAGAATTCGTTGCCATTGGCGGACCCGTTGTAACGTTTCTCCCAAAGCAACGTGCCGTTCGTTCCTGCATACTTTATCGTGTAAAAGTCGCTCTCGGAAATGCCGACCACTACCACATCTCCGCTGCCATCCACTGCCACTGCATACGCATCGTCGTCCTTGTTAGTCGGCCCGTTGTAGCGTTTCTCCCAGAGGAGCGCGCCGTCCGCGCCTGCATACTTGATTGTGTAAAAGTCGCTAGTATTGCCGCTATTATCCGAACCACCCGTCACGAAAACATCACCATTCGCGTCCACCGCTACGGCTCGAGCGTCATCAAAGGTTCCCGGACCGACGTAGCGCTTTTCCCAAAGTAATGCACCATTGGCGGCGGCGTACTTAACTGTGCAGAAGTCGTGAGATCCGACGAAATTCCCAGAAATGCCCGTCACCACCACATTGCCACTGGTGTCCAATGCCACGGCAATACCAGAGTCGCCCCTGTTCGCTGGGCCGTTGTAACGTTTTTCCCAAATTAAGGCGCCGTTTGTTCCTGCGTATTTGGCCGTATAGAAATCGCCTTGGGAATCACCCGTCACAACAACGTCTCCGCTTGCGTCAACCGCTACGCTATTTGCCTGATCATAAGAATTTGCAGGGCCATTATACCGTTTCTCCCATAGCAGCGACCCATTTGTTGCCGCATATTTCGCGGTGTAGTAATCCGTCGTAAAAAAGTTGCTTGCAGCGGAAAGACCTGTCACGACCACATTTCCGCTGCTGTCCAGTGCCATATCGATAGGACTGTCGTTATCGTTCGAGGGACCATTGTAGATCTTCTGCCAAAGCAGCGCTCCATTCGCTCCTGAATATTTGGCCGTGTAATAGTCGCCATTGAAGCCCGTGAAGGCGTGGCTTCCCGTGACGATCACATCGCCACTGTCGTCCACTTCCACCGCAATTACGCCCCCAACAGAACTGCGTTTCTCCCAGAGTAGCGCGCCGGTCGCGGCCGCATACTTTGCAGTGTAATACTGGTAAGCGGTTTCACTGGTGTAGGAAACCCCGGTGACCACTACGTCGCCACGTCCGTCGACTGCAATCGCTCCTGCCCCGTCGTCGCGGTTCGCTGGACCATTGTAGCGCTGAATCCACCCCTCGATTACCGCGGCTTGCGTTGCGTGAATGGCGAATGCAAGCGCCGCGAAAAGTGCTCGCGCGACCAGGCCTGAAAAGTTAGGGACCGTCCCGCAAGGCAGGCGGGGAGACACAGTGACCGAATGGAGTTGAATTTTCATAGTTGGGATCTTCTGAATTCTTTCCCACTCACTTGCTACTGGAAATTGTGCGGGGTGTTACAAAGTTTGTTGGTAACGTAAAAGCGTTCAATTTAGGCGAATGACCCTACACCGCTCGCGAAACCAACGCTCCAGGAGACGGTCCGCTGAAGTTGTATTCGGGAGAGATCACCCGGAACCGGGCCAGGTTAGCAGCGGGCTGACATCGATCGTCGCGGACGTTCTGGATGTGATCGTTGCAAAAAGGAACCAAGGCCAATGGCGTTTTGATTCGAGGAGGTGTCGGGCTGCCTGTCGTGTAGTGTTCATTGATAAGATTCGCTGTGCGTCAAAACTCCAGCGTTCGGCGATCTGTCATCCAAGGCAGCGATGATGCGGCGGACCTGCTGAGGTTCGATCTTTTCCGGTTGTTTGCGCAGGTAGCTCCGGAGGTAGTTTGCGTTCATTACTTCACGCGGTAGTTGCCTTTGGATTCCGTGTATCAGCCAGGGATAACGATGATCGATTCGACTAGAACGGCTTCGCAGGTATTCTTCGCGAGGAAGTCGGTTAGCCAGTTCGCGTTGCGTTCTGCCTGTAGTATGGCGTTGGTATCGAAGCCGGATGGGAACGTCAAAACCCGACCATCGTCTTCGACGACGTGCTTCGGTTGCCAACAGGCCAACTCCGACACGGAAGCGAATCTGCCCGGAACTAAATCTTACTATGAATTCCCCTTAAAATCCTGTTTCCTTGAGGTCCAATCCATGATTGGGCGGGAATCATTCACTGGGAACAGAATCGCAACGGAACGGGCAGCAATGGTTTCGTTACTCTTGTTTCTCAGCGGTGGCGTCAGTCCGGTCGCCAGCGAGCAGCCGCTCTCGTATACAGCACGCGCCTGGCAAACGGAGGATGGCCTTCCGCAAGCGACGCCGCGCGCCATAACACAAACGCGTGATGGATATCTCTGGGTGGGCACTTTCAATGGGTTGGCCAGATTTGATGGCATTCAGTTTCGCACGTTCACGGTCAATAACACACCGGAACTCAAATCGGACCAGATCAATGTTCTGCATGAGGACCGATTGGGGAATCTTTGGATCGGCACGGGTGAAGGAGGTCTGGTCCGGTACGGAGGCGGAGAGTTCACCTGGGTTGCGTCGTCCTCGAATCTAAGCATCAACGCTATATGCGAAGATGGGCGCGGCGACTTGTTGGTGGCTAGTTCCGAAGGGATTCACTGCATTTCGAACGATCAACTGGTGGCGCGCCGCATCGAGGGGTTCACGCAAAAAACAGAGGTGATCGCGCTGATGCCAACTGCCGGTGGCGACCTTTGGATCGGGACACGGCGCGCACTGTATCTGGCGCGCGAAGGAAAGACGGTGCAAATCTCGCACACGTTCCGTGAAGAGGTCCATCACATGGAACTCGATCAAAACGATCGTCCGTGGGTGGCCTTCAGCAACGCGGGCATTGGCTTTGCCGAGGAAACCGCCGCGAATGGCGCTCAGACGAAGCGCCCGAGTTTCACGCTGTTGCCAAATCGCTTTAAAGCCAACGCGATGCATCGCAGCCCGCGAGGCACTCTCTGGCTCGGGTCATACGGAGGACCGCTGTTCCGAGTGCGCCCCGGCGTAACGAACACTTTCGTGAATGTCGCCAACCCAGCAAAGCTGCCGATCACCGCTATTTATGAAGCGAATGACGGACACATTTGGCTCGGACTGCAGGCCGGCGGGTTATGGCAGCTCAGGGAAAAATTGGTTCGGACTCTCGGAACTGCAGACGGCTTGCTCACTGCGGTTATTTCTTCGCTTTGCGAGGATCGGGACGGAAGGATTTGGGTGGGCACCTTCGGAAAAGGATTGCACCGATGGGACGGAAGCGCTCAGCGTTTTGAATCCGTTCGCCGGGACCTCCTGAACGTGACGACTGTACTTGAAGATCGGCAGCGGAATCTCTGGCTCGGCCGCTATGGAGGCATGCTGGCGCGCCGTGATCACGCCGGAAACTTTGCAGACGAGAATTCGTTTGGAATGCGCACGCGCGTCCTGTTCGAAGATCGCGACGGCGGGCTTTGGATCGGCACGCTCGACAACGGAGTTGAGCATTTCAAGGACGGCGTTTTGACGCATTACACAACGGCCAACGGATTATCAAACGACCATATTCGCGCGATCGCGCAGGACGCCTCGGGTGATATCTGGTTCGGAACCTCACGTGGATTAAATCGCCTGAATAATGGAAAAATCCTCACCTATGATCGAGCGGATGGATTGGGCGGGAATGAAGTTCGAACGCTCTACCTCGATCGGGAGGGGACCTTCTGGATCGGGTCGACCGGCGGTGGCCTCACCCGCTGGCGCGATGGCGTGCTGCGATCCATCGGCACGCAACAGGGACTGATCAACGATTGGATCGAGCAGATCGTTGAAGATGACGAGGGAAATTTGTGGCTCGGATCAAATGGAGGTTTGATGCGCGTCAGCCTCCAGGAGTTGAACGAATGTTTTGCAGGAACGGTTCCTTTCGTGCACTGCAGGTTTTTCGGCCGGTCGCACGGACTGTTGCTGGCTCATTGCGGAACTGGATTTCAGCGTTCGAGCATTCGAGCTTCCGACGGGAAACTTTGGTTTGGCACTTCTGCCGGGTTGATCGTGGTCGACCCGAAACAAATCAAATCGAACACCAACGCACCCGCCGTTTATATTGAGGAGCTGGTGCGAGATGATCGGACGATCCTGGTGAATTCCGAACAACCTCAAACGAGTCTACCAGCCGGGACACGCCGACTGGAGTTCCGCTTCACCGCGCTGGACTTCTCTGAGCCGGCGAAGATTCGGTTTCGCTATAAGCTGGAAGGTTTGGACTCAGACTGGGTGAATGCCGGCACGCGCCGCGAAGCGATCTACACGCGACCGCCGCCCGGTGAATATCGGTTCCGCGTGACCGCGAAAAACAACCAGGGCGTCTGGAACGAAAGCGGCGCGGCAATGAGTATTTCCATTGCTCCGTTCTTCTGGCAGACCCGCACCTTTCAGGTTCTCGTTTTGTTAGCCGCTTTTGCAGCGAGCGGGCTGATCGGTTGGATTCTGCTGCGGCGAAAGCATCTGCGCGAGCTGCGGGCCCTTGAGGAAAAACACGCGCTGGAGGGGGAACGCGCAAGAATCGCCCGCGATATACATGATGGGGTGGGATCCAGCCTGGTGAAAATTTCACTCCTGGGTGAAATGGCGATGAGACGGATCAACACCGAAAACCATGGGCAGGATCAAGTCAGGAAGATCACCGCCACCGCCCGCCAGGTCTTGAGGGACATGGATGAGATCGTCTGGGCGGTCGATCCGAAAAATGACACGCTGGAAAACTTCGCCGGATATCTCGGGCATTTCGCGGGCGAGCACTTCCAGGACACGGAAATTCGTTGTCACCTGAACCTGCCCACAGACTTACCGGCCTTTACCTTGTCTGCCAACACTCGGCACAACCTGCTGCTGGCGGTGCAGGAAGCCTTGAATAATATCGTGAAACATTCCCAGGCCAAAAAGGCACGCGTATCGCTCAAACTGCTCGATTCAACATTGATCATTGAAATCGATGATGATGGGGAATTTCCGCAGAAGAAAACTCATCGCCAGGGAAACGGCATTAAAAACATGCAGCAGCGGCTGACCTTTATCGGTGGCGCCACGAGTTTCCATGAGGGGAGTGACGGCGGCACCAGCGTGCGTTTCGAGGTGCCGATGAATGCTCACCTGAAACTTTGATTACATCATCATGTGATTGAGCATGGATCGACCACGCCACTATAAACCGCGCATGGGGACCGCGCCCGGACCTGCCGCCATCCGCGTCTCAGTAGTGGAGGATGACGCGGAAATTCGCGTCGAGTTGGCGGCGCTCCTCTCCGACACGCCCGGGTTTCTCCTGGTCAGCGAACACGACACCGGGTCGGATGCGATTGCCCGAATTCCACAAGTGCTGCCGGAGGTGGTGTTGATGGATATCAATCTTCCGGGAATGACCGGGATCGAATGTGTGCGTTTATTGAAACGGTGCATGCCCGAAATTCAGGTACTGATGCTCACCATTTACGAGGACAGTGTATCGATCTTCGAATCCCTGAAGGCCGGCGCGGATGGCTATCTGCTGAAACGCTTACCGGGGGAGAAGCTGATCGAAGCAATTCACGATGCGCGGAACGGAGGCGCGCCGATGTCGGCACAAATAGCGCGGAAGGTGGTGAAATATTTCAACGAGCAGGATCGCCGCAAAAGTGAACTGCACGACCTGTCCGTCCGTGAAAGAGAAGTGTTGAAGGAACTCGCGGAAGGACGGCCGTACAAGGAAATAGCGACCACTCTAAACGTAAGCATTGATACCGTGCGCAAGCACCTCCAGAGCGTTTACCAAAAGCTTCATGTGCATAATCGCACCGAAGCAGTGGTGAAATATTTGCAGACATAGCAAGCGCTGAAAGGCACGGCAAATCACATGAAGATGTAATAGTTGGGGCAGGCGTTTTGTGCGATGAAGTCGCGCGATGCCCCGCCAAGCCAAAAAAAGATTCCTCCGCGCTGCCGTGGCGATCATTGCGGGCTGGGCTACCGAACTCAATGGAGCGGAGCTTCACATCAGCGGCCTCGAACTGTTCCCGGAAGGAAGCGTGAAGCTCACCTTCGAGGATACCGGAACCACTGCCCTCAATTACGCGACACTCGCCCGAACAAACATCGGGTTGGCTGGATACCAGCTTGTTCTCTCGCGTGTTTCCGATGTTGGCCCCGGCCAATTTCAAACCACGTTACCAATGACACCGGATTCCAATCTGTTTTTCCAGGTGGTCAGCTTTTCTTATCCGGACGCCGATGCCGACGGACTCAGCGACGCGCTCGAAACAATGTTCAGCACCAGCACGAATACTTTCGACACCGATGCGGATGGCTTCGGCGACGCTAATGAGATACTCAACGCGAGCGATCCCCTCCGAAGCGACAGCGTCCCGCAGAACGTAAAAGTCAACTTCGCGAGCGCGCAGTCGTCCACCAGGGAAGGCGACGGGTTTCACCAGATCATGCTGAATCTGTCGCAAAGTTTTTTTGGACAGGTTCGTTACCGAATTTCGCACTTAACCACAGCCTCCATCCCGAGCGATTTCGATCTATCCGGCATCGTCGAGGCGAACGGAACAACCGCGGTGATCCGAATTCCTTTAATCGATGATCTCGTAATCGAAAATGTAGAGATGCTCGTGCTGGATCTCGAGGCCGATCCCGAAAAATACCTGACCGGCGGAGCGTCGCGACACACCGTTTCAATCCATGACAACGATGGTTACTGGTCCGGCGTGCTGAGGAATGACAATTCCGAACAAGGCTTTCGCCTTCGATTATTGCGCCAGGGAAGCACCATGCAAGGCGCATTCGTCAGCAGCGATGACACCAACAGCACCACGGGCGTGCAAGGCATCGGGACGATTCCGCCCGGTAATTGGCCGCTCGCTACGGCTCAATTGAGCAACACGACCTTTGAGGCGGTTTCCGGCCCTATTCCGATGGGATCTTCAACGTTGTTTGGGAACTCGGCGTTAACTCGAGTGCTTAACCTGGTGGCCAAACCCGCGCCCGGCGGAAGCAACCCGGGAACGAACTACTGGATCAAATCGAATCTGATCCTCGGCACTTACACCGATACGCTCAGCCCTGCTGATTCGAATCTTGCCTACTTGCGCCGCGAATCGACCGGGATCTTCGTCTTGATGGAAGATCTTCCGGTGCTCCCTTTTCCTGACTCGCCAGCGGCCGCCGCATTCCGCAGGCAGGCAACAGCAACCAGCCAACGAGTCGCTCGATGAGAATTCGATTATCCATCATCTCTTTGCTTGCGGGCGTCTTCTTCGGCATTCCTGCGCAAGGTCAGAATACCGTCGCCTTTGTTTCACGGGCGGAATTCGTGAACGCGTTGAACAATTCCGCGGGCAATCCGCCCACCGCTCAATCCAGTTCAGCCTTCATTCATGATGGACACCTTGGCGCGTATCGTTCTCCAGGATCGCAAGCCACACCGGTCGTGCCCGCATCCGCCGAGGGACTCAGCCTGGCGGAAAGTTCCTTTGGCCAGATGCTCGCGGCCGACGTGCCACAACCGAACTTCATTGAGAGTTCAATCCGGCTGGCGCAGTCTCAACTTTATCCCGCTGCCGGGCAAACGCGCGCGCAGGTCGAAGCCGGCAGTACAGTTTTCCGCTATAAACACTTGATGTACGGCCCCGGCGCGAATGGCAAAGTAAGCCTGGAATTTGCCGGAATCGACGCATGGTTTGGGGCCGGCGAACGCCAGCGTTTTGAATCCGCCATTCAGCCCATTCGCGACGCCCTCAAGCTCGCCCCCCTCGATCGGAAACTCCACAATGCACTGTTGGACGCGTACTACGATCGATTCGTCCCGGAGGTGCAGTACGTAAAGGAGAATCTCGCCAAAATTTCGCAGTATCGATTGGGGTTCCTTCAGCCCGGGCCGAATGAATTCATCATCGACAAGGAAATAGAGATATATCGTGCCTTGCTGAATCAGCACCGCGATGCGCTGGCTGTTTACAGCACGTTGTTGACCGACCGCATGGGAGTTGACGTGGATGGCCTGAGTGTCGGAGCCGCGGCCGGCACACCCCTTGGCAGCTATCTTTTTGAAAACGAGCAACCCGCCAGAAACCAGATGGCCGCGCAGTTCCTGGACATCGATGGAATTCTAAAAACCGTCCCGACCTATGATCCGGTGAGCGGACAAACCCAAACCGCTGTGCAGGGCCGCGTACTGTTCAACGGATATAAAGATTACGTTCTGTTACTCGGCCTGCTCCGTGATTACACCTCGCACGCTGCGGAACTCGCGCGCGCGCTCGGAATGCGCGGCCGCAGGACCAGCCAGCAGAATGACCGCCAGGAAGCTTTCGACCTGATCGCTGCTGCGCAAACAGAGGTGCATCTCAGTGGAACACTCCTGCAGGGTATGTTTTCCGATTATGAACCGCCGCCAGGCGATGCTTCCGGCCTCAAAGCCGCCATCCAGGGCCTGCGCACCGGCATGGCCGACCTGAATAACGTCCGCGCGTTTCTCGATGGCGAGAGCAACCTGCTCGGATTCTCGCCGGACTTTCTGGTCTTGATCCAGGAATTCCCAGACTCCACCCAGGGGAACCAGTTCGACTCTTATGATGCAATGATTCGGTGGATTCGTAACACGAGCACTTCACCGTTGAACTACGCGGAAACCACGTTTGACGACGCCGCCGCCAGTTACAATAGCTATCGCGGTTTCGCAGACCAACTCTTCGAAGAACTCGATTCGATCGAAGATACCCATGCTGATCGTTATGCCGAAATTACAGGGTACGATCCGGGCGATACCTCCGCGAATCACCTGATTGCCCCGCTCCCCGGGAGTGAATTAGCGGCGGCTAACGAAGCCATCGCTCTGGCCGACGTTCGCGTGACGAAAATGGGTGAAACATCATCGAACATAGCTGGCTCGGTAACGATTGCGAACGAGGCGCTGATCGATGCCAACGGAAAGGCGAACGAAATAGAAAGTCTCCTCAACGAGTATATAGGAACAACCGCGCCGGCCTGGGACGACCTCAGGTGGTGGGCGACAGCCAGCGCTTTGTCCCAGGCGACTTACGACACCGTTGCCGATATTGGCGGGCTCGATGGGATTACGTCCCTGGCGACCGTTGGCGGCAATGCAGTGGCGATTGGGATCATGGGAGTTATCAATGCGGCCGCGCAAGCTAAGGGCGCCTTTGAAGAAAAACAGAATGAGCAAATCCTGGAGAATGCGAGCGCCACGTACGATTCGGAAATGGCAAAGCTCGATGCGGTCAGTGCCACTCTCGCCGCTGAGCAGGAATTGAGCGGCCTTCAACGCGAACAGATTAGTGTCTCGCTCGAGGTGGAAGACGCGCTTTCCGTTCAAAGGCAGGAGATCGCCCGCCGCACTTTGCTTATCCGCGAAATCGAGAATCTCCAAAAGGATATGGATGAGAGCAGCGCGGATCTCCACGACCGCTACTACGCTGATCCAGTCCACTTCCTGCGCTCCCAGAATAATATGATCCTGGCCGAGCAGGCGTTCAAAGTCGCCCAACGCTGGACCTTCTTCACTCTCCGCGCGCTTGAATTCAAATGGAACAAGGATTTCACAATTAGTTGGCTGGGCAAAGATTGGGAAATCTCCTCACTCTTCAAACTCCGCAATTTTGCTGAACTGGAGCAACTCATTGGCGCGATGGAGGAATTCAATCGCATCAATCTCATCGGTTTCAATCGCGAGCCGTTCGTAGACATGATTTCCCTCAAACACGATCTGCTGGCCCCTTTCACCGGAGTGGGAGCGGATGATGGCCGCCGGTTCGACATCGTAGCCAAAGAGATGGTGACAGCCACTGAGTTGTTCCGTCGGAAATTGGCACGCAACCGCGATCAAAATGGAAACATTGTTATTAACCTGAACACCTTCGCTCTCCGCAAGGAAAGCGGCTTCTTCTTTCTTGGCCCGCGCTACAACAACAACGGCAGCGTGCTCAGCGCGGGCAAGTATCTCGACAAAATCGAATGGCTCAAATTCAACGTTGTGGGAACGCATCCACCGGCAGTTCGCGATGGGAACCTCACCTATGGTGGCACCTGCTACCTGCGCAACCGCGTGCCTCCCTGCATCGACATCAATAAACCCACGCAGATTTCCGGTGAGTATCGAGTCTTTCCCTTTCTCTATTTTTATACACTCGACAATGGTGTTTCCTGGCAATCCCGAAAAAACCAGGAAGACACGATTAAATTGGTATTCTCGCAAACTTCCGGGGAACCAGATCGCGGCGTCATTGGATCGACGTTAGAGAACCGCTTCCTGAAAGAGCGGAGTGTGGCCGCGACCGACTGGGTCTTAACCATCCCCGCGGCCGCAGTAAATATCTCTGCTCTCGACGACCTCGAAATCTACGTGCGCCATCTTTTCGTTTCTCGCGTCACTCCCGTTTGTAATTAGCACCCCATATCATGAAACCAACCTCATGTTTTAAAGTCTTCGCCCAGGCCCTGTGGCTTTGTGCGTTTGTTACCCCGCTGTTCGCGCAGCCGGAATACATCAACTACCAGGGACGCTTGAACGACGCCGCGGGCCAGCCTCTCGCCACCGGTACGTACACAGTCGAATTCCGAATATACAACCACCCGACCGCGAGCGACTCCACCAACCTCGTTTGGGGACCCTTCATTCTCGACGGCGCAACCGCCCAGGGGCATGGCAGCGTCGCAACCATTGTCAGCGGCAGGTTCAATGTCATTCTCGGACCGCAAGACGTCAGCGCGCGTTCCATTCGCGACGCGTTCAGCGGAGAAAACCGGTTCCTGGAGTTGCGCGTCAACAACGGCGCGCCCATCCTGCCGCGGCAGCAATTCCTCACCACTCCTTACGCCTTCAAGGCCCATGGTGTTATCAACGACCTCGCGGTTCCTGGATCCCTTTTCGTCGCTGGCGCTGCCCAAGTACAGGGCGACCTATCCGTTCAAGGGCAGATCACCAGCTCCACCGGCAACACTACCTTTCACATGGTCCCACGCGGCGGAATTATTCTTTGGTCCGGCTCGGTGACGAACGTGCCCGCTGGCTGGGCACTGTGCGACGGTCAGAACGGCACACCAGACCTGCGCGACCGTTTCGTGCTCGGCCACAGCAACGCCGCGCCGGATGGACTCATCGGTGAAACTGGTGGAACGAATAGCCACACACATGTGGTGGACATCGCGCCATTCCCGTCTGTCGCCGGCGGCGGCAGCGTGACGATCAACGATGGCTCGTTTAACGACATCAACGCGGCAACGCCTGGACACACACACTCTATAAATCCACCCGCAACTACCTCGCTTGCGACGGAGCACATTCCACCATATATCCGTCTTGGATTCATTATGAAGCTTTAACCGCCAGTTCGTTTCACCTTAATCTCAGAACTTTAATCTTTGGCAGCCGCGCAGATTCAATCCACCACTTCCACAGGTCCGCTCTCAAATATCCACCATCAACACTTCCCGCGGACAATTCCATCGAAACGGCAACGTATCCTGAACACCCCGGCTGATCAGCAGCGTTCGTCCCTCCTTATCGTCGAAACGCAATCCGTTCCATCGATATAAAAAAGCGCCCGGATAAAGTCTCCCCGCCCGCTGATAAAAAACAAATTGTCCCCCGTGCAGATGTCCGCTCAACGTCAGGTCGAACGGCCGCGCCGATGCGACCGGATGATGCGTGCAGAGCAAATGATAACTCGCCGCCTGCACTGCCTGTTCGCGCGATCCATAAATCGCGCAATCGCCACTTAGCAACCACGGCGCATCCTCCAGCCAGCGCCCGCCGCCCCCGACCACCGCGTCACGCACCTGCCTCACTCCAATCCACCGGTCATGATTTCCCGCCACCGCGCACACCGCAGCGACACCAGATAATCTTCGCACCAGCAACTCCAGCGTCTCCAACCCACTTCTCCAATCCACCAAATCCCCGCCCAGCAGCACCACATCCGGGAGTTCCCTCGCAGCAATCCCGACCAATCCATCCACGATCCGGTCATTCCTTTTCAAATGCAGATCACTCGCAAACAGCACACGCCTCCTCGCGCCGATCTTCCCCACACATTCGCGCCGCACCAGCAGCGGCCTTCGCGCACCCACCTCGAACTTATCTAATAATCCGCGCAGCACCTTCATTTGGAACTTCCTTTCGGGAACCGCCACTTTACCAGCGCCACCACCAACGCCCACGTGACCACCCCCACCATCGCAAACGGAAGCACGCCTGCATCCCGTCGCGCCGCCTCGACCGTCCGCTGAAACAACTCATCCGCCTGACTCCGCAGCGCACCTCCAATTCCCATGCGCGGCTGCTCCAGCAAAAACGCCGTCACGTAACTCGGACATTTCGCCGCCTCATCCTCCTTCCAATCCAGCAAGTCATCCGCGAGCTGCATCAAACAAACCAGACTCACCAGTGATTGAAATCTCACCGCCTCAACCGCCAAACCGGAAATTCCTTCCAACCATCGCAGGGACAATTCGATTACCGATTCTCGATAACCGACAACTGCCTCCGGAGCTCCTGGCGCATTTGCCGAAAGGATCGGCCGACCACGCTCCGCCTTCCGCAATTCCTGAATGTACCGGACCGTCGCCCCCTCGGGCGCGATCCGTCGCAACGCGCTCCGCAATGATCGATACTCCGTTACATCCAGTTTTTGCTCATCATAAAATTCATCCCGCAACGATCCGAAATCGCACGCATGGGCAATCGCCACCCGCCGCTCCCTCCCCAGCGTTTCTCCGCCCATCCGCGCCAGATACTCAAACGCCGCAATACAAAACACCCGCAACGGCGTCCGCGGCCGCGCCTCCACCAACATCGGCAGGCAAACCAGCACCGCCCCAACCGCTGCCCCCGCGACCCGCACGAGTTCTACGATGCCTCCCCTCATTTCTCCGATGTCGCCCTGCTGATACCCACGCCATCTCCAGCGCCGCTTCAAAGAGTCACTTTGCTTCACAGAGTAATATGGAATCGGTTTAACGCACCACTCTTGCTACACAGCAGCAATCGAAAAAGGATTCACTTTGCACCGCAAAGTATCCTCATTGTCAGAGCACTTCAACCATTTTTCATCGCACGCCGCAACTTCCCTAGCACCGCCCTCCATTGACGCCCCCCACCCCCACCTATAACTTGCCTCTCAATGATTGCGGGGAAACAAATTGCACCCACTGCCGCTCAGCCGAGCCCGCAGAACTCCGGCCCTGCCTTTCGCGTGGGCGACGAGCGGCTCATCAAGGTGCTTCCCGGCGCGGCGAAACGCGTCAGCACCTTGCTCACCAAGCAAGGCCGCCCCACCGGCGTGCTCCGCGTCGCCGTCATTGGCGGCGGATGCTCCGGCCTCCAATACAAAATGGATCTTCAGGATTCACCGGCGAACCGCGACATCCTCGTGGAATCCGGCGGCATCAAGGTCGTCGTCGACCCCAAGAGCGCCCTCTACGTCACCGGCTCCGAACTCGATTTCAGCGATGCACTCCAGGGCGGCGGATTCAAAGTCACCAATCCGAACGCCGCCACCTCCTGTTCCTGCGGCGAAAGTTTCAGCGCCTAGCGTTGCCAGAAAAGCGCATGTCCAATCACTTCGCGCGCTTCGGTTTAACCCCATCCCCGTGGGTCGGGATCGACCTGCTGAAGCAACGTTTCCTCGAGCTCTCCGCCGCCCATCATCCCGACAAAGCGACCGACAAAAATCGCGCCGAACAGGAATTCCAAGCGATCAACCAATCCTACAACATCCTTCGCAACTCCCGCGCCCGCCTTCTCCACCTCCTCGAACTGCACGGCCGCCCGAAACAAGAGCACGTCCAAAACGTCCCCGCCGAAGTCATGCCCTTCTTTATGGAAGTCGCCCACGTCACCCAACGCGCCGACGCCCTCATCAAACAAAAATCCGCCGCCACTTCCCCCATGCTCAAAGTCCAACTCATGGACCAGGCCCTCAACCAAACCGAAAACATCCAATCCCTCCAGGCCAAACTCAGAACCTCCATCAACCAAATCGAAGCCCAACTGAAACTCACCGCGGACAACTTTCCAGCCGTCCCGACTCCCCCCACCCTCAACCAACTCGCCCAAGCCGCCGCCGCCCTCGGTTTCCTCGAACGCTGGTCCACCCAGCTCCAGGAACGCATCGGCGCACTCACCTTTTGATGCGCTTGCGTTTTCCCACCCGCGAAATAAACATCTCCGCGTGACGGTTGAGACCTTTAAGCCTGAACTTGCCGAAGCCTTGAAGGCCTTCGAGAAGTTCATCGTCTGCCTCGATAAAACCCCCGAGGAATGCGAAAGCTCCCTCGCCTCACTCATGGAAAAAGCCATCAAGGCCTACCAAAACCGCGGCCCCAACCTCCGCCACGGGATCGCCCTCGACAAACAAGTCACCATCATCCTCAGCCAGACCGAAACCGACCGCCCCCTCTGCGGCATCTACTTCAACCTCTCCTCGCCCTACCACAAAAAACCCGCCAAGACCGTCGGCAAACTCGAGTAACAAAACGCCAACCCCGTGCTCGCGCTTCAACGCGCATGCGTTCGCACGAAATCGACTAATTCCTTCGACCGGAAAAATCCTTCCCACATGTTGTGCCCCTGCCCTTTTGGAACGATGAGTTGCATCTCGCCTCCAAGCGCGCGATAGCGTTCGCGCATTAGTCCCGAATTCTTCTCCAACGGTACGACCGCATCGACATCGCCGTGAATCGCGAAGAGCGGAACCTTCGCCTTCGCCAGCGGCTCCAACCGATCGATCGGATTATGCTCCTTGAGCTGCGCTTCCAATGCTTCCGCGGTGAGCCTGAATGCAGGCGCCGCTTTTGCGATTCCGGGATAGCTCGCAATGTTGCAGACCGGATAAATCCCCGTGAACCCACCCACCTTCTCCGGATTCTCCGCCGCCCACGACAAAGTCATCAACCCTCCCCGACTCCGCCCCAGCAAGACGGGTTTCGCGGAATAACCCCGCTTCACCATCTCACTATGCAACGCGGTGAAAAGCTTTCGCCCATCCGGACTGCCGTAAGACTCCCCAACATCAATTCCCGCAATCGAAATTCCCGCCGCCGTGAACCGCTCAAACATCCACCGCTCTTCCTTCGCTGGATACGCCGGCAACGTTGGCGCGTACCAAACCCACGGCTTGCCCTTCGCAGGTTCAGCCGCTGGGATCAAAAACGCCGCGTGCCCTTCCACCTGAAACGTCTCTCCCGCGATAGGCAGGTTTTTAATTATTTCTCTTTGCGCGGGATTTACATCCGCCGCCCAAAGCCAGTTGGGAGCAACCAGCAGAATTAAAGTAACGACCAAGTTTCGGCTCATAAAAGCGCGATCAACTCCCCGTGAAACTTACGCGGCTCCTTGCCAAAGGAGCGCTTATTCTCGACGTTTTCGATCGGCGACGATAAGGTCTTAGCCTTTCAATGCTTCACGCTAAAGCAAATCTTCTGCAATTCCGGTGCTTCCGGGCTCTCTGCACGCTGTTGATCTGCGGTTTAAGCGCAGCGCACGCAGATTTTTCCCTCCACTATTATTACGGGCGGGCTCTGGCCGAGCGGGACACTTCGATTCAGGTCCACGTTTTCGCGGGCGAATCAACACAGGAACAATCGGTGGACTATAACGTCATCGGCCTTTCCGCAGAAGCGGGTACCGACTTCAAAACGAACAATGGCACCCTCACGTTTGCTCCGGGAGAAACCGAAAAAACGATCACCATCCAATTAATCGACAACAACCTCTTCGAATCGCAGGAAGAATTCCGCGTTCAACTTTCCAACCCGACACCCATCCAGGCGCTTGGGACCTCGATCATCGATTTCACGATTGCGGACGACGACACTGGCTATTCGATTGGGTTTATCCCTGCCGTTCGTGAAGACTCGGAATACGCGGAGGTAAAAATTCGTCGCCTCGGTGACTTCAACTTCGCGTCTACGGTGGAGGCATTTATCGTTGCGGACTCTGCCAGGCCGGGCATCGATTACGTCGACGAAAATTTCCTCATCTCATTCCCGTCGGGAATCTCCGAAAGGACCGTTCGCATCCACGTGCTGAATGACAAAGTCGAAGACGGCGATCGGGCGCTTTCGGTAAAATTACGGAACCCCACCGGCGATGTACCAATCGTGGCGGACAGTGACCGGCAGCTGGTGATCTATGATAACGAATTGGGCTATTCCGTGTTGGCCGATCTTCGCCCCTCGTTCGACACCGTCGTTAATGAAGGCGGCACGAATCAGCTCTATCTCTGGCGCCAGGGTGATTACGACGTTTCTTCGAGCGTCGCTCTGAAAACGGTAAGTCCGGATGGAATGCGCGAACTCGCCACGCCCGGCGCAGATTTTAATGGAGAAACGTTCCAGCTCGAGTTTGCGCCCGGACAAACTCACGCCGTGATTCCCGTCACGATTCTAAATGATGCAGCTGCTGAAACTCCGGAGTACATCGTCTTCGAGCATCCGAAAACTCTGTCGGACACCAACGCGCGTTCTTCCGCAGTGCAGATCATCGACAACGAACTCAACCCGCTGCCCGTCAGCAAAGTTTGTCTCGATCCCGACCCGCGCACCGGAAACCCGTTCGCGCCCGGTAATGTGATAATTCCCGTCAAAGATGGATTCTTGATGCGGGCCAATTCGATCCCCCTGCAGCAACCTTTCCAGCTCATCCGTCTGAAACACGACGGAACTTTGGATTCCGAGTTTCGCCCTATCGACTTGAATTTCATGTTTTTTACAGAAATTCAGGTGGTCGAAACTTCCGACAGCAAATATGTCGTGCAACTCGATCGCACGCTCCGGCGCTATCACAATAACGGAGAACTCGATTCCACTTTCCAACCTTATACCGTCGAAGAACTGCGCGGTTTCGGCGAAGCCGATGGTAGATTCTACGTCGCGGGTGCGACTAATGTGGTCCGTCTCCATCCGAACGGCTCGATCGACGACACTTATCAAGGCCTTCCGCCACAAGCATTCATCGGCATTCAATACATGGTCTTGCAGCCGGATGGGACCGTCTACCTCCAAGGCGAGTTTGGGGTCCCTGGTTTCCCCGCTCAAACCAACTACCTTCGTCTTACCGCATCCGGTGCCGTCGACCCCTCCTTTAATCCCTCCGGCTTGGTCGGCATGATTTTCGGTTCCCGCAGCAATCTTTTCCTGCGCGGCGAAGAAACCATCCATCGCGTCACACCCACGGGGCAACTCGATTCATCCTTCCAACCGCTGAAAGTTCACTACTTCGCGGAAAAATATTTCCTCGATACCAACGGCAACTTCTATATTCCCCGCACCACCAGCCTCGGAATGATCATCGAACGTTACACCCCCGACGGCCTGCTGGATCCCACCTTCCTCCGTGGCGAAATCGATCGCCAACTTCTAACTTTAAACGCTCTCTCCCTCGATGGAACCAGGCTCCTGACACATGGCTCGAACGTGCCCACCCTCATCAACGGGGTGGACCTGCTTTGTTACGTTCCGCCCACTGCCTATCAAATGGGCTTGTTGCATCTGACTCCCGCGCCTCGCAACTACATTTCACCCGCCATCGAATTGCTGGAACGTGAAACCGGAACGCCGGACATCGTTCCCGTCATGCGCACCGGCGCCAATGCCGACACCTCCGCTACCGCCGGCTACCGTGTCCGGAACGCCACCGCGACGAACGGTGTTCACTTCACGCTCCCTGCCGAAGGCGAAGTTCAGTTCGCTCCCGGCCAATCCCGCGTTGAGCTGCCGATCATCGTTCACGACAACACCGTCGCCGAATACTCTCGCACCTTCTATATCGATCTGCTCGACGCCTCCACCAACGTCACTGCCACCAGCGAAATTCGCATCCTCAACGACGATGTCGCTGTGGAAATTCTCGGCATTTTCAACAATCGCCTCCGCCTCACCATCACACCTGCCGAGCCTTACCTAAACTTCGACTGGTCCGTTTCCCCCGACCTCCAAAATTGGGAAACCGGCTACATCACCTCCACCGGTGCCACCATCGAAATCGACATCACCGGCGGGCACCGCTTCATCTCCGGCCGCCGCACGCTCGAATCCACAACCTTCGCCTGGGAAACCCCAATCTTCAGCTACCGCTAACGTCTCCTCCTAATCTTAAGCCTCTCCCCCTCTGCGTTCTCTGCGTCTCCGCGGTAAAGCCGCCCCTCCGTTTCCATTTGAATTCACCCCCATTTCAGTGAATCATCCGCCTCCCATTTTTGGGACAATTACACCGGACGCCAAAACGTCCTCGCACAGTAATGAAGCGAACACATCATTGTAACGAACTGCGCCCAGCGCACATCGGCCAAACCGTCACCCTCGCCGGCTGGGTCCATTCCCGCCGCGACCTCGGCGGCCTCATTTTCATCGACATCCGCGACCGCGAAGGCCGCACCCAAACCGTCTTCGATCCCTCCAATCTCCTGGCCGACCACTTCCAACGCGCCGCCACCCTCCGCAGCGAATCGGTCTTCACCGTCACCGGCACCGTCCGCCAGCGCCCCGCCGGCACCAACAACACCAAAATCCCCACCGGCGAAGTCGAACTCGTCGCCCAATCCTTCGACATCCTGAACCTCGCCGAAGTCCTCCCCTTCCCCGTCGACGACCCCGAAGTCGCCAGCAAGGTCAACGAAGAGCTCCGCCTCAAATACCGTTACCTCGACCTCCGCCGTCCCGAGATGGCCCGCAACCTCCGCGTCCGCAGCAAAGCCGCCACCGCCACCCGCGTCTTCCTCGACGAACAAGGCTTCCTCGAAGTCGAGACCCCCATCCTCTTCAAGTCCACCCCCGAAGGCGCCCGCGAATTCCTCGTCCCCAGCCGCGTCCACCCCGGCGAATTCTACGCCCTCCCGCAATCCCCCCAGCAATTCAAACAAATCCTCATGGTCGCCGGCGTCGAACGCTACTTCCAGATCGCCCGCTGCTTCCGCGATGAAGACCAGCGCGCCGATCGCCAGCTCGAATTCACCCAGGTCGACCTCGAAATGTCCTTCATCGACCGCGAAGACATTTACAACCTCATCGAAGGCCTCCTCAAACGCGTCTGGAAAGTCGCCCTCGGCGTCGATATCCCCACCCCCTTCCGACGCATCACCTACGAAGAAGCCCTCAACCGCTACGGCATCGACAAACCCGACACCCGCTTCCCCATGGAAATCGTTGACCTCACCGACGACTTCCGCACCAGCACCTTCAAAGTCTTCAGCGGCGCAGTCGCCAGCGGCGGCGTCATCAAAGCACTCAACGCCAAAGGCATGGCCGACGCCACCCAGGGCCAGATCGAGACCATGACCGAATACGCCAAATCCTTCGGCGCAAAAGGCCTCGCCTTCATCAAAATCGAAAACGGCGAATGGAAATCACCCATCGTAAAGTTCTTCTCCGACGCCGAAAAAGCCGCCCTCACCCAGAAACTCGCCATCCAGGAAGGCGACCTCATCCTCTTCGCCGCCGACCAATGGCTCAACGCCTGCGAAATCCTCGGCCGCATCCGCCTCTACTGCGCCGAAGTCCTCAAAACCAAAGGCAAACTCCACATTCCCGCTGACCAATTCAACTTCCTTTGGGTCGTCGACTTCCCCCTCCTCAGCTTCGACAAAGAACAAAACCGCTGGTACTCCAGCCACCATCCCTTCACCGCCCCCGTCGCGGACGACATCCCACTCCTCAAAACCGAACCCCGCAAAGTCCGCGGCCAACACTACGACATCGTCGTCAACGGCACCGAACTCGGCGGCGGCTCCATCCGTATCCACCAACCGGATGTGCAAAAAACCATCTTCGAAGAAATCCTCCAAATTCCACCGGAGATGGTCAAAGCCCGCTTCGGCTACATGCTCGAAGCGTTCCGCTACGGCGCACCTCCGCACGGAGGAATCGCATTGGGTTTCGACCGCTTGATCGCGATCCTCTGCGGAACGCCAAGCATTCGTGACGTCATCGCCTTCCCGAAGACGGCGAAGGCAACCGATCTGATGACGGAAAGCCCGGCGCCAGTCGAAGCCAAGCAACTCCGCGACCTCCATATTGATCTGCGGGTGCCGAAAAAAGATCAGCCGCAAGGCTGAGCCGTCCGAAGGTAGGGCGCGCTCTCCGAGCGCGCCGCTCATTATTCAAAAACGGAGGGACGAGCTCCGAGAGTCCCACTTCGATTTCACGCGACGCCGCTAATTTGGCCCGACGCGACTCTCATCCCATGATTCTGCCTCTACCTCTAAACGCGTTTACCCATTCGGCTGAGCAGAGCCACCTGCGCGGGTGTCATACTCTGCTCTCAGCTTGAAAAAGAGATCGAACGCCTCCTGTTCAGATGAAGTGTGTTCGCGAATGAACGACATCCAGCCGCGACCGCCTGCCGGAAATGTTTCACCGAACCGCTCCGTCACAAACCTATGAAAATCGCGCGGAACCAGCTCCTCCGGCGTTATAGCTCCGTCGGCCTTTGCCATGTCGTAGCCGATCGCATAGCCGGAAGTGAAAGCGATCCAACTCGTGAAAGGATGTTCACCACCGCCCCAGTAAAGTGCCGGTTTTTTGTGCATCGATTCAAGAAGCTCCACTGCATTCATAATGACCTCATAACCTACTTGCGAGCGGCACATTTCACTGTGACCACTTGTGCTACCCCCATCCCGTTACACCTTGCTCTGTATGTCCCGAGCCGTATCAAGAAGTTCCTGGAGATAGTGTCGGATAGTATGTGGGTGAGGACTCTTCGTTTGCTCGACCAAAATTGCTTTCTTTAGGGACTCACGTTTCCGGTTAAGCGGCGGGTCCGCAATCAGGATTCCAAGTGCTTCAATGGTGCGAATGAGTTCATCGGGGGGCACTTGCCGAGCGCCGGCTCGGCGCAATTTTCCACTCTTCTTTACAGAATCGATTCCGTACCACGAGAACATGTCCCACCTACCTGCAAAACGATCGGTCAAATGGTCTCGCAAACGCTTTCCAAGAAATTGACCGCATGTTTGCCCCACGTAAACGCATTTGAAGTCGTCGTGAAGAATGTAGATGCCGTGCTGTTCCCAAGAATCGATGTTAACGGTGTTCGAGCCCCATTTACCTGACCCCAACATCGTTCCTTTATTTCCAGGTCCTTGCTTCCCCCAATCGACAATGTCGGGGTTCCAGAACTGCCCGTAAGCTCGAATCAACATTTAACGCAATCTGTTATTCTGATTTTGCGATACCTAACATATCCTTGACGGGTTCTACGGCGCTCGATAGGCCGCGTGGAGTTAAGGTATAGCCGGACTCCTTCGTCCCGGAAACTTCCGGCGCCAAACTCTTCAGATGCTTTGAAAAATTCGTGCCATCGAAAGCGTCGTAGTGAACACAAGCTTCCTTTGCCTTATCGTGCGGAAACCGCGCCGCACCACTTCCCAGATAAGCCGCAAGACCTTTTAACAAAAATACGTTCCGCATTCTTGCTCGCGTCGAGCCACCAGGAACTTTTTTTGCTACCAAGTCAATCTCATCATCTCCAAGACTGAATATTGAAGACAGTTGTTTTCCGGTTAGACCGTTTCGCTGCATCCATCGCTGAGCGACCGGGCTTATGCCTGCGAATTCATCACTGGCTTCCTTCTGATTTTCATTTTGGGTGACACTCGGCTCAATCCGTGAACCATTTTCGTATTCATCGGACCTTCGATCATCGCTCGCTCGGCCGGTTGAAGGATGAGTGGAAAGACCTAGCTTTTTTTGAACGTACTCGATGACGCGGAGCTGGGCTGTTGGATCAAGATCTTTGAGCGCCGTGTTCACTGCCATTATTGCTTCGATCTCTTTATCGGGTTCGGGGTGCATGTTCATTTTTGTCGTTGGGATTAGTTACTTGGCCACAAATTGTCCCATTCAGCTCTCAGGAATTCGACCGCAAACTCAGCTGCAACGAAGGCGGCATAGTCTTGCCAAGAGTCCGTCTTCTCTGCAGCAAAATCGCAAACCGCTTTGAACGAAACAAAGCGGGGTTTTGGTTCGGGAGCTTCTTCGCAGGACCTGTACACCGCATAAGTCTCCATCTCGACGCCGATCAACTTCCTCCAATTCTTCTGAATTTCTTCGATTCGCGTAGCATCATCGATCACCTGATCTGCTGCCCCAAGTGGACCGACATGCAGGCGATTGCCCTCTTTCGGCAAAACGCCGCTCCATCGTTTCCGGATATTTGCAAACACAGGATGAGGTCCATGGTATTTGTGAAGAACGCTCCTTAGACGTGGATTGAGTCCGATAGGATAAGGATCAGGCAAGAATCCTCGGATGCCATCAGCCGCAGCGACCTTTCCCGAATTATAGTCGACGCTAGGGTCAGCGATTAAAACGTCACCGAACTGCTTTTTCCCAGAACGCGTACCAGCTGCTATACCGACCATTACGACGATCTTAGGCCTAAAAAGGAGGATCAATTGTGTGGTAGCTATCGCAGCAGCAGTAAGCCCCATAGACGTTGAGGTTGTAGCGACAACGCTCAAAGCCCGTCCTTTTCCAGTAGTGAACTGCGTCTCTCTATAGACATGTGCGAAGCGCGGGTTGCCGACTTCCTTCCATGCGTTCACGCCCCCAAGAACTTTTATAAGAGCCGCCAGTTCGGGATGCTCCAGAGCGCAAACGATACCTATGTCAGTTTTAAAAGCGGTTGAATCAGAGGCAGTCGCAAGTGAAAGGCCGCTCAGTGTCCTGAGCCGGTCTACACCCTTCGATGTTAGCGTCCAAAGCTTCGATTGACCGTTGGCGACCGGAGCAACATATCCCGTATAGGCTCGAAGGCTCGCCGTTACATTCGACGGCATTTCGTTTCCGCAGTGCAGTCGTAGCAACTCCGTAATCTGCTTCGATGCGACAGGGGAAACGTGAGCTTGAAGGTGGAAGAGAGCAGAAAGAATTCTATATTGGTCTGTTCTCTCCTTTGGTTTGACAGCGCTCAGTAACGCGGAGAATTCTATCATTTTATCCTTCGGAGTCCCGTTGCTTGACCTTTGCGTCGATGAATACTATTCGTGAAAGAGATTTCCGCAATGACTAAGTTTCATTGTAAAAACCGGTTCGCCTCTCCTTACTCGCGCCTAATTGGCGTCAGCCGTGTCTAATCAACCGTGATTAAAAAAGTTGCGTCAATCGCTAACCTTTGCCTTCCCGCGCTGCTCGCGGGTTATCTGCTCGGCCAAATCCACGGCCGCCGAGCCGCCTACATCAGCGAGTACAAACACTATTCCGGTAGAATGCTCACCCTAACTCAGTGGGAGACGAATCACCCACCGGAATTGAAGGAGTTCGTCAAAGCGCATTACTACCGGCTCGCCAACCAAATCCCGGAAGATTGGGTGGGCATACCATCCAACTACGGCCCGGTCAGCACAAACATCGCAAATGTTACCATCTTTAAAGAGAGCAACGCACAATTGGAGCACCAGGAATTCCTTCGCCGTTTTCCGGACGCGCAACCTAGATAATCCACCCTCGCCGTCGCAATCATTAGCCCTCAATCCATCCAGTAATTCGCTGATTCTCGCGCTCCGCGACCGACTCGAACGCTTTAACAATCCAAATCGCTAACGCATCAACATCGCCAACCGGTAAAACGTATTGGAGGTCTCCAGGAATCTTCTTCCACCCTGTTGGGAAGGCCGGTAACTTTGCCCGCGCCGGCTTGTCGAATCCGAGATTCAGTTCCAGTTCGTGCGCACCGTGGGACATCACTTCCACATAATACTGACCGCCTGATACCAAATTCGAAAACCATCCTCCCTTGGCTATTACCTCGAAATGCGCCCACGACGTATCCGCCCCTCTTTGAACTAGCTTTGCCAAAAGAGCTCGGATCAGATCTTCCTCATTAGGGTACTCCTTCGTTCCGCTTCTAATTCGGCGCGACCACATGGTGATGGCCAAAGATTCGTGACGCTAGCGAGCAGCGCAAGAAAACTACGACGGAGAACTCGACCTACCTGATCCCCGCTGCTTCCCTTGGGTCGATTTCTCAACACACACCTCAAAGCATTCGTGTTCATTCGTGGTTTCCCCCGGCGCCTCGCGCTTCGGGTTAATTCGTGTTTCTATTCGAACTTGATCCTTCATCCCCTTGTCCAACACGGGAACACCATGAAACGGCGCGCGATCATCTTCCTATTCCTGGCCTTGGGAGCTGCATTGCCGCCATCGCTTTCGCCACTCGCCGCGAACCGGAACGTTTCCTCTGCGGACACCAGGATCCATGGTGGCTACCGCCACCCACTGAAACCCTCCGCGGCCGACAACCCTGCCGAGCCATGCGCGATTGTCCCTCCGAGCGAATGGTTCAATACGTCGCTCTCGAACTGCCGATCTATCTTTTCTACTTCAGCTTTCAACACGGCCGTTTGCCCAGGGATCTAAACGAACTTGTGCCCTACGAACAAACGTCGCGCCTGGCCGAATACGCCGTCCTAAAAAAGTTCGTCGCCTACCAGCCAGATGGAACCAACTGGCAAGCCCGCGTCGCCCCCAGCGGCCGATTCGCCGGACACTACCTCGTCAACCAATCCCGCGCCCTCTACTTCCAGCGCTGGCGTCCCGCCACCACCAACGACCTACGCCTCAAGGCCCCCGCCAACTGACAAAAACCGTGACAGGCGGTGAGCTCCGTTGTTTCCGGGAACTTCGTTCTCCACTTCTATTGAAAATAATTTGTGTTCATTCGTGTCCATTCGTGATTTCTTTGCCCCGCACATTAATGCAACGCGCCCTTGCCATCCTCGCGGCCCTCTTCGCCGCGACCACCCTTCACGCGGCCACCATCACCATCCTCTGCTCCGCGGACACCGGAATCTCTTCCGCCTTCCCATCTGCAAACATGGGCGGCAAGACCCAAATTCCAATCGGCCGCTCCGCCGTTGGTGGCTACAAGTCACGCGGCTTATACCGATTCGACCTCACCAACATTCCGCCGAACGCCACCATTGTCCGTGCGACCTTGAACATTCCGGTCACCTTCCTGCCCTCCAATGACGTGCCGGCCCTTTACGAGCTTCATCGCATGTATCTCACCTGGACCGAAGGCAACAAGGTCGGTGGCGATTACGGTGCAACCGCGGACCCCGGCGAAGCCACCTGGTTGATGCGCACTACCCAGCGGTGGATGGCGCCAGGCGCTCATCCCGGCTTTGGATTCGGCACTGGGGACTACCTTTCGCTCGGCTCTGGTGGTGCAACTGTCTCCTCCAACGGCATCGCGAGTTTCTCCTCCGATATCGTGGCTGGCGATGTGATCCGCTTCCGAAATGATCCCATTGAAAACCACGGTTGGATAATTCACGAGACCTCTGAAGCCACCAACAGAACGGAGAAGCTCTTCGCCACTCGCGAACACCCCACCAACCCGCCCACCCTCGTCGTCACCTACACCACACCCGGCGAACCCCCGCAAATCACTGCCATCTACAAAGACGGCACCAACATCATCATCGCCTGGATCGGCGGCATGTCCTCCTACCAAATCCAATCCGCCGACAACCCCAACGGCCCATGGACCAACCTCGGCCCCATCACCACCCAAACCTCCGCCCTCCTCCCCATTTCTAGCTCCCACCAATTCTTCCGCATCCTCGGCCACCCGTCCCTTAAAAGATTGCCACGCCTCCAAAACTCTTAATTCTTAATTCTTAATTCTCAATTTCAACTCCTCCCCATCTCAACCAACTGGGAATTCCTCCGCATCCTCGGCAGTCAAACCGCTCCGTGATCGCTTCCAAAACGCCCCACACCCAGAAGGATAGGGTCTTTCCTCATTGTGCATTCTTGAAGTGTAACGGATGCTGGGGGCTGGGTTGACCTAACCTCAAGTCGTTTAACGAGCTTCTTCATCTTGGGCCAGTAGCCTCTGGACCATTATGAAAAAACATTTCGAGATCGAATTCTTTTACCGTTCCAGCGATCTGGAACATCTCCGTCAGCTCCGCCTCCTTGAATCCGCTTTCATCGCCGCGCCTGACTACACCGTTACCTTTCGCAAGACCGAGTTAGATTGCGGTTTTGTTCCTCTACCCGACGGCATACCTGGACTCCCGTGCATCCGCCGCATCTCCCCAACACCCGAACGAATCATCCTCGGTATCCTAAAGACCGAAGCAGAAGTCTGGACCGTGCTGGGCATGACCCCCACCAAAGCTCCGCTCGACGCCGATCGCTTCACCGGCTGGGGATCTCAGAAACAAAAGCAAGAGCGGTTATGAAGGTCGCACAAAGTGTTTTGAACTTGAACTCTCCCGCCTTTGCTGCTTAAATTACCTCGCCTGACAAGAACGGCACGTGGTTGACTAGAACGTCGCTCGGAAGCGACATTCCATTCACCCCCGAAAAACAACGACGCATGAACTGCGTACGTCGCCGCTCTTCCCTGGCTAGAAAGAAAATGCCATGAGAACGAACTTGCAGAGCGTCCGCCGCCATGTAGCGCATCCCGCAAGGCGGGACCAATCTGCGCGTCTATCTCTGCACCCAAACCCGCAGGAACGACAGAACCGCAGTCTACATTTCATCACGAAAGACCCGTCTTTCCGATGCAAAACGAAATTTTTCACTTACTCGTCCCGTGACTGCGGGATCGCGGTTCCTCGAAAAACTTACAACGATTGTATCGCCTCCCGAGACATCAATCCCGACCGCATTGTACCGCAGGATTTTGATCTGTACCGCCAAATTAAAAATTTTCGTAAGTCACACAAGCACCCCTCGGTGGCGCGAGGGTCCTCCCGAGCTTCCGCCCCAAAAAGCTGCCCGTATCCACTCATCACCCATGACTCATCACTCATCACTGATACGCGGTATCCATTCGTGGTTTCTCCAAAAACTTACAACGATTGTATCGCCTCGTTGCACATCAATTCCGACCGCATTGTACCGCAGGATTTTGATCTGTACCGCCAAATTAAAAATTTTTGTAAGTCGAAAAACCGCTCTCCAAAAAACTGCCGGAACGGGATCGGTTCCGAGCCTATTCGTGTCTATTGGTGTCCATTCGTGGTTTCCCTCTCCTCCTCTGCGACCTCAGCGTCCTCTGCGGTTAATTCCCCCCTTCGTGCCCTTCGTGGTGAGAACGAGATGTCTCTGCGCTTTCTGCGGTCCGAAGGACTTTTATTTCGTCAGGCGCCAAACATTCTGCTACATTCCCTCGATGGAGTCGGTTTTCGGCGTCAATTCGCACCTAAAAGAACTGCGTGCCCACGTCGATTCCTCCGTCGCCTTCTCGACCGAACTCCAGCGCTCCATTGCAGAACACTCGAGCTTCCTCGCCCAGGCCAAAGCCGGCCTGCGCCATTCCGAAGAACTCTCACGCGACCGCGCTGACCTCCACCGCATCTTCATCAACGCCGGCGGCGCCCGCACCCATACCTTTTCCGATCTTCCGCTCCGCGAAGTCAAAGCCATCATCTTCGAGGGACTTCTCGCCCGCGTCCTTTTTAAAGACGACCGACACCTCTTTTACGAGTTCAATGATCAGGATCACCTAACCCGCTCCATGCTCGAATGGTCCCGCTCGGGCGCGCCCCCGCCTCCCTCGGCACCCCAAACCTCAATCTGATCCTCAATGGCCCCCATCCTCATCATCCACCATCACGTCGCCGAATCACGCCAGATCCTCAGCACCCTGCGCGGCTGTCAAATCCTCAACCCCGTCGTGCACCTCGCCACTCAGGCCGATCGCATTTCCTACTTCAGCAATCTTGGCAACTACGCAGAACCACGCTTTCCCTGCCTCGTCCTCATCCATGCGCGCACCACCTCCGAACCCTTCGCGGATATCGCCCGATCACTCCGCGCCGCTTTCCAGGCCCGCACCGTTCCCATCCTGATCACCGGCGCAGACGATCGCCAGCAAATCGCCCAGGCCTTCTTCGTTGGCATAACGACCTTCCTCCTCGAACCACTCAACTGCACCGAAATCCTCTCCGTCCTCTCCCACATCCCCCGCCTTAGAATCCTCCCCAAGATCAACGGCGTCGAAATCTCCATCACCGGCACCCAGCCCACCCTCCCCATCTCCACTGC
>DASVNK010000026.1:0-36516 GCA_036383895.1 Verrucomicrobiia bacterium | reverse complement strand
ACACGCATTCAAGTCACCGGCGGCGGTTCCGGCACCGGCTTCGCCGCATTGCAAAATCAACAAACCGATCTCGCCAACGCCTCGCGCAAGATTCGCCCGAAGGAAGTCGAAGCCTGCCTGAAAGCGTTCGGCAAACGTCCGACTGAATACAAAGTCGCGCTCGACGGCCTCTCCGTCTACCTCCACGAGAGCAACCCCGTCCAGCAGCTTTCGCTCGAACAGCTCCGCGCGATCTTTACCGGCAAGATTCGCAACTGGAAGGAAGTGGGCGGACAGGATGGACCCATCACCATCTACAGCCGCGAAAATAGTTCCGGCACTTACGAGTTCTTCAAGGAAAACGTCCTCCAGGGTTCAGACTTCGCGGCCAGCGCGCAGAACATGCCCGGCACCGCGGCCCTATTGCAGGCCGTCGCTCGCGATCAAAAAGCGATCGGTTTTGGTGGCGCGGCTTACGGCCAGGGCGCCAAACACATTAAGGTCAGCAAGGAAACCGGTGGCGAAGCGATTGAGCCAAATGAGCAAAACATCCTCAATCAATCCTATCCGATTTGGCGTTACCTCTACGTTTACGTAAATCCCGCCCTCGATAAAGGCGACGTGAAGAAGTTCCTCACCTGGATTCGCAGCAGCGAAGGCCAGGCGCTCGTGAAGGACGTTGGTTACTTCCCGCTGCCAGACAAACTCCGCAGCGGTCAAGTGGCCAGTAACTAACGCTTCGAGATTTAGATCGCACTTAGTTCCTCCCGCGATCTTTTACGGCGCTCGGCCCTTTAGGTTTCCGAGCGCCGTTCTGTGCCCGAATTTAATTGTTACGACAATGCCCGCATCAGGTTTAAAAAACGCTCAGAGCAAGCGCACCCACGGTTGGATGGGGATCAAGCGCGGGCACAATGCTCATCCCGTCGAGTGGATCGCCGAGAAATTCATCGCTCTCGTCTCGCTCTCCGCGATCCTGATGATCTTCCTCATCTTCGTTTTTATCGGCCGCGAATCGCTCCCCATTTTCCTCGGCCAGATGAACAGTTCGCCCCAGCAGGAAGTCATCCCGCCGGAGAAGATGGATTCGCTAAAGCCGGAAGTTCTCCGCACCTATCTCGGCCTAACGCCCGACGAATTCGCCAACATGGATCGCGAAACCAAAATCGCGCTCATGGAAGTGAAAGTCGAAGGCGCGCTGGAAGGCGCGGATCATCCGGACGCGAAAATCAACACCACTCAATGGCGCTACCTGCTCTTTCCTTACAAATGGGAAGGCTACGAAAAACCCGAATACATTTGGCAACCTGTCGGGCTCATCCACAAGTACAACATCATCCCGCTGCTCATCGGCAGTCTCAAAATTTCACTGATTGCAATCGTCCTTGCGGTCCCCGTCTCGATCGGCGCGGCCATTTACGTCTCCCAACTCGCCACTCCGCGCATGAAGGAGATTCTTAAACCGATCATCGAAATGCTCGCCGGCATTCCCTCGGTCGTCCTCGGTTTCTTCGCGCTCCTCGTCATGGCTTCCGTGTTGCAATCGATCTTCGGCTACGAAACGCGCCTCAATTCTTTCCTCGCCGGAACCGCTCTCTCCCTCGCCGTTATTCCAATCATCTTCTCAATTGCCGAGGATGCTCTTACCAGCGTCCCGCGCGCTTACTCCCAAGCCGCCCTCGCCCTCGGCGCATCCAAATGGCAAGCCGCATCCCAAATCGTCCTGCCCGCTGCCGTGCCCGGCGTCTTTGCCGCAATCGTCCTCGGCTTCGGCCGCGCGCTGGGCGAAACGATGATCGTCCTCATGACCAGCGCCGCCAGCGTCGTCTCGTGGAGCATTTTCGATTCAGCGCGCCCCATCACCGCGAGCATCGCCGCCGAACTCCTCGAAGCGGTCGTCGGCGGTCACCATTACCGAATGCTCTTCATGCTCGGCACGCTCCTGTTCATCTTCACTTTCCTTCTCAACCTCATCGGCGATGTCGTCATGAACCGCCTCAAATCGCGCCTGGAGGGAAAGAAATGAGCGACCGCAGCTTCCGCAAAAAGGAATTTAGTTGGGCCACGTTCTTCGGCACCGGCCTCACCGGCCTGGCGACCTATCTAATCATCGCGATTCTCTTGGTGATCGTCGGCCACATCGCTTACCAGGGTTGGCCGAACCTCACATGGAGTTTCATCACTTCGGGCGTGGACCAGGGAATGTTCACTGTCGGCAAATCCGGTGTCCTTCCCATGATTATCGGCACCGCGATGAAGGTCATCCTCATGACGATCTTCGTCATTCCCATCGGTGTCATCACCGCGATTTACATCACCGAATACGCCCACACTTCCTCCATCATGATTCGCGTCATCCGTGGCGCGGTGAACAATCTGGCGGGCGTTCCTTCCGTAGTCTTCGGGCTGTTCGGCCTCGGCTTCTTCATCAGCTTCGTCGGCCAGCACATGGATGGCGCCCTCTATCCAAATCTCGAAAAACCGATCTGGGGCAAAGCCGCCCTCCTCTGGGCTTCGCTGACTCTCGCCGTGATGACCTTGCCCGTTGTCATCGTCGCCACCGAAGAAGCCCTGAAATCAATTCCACTCGGCCTCCGCGAAGCCAGTCTCGCCCTCGGCGCCACAAAACTCCAAACCATTCTCCGCATCGTCCTTCCGCAAGCTCTCCCCGGCATCATGACCGGCGGCATCCTCGCGGTCGGACGCGCCGCGGGCGAAGTCGCTCCCATCATGTTCACCGGCGCGGCCTATTTCCTCTCCGGCCTGCCGCACAGTTTATCCGACCAATTCATGGACCTCGGCTACCACGTTTACATTCTTTCGACCCAATCGCCGAATATCGACCAAACCCGTCCGCTCCTCCAGGCCACCGTCCTGGTCCTGCTCATTCTCACTTTCTCGTTGAACATCGTCGCCATTCTCATTCGCGCCCAAATGCGTCGGAAAATGCGCGCCCTCCATTAACTTATGGCTCAATTGACCGAAAACGTAGCACTCAGAGTTCCGGAAGCGAACAGCCGCTCCACCGGCGAAACGCGCACCATCATCAACATCGATGATCTCTCGCTCTACTACGGCACGTCGCGCGCGCTCAACGACATCTCGCTCAAAATCGGCGAGAAAGTCGTCACCGCCTTCATCGGCCCCTCCGGCTGCGGCAAATCGACCTTGCTCCGTTGCCTCAACCGCATGAACGACCTCATCGACAACGTCCGCATCGACGGCAAAGTCGAAATCGAAGGCCAGGACATCTACAGCAAAGACGTCGACGTCATCGAACTTCGCAAACGCGTTGGCATGGTCTTCCAAAAATCGAATCCGTTCCCGAAATCAATCTACGACAACATCGCTTATGGACTTCGCCTCCACGGCATCTCGAAAAAATCCGAGATCGACGAAATCGTCGAGCGTTCCCTCCGCCAATCCGCTCTCTGGGATGAAGTCAAAGATCGTCTCCATTCAAGCGGCCTCGGCCTTTCCGGCGGTCAGCAGCAACGGCTCTGCATTGCCCGCGCGATCGCTATTCAGCCTGAAATTATCTTGATGGACGAACCCGCCTCCGCGCTGGATCCGATCGCCACCGCGAAAATTGAAGAGCTTATTCTCGATCTGAAGAAAGAGTTCACGATCGTCATCGTCACGCACAACATGCAGCAAGCCGCGCGCATCTCCGATCGCACTGCTTTCTTTTATCTCGGTGAACTCGTCGAGTACGACACCACTCTGAAAATTTTTACCAACCCCTCGAAAAAACAAACCGAAGACTACGTCACCGGCCGATTCGGTTGAACCAACTACCTGTGCCTATGCAACGCCATTTCGACCAAGAGCTCAATCAGCTGAAGGAAATGCTCCTCACCATGGCCAGCCATGCCGAGCAATCCGTCACCAACGCCATCAAAGCGCTCACCGATCACGACGACGATCTCGCCCTCCAGGTCAAAAAGGACGATTCGATCCTCGACGAATTCGAGAAGGACATCGACGAAATGGCCATCAGCCTCCTCGCCCTCAAAGCTCCTCTCGCCACCGATCTACGCCTCATCACCATCGCCATGAAAATTTCCCACGACCTGGAACGTGTCGGTGATGAAGCCACCACCATCTCCCGTCGCGCCCTCGAACTCAACAAAGAGCCGCAGCTCAAGCCCTACGTCGATATTCCCCGCATGGCGCAAATGGGCCTGGAGATGCTCCATGACGCGCTCGACGCCTTCGTGAATCGCGACCCCGCGAAAGCCCGCGCCATCATCCCGCGCGACAAAGACGTCGACGCCCTCAACAAACAACTCCACCGCGAATTGGTCAGTTTTGTCATCGAAAACCCCACCACCATCACGCGCGCTTTGAATCTCATGGTCATTTCCAAAAGCCTCGAACGCATCGCGGACCACGCCACGAATGTTGCCGAGGAAGTAGTTTATCTCTATGAAGGCACTGATATCAGACACATTAAACCGACAACTCCGCAGGCAGGTTGATTATTCTGCCACTCCAATTTCAATGGACCGACCAGCGCCCATACCTAGCAAAGGCCCAAAACAGAAGGTCCTGATCGTCGATGACGAGCCGGACACGGTCGAGTTGATCGAGTTCAACCTGAAGAACGCCGGTTACGAAACCGTTTCCGCGGCCGACGGTGCCGAAGCGATCCGCAAAGCACGCACCAACGCACCAGACCTCATCATCCTCGATCTCATGCTCCCCGAAATCGACGGCCTGCACGTCTGCAAACTCCTTCAGGCCGATCCCTCCACGGCCGGCATCCCCATCATGATGCTCACCGCCAAGGCCGCGGAAGTCGATCGCGTCCTGGGTCTCGAACTCGGCGCGCGCGATTACGTCACGAAACCATTCAGCCCGCGCGAACTCACCCTCCGCGTGCGCAATCTCCTCGCCAAAGGCGATTCGCCGCAGGACGAAAAATCGACCTTCCAGTTCGGCGAACTTTTCATTGATGTCCCTCGTCACGTCGTTACGGTGAACCGCCGCCCGATCGAGCTGACCGCCACCGAATTTCGTCTCCTCAAGGTCCTCGCCGAACGTCGCGGCCGCGTCCAATCCCGCGAGCAACTCCTCCAGGACGTCTGGCATTACGACAACATCATCGACACGCGCACCGTCGATACCCACATGCGCCGTCTCCGCGAGAAACTCGGCAAGGCCTCGCGCTTTCTCGACACCGTTCGCGGCGTCGGTTATCGATTCGTCGAGGAGTAAGCTTCTCCTCCCATATGTGGATCGCGATCTCGCTTCTGCTCGCCGCAGCCTGCGTTGCGCTCGCCGTGCGCGCCCACCGCCAACGACGCGCGGCCGAGGATCGAATCGATCAATTGCGCGCCGAAATCTACGCCCTGCAGGAAAAGCAGAAGGATGTCATCGCCGAAAATCGTGCGCATCAACTCGCCATCTTCAACAGCATGGTCGAGGGCATTCTCATCGTTGATGAACACGGCCGCATCCAAACCGCCAACAAATCTCTCGAGCGCCTCTTTAATCTCTCCACCAGTCCCTACGGCAAAACCGTCATGGAAGCTTTCCGCCTCCACGAACTCCTCGAAATCACTGAGCGCGCGCACAAGGAAGATGTCGTTCGCGAACACATCCTCACCATTCCCGGTATCCAGCAAACCCGCTTTCTCGAAGTCAACGCCGCCGCCATCCACTCCTACCAGGACCAACTCGACGGCGTCATTCTCATCTTCCACGACATCACCCGCATCAAGGAACTCGAAAACATCCGGAAAGATTTCGTAGCTAATGTCAGCCACGAACTCCGCACTCCCCTCACCTTAATCAAAGGCTACGTCGAAACGCTCCTCGATGGCGCGAAGGACGATCCCTCCGTTGCCACCCGTTTCCTCCAAACCATCCACAAGCACACCAATCGCCTCACGTTCCTCATCGAAGATCTCCTCACCCTTTCCCGCCTCGAATCCGGCGACGTCCTCGTCCAGCGCCAACCCAATCTACTCGCCGACCTTATCGACCGCGTCCTCGACGAACTCCAATCCGTCGCCGCGCAAAAGAACATCACTTTGCAAAACCTCATCGCGTCGGATCTCACGCTCGATATCGACGCCGATCGTCTTGAGCAAGTCATTTACAACCTCGTCGACAACGGCATCAAATACAGCTCGCCCGGCGGAACGATCACTGTCGCGGCCGAAGCCAATCCTCAAGGCGCCACCATCTCCGTCGCCGACGACGGCCCCGGCATTCCCCACGAAGCGCAAAGCCGCATCTTCGAACGGTTCTACCGTGTCGATCGCGCCCGCTCGCGTGACCAGGGCGGCACCGGCCTCGGCCTCGCCATCGTCAAACACATCGTCCAGGCCCACGGCGGCAAAGTTTGGGTCCAAAGCGAACTCGGCCACGGCAGCACTTTCTTTTTCACCATTCCCGCCTCGAGTGATATCAATCCCCGCTGAACATGCCCACATTCACATGGAGCATCTGAAGAAAGTGGTGCTCGGAGTGGTAATCGGCGCAATCGTTGGCCTATTCTTCGGCGTTGTTGGTAAGCGGAGTCCAATCGCACGGGACGTAGCCCACGGTGATTACGCTTCTACTTACGCATACTTGCTGGCCGGCGGAATCTGCGGCGCGGTCGCGGCAATATATTTTTCCCGCCAACGTTAATCTCGAATTGCTGGCCACAAAACGCTCTCGTATAGCGAACCTCCCGATACCTCGAATGCCTCTCGCCTGATTGCCCCGCAAATCTCTCAGGCCGAAGTTTGTTCTATGAAAACTTTGATTCTCGCCGCGACCACCGCCGGCCTTCTGGTCGGCTGCGCGACTACAGACACCTCCACCTCCAGCAACTCCGGCGCACCCGCTTCACCAGCAGTCGGCGAAGCCATGAGCGATCAGCCACAAACTTCCGTCGCTGGCGAAGGCTCCCTCATGCCCGGCGCTTACGGCTCGCGCGAGATGCAAACCGGCCAATTCACCGGCCGCGAACGCACCAGCGACATGATCGGCCAGCGTCCAACCCTCCCCCGCGAAGCCGACCCACGCGAACTCACCCGCACTGGCAACATCAACACCGAAACCGCTAACGGCGCGGGCACCCTCGGCCAAACCGGCATCGTCCCAGACGAACCTGTCTCCAGAGAAACAATTCTGGAAGATGCTCCAGCTCCCGCCGGTTCCATCGGTGCACCACCCGCAGGAGCACAAGGTTCAGCCCGCGAAACCAACGCGATCGTTCAGCCGACCTCCAGCCCCGAGTAGCACTTTAAATATTTCCACTACCCGAGGAAGGGCTCCGCGCCTATATCGCGCCGCCTCTTCGCGTACGATGGTGCCTTAATTCAAATGCGGGCGGCATTTGGGGAAGCTTCATCGGAGTACAAGGAGGTGCGATGATGATATGCCTTTAGCGATCAGTGGATGTCCAGATGCCGCTCGTATTCTTTCCTCTCGAGGTTTTTCACGATCTTGGTAAAGGTGGGTTACGGCTATCTTGAAATACATCTCCTTTACAGGCGGAGTTCTATTCCTAGGAATCTGGCTTGGATCAGTATTCCTTTCTTGCACGCTTTGCTTTGATAAATCCACCGACCTTGGAATTGCAGTGAGCAACTTTTCCCTCACCGGCCGAATGCTGTGGAACCTACCAGTGGCAATCGTTGGTTGGGCCGTTGTTATTCAGGCGGTCAGGTTTCTTGGCTGGCTTTTAGCAGAGTAAAGCAGCCGCTCGCAGCTATTTTGATCGCAACTTCCATCCCCTCAACCGCAGCGCATTCCCAATCACAATCAAATCACTCGCCCCCATCGCCACCGCTGAAAAAATTGGGCTTAAAAATCCCAGCGCCGCCAACGGCACCCCCAGCGCATTGTAGAAGAATGCCCAGAACAAATTCTGTTTAATCGTCCGCAATGTCGCCCGCGCCAAGCCGAGCGCCTCCGGAATCGCATCCAAATCCGCCTTTAACAAAACGATATCCGCCGATTCCCGCGCCACATCCGAAGCATTCATCAGCGCAATTCCAAGATCTGCCTGTTCCAACGCGGGCGCATCATTAATCCCGTCTCCCGCGAAAGCCACCCGTTCCCCACTCGCCTGCAACTTTTGGATCACCTCCACCTTGCCTTCCGGCCGCACCTCCGCCCGCACATTCTCCGCCGGCACACCCACCTGCTTCGCAATCGCCTCCGCCGTCTGCCGATTATCCCCCGTCACCAGGTAAACCTTCTTCCCCTCACGCAGCAGCAACTCCACGATCTCGCGTGCCCGCGCTTTCGGCGCATCCTTCAACGCGAATAACCCAACCAGTTCCTGCTCGCGCGATACTCCAATCACCGTCGCCGCCTTCGAAGTCCATTCGTTCTCAAACTCCTTCGCGCTTTGGGTCCTCACCCCTTCCGCCGCCAGCCAACGCAACGACCCAAGCCGGTAACTCACACTCCCATCTTTCCCCAAAACTCCGGAGCCCCGCACTTCCCTCACCTCAAAATTCCCAACTGCCGCCGCCTTGTTCGCCGCCACCGCCTTGCTCAATGGATGCGTCGACTTCGATGCCAGCGTCGCCGCAATCTCCTGCGCGCCCTCAGCAAACTCCTTCACCGCCGCCACCGAAACTTTCCCTTCGGTCAACGTCCCTGTCTTATCAAAAAACACCGCCGTGATGTTTCCGCTCTTCTCCAAGGCTGCTCCATCGCGAATCAAAATCCCGCGCTTCGCCGCCACATTCGTTCCCGCCATGATCGCAATCGGCGTCGCCAATCCCATCGCGCAAGGGCACGCAATGATCAACACCGCTGCGGCGTGAAACACCGCCGAAGCAACCGCCCCCTCGGGAAAATGCGCCCGCCATAAAAACTGGCTCAGCCACGCATGCACCGCGCGCGCTGACTCGGGCGCCAGCGCCCACCAAAGCGCCGTCGCAATCGCAATCACCACCACGATCGGCACAAACACGCTACTCACCCGATCTCCCAACCGCTGAATGCTCGCGCGACTCTGCTGCGCCTTCTGCACCACCTCGATGATCCGCGCCAGCGCCGTCTCTTCGCCCGTCGCCGTCACCCGCGCCTGCAATTCCCCATTCTCATTAATCGTTCCCGCGTAAATCTTCGCTCCCGCGCTCTTCTCCACCGGCAACGACTCACCCGTCAGCATCGACTCCGTCACACTCGAACTCCCCCGCACCACCTCCCCATCCGTCGGAATCCGGTCGCCCGCTCGCAAAACAATCGTGTCGCCCTCCACCAAATCCGCCACCCGAACTGTCTCTTCCACCCCAACGGCGCTCAACCTCCTCGCCGTCTCCGGCGCCAGTTGCATCAGTGCTTTCAACGACGAAGCTGCCTGTGCGCTCGCTTTCCCTTCGAGATAATGGCCCACGCTCACCAGCGTTAAAATCGCCGCTGCATCCATGAAGTACAGATGCTGGTGCCACCCCGCGAACAATCCCCAGACGCTATAAAGAAACGCGGTCGTCGAACCCAGCGACACCAGCGTATCCATGTTCGACTGCCCCACCTTCAACTGCGACCACGCCCCCGCATAAAACCGCGCCCCACCCAAAACCTGCAACGGCAACACCAGCGCAAACGAAAGCCACTTATACCAACTCTCCATCCCCACCCCAAACACCCACTCCAACAACATCAACGGAATCGTCACCGCCGACCCGAAATAAACATTGAATCGCCACCCCGCCAGCGGTGACCACTTCGAAGCCGCCTTCGCGCTCCCTTCCGCAACCGTCGCTTTGTATCCCGCTTCCTCCAGCGCGTTAAACAACTCCTCATCCTTCTTTGCCCCCGCCCAGCGCACCGTCGCCTTCCCCGTCTCCAACTGCGTCGCCACACTCCGAACCCCAGACACCCCCTGCAACGCCTCCGTCACATGCCGCACGCAATTGTTGCAAGTCATACCACTGACCGACAACTCCGTGGTCAATGCTGGCGAACCCTGCGGACCCTCGGCCGGCGCTCTCTCCTTGCGATCAGCGATCGCTGCTTCCATAGCCTTCATCCTACCATAATGAACGTCCCCACTCGAAATTCCTTACACCCTGCAATCTCCTTGATTTCCTCCGCCATTCAAAAACAGTAACGCCGTGTCGACACTCGATTTTGCCCAGGCCAAGTCCCGCCTCCTCCAGATCCTCCGCGCCAAGTCCGTCTTCTTCGGCGACTTCACCCTCGCCTCGGGCGCGAAGAGCAATTACTACATCGACTGCCGCCTCACCACCCTCGACTCCGAAGGCGCCGCCCTTGTCGGCCAGGTCGTCTACACACTTATTTCCCAAACAGCCAAAGAACTGAAAGTCTCCCCCACCGGCGTCGGCGGCCTCACCATGGGCGCCGATCCCATCGCCCTCGCCACCGGGATGCACTCCTTCAAGGCAAACCCCGCCGCCCCTCTCCAACCCTTCGTCGTCCGCAAAGCACCCAAGTCGCACGGCCAAACCAAGCTCATTGAAGGCAACTTCAAATCCGGCGACAAAGTCGTCGTCATCGACGACGTGGTAACCAAGGGCGATTCGACCATCGCCGCTATTGAAGCCGTGAAGCGCGAAGGGGGTGACGTCGCTTTCGTCGTCGTCCTCGTCGATCGCCAGCAAGGCGGCCGCGAAAAAATCGAAGCGCTTGGCTATAATGTCATTAATGCCTTCACCAAAGACGATCTCTTGGCACGCGATTGATTTTTATCTTCCGGCGCCTCACCCAATTTGGGCATCTGCGCCCACTCCTTACCCCTCCTTGCGGCTGTCCACCCAACCATCTCCGTACGGACACGTCATTCGGGGCAAACCTGATTTGAAATGACCCTCCCCAAGTTGAACATTGTCAGCAGATTACAACTAGTTGGTTGGAGGTTTAACAGAATGAAACAAAATAAAGCAGCACAAGCCCATGTCGCTAACCTGAAACGCGAGCTCAGCGAAGTTCGCCGGGCTTCACTTACAGCCACCCGCCGCGGTGACTTCATGCGTGTTGCTCGGTTAAACTCGCAAGCTCAGGAACTTAGCAAAGCTCTCGCGGAAGCCGATGGGATAATTTCCATCGATCTTTTCTAGAAACTCGCGACTCGCGCGCGGGGAGACCATCTGTCCGGTCTCCCCGTTTTTCATTTTTGATACGTTCTCCTCACCCGGCGTTTGGGGATAACAACCCTTCTCCGCCGACCCCTCCCGTTCTCCGCTTGTAACAATCGGCTCACACTGATTGCAGGACAGCATCTTAAAATCTCAGCCTTTTCCCGATAGCCCATGGCAACTCGCGTGCTTTATTGCCCCCGCACCTTAAGTGCAACTTTGTTAGTATGAGAAAATTCGCAACTATTGGAACATTACTCTGCGCCAGCGTTCTTTTGTCGAACGCGGATATCGCAGATCAGAAACGTCGCGTTGAACTGGAACTCCGAAACACAGCTTTACCGGAACTTCCCGCGCGGGCCGCACAAATCGTTCGCAGCACTCCCGCCGCAGAACGCTCACAAGCCGCGATTATCACCGTGGAAACCATCGTCGCGCGCTACCCAGCCGCTGCTCCCAGCGTCGTCGCCTCTGTCGCCAAAGCCGCGCCGGAATCCTCCGCCGCTGTCGTAGCCGCTGCCACCCGCCTGGCCCCAGCCCAGGGTCCGAGCATCGAAGCCGCCGCCAAACCCAAGAATGGCCGTGGCAATGACAAAGACAAAGGCGAAGGCGGAAACGGCATTGGGAACAATGGAAATGGGAACGGAAACGGAAACGGAAATGGAAACGAACGGCCAGAAAAGCCTGAAGGCAGCGGCCGCCCTGAAAAGAGCGAACTGCTCCCGAACGGCAAACCTCGTCCATTCCCCCATCACGGCCACACGGACGATCCTAACCACGTCCATCAGCCGAACAAATACAACCGCCCAAAACCCCGCGATTAATTCGGTCATAGAACCTTGATACCGCAAGCCGCTCGACCCCTTCGAGCGGCTTTTTCATTTTGTAGCAGCCAGCGTGAGCAGGCTCCGATCTACTTCTTCACCCGCGCCGTCTGCGTCTGCTTCGCCCCCCTCATCGCATCCGCATAAATCGTAATCCCCGCCCGAAAAAGCACCTTGAACAAAATCCCCGCCACATCCTGCTCGCTCTTCACGTTATAACTCAGATCATTCTTCAGTCCGAGCTTCACCACCTGGTTCCGTTGCGGCAGCCGCAGATTGCTGTAACGCACCTCATCCAAACTCAAATTCAACGTATCAATCCCCCCAAAACTATATCCCGATCCCTTCGTCCCTCCGCCCGGCAGCAACTCCGGCGCGACCTTCTGCAACACATCGATCAGATTCGTCCGCCCATTCTGCCCCTCGACAATGTGCAGTTCCACCAGATGCAACCGCAACAGCTTCAAATGAACTTTCCCCGCCGCCAGCTTGCTCCGGTCATATTCAAAGTGAACATCCGGCGCGTTCAAAAAAACCGAGCCGCCGAACTCCGCCGGATTATGAATCACCAAATTCTCCACCGTCACCCGCGGCGAGAATAAGCTGAACTCCAGCTTCCCCAGCTTCGCTTCAAACCCGGTGTCCGCGCGAATCCGCTCCTCCACCATGTTCCGCGCGATCTTGTCCTTCAGCAGCAAAACCCCAATCACCAGCACTACTGCCAGCAACACGAGCCGAAATGCCCACCGAAAGAAAAACTTGATCACTGCTCTCTTTGTAACAACGCCCCGGCCCTTGCACAACTATTCTGAACGAGGCACTGTGCGCCCAATCGCGCACCGGCCGCGCTGCCTGTGCGCGGAAATGCACGTGGTTAGGTGCCAAACGAAAAGTTTAATCTCTCCTCGAGGTAAGTAGTGCGAAAACGAAGTGCATTCACCTTAATTGAGCTCCTAGTGGTGATCGCAATCATCGCTATCGTCGCCTCTTTGCTCCTGCCGGCCCTGGCCAAGGCGAAAGAAAAAGCGCACCAGACCGTCTGCATCAATAACCTCCGCCAACTCGGCCTCGCCGCCCGCCTCTACTTCGATGACAACAGCGGCCACGCCTTCGAATATCGCGTGGCCGCCACCAACGGCGGTGTCCTCTACTGGTTCGGTTGGCTCCAGAACGGCGCGGAAGGAAAGCGCGAGTTCGATCGCACCCTCGGCGCCCTCCACAAATATCTCCCTGCGCGCGGAATCCAGGTCTGCCCCGCGCTCAACTACCGCATGTCCAATTTCAAACTGAAAGCCACCGGCGCATCCTGGGGCTACGGCTACAACAACCACCTCTCCCGCTCCGGCACACAGCCACCTTTCAACATCGAGACTCTCCGCAACCCTAGTTCCTTCGCCATCTTCACTGATTGCGCGCAGGTAAACACCTTCCAACCACCCGCTACTCCGTCCAACCCCATGCTCGAGGAGTTTTACTACATCAACTCGCGCGAGCCCACCACCCACTTCCGCCACCGCGCTCGCGCCGACGTCCTCTTCCTCGACGGCCACGTCCAACCCGAACGCCCCGCCCCCGAGACCTTGGATAATCGCCTCCCCCGCGAAACAATCGGTCGGCTTCCTACCGATTGGCTCCTCACCCCCCAGTAACCACGGCTCTCCCTCGCTCCGTTACCGTTTCGCGCGATACCTCGCCAAAAACCCCGGCGTATTATTATTCAAATCGCGCAACCGTTGCTCCGCGATCACCGTCCCGTAGTTGCAGATGTCATGCACCAACATCTCCAAACGCTTCTTCAACTGCTCGCTACTCACCACCCCTTCCTTCAAATCTTCCCGTTCATTAAATGAAACCCCGTAAGGCATCGACCACGCATAACATTGCCGCGCCACCGTTCTCAACTGGTCCGTCACCGTCAGCCCCTTCTCATGCGACGCCACGATGCTCGCGAAAAGTTTGCCGGCGAATTCCTGCCAAAAATGATCCAAGAAATTCTTCAACGTGCTGCTGATGCTTCCGTGATAATCCGGCGTGCCAAGGATTAAAACATCCGCCGCCTCCACCCGCGCCTGCAACGCTGCAAAGCCCGCCCCCGTATATGACGAATCCGGATTAAACAAGCCAAGCTGCTCCTTCACCGGATCAAAAATATCCACCTCACAACCCTGCCTTCGCAACGCCTCCGCCACATGCTGCACCACCACCCGCGTCACCGAATTCTGATTCAAACTCCCCACCACCCCCAACACCTGCAATTTTCCATCCCGCATCCCCAAAAGGTGTTTCCCCAACGCCCGAATCTCAAGTGGAAACAGAATCAGGGTTGATGCGTTAACCGCAAATCCCCCACAAACCGCGCAAAGTCCGCCTCGAACGTCGAAGGATCCGGCAACCGCAATAGCGACGAAGGATGGACGGTAATCAAGACGCGGCCGAACTGACTTTCGTGAAACGTCCCACGGTTCTCCAGAATCTTCATCGGTGAACCAAACACCGATTGTGCCGCCGTTGCGCCCAGGCACACAATTAATTCAGGCCGCACCAAATCAATCTCCGCCTCCAACCACGGCCGACACGCAGCGATATCTCGCGAGTTCGCCGTCTTGTGTATTCGCCGCTTCCCGCGCGGCTCCCATTTGAAATGCTTCACCGCATTAGTGACGTAAAGTTCATCGCGATTGATGTTCGCCGCCGCCAGCGCGCGATTCAGTAGCTGCCCCGCGGGTCCAACAAACGCTCGCCCCTCACGATCCTCCTGGTCGCCCGGCTGTTCTCCCACCAGCATCACGCGCGCGGTCGTTGGCCCTTCCCCAAACACCGTGCAAGTCGCTGTCTTATAAAGCGGACACGCCGTGCAACCCATCGCCGCTTCCCGCAGCACCGGCCAATCTTCCGTGCGCGGCGGAACCGCCAAACCATAATCCGTCTCTCGCACCACCCGCGCCTCGCTGACGGCGATCATGTGCGTCGCGCGTCTGGGCGCTTCACGCAGCAACGGCTCGATCACCGCGGCTTCCGGCAAGTTCTTCCAATTCCGTTTCAGCAACTGCGCCTGCATCGCTTTTGGTTTAACCCGGGCCGGATTAAAAATATGCGAGTAGTAAGTGATCCAAAGTTTTTCCTTCTCGTCCCCCTTCGGCGCCGCCGATCGCTCCACACCCTCCGTAAACGTCAGCTCCGCCAAATCCCAATGCATGCACTTCCGCGGCGTCAGAATCGACCACCGCATATTCGCAAACCGATCCACGAAAAATCCCGAATTCAAATCGATCGTATCATGCTCCGGCTCATACCACGCCACGAACCACGCCCCATTCTCCGTCGCAATCTCTCGAAACCGCAAAAACGCCGTCATCCGATACGCATCCTTCCGCACTTCCTTTTCAAAGTGCGCCAACGCGATCACATCCGCGTCGGTCGGATTCTCGAACAACTCGCGCTCGCCATGCGTGAGCCGCCACAGCACGCGATATAAAAGCGCCCACTTCTGCGAATCGAGATGCCGCGCCACATACTTCGCCTGCTCCAAAAACTTCTTCGGAATCGTGAAGCGCCCCGCACCCGCATCGCCACCTCCCAACGCAAAATCCAGCGCGCCTTGATCTTCCCCCGCCTCTACCCACAGCACGTCATGCGGCGCGACGCTATTGGCCAAAGTTTCTCGCGCAGCCTCTTTCCAGCCGTCAAACGTCGGCTCAAACCTCACTTGCCGCATCACAACTCTCCCGTTATCACCGACTCCTTCTCCTCCACTGCGTTCGCCATCCCTGCTGGAAAAAAATCCAACTGCTCCGCCGGCGGTGCGAACTGCGCGCGTAATCGTTCGCTATCCAGTTGCTTTCCCGGATGATGATCCGCCGTCTCAATAAACGGCAGCGCTTTCTTCAACTGCACTCGCAACCGAATCAAATCCTGCAACCGCAACGCTCCCCACCGCCGCGCCTGAATCATCCGCTCCACATTCCGCACCCCGAACCCCGGCACCCGCAGCAGCAAATGCTTCGGCGCTCGATTCACATTCACCGGAAACCAATTCCGATTCCGCAACGCCCACGCCAACTTCGGATCCAAATGCAAATCAAGATTCGGCGCCGCCTCACTCGTAATCTCCTGCGCCTTGAATCCATAAAATCGCATCAACCAATCCGCCTGATACAACCGATTCTCCCGCACCAGCGGCGGCGCAACCAACGGCAACTTGCTCGACGAATCCGGAATCGGACTGAACGCCGAATAATAAACCCGCCGCAGCCGATACGACCGATACAAATGCGAAGCCCGTTCAATAATCGTCCGATCCGGCGTTGGCGTCACACCCACAATCATCTGCGTGCTCTGCCCCGCTGCCGCAAACGCCGGCGCCTTCTCATTCTCACGGCGCTCCGCCGCCGATGCCGCCACCTTCTCATGAATCGTGCGCATCGCCCCCTCGATTCGCGTCACATCCTTCTCCGGCGCGAACTCCTTCAGGTCACCCTGCGTCGGCAACTCCACATTGATGCTGATCCGATCCGCATACCTCCCAGCCTCATCGATCAACGCCTGACTCGCCTCCGGAATCGTCTTCAAGTGGATGTAGCCCTTGAACTCATGTTCCACCCGCAACTTCCTTGCCACCGCCACCACCTGCTCCATCGTGTAGTCCGGATTCCGAATAATCCCCGAACTCAGAAACAGCCCCTCGATATAATTCCGCCGATAAAAATCCAGCGTCAGCTTCACCACCTCATCCGGCGTGAACCGCGCTCGCCGCACCGAACTCGAAACGCGATTCACGCAATACAAACAATCGAAGACGCAATAATTCGTCAGCAGAATCTTCAGCAACGAAACGCAGCGCCCATCCGGCGTGAAGCTGTGGCAAATCCCTATCCCCGTCACCGAGCCCAACCCCTTCGAATCCCGCGAATTCCTCTTCACCGACCCATTACTCGCGCACGAAGCGTCATACTTCGCGGCATCAGCTAGAATTGCCAGTTTCTGCTCCAGGTCCATCAGCGAACCCCGAACCTTACCCCATTTCTGCCATTTCACAACGGACAGAACAAAAGAATCTAGCGGAAAATGGGAAGGCGAAAGCCACCGGGCATCGTCTCGAATTCTACGTTCAGGTAAATCTCAGACAACTCTATCGTTACGCCAAATGCCAGTAGCTCTAGTCTCCCTTCCAGTGACGATGCAGATGTGTATTCCCAGAAATCTGGTTTGGGCACGTACTGCTCCACGTGCGGAGCATACTGGCTCACCACGATGTACGTGCTCAGTGAAGGGATTTGTTTGTACTGATCAAATTTGAACGTTCGACCGTAGTGTTCGGTAGATGATGAAAGAACCTCTCCTATCAATGTCGGATTAACGAGCGTATCAGCCGGCGGATGCAAAAGGGTTGGCTTTCCACAAACCACGCTCACATCTGGGTAAGCCAAAAGCCCAGTCGCTTCTACTTTGAGCCGCAGATCTTGTGCTGTTACCTTGCATTTACCTCGGAGCAGTATCCCGAGGTGGCGATTGAGGTTACTGACAATCAGGCTGTGGTTATAGGTTCCTCCCGCCATCGCGAACACTTCACCGCCGAAATACTCGTGCTTGATGTCGGATTTCTCCTCGAGCGCGAAGTATTCTACTTCAGTCAGGTATTGGGCGATAGCTCGCTCCGCCATAGATAGCGCAGAATAAACTCTCTCGTAATTGCCCACAAGCACACAGGTTTTTGTTTTTACCTCCGTATCGGCCGCAACGAATCTCCCGAATCCGGAAACTCCACCCCCGAATAAATATCCGCCAGCGAAAGCGCAATCTTCAGCGAAGCTAGCTCCACCGTCGCATGCGGCCCGGACGCCGTCGTCAGCAACCACTTCGTATCCGTCTCCCGCGTGTAGATCTCCACGTGCGGAGCGTTTTGACTCACCAAAATGTAAGTCGAAAGCGTCGGGATCTGCCGATAATGCGCGAACTTGATTGTTCGATCATAAAGCTCCGAAACCGGCGCAAGCACCTCCCCAATCAAAATCGGATTTATGAAGGTCGTCCCAGGATCCACCATCGTCAGGTCCCCGCGCGTCACAAATACATCCGGATACGTCAGCAACCCCGTCGCCTCCACCTTCAGCCGCAAATCCGCGCTCCCCACCAAACAACGCCCGCGCAAAAGCCGCCCCAAATGCTGGTTAAAATTCCCCGCGATAATGCGGTGATTGAAGTTCGCCTGTGGCACCGGGAACACCTCTCCCTCCAGCAACTCATATTTGAGCCCCGTTTTCTTCTCCAGATCCAGATACTCTTCGTCGGAGAGCACTTGCAACAGCGCGGTGGTGCCGTAGGAGGACATCATTCGGTCAATACTAGAAGATGCCACGCTTCCACAACAACGTCCAAAACTGTCCTATTCGCGCCGAACGCAGCCCCTAAATCTCCACCTGCATACCCAGCTCCACCACCCGGTTCGGCGGCAACCGGAAAAATGCCGTCGCGCTCTGCGCATTCCGCGACATGAACGCAAACAACCGCTCCCGCCATTTGAACATCCCGGGCCGATCACTCGCCAAAATCGTTTCCCGACTCAGGAAGTAAGTCGTCTTCGCATTTTCAATCTTCAATCCCAGTTCCTGCGCAGCGACGAAAACCTGCGGCACGTCGGGATCTTCCATGAACCCAAACCGGCCAATCACGCGGTGAAACCCGCACGAAAGCTCTTCAATCTCCACCCGCTCCGCCGGATCCACATGCGGCACTTCCACCGTCTGGATTGTCAAAATAATCACCCGTTCATGCAGCACCTGGTTGTGCTTCAGATTATGCATCAATGCCAGCGGCGTCCCATTCGGATTGCTGTTCAAAAACACCGCCGTCCCTCGCACCCGATGTGGAGGATGCTGCGCAATATCCGTCAAAAAAGTATCCAGCGGCAGAATACTTCCGCGCAGCCGGCTTCCCAGAATGCCCCGCCCCGTTTTCCAAGTCGCCATCAACACAAAAACCAATCCCGCGCACACCAGCGGAAACCATCCGCCATGATGCACCTTCAGAAGATTTGCTCCCAGTAGTGGCAGTTCAATCGCCAGAAAAAACGCCGCCAGCAATCCCGCCTTCCACCTCGGCCAGTTCCAGATTCGCCGCGCCGCAATGTAAAATAGAAACGAAGTAATCGCCATCGTCGCCGTCACCGCGACGCCATACGCCGATGCCAAATTGCTCGATGATCGAAAACCCAGAACCAATCCAATGCACGCGATCATCAACGCCCAATTGATCTTCGGCATGTAAATCTGTCCGGGCTCAATCGCGGATGTGTGATCGATCTCCATTCGCGGCGAATACCCCAACTGGATCGCCTGCATCGTCAACGAATACGCTCCCGAAACCAGCGCCTGCGAAGCAATCACGCAAGCCGCCGTCGCCAGCGCCACCAGCGGGTACAACGCCCAACTCGGCGCCAGCTTATAAAACGGATTTGCGATCGCCGCGGGATTCTCCAGCACCAACGCGCCCTGCCCAAAATAATTCAGCAACAACCCCGGCAACACCACCGCATACCACGCGATCTTCATCGGCTTGCGTCCAAAATGTCCCATGTCCGCATACAACGCCTCGCCGCCCGTCACCACCAGCACCGCCGCCCCCAGCACCACAAACGCCCGCCACGGATCTGTCATGAAAAACTTCACCGCGTAATGCGGGCTGATCGCCCAAAGCACTCCGGGCGAATCCACAATCTTGATTAGCCCCAGAATTCCAATCGTTATGAACCACACCAGCGTCACCGGCCCAAAAACTTTTCCCACCCGCGCAGTTCCAAATCTCTGGAACGAAAAAAAACCGATGATCACCGCAATCGAAACCGGCAACACATACGGCTTCAGTTCAGGTGTCGCTACTTCCAAGCCCTCCACTGCACTCAACACCGAAATCGCCGGCGTGATAATTCCATCCCCATACAACAGCGCCGCCCCGAAAACTCCAATCGCCACCGCGAGCCCTCGCATACCCTTTGCCTCGCGACGCAATTTTTCGGGAAACGCCAGCGCCAGCAGCGCCAGAATGCCGCCCTCGCCCTTGTTGTTCGCCCGCGTGACGAACGTCAGATATTTGATCGTCACAATGCTCGTCAGCAGCCACACCACCAAAGAAAGCACGCCATAGACGTTCTCCTCGGTGAAATCCACCTTGTGCGGCCCATTGAAACATTCGCGAAACGCGTAGAGCGGGCTCGTGCCAATGTCGCCGTAAACGACACCTAAAGCACCGACAGATAAGGCGAGCAGGTAACTGCGGCCCCGGTCATTTGCTTCCATAGTTTAACCCGCAGCCGACCCTTATATGGTAATCTACCACATCAGAGCCGCACGGCGAAGAGGCTGCATCCCGGCACTTTACAGAAGCTTCAGCACGATTCTCCGAAGCAAAGTGCGCCCGGGGAAGGTCGCCCTTTCACACGCCGACGAGGTTAGCTGACGGGCTCGGCCTTGAAAGTAGCCGCGGCTCATTTGCCGTTCGCCCCGAACCGGTTCCTTCAAACCGGTGATTGGTTCCCCCGCATCCTGTCACGCAGGATTTAGGCTGCTAAGTCCGGTATATCGAAAACTCGTTCGCCCGTCAAACAAGGGCCCTCGTTTTGGCGCGAGCAGAACAACCCTAGATAAATAAAGGTGCTTGCCCAAATATCCTAATCTCGTTAATACGGGGATGCTGTCGAAGTGACGCGCGACAGCGATCGACGTCTTCTTATGCCTTTAGCGATTCGATCCGGGTCACTGTGCAATGCAGTGCCCAAATAAATGTCAGGGCGGCTCCTGTGGGGGCCGCTTTTTTATTTTCCAAGTGGGGCTTCTAACTAGACGCGCTGTTCCAGAAATAATTCAACGCCGTCCGTCATACCAAAGCACGCACTTCTCCCGATCCATCACCGTCGCCCGCGGCCTCAAAGCCGCCTTCAACAAAAATAACAAATGCGTCCGATGGCCGTACAAATGCACCTTCCGCGCCGAAGTCACCAATTTCTCCTCGCGAATAATTTCGAACTTCAATCCCCGCTTCTTCGACACGCCCTTCAACTTCTTGCTCAAATCAATCTCTTCACTCGCATAAATCTCCGTGCTGAACCCACCCGTTTCCTGAAACAAATCCGCCCTGCAAAATAAAAACGATCCCGCCGCCCATCTAAAAATTATACTCAGCGCACTCCACACCAGCACCGCGAACTTCAGAGTCGCAATCTCTTCATCCAAGTTCACCAAACAACCGCCACCACCCACCTGTCCGCTCTCAATCCGTTTCGCCGTCGCCGCAAAAAGTTCTTTGCTCGGAAACGAATCCGCATCCACAAAAATCAACCACTCCCCACTCGCCACGCTAGCCCCTTTATTTCGCGCCCGCGAAATCTGATTCACCGGCTCAATCACAACCTTTGCCCCTTCTCCTTCCGCAATCTCGCTGGTCCGATCCGTAGAATTATTATCGCAAACCACAACCTCCCAGGCCCAACCTCGATCCTCAAAAGCCTTGCACGACTGTTTAATCGCCCGCAGGGACCGGACGAGCAGCTTCTCCTCATTAAACGCGGGAACTACAACAGAAACCAACATGGCAGTCATTGGACAGGCGGCGGCAACTCTAGTGCCGGAGATCGAAAAGGTCGATGCCTACGAACTTCGGGATTCCCAGTTGGATCCTGTTATTTGCTGGAATTCGGGTCATCGCCAATTAGGTTCATGCCGCCGAATGAAGAAGCCTATTGATTCGATTGAATCTGCGATCGCGGACTTAAAGCGCGGGAAGATGGTGGTGGTGGTGGATGATGCGGAGCGCGAGAACGAAGGCGACCTGATCATGGCGGCGGAGCATGTGACGCCGGAGGCGATTAATTTCATGGCGAAGTTCGGGCGGGGGTTGATTTGTGTGCCGACGACTTCGGACCGGCTGATGCAGCTTGGGATCGAGCGGATGGTGAATACGAATCGGGAGACGTTTAAAACGGATTTCCAGGTGAGCGTGGATGCGGCGCGGAAGATCACGACGGGAATCAGCGCGGCAGATCGGGCGGAGACGATTCGGATCATGGCGGAACCGAAATCGATGCCGGAGGATTTGGTGCAGCCGGGACATGTCTTTCCGTTGCGGGCGCGGCCGGGCGGGGTGTTGCAGCGCGCGGGCCATACGGAAGCGGCGGTGGATCTGGTCACGCTGGCGGGTTGCCGGCCAATCGCGGTGATTTGCGAGGTGATGAGCGACGACGGGTCCATGGCGCGTTTGCCGGAGCTGCTGAAGTTCGCGAAGAAACATAAGCTGAAGCTGGCGAGCATCGAGGCGCTGATTAAGCATCGGCGCACGCGTGAGAAGTTGGTGGAGCGGATCGAAGCGGTGAAGATGCCGACCGATTACGGCGATTTCGATCTGTATCTGTATCGTTCGAAACTGGACGAGCAGCATCACATCGCGTTGGTGAAGGGGAAGCTCTCGGAGAAGGATCGTCCGCTGGTGCGGGTGCATAGCGAATGTCTCACAGGTGATGTGTTTGGGTCGAGGCGTTGCGATTGCGGCCCGCAATTGCAACAAGCGATGCGCCAGGTTTCAGAAGCGGGCAGCGGGGTGATTCTCTACATGCGGCAGGAAGGGCGGGGGATTGGACTGCCTGCAAAAATCAAAGCGTACAAGCTGCAAGAGAATGGGCTCGATACGGTGCAAGCGAATGAAAAACTGGGTTACGGGATGGACCTGCGCGAGTACGGCATCGGCGCACAGATCCTGGTGGATCTCGGTTTGAAGAAGATCAGGCTGCTGACGAATAATCCGCGGAAGATTGTGGGGCTGGAAGGATACGGCCTTGAAGTGACGGACCAGGTTCCCATCCGCATCAAGCCCAATCCGCACAATGCGAAATATCTTAAGACGAAGAAGGAGAAGCTCGGGCATTTGATTTGAGATCACCGCAACAGCCGCTCTAGAAAATCCAGAATATCGTTGGCGGGTCGTGCGCCCATAATTCGCTCCACTTCCAGACCGTCGCGCATCAACGCGAGTGTCGGAATAGATTGAATGCGAAACTTTCCTGCTGATTCCGGGAGGTATTCAGTGTTTATCTTGGCGACAATCACCTGGCCTTGCGCGCGGGCTGCGACTTTTTCCAGTTCTGGCGCCAGCATTTTGCAGGGACCACACCAGTCCGCCCAGAAATCGATCAGCACCGGCAGCCTCGATTCGCCAATCAACGCTTCGAACTGTTCGTCGGTCGCTACATGAATCGTTTGACCGGGCACTTCGAGTGGCGTTTTGCAATTTCCGCAGCGCGTCTCTTTTCCGAGCGTTTTGTAGGCGAGCCGATTTCTACGTGCGCAACTGACGCAATCGACCAGAATTCCCTTAGTATCCAGTGTTGGACCCATGGCTGCCAAGTTAACAATCTGGTCCTCAGCTGCAAATCAGGTTAGGTCACTAACCGCTGCGAAAAGGTCTCCCTTACCGCTTCTCTGATCAACCGTGTCGGGAGAATTCCTCAATCTTCGCTTTTCTCGCGCCGTGCCCTTGCAGAGCGGCACTGATTCTGCTTTTTTAACTCGCTCCCAAGCACCGTCTGAGTATTCGGCCCGCGAAGGAGAGATCGTAACAGTCAGTATTGGTAGGTAGTCGGATGTTTAACGTCGGTTCATATAATTTCGGTCGGCCGGATCGGTATTCGGCAAAAAATAATCTTCGGCCCACGAACTTTTTGTTTTTGGCGCCAGAAGCAAAGCATGTGTCGGTGATTGGGGATTTCAACAACTGGAGCCCGAACGCGAATCCGATGAAAAAGGGGCCGGACGGCGGTTGGACGGCGCAGATCCCGCTCAAGCACGGGCATCATCGCTACATCTTTCTGGTGGATGGCGTTCGCACCTTAGACCCTCGGGCGCAAGGGGTTTCACGGGACGATAACAACGAGCGCGTCTCCCTCCTCCCGGTGAGCTAAGCAGTATAGTAAGGCAGCAAACTGTTGCGGGAAATTCACGCCACGCGCGTCAATTTCCCGCTTTTTTGTACCCGGAACTCTTCACCTCTCCAAACCACCCGGTTACCTAAGAACGAAACGAACCAGACGATGGCCTGTCCAATATCCTGAAGCAGTGCAATGGGTGCCACCCACCAAGGTGCGCGTTGCGTCAGGCGTTTGTAGTTCGATACGGCGGCTAACATTCTTGCGAAGAGCATGGCCATAAAAAGCCAGCGGATCGGCATCGTGGTTGTAAAAAATGCTAACAACGGCCAAAGGGTTCCATTACCGAGAATGCTGAAGAAGTAAGCTACCGGGCGGCAGACGCGAATGGTTCGCGCCCATCGCACCTGGTGTTGCCACGCGTCGCGCCAGCCGTAGGCCGCCGAACGACATTCCACCGGAGTAGTGCAAAGCCGCAGTTTCTTTTCGATTCCTGCAATCCGCTTTCCCACTTCAAAGTCATCGGCCAAGTAATCGACAATCGCTTCGAATCCGCCAATTTTCGCCAGATCGCTTTTTCGCAGCGCTAGTGCTGCTCCCAAGGCGAAATCCATTGGCTTCAATGCGACCGCTTGCAATACGTGAGTCCAGAAATCTGAATTGCCTGCGACGGCCTCCATCCGCATCGGCAAGGTGTGCGTGCTCGCCTGGATGTAAAAGCAGTTAACAATTCCCACGTGTTCCTCGCGCAAGGCCGCGAGCACTTCGCCAAAAAAGACCGGGAGAACAAATACATCGGCATCGCTCACCACGAGGTGTTCGTGGCGCGCGCGCTTCGTCAAATGACAGAGGGTGGAAACTTTCGCATTGGCGCCGAGCACGGGTTCGGCGATCACCAACTGCGCGCGAACAGTAGAATGCTTCACGATTAATCGCCGCACCAACTCGCAAACCGGATCGTTCGGTGAAGCGACCCCGAATAGAAACTCCACTTCGCCGGCATACTTCTGCGTTAACCAACTCTCCAGACAGACTTCCGTCTCGGCATCGCATCCCTTCAGAGGCTTTAAGACGGAAATCGCCGGACGAAAACCCGCGAACTTCGTCTTCTGCCGAATCGGGAACCGCCGGCCAACAACCCACTGCCAAATTCCGATTGCGAAGCTAATCCCAGCCAGCCCTGCCAAAATCGAGGAGACCAAAATCATCGCACAGTTGTGTCGCGCTTTCTGGCCTGCAGGTTTGTGGGGAAAATGAAACAGGGTTCCGCCCTACACAGAGCGAAACCCGGTTTGCGAACAAAATCCTCCTGGAAGCTATTCCGTGTTGTTGTCACCGATCGCCTCGACCGGGCAACCTTCCTTCGCTTCCTTGCAAAGAGCCTCTTCTTCCGGCGTTTCGGGCTGCTTTTTCACGAACGAATATCCGCCGTCATCATTGCGGGTAAAATTCGCTGGCGCAGTCTCGCGACACAGATCGCAGTCGATGCACTGGTTATCGACGTAGAACTTCCCTGGAACGTTGTCTGCGTAGCGGTTTGCAATGTCGGCCATACTCTATCTTTCTATCGGTCTCTTATGCTGGCCGATACAAGAAAATTCAAGAAACAAAAAAGGCGGCATTAACGCCGCCGTGCTTGAGATCGTTAATTCCTCGTAATTACTGCGGCTGCTGACCGCTTTGGGCCGGGGGTTGCTGCTGCTGTTGCGACTGCTCTGGCGCGGGAGACGGTGGCTGCGGCGCACTGCTCGGGCTCTGCGGAGAGCTCGATTGAGGCTGGCTCACGCTGTTTGTATCCGTAGAGGGAGACGAGCTGCTGGAAGCCGCGGCGTCTGAACCGCTCTGGCTGGTTGCCGAAGCGCCCGTGGCCGAGGTATCGGTTGTAGTGGACGTATCTGTCGCACCCATGTCCCCATTATCACTCTGCGAGCATCCCGCAAAGCAAATCAAAGTCGCTGCCAATAATGCAAATTTCTTCATGTTCAACTCCTTGTTCGTGCGGTGAACGCGCGTTCGGCCTGTTCGCCGCCTGCGCAATCACCTGCACGTAGAACAGTCCCGCCTTCCGGTGAAATCTCAATGGAGTGAACGTCGGGCTTCTCGGTTCGTTGCCTCCGATAGCTCGAGGGTCAGAAGTGGTCTGCACGAGGAACTCAGTTTTCCCCTGAGTGAACTGCGAACCGTCTCAAAGCTGCACAAAGTCCGCGGTGATTCCCTTATCGTCGCAGGTGAGGATTGCCACGCTGCGCGGCAATTGGAAGCGCTGCCGCCCGGCGTAACCCGGATTCAAATAAAGCGTATTACCGACCGTTTCGCAGAATGGCTTGTGCGTGTGTCCAAACACCACGACGTCTGGATTCTCCCGAATCAACTTCCGTTTCAGCTTCTCGGTGACGTTTTGCGGATCGACGATGTGATGCACCAGAAACTTCCGGGCTCCGATCTGCGCCACTTCAGTGTCCTTGTATTCCAAACCGCTCTCGTCGGCGTTACCTGTCACCGCTGTGACGGGGGCGATCTCCTCAAGCTGCAGGATGATCCAAGGCAGCCCAATGTCCCCGCCATGAATGATGTGATCTACACCTTTGAACAGCTCGCGCAGCTTAGGATCGAAGTAATCGTGCGTGTCCGAAACAACACCGATCCGGTAAATACCGTCGCGGTTCGGATCCCGTTTGGACCTCGTGGGTTGTGAAGTTTTAGCTGGCATTTCGCTTATGCTTCATCGGGCAATGGTTCTTCACCGCTCTCTTCAATCGGTTCCTTCTCTTCGGCTTTCTCCGCCGCCTCGCTCATTTTCATGACGCCCGTGAATAATCCGGTAAACAGCCCGCCGCTAATTAACGTATTTTTTAAAAACATCCAGGTAGGTGGATAACCCGGCAGGCCAACGGTCAACGCCTGGATTAACGCGCTGAAAGTCTTCGGGTACCCGGGATCAAAGATCCACGAGGCAATATTCGTTACCAGATAAAACAGCAGCGCGCCGATCAAACCACCACTCAACAGCTTCAACCACGAAGCCCGGCCACTGAATTTCGTCCCGAGCCAAACAATCGCGCCATACGCCGCCAGCTTGAAGATCGAATATCCGCTGATGGCATCCACTCGGTAGTAAAAAACATTCAGCAGCAAATCCAAACCGAACAACGTCGCCAAGGGCAGCCACCACCGCATCTTGCCTGGGAAATAAACGCCGGCGCAGAACGCAATCGCGTAGGCCGCGCTGAAGTTTTTAAACTGTTCGGGCAGGATGGATGGCCAGCAGGTGATCGCGAAAACGATCATCATGCCAATTGGTAGCCAAAATCCCCATTTGCACTTCACGCGCGCAACTTTATCCAATGTGCCCCTGCTGACAAGCCGCGCATAAAAGCAGAAGAGCGGCACTCCACTCGGACTGCCGCTCCACCTTTTAACGCGAGCTTCTGCTAGGGCCTGGAAGTCGTCTGCTTGTCTGGTAGCGCTTTTCCGGTCCGATCAATCTGCACGGTCCGCGAACTGCCGCTACTTACATCCTGGTAACGAACCTCGTAAACCATTCCTTCAGCTTCGAGCTTCGGTGTCACCGATTCGATCACGCCGGCCCCGGCCAGTTTCTTCGCTGTATCCTGAACCGCCTGCGGCGCGTCGGACATCTGCACGGTCGAGGCTGAATTATTTCCAGTGTTTACCTCTGCGCTCACGCGAACACCGCTCTCGGTCCGTGCCGCGGTGCCTACGTTCTGTGTCTCCCGATTTGTTCCAGGAGTGTCGTCCACGACTTTCACTATGGCCTGTTCCTCACGGTCCAGGATCGCGGGCTGCGGGGCATTGACGCTTTCGCTCGCTGCCGATCCTTCCGGTTGAATGACCACACCGTCGCGACTCACGAGCAGTTCCACCGGCGCTCCATTGGTCTCCCAACGCACGCTGTAAACAGTCTGGTTCGCCACTTCCTTGGTATTGATCTCCTTGATCTGAACATTGTCCGTCTGGCGGCGAATGGTGTCCTGCACTTCCTGCGGAAGATCGCCCACGGCGATCACTGGGGCTTTGGTCGAAGCTAATTCCAGCGCTGGCGAAACGTTGTTTTCGATACGATTCAGCGTGCCGTCTTTTCGGATCACCATGCGGTCGCGACGTCCATCCCGATAGAAGATCACATCGTAAATCGTGCGGCCGTCGTTATCCGACCCGAGCGTAATCGAACGAATGTCGCCGGTGGCTGCATAAGCGCGGATGGCATTTTTGATGGCCACTGGCAAGGTGTCGTACGGCATCCCTTGTGGTTTATCCATGTCGACCACGTTCACGCGCGGAGTTAACGTCGACAGATCCCGGCGGGTATCGCGAATCACTTTCCCGTCGTCGTCGAAGGTAATTTCACCGGCTCGATCGCCGTCCCGAACTGCCACGACATACACGTCCCCGCCGACGCGTTGCTCGCGGGTGACGGTGCGCACTTCCGCGTAAGGCGCGGTGTTTTTCAGAGCTTCTTCGATTTCATTGGGAAGTTCATCGAGGGTCATGGTCACGTCTCGCGTGGCGTTTGTCGTCGTCGCGCTTGCAGTCGCTGCCGAACTGCGGGGAGCAGCCGGCCCGTTGCTGATGATTCGTCCGTCGGGTCCAACGACCAGGGTCATTGGGCGTCCATTTTGATCGTAGGTCACAACGTAATTTGCGCCGGTGGCCGATCGCGTCTGCATGATGCGATTTGGATCCACTCCACCCAGCTGCGCGCGAATGGCTTCCTGAATAGTGTTCGGAAGGTCGCCCATCACCACCGCTGTGGGTGGCAGAACCGAACCGCTGACAAACGGCGTCGTTCCATTGTTCATCGGAACCCCATTGACCGTCGCACCGTTTAATCCTTGCTGCGCCGCGACCGTGCCGGAATTCGGCGCGACTCCAGGACTCCCGGTGACAGGTGCGCGGGAAAGAATCTGTCCATTCGCCCCGATCGTCAGTTCCATCGGAACTCCGTTCTGTGTAACGGTCGCGCGATAAGTTCCGGGTTGCCCGGGAACTGCAGTCACGCTGCCGAGCTGTCCGTTGGCTGCGAACGTGCCCAGAGTCGCTTGCGTGCCCGCGGGGAGAGTGTTCAACTGCGCTGCCGGTTGCGCGCCCACCTGGCTGCCCGGAGCGACCGGAGCAGTGATACCCCCACCCTGACCGATATTGTTCGGATTCGCTTCAATTACGCTTGCTCCGCCAACGGTGTTTGCACTGCCTGCGCCGGTTGCGCGGCCGCCAGTTGTATTCCCGGAACTGCCGCGCACTGCCGTTCCACTGGTCACAACGCCGCCTGCGGCTGCACCTGAACCGGTGCGACCGGCCCCTGCGGCAGTTCCTCCGGCTGCGGTGCCTCCAGCGGCTGCACCACCGCCGGCCGCAGCGCCGCCTCCGCCAGCGGCTCCGCCGCTTTGCCCCTCAATGATTAAAGTGCCCGCGACCAGTCCGAGCGTTAAAATAGCAGATCTCAGGTAAGGTTTTTTCATACCATTAACAATCCCGCCGCAGCAGGCCGCTGCCAAGACAGGCAACACCTGATTCCGCCGTAATAAGGCTGCGTAAGGTGGTTTATGCTTAAGCCGGTATTGTTTTCATGCGGAGAGTTTTCGGGCCCGCGGATGGCGCAGGATCCACAATCCGTGGCGCCATCGGGGCACCCGCGATGACGGTCACTGCGTCTTCACGGTCTTCTCTCGTAAGAACTCGATTGCGGCGCACAGCGCTTGTTGCTTATCACTTCCCGCAGTTCGGTTATATTTTCCCCATGAACGACACGGAGCGCGAAATCCTCGCCACCTTGCAAGACCTCGAAACCAAGGTCCAAGGGATGAAGACTGCCAATCCCAAACCAAACCTTCTCGCGGTGTTCGAACGGCTCGATACGCTGTCGCGCGAGCTCGGGCCCAAAGGCGATCCTTCGCTCCTCCATTACCTCCACAAAAAGAGTTACGAAAAGGCGCGCCTTTACCTGGAAGGACGCGATGCCGAAAACACCCGCGGCACCTGCGCACACTAGCGATGTTGCAGGACACCATCGTTGCCATCTCCACGCCGATCGGCGAATCCGGTCTCGCGGTCGTTCGCCTTTCCGGCAACGACGCGCTTCGCATTGCCGAAAGCTCCTTCCGTCCAATTGGCTCTTCCTCGAAAAAGCCGACCGAAGCGCCGACCCACACGGTCCATTACGGAAAGATCGAGCGCGCACGAAAAGTGATCGATGAAGTCCTGCTCACAATCCTTCGCGCGCCGCGCACCTTCACCCGCGAAGACATGGTCGAGATCAGTTGTCACGGTGGCGTTCTTCCCGCCAGGCTCGTGCTCGATTCGCTTCTCGAAGCCGGCGCTCGCCTCGCCGAACCTGGCGAATTCACCAAGCGCGCTTTCCTCAACGGCCGGATCGATCTCGCCCAGGCCGAGGCCGTCGCCGACCTCATCCACTCCCGCACCGAACTAGCGCTCGATGCCGCCAACGAACAGCTCGCCGGCAAGCTCTCCCGCCGCATCGAAGATCTCCGCAACCAGATGGTGCAAACCCTGGCTCACATCGAGGCGCATATCGATTTCCCCGACGAGGACATCTCGCCCGACACGAAAGATCAGATCATTCACCGCCTCGAATCTGGTGGGCAGTTCATGGACGAACTCCTCGCCACCGCGTCCGAAGGCCAGATTCTCCGCCGCGGCATTCGCGCCGCCATCATTGGCCGACCCAACGCCGGCAAAAGCAGTCTCCTCAACCAGCTCCTCGGCCACGAACGCGCCATCGTCTCCCCCATCCCCGGCACCACCCGCGACACCATTGAGGAAACCGCCAACATTCGCGGCATCCCCGTCATCTTCGTGGACACTGCCGGCATCCGCGAATCCAGCGACACTATCGAAGCAGAAGGCATCCGCCGCAGCCGCGAAAGCCTCGCTCGCGCCGAACTCGTCCTCGAAATCATCGATGCCTCCGAACCCACCGACCAGCGCATCACCTCTTCCAACGGCAAAAAGCACCTCTTCATCCTCAACAAAATCGATTTGCCTCAACGCGCCCAAATCACCGAGCCCGCGCACAGAATTTCCTGCACCACCGGCGAAGGATTGGAAAAATTGAAGGACGCGATCCGCGACGCAGTCTGGTCAGGGAAAATCGGCGGCGAAATGAATCAAGTGATGATCAACGCCCGCCATCAGCACGCACTGCAACGCGCCCGCGACCACACTCTGCACACGATCGAAGCCTTGCGCTCCGATCAAACACTCGAACTCGCCGCCATGGATCTTCGTATCGCGACGAACGCCATCGGCGAAATCGTCGGCAAAACCACCACCGAAGACATCCTCGACTCCATCTTCAGCCAATTCTGCATCGGCAAATAAAGGGTGGCGCGAGGCTCCGTCCGAGCTTTTGGTTGGACGATTACAACCCCAGCGTCACCGCATTCGATCCAGATGGAACCGGAACACTCCGTCCCACCGGCATCGGCACCCCAAAATCCGGCTGACCGTTTGCCGTCCAGGAAAAACGCTGCGCGCGAACATTACGGTCGTTCCAACCCTTCTTCCGCTTCGTTTTCGCGTGATAAATCATCCAATCTTCAGTCCCGTCCTGCGACTTCACGAACGAGCAATGCCCAATGCCCCAGACATAATCCGTCTTGCAGAACACGCACCCAAGCTTCTTCCAGGCCGAAGCGTTCAGGGGATCTTTTCCAGTAAGTTCAATCATCCCCAGGCAATAGTCTTCCGTCCAACTGCCGCTCGCCGAATAAACGACAAATGTTCGGCCGTCACGCTGCAGCACTTGCGGCCCTTCGCAAATCGCCATGTCCACACACTCCCAGCCGTGCTCCGGCTTCGCGATCAACGTTCGTTCCGCTCCGAGTGTCCAGGGATTCGCCATCGGCGCGATATACAGATACTGCTGCCCGTTGATCTTCCCGGGCCAACCGGACCAGATGTAATAAAGCGCTCCATCTTCCGCCTTCAGCACCGTCCCATCGATGGCCCAACCAGAAGTCTCCAGGCACCCTTTGCAGCGATACGGCCCGGCCGGATCATCGGTGATCCCTTCCAAAACCCACATCCGATGGTTCTCATTCAACCCATCATCCGCTGCATAATAGATATACCAGCGTCCATTAATCAGGTGCAGTTCCGGCGCCCAAACCGACTTCGAGTTCGCTCCGAAATTCGGCGCACTCCAAACCACGCGTGGGGTGGCCTGACGCAATTCAGTAAAGCACTTCGCCTTGCGGATCCGAATCTCCTCCTGGTTGTAGCTCTCGCAGGAATAGTAATAGCCGTTGTGCAGGATCACCCAAGGATCAGCCGAAGGTGACGGCAAAATAGGGTTCTTAAATGTCGCACCCGCTGGGAGCGAGCGGCGAAATCGATCCTCAAGGGGAACGGTTCCGATGGGTGAGGGAGTTCCCAGGGAACGGGCGAGTTGGGTGCCGTCAACGTCGTGATGCAACATAAAGGCTTGGCCAGGATTTTCCTGCACGGAAGCCGAATAGCTACTGGTATGCCAACGGCACACGAACGAATTATCCGAACGCGATTCTGGTTTCTCTGTCTAATCCTGCCCGCAGTCGTTTCTCTCTCGCGCCGCCTCTCACGAAAGTTCAGGATTCGCCTCTGCCGCAAGGCCAAAGTGAACGTTCTGCTTCCCTCCCTTCGACCCGCGAGAACGCCGAAAACCAAAGGGATGAATTTTTCTACGCACATCCCTTCACCATGATCCGCACGTATACGTATTTTTGCCAAAGCTCTGTCCACTCCGTTGACAGACCACTTGACATCGCGTTTTTGGACGGTTTTTCGGTCTTTTGTGATATTTTCGGGAGCAGACTTCGAACGCCTCCGTCAAACTCCATATGAAACGGGTGCTTTTCGCCTTACTTCTGGTTACGTTAACGCTAAACACTCAGCTTTTCTCATTTTCCGCGGGGCTGATCATCATCGAAAACGCCGAAGAAGCGCTTCGAATCATTCCGCCACCCGATCGCCCGCCCGGAAGGCCGCCCGAACACCCTCCCTTCCGGCCAGTTCCGCCCCCGCACTGGATGCCCCGTCCAATCCATCGGCTCACCCCGCTGGAGGTGAAGTCGGTGAAGGCCAGTGCCACCATCAAAGAACAGGTCGCCCAGACGAAAATCGAGCAGGAGTTCTACAATCCCAATCCTCGCCAGCTCGAAGGGACCTTCATCATGCCGCTCCCGAGTGGCGCGCATCTCGACAAATTCCGCATGGAAGTGAACGGCAAAATGACGGAAGCCGAACTCCTGAGCGCCGACAAAGCCAAAGGCATTTACGAAGAGATCGTGCGGAAAGCGAAAGACCCGGCCCTCCTCGAATTCCTCGGTCGCGATCTGATCAAGGTGCGCATCTTTCCCATCGAGCCACACAGCACGAAGAAGATCGAGGTCTCCTACGCACAAGTCTTGAAGAAGGATGGCGACCTGGCCGCCTACACTATCCCCCTGAACGTCGCCAAGTACGGCTCCACCCCCATGGAGAACTTCAGCCTCAAACTGGAGATCGAATCCGCTACCCCGCTGAAGACCATTTATTCCCCAACCCACAACGTGGAAGTCATCCGCCACGGGAACAAGACCGCGACCATCGGGATGGAACAGAAGGAACTCGCGGACAAAGATCTGGAACTTTTCTATTCAGCGGAAAAATCCGACGTCGGCATGAACCTCCTCACTTGCCGCAAACCGGGTGAAGATGGTTACTTCATGCTCTTCGCCTCGCCGGGATTCGGTGCCGAGAAAACAAAAAGTATCCCGAAAGACGTCATCTTCGTGCTCGATACATCCGGCTCCATGTCCGGCAAGAAACTTGAGCAGGCGAAAAAAGCTCTCACTTTCTGCATCCAAAACCTCAACGAAGAAGATCGCTTCGAAGTAATCCGTTTTTCGACGGAGACAGAATCTTTGTTCCGCGAAGTGCGCGATGTCTCCGATTCATCGCGCAAGGAAGCCGAAGAGTTCGTCACAAAATTGAAAACGATTGGCGGCACCGCCATAAACGATGCGCTCAAGACCGCGCTCGAAACCGGCGACCGAGATTCGAGACGTCCAAAACTCGTGGTCTTTCTTACCGATGGATTGCCGACTGTTGGCGAGACTTCCGTGGAAGGTATTCTGAGCACCGTGAAAGAGCGCTCAAAAGGAACCACGCGCGTTTTTGCCTTCGGCGTCGGGACCGATGTGAACACGCATTTGCTCGATCGCATTGCCGAAGAAACACGCGCCGCTTCGCAGTACGTTTTGCCAGACGAAGACCTGGAAGTGAAGCTCGGCAGCTTTTTCTCGAAGATCAATGATCCCGTTCTCGCCGAATTGTCGCTCGATTTCGGCGACATCAAAACGAGCAACATTCATCCCGGCAAACTGCCGGACCTCTTCAAAGGCCAGCAATCGATCATCGTCGGCCGTTATAAAAACGATGGCAAAACAACGGTGTCTTTGCGCGGCAAGATCGGTGACGAAGAGAAAAAATTCACGGAACAAGTCGCCTTCCCCAAAGACGATACGAAGCACGAGTTCATCCCGCGTCTCTGGGCCACCCGTCGCGTCGGCTTCCTACTCGAAGAAATCCGACACCGCGGCGAAAACGCGGAACTCAAAGACGAAGTGACTCAACTCGCCAGGCAATACGGCATTGTAACTCCCTACACGTCGTTTCTTGTCACGGAAGACTCGCCTGTCCTGGCAACACGCATGCTCGAAGAACGGCAACTCGGGAGGAACTATTCGCCTGCGCGCCCAGCTCTGCAGGCCGCGCCTAGCGCCGAACGCGAGCGCCTCGTTAGAGCGCAAGCTGCGGACCAAAGCGGCGATGCAGCGGTGGCTGGAGCTCGCTATAATTACTCGTTGAAGAGTGTAGAAAACGTGCAACAACTGCACGACGCGCCGGCGGAGGTGAACCTGTACGTGAGCACCGGACAGCTTCAATCGTTTGGAAAGCTTTCCGGGAGTGCGGGTGTTCCGCAGGCGCAGAAGTTTGTCGGACAACGCACGTTTCAAAACAATGGGAGCTTCTGGGACGAAACAACTGTCCTTGCTTCGAAGAGCGAACCTGCAGTCCGGCTCGAATTCGGGTCAAAGGAATACTGGGACTTCGTGACAAAAAACACAGAATTGAACGAAGTCTTTGCGATCGGAACCAACCTCCGATTCCTGTTTGAGGGCAAGATCTACGAGGTGTATAGCAAGAATATTTGAGTGGTTTTTGCGTCTAACTCGTATAAATTATGGCCACGATGAAAAGGATGATCGCAGTTGCCGCAGCCCTGCTTTCCATGACCGCCACGGGTCTGGCGGCGGACAAAACAGACGCAAAAGCCAAGCCTTACCCGCTCGATAAATGCATTGTTTCCGATGAGAAACTCGGCGGTGAAATGGGTGAACCTTACGTCTTCGCCCACGAGGGGCAGGAAATCAAACTCTGCTGCAAGCCGTGCCTAAAGGATTTCAACAAAAATCCTAAGAAGTATCTGAAGAAGCTCGATAAAGCCGATAAGAAGTAGTGCGCTCGATCTGGACATTTTTGATGAGCCTTCTACTGGCGGTGCTGCCAGTGGAAGGTCATCGCATCACGGTGGAGCAGGCGGATACCTGCTCGAGTTGCGGATGTTGTGTCCAGCCGAACGCTAATCCTTCCCCCGCACGCAATGCTCCTGCCGTATCCAGGACCTTAGAGGTCGAGCGACAGGAGCAGACAGATGTAGATCCTGTCATTGCTGGGCCGGTTCAGAGCACCGAGATTCCTCTTTCGTATTCTGACGCTGCGCATTTGCGAATTCCTTCCGTGGCGCTGTTCCAGCGTCACTGTTCTCTCCTCATTTAATTCTCTTTTCCGGGAAGTAGTGTGCCCGCAGATGGTGTCGAGCGGGTGATGCGGGTGTGATGTGCCTTGGCTCAAGAGCAAGGCTGAAGCGGAAGAGAGTATGAAAAACCGAATTTCAATCGCAGCATTAATATTAACGTTTAGCTCAGTCGTGCTGGCCCAGGAGAGTCAGCCGAGCAGCGACAACCAAGTCTCAACAAATCGGAATGTCCTCACGCCGGAGTTCATCAGCGAACTTGCGGAGGAAGCGCGAACGAATAATGCGGCGCTTTGGGCGGCGCGCTCGCGGGTGACGGCGGCGGAGGAGAATGCGCGTTCGATTCCGCTGTGGCGTGATCCGGAGGTGATGCTCGGCGGGATGGCGGCGGAGACGATGATGCGGGAGGAGGACGGGGACATCATGTACGGAGCGGAACAGATGCTCCCGGTGTTCGGAAAGGAGAAGGCGGCGCAGCGAGCGGCGCGGGCGGAAGTGCCGGTGGAGGAGGCGGACCTCGAATTTCAATTTCAAACGGTGCGGAAAACTCTGGCGGAGCAACTGTTCAAAGCGGTGCTGACGGACGAGTTGCTGGGCGTAGCGGAAGAGGACCTGGGTTGGCTGCAGACGATGGCGCGGGCGGTGGAGGAACGGTACGCGGTGGGCGATGCCTCGCAGGTGGATGTGTTGCGAATGCAGAACGAGCGATCGCGGCGTGAGCAGGCCTTGCGAAACATTGAGAACGAGCGCGAGACGAGTTACGCGCAGGTGAACCGGTTACTGAATCGAAACGTGATTGCGGGCTGGGAACGGATGAAACTTCCGGATGTTTTCGCGCCGGTTCCGTTCACCGCAAAGCTGATGGAATACGCGGAGAAGTACGAGCCGCAGTTGCGAATGATGCGGGAGCAGAAAGCGCAACGGGAAGCGATG
>DASVNK010000025.1:0-253210 GCA_036383895.1 Verrucomicrobiia bacterium | reverse complement strand
CATTCCGGAAATCCAGCGCTTGGCAAACCGTGTATTCGGCCTCCCCGTTTCTATCGCGAAAACCAGTTCGATCAGCGGCCTCAAATCAGCTCTCGATCAGCCCGAATTCGCCACGGCTATCGGCTTGGCGCGTTACGGCTCCTTCGAGTGGAAGAAGCGCACTGGCAGTAAAGGTTCGCTCACCGGCGGACTCAAAAGCACACTCGGAAAAGTATTTCGGATGGCAGGAACGAATTCCCTGTAAAGGAACCTATGGCGCACGATCAATCCCTCGCACCTCGAAACGAACTGCGCGTTCGCCTGGTTGGCATCGGCGGCGCCGGTTGCAATGTGGTCGACCACATCTCCCGGACGGACCTTGGCCGACTGCCGCTCTCGCTGGTGCACACGCACGCGCGCGTCCTCCAGCAACATTCGATAGAACACCGCATCCTGATTGGGACCAACCGCACTCACGGACTCGGTTCTGGCGGTGATTCGGACCTCGCCCGCGTCATGGCTGAAGAAGCCGGGACGGACTTGCGCGAAGTGGTTGCGGACACCGATTTGCTCTTCCTGCTGTGCGGCCTCGGTGGAGGCACTGGCACGGGCGCCACGCCAGTTCTGGCGCGCGCTGGCAAGCAGGCAGGGGCCCTCGTCATCGTCATTGCAATCACGCCATTCGATTTCGAAGGCGGCCGTCGCTCGAAGCAGGCGCAAGCAGCCCTGCAAACCCTCCGGACCATTGCAGACGCTGTCATCTGCCTTCCCAACGAGAAGGCGCGCACTCTTCTGCAAGCCGACGCTACCGTTCTCCAAACGTTCGCTCGCACGAATGACATGCTCGCGCAGGGGCTCCAGGGATTGTGGCAGATGCTCACGCGCCCGGGCGTTATCAACGTCGATTTCGGCTATCTTCATTCTGTGCTCCGTGGTCGTCACAACGAAAGCATTTTGGTCGCGGAAGCCGCCGAAGGGGAGAATCGCGTGTCTCAAGTCATCGGACATCTGCTCGCAAATCCGCTGTTGAACAAAGGCACCGCTTTGGCCGAGGCCGACCAAGTGCTGGTGAGTGTCTGTTCCTCGAGCGGGCTGACCGTCGCGGAGATTAGTCAACTAACCGACGGTCTCCGCCGTCATATCGAAACTGAAGATTTCATCCTCGGCACCGCTCTCGACGAATCGCTCGGCGACAAACTTTCGATCACTCTGATCGTTTCGAAGGGCGGCAAGGGTCTTAGCGCGGAAGTGCTCGAGGGGAATGTCTCAATCATTCGCGAAACCTCGCCCGTCGTGGACCAGTCGTATTTCAACGACAATACTACACCGCGTCCTGCGCCTCGATACGTCGCGCCGCCTCCGGCAACCACGCCGGAAAAGACTCGCGAATTGCTCGACAAGCAGCCGGCCGGCCGAATGCTGAAAGTGGCGTCGAAGTGGAAGCAGGAGTTGCTCGCGTTGGAAATCGTTTCTCGTGGTCGATTTGAGAAAAGCGAGCCGACTATTCACCGCGGTGCGGACCTCGATGTTCCAACCTATGTGCGTCGCGGAGTGCCCCTGAATTAGTTCACGGCACTCTTCGCTTCCCGCGCATTTTCCAATAGCGAGAGGCGGCTCTCCCAGAGGCTTCGTGAAGCAGGCACCTCCTTCGAAAGGCGTTTGTACAATCCGACTGCGGCCTCCACCTCACCAAGTTCCTCCGCAAGGCGCCCAGCTTCCCGGCCGGCGAGTTTGAGATAGAAGAGATCGCTTTTACTCCCATCCTCAGCCGCGCCGTAAACAATGTTTAAATAATGGTCGAGAGCCGCTTTTTTTAAGCGAGTTCGCTCCGCGTCCGGCTTGTTTTCAGCCACCTTTTCAAGCACACGCCCCAAGCCGAATTCGGCTTGATTCCGGGCTTTTGTGCTCAGTTTGGAAGGCGAACTCAGCACTGTCCCGTACGCATTGCTCGCAATCGTGTAGCTATCCACATAGTTTGTGTGCGATGCCATCTGGAAGTAACAATCTCCCTTCTTTGCCAGCGCGAGCATCGCAATTTCATTCGTCGCGTACTGCGTCACGATTCGGTCAAAAACCGCGGCCGCCTGCGTGAAGTTGTGGAGCGCGTTCGTGCTGCCGGTAATCGGTTCCTCCAGGAAAATGTCGCCCAGTGCGAACCATGCTTCAGGTTTCAAATCGGCCGGACACTTCGGATCGTTCAGCAGGTTCGTCAGATACGACTTCCCGTCGTTGTATCCCTCGCGCCGAAACGCTGTCCGCGCCGCCATCATCCGCGAATAGTAGGCCAGCGAACTCCCCGCCCAATTGGTGTTCTGAAATACGCGCTGGTAATTCTGCTCCGCGAACGGCCACAACTCCTGCGCGTGGTAGTAGTCGGCCACCCAGGTTTGCGCCGCCGGCGCCAATGTGTGTGCGGGAAATTGCGCCACAAAATTCGTAAACACCGTTAAAGCGTTCGTCGATCTGCCAGCCTTGTCGAGAAGGACGCCGCGTTGAAACTCCACTTCTGCTTTTAGTGGGTGGTTCGCGAAAACCTGCAGCCAGGTTTCATGTTTGGTTACGGCGCCGGCGAAATCGCCTTCGATCGCGTGCGTCCGCGCTTCAGCAAAGCGCACTTCTCCCTGCAGCCGGGAACTCGGATAGAAATTCGCGAACTCCTGGTAAACCGCTCTTGCTTTTGCAATTTCTCCTTTCGTCATCAAGGCGTTCCCAAAGCTGAACATTGCCTCTTCCGTGGTTGGGCTGTTCGGAAAAGCTTCGCGAAGGTCCCTTAAGTAAATTTCCGCCCCGCTAAAATCTTTCAGCTCGATGCTCGCGCGAATTAATTGTGCATACGTTTTGTCATAGAGCGCGTTTCGGACTTGCGGTAGGTCGGTGAAATCCTTCAGCACCCGTGTGTAATTCGTGCGCGCGGCAGCAGGTTCATTCAAGCGTACTTGCGCATCCGCCATTTTGAAGATCGCGAGCGCCTGATCGTCGGACCGCGTCAACTTCTCCGATGCCTCGCGAAAAGCGCTTTCCGCTTCACGGATGAACCCAATCTGGTCGAGCAGTGTACCTTCCTCCCAAAACGTCCAGCCACGATTCAACCACGCGCGACCGAGATGTGCCGAATTCGTAAATTGGCCGATTACCACGCTCAAATGCGCGCGCGCTTGCGCCAAGGCATTGGTCGCGAGCGACGCCGCTCCTCCCACGGAACGGGCTTGATCAATCCACAACTCCGCTGCCTTTACTTTCAACAGGTCGGCTGCCGGTTCGTTCGTTGCGCCGACGAGATAAGTCTCCAGCCGCTGAATAGCGTTCGTTAACGCTCCATTCGCTGAAAGAAGCTCGACGGTTTTCAACACGGCAAGCCGCCGCTGGTCGATCGGAAGCCCCTCCAGCCCGGCAATCTTTTCGTAAGCCGAGACCGCATTCGTCGTCCGGCCCACCTTTCGATATAATTCCGCCTCCAGGTTCCACGACTGCGCCTGCAAGCGCGGCCGCTGCGCCTTCTGCGCGACAGCGACCGCGTTGGTCAGGTGCGCTAACGCAGCCGCGGTGTTCGTCCGCGCGAGTTCGGCGCGCGCGAGCAGATCAAGACGTTCCCAGTGCCACTCCGGTTTATCCTCCGCCGGTGCTATCGCCGCCGCGGTCGCAACGGCGTCGCTCGCTTTTCCGGAGGCCAACTGTGCATCGGCCAGCAGTAATCTGCTCGCAAAACTAAAGCGATCTTGTGGAGCGGCGTCCGCTAGTTTTCTGAACTCGCCGTCCGCTTTACCGAGAAAGTCGATTGCCGCATCGAGTTTTCTCTGCTCGTAAAGACTCGAAGCGTAGAGATAACCCGCTTGCAAACGCAGCGGGGAACTCGCGTGCTCATTGAACAGCTTGGCGTATTGCTCTGAAGCGCCCGCGTGGTCACCCTTTGCGCTCAAAGCTTCGCCCAGCATTAATAAGAACTGGTCCGCGAGCGCACCGGCTTTCGGCAGGTGCGTTTGCAACAAACTCACCGCCGCATCGTGTTTCTTCTGAAAATGGCGCGCCTGCGCCTGGAACAGAATCGCACGCGTTAAATTCGTCGAGCCCGGATACTTCAGTGCAAAGGCCCCGAACTGATCCTCCGCTCGTTCGTAGAACTTATCACGCAAGGCCGCCGCAGCGGCTTGAAAGGCATCCTCCTCCGGTTCGGCCGCCAAGAGGCCGCGAACCAGCAGAATGCTTAAAGCAATTGTAAGTGTGCAAAGGCGCACCATTCAGCCGCATACCTTGCCATTCCCGGCGCGGTTTTCCATGCTTTTCGCTGCCTTCGTTCCGGTGTTACCGTCGCAAACAGGCGCGCACCAACGCATCTGTTGGAGCCGCGGGTCCAAGTTTCTCCAACGCGGCGCGGACAGCATCGTGCGCTTCCACTTGTTTGAAACCGAGCGCGATCAACGCCAGCACCGCATCGTTCACCTTTTGGTCTTCCGGCGAAAGCGCGCGCTGTGCACTACTCGCTTCCCAAGCGCCGGCTGGCCCGACTTTATCCTTCAGCTCGACCACAATTCGTTCCGCAGTTTTCTTCCCAACGCCATTGATCTGCGAAAGGGCTTTGACGTCTCCGCTGGCCACCGCTCCGCGAAAAGCGACTGCGTTCATTCCGCTCAGAATATTCAGCGCGATCTTCGGTCCAATGCCGCTCACTGTGTTAATTAACATCCGGAACAACTCCCGTTCTCCCGCGGTCATGAAGCCATACAGCACATGCGCATCCTCCCGCACTGCAAGATGTGTCAAAAGTTTCACCTCCCCGCCGGGCTGCGGCAATTTGTCGTAGGACGAAAGCGGGATGAGCAACTCATACCCCACGCCGTTCACATCCACCGTCACCTGCGTGGGCAGCACTTCGACCAACTTTCCGTGTAACGACGTAATCACCGCGCTCTTGTAAGCGAACCGGCCCAAAACTCAAGGTTCCCGCATCATCCACTGCCTTGCCCCTCAATCGGAGAACGCCCAAGTTGCACCCGTTTCCCGCCATGCGACTTTTCCAGTGGAGAACATATGACATCAAGGGGACGCACCGGCCTGAAGCTCGCACCGCTGGTTATCGCGGGCATCTTCATTCTGTTTCAATTTCTCAGCGCCGAAAGATTTACCAATCCTGAAACTGGCAAAGTCCAGCGCGTTGCCATGTCTTCTCAGCAGGAGGAATCGTTGGGACTACAAGCCTTTCAGGAAGTCCTGGCCTCGTCCGACGTTGTCGAAAGTGGACCAGCCGCCGAGGCAGTGCGTCGGGTTTCTTCAAATATCGCGGCGCAAACGGGGAATGCGGCGAATTCGTTCAATTGGCAAGTTAGCGTAGTAAACAGCGACCAGATCAATGCGTTCTGCCTGCCGGGCGGGAAGATCGTCGTTTACACAGGAATTCTGCCCGTTGCGGAACGTGAAGCAGGGCTCGCCACGGTGGTCGGACACGAAGTTGCGCACGCCGTCGCTCGTCACGGTGCACAACGCGTCTTCCAAAACCAACTCGTTCAAACCGCAATCGTTGGTGCTTCCTTTTCGCTCGGTGACATGGATTTCCAACAACGCCAAATGATCATGGGGTTGCTTGGAGCTGGCGCTCAGTACGGCGTCCTTCTTCCTTTCGGCCGCGATCACGAAGTCGAAGCCGACCAAATGGGCCTCCTTTACATGGCGCGTGCAGGATATGATCCCCGCGAAGCGATTCCATTCTGGGAACGCATGGGCCGCGCTGCCGGCAATGGCCAACCACCAGAATTCATGTCCACCCACCCGTCGCACGGCACGCGCATTTCAAACCTCCAGGCGTTCATGCCGCGCGCGATTGAAGAATACGAGAAAGCAAGCGGACGCACCGTCGCCCAGGGAGATTTCCGCTGATGCCGCAAACCGTTCGCAAACGTGGAACCGGCCGCTCGCGCTATTCGCCTGCACCGAAAACTTCCGCTCGGGCACCCCGCTCAAAACGCATCCGCAGCTTCGAAATCCCGCCGAACGCCATCGACACCGAAATCGAGGTCGAAGGTAAAACCGTAAAATTAACCAATCTCCAGAAGCCATTCTGGCCAGACCTCGGAATCACAAAGGGCGATCTCATCCAATTCTACGCGGATGTTTCACCTTTCCTTCTGCCGCACCTTGAACATCGTGCGATGGTCATGAAGCGCTACCCGAACGGCGCTTACGGCGAGTTCTTCTTTCAGAAACGCGCCCCCGTTCCACGCCCAGAATGGATCGACATCTGTTCCATCGAACATTCCTCTGGGAATATCATCGATTTCCCAATCATCCGCGACCTCCCCTCCCTCCTTTGGGTCGTGAACCTCGGGTGCATCGACCTGAATCAATGGTATGCGCGATGCGACGATGTAAATCGTCCCGACTATCTCCACTTCGATCTCGATCCGGTTAAAGGCGCGGAGTTCGACGATGTCCTGAAAACGTCACTGCTCGTCCACGACGCACTCGAAGCATTAAATCTTCCCAACTTTCCTAAAACTACCGGTTCCCGCGGCATTCACATTTACGTGCCGATTCAACGCGGCCCACTGCAAAAAGAAGTTTGGACCTTCGCCAAACGTTTCGCGCAATCAATGGAGAAACTTTACCCGGACCTCATCACCGCCGAATACAAAATCGCGAAGCGTCCCGAGGGCCACGTCCTTGTCGATTACAACCAAAACGCCTGGGGCCGCACTCTTTCGTCGGTCTATTCCGTCCGCCCCAAACCGCACGCTCCGGTCTCGACGCCGGTCACGTGGGATGAAATTCGAGATGGCATCCGCATCGAGGATTTCACCGTGCAGAACGTCCGCGATCGTCTCGAAAAGGTCGGCGATCTCTGGGCACCGGTCGCCGATTCTCGCAATCGCGCCGATCTCTCGAAGGTACTATGAACCTCCCGATCCAACCGCCATTCCCACCCATGGAAGCACTCAGCGTGGACGAAATTCCGACCGGCGACGAATGGCAGTACGAACCCAAATGGGACGGCTTCCGTTGTCTCGCTTTCCGCGACGGCAACGAAGTTGCACTTCAATCGAAAGCAGGCCAGCCGCTCGCTCGCTATTTCCCGGAACTCGTCGAAGCGGTTAAAACACTGATGCCAAAAAAATTCGTCCTCGATTCAGAGATCGCTATCCCAGTCGGCCAGAAACTTTCGTTCGAAGACTTGCAACTTCGCCTGCATCCCGCCGAAAGCCGCGTCCGCAAACTCGCTGCGGCCACGCCAGCCATCATGATCGTCTTCGATCTCCTCGTGGACGAAAAAGGAAAATCTCTCGTCAACGAACCTCTGGAGAATCGCCGCGCGAAGCTGCAAGCCTTCGCCGCTAAACACTTCGACAAGGAAGGCTCTATCTTCCTCTCGCCGGCCACCACCGATCTGAAAATCGCCACCAAGTGGTTCTCAAATCCCGGCGAAAGTCTCGACGGCATCATCGCGAAGCTCCGCAATCTTCCCTACAAATCCGGCGAACGCACCGGCATGCAGAAGATCAAACAAATCCGCAGCGTCGATTGCGTCGTCGGCGGCTTCCGCTACGGCACTAACTCGAAGCTGGTCGGTTCAATTCTCCTCGGTCTCTACGACGAAGCCGGTCTTCTGCACCACGTCGGTTTTTGCTCCGCGATCAAAGCGTCGGAAAAGGCGGAACTCACCCGCAAGCTCGAAGCGCTACGCAAAACTCCGGGCTTTACCGGCCGCGCGCCGGGCGGCCCGAGCCGCTGGTCCACCGAACGTTCCGGCCAGTGGGAACCGCTTGATCCTAAGCTCGTGGTCGAAATTGCCTACGACCACTTCACCGGTGGACGGTTCCGTCACGGCACGAAATTCATTCGTTGGCGTCCCGACAAATCACCTCGCCAATGCAGTATGGATCAGGTCGATCAAAGCGGCGGACGCGCCCTGCGTCTCCTGCGAGAAGCAGCGTAATCACTCGCGCCTCACGCGGAAAAATCTCTGCCCACTTTGCTGCGGAACCAAATATTCAGTCCCTGTCAGCGTCGCTGCGCTCGTCCACGCATTCCGCAAATCATCCGTGCTTTCGAGCGTGTAGTTGCCCGCGCCACCGCCCCATTCCACGCGCAACGAATCTCCATCCCGCCGCACGCTCACGCTGATCCCATCACTCACGCGCACCCGCACCGTGTCATAACTCGGCGTGTGAATTCCATCGGCTGCCCTCAACATCAACAAATACTCGCCAGCCGCATCGAAGCTCACGCTTGTGTTCGTCCGTGTTGTATCACTGAACTGCGCCATGCCCGGTCCCGAATAGATCTTCCACTCTACGGTTAGCGGTCCCGTTCCATTGCTCGTTTGCACAAACCCGTTCAACGCAACGGAAGTCCTTGTTCCCACTGAGAAATCGGCTCCCGCTTCGGCAAGTGGCGCGCCGGGTGATCTCGGCCCTTCGTTAGCTCCGGTCGTTTGCACCACTTCAAAGTTCGTGATCGAAATGCTCGATAGCCGCGAAAACGCATTCGCGGGATATCGATTGTCTGGAGTCACGGAAATCGAAAAGAAATTTCCGTTATCCGCTACCATCGCGCCGTACTTCTTCAACCCGCGCAGCACCGCTTTCTCGAAAATTGTCCAGCTCTCCGGAATCACAAAGCTCTCCTTCAATCGCACACGCTGCCCCATCGCGGGGATGTTCGGATCCGTCAGATTCCCAACTGAGGCATGATGCGTCGCGGGATAAATTGGCCCGAGCCTTGAACGGCGCACTACAATGCGCATTGCGTGCTCGACCATCCCTCGCATGCATTCGTCGTAGCGCACCAACGCCGGAAACATCGGCAAACCGGCAGCATCCGCCGAAGTCCACCCAAATGGCCGCAGCGTGTTAGACTTCAAATCAAACTTCGCGCCGTTGCCGGCTTCCCACCCGCTGCTCGTCAATCGCGTCACCCAAGTTTCCCAAATGAACCCAGCGCCTGGCATCACAGCAATGGAATGGCGATCTCCTCCAGTCTCATTTACATCTCTCTGCCATTGATCCAAGGTGAGCGCGCCGGTTTCCCGCGGCCACGTTTCAATCGGCAAATTGATCGGAATCGGATACGGGCTCGGATCCGACTCGTCGCCGTAGTAGATGAAGTTGATCGGAACGAGTGGCTGATTGTCCGGCACGAGCACGAAATTCATTTCGTGAAACGCCCGCAAGTTGCGCCTTCCCTCCGCCAGGTCCGCAATGATGCGCGCGATCATCGCATCGGAATTCGGCAGCAAGGGACGCCGCGAAATGTCCTCATTCCACGCGCTGTCCCGAGGCATGACCTGCATCGCTGAAACAGCGGCATCCGCTTCCGGCGTGTTGAAAAGAATCGGCGCCGTAACCGCCGGTTCCGGCCCGAGAATGCGTCCCTCGTGATTGATGCGGTCCGCCGCGAGCGCGCAGGTCATTGCCAGCGCGCCACATAGAACCGATTTGCACAAATGCATACGCGCCAACAGAGCAGGTCAAAAGCCAGTTCGACAGGAACCGCAACGCTTATTCATCCGCGTCACTGGTTCGTTCCGCGCCGCACGAACCTCGCAGTTGAAAGCACTCCGGGCACAAAACCGTTTCACCCATTTCGCGCCCGGGTTGTCCGCATTCTTCACAAACCAATGTGCGCTGTTCGGTCTCGTCACTCACTTAACCAAGATAAACCCGCTCGGCGTTCTTTCGAAAATATTTTTCCGCCGCGCTTTCGCTTTTCACGTAAGCGCGCACGATCTTCAACACATTTTCGTAGCTTGCGAAACGCGCGCTCACGGGCCAGTTGCTGCCGAAGATCACGCGATCTTCGCTGAATGAATTCCAAAGCGCGTCCAGCACTGGCTCATAAAACTCAACAGCGATTGGGGCACCCCGCAAGCCGGTGCCTTCAACCAGGCCCGACACTTTCATGAAGACGTTCTTGCGCGCGGCAAGCGTCTTTATCCCGGAAAGCCACTTTGCATCCGGAGTTCCGCCGGTGACGCGCACGCCAGCGCAATGATCCACCACAATACGAAGATCGGGCAGTTCTGCGGCGAGCTTCGCAATCTTCTCGATTTCATCCGGGCCACCGAGGACATCGAGCGACAACCCGCGGGTGGCGAGCAGACGAAGATCCCGGAGGAAATCGGTGCTTTCCACCGCGAGAGGAATGTCCCACAAGCCGACGCGAATGCCGCGGAACAAGCGGTCTGCGGCGAAGCGATTCAGATCGGCAGCGAAGTTTGGTTTGCCTGGTTTGAGATGTCCGACCAACCCTTTGATGAACGGTTCGGTGCGCGCGAGTTGGAGAATCCAATCATTATCTTCAACCCAGGAACTTGCCTCGACCACGATCGTGCCGGTGACGCCGAGCGGCTGAGCGATGCGCTTCAGTTCAGTCGGAAGAACCGGGCGATACAGAAATTCGTCATCTTTTGGGGGCCAAGGAACTCCTTGCGGGCGGGTTGGATCATAGAAGTGCGTGTGCGTATCGAGAATTCCCGAATCTGGAGGAGTAGTCGCGCATCCTGCCGCTGCTGCTGCTGTAACAAGGGCCGTCCCAAGAAAATGTCGGCGATTGAGCATGTGGGAAGTACGCGTTCTGGCTTGGGACTTGTCGAGTGGATAACGACCATTCTTATCTTGCCGCAAAAGAGCGGTGGGGGTCGTAACGTTAAGGTGTTGATGAAAAAACGCACTTTTGTGTGTTGATGGTGTGCGGGGTTTGATTATGAAAGACTTAGTGGGTGTTTTCAGGGTGTGTGCCTGGGTGTGCGCGGGTGTTGATTTGTGTTGATGGGTGTTGATTTGTGTTGCGACAAAAGCAAGGGACTTGACTACAGGTTTGGAGACGATGCAGTCCGGCACAGCAGGCGCCGCCGTCGTTGAATTAGCGCGCGTCGTTTTCATAGTTTTTCGCGCCTGAGGAGAGTGGACACACTACGGGGTAGCGTGTCGTTCGGGGGTGAATAGAAGTCCGCTTCCGAGCGGGATTTTATTCACTCACGTGCCTTCTCAGGCTGGGAGAACGATGGCAAAAAGTACGAGGTTTGGCAAGCGGTGATTCCGTCACGGGGGTGACTAAATCCAGGTGAGATTCCGGCGACCCTCCGGGGCGCGCTGAAGCGCAGGCGAAGTGACCGGTGGCCGCACTCGGCGACTCGCTTGCCGACCGGGGTGAAGACGAATCTCATCCGGAGTTACACGCGGACTAGTAGACGTTTCCAGCGCGGAGCTTGTGGAGTGGATAAAAGGTGTCGCGCCACTTCACTCCGCCTTGGCGCAAAGTGACGTAGGTGGAGCGCAGGATCGCGTAGTTCAATGCCACGAAAGCAAAGGGCGCGAAAAGCGCACCTCGTATCTTCCAGTTTAACAGCCTGGCAAGCAGCGTTGCGGGCAGGATCAGCGAAAGCAGAGCGATGCCTGCGGCTGTACCAACAAATTGCCCGCTGAACAGACCCAGAATAGCCGCGGCCCAAAGCACCATCATAACTGGCCCCGTAACCACCGCGAAAGCGACGTTGTAATCGAGTGCGGCAAAGTAATTCTTTTCCATGATTTTGATGATCTGTCGCACGCTTACTCCCCAGTGACATTCTACATCATCGCCGCCAATAAACGCGCGGGTGCGTGCGCCGGCTTTGCGCACCAGTCGGCCAAGTTTTACGTCGTCGACGACTGTTAGACGTAGCGTTTCGTGGCCGCCGAACTTCTGATAGGTGTCTCGATGCACGAGGTTGAAAGCTCCTACTCCGAGGTGGCCGCGCGGGTGATCCGAGTTTGTGCGGGCGATCCAGTCGACCACGGTGACGAGGAAGGCGAGATGCCAGCCTTCCGCAGCAAGGGTGTTCGGCGAGACGCCCGGTGTCATGGTGATGTGTTGAACACGTTCAGTCTGCGCGACCGTTAACGCCCGGGTGAGGGTGTCTGACTTCATCCAGCAATCGGCGTCTGTGAACAGCAGCCATTCGCCCGTCGCACTCTGCGCGCCGAGGTGGCAGGCGTGGCATTTGCCAAGCCAATCTTCCGGCAAGACGTCGACCCGCTTCGGTCGCACACGAGAATCTTCCGCCGAGAGTCGCTTCAGAATCTGGCTCGTTTCATCGCGTGAACGGTCATCCACCGGAATGATCTCGAACTCGATTCCTGACAGTGCGAGCAGGCGCCGGATGGTTGTTTCGATTCGTTCGGCTTCGTCACGCGCGGCGAAGATGATCGAGACCTTCGGCAAGGCGACGGAGTTGTGTGTGCGCGGCAGGCGCTTCACCCAACGCATGTAAACGAGAGCACGGAGGCTCGCGACGCTATAGAGAATCGCGGCGGCGTACCAGAGGATGGTCAAAGCGACCTGCACCGAACTTTGACCAGACTGGCAGTGCCTTCGTTATCTGCAATTTAATTGCGAAAATCTGGATGCTCGCAAAACGGACGCCGATTTGCACAATGCGGCTTATGCCACTCACCGCTGACGTTCCGTCGAGTGTTCCGGTTACGCCTGTCACAAAGGTCGATTCGCGGGGAAGAATTGCATCGGTCGATGCTCTGCGCGGGTTCGACATGTTCTGGATTATTGGTGCGGACGCGCTGTTCTATGCGCTGAACAAACTCGCGGGTGGAGATGGGAAATCGCTGATCGGATTTGTTGCCACGCAATTGGATCATGTGCAGTGGGAAGGCTTCCGCTTTTACGATCTGATCTTTCCGTTGTTCGTTTTCATTGTGGGTGTATCGATTGTCTTCTCGTTGAGTAAGCGCACCGCGGAACAAGGACGCGGTGCCGCGACAGCGCAGATCTTTCGGCGAGCACTCATCCTTTACCTGTTCGGGTTGTTTACATACGACGGAATTGCAGGCGGTTGGGAGAAGGTGCGGTTGCTCGGCGTGCTGCAACGGATTGCGCTGTGCTACTTGTTCACGGCTCTGGCCTTTCTCTATCTAAAGCCGAGGGCGCTCGTTGCGTTGTGCGCAAGCTTGTTGATTGGTTACTGGGCTCTGATGACGTTTGTGCCGGTGCCGGGTGTGGGTGCGGGGAACTTCGCGGAAGGGAAGAACCTGGCGAACTACGTTGATAAGCAGCACCTGCCGCTGTTCAAGTGGGATGGTGATCATGATCCGGAAGGGTTGCTGAGCACCCTGCCGGCGATTGCGAGTTGTTTGTTGGGAGTCTTCGCCGGGTTGTGGTTGCGCGGTGATGCAGATGATCGCCGCAAGGTGAAGGTGCTGTTGCTGTGTGGAGCAGCGTCTGTTGTCGTTGGAATTCTTTGGGGAATGCAGTTCCCTGTCATTAAGAAGCTTTGGACGTCGTCGTTTGTTTTGGTGGCGGGTGGGTTTAGCGCGATGCTGTTGGGGACGTTTTACCTGGTGATTGATGTGTGGAAGAAGGACGGGTGGGCGAGGCCGTTCATTTGGATCGGGACGAACGCGATCACTATTTACATGCTCGTGCATGTGGTTGAGCTGCCGAAGCTCGCGGAGAGAGTTGCCGGCGGGCCGGTGAAGGCCTGGCTGGATTCGGCCGTCAGGCCGGGGGCAGGGGACCTGCTGATTGCGATTATCGCGTTGTTCGGCGCGGTTTTGTTCTGCCGGTTTTTGTATCGGCGAAGAATTTTTCTGAAGGTGTAATTACTTCTTCGGCCGGAAACCGGGCGGGAGGTTTGAGGGCGGGCCGTCGTCGGCTGGGGCGGCGGGTGTTCGCGGGGTTACGTTCGATTCGGTGGCGAGTTGTTCGAGGGAAGCGCCATCCACTTGTTCGAGGCGCTTGCGGGCTTTGTCGGCGGCGGGCGTTTCCGGATAATCTTTCACCAACCGGCGGAGCAGGTCGTAAGCTTTTTGTTCCTGGCCGAGTTTGAAATATAAATTGCAGAGGTGAATGGCGGCCCAGCCCCAGCGTTCGGGTGGAAGTTTCTTCTTCAGGACTTCTTCGTATTCGAGGGCGGCGGCGAGATGGTTGCCTAAATCTTTTTCGTAAATTTCGGCAATGCGGATGGCGACGTGTTGTTCGCGCGGATGTTTTGCGAGGTAATCGCGCATGAGGCCGATCGCTTCAAGATGTCTGCCGTTCGCCCAGGCTTGTTCGGCTTCTTCGTATTCCGGGTTGGCAACGCCTTTACCTTCGTCGTTGTAGATCGTTTCGAGTGCACGATTGCCGAGGAAGTTAGAAACGTCGCGGGCAATCATGATTCCCAGAACAACAAGGGAGATAAGGAAGATGGCGGTCCAGAGTCCGATGCGTCCTCCGCCGGGAGCTTTGGCGGCAGTCTTCCTGGTCGATCCACCCGCGGAGGGAACCGCGCCGCTGACGTCTTGCGCGGTTGGAATATTGGTCACTGAGGCGGCGATTGCATTGGTGTCGGGAACATTCGTGGAACCCGCGGCTTTGTTCGTGAGCAAGCTCAGGGCGTTTGCGACGGCGGCGACGTTTGTATTCGTGGGCTGGGTTGTAGCCGAAGCTGGGTTCGTGGCGGTTGATTCAGGTGAGGTTACTTCCGTGGATGGCTTTGCTTCGGGCTCGATTTGTTCGAGGTCGGAGTGGCGGTCGCCGGCGCGATCCATCATCCTGCCGAAATTGGTCATGGCATAATATCCCGAGATGCTGGCGAGGATGACCAGCACCACGTACAGAATGATTTTAAACGGCGCACTCATTCGGCAAGTCCGGAGATATTAATGCGAGGCGTTCATATCGGAAAGTCTTATTGCTTCGACGTTTAAATGAGAACCCCTACCAGGCAGGCGGTCAGGTAAGTGGCCAGCAAGCCGCCGATCATGGCGCGGAAACCGAGGCGAGCGAGATCGGCCCGGCGTTCGGGTGCGAGCGCGCCGATGCCACCGATTTGAATGGCGATGCTGCCAAAATTGGCGAAGCCGCACAGGGCGTAAGTGGCGAGGGTGAAGCTGCGTTCGTCGAGCTGCGCCTTGGCCTGCGTGAGGTGCAGGTAACCGACGAATTCATTGAGAACGATGCGTTCGCCGAGCATCTCGCCGACGACCGGGCAATCCTTCCAGGGGATGCCCATGAGCCAGGCGAAAGGCGCGTTCAGGTAGCCGAGCGCCTGTTGCAGCGTGAGCGTGATGCCGAAGAGGCTGAAGAATTTTGCGAACAGAAAATTGGCGAGTGCCACCAGCGCAACGAACGCGATGAGCATCGCGAGGACGTTGAGCGAAAGGAAGAGGCCATCGGTCGAGCCGCGGCAGAGCGCATCGATGCTGTTGACGGTGGTGCGCTCCTTGTCGATGGGAACGGTGCCGGTGGTTTCGCTGGTTTGAGTTTCCGGCAGCATGATCTTGGCGATGAGCAAGGCGGCGGGCGCGCTCATCACCGAGGCGGTAACGAGATGACCCGAACTGGCACCGAGCGCGACATAAACGGCGAGCACCCCGCCGGCGATACTGGCCATGCCGGGAACCATGAGCGCGAACAGTTCGCTTTGCGTCATGTTCTTGAGGTACGGCTTGATCACCAGGGGCGCTTCGGTTTGGCCGACAAAAATATTCGCTGCGGCGGCGAGACTCTCTGAGCCGCTCGTGCCCATGGTGCGTTGCATGATGCGAGCCATGAACGCAACGACGCGCTGGAGAATGCCCCAATGGTAAAAGAGCGAAGAGAGCGCGGAGACCAGAATGATGGTGGCGGTGATGGAGATCGCGAGGATGAACGCTTTGCCTGGACCCCATTGTGCTTCCAGGAAGGTTTGGTCGGCAATCGTTCCGAAGACCATCTTCGCACCTTCGAGCGCGAATTCGTTCAGGCGTGTGACACTCTTCTGTGCGAATTCGAAGAAGCGCACGCCGAAGGTTGTTTTGAGAATCAGCAGGGCGAAGGCGAGTTGGAGCCCGATGCCCCATGCGACGATGCGGACCGGGAACCGTTTGCGATCCGAAGAAAGAGCCCAGGCGCAACCAAGCATCACGAAGACGCCGAGCAGGCTGATCAGTTTTTCGGGCATGGTCCGGGCGAGGGTAGCGGGATGGGGCAAGGAATAGAAGTGGATTAACCATAGAGGCACCGAGACCATTGAGAAGGTGAGGGCGAGAGGAAATTTCCGGAAATGTAGACAATGGAAATTTGCGGAAATTAAGGAAATGGCGGGGCTTTTTTGATGGAACGAGTGGAAATCCTTCACAGAAGGAAACGAAGAACGCGAAGTGGAATTTGGTGGAACGAGCGGAATTACGGGCGTTTCTTGAGCAGATAGCACCCAAACGCCGAGCCAGTCTGGATAGCAAGAGGGGTTCGTCCGATGTGTTTTTTTGTAGACTTTTGTGTTCTTCGACCGCCGCTGATGGGAATGAATGATCGTCAGAGTTTATCATTTCAATGGCTTGCATCGAAAATGTTGACTCTGGCGGGTTCGGATCAGCGCTCGCGAAAGAATTCAAACGCGATACTAGAAAATTCCGGTAAATTCTGGAAACACGGGCCTTTGGTGAGGGTGTTCTGGCGATAAATAGCGATAATTGCAGCGGTTGAGAGTTGAGCGTTGAGGGTTGAGCGAAGTGAAGGGTAGATGGGTGAAATACAGGTGCGGTGGGGCGCTGGCGAGGGGAAAGCTTGCTCACGTCGGCTCCTACAATATTGATACTGGCGCGGTTCATAATATTCGCCAGCGAAGGAAGGGACGCGGACGCGAGGGTGCGCCGATTGTCTTTCGGGGGTGATGAGAAGTCCGGTTCCGACCGGGATCCTAATCAACCACGTTGGCCTTCGCTGGCCACACCACTAAAGCAGAACAAAACAGGAGAATCAAGTCCCCAGGAGTCGGCAGACAATCGTCTTTCGACTCGATGACAATGTTCTTTTCTGGTACGAATCGAGTACCCCAATGAACAGAACGTCGATTAAATCGAAGTGGAGATGGGCTTCGCTTTTATTACTTCTCTTGGGAGGGCTTGTTGGTGGGGCGGTTCTGTATTTGGTAAGGCAGCCGGTGAATCCGATTCATCCGGCTTTGGATCGGTTAGCAGCGATGGAGCATTCCAAACGTTGGTCGGCTCCCGAGTTGTTGATGATTCGCGAGATGGGAGAGGCTGGAGTGGATCACCTGCGACGGGTCATTCGGGAGAAAGACAGCCTGCGCACGCGTGTTCTGTTGAGAGTGGGAGGAACCTGGGCAGGAGCGATCAGTTACATTCCCAATTATCCCGATTTAAACAAGATGCGTGAGCGACTCACGACGGCGTGCCAAGTGATCCATACGCTTGGGCCTGCCGCGCGGAGAGCGATGCCGGAATTAGTCGCGGCGATGGAGAAAGGAGGCATAGGCGAGGCGAACTCTGTTTCCATGGCGCTGAATGCGATCGGTGTGGATGCGGAGATGGTCCAACTGCTGTTACCGGTGCTGGAAGGTGGCGCGGCAGAAAGCCCGCGCATGCAGATGATCCGGATGTTAGCGCGAGTAAAGCCGCCCAGTGAGCGGACGACGAAGTATTTGACCAGCGCATTGAAGGACCCTTCTCCGCATGTGCAGCAGGCGGCAGTATCTGCGGTTGAACAACTGGTACTATCCAATCCCGAAGTTATTGCGGAACTGAAGAATCTGCGAAGGACCGGACCGCTCAATAGTTTGCAAGTAGAAGCGTGCAGCGCGCTTTGGCAGTTAACGAAGGAGCGGGAGGAGGTGCTAGAGACGACCTTTGCTCTAGTGGAGTCCGAATTGCGAAGCTATGGAGGACATCAATGGCCAGGTTCAGGCGGCCAAGGAATCGATGGAACGGAGCAGACGATTTGCCGAACGGGCGATTTGTGGGCACGGATGAACCTAGAGAGTAGCGAGCGCGAGAAGGCCTTGGGGTTGTTAAAGGATTTCTGCAAGAAGTCAGGACGAGTTTTTATCCGGCTGCTTCTTTTGCCGAGCATGATGGAATTGGGTTTGGGGATGGGGGAGGGGCAGTTGTTCTGCCGGCAGGGAATGTTTTCGCCGGAGGATTATTACCATATCCATGGAGCGCGATTGCTGGCGCAATTGAGCGAACGAGGGGCGGTAGATGCTAAAGGTGTCGAGGAGATGCTGGCGAGCGCGCAGGTTGGCGTGCGCGTTTATGGAGCGAAGGTACATTGGAAAGTGAACCGAAAAGTAGAGGTTGCTCTGCCGATTTTGATCGAAGCGTTAGATCAAAAGAAACATCAATCCTACTATTATCCGGAAATTCAGCGGGCCGCGCTGACGACATTGCGCGAGATGGGGCCGGAGGGCGCGCCAGCCAAGGAGAAACTTCAGGAGTTGAGGAGTGATCCAAATCCGGAGGTGGTGAAGCTGGTGTACGAGATTGTAAAGTGAGGGAGGGGCTGTTGCTGATCGGAAACGAACGGGATTTCACTGTGGTCAATAGGAGGAAGCTATAAAGGGCCGTGGGAGTGACGCTGTTTTGCGTGGCGTGGCTCGCGGGGTTCGTGGGTTACACATTGCTGAGTCGTGAACCATTGATAGGGGTGAAGCTAAAACGCTATGGAAAGACTGAAGAGCGTCTGCCCGTGGCGTGGTTGTTGGTGACGAATCGAACAACGAACATGTTGAGGTTATTTGGCGATTTAAATCCGGTGCCGACTGCATTTGGTGAGTATCGACAGGAACTCGCGAGTGGAAGAACGAACTGGAGCTATCGGCCCGTTAGCGTGTCGGGCTCAATCCGGGTGAGAACGAACGAAGAGGTTTCGGTGAGAGTCTTCCTGCCGACGAACGGGGTGCCGGCGGCGGTGAAACTTTTTGTTGTGGAGCCGACTCGAGAGGGAGAGTTGAAAGTTGCTCGTTCGCTGCGGCGGTGGTTCTACACGCAGGGTTGGGGTTCGCCGATTGCGAAGGTGCGTGTGCCAGGTGAACTGCTGGCGACGAATCGTGTCTCGGGTGTGACTAAGAAGTAGATTACATTTTTCCTCCGGCATGACGTTAGGGCGCCCATTTCAGGGCTTTTGAAATTGGTGGGATGCGGACCCAGGACTTCGCCCTGGGCTACCTTAGGTCGGACCTTTGGTCCTGAAACACAGGGGTCGTTCGAAGCAAACGAGGAATGCGGTAAGTGTTTGGCCGGGTCGAGGTGGCGATTGAGTTTGCTTTTAACTGCAGTGCGGAAGACATAGCTTCCTTCGGTGATTCATCTTCTCTATCCCAGCAGTCCGTTGCGCGCACGACGACCGGATGAGCAATACGCGGCGGAAGTCGAGGCCATGCGCGACGCTGGTTTTGAAGTGTCACTTTTCTCGCTCGAGAATTTTCAGGATGGAAGGTTCGAAGTTGCTTCACCGGTGCCGGCGGAAGCGCGGGTGTTGTATCGGGGATGGATGCTTTCGGCCGCGGAGTATTCGAAGTTGGATGAGGCGCTCAATGGGCAAGGAACGCCGCTGCTTGTTTCTTCGGAGGAGTACCTAGCGAGCCATTATTTGCCGAATTGGTATTCGCAGATTTCGGAGTTTACACCGGAGACCCAGGTGTTTCGTGCGGATGCCGATTTGGTGAAGGAACTCGAACAGTTGGGGTGGGAGGGATTCTTTATCAAAGATTATGTGAAGTCGTTGAAGACTTCGGTAGGTTCACGCATTTCAACGCCGGAACAAGTCGCGACTCTGGTGAACGAAATGCAGAAGTTCCGCGGGAGGATTGAAGGTGGATTTTGCGTTCGGCGGATCGAGAACTTCAAGCCGGATACTGAGCGCCGCTATTTCGTCGTCGAAGGTGTGCCGCACGCGGCCAGTGGGGATGTGCCACAGATCGTTTATAAATGTGCAGAGCGATTAACTCAGCGATTCTATTCGATCGACGTTATAGAGCAGAGCGATGGTGAGATGCGGGTGGTGGAAGTGGGCGACGGGCAGGTTTCGGATCTCGTGGGTTGGGAAGTGGGCAGCTTTGCGGCGATGATGAAGGAGCAGTTCGGGAAGCCTTAATGAATCCGATCGTCATCGAATTTGTTGCGCCCAGTAAGCGATATAGTCTGGTATTCGAGGATGATGGGAAAGTGGCGTATGCGTATCTGAAGCATGCCGGGGAGATCGTTGGGGACGTGTGGCTTTATAATCGCGCGGGAACGCCTTTGGTTCCGGAATGGACTGACATTGAGCGCGCACCATTTTTAAACCCGAAAGCGTACGTCGCTGAAGGTGCGCACGTGACGCGTCCCGTAACTGAAAAGGATGTCGGCGTGTTGTGGGAGAACCACGCTGACTGGCCAGTGGCTTACGTATATGTGTTCGAGGATTTGTATGGCGTGGTAGGTGTGGGAGATAAACCCGGATACTCGCGCCTTGCGAAGAAGGATGGTCCGCTCGGGAGGGTATTGGAGGTAGAGTGAAAACGAGCTTTTATGGTGCGGCGGCGGAGCGCAGAGAAGAAATGGAATCATCGAGGATGAGAACTTCGATTCGTTTGCAGTTCGGAGTCTGAATTCGTTTTTTGGGAGTTAGAGTTATTGGTTTTGCGGCGGTAGTTGATGCCTGCGAGTTCATCGGTGGCGAGGAAGAAGAGCCAGCCGGAGAGGAGCAGAACCGCGACGCAGATCAGTGCGACGATGGGAAGTTTGTTGGTGGGTTCACGTTTCATTTTTCAGGCGATCGAGGAGTGATTTGGCTTTTGCGACAAGCCAGGGTTCCGGATAGAGCGCGATGGATTGGGTGGCGAGTTTGCGGGCGGTTTTGGAATCGCTTTTTTGGGCGGCGAGGAGGGCGAGGTAGTAGCTGCAGATGCCGCGGTCGTGGAGGGCGGTGCTGCGGTTGTAACATTCGCGAATGAGGGGTTCGCCTGCGGTGAAGTTGCCCTGCTCGATGAGGAGGGAGCCGAGTGTGCCTTTCAGCGTGAGTGTGCCGGGGGCGAGATCGAGTGCTTTGCGGATGCATGATTCGGCAACGGGATAGAGTTGGGGTTTGGATTGGGTGAGCGGGATGCAGGCGAGTTGGTCGAGGAGGGCGGTTTTGGATTGGTCGGAAACGAGTTGGCGGAGGGTGGCGTTGAGTTCGGTTTCGAAGCGGCCGTCGTTCTGGAGCAGGATGGCGTGGAGACGCTTGGCGAGAACATGGAAGTAAGCGGCTGGTTTTTCGGAATGACTCGGATCTGTAGTGGTGAGTTGACCCAGGAGGTTGTCGCAGGTGGTTTCCGCACCGAGTGGTTGATCTAATTCTAGGGAGAGTTCTGCGTGCCACCATAGCAGTGCGGGATCGTTTAGGTGAGACTCGAGAAGTTCAGCGGCGGTTTGAAGCGCGGCGTGGTGATCGCCATTAGAAATGTGGCTATTAATAGCAGCGAAATCATCGGGAGTGATTGTTGAATTCGAGCAGAGATCCAGCCACCACTTAATTGAATCGAGGGCGTAGGGATCAGCGGGAGTGGTGAAGAGACGCCAGGCGGATCTCAAGAGGAGCGCACCGAGAAAGATCTGGAAGAGGAACAGAAATACATTGGTCGCGGAGTTGAGTGAGAATCGTGAATCGGTGGGAAAGACAAGAATGGGAATCGCGAGAAAAGAGAGCCCAGCCACAAACAGGAGAACGACGGCCAGTAGCCGTAAGATCCTATGGCCGAAGCGCAGTTTAGGGGACGTTGCTATCGGTTCAGATTGCCAAGGACGCGAGTATTAGAAAACGGTGAAGTTGTGCGGCGGGGTTAAGCGCGGGAGGCTGTTGAGGGGTGAGGCTCAGATAGTGCCTGAGCAGGGATTCGTATTGGTACGATGGTTCAGAATGAGGATTGATTAGCGGCGTGGTCTTAAGTTTAGTTCATAGGGAACCCGGGTATTTATGCGCATCGAGATTTTTGGCTTCGCGTTGGCCGCCGTCTTTGGAATGGGATGTCACATGACACCTTCGGTGCCGGAGCGTTATGCGGAGGCGCGGCATGAGGCGGTGAAGGTTAATTTTGAGGATGCGTTGTTGAATCAGCGGAAGGTGCTTTTGATCGGCGCGTTGGATGATGCGGCGGCGGAGGTGGCGATCCAGAAGTTGTTGTATTTGGATGGGCGGAGTCCGCAGCCGATCGATTTGTATTTGCAGACGCCGGGCGGGCAGTTCAAAGCAGCGATGGCGATTCGGCAGGTGATGCGGAGTTTGCGGTGCAAGGTGAACACGTATGCGCTTTCGGAATGTAATTCGGGCGGGGCGGTGCTGCTGGCGGCGGGGACGGGCAAACGGCGGGCGTTCCGTGGAGGGTTGATTGTGGTGCATGCGATCAAGGTGATTGGAAAACCGCCAGCGGAATTCACGGAGGAAATTCAGAAAGCGCATAATGATTTCTGGCGCGCGCACGCGAAGCTGCCGGAGGTATGGCTGCCGTTGAAGGACGGGAAGGAGTATGTGCTGACGGCGGAAGAGGCGCTGGAGTACGGCGTGGTGGATGAGGTGATGGAGTGAATATCGCAGAATGTTCCAGGCGCGCTCAGATATAATTTCGGCTGATTAGCAGTTGGCTTAGGCAGGATGGTTTGATAGTGTTCGCGGGTCTATGTGGCGATCCCTCGCATTTCTTTTCGCGCTTTGCGCTGTCGCGGATGTTCGTGTGGTTTTTTGTGCGGAAGGTTCCGGTGGCGGAGTTATAGATACGCAGCTCGATCCGCCGATCTTCACGTTGCCGCCAGAGCCTTGGACGGTCGATGAAGGTTTCCAGTTCGGGGAAACGAATATCACGGTCATCAACGACATCGAATTGTTTCCGGACGAACGGATCGCTTACGGGGGAATCGGAAGGTTCGACACCCTGGGACAAGCGGATCGGAACGGCGCGGTCGTGAATACGGATACTGCGGGTTGGAACGTCACGAATGTAACCAGTCTCACCGTCGACGCAGATGATCGCGTAATCTATTCGGTCGGATTGCCGGGCGGCTGGGTGCAGCGGTCGACGACGTGGGATGATATCGGTTGGAGTTCGCAGAGTGCGGTGCGTGGCACGCCCAGCAAGGTTTATCGGTTGGACGAGCGCGCATTGTTAGTGGCGGGGAGTTTGACGGTGGTGGGCGACACAAACCGATATGGTTTGGTGCGGCTGGATCTGTCGGGAAAAGTGGATGAGAGCTTCGCATACACAAACTTGATCGATTTGAATATCGATACTGCGGTGGTGCTCGCGGATGGCAGTGTGATCGCGACGTATCCGCGGACGAATGGGAATCTGACCTGGAGCGAAGTGGGGCGTTGGCGGAGGGATGGAACGCGAGATGTTTCGTATGATGCGTTTGCGCTGTGGGCGAGCAGTTTTGGAACGAACTCGCAGGTGACCGCGATGGCGAAGGCGCCGGGAACGAACGGCTTCGTGGCGGCGGTGCGGACTGAGCCGGTCTCTGGATCCGGGGTCTATTTTTCGCGCCTGATCGCGTTCAACGAGGCAGGCATTCCGAGCATTTGGTTTGCGGAGAGCCCTTACATCGCGGGGACGGTGCATGCGATTGGATTTGAGGTGGTGAACGCCACCACGGCAACCAACGGCGGCTATGATCGCGTGATTGCGGCAGGCGAGTTCACGATGTTTGAAGATTTGCCCTGCATCAATCTGGTGAGCGTAAATCTCGATGAGACGGTGGCATGGTATTTTCCGACGAACGCAGGTCCGGACGGGCCGATTCATGACGTGGCGGTGCAATTGGATGGCAAGGTGTTGATCGCGGGAGCATTCACGAATGTAAATGGGATAGAGGCGAAAGGAATGGCGCGGGTTCGTGGGAGCAGCGCCACGAATGGAGCGACGTATTTGTATTGGGCGGACAGTCGGTTCACGGATTTTGAGAATGGCCTCCAGAATCACAGTTCACCTATCACGATGCGTCGAAGCGGAAATTTGGATCAGTCGCTAACTGTTTTTCTTTCGGACGATCCGCGGGAAGGTCAACTGGTAAACATTCCATGGGCTGTAGAGTTTGAGGCGGGCAAAGCGGAAGCGAGTGCCGGAGTTGGCATCCTCAACAATCTTCAACGGAATGGGCGAGAGCGATTCGAGATTACGGCCAGCGTCACAAACGCGAACCTTGTCATGACGCGTTCCACCACGGAGTTCGTCGTGCTCGACGATGAAACGCCGGGGACGTTGGATCCGTGGTATGATATTCCATATCAGCTAGGCCGGAATACCTTCGGCATCCAGCCAGACGGGAAGATTATATTCGGTGGTTATGGCACCACGTTGGAGCGGTACAATCCTGACGGTACTCACGACGAGACTTTTGTGACCAATGGGCTACCCACGGGGAGTGGGGTGGGAAATTTGGGAATTTGGCAGATTTTTCCTCAGTTTGATGGGAGCATATATATTGCTGGCCTATTCAACACCACGAACGGCCTGGGAATTAATCACGTGGCGCGGCTGAATGCTGACGGGACTCTCGACACACGTTTCAATCCTGGGTTGCGTAATTTCGCCACACAGCGTTACGTGAAGATGTTGCCGCTTGAAAATGGAGACGTTCTCATTTGGGTGGTCACTGGCGCTCAGCCTCTGACGTATCTCGAAGGGATCTTTCGGTTAGATGAACGCGGGAATATTATACGAGTCTATCAAGGCTCCAGGCCGTGGTCGAATGAACCAATTATGGCCATAACTGAGGCCGAAGAGCTATTTACATACTCTGGTTTCTTGCCGAGAGCTCTTACGAAGTATACGGCCACCGGAGCGGTCGCAACGAACTTTCCCACTGTAGATATTGCCACCGTTCGCGCAATGCACGCGAGGAATAGTGGCCTGCTGCTCGGAGGTAATTTTACGAACATCGCCTCAGTGGCCGTGACAAATATCGCTCGGTTGGATGCCCAAACCGGAGCGGTGGATACGAACTTCCCGACGATCGTCAATGGAGCTGTTTATCTGATTCGGGAGAGCGAAGGGAAGTTGTACATCAGCGGTGATTTCACCAAGGTGAACGGGCAGCCAAGAAATCGCCTCGCACGATTGAACGTCGATGGTTCTCTCGATGAGACTTTCGATCCGGGCCTCGGGCCAAATCGCGCGGCGCAACAATTAAGCGTTCAAATCGACGGAAGCTTGATGATTGGAACTGCCTTCGACCGGGTCGATGGAGTGAATACAGAACCGATCGTTCGCATACACGGCGATATCAAGCAAGGAGAGATTCGCTTTGTTTCGCGGCGCATCGAGTTGAGCGAAACAAATCACTTTGTTAACATAGAACTGGAGCGCGTGGGGGGAAGCGCGGGAGATCTTTCGATTACGTTATCAACCGTGGAAGGATCGGCTCTGGAAGGGCAACAGTTTGGAGGAACCAATGTGACTCTCAGTTTTGCGGATGGTGAGTTTGGCCGTAAAAGCATTCGCATTCCGTTATTCGCCGACAATGAACTTACCGGGAATCGCACTTTCTCGGTCGTGGCGAGTAGTATCTACGGGAGTGAAGAAGCGACAGTGGTGCTGCGCGACGGAAATTCGCCATTGCTCGGGAGCGCTAGTGTCGGCACAGCAACTAATGCAGTCCGCGACATGGCTTTCGATTCCCAGAACGGTTGGCTTTACATCGTGGGTAACTTTACGAACGTAAACGATGCGGCAATAACAAATTTAGTTCGTCTTAATCCGTCGCTACAGGCGGATGAAAGCTTCCGGCTCAGCGAATTCCCAGCTTATGCTACCACAAGCACGACGAACTTCTTTGAACCGATCGAATCCGTGGCAGTCAGAGACAACGGCATCGCGATTGGCGGGCGGTTTAATCGAGTCGGAACGAATCTCTGGGCTAACGTCATTCGAGTAAGGAACGACGGCTCGTTCGAAACGGAGTTTAACGCTGCGGTGCGCGCGGCTGTGTCTGGTGCTCAGTTTGTGCGGCACATCCTTTATGAGCCCGACGGGCAATTAGTGGCCAGCGTTCAGACTTCAGTCGGAAGCATTCGGTACAACCCCAATGGAACGCGGGATGATTTTTTCGTCGGTGACATTGGGTTCGGGAGTGATCTGAGGCTCGATGCGAAGGGCCGGTTTTATGATCTCATCATGCCTGGATCTGTTCGCCGCGCGGACACGTTCGGGAATCAAGACGGTTTTAGAATACTTGTGTCCTATAATCTAACTTTAGGTAGGCCTACCGGCCGGCTGTTAGACACAATTGCGATACAGCCGGATGGAAAGGTGCTTGTCGGAGGAGTGTTCACTCACGCGGTAGATACATCGGGTCCCGCACCAAGTGCTCCGCGGTTCGTCCGAGTACTCACCAATGGGCTCCGAGATACAAATTTCGTTGCGGTGGTTGGCACCAATACCTCTGCTTCCATCAAAAACAGCGTTTCAGTCATTCAACCACTGGCTGATGGAAGTATCTTGCTTGGTGGTCGGTTCGAAGTTGTGAACGGGGAACGTCGTTCGATGCTAGCTTTAGTTGATACGAATGGAAACCTGCGGAGTGATTTCAAGGTTGAGGTCGTTGGTGAAACGATTGATCAATTTGCGCTCTTGCCGGATGGCGATGTGATCGTGCGCGGGAATGTCAGCAGCGTCGATGGGGTTCCCGTTGGCAACGTATTCAAGCTCGCGCTGCCCGATGTTCAGCCACCTGTGGCTCGCTTTCTTTGGCCGACGAATGGTGCGGAGGTGCGGGTTTCGGATGTGCCGGATGAGATTCGGATGCATGTGTTTGATCCGGATGGTTACATCGAACGGGTGGTGTTGGAGTTGGATGGGCAGCCGATTGCGACGAATAGCAGTGGGAATGTTCCGTTCTTTGCGTTTTTGCCGGCATCGGGCGAGCACACGTTGCGGGTGACGGCGACGGATGCGAGTGGTTTGAGCACGACGGAGACGGTGACGTTCCGCACGGCGACGGTGGTGATGGAACCGAGCGTCATTGTGCAAAGGAGCGGTGGCGAAGTTTTGATTACGTATCAAGCTGCGCGGCTGCAGGAGTCGGCTGATCTGGAGAATTGGACCGATGCGCATGCGGGCGGCGGCGAGTTCCGCCCGGCGGCGACCGAATCGCATCGCTTTTACCGGGCTGCGGGCCCGTAGGAACTGACCAGCGGAGCAGAATTAATTCCGGCGCGTTTCGCCAAGAGTGTTGGCTGACCGCGTGCTGGGTTGGTCGGAGCCAGTGGTGGTGTTGCCTTCGATTTGTTTCTCCAACTCGGCGTTCAGTTCAGCGCCGAAGAGAACCATGTAAGCCGAAATGAGGAACCACATCAGGAAGACAACAACCGCGCCCAGTGAGCCGTAGGTTTTGTTGTAGCTGCCAAAGTTTGCGACGTAGAATGAGAAGCCGGCGGAGATTGCGAGCCAGGCAAACGTCGCAAACACTGCCCCCCAACTAAGCCATCGCCCGCGAGGCGATTTGTGATCCGGTCCGTAGCGGTAAAGAATTCCCAAGCCGAGGATCGCGAAGAGGGCGAGCAGCGGCCAACGAACAATTTTAACCAGCGCGGCTGCGGTGCTGTCCAAACCGATTCGGTCGAGCACAAGCGGGAGCGCGACGATCGTCCCGAGCGCGAGAAGAAACCCTACGATTCCGCCCAGAGTCAAAGCGATGGCAGTGAGGTTCAGGCGAAAGAATCCGCGCGTCTCCTCTTCCTCGTAGGAGATGTTGAGCGCAATCATCACTGCTTTCATTGCTTTCGCACCGCTCCAGATGGCGAGGAGCGCGCCGATGATTGCGCCGAGCGTTGCGCCGGTTGGTTGATTGGCGATCCGGGTCAACTGATCGTTCAGGATTTGCACCACATCCTGAGGCAAGAGGCCGCTCATCGATTTGACCTGTTGCTGGATCGTGACGGGCTCGGCGACCAAACCCCAAATCGAGATCAGCGCGCCGAGCGCTGGAATCAGCCCGAGAAAAACGTAGAACGCGACGCCGGCCGCGATCATCGACAGATTGTGTTTGTTGAGATCGTCTTTGGCTCGGCAAAGAACGTCCTTCCAGCCGGACTTCGGAAGGTCCGAAGGTTTGTCGGCGGAACGCGCACGATTCTTATCTGACTCCGTTCCATTCCCCGAATTCTTCTCCGACCATAGCGAACGAGTTTTGCGCTCTCCGCGCGTATTCTCGCGGTCGATGGCCGCCTGGTTTGAGGAATGTCTTGGTTTCATCCGAAAATGGCGCGACCGCCAGCAGGAGTGAACCGCCGGCGGTCGGAACCGGGATGACGGATTATCCCTGTTTTACCTGCTGACTGAATTCCTGCGTTTGCCGCTGCGCGTCTTCGCGGGTTTGGTCCTTCACCTGCGAAGCGATTGCAGTCGCCTTTTCCTTGAGCGCTTCGGGAGTAAGGCCTTGTTCCTGCGCCTGCTGCCTGGCCACTTCGACCGCGCGTTGCGCCACTTGCTTTCCGCGCTGCATCGCATCTTCGGCGGCGTCTTTCGTGCGGTTCACTATTCGATCGCGCGTTGGGCCGACCAGTTCATCTTCCCTGCGCGTGGACGGCAGCAACATGCCCGCGAGCAAACCGACTGCGAGGAAACCGAGGCCGACGGCGAGCGGTTGTTCGCCCGAAGTGCGAGAGAACGCTTCGCGGCCACTTGCGTAGCCGTGATAAGCCTTCTCTTTTAACTGGCTGCCGCGCTCCCCGGCGCGTTCGCGAAGGGCGCGAGTCTTTTCCGAAGTGCGCTGCTTCAAGTTCTGCATGCGTTCGCCGGCGCGCTCCTTCAGGTGCGAAGCTTTGTCTTTGAGCTGCGAACCTTTTTCCTTGAGCCGCGCGCCCATGCCGCCGGAGTCGCTTCCACCTTGTTCGTTGTAATGCTGCGGCAGGGCGTAACTCTCCGGCGCGCCTGCTTCAGCGCCTTCAGTAAGGTCGCCGTAACCCATCGAGTATTCGACGCCGCTTGCAGTTTCGTTGCCGGTGTCGTATTCGCCGTCATACTCGAAATTGTCGTGCCGACGGCGTTCCACGAGCAGCATCGAAATGCCAGCGCCGATCAGCAGCGCGGGAATGGGATGCTCGCGCAGTCCGGAGTAAGCCGCGCGGCCCGCAGTGCTTGCCTTTTCCTTCACTTGCCCCGCCGCTTTGCCAGCGACGCGTTTGATCTTCTGGCGTTTCTCGCCCGAACTACCGCCGCTGCTGCTCCGGTGCGACCGGAACCAATCGATCACATCATCGAGGATATGCCGCGGCTGAAGGCGCTCCGAAAGTTCGTCGAGCGTGTTGTCCATCTGGGCGCGAGTTTCGGCAATGCTAGCCATAATTTCCTCACTGTCCTGGTTTTCGTTTTGATTGCTTGAATGTCTCGGTTTCATGCGCGTTGAAGTCGTTGTTGTGTCCATTCCTTATCCTCCTTGATCGACTGAATCGTTCGTTCCGGCTTGAGCGAACCGTCCTTCAGCGTTTTCAATCCCTTTTTCACCAGAATGTATCCAGTGATGGCGATAATTAGGCCGACAATGAGCGGCCCGAGCCACGCGGCCACGCCTTCACTGACGCCCGCATTGGCGAGCGCCCACGAGATGAGGACGCTCAGCGCGGCCAGAATAAATATCGCCCCTGCGAACGCGACCAATCCGCCCGCCGCGATGAACGCGACGTTCTTCCCCAGGACCGATGCCTTCTCTTTCGCCTCCGTTTTCGCCAGTGCGATTTCCTGGTGGAATAAATCGCGTGCTTCGTCAAACAGCTCGCGCAACAGCGAACCTATTGTTCGTGTTTCGTGTGTTGTTGCATTTTCCATAAGTCTCCTCGCTGCTTAGCTGTTCGCGCCGGGTTGTTGATTCAATTTCCAATCGCCCGCCGCTTCGCCGGAGCGCATCTCAAAACCAGTATCGCCGGGCGCAACTTCGCTCGGCTGCTCGCCGAAAGCTTCGTTGGAAGGATGTTCGGATGAATCCTCATCTTCGACCCAGTAATCCTCGTCGGTTTCGCTGTTGTCGTCGTCGTCGCGCTGGTTGGAAGCCTTCAAGAAACGCGCGAGCACCAGGCCCGCAAGGAACATTCCGCCGAAGAAAATTTCCGGGCGTCGTCGGGCCGCATTTTCGACATCGCGCAACATCATGCCCGGGTCCCGCGAACGGACGTAATCCGCGCATTGGTCGATCTTATCGGCGATCACGTCTGCGTACTGGGCGATGTTCGGATCTTTATCTTCGCGGAGTTGTTCGGCAGTGCGCCGGACGGCGGAGCTGTAACCGTGAATGCGTTCGCCGAGATGATTCTTCTGCTCATCAGCCACACTGCGACCACGTTCCTTCGCGCGGTTGATCGCTTCGGAGCCTTTACTCATCACGCGATCTTTCGTCTCACGCGCCTTTTCTTTAATCGTTGCGGAAGTGCCCGAAGTTTGAGCGCCTCCTTGCTTCTGGAAATTGCCATCCTGGCCTGAGTTTTCGTCTTGCATGCTCATCCAATCCTCCTTGGGGCTCTGTGCTCGGAGAAACGGTCGCCGTTTACATCGTTGCGCGCACAGATGCCGCCCAGTGAAACCTATTTCGCTCTGGCACTCGCGAAAGTAGTAGGCTTTCCCAGTTTGGGTTGGAGGAATCTCCTAAAATTCGTCCGGGCAGGGCTGCTCTCGAACTGGAAAACAAGTGAAAAAGCAGCTAAAAATCTTTTTTCTGAAATCGAGTTTACAGCCAGACCTTCGTTGCTAGTATGCGTCGCCCGAAATGAAAAAGATCGAGGCGATTATCAAGCCGTTCAGATTGGAAGAGGTAAAAGAAGCTCTTTCAGGCCTCGGCATCGAGGGAATGACCGTCACGGAAGTCAAAGGTTTTGGCCGCCAAAAGGGCCATACTGAAATTTACCGCGGCAGCGAGTACACCGTGGATTTTCTTCCCAAGATTAAAATCGAAGTGGTGCTGCCGGACGAACAGGTGAAAGACGCCGTGGACGCCATCGTGAAGGGCGCCAAGACCGGAAAAATCGGCGACGGGAAAGTGTTCATCACCACGATCGAGAACGCAGTTCGCATTCGCACCGGGGAAACGGGCGATTCTGCGGTTTAACAAAGCAGCTTTTGCTCTCGACCCACGTTGAGGGCTGCACGTAAAACACGTGCTCTTCCCAGAGCAGAGAAGGGATTTCCGCATGGATAAAAATAACAAAGACAAAGGAAACGTGACTACGCCTAAAAGCGTAATCGACCTTGCCAAAAAGCAAGGCGCAAAAATGGTCGACGCGAAGTTCGTCGATACGTTCGGCACTTGGCAGCACTTCAGTGTGCCGATCGCGGAGTTGAGCGAAGAAGTGTTCGAGGAAGGGTTCGGGTTTGACGGCTCGTCGATCCGCGGCTGGAAGAGCATCGAGGCCAGCGACATGCTCGCGATGCCCGATCCGAAAACCGCGTTCATCGATCCGTTCTGCAACGTGCCAACGCTCAGCCTCACCTGCACCATCGCGGAAACGGGCACCAAGGAAGCCTACAACCGCGACCCGCGCGGTATTGCGCAACGCGGCGAGAAGTATCTCCAATCCACCGGCCTCGCGGACACCGCGGTCTTCGGTCCGGAAGCGGAGTTCTTCATCTTCGATAACGTGCAGTACGACCACAAAGCGAACGGCACGTTCTACAACATCGATTCTGAAGAAGGCATCTGGAACAGCGGTCGCGATGAAATGCCGAACCTCGGATACAAGATTCGCTACAAGGAAGGTTACTTCCCGGTCGCGCCGACCGATACGCAGCAGGATATCCGCACCGAAATGGTGTTGATCATGGAGCAGCTCGGCATTCGCGTTGAACGCCAGCACCATGAAGTCGCGACGGCCGGTCAGGCGGAAATCGATTTCCGCTTCGATACGCTGGTGAAGACTGCCGACACGATGATGCTCTACAAATACATCATCAAGAATGTCGCTCGTCGCCACGGCAAAACCGTGACCTTCATGCCGAAGCCGCTGTTCGGTGACAACGGTTCGGGCATGCACACCCATCAATCATTGTGGAAGAAGGGCAAGCCGCTCTTTGCTGGCAATGAATACGCGGGTCTTTCGCAAATGGCGCTGCATTACATCGGTGGCATTTTGAAGCACGCGAAGGCGTTGTGCGCGATCTGTAACCCGACCACGAACTCCTACAAGCGGCTGGTTCCAGGCTACGAAGCTCCGGTGAACCTCGCTTACAGCGCGCGCAATCGTTCCGCCGCGATTCGTATCCCGATGTTCAGCGAAAATCCGAAAGCAAAGCGCATTGAATATCGTCCGCCGGATCCGGCAGCGAATCCGTATCTCTGCTACACCGCGTTGCTCATGGCCGGTCTTGATGGTGTGATCAACAAGATCGATCCAGGCGAACCGATGGATAAGAACATTTACGAACTGCCGCCGGAAGAACTGAAGAAAGTTCCGAACGTGCCCGGCAGCCTCGGTGAAGCACTCGATCATCTCGAGCGTGATCACGACTTCCTCTTGAAGGGTGACGTTTTCACGGGCGATTTCATCGACATGTGGATCAGCCACAAGCGCAAAGAACACGATGCGTTGCGCCTGCGTCCGCATCCGTACGAATTCTTTTTGTATTACGACGTTTAAGTCGTCGGATTTGTGCACAACGGCACCTCTTTAAGAGGTGCCGTTGTTATTCGTAAGTAGCGGAAGCAGAACGAATTTCGCACTGTGAAAAACCTGTGAATAACTTGTAGCTAGTTCTGCTTCACACACCGCCTGGTTTGCCGTAAGAAACTCCGCACAGTTCAAAGAAACCACTGTTCGAAACGGATGAATCGCAACGGGCCGTTTTGTTTAGTGAACACGCTGTAAGTGGTTGATGCTCAACGTTGAGCACCTGTTTCACGATCGCTTGAACTGCTCTGGTCGCTACGCCGTTTTTGGTCCGAACATGGGAACTGGATTGCAACGTTTTGGTTTGAACATTCGGGGTCACGACAACGCAACTTTTAGGCAGTGAATAATTTGGTAAATAACGTTACGGGTATGACAAGCTCCTCCTCCTCACCCGAGAAGATTTGGTCCGGCGCGCGCGACATGCTGCGCACTCTTCTCAATCCAGACATTTTCAACCTGTGGTTCGCCCCGTTGCGACCGGGTTCGGCGAATGGAGAATCAATCACGATCGAAGTCGCAAACGATTTTTGCGAGATCTGGCTGAGGGATAATTACGGCGGTCTAATCCAGGACGCGGTGACTCATTCCGCGGGCAAGCCGCTCAAAGTTCATTTTAAAGTGAACGCCACCGGCGTCGCGCCGATGCCGAAAAGCGTGCCAGTCGGAGTTGCCGCCGGTGAAGAGAGCGTTGAAGAAGTTGAACGGGCGCATCCCGCGTCAAAGGATGCGAAGGAAGTTCACCACTTCAATCCGAAGAACACCTTCGATAACTTCGTCGTCGGCAGTAACAACAATTTCGCGCACGCTGCCGCCCTGGCCGTCGCGCAATCGCCCGGTAAATCGTACAATCCGCTTTTCGTTTACGGCGGCGTCGGTCTCGGCAAAACTCATTTGCTGCACGCGATCGGCCAATACGTCGTGCACCACAAGAAAAACGCGAAGGTGGCTTACCTCTCCTCGGAAAAATTCACCAACGAGTACATCGACGCGATTCAAAACAATCAGTTGGTCAAATTTCGCAAAAAGTACCGCCAGACCGATGTGCTGCTGATCGATGACATTCAATTTCTGGCCGGCAAAGAGCGGATTCAGGAAGAGTTTTTCCATACTTTTAACGCGCTGCACGAAAATCATAAGCAGATTGTGCTCACCTGCGATCGGCCCGCGAGCGAGATTCAAAATCTCGAGCACCGCTTGGTTTCGCGCTTCGAATGGGGTCTGGTTACCGATCTGCAACCGCCCGATGTCGAAACCCGCGTGGCGATTCTCCGCAAGAAGGAGAAGTCGATGGGCGTGGAACTTCCGCCGGAAGTCCTGAATTTCCTTGCCTCACGCATCCGCGCGAACATCCGCCGCCTCGAAGGCGCGCTCGTCCGCGTTGCTTCTTTCGCCTCGCTTACTGGTAAAAAGGTCAGCGTCGAAATCGTGGAAGGTTTATTGCGCGATGTCCTCAACGAAGAAGGTCGTTTCACGATCACCATCGAGTCGATTCAGAAGAAAGTCGCCGAGCATTTCGATATTCGCGTGGCCGACATGACCAGCAAGCGCCGCCCGGAACACATCGCTTTTCCGCGCCAGATCGCGATGTATCTCTCCCGCAATTTGACCGACAGCTCCCTCAGCGCCATCGGCGAAGCCTTCGGTGGCCGCGATCACGGCACCGTTCTCCACGCCTGCCGCCAGGTAAAAGACCGCATGGAAGTCGACGCGAGCGTCCGCCAGGCGGTGAACTACCTGGAAGATCAGTTGAAGCGCTAAGTTCCTGAATCGAGTGTCACGTAATCCAGGGGTTTAGAGTTCCCGCCCTTTAAACGTCGCGAGTTAATCCTTCGATTGAGAGCTGGGGACAACAGAAGCTATTCTCCACGGTGGAACCGCATCCTTCTATACTCCGGGATGTTGGCCATAGTTTTGCTGATTGGATGTGTTCACCAAGAGCAACGGCAAATCACTGCCGAGTCTGCCGCGCGCATACAAGTTGGAATGCAGGCCAGCGAGGTCCGTAAGATCTTGGGTGAGCCACGTCGAGTGGATACAGGCAATACGGGTCGAACGTTAGAAAGCTACGAAACGCCCATGGAAGCCATCCGCGACAATAAACTCGGTTCCAAAACCTTCGAGGTGCGTTCGGTCGATGTTCTTTACAGTCCAGCAGGGACTGTTGAGGAATTTTTATACAACGCGGACACAATCGTAGGAAAGACGGGGAGGAGCTGGCGCTTGGGATCGTTCATCTCAGATGATGACTTAGAGCGAGTCGTTAAAAACGCGACGACTGCGGAGGAACTCACAGAGTATTTCGGTCCACCAAATCGACGAGGTTTGAATTTGAGCGGAGACGTTTTTCTTGGCTGGGAATACCAGGAAGGCCGTGGGTCTCTCCGAAAAGCTCGCCAGGTTAATTTCGTAATCGATACGAATTCAGTCGTGATCGGGATTTACAAGCGCGATTATTCGCCGGAAGATCGATAGCTTGTTCCCGATAGATGGATGATTCTGTAATTCAGGTCAGCGGGCTTTCGAAGGTTTACCGCACCTACAAGAAGGCGCCCGGCTTCAGTGGCGCCCTAAAGGGACTCTGGAAACGCGAATACGAGACCGTTTCTGCCGCTAAGGACGTTTCGTTTACGGTTTCCGAAGGCGAGTTAGTCGGCTTCCTCGGTCCCAACGGCGCCGGTAAAACCACGACGCTCAAAATGCTCGCCGGTCTGCTCTACCCCAGCAGCGGCACCGCCAAGGTCCTGGGTTTCACACCGTGGGAACGCCACGACGGCTACCGTCGACAATTTGCCCTCCTGCTCGGCCAAAAGAATCAGCTCTGGTGGGATCTCCCCGCGCGCGAATCTCTCGAACTGAACGCCCGCATTTATGGCATCGAAAAGGATCGCTTCGATCGCACGGTCGATGAACTCACCTCGCTCCTCGGTGTAAAAGAAAAGCTTAACGTGATGGTCCGCGAGCTTTCTCTTGGTGAACGCATGAAAATGGAGTTGATCGCGGCGCTGTTGCATCAGCCGAAGGTCCTTTTCCTCGACGAACCCACCATAGGATTGGATGTCATTTCACAAAAAACCGTCCGCGAGTTCCTTCGCGAACACAATAAACGTCGCAAAACCACGGTCCTCCTCACCAGCCACTACATGGCCGACATCCAGGAACTCTGCCAGCGGGTGATCATTATCGATAAAGGAACCATCTTCTTTGATGGGGCGCTCAGCGAAGTCCTGGATCGATTCGCCGACTTCAAACTTGTCACCATCCACCTCCAGGATCACGTCGCAGTCGAACCCTCAAAGCTCGAAGGGATCGGCGAACTTGTTGAGAAAACGGAACTTGCCGTGAAGTTCAAGGTAAAGCGCGATCGCGTGACGACTGCCTGCAAACAGCTTCTCGACACGCTTCCCGTGCAAGACATTGACATTCAGGAAGTCCCCATCGAAGACATCATCCGCCAGATCTTCGCTCGTTAACTAAAGTTGGGAGCTCTGGACGATCTTCCGCACGAGCGGTTGTGCTGTTTCAAAAGCTTCCTTCAGCTCAGGGACCTCGGGAAGAACCGCTTCCAAGAAAGCTGCTTCGATTTGCGGTGATGTAATTCTGTCATGCCGCACCATGAACTCAACATCTGCAAGATCCTGAGCATCTTTGCCGCGCATCATTTTGGTAAGAATCAGGTCCAAAGTGGCAGGGCGGAACAGTTGGAGGCGTTCCGTAGGTGGGCGGTAAATTGGCACAATGGTTTTTTCCCACGAACGCCGCAGAAAGACCTGATCGGAGCTAAACAAGTGAGTGATATAGAGCCCTGCGTCCTCTAAAACGCTGTTTGTTCGCTGTTGGGCTTCCCAGAAATCTCCATCATCCGCAAGAACATCTCCCACTGGTATTATTACGTCGACGTCTTGTGACTTTGCGACGTCCCGCGGTGCTCCTTCGAATCCGAGGTAAATTGCCGCGCGCCCAAAGAGGACAAGGCGGGTGATCTTTTGCAGGTGCTGATCGAGGGTGGTGAGGATTCGAGAGGGATTATCCATGTACGAGGGCCGGAGTTCGACCGGGGCGAATCCATTGCGTGACGAGTTCGCGACCCCGAGGGGTAATTCCAGTCATAGCGACAAAGCGTGTGGGGTGCGGCAAATTTGATGAATCCACCTTTCCTCGGACGCGGATCTGAGCCAGCAATTCCTTCCAGAACCTATTTTCCGGTTCGAATCGAGATCCGCACTGTGCGATATACTCAACGATTGGCTCCGCTCTTTCCATAATCGCCAGGCGCGCAATTTTCGACGGAATGCCACCTTCCGCGCTCAACATCGCAGCGCCGACGCGGATCCTCTGCGGACGATACGGAAGGGACGGGTGAAGCAGAGCAATTGCCAATTCAGAATTCGAAAATTCAGCTTCGGAAACGTTCGGCGAGTGGTCCTTTTCGCCGTCAGAGTAGTATCGGCAACCTCGTTGGATTGCTAATGTTTCCAGAGAAGCTGCGTCCAAACCCAGCCGCTGAGCTTTCCTGAGAAGCGCGGAAATGTGCTCGGGCATTCCGAGCTTCTTAGCGAGTGTGGGCTGGGTGCTCACGGTAGGAAGATGCCGCGAACACCTAGCAATGTAAACTTCGTTAGAAAGCGCGGTAGCTGCGGCCTTCGTAAAGGACTTCGGCCATTAACGGGGTGGTGCGGAACTTTACCGGGATGGTTTCGCGTTGTTTGCCGCTTTCGGCCTTGAACACGGCGAAATGGAGGTGCGGGCCCGTGGAGTGGCCGGTGTTGCCGGAGAGGCCGATGAATTGGCCGGTGGCAACTTTATCGCCGATCTTTACTTTCGCGCCGCCTTTTTGCAGATGGACGTAGTGGCCGAGAGTGCCATCCGAATGGCGGATGAGGATGTAATTGGCGTCCCATTCGTACTTTTTATCGGAACCGCCGACGTTGGAATCGTCTTTAATGCCAACGATCACGCCCTCGCGGGATGCGTGGATTGGGCTGCCTTCGGGCATTTTGAAATCGATGGAGTAGGAGTCGCCGCCGTGATGGCTGTATTTGCCGTGAAAGCCCTGGCTCACGGGGAAGGATGCGCCGGTGGGGTAGGGGAGTTGGTAAAAGGCGGAGTTGTCGTGCTCGACTTCGAGGCTGCCCCAGGTGGCGTAGTAGGTGTAGGACCAGCTCGAATCTTCCTTGGCTTCGGCGGGGGTGAGGGTGAAAGCGGCAAGCTTTTCCCGGGCTGGAACTGTGGCGGTGTATGGAACTGGAGCGGTGGAGTTTAGGTTTTTGAGCTCCAGATCGATGGTGACGGTGACGTCGGCGTGCTGGAGGTTTTCGAGATAGAATTGGGTTTCACCGTCTTTCTTCTGGCTGGTGATTTTGATGAGCTTTTGCTCTGCGGCGTGGAGTCCGCAAACAGCGGAGAGTGTTATGGCAAAGGCTATTACGCGGCGGAGGGTGTCCAGATTTCGGACGGCCGAGTGCGCGGCGAGACAGGCTGTTTTGAAGGAGGGTAACATCACTGCTGGTGCTTGGGTGGTTATTTGGCTGAAAACAGGCGGGTTTGGCTGCAGGTAGGCAGTGTTCGCGATGTTCTAAATGGCTGTTTAGCAATGTTCTCAGTCATCGGGATTGGTGCAGTGCAGAAAATATGCCGGGTAGTGGGAATGGCAAAGATTTTTTTAGGAATATGCCTGATGGCATCTAGGGGGGGCGGATCGGGAGGTCGCATTGGGCTCTATTGAGTGCGATTTTGGACCGTTAAAACGCAATGTTCGCTTTAACGATATCTTTTGCGAGTTAGCGAGGATCGAAAGGAGAGGTATCAACGCAAAAGAATTCACCACGCAGGATCTGTAACTTTCGCCAGTAGGAGGGGAAGTTTTGTTGCGCAAAGTTTTTTTGGGAGTGAGGGCGGTTTCTCTGAGACGGAAAATGACAAGGTAAGTCCGCGAGACTGCCGAAACTTGAAAGAATCCCGATGAGCGCGACGACTGCGGAGTTAGAACGTGCGACGCCGCGCAAGGTGGCGGAGAAGAATTCGCTTTTTGAACCGGCGGTGTTGCTGTTGCTTTCGCTGGCGACGATTGGAACGGCGTGGTGTTCGTTCCAGGCGGCGTCGTGGGCGGGGCTGTCTCAGCGGTTGACGAATCTGTCCGCGGCTGCGAGCCGGAGGGCTGCGGCGAATGAAATCCAGTCGTATCAATTGAAGCTGGCGGATGTGCTGTTGTTCACGGAGCACATCAATGCTCGCGCGGCGTCGAATGAAACGTTGGCGACGTTTTATTCGGATCGATTTCGGGGCGAGGCGAAAACAGCGTTCGATGCGTGGATTGCGATGAAACCGTTTGAGAATGCGAATGCTCTGCCGCATCCGTTCGTGACGAATTTGTATCAGCCGCAGGTTTTGGTGGAGGCGAAGTTGGCGGAGGCTGAGGCGCTGCAGTTGTGGCAGAGGGGCGGTGAGGCGGGGCGAACGGGACGGAGTTATGTGCTGATTACCGTGCTGCTGGCGTGCGCGCTTTTTTGTGGCGGGACGGCGGCGAAGTTTGAAGTGCGGTGGGTGCGAAGGATGGTGCTGGCGCTGGGGTTGGCGGTATTTGTTTTTGCGGCGGTGCGGCTTCTTTCGCTGCCGGTGCTAACGTGAGTTTTTCTGGTAGTACAGAGATCACAGCGGAGGAGGCACGGAGGGACCCACCGGACCGCATGGGCATGGGCGGTTCGATTTTGGGACCGCGAAGGACACGAAGGGTGGATGAAATTTTTTTGGGTGTTTTTTGGGTGTTGATTTCTGTATCTGGCTGCGGATGAGGAGGTTGCTGTGTGTGCGCATGTGTGTGTGCTGTGTGTGAACTGTGTGTGAGCTGTGTGTGAGCTGTGTGTGAGCTGTGTGTTTTTTGGGTGTTTTTTGGGCGTGTGGTGGGTGTTGATTTGGGTTGATTTGTGTTGATGCGAGGAAACGAGCGGAGGTGCGGGTCTCCGTTGCAGGACGCGTTCTTTCGTTCCTGCCGGGACTTCAAGCTTCGAGGCAAGGCGGGGTGGCAACTCATCGTTGAAACGGTGGGCTGTTTCCGGTCGTCCCCTGGGACTTGGTTGCGGCGAGTTGTTTGCGGCGTTTTCATGGTGCATCACATTTTTCAGTTTGCGTTTTCGCCGGAGAAGAGGGCCGGAATTGGGCACACTATGGGTGTGCTTGTTTTTCGGGGGTGAAGGGAATCTCGCTTCCGAGCGAGGTTCTATTCAACCACGGGCCGATCTTTTCAGGCGAGGGTGAGTTTGGCAGGAAAGGGGTTGGAATCGCAAGTTTTTATTTGGAGGAAACCACGAATGAACACGAATTGACACGAAGCAGTGAGGAGGACACGGAAACGTCTTTGGACGAGGAAGGCTGAGAGCGGGGAAGCGGCTGTTCCGGCATGAATTGCTCCGCGGGAGCGTCGCGCCACTGTTGGAGCGGGAGACAGGCAGGTTGGTGCCGCAACGCGGGATGCGCTACATATCAGGGGAGGGACTGATTGAGATCGGTTTAACGTGGGCGAGGTTTGGGGTATGAGAAAGATTTTGATTGGAACGGCGGCGGTGGCTTCGGCTTTGTTGATTGGGTGTGCGGAGTCGGGTGATTATGGGCAGGGGAGTTCGGCGACAACGGAGAGTGGGGCTTCGGCTTCATCCACGGCGGTGAGTGAGCCGGGGGTGGCTTCGGAATCGGGGAATGTGGGGACAGTAGGTAATCGAGCGGAGAATAAATCGCCGGAGACGCAGTTTAATAATTTGGGGAGTGCTTCGGCGCCGTCGGCGAATGTGCCGGCGAATGTTGCGACGAATGGGACGAGCGCAGGGCAGAACGTGGAGGTGGATCAGTCGGGTGAATCGAGCGTGGGTGCGCAGGTGAGCAGCCAGAATGAGCAGGGAGTTCAAGGTGCAGAGGCTACGCCGGAACCGAATACAGGCGATGACCAGAATCCGGACAATGTGAAGCCGGAGAATGAGTGATCAGTGATCGGTGAACTGTGATGTGCTGAGTGGCAGGGCCGCGAAGTTTTTGGTGGCCGATGGTTAATTTGAACGGGATGCTTTCAACCCGCCCTGGGTTCCTGGGGTGGGTCTTTTTTTAAAGTGCTGAGTCCTGAGTCCTGAGTCCTGAGTCCTGAGTCCTGAGTCCTGAGTCCTGAGTTTTTTGGAGAGGGCGGCGTTAGTGCGAAGTGATGAGTGATGAGTGATGCGTGACGAGTCGGTGCGGCGATTCACCGCGGAGACGCAGACCAGAACTGATAAATGATTTGCCGCTTCGCAGCACGGAGCGCGGAGGAAAAGATCTCAACCACGAAGCGCACGAAGGACACGAAGACGTAAGCGTCAGACGGCGGGGGTGTCTTCTGAGATGAGCTTTTTGGCTTCTGACTCGTGTTCGTCTGCTACCTGGAGGCGGACTCCACTCGGAGAATAGAAGTGATGCGGAGCGATGCTGGCCATTGTTTCGTCTGGAATGAAGGACGGAATGCCGGAGGAATCCAAAAGGGTTTTGAGGCGTTGAGCTTCAAACAGGTTTGAGCAGTTTGCGACCGTTTTCATATTGTGGGATTTGCGGATGCAGGGTACCGGACTAACCAAAGGTTTTACAAGGCTCGGGTCGCGATTGATCGAATTTTCTTGGGTTAGGCGGCGGATCGTGGAATCCACCGAAACTCTATGTCTGAAGCTTCGATAATCCAGCGCGAACCCTCATAGCCAGGAAAACCTGCCCACTCGATCTCGTGAATCAGGTGTCCTCCCGGAGCAACACGGAATTCATCGTAAAGCCAGTCACCGAGGCCGCGTAAGGAAGACGGACTGCTTAAGGAGTAGCGAATTACCTGCGAGTAGAACAATTCGATGTAGCCATCGTGGTATGCTCCCAAGAGCCGAATGCGAATCGCTGTGACACGGTGCTCGTTCCGCTCTCCACGTGCAGGCTCTGTAATCGTGATGCTCTCAAGCCACGCATCGTGTGGGCAACGGTGGTCGCTTGGGTCGAAATACCAGGGGGACGTGGCGAGCGCATGAGCTCCGATCGGAAAGCGCGTGGCGTTGCTGGCCAGATACGCGCGATAAAGCTCGAAGGCTTTCGTGATCGTCTGAGGCTCTCTTTGTGCTGAAAGGATAAATGACATTAGTGATGAGCGAAGCCGCCTACGATGCTAAATGATCAAAAAACAAGGCGATACCCGGCCGCTGAAATGTGCGACGCAATCGCGTCGATGCTCTCACGGCTCGCTTCCACGGTGAGGGAGTAACCGCCCCGAGAATGTCTGGCAACCTCTTTAACGGTTGTGACGCCCGGTGCAGATAAGACGCACTGACGCAATTGCTCCTCTTCGCGGGTGGAGTAGGTTTCCGATGCTTTCTCGCGGATGATGCGCAAGCCGATGTGCATGACCTATGAAGTGGATTATAGTATGCGTGGAACCTGACGGATACCGTATTCTCGGGCTTACAGTTCGCGTGAACGATCTGCTCGCGGAAATGGTAGCCTTTGTTGATACAATGCTGCAATGCGCAAGGGGATGTTGTTCTGTCTGATTTTGTTGGTCGGCTTGGGATTGTTTCTTTTGATGCGCCGTGGATTTCTGTGGGGTGCGATCACTGAAGGGAAATGGGGATTGGTCGCGCAGCTTGAAGATATGCGCAGGGGGCAGACGAACTTGGTGCTGGGTCCGGAGGGTGAACGGTTCTTTCTTTTTATGAACGTGGTGCAGGTCGGCGGAACGAACTACCAGTGCGTGCTTGCCGTTGATCGAGATGAGTTCAAAGGCCGAGGCTTCCTTGCGACGACGACGAATAGGACGTTCATTTGGGTCGGCGCGGAGGGGAAGAATGAAGTGAAGTAGCGCGGGCGCTCCGATTCTGACCAGGCTAACATCTTACGGACTGACCCCTTTTCTTGATCGCTCTGCTTCCCGACCAGCGCTCACAGGCCGCAGCCGAATGCTTTCGTCGTTTGGCTGCCGAAAAAAGCTGTGCGTTCGAATACGATGCTTGGTATCCTGTCAGGCGACACCGCCGCCATGGAAGCATTTAAGTCAGTTCGAGCAGCCTGCTGCCTGATCGTATTGCTGGGCACGGCGTCTGCCGAAGAGAAGAGACTTGCGGCTCCGAGGGCGATCTCGACGACGCCGAATCAAGGAGTTCGCGAAGCTGCAACGCGAGCGGTTCGACTCATTGACCGAACTTCCGCGACTTTCCTCACGAAGAACGCGTGCTTCACCTGCCATAGCCAAACGCTTTCGTTGATGGTTCTCAGAGACGCGCGCAAAGTCGGCATTGAGATCGACGAAGCGAACTTTAAGCGACAGTACGAACGGGCGTTCGAGGCGTTGGGCGGCACTCGCGTGGACACCATCGGTTCTGCATTGTGGGCTCTGGACCTCGGCGAGTACGCGCCAGACAGTAAAACCGAAGCAATGGTTGAGTTTCTCTTGAACTACGAGAAGGATCTCGGCACGTGGAAAACAACCGTTGATCGACCGCCTGCGGAAGCATCGAAATTCACTACGAGTTACGTTGCACTACGTGGCCTCAATCGCTATGGGAATGCCAAACAACGAGAGGCCATTGCGCGGAGGGCAACCGCAGTCGAGCGGTGGCTGGAATCGGCCAACGCTGACAACACCGAAGACCAGGTCTTCCGCTTGCGTCTTGCGCGCGAACTAAAATTGCCTTCGGAAAAGGTGGACCGCTTTGCGCAGGGATTGCTGAACGAGCAGGACGCGGAAGGCGGATGGGCGCAACAACGCGGAATGAAGCCCGACGCATACGCGACGGGTTCGGCGCTCGTCGCACTGCACGAGGCCGGCGGATTGTCCCCCCAGCACCCGGCCTGGCTCCGTGGGCTCGCCTTCCTGCTACGAACGCAGGAGGCGGATGGGTCGTGGCATGTCGTTACCCGAGCCAAGCCTATTCAGGAGTATTTCGAGAGCGGCTTTCCGCACGGAAAGGACCAGTTTATTTCTGCCTTTGCCACAGGCTGGGCCACCGAGGCACTATTGATATCCCTTGCTCAAGAGCGCCGTTGATACTGCGGCCCTGGGGTGACCGGCTGAAATCATTTTGCTCGACGCTTCCGGTAAACAATACCGAGCGGAATACTCGCGGCTGCAAGAACGCCAAAAGAACCATTCGATCGCGGACTGCGCGGATCATAATATCACGCTCACTAAAAGATATGCGTAAATTGAAACCATTCATCATCGTTACGCTGGCTTTCAGCGTGGGTTTTGTAGCGGGTGGCGGTTGGATTTTTTGGAGGTTTGAATCCGTATCGTATCAGCAATGGAGCACGAGCACATCAATTCAGTCCAACATGGCGGTGGCGACCTTGCGGAGCATTCGCGCCGGGGAAACGAACAAAGCCATTGAGCGCTTAGAGTATCAACTCGACGGGCTCGTGTTGGACCTCGCGAATATTTGCCGAGAGTGTCCGAGGCCCGAGACTCAGACGTTTCCCTTTCAGGCGGTTGCACGCGCGCGAGATTATCGCACTGAGTTCCCGCGTACGACCGATGATTCGATTATCGACGGATTGGTTGCGAAAGCGTTTACCTGGGCCGACAAGGCGAAGGAACCATAACGTACCGCTTCCCCATTTCCTGCAGTCAGCCTTTTAGCTGCCGTTTGGATACGCTTCTTCATACCTATCTATCCAATATGACACTGCCTTCAGATTCCGCATTTCTGAGTCTGCCAACCTCTCGGACGCAAGGCGGTCAACAGCCTGCCTCACGCGTGCAACCCCAAACCGTGCGGCAATGTAAAAAGGAACTTCTTCAATGCTAATGTCCCAATCGGACAAAAGCGCTCGAACCGCCTCCTCACAGGAAAGCGGGCACACCGGACTAAGCTCACGGAGAAGCTGCGCCGCTGGAGCAGATGGGGCATTCCACTGTGCTTTGACTGATATCGGAAATAAGATATCGAAACGCGCTCTATCCTCGAACCCTCGCAAGCGCTCCCGCACTCTGCGAAAAGCAGCCTCATACACATCAGGATTTCGATTGTCAGCCGGGACGGTGATTTCGGTTATGAACTGGTCCTGGGTCATTCAGCTAAGAGAGTAGTATGTGTCGATCGGCGCGAGTATTAGTCGACGATCTCGCCACTTGTTGGTTGGGTTTTCGGCAGTGCTACCAATGTTCCCTTCGTCTGAAATTCTCCCGAATGTTTCCAGATCTGGCGCAAGGTGGCTTCTGGAGAGTCGCTGTAGCAAAGGCGGGTTGAGATGGCGACGGTATCGCGGAATGCTTCGGCGAGACGGTCGGAGGTCAGCCCGTCGGAAGGTGGATAGAAGCCGAGTTCGTACTCCGGATTGTTTTCGGCGGCGCGGAGGATGACGGCGACCCAGATGGTGCGGTCCTCCCAGAGCGTCAGATTAACCAATGTGCCGCACATGGTGCTGGCCCACACGGTGAGTCTTTCGAGCTGCTCTCCGTCCTGGTCGCAGGTGTCGACCTGCACAGTGAACGTCCTAAATGGGTGACGCACTGCGAAGCGCCTACCGAGTTCGATGGTTACATCTTGCAGCCACTCGGACCGGCAGAGTGGAATTTGGGAGTCGTCGGCCATGCTGTGTTCAAACCCGGATCGGATTACATATTCTCGATGATGCGAACAGGGTGCCCGATTTCCGCTTTGGGGTATGGTTAGAGGTCATACGCATACCAATGATCGTAGTCTAAATCCCGGTTGTCTGAATCCGGGTCGAGAGGGTTATTTTTAAGGCCGTTCGCGAATACGAGTGTGACCTCTCCATCCTTTCCGGTTTCAAAATCTTGCAGCGTCGTTTCTCGCACTGCGCTGAACAGCCGACACCACTCTTCGAACCTGTTTTCAGAGTACGATTGGGAGTTGGTGATCTCCTCCGAACCGCTTAAGAGCACCCAAGGTGGGTCAACCCAAATGTAGTGTCCCTGCTTCTCTTGATCATCGAAACGGAATCTGATGGAGTTCGTGTGGAGAGTCGCAAAGCAACGTCGACCTTTGAATCCGATTAAAGTGCCCTCGTCCTCATTGAGATCTCTTTGCGACATGTGTGCAATGCCCGCCAGAGATTCTACTCCTTGTCGATCATTACGACTAGCACATTCCAAAACGCTGATTGTGAGTGGATGCGTTTCTTTGGATTTTCTGTAGTCGTCGAAAATGTTTGATTGAGGCGGACTTGCGCTTACGATTGGGACAAGTTGGCACTAGGATTCTGTTGAGAAATTTCGGTAGTTCATCTCGCTGCGGGGCGGGCGCACTGACTCGGTTTCGCGCCAAACCCCTCACCCAACCCTCTCCCCTGCTGGGAGAGGGAAGACGCGTCGTGGATTCGGCATGTCACTGGGCGACGGGAATTCGCGCGCGGTTTAAATCGCAACGGCTTTTTCGAGGGATCAATGAATCAATGAAAACCAGGAAGCGCTGAGCGGGATGATTCGATCGTTTGTTTTTACGACGCAGGGGAAGTTGCATTCGGAGAACATTGAGATGTTCCTGATGCCGACGCTTTTGGCGGATACGAATTTGTTTTTGTGGGTGGATCTGGAGAATCCGACGGCGGAGGAGACGAAGTTTCTGCTGGAGGATGTGTTTCATTTTCATCCGCTGTCGATCGAGGACTGCGTGATGGTGACGCCTTCGCCGAAGGTGGAGGAGTACGTGCCGAAGGATGAGGATAAGTTTTCGCCCTACCTTTTTATCGTGATTCACGGGGTGGATTACAGCCGGCGGGATGGGGTGTTTGCGACGAGTGAGTTGAATTTCTTTTTGGGGAAGAATTTTCTGGTGACGTATCACGATACGCCGCTGCGGAGTGTGCAGGCGACGGCGGATCGCTGCTTGAAAAGCACGGTGCACATCGCGCGGGCGCCGGATCGGGTGGCGCATACGTTGCTGGATTCGGTGGTGGAGAATTACAAGCCGGCGTTGGAGGAGTTGTCGTTTGAGATTTCGGAACTGGAGGATGAGGCGTTGCAGAATCCGAATCGGGCGACGTTGAACCGGATCATCCAGATTAAGAAGGAGGTGTTTCATTTGCGGCAGATTATTGGGCCGCAGCGGGAGGTGCTGGCGCGATTTGCGCGGGGTGAGTTTAAGCTGATTCGTGCGCACCTGGTGCCGTATTATCGCGATGTTTACGATGGGTTGAACCACATCAGTGAGCTGGCGCAGAGCTATACGGATTCGTTGACGGGGATTTTGCAGGTGTATTTGAACATGTCGTCGAACCAGACGGGTGAGGTGGTGAAGTTGCTGACGATGATCACGGTGATTACGACGCCGATCGTGATTATCGGGACGTGGTATGGGATGAATTTTGATTCGATGCCGGAGGTGCATTGGAAGTATGGGTATTTGGCGGCGATTTTGGTGACGGCGGTTTCGACGGGGTTGACGTATTGGTATTTCCGGAAACGTGGGTGGATAGGAAAGTAAGGCGATGCCGGCGAAATCCAGCTTTCTTGATAAGGTTCTCGGGCGGATTGGGCGGCTAGATACCGAGGGGTTGCAGACGGTGGTGCAGCGGCTGGCGCGGGAACGGAATTTTCTGGAGACGCTGTTCAACACGATCGAGGACGGGGTGTTGGTGGTGGATGAGAATAAGCGGATTATTTATTTCAATTCGGCGGTTTCGAATTTGTTGGGGATCCGATCGACGGCGGAAGGTCAGTTGGTGAATCGGTTTTTGCCGGAGTTTGATTGGGAACATTTGATGCGGATCGATGCGGAGGGCGGGCCGCGGGTGATTCGGCAGGAGATTGAGATTACGTTGCCGCGGCCGCGGTATCTGCATTTGTATGCGGCGCCGTTGGATGGGGAGAAGAGCGGGAGCGCGGGGGTGGCGTTGATTTTGCGGGATGCGACGGAGGCGCGGGCGAAGACTTTTCAGGCGATCGAGGATGAGCGGGTGCAGGCGTTGACGTTGCTGGCGGCGAGCGTGGCGCATGAGATCGGGAACCCATTGAACGCGCTGCATATTCATTTGCAGTTGATGGAGCGCGAATTGAAGAAGTTGCGGAGGACGACTGACGCTGAGGCGGCGGAGATTGGGGCGGGGGTAGAGCGGTTGGAAGGGTATGTGAATGTCGCGAAGGGGGAGATTGGGCGGTTGGATAATATCGTGACGCAGTTTCTGGATGCGTTGCGGGCGCGCGCGCCGAAACTGGCGGTGGCTTCGGTGAACCGGATTGTGAGCGAAACGATTGAGTTGCTGCGGCCAGAGATTGAGAATCGGGGCCAGAGGATTGAGGAGAAGCTGGCGGGGAATTTGCCGGAGGTGCCGTGCGATGCGGCGCAGTTGAAACAGGTGTTTGTGAATTTGATTCGGAATGGGATGCAGGCGATGAGCCGGGGAGGGGAGTTGTCGATCGAGACGGGGGCGAACAGCGAGGCGGTGTTTGTGAGTATTCGGGATACGGGGAGTGGGATCCCGGAAGAGAAGTTGAACCAGCTTTTCCAGCCGTTTTTTACGACGAAGAAGAAGGGGTCGGGTTTGGGGTTGATGATTGTGCAGCGGATTATTCGCGAGCACGGGGGGCGGATCGATGTGGAGAGCAAGCCGGGGAAAGGGACGACGTTTCGGGTGTGGTTGCCGTTGCATGAGCGAAGGCCGCGGTTGTTGCAGGCGGGCGCAGGTGAAGTGGCTGGGCAAGGGGAAAATAAATGATGGGGCCGAAGCCGAATATTCTGATCGTCGATGACGAGAAGACGCAGCGCGAGGGGTTGCGCGCGGCGCTGGAGGATAGCTTTGAAGTTTACCTGGCGGATTCGGCGGATGCCGCGATGGAATTGCTGGAACGAGAAACTTTCCAGGTGCTGCTGACCGATTTCAGGATGCCGAAGGAGGACGGGATGAAGTTGGTCGCGCGGGCGAAATCGCTGCCGAAGGCGCCGGTTTGCATTTTGATGACGGCGTATGGTTCGGAAGAGACGGCGGTGGAAGCGATCAAGCGCGGAGCGGATGATTATATTTCGAAGGGGAAGCTGAACATTGATGAGCTGGAATTTCGGATTCGGCGCGCGTTGAAGCATCAGAAGCTTGAGAGTGAAAACCAGACGTTGCATCAGCAGCTCGATAAGCAATACGGGCTGGAACACATCATTGGGCAGTCGCCGGTGATGTTGGAGATATTCGATGTGGTGCGGCAGGTGGCGCCTTCGCAGACAACGGTGCTGGTCACTGGTGAGAGTGGGACGGGGAAAGAATTGATCGCGCGCGCCATTCATCAATTGAGTTCGCGCGCCCGGGCGCCGCTGGTGATTGTGCATTGCGCCGCGCTCGCGCCGACGTTGTTGGAAAGCGAGTTGTTCGGACACGAGAAAGGAGCATTCACCGGGGCGCATGAGCGCCGGCTTGGGCGCATTGAACAAGCGCAAGGTGGAACGCTTTTCCTGGATGAAATTGGCGAGATCGACGCGACGATTCAGATCAAGCTGTTGCGGTTCCTCGGTGAGCGGACCTTTGAACGGGTCGGGAGCAGCAAAACGTTGGTCGCCGATGTGCGATTGATCGCGGCAACGAACAAAAACCTCGAACAGATGGTCGAACAAGGGAAATTTCGCGAGGATCTGTTCTACCGATTGAATGTCGTGCCGATTGAAATGCCGCCGTTGCGCGAGCGGAGAGAAGATATTCCGTTGTTGGCGACTGCGTTCCTGAACGAGTTCGCGGCCAAGAACAAAAAGAACATCACGGAAATTGAACCGGCTGCGATGGATTTGCTGATGAGTTATCCGTGGAAAGGGAACGTGCGCGAGTTGCGGGCGGCGATTGAAGGCGCGGTCGTCCTTGGGCGGCGCGACAAAATCGGTGTTCGCGAATTGCCGGCGAGCATTCGTAATTACAATCCCGAAACAGATGGGGCAAGCGCGTCGAAGGCCGGGCTGACCGTGGAGCAGGCCGAGAAGAAATTAATTCAGCAGGCGCTCAATGATGCGAAGGGAAATCGGACGGAAGCGGCGCGGCGCTTAGGGATTAGCCGGCGAACGTTGCATCGAAAATTGCATACGTATCATCTGGAAGGATTTTAGGATTTTTTGGAATGAAGAATTTTTTAGCAGGAGTGTTTAGAAAGAAGGACGGACCGCCAGTAGGGCTACAGGAATGGATCTATAAACTGGAGGAAGGCGAAGGCGCGCGGTATTTACGAATCGCACTTTTTGGTTTGGCGCTGATTGCATTGGCGGCGCTCTGGCACGTGCGCGAAGCGAAAAACTTTTATTCCATCGAAGCGATGGATTCAGCCCAGATCGCGCGCAACCTTGCGAATGGAGAAGGCTATTCAACGAAGTTCGTTCGACCGCTCAGCATCGCGCTGATTGAAGAACATCGCGGTCGGATCAGTCCTGAGCTTTTGACGCGACCGCATCCGGACATCGCGAACGCTCCGGTGTATCCAACGCTGTTGGCGGGATTAATGAAAGTGGTCCCGATAAAGGGGGCGATGACGGAACAAAACTTCAACCGGTACCGGGCGGAATGGCTGATCGGCGCGTTCAATCAGCTTTTGTTCTTTGTGGTGCTTTTTCTCGTGTATCGATTAGCCAGGCGGTTGTTCGATCGCAGTGTGGGAGTTCTCGCCGCGGCGCTGGTGGCGCTGACGGAGCTTTACTGGGAATTCACCACGTCGGGTCTCTCGACGATTCTGCTGATGGCACTGTTTTTATTGCTCGCGAATGTGCTGGTGAAATTCGAAATGGGCGCTCGTGAACTGGGAAAATCCAAAAGCTGGCTCTTCAAAATGGCTGCTTTCGCCGGGGTCATTGTGGGATTGATGGCGCTCACTCGGTATTCGATGGGTTGGCTGATCATACCGGTGGTCGCGTTCCTTACCGCGGTCGGCGCGACACCAGCGCCGGCTCCTGCGCCGGGAACGGAAGCGCAGCCGCCGAGCGGGCCGCGGGCTGGCGTGGCGATTATCGCTTCGCTTCTTTTCGTGCTGGTCCTCGCGCCGTGGTTGCTGCGGAATTTTCAAGTCAGCGGCACGCTGTTCGGCACTGCCACTTACGCGGTGCATCATCAAAGCGTTCAGTATCCGGGAAATGTTTTGGAGCGCTCGATGCCGCAAAAGGTTCGGTCGGCGGTCAACCGGGTGGAATTTGATGAATACATCCGCAAGCTGGTGGTGAACGCGCGCGAAATCATTGGTCAGGAGCTTCCGCGCGCGGCCGGCAACTGGATAGGCGCATTTTTCGTCGCGGCGCTGTTTATGCCGTTCCGCAATGTCGCGATCAGCCGCCTGAAGTGGTTTCTCTTTGGAACACTCTTTCTGTTCATCGCTGTGCAGGCGCTCGGGCGAACGGAGTTAAGCGCAGCGACGCCGACCGCAAATTCCGAGAACTTGCTGGTCGTGTTTACGCCGCTGTTTTTCATCTTCGGTGCCGGGGTCTTTTTCACACTCCTGGATGGATTGAATTTTCCGGCGCCAGTCCTGCGAAGTTCCGCCATCGCCGGCTTCCTGCTGCTGATGAGTCTGCCGCTGGCGCTTCGGCTGGCGCCGCCGAGGAATGTACCCTTCGAGTATCCGCCGTACTTTCCACCGTACATCCTGACCGTATCGCAATTCATGGAGCGGGATGAATTAATGATGAGCGATATGCCGTGGGCGGTGGCTTGGTACGGAGATCGCCAATGCGTATGGATTACGCTGGACGCCGGGCTGGATAAGCGCGACGATTTCTACCGGATCAACGATGAGCGGAAAGTGATTCGCGGCTTGTATCTCACACCCATCACAACGAATCGCCGGTTCCTGACCGAAATGAACGAAAACAGCCGGGCCAAACACACGCGCGAGGGGCTTTGGGCGAACTTTTATTTGGATGTGTATAAGTTCCAAAATGTGCCGACTGGATTCCCGGTAAAAATGGCACCGCCGGGAATGCTTCCGGATCAATTATTCCTGAGCGATAGAATTCGCTGGCGTTAATGAGTTTAGCTGCTAAAACGACGGCACAAAAACGCACTTTACCATTTGACAATCAATTTTGATCTCCGTAAAACTGAACCGCTTTTCTATTGGTTCAGGGCGGAAAAAGTTGAACGAGGAAAAAAATACGTATGAATAAAATCACAGCGACTGTGGGACTTGTTGCACTTGGGGCGGCGAGTATCCAGGCACAGAACCTAGCTCCAGCAGCCGGCTCACAGGAGGCGACGAAGCCTTGGAGTATTTCGGCGACGTTGCGCGGCTTCTACGACGACAACTATCTAACCGCGCCGAGCCATGCGGAACGCGACAGCCTCGGGTTCGAAATCAGCCCGTCCGCCAGCCTGAACCTGATCCGCGACCAAACGGCGCTCGGATTGAACTACGTTTACTCCGGCCGGTGGTATGAAGACCGCGATTCGAACGACGAAGACGCATGGGATCATGCGCACATGCTGAACGGCAAGCTCAGCCACGCTTTCACCCCGCGCTTTAAAATCGACCTGAGCGATTCTTTCGTGATCGCACAGGAGCCCGAGCTTCTCGTTGGAGAAAATGGCGTGTTGACCGATAGCGGGTTACGCTCCGAAGGTGACAACATGCGCAATCACGCGCTCGTGAGCTTTAGCGCGGGAATCACCGAAAACCTGACTGCGGTGCTTGGTTACGGCAATCAGTGGTACGACTACGAAGAGGACGGTTTTGTGAACAGCCGTTCGGCCACTTTGGACCGCATGGAACATCTGGCCAGCTTGAACCTGCGCGCGGTGGTTCTACCGAAGACGGTCGTGGTGGGTGGCTATCAATATGAAGTCGTTGACTATGATAGCGACGACGCACTCGGACATCCTTTCTTTCCGGCCTTCCAATACGACGCGCAGGAGCGTAACACCACTTCCCATTATCTCTACGCTGGCGTTGATCAAGGGATCAGCCCAACGCTCAACGCGTCGCTCCGAGCCGGTGCTCAATACACCGAGTATACCGATCTGGATTATGCGCAAGAAATTGCCAGGTTCTCTGGGACTGAACTGGAAGAGGATAACTGGAGCCCATATGTGGATGGCAATTTGACCTGGCTGTACCAGCCCGGCAGCTATGCGCAGTTAGGCGTCCGCCATCAACGCGCCCAAACGGATATCAGTTTCGTGCCGGCGGCCGATGGAATTGGGTTATTGCCGAACATGGACGCGCAAAGCACGGCGATCTATGGATCGGTGAGCCACCGCCTTTGGGGTGCGCTGATTGGGAGCGCAATCGCGAGCTTTCAACACAACCAATACGACATTCAGGGCCAGGATAACCCCTCCGAAAACTTCTTCATGGCCGGGTTGAACCTGACCTATGAGTTGAACCGGTTCGTGGCGCTTGAAGCGGGTTACAACTTCGATTGGCTCGATTCCGAAGTCTACGAAGACGACGACAACCGGAGCTATAAGCGTAACCGCGTTTACGTGGGGGTCCGCGGTACTTACTGAGAAGCTGTAGATTTAAGTTGAAATAACGTCGGGAGGCTGGAAGGATAAACACTCTAGCCTCCTTTTTTTGTCCCATGGAAGCATCAAAAAACACGTTCGGCACGCCGCAAAACAACGACGCTAAACTCCACTTCCTCGATTACTGGCGAATTATTCGCATTCGCAAAACGGTGATCCTCGCTGTGTTTCTGCTGGTGGTATTAACCACAACAGCAGTGACTTTCTTAATGGAGCCTACCTTTAAGAGTACGGTTCGTATTGAGGTGGGCAAAGACACGCCGGACATTGGCTCGCTGCTGCAACCAAACGGGCCTACTGCCTACGATCCCTACTTTATCCAAACAGAGTTCGAGAAAATTAAATCAACCAAGGTTCTGCACCCCGTTATTGAGCGGTTGAGATTGCAAAGCGTTTGGGCGAAACGCTGGGGTTTGCCTGAAACGTTGAAGATCAGCGAGGCGTACAAGATTCTTGTCGAGACGATCCAGGTGCGCCAGTCGCGCAACACCAGCTTGATTGAAATCCACGCGTTCAGCAAAGACAAGCAGGAGGCGGCGGACATTGCAAACGAGATTGCCAAACAATATCGCGCGACGCGCGCGCAATACCGCGCCGAGCTTTCCGAAGGTGGCATCGCGGCGCTGGAAGAGGAATATCAGAAGCATTATCGCGAAGTGCAGACGCTGCAAACCAACGTCGACCAGACGCGTGTTGCTCTCGGAATTTCAGATGTCGGTGACTCGTATTACCAAACTACGACGGAACCGGAAACTGTCCGGAATATTGAGCGGGACCGCATCGCCGCCGAGCAGCAGTATATTCATCTGAACGGCATGCTTGAGAAACTGCGGGAACTCGAGAAGAAAGATCCTACCCGCAAAGAACTGCGCAAAGCTTTGCCGACCGCTCTTCCGGATGCCCATTTAGACCGCTACCTGGATGATCTTGCCAAGACCGAACAGCAGTACACTTCCATCGCGCAGGATTTTTCCGACGAGCACCACGAAGTCAAACGCCTGATGGAACTTCAGGCTACGATTAACCGCCAGATCGAAGACCGCATCGATGGCATCCTTAATGGCTTGGAAGTGCGGGTGACTACCGCCAAGGCAAATGCCCAGGCTTTGAAAGAATTGTTTGAGGCTGCCAAGCGCGACGACACCGTAAAACGGCAGAAGTACGCGCCGTACTTCCTGGTGAAGCGCAATTTGGAAAACCAGCAACGCATCCTGGACACGGTGTTCATGCGGCTGCTGGCTGAAAAAGTCGACGCGCGCATTCCGAAAGGTTCCAGCGTCGTGATCGTTGACGAAGCCAGCGTGGAGAGCAAACCCGTCCAGCCAAGTGTTCCGTTGAATATCGGCATTGGGATTGTGGTTGGCCTCATCATGGGCGTGGGCCTCGCGTTCTTCATTGAATACCTCGACACGAGCGTTAAGACGATCGACGATGTGGAACGCTCGCTTCAGGCGCCGGTCCTCGGGGTCATCCCGCAGAACGTCGGTTCGCTCATGTTGGAAGGGCCGGACAGCCCGCATGCCGAGGCTTACCGTGTGCTGCGCACGAACGTGCTTTTCTCGCGCAAAGGCGGGGAATTGCGGACGATCACGGTCGTATCCGGCGGCGCGGGCGAAGGCAAATCGACCACGATCTTCAACCTTGCCACAGTCTTTGCGCAGAACGGTGCACGTGTGCTGCTGGTCGATTCAGACTTGCGGCGCCCCAGCTTGCACAAGCTGTTGAACGTCTCCAACTCCATTGGTTTGACCAACTATCTGCTCAAGCAGAATACGATGGAAGAAGTGATCCAGACGACGCCAGTGCCGTCCCTGCACTTCCTGCCGTCGGGCAAATTGCCGAGCAGTTCGCTCGGTATTTTGAATTCAACGCAAATGCGCGAATTTATCCATAAGGCGCGTGAACGTTATGACTTTGTGTTTTTCGATTCACCGCCGATCATGGGTGTGAGCGACGCTTCGATCCTCGCCAGTGAAGTGGATATGGCGTTGCTGGTCATTCAATATCGCAAGTATCCGCAAGTGATGACGCAACGCGCCAAAGCGATGGTCGAGAAAGTGGGTGGAAATCTGCTCGGTGTCGTGTTGAACAACATCAACATTTCGCAGGATTCCTACTACTACTACTACAGCGGCTACTACTACGACTACTACTCCAAGCAGGACGATGACGACGCGAAGGCAGACGAGAAGAATGGGGAGACTAAAAAGTCAGATCGCGGAGCGAGCGTCGAGTTGAAACAGAAATATTGATTGTGCTGTCAAAGATGCGCCGCATAATCGCGGCGCAATTACTGACATGTTTTGTGAGATGAAGAGTAGTGTGAAGAATTATTTCGTCCTGTTTTGCCTCTCCGTGGCGATGATAACGCAGATGGGCTGTGAAACAACGGGTTCAGGGGGTGACGGGGTAGTTGATGCCTCGGCAACGGATGCGCCACCGATATCCACCACCACGGACACGACTTACCGGCCGGGCGCGCAGATCAAGATCAACTTCGCAGACAACAACGGGATTCCTCCTACTTGGGAGCAAACCGTGCGCGAAGATGGGACGATCACGCTTCCCCTGGGCCAAACGATCCGGGCTGCGGATTTACGGAAGGGTGAACTAGAAGCGGCGATTCACGATTTATACGTGCCCCGCATTCTTCGGCGGCTGACGGTGAGCGTTAAAGCTGAAGAACAGAGTTACTTCGTGAGTGGTGAAGTGAAGACGCCTGGCCAGCGGATGCATACGGGCGCGATTACGGCGATGCGAGCAATTGCGGCGGCCGGCGACTTCACGGATTTCGCGAAGAAGGATCAAATCGAGATCTTCCGCGCTAACGGCGAGAAGGTGGAAGTGAACGGGAAAAAAGCACTCAAAGATCCCAAAAACGATCGACCGGTTTATCCTGGTGATCGCGTTCATGTTCACCGCCGCTTGTGGTGAAATGCCATGCTCCGGCTTGATGTGACGGATGATCGTGGGGCCGTCGCAGCATACGAAATTTCTGAATTTCCACTGGTGATCGGACGGTCCGCAAACGCGGGCCTGCAGATAGCGGCTGCAGGGGTGTTCGAAGAGCATGCGTGTATCCAGTTAGCGCCTGCACGATCCGGACCCGGGCAGAGGTTTACGATGGAGGCGCTCGGTTCGGCTTTGATGTCGGTGAACGGCGAGATCCTTCCCAACAAACAGCTCGCCGTGGGTGATGAAATTTCGCTGGGCGCTGCGCGCGTGACGGTAAGCCTCGCGCCCGCCGCGCGGAAAAAACTCTCCGCTCATGAGTTGTTCGTTTGGACTCTCCTTTTGCTCCTGGTGATCTTCGAGTCGGCCGTGATTCATTTCGCCCGGTAGGCATTTTCGTTCTTACCTGCTGATCATCAGTCAGGAATAACCCCAGCGGGTTTTCCTTAACGTGCCCTATTCTCGGTTCGTTTGGCTCCATGCTATTCCAATGCAAGATGCTAATTCGAATTTTTCGGGGATTCAGTCTGAACTCGAATACGTGAATATATGGAGAGCAAACCCCAGGTAGTCCTTTCGGTTGACGACAACGATGTTGATGGCGCGCTACTGGAGCGGGCTTTCAAACGGACTTCAGTTCCAGCGCGGCTTTATCGCGTGAGCGAAGGGCCGCAAGCACTTGCGTATCTCGCCGGCGACGGCATCTACAAAGATCGCGAGAACTACCCGCTTCCCGATTTGGTGCTACTGGATCTGGCGATGCCGAAAATGTCGGGAGTGGACGTGCTGAAGTGGATCCGTGGGCAATCTCAAAACGTAGTTAAGAAGACGCGCGTGCTCATTTTCACTTCCTCGGAAAAGCCGGAGGATTTTCGCGCCGCCAACGAGATTGGCGCAGACGGCTATCTGCTCAAGCCAACCAAGTTCGACGACCTGAAAAAGCTCGTGAAGCAAATTCACGAGGATTGGCTCGGTAAGAAAAAAGAAAAGTCCGCCAAGACTCCTGGGGGCCGTCGCGAGAGCGACCCAGCGGGTGCTCGTGAGGAAGCGGGCGCGGCGGTCGCGGTCTAAGATTTCCGCCTCCTGCGTTACCGCCGGAGGCGCGTTGCTTGACGTGACTTTACGCCTCCGGTACGGTTCGCGCGTATGCAGTGCCGCCTGATTCGCGTCTTCCTGGCATTCACCGCTCTTCTGGTTTTCGCGGTGAATACTCCAGCACCACTGGTCTATCGAGCCGGGGAAGGGTGGAGCTATGAGCCTGCGGATGGAAGTGGCTCGTGGACTCGCAATCGCGCCAAGGATCAGCTCGATGTCGCGAAGGAAGCGTTCGAGAAAAAGAATTTCAAGCTCTCCACCAAAGCTGCCAAACGCGTCGTCCGTGTTTGGCCTTTTTCTGACTACGCGCCGGAAGCGCAGTATTTGGTCGGCCGTTCTTACGAAGAGCGAGACAATGACGAGAAAGCGTTCAAAGCGTATCAGGAATTGGTTGAGAAATATCCCAAATCAACCAACTACGACGAGGTGGTGAAACGGCAATACGAGATCGCAAACCGCTACCTCGCGGGCCAATGGTTCAAGCTTTGGGGGGTAATTCCATTTTTTTCATCGATGGATAAAACGGTTGGGTTGTATGAAAAACTGCTGAAGAACGGGCCTTATAGCGAAGTTGCGCCGCAAGCGCAAATGAACATTGGGGCGGCGCGCGAGAAACAAGAGGATTATCCGGAGGCGGTGAGAGCTTACGAACGAGCTGCGGACAAGTATCACGATCGGCCGCAGGTTTCCGCGGACGCGATTTACAAAGCGGGACTGGCTTATTTGAAGCAGGCGACCACCGCTGAATACGACCAGAGTGTGGCCGGGCAGGCGATCGCGACGTTCACTGATTTCATTACGCTGCATCCGCGCGATCCGCGAGTGCCGGAAGCGCAGCAGCACATCGCCTCGTTAAGGACGGAACAGGCGCGCGGCAGTATTCTGGTGGCGCGGTTCTACGAAAAGAAGCGACAATGGGACGGTGCTTTGGTCTACTACAACGAAGTTTTAATTCGTGATCCGCAGTCCAAGTATGCCGAAGAAGCCAGGCAGCGCATTGAAGAAATCAAGCAGCGTATCGAAAAACGGAAAGAGCGCAGTTTGCAAACGGCGCAGAAGTAATCTCGCGCTGCTTTCCTCGGTTTTAGTCTTTTCTTTTTTGCTGGGTTGCGCGGGATATCGGCTCGGCCCTACGAATGGCATGCCGGCTGGTTCGCGTTCGGTTCAAGTAAATCTCTTCCAGAATTTAACGTGGGAACCGCGCCTGACTGAGCCAGTCGCCACTTCGTTGCGGCGTGCGCTCCAGCAAGATGGCACCTACCTGCTCGCGACCCGCGGTGATGCGGATATTATCGTGGAAGGAACCATCACCGAGTTTGATCGGTCGGGATTGAGTTTTGATCCGCGCGATGTGCTTACGGTTCGCGATTATGAACTGACGTTAACTGCGCGGTTTACGGCGACGGAACGCGCCACTGGCAAAGTGCTCGTGAAATCTGCAGCCGCGGGCCGCACGACTATTCGTTCAGGTGCGGATCTCCCGTCGGCTGAGCGCCAGGCCGCGCCGCTGCTCGCCGAAGACTTGGCGCGCAAAATTACATCCGCGCTGGTAGATGGGTCGTGGTAAATCGTTGCTGAACCGGCGGAAATTTCTCGCGAAGCGACGCAACTGCGCTAACATGAACAACTCTTGACGGGGCAAAACCGCCCTGTTATCTTACGTAACCTAAGTAGATTACTTATGATTGCACCCGCCGCACCGACTAAAGTCTCGCACAATGAAGTGCTTAAGGAAAACAGCCCCACGTTGGCGGGTGGGATTGCCACCGTTTTGGCGGACCCCAGTGCGGAACGTTTCTCTGAAGATGACGGCCAATTTCTGAAGTTTCACGGTATTTATCAGCAGGATGACCGCGACAAGCGCAAAACCGGCAAGTACTACATGTTCATGGTGCGCGGGCGTATGCCGGGCGGCGTTGTTTCAGCGGATCAGTATTTGGCCTTTGATCGTCTGGCGACAGAATGTGCGAACAACACGCTGCGCATTACAACGCGCCAGGGATTTCAATTTCACGGTGTCGTGAAATCTGGTTTGGGACGTCTCATGAAAGGGATCAACGATTGCCTTTCCACCACGCTGGCGGCGTGCGGCGATGTGAACCGTAACGTCATGGCATCGCCCACTCCGGCGACGAGCCCGCTGGTTGATCGCGTGTTGCAGGATTCGTTTTTGCTTTCGAAAGCGCTTCTGCCGAAGACGCGCGCGTATCACCAGATTTGGGTTGAAGGCAAACAGCTCGACCTCGCGAGCGATGATGAGAAGAATTTCGTCGATCCGCTCTATGGCAAAACGTATTTGCCGCGGAAATTCAAAGTGGCGTTCGTAATTCCGCCGCTGAACGACATTGATATTTTCACCAACGACCTGGGTTTCGTCGCGATTGAAGAACAGGGGAAACTCGCCGGATATAATTTACTGGCCGGCGGCGGCATGGGCATGAGCCATGGCAACGCCGATACGTATCCGCGCATGGCGGATGTGCTCGGCTTCTTCACGCCGGAACATATCGAAGCGGTGGCGAAAGCGGTGCTCACAATTCATCGAGATTTCGGCGATCGGACCAACCGCAAACATGCGCGGTTGAAGTATGTGGTCGAAGAACGGGGCGCGGATTGGACCCGTGAAGAAGTGGAGCGTCGCGCGGGAATCAAGCTTGCGCCGGCGAAGCCGTTTCAGTTCACCAAGCAGGGTGATTTGCTCGGATGGAATCGGCAGCTTGATGGGCGCAATTTCCTGGGCTTGTTCGTGGAGATGGGCCGGGTGCAGGACACGCCGCAGGTACAGATGAAAACGGCGTTGCGTCGGGTGGTGGAAAAATTCCGTCCCGAAGTGCGGCTCACTGCCGCGCAGAATCTGTTGCTCGTGAACGTGCCGGATTCCGACATTGAAGGGATCAACAAGATGCTCGCGGAGCATGGCGTGAAGGTTGAAGACCAGGGCTCGGCAGTGCGGCTCGCTTCGATTGCGTGCCCAGCGTTGCCGACATGCGGTCTCGCTCTTGCGGAATCTGAACGGGTCATGCCGAGCGTTATTACGCGCTTTGAAAAACTTTTCGCGGAAGTCGGTTTGGATAACGAAGAAATCGTCGTCCGCATGACTGGCTGCCCGAACGGGTGCGCTCGTCCTTATATGGCGGAGATCGGCTTCGTCGGTCGCGCGCCTAATAAATATCAGCTTTACCTCGGCGGGAATATTGCGAGCACGCGGTTAACGAAACTCTACAAAGAGAACGTCAAAGGGGAGGAATTTGAAGCGGTGCTCAAGCCGATACTCACCCGCTACGTGCAGGAACGCGCGCGCGGCGAACGCTTCGGTGATTGGTGTGATCGTGTTTTGCTGAAAGAAGTGCCGACTGTTCCCGCGCAGGCTGTCACTGCTGTTGTTTCAAACTAAATGCTCACGGCTGCTGAAGTTCAGGCTCTCAACCGAGAGTTCCAGGATGGCGACACGGAGAAAATTCTCCGTTGGGCCTGGGGCTACTTTGGCGAGAAGGCTGGAATCGGCACGAGTTTTCAGGGCGCTGGTTCGGTGATGATCGATCTCGCGCGGAAAGCGGGATTGAACTTTCCCATCTTCACGATCGACACTGGATTTCTATTTCCGGAAACGATTGCTCTGAAATCGCGGCTCGAAGAATTTTTCGGCCGCACGATTGAAGGTCTGCAGCCGGATCTTACCGTCGAACAACAAAACACTTCGTTCGGCGCGGAATTGTGGAAGCGCGATCCTGACCTTTGCTGCACGATGCGCAAAGTTGTTCCGCTCCAGAATAAACTTTCAGAACTCGATTGTTGGATCACCGGGCTCCGCCGCGAACAGTCCGAAACGCGCGCAGAAATCGACGTCATCGAACTCTACACCTTCGATCAAAACACTGGCCGCGAAATCGTGAAGCTGAATCCGATGGCGGCGTGGGCGAAGAAAGCGGTTTGGGATTACCTGCACGCGAACAAAGTTCCGTACAATCCGCTGCACGATCAAGGCTACCGGTCGATCGGCTGCTGGCCCTGCACCGCCAAAGCAACTGATCCGCAAAACGAACGCGCCGGCCGTTGGACCGGTTTTAACAAAGTGGAATGCGGCATCCACACGTTCATGGCCAGAAAGGCGTGACCGGTTTTCACGTTTAAACGTTTGAAGGTTATCGCGAAAGAATGGCAACGATTCAGGAGTTCGAACAGTTGAAGGTCTGGCAGGAAGCGAGGGCGCTCGTGAAAGCGATCTACAGCAAGACTGCGGTGGGCGCGCTTGCCAAAGATTTCGGACTTCGCGATCAACTACGGCGCGCTGCAGTTTCGATTGCCTCTAACATTGCAGAGGAGTTTGAACGCTCGGGAAACAAAGAGTTTATCCATTTCCTGTATATCGCGAAGGGATCTGCTGGAGAGGTCAGAACGCAGCTGTATATAGCTTTCGATCTGAACTATCTATCTGAGCCCGATTTCGGTGTTCTGCGCGATCAAGCGGAAATGGTAGCGCGACAGCTTTCAAATTTTATTAAGTACCTTGTGAATTGCCCGCCTACGAGCGCGGCGGTCTCGAGCAAGAGACGTGGCGCTCGCTCACAACGTGAAAACCTTCAAGCGTGAAAACGTTCTAACAAGATGGATTACCTATCAAAACTTGAGAATCAGAGCATTTACATAATGCGCGAGGCGTTCAATAAGTTCGAGAACCTCGCGATGTTGTGGAGTATTGGGAAGGACTCAACCGTCCTCCTTTGGCTGGCGCGAAAAGCGTTCTTTGGTCACGTGCCGTTTCCGCTGGTGCATGTCGATACGACTTACAAGATTCCGACGATGATCGAGTACCGCGACCGTCTCGTGCAGGAATGGAAGCTGGATTTGGTGGTCGGAAAGAATGAAGAAGTCCTACGCAGCGGCGTTACTTTCCCAAACGGTCGCGCCACTCGCGTTGAATGCTGTGGCACATTGAAGAAGGATGGACTCAAGCAAGTCCTTGAGAAGCATCATTTCACCGGTGTGATTGTCGGCGTGCGTCGCGACGAAGAGCCGACTCGCGCGAAGGAACGTTACTTCAGTCCGCGCGATAAGAACATGGAGTGGAACGTTGAGGACCAACCGCCTGAGCTTTGGGATCAATTTAAAACGGACTTCGATAAAGGAACGCATATCCGCATTCACCCGCTCCTGCATTGGACGGAACTGAATATTTGGGAGTATATCCATCGTGAGAATATCCCGATTATTCCGCTCTATTTCGCGAACGAAAAAGGCGAGCGGTATCGCAGTCTCGGGTGCGCGCCGTGCACCGGCGCGATCAAATCGAACGCCCGCAGTATTCCAGAAATAATCGAAGAACTGCGTAATACCAAAACGACTGAGCGTTCCGGCCGTGCGCAGGACAAAGAGAGCGAAGATGCCTTCGAAAAGCTCCGGCGCGACGGCTACATGTAAGATCAAGTTTCCTGAAGCGCTGTGGTTAACACCATGAACAAAATCTCGATTCCAACAGAGCAATTAAAAATTGTCATCGTCGGTCACGTGGACCACGGGAAGTCAACGTTTGTCGGACGACTCTTTCACGACACGGGTTCTTTGCCTGAAGGAAAGTTGGAGCAACTGCAGCGGATTGCTGAACGGCGCGGCGTGCCATTCGAGTGGGCGAACTTGATGGATGCGCTGCAATCGGAGCGGGATCAGAATATTACGATTGATACGGCTCAGATTTGGTTTCAGACGCAGAAGCGCCAGTACGTGATTATCGATGCGCCGGGCCATAAGGAGTTTCTTAAAAACATGGTCACTGGCGCCGCGAACGCGGAAGCGGCCCTGCTGCTCATTGATGCGAATGAGGGCGTGCAGGAGCAATCGCGTCGGCATGGTTATCTGCTGAACCTTCTCGGGATTCGGCAGATTGCGGTCCTGGTGAACAAAATGGACCTGCAGGATTACTCGCAGGAACGATTCGACCAACTTGAGACAGAGTATCGCAAATTTCTCGCATCGATCGGCGTTGAGCCGAAGCAGTTCGTTCCGATCGCAGCGAAGCACGGCGACAACATTGCCGCCAAAAGCGCGAACATGCCTTGGTGGAACGGGCCGACCGTTCTCGAGGTGCTCGACGGTTTCAAAGTTGCCGACCTTCCCAGCCACCAGGCGCTTCGGTTCCCTATTCAGGACGTCTATCGCTTTGACGAGCGCCGCATTCTCGCTGGGCGCGTGGAATCCGGCACCCTGAAGGTCGGTGACAGGATCCTCTTCTCGCCGGGTAACAAAGTCAGCACCGTTAAAACAATCGAACGCTGGAATGCTCCGTCGCGCGATCTAGCGAGCGCGGGTGAATCGATTGGTGTGACGCTTACTGAACAAATTTTTGTGGAGCGGGGGTCGCTTGCTTCCCTGGAAACGGATGCTCCTTACGAACTCACCCGCTTCAAAGCGCGTTTGTTCTGGCTGGGTCGCGCGCCGTTTCGCAAAGGCAAGCTCTACAAGCTCAAGCTCACCACGCAGGAAGTTGATTGCGAAATCGATTCGATTGACCGGGTCATTGATTCGTCCACGCTTGAGACTGTCTCGCGACGCGAGAAAGAGATTTTCATCGGACGCAATGAAGTTGCCGAACTCACGCTGAAGACGCGTCGTCCGGTCGCGTTCGACGCGCACTCAGAAATCGTTTCTTCCGGCCGCTTTGTCGTGGTTGATGGTTTCGAAGTGGCGGGTGGCGGAATCATCGCGCTCGATTCGTATCCGAAGCGCACGCCCGACTCTCTCCAACGCAGCGACAACATTTTCTGGAGCCAGGGCAAAGTCACCGCCCTGCAACGCGAACGCCGCAATGGACATCCCGGCCTGGTTGTCTGGCTCACCGGCCTGTCCGGTTCGGGTAAATCCACTATCGCGACCGAGGTCGAACGCGAACTTTTCAACCTGGGCAAACAAGCTTACGTCCTCGATGGGGATAACATCCGCCACGGCCTCTGCTCGGACCTCGCTTTCTCGCCGCAAGATCGGCGTGAGAATATTCGCCGCGTGGGTGAAGTCTCCAAGTTGTTCGCCGATGCAGGAATTATTTGCATCACTGCTTTCATTTCGCCGTATCGCGCGGACCGCGACCTGGTTCGCAACATGATGCTCGAAGATCGTTTCATCGAAGTGTTTGTCGACGCGCCGCTGAACGTTTGCGAACAGCGCGACCCGAAGGGTCTTTACGTGAAAGCCCGCGCGAACGAGGTGAAGGAATTCACCGGCATCTCTGCTCCTTACGAAGCGCCGGAGAATCCGGAGCTTCATATCCATACCGATAAAATTAGCGTCGCGGAAGCGGTCGCGCAGATTCTGGATTTCCTCCACGTGCACGCGGAAGAGACTGAGATTTCGATTTGATCCGTCCTTGCCGTGGGTGAGGGGAGGGCGTAGTTTGCGCGCGCCAGGGCCCACGGAATGTGGACTTACGAACCCCGCCAGGGCAGGAATGCAGCAACGGTAGTTTGCTCTGCATTTGCCGTGGTCACCCTGGTTTTCTTCACTCGCTTCCGCTCCGGGCTCCCGGTCGATCCTTTACCCTGTTTGCAGCCGCGTGGTTGAATGATAATATTGCGAGAAGGAGTTGCTTATGTCTGACCCGAAGTATCGATTGAACCAGTTGCATGGCCGCCTCGGCGACCTCGTCTACCAGTTCACGCGCGTGAAATTCGGGCAACAAGCGGCCCCAGATACGTGGTGTCCGGCGGTGAACGCGTATCGCTGCGTGAAAGGTTTTGCCATCTGCGTTGATCTGGCCGGCGTGCCGAAAGACGATATTCATATTGAGGTTCACGGTCGCACTTTGCGCATCGAGGGACGCCGCGAAGTTCCGGAACCGAAAGGCAAAGATGAAGAGCCAGTGCAAATCGTGACCATGGAGATCGATGCCGGCCGATTCGCACGCGAAGTTTTGTTGCCCTCTGATGTGGAAGGCGGTGCCGTTCGAGCGGAATATAAGGAAGGACTTCTATGGGTTTATCTGCCGTTTCGCAGCGAGGCGTAAATTGAATTCCGCGGGAGCAGTGCGAAGGAGTTGAAAGGTGCCAATGTTTAATACAGATGTGCTAGCAGCTTTGAAGGGGAACGAACCTTCGCCGACGGCGGAGTCGCCGGTGATCGCGGTGACGAAGAAGAATGATCCGGACGAGCCGCAGATTCCCGGTGAGCTGTCCGTTTTGCCGGTGCGCGGAATGGTAGTTTTTCCGGGCACGGTCGTGCCGTTGAGCGTGCGCCGCGCCGGTTCCTTGAAGATGTTGGATGAAACGCTTCCGAAGACGAAAATCATCGCGCTCCTGACCCAAAAAAATGAGCAGGACCAATCGCCGAAAGAAGGAGATTTATACACGATCGGAGTTGCGGCAAATGTCCTGAAGCTGATTCGGCAGGCGGATGATGTGGTCGTGATTCTCTGCCAGGCACTGCGTCGAATTCGCGCGACGAAGTTCGTGAAGTCCGATCCGTATTTTCGTTGCGAAGTCGAGGTGTTGCAGAGCAACAATCCGGAGAAGGTCGATCAGCATTTCCAGGCGCGCGTCAATAATTTGCGCGACAGTGCGCTCGAACTTTTGGACCTGACGCCCGACGCGCCCGAGCAGGCGCGGGTGATGTTGATGAACATCAAGGAGCCGAGTCAGCTCGCGGATTTTCTCGCGAGCAACCTGAACGTTGATGTTAACGAGAAGCAGCAGTTGCTCGAGGAACTGGACGTTTCCAAGCGCATTGCCGCCGTGCAGCAGCGTTTGTCTTCCCAACTCGAGATCGCCCGCTTGCAACAAAAGCTGCAGCAGGATGTCGCGTCGCAAATTTCTGACACGCAGAAGCGTCATTTCCTCCGCGAACAGATCAAGGCAATTCAGAAAGAGCTGGGCGAGGGCGAAGGCGGATCCGAAGAACAGGTTGCCGAGCTGCGCAAGCGACTGATTGAAGCCAAGCCACCGCAAAACGTGATGGCGCAGGTCGAGAAAGAGTTGAAGCGCCTCACCTATATTTCACCCGCCAGCCCGGAGTATTCCGTCATCGTTAGCTACGCTGAAACTGTCGCCGATTTGCCGTGGGCAAAAATGAGCGAGGACAAGCTCGACCTGGCCAACGCCCAGAAAATCCTCGATCGCGATCATTACGATTTGGAGAAGGTGAAACGTCGGCTGATCGAATATCTCGCGGTGCGGAAATTGAATCCGGAAGGGCGCGGGCCGATCATCTGTTTTCTTGGGCCGCCTGGTGTTGGGAAGACGAGCCTGGGGCAGTCCATCGCTGATGCACTGGGACGAAAATTTGCGCGCATCAGTCTCGGTGGCGTGCGGGACGAAGCGGAAATTCGCGGGCATCGCCGGACATATATTGGTTCCATGCCGGGGCGATTGATCGCGGAGCTTCGTCGTGTTGGAACGCGCAATCCAGTCATTATGCTGGATGAAATTGACAAGCTCGCCGCCGATTTTCGTGGCGATCCGGCGAGCGCGTTGCTCGAAGTGCTCGACCCACGGCAAAATCATTCGTTCACGGATCATTACCTCGATCTGCCGTTCGACTTGTCGCAGGTAATTTTTATTGCGACGGCGAATTACCTCGATCCTGTTCCGGCGCCGCTGCGCGATCGCATGGAGTTGATTGATATTCCGGGCTATACCGAACACCAAAAGCTCGAGATCGCCCGCCAATACATTGTTAAACGCCAGTTATCCGAACACGGCCTGAAGCCCGCGCAATGCAAATGGCAGCCCGCCGCGATCATTAAAGTCATTAACGATTACACGCACGAAGCTGGTGTTCGCGACCTTGAACGCCAGATTGGCGCGGTTTGTCGCGCGATCGCTGCACAGGTTGCCAAAGGTGAAAAGCAAAGTGTAACTGTCACTCCGCTGATCGTTGCTGAACATCTCGGGCCTGCGCGGTTCGTTCGCGAGGAGCGATTGAAGAGGAGCTTGCCGGGCGTCGTCACCGGTTTGGCCTACACTCCGGTGGGTGGCGAAGTCTTGCATATCGAAGCCACCAAGTACGCAGGGAAGGGGAACATCACTTTGACCGGTCAGATCGGCAACGTGATGAAGGAATCGGTGCAGACTGCGCTGAGCTTACTGCGCTCACGTGTGAAGGAGCTGAATCTTAATGGGGATGACTTCAAAGACTGCGATATCCACGTCCACGTTCCCGCCGGCGCAATTCCGAAGGACGGGCCTTCCGCCGGCATCGCCATGTTTACCGCGCTTGCCTCGCTTTTCAGTGACAAGCCAGTACGCAAAGATGTGGCCATGACCGGCGAAGTCACCTTGCGCGGCCTCGTTCTGCCGATCGGCGGATTGAAGGAGAAAAGCCTCGCCGCTGCCCGCGCTGGAATTCACACCGTAATCATCCCCAAGCTCAACGAGAAAGACATCCCGGACATTCCCGCCGAGGTGAAAAGGAAAGTCAGCTTCAAGCCGGTCGAAACGGTCGACGAGGTCCTTGCCATCGCCTTGGGCGTCAGTTCTCGCGACTCAAAGCCGCGCCGCGTCGAGGTAAGTGCAAATGGACGATCGTCCGCCCGCGACGGCACTGCGTCCACCCGCCGCGCCAAATCACGTTGATGTGCCCTAGAAAGCACATCCCGATGTGACGAATACCAACGCTCGCTGGTTGTTGGTTTTACGAAGATCGGGTTACAACTGGGATAACCCAATATGAAAACTGGTGCGTCAGCGGCCGGTCGGAGGATCACCGCATTTACCCTGATTGAACTGCTCGTCGTGATCGCGATTATCGCGATCCTCGCCAGCATGCTCTTACCTGCTCTTGCGAAAGCCAAAGCTAAAGCCGCGCAGATCAACTGTCTCAACAACCTCAAGCAACTTGGTCTCGGCACGATGCTCTATCTCGGCGACAACAATGATACGTATTTCGCGTGCGCCTCGCGCAACACCTACAATTTTCAGCCGGAGGATTGGATTTACTGGCGTACCAATCGGCCGGCAAATCCGCTGGAGAACAGTCCAATTGTTCGGCATCTAGGGACTGCCAAGAGCAAAAATCTTTTCAAGTGCAGTCTGGATAAGGATGACTCTCAGAGAAAGGCGCGACAGTCTGACTCCCACGGTTGGTATATCTACAGCTATTCCTTCACTAGTAAGGTGGGATCAGGGGACAAAAGCCTTGGAATTACATCGGTCTATACTTCCGGCGGTTCCAAGTCGCATTTTAAAACCGACGGCGTTAAGAATCCGGCGCAAAAGTTAATGGTCGTCGAGGAACAAACCACCAATAAACGCGGTGAAAGTATCGATGTGAACGGCTCCAGCGAAATCATTAATGACGGACGCTGGGTGCCCGGCGGGGACCGAATCACCGCGCGTCATAATCGGAAAGGCCAGAGCAACTTTGCGGATGGTCATGCTGAAACGATCGACCCGCGCGTGGCGGACCGGCGTGAATTCAGTGAGCCGAGCTTCTAAGAATATGCGATCGATCTCCTGGACGCCGTTGGTTGCCGCTGCGCTGTTGGTAGGTTGCGCAAAGAAAGAAGACGCTCAGACTGAATTGCCGCCCGAGACCGCCGCGCAGATTGAGGCGCAGCTTATCCCGCCGCCGAACGCCCCACCGAGCGCGCCGCCGCAGGAGCGTCTCATCGGCGCAGTCCACCCGCAAATGACGGAGCTGCTGCTGAAATTCGAACAAAAGTTCGGTCGCATGCCCACCGATTTCTTCGAATTCTCCGGCCGCATGATGGATAGCGTTCCTGCCGCTCCTCCTGGCATGCGGTACGACATCGATCCAGTCGATAAAGCGATCAAGTTGGTGCGCAAACCAGAGTAGGTTTTCGCCATCGACCTCTTGTCCATTGCCTATCTCCATGCGCTTCTCGCATGTTCGCTGTTCGCCACGCTTCCAGGTGTAACTTCCCTCATCTTCTGTTATCTTCTCCTTGCGGTTCAACAGTTCGGCGCGGTCAAGTGCCTAAAAGTTGAAGTCCGCAGAAGGAGCAAGAGGAGAGCTTATGGCGCAGGTGGTCATCGAACCGGAGCAGGTGAAGCGGTTTGCGGAGGAATTGCAGCGTTTTAATCGTGATTTGCAGCATCGCATGGGATCGCTCCAGGCGCGCTTCAACGCACTCGGCGATTCGTGGCAGGACCAGGAACACGAAAAATTCTCGGGGGAATTCAAGGACACGCTCAAAACACTGAAGAAGTTCATGGAGCTTTCCGAGCAGCATGTGCCCTATCTCATGCGCAAAGCCCAACGCATTGAGGAATATTTAAAGCAACATTGATGAGCGACCGCGCGGAAGTCAGTTCGATTGATGCGATATCCGATTTTCGCACCGCGCTGCTCGTTTACATCAGCAAAGTGCGTCCGCTGCTCGACGATTCCGCGGACGAAGTTTTCCGCATGCGCGAATGGCTGCGCACCACGCAATGGGTCCATTGGGAAAACCAGCTTCGCCACCGCACGCGCGAGTTGGAGGATGCCCAACAGGCGCTGTTCAGTGCGGAAATGGCAAAGCTCCGTCCGGCCACCCACGCGGAAGTTGTCGCGGTGCAAAAGGCCCGTCGCGCCCTGGCGCACGTGGAAGAAAAACTGCGCACGCTGAAGCAGGTGGCTTCCATGTTTGAAAAGGAAGCAGTGCCGCGGCTGAAGCAAATCGAAAGTCTCCGCAGCGTGGTTGGAAACGATTTGATGGAAGGTGTGCACTTCCTGGAACGAATCGTCGGGTCGCTCGATAAATACGTGAACACTCCCGCAACCGCCGGTCCTCAGCCGAGAGTTGAGACACCAGTGCCGCAACCCGAATCCGAGGAAGGAAAATGAACGTCAGCGCAAACGGCAAAGTCGTGCTCACCGCCACTCGCGAACTCGCGCGCAAATGGGAGGAGACCCGTCATCACTGGAGCGACGCGAAGAGCATCGAGTTCGAGCGCAATTATCTCGCCGGATTGTTTGCTGACGTCGAACGCTCCATGCCGATTCTCGAAGAACTCGACCGCTTGATGACCAACGTCAGGAACCAATGTGAGTGACCGCCTTTCAGTAAGTGAACTTGGCGCGATCGTGAATGGCTTGCGCACGACCGCCGCGCGCATTCAGGAAGCCAGCACGCGCCTTGAGAAGGATGCTGGCGCGCGCAAAAGCGCGTTGGTCAAACAAGCCGATGCCGACCTGCAACGCCTCAGTGAAATTCAGAGCGCCGCGCGCGAAGAAATTGTTCGTGAAGGTCGTGAACGCGTTGAACATCTTGAACAGCGCACGGCGGAGCGAAAGAATCGCATCACGAAAGCATTCGGCATGAGCCGCAAACGGGGGCTCGACCGTTTCGATGAAGTTGAAGGCCGCCGCAAATTCGCAGTTCAAAAAGGTCTGCTCGATACCGAGCGCTGGCGCGACCAACGAATTGCCGAACTTGAACGCGAATGGGCCGACCAGCAAAACGATTCCCACGCCTTTCAGCATCAACTGGGCGAACTCCGCCGCCGCGCCCGCAGTTCTTTCCGCGCGTATCCAACGTTTTGGGGCCTCCTGAAACATGCACCGCAATCCGCGTCGGCCTCCGCCCGCGATAAACACGAGCTCCTTCGCGAAGCCGAAACGCACCTCAAAAAATACCGAGGCCGCGTTCTGCCGGAACTCTTTCGCTTTCTGCCGATCTGGCTCTGCTGGATTTTCGGCATCACCTTGCTGGTTGTAGGGCCCGCGCGAATTGGGCTCAGTGCGAGTGCAACAGATTTCCGCACCATCGTTGGCGGCGTGCTCGGCATTCTGACTGTCTTGTATTTTATTGGTTGGTCGCTCGGCGCCTCGCTCGCAAAGTCCATTGCGAAATCCATCTTCGAAGCCGAATCCGCCGCTGACGAATCGCACCGCAGCGCCGAACATCACTACACCACGGAGACCACCAACACCCGTTCCGAAGCAGAGCACAAAATCTCCACGCTCCAACGCGAATGGGACCTGGCCATTCACGAGGCCGACACGGCGCGCGACGAAGTTGATGATCGCACGAGCCATAAAATGCATCGCGCGCTCTCGCAGAACGAACAGCTTTATATCCGCCAACGCACTGCGGCCGAAGGGAAAACCAAATCCGAACTCGCTGCGAAAGATGCTGCAGACGAAACCGCCGCCGCGAAGACAAAGGCAACATGGCAGGAGCGGATCAGCGCGCTCGAATCGGAATACACGAGTCAACGCAGCGCCCTGGAATCCGAATGGGACGCCGCCACAACTCCCGCACGTGAGAAACTTCAGCACGCCCGCCAGTTCGCCGAGGCAAATTTCTCGCTTTGGTCGGACTCGACAAAGTATATTCCACCGACCGACGCCTTGAACGCGATCCGCTTCGGCGAAACCGAAGTTAAAGTTCCATCTCCGCTCGCGCACAAAGACTCCGCCGCGAGATCCTTCGACGAGCGCGCTCCCTTGCTGCTCACCCTTCCGGACCAGGGCTCCATCATCATCGAAACGGACGATGCCGGCCGCGGGCCCGCCATTGATTCCATCAACAACATCATCTACCGCGCGCTGCAAACCATCCCGCCCGGCAAAGCTTCCTTCACGCTGATCGATCCGGTTCGCCTCGGCCAAAGTTTTTCGTCGATCATGCATCTGGCGGATTTTGAGGAGAACATCGTCAATCGCCGCATCTGGACCGAGCCCGCGGAAATCGAGGAGCGCCTGCTCGAGCTGAACGCGCATATGGAGAAAGTCATCCAGATGTATCTGCGCAACGAATTCCGCGACATCGTGGAATACAACAAAGAGGCCGGCCGCATTGCTGAAAAATATCACTTCGTTGTCATCGCGGATTTTCCCGCGAGCTTCACCGAAACGGCCATGCGCCGGCTGCTCAAGATTGTTTCGAGTGGCGCGCGTTGTGGCGTCTACACGCTGGTTCACTTTGATAAACGCCATCAATTTCTGCCTGGCTTTGAAGCGAAGGATTTTCTCCAGAACGCGGCGCATCTTCTTTCCACCCGCACCAACATCGCTGTGCCGAAATTTGCCGGACGCGAAGTTACTGTTCGCCTCGATCCTCCGCCCGGTCCCGAACTCGCCACCCGTTTCCTCCAGGAAGTCGGCGAAGCCAGCCGCGGCTCGAACACGGTGCAAGTTCCGTTCGCGCAAATTGCCCCGACGGCCGAGCAGCGCTGGTCGCTCGACACGACCGAAGAACTTCGGGTTCCGATCGGCCGCTCCGGCGCAACCAAGCTCCAATATTTCAGCCTGGGCAAAGGGACGCGACAGCACGTTCTGATTGCGGGGAAAACGGGTTCCGGCAAGTCGACTTTGCTGCACGTGCTCGTCAGCAACCTCGCGCTCTGGAGCAGCCCTGAGCAGGTCGAATTCTATCTCGTCGATTTCAAGAAGGGCGTCGAGTTCAAGGATTACGCTGTCGCCAAGCTTCCGCACGCGCGCGTGGTTGCGATCGAGAGCGATCGCGAGTTCGGGTTGAGCGTGCTGCGGCGCGTCGATGAAGAACTTCGCCTGCGGGGCGAACTGTTCCGGGCGGTGGGTGCGCAGGATCTTGCGGGTTACAAACGCGCGGCTCGCGATCCTCGCATGCCGCGGGTCCTGCTTATCATCGACGAATTCCAGGAGCTGTTCGTCGAGGACGATTCCATCTCCCAAAACGCGGCGCTTTTGCTCGACCGCATCGTTCGGCAGGGTCGCGCCTTCGGCATCCACGTCGTGCTCGGCTCGCAAACGCTCGGCGGCGCGTACTCGCTGGCGCGTTCGACCCTGGGCCAAATGGCTTTGCGCATCGCCCTGCAAACGAACGAAGCGGACGCCTACCTGATCATGGACGAAAGCAATCCAGCGCCGCGCCTGCTCTCCCGTCCCGGCGAAGGCATCTACAACGATGCTGGCGGCGCGCTCGAGGCGAACAGTCCTTTCCAGGTGGTCTGGCTTCCGGAAAACGAGCGTCGCGAAGCTCTCCGCATCGTCACTGAACTCGGCGCTACGCGCGGCGAACGCAACCAACCGATCGTCTTTGAGGGAAACACCCTCGCCGACATCGCGGATAATACCGAACTTCACGCGGCCCTCGAAACTCCCACGGATAAACTTCCGGCCACTCCCGCTGCGAATGTCTGGCTCGGTTTGCCGAATGAAATCAAAGGTCCGACCCGCGTTCTTCTGGACGACCGGACCGGCCGCAATCTCCTTATTGCCGGCCAACAAGAAGACCACACACGTTCGCTTCTCGCTGCGGGGCTTGTTTCGCTGGCTGCGCAAAACTCGCCGGACCAGGCGGCGTTTCTTGTGATGGAAACGCCTCCAGCGATCGGTCATTTGTCGATCGCGGACGTCGCAGCGCGCCTGCCGCACGAGGCCCGCATCATCAAGCCGGGCGATGTCGCCGAAGCGCTGCGAACGCTCGCCGAAGAAATCGAGCGCCGGGAAAGAAAACCGAACCCGCGGAAGATATTCCTGCTCATTCAGAATCTCCCGGCTTTCAAAGCGCTCCGCCCGGAAGATGAATTCAGCATCTCGTTCGACGAAGGCAAATCGAGCCCGGCGGCCGATTTCACGCGCATCTACACCGAAGGCCCTGTGCACGGCATCCATGTCATCGCGCATGTCGATGGATTCAATAACGCCAATCGTTTCCTTGGTCGCAAAGGACTGAAGGAATTCTCCGCGCGGGTTCTCTTCCAGATGAGCGCGAGCGATTCGGCCAGCTTTGCCGACGATCCACGCGCCAGCAACCTGGGATTGAATCGCGCGCTGTTTTACGATGAGCACGAAGGTACCTACGAAACGTTCCGTCCCTACTCCCGCCCGACTGCGGCCTGGCTGAGCGAAGCCGAAGAAAAACTCCTCCGCAAATTCAAGGCCAGCACCGCTCCCACGCATACGGACGTCGCTCACGCCAAAGTGTCCGGGCAGTGAAGAAGCATGTGCCTGGGTGTTTTTTTGTTTCATAAAACGTATAAAGCGTTGAGGACTAACGGTTAGTCGGTATTGATGCTGTGTGTGTGCTGTGTGTGAGCTGTGTGTGAGCTGTGTGTGAGCTGTGTGTGAGCTGTGTGTGAGCTGTGTGTGAGCTGTGTGTGAGCCGGGTGTGAGCCGGGTGTGAGCCGGGTGTTGGGTGAGAGGAGAAATGAGGAGAAATGACCAAATTCCAAATTGCGTTCCCAACGCCGCCACGAGTTTGATTCCCCCGAAAAGAAGTTCGCTTCGCGAATTGTGATCCAAATGCCAAGGAAATCCCAATTCCCCAATGGGCATAGACGCACGCGGGCAGAACGCGTCCGATGTGGAAGTGCGGTGGTCAGCCGGCTGAAGTGGGCGAACAGGAGACTCGAGGGCGAGGCTTTTGTTCGGGCACGAGCCGAGTGACCACGAATGGCTGTTCGTGATCATAGGTAGAATTTAGCAGGGTGCAGACTGCTTTGTCAACAGGAATGTTGCTCTATTTGTAGTTTTGGTGAGTGGTTGGGGTGCGATACGCTCAGACGATCTGGGTTGGAGGAAGGTTGCCTTACGCCCTGCGGCGCGCTGGGACAGCGCGCCCTACCGTGGCCACAATGTGCTTTTGGAATCGCGAATTGAGCGATGAAGGGCGTTCACCTGGCGAATGAGTCCAACCGGATGTTACTCGAAGAGCTTAGCCCGGATGAACAGCTTATCGTGGGCGGCTCCTCGACTGCCGGTGAAGGGGAGTATTCCTGTGGGGCTTCGCCAGACACCCAGTAAGGACCAGGTGGTTAGATCGCCAGAAACCTCCACCTCGTAGTATTCGTACGGCTCGCCGACGAGGTTAAACAACAGAGTTCCATCGAAGAGAAACTCCATCTGGAATCCCGGCTCGGCCAGATCCGGAACTTTCTTTATCTGAAAAGTGATTTCGGCTGCATTGGTTTGGCCGCGATCGTCAGTGACGAGAAAGGTGCACTTATCCACCCCGAAGAAGTTGGTGAGCGGGCGGTATAAAAAGCCTGAGCTTAAGGTGACCACCTGTCCGTAGCGCGGCGGCACGGAATTGGTAATTTCCAGCGAGCCCCCTTCAGGATCGGATGCTTGAAGATCGAAAACCATAATTTCGTCTTCGAACAGGGTAAGGGTTTGGTTCGCGATCAGGGGCGGGTGATTCTTCGGAAGCACGGAGAGAGTGAATTTCCGGGTCGCACGCCCACCTTTGCCGTCGAATGCGGATATCGTAATCTGCGCGGAACCCAATGCACCTTTTGTGGGAGTTGCTTTGATGAAGCGGCGTCCCTCGCGGGAGATGAATTCGATCTGCGGCTCTGGTATTAGCTGCAAATTCGCTGACGTGGCGGCGAATAGGTAATTAGTATCTTCTCCGCCGCTCACCTGAAACTCGCCTTCAAAAATCTGATCTTCCTCAATGGTGACCGCGTCGAACATCAAGGCCAACTCTGGCGCGCGACCGACGGTGACGCTGACCTCCGGCGCGAATGGAGAACCGGCGAACGAATTATCCACCGCCTGAACTGTGGCGTGATAGGTCTGCCCGGTTTGCACGCCTGTTATTAATCTCCATTGCAGCCACCCGTTATTTCCCGGGCGCGGGATCATTCGCCAGCCGGACGGCTGAGACATAGGTGACAGCACGTTCCAGCTTTGGGTGGAGGTGCCGACCGCGACATTGTAGGTGTGTCCTCCAATTTGATTTGGGTCCGAAGCGGCTTCCCATTCGAGGAGCAATCCTTCGGAGGTATAGAACGCCTTCAAGTTCCGCGGCGGTCCAGGCACAGCGTTCGTGGTGCCGAATTCATTTCGATACAGCCGGGTTATATATCCGTTTTGGGGACTGATGAGCTGACCATTCACCAGCAAGTCGAGCGCACCATCATTATCGAAGTCGGCCCAGGAAGCAGTGGAGGACGCCAGGTGGATCAGAGGTGACTGCACTTCCTCGAACGCGCTTTCCTTTGTGTTGCGATAAAGGCGATTCTTGTAGGCGAACGTGGTATCGCTGCCGGTCAGGAATAGATCCGGATAACCATCACTATCATAATCGCCCATCGCCGCGCTGGAATGCATGAAGCTGCTCAGAAGCATCTGTGAGGTGTTTAGCGTGGCGCCATTGTTCGTGAGAATCAGCACCTCGCCGGCAGAACCATTATTCCTGCTGTTGACGACCGCATCGGGAAAGCCATCGAGATTTAAATCCTGCCACTCCAAGAGCGTGCCTGGCCACGGTGGCGAGAGGTTTAGCTGAAAGTTCCCGCCCTGCTGCATAAACATCACTTCGAGCGGGCCGAAATTGGCCATTTGCGAGGAACGAAGGTCAAGCGCGCCATCCAGGTTCACGTCCAGCCAATGCGCGCCGGTCGAACGCCCGAAATCCTGGGACACAGAAGTGAACTGCCCAGCGTCGTTGCGATAAAGGAAAGTCATGCTGACGCCGGACAGGTTGCTCCCGCTGGAGACGAGGTCGAGGTCGCCATCGCGGTCGTAATCTCCGAAGGCAGCCGGGCCATAAAGTCCGGGAAACACATGATCTGTTTGAGTCAGGTTGCCGGTGCCATCATTCCGGTAAATGCGAGCGATGAAGGTGTGGCCCACGAGATCGCGGCCATGCAAGAGAAGATCCAGATCACCGTCATTGTCAAAATCGCCCCACTCCACTCCGCCGCCATCGACCGGCGGAATACCCTTGGGAACAAGCTCAAATGCGCCATTCCCGAGGTTTCGATAAAAGACCGTCTGCGTGACTCCCTGCCCGGTGTAGGCAAGATCGAGATCCCCGTCGTTATCCATGTCACCCCAGGCCATGGAACCGCTACGCACACCAGCGAGCTGCAGCTCCAAGACCCGAAAGACGCGGTTGGTAAACGCCACCTGGAAACCAGTGCTGCTGGAAGCGCCATCCGGATCGAACACGGTGAAGGTGAGGTTAGCGCTTCCCGGAATGTTGGTGGCTGCGCGGATGGTAGCTCGCCATGCTTCGTTGGTTAAAACGAACACGACGTTCGTGGGCGGAACCAGCGCGTGATGATCCGAACTAACTTCAAACCGAAATTCAGCTACAGTGTTGTCAACGTCGGTTATCTCGACTGGCACGATGATATCTTCGCGCGCGCTGTTGCTGAATTGATTGGTGATGGACGCGATCCGCGGTGCATCGTTCACGTTCGTGACCGTCACCTGGACGAAGTTTGTGGATGATTTGCCAAGCGCGTCGGTGAAAACGAGCGAAAGCAGGGTGCTCCCAAAAGCGTTCGTTGAAGGTCTAAAGCTAACCGTCCGCCCAGGACCGGTTCCTTCCAAAGCGAAGGATTTCAACGGCAACAAAATGGGGTCAGCAGGGAATATCCGGAACGTGAGATCGTCCGGGGGCGTTCGATCATCGCTCAAACTCACTTCGAACGATCCTTTAAGGTCCTCCGCGGTAGTTACTGAGGCTGGCGAAATGATGACTGGAGGCTCATTGCCCGGCAGTTCCACAATAAATCTTCGCTCCGGCGCAAACGCACCGCCGATGTAACTTGCGTCGACTGCCTGCACCGACCAGTAGTAAGCCTCTCGCGTAAGGTTTGTGAGGAGCAGTGTCATTCGTCCCTCAGCGTTCCCGGCCGCAGGAACCAGGCGTTTGCCATTCGCGAGGGATAATGGGGCGAGAATATCGGCGGCGCCTGGCCGGGTACCGATGCGGACGTTATAGGTATGACCCGACTCTTGATTTAGATCAGAGGCACCACTCCAGGAAAGGTGGACGATTTGATTGGTCACTTTGGCCCGGAGATTTCCTGGGTCCGCGGGAGGGCTGTTCAGAGCAACCGTTTTGTTTAGATAAAGTCGAGCGCCTTGTGGCTGCCCGAACGAGTTCCGAATCCCGGCAATTAAGTCGATCGAATTGTCGTTGTTGAAGTCTGCGGCGAGAACTGTTCCTGGATACGCATCGAATAATGGATCGCCCCGGTCGCTGAATGAAAAATCGCCGTCGTTCTGATATTTTCGGAACGCGAATTCATTGATCCGCGAGTCGCGATCCTTGATGTAGCGCGCCAATAAATCGAGGTCTCCGTCGTTATCGAGATCGGCCCAACCCGCGGCCCAACCTTCTAAACGTTGGACGAATTCGAAACCGCTCTGTTTGTAATCGTATATTTCGACTTTTCCGCCAATTTCGATCCAGAGATCCATGCGTCCGTCGGCATTAACGTCCACAAAATCGAAATCGGACGCGCTCAAAATAGTCTGCGGCAGCCGCTCGTAAACATAAGTGCCGTTGCTGGTCCAACGATATAGTCCATTGGTCTGGCGATCGTTGCTCAACCTGCCGACAATGAGCAGGTCGTTCCAACCATCGCGATCGACATCCGTGATTCGGCATGACCCGCTAAAACCACTCAGCGATCCAGCAGGGCTGGCAGCTTGCCTGAAGGTAAGATTCTCGTTGTAGCAGATCCTAAAAAGAAGCGCGCTGTTAAGAGTCCCGCTCATCACAAGATCCGTGTCGCCGTCGTTGTCGAGGTCTGCGGTGGCGACCATCGGGAACTCCATTCGTGGTATCCCGTGCCCTACGACTGCGGTAAAGTTCGTGCCGCCACTGTTCGTGAGCAGATGGGTTGCGGTGGCATTGATGATCAAACAATCGATTTGATTGTCGCGATTGAAATCGGCGGCCACCATCCGCGCGCCGGTTTCCAGCGCCGGGAAGGTAATGCCCGTCGCGACGAATCCGGTCGGGCTATTTCGGTACAGCTCCGGTACTTTCCTGGCTGGCGTGGTAAGAATCAGATCCAACCGTCCGTCGTTATCGAAATCCGCTCCCGGTACATTGATCGCCGCGGTGTTTGTCCATGCGTTCGTCGAAGTAAAGGCTGCAGGCAAAATCGTGAGCACAAAACTCTTGCTCACTTCTGCCGCTCTGTCGCTGACCGTTACAGTGATCGTCGCGGACCCGGTCTTGTTCGTGGGCAGTAGAATCTCAAACGCATTCAGGCGAATCGGAAATCCCACCATGTCATCCGCAAACAACAAGGAACTTTGCGGAATCAACTCGGTATTTGAGCTCTGCGCTGTCACCACAAGTCCCGAAAGATGAGGCAGCGCCTCCACATCGGAGTAATCGAGATCCACGACGAGGGACCGATTGCCCATGTAAACCACCTGGTTGGGAATGTCCGCCAACACCGGTGGATCGTTGATCGAAAGAACGCTCAGGATGAACGAACGGCTTGCACTTCGTCCTGCAAGGTCTGTTACGCGAACAGTCACAATCGCGGAACCGTTTTGGTTTGTGGCCGGTGTGATCCGAAGAACCCGCTCGCTTCCGGACCCGCTGACGCTCACGGCGCTCGCCGGCACCAGAGTGGGATTGTCGGATTCGACACTGATTTGCAGATCGGCCAGCGCCTCGGAAGGTCCAACCGAAAATGCAACGGGCACCGTAGGCACATCTTCGTCCGTGAAAAGATTTGGAATGTCCGAGATGGTTGGCGCTGGCGGAAGTTCGCCGGGTTCCGGAACTGAGAAGGTTCCTTCTGTTGCAAACACTGAGGCGCGAAAACCCCAATCAACGGTCTGGACACTCCAGTAATAGACCCCCGGTTGCAGTCCATGAAGGTTCTTTTGCAATGAAGGCCCTGCATTTCCTGCGGCGGGTATCAAGCGGACCCCGTCCACACTCGAGTCCGCCGCGATAATATCCTGCGCTCCGGCCTGGGTCCCGACGCGGACGTTGAAGGTAGATGATTTCGGGGAACCGGGGCTCCAGGAAAGACGGGCCATTTCTCCTCTCACCTCCGCTATCAGGTTCGTTGGCGCTGGGACGCTGAGCTGGACCGAAGAATTATTCCGAAACACACGCCGACGGCCTTCACCAGAGATATCGTTGCCGAAGGCCAGCAGGTCCAGATCGCCGTCGTTATCCAGGTCTGCCAACTCCGAACTGAGCACTTCCATAATATTTGGAAAAGTCACCACGGTCTCCTGGAAGTTTGTGCCATCAATATTCCGAAAAATGCGAGGTTTGAAACCGATCCCGCGTGGATAGGCATGCATGAACAAATCCGAAAATCCATCTCCGTCAAAATCCCCTGACGTGCTCACCCGGTGGAACGTGTCCAAGGCGAGCGCCACCTCGTTGAATGCGAACGACCCTCTGTTGAACTGCAGATACGAAGTCACGACCGGATTCACCTCGATGCTGTAAACGGCATCGAGCAACCGATCGCCATTCATATCCCGGAGCAGGGTGCTTTTGAGCGCGGCGCCAGTGTCCACGAAGCGGCCAAATCCATCATTCCGAAAGATGCGCCTCTCCTGCTGCCAATTCAGAATCAAGTCCAGGTCGCCGTCACTATCAAGATCCGCCGCATGGACTTGCTGAATATAGCGATCCGTTAACAACGTTTCGGTTCGATAGGAACCGTCCCGCTGCCGCCAGTGCACTATCAGACCGTTCGAGTACATCGGAGTACCGACAATATCCAGGCGCCCGTCGTTGTTCAGATCGACCCACCCAAGCGGGCGGCCCGGAAGCTGATTTGCGGAAGCCTCGAATGTTCCGTCGGGATTTTGCCGCATAATGAAACTGAACGGACGGCTCGCTTCATCCATTCCAACGAGCAGGAGGTCCAGCAGTCCGTCTCCGGTAGCGTCCCTCCAGAAAGCGTCGTGCAGGCCGATGCTATTGGCGATTCTGGGCAGCGCCTGCTTACTGAAGGCGTTCGTCATGTTTTTATAAAGCGACGGTTCCCACTGAGACGTCGCGTCGAAGCAAAGAAGATCCATTTGCCCGTCCGCGTCGTAATCGCCGATCGCCGTCCCGGATGCGATTACCCGCGGTAGGCCGGTCGAAGCATCCACGAAGGTTTGGCACTGTGCGGAAAGAACGAAGAATAACGAAGCTGTCAGCAGACAGAGTGATTGCCGCATAGGATAGAGGGAAAGGATTTCAAAAATAAGCCGATCTGTCTATCCGCGATGTTTCACGTCACTCGGCTGCTCCCTGTGTGCTGAGTGTGGCCGCTGTCGCTGGAGTAACTTGCCAGGCACCTGGCGGTTGCGTTTTGTTCTTCCAAGATTCGGGTCGATTGATAGCGTCGATAGTGAATCTCGACCTGTCATGCTCGGACACATGAACACACACACTCTCTCTGTTTCGATTCGAGCTGCCCTTGCCGGCGCGGCGCTGCTGTCGATGGCTTTGATCTCTTTGGCAGCAGAGGTGCCCGTGACGCTCAAGGATGCTTTCCAAAATCAGTTTCTGGTGGGCGCGGCCGTAAACCGCAGCATGGTTGCGGGAGGCGCGGCATTCCGGCGGGGTCCGGAAGAGACTGCAAAAGACGTCACTCTACTGAAAGAGCAATTCAACCAGATCACCGCCGAGAACGACATGAAGTGGGCGCTGATTCACCCGCGGGCGGGGAGTGACGGCTACGACTTCGGTCCGGCGGATGCGTTCATTAATTTCGGGTTAAGCAACAAGATGTATTTGGTTGGGCACACGCTGGTCTGGCACAGTCAGACGCCGAATTGGGTGTTTGCGGGAACGAACCCGCCGCCAGCCACGGTGACGAATCGCGCAAACGCTGGTGCGGCGACGGACGTGAACGTGGCGACGAATCGTGGCAGGGCCGGTCCCGGCTTTGGGGGCGGTTTTGGCCGCTACAATGGACCCAGGGCGTCACGTGAGGAATTGCTCGAGCGGATGCGCGATCACATCCACACGGTGGTCGGTCGGTACAAAGGCAAAGTCAAATCGTGGGATGTCGTTAACGAAGCGATTGCCGACGGGGAAGGCACGAATGTTTTGCGGAACTCACTCTGGGTCGAAATCATCGGACCCGACTTCATAGCGAAAGCCTTTCAGTTCGCGCATGAAGCTGATCCTGAGGCAATTCTTCGCTACAACGACTATGGATTGGAGAACCCGGCGAAGCGACGCAAGCTGATAACGCTGATCAAGTCGTTAAAGGAACAAAAGGTTCCGATTCACGCGATCGGTTCGCAGGCGCACCTCAACGTTTCGGTGACGTTTGAGACGATGGACCAGGCACTGACGGAAATGAAAACGCTGGGCTTGCCCATTGATATTACGGAGCTGGACGTTAACACCGCCGCTGGCGGACAGCGCCGCACTGATGCGGATATCGCGGCGAATGCTTCCGCGACGCAGGGTGGCGTGGTAGCTGAGGCGGACCAGCGCCAGGCGGACGCTTATGCGGGAATCTTCCGGGCGTTTCTGAAGCACCGCGACGCCGTTAAAGTGGTCACGTTTTGGGGTGTTAACGACGCTGTCTCCTGGCGTCGGCAAGGCCGTCCTCTTCTTTTCGACAGCGAAAACAAGGCCAAACCTGCGTTCCACGCAGTGATCGCCGAAGCGCGGAAAGCGAACGCAAAATGATTCACCCGGCGCGACTGCTATTCGTCTCCGGGCTGATGGTGCTCGGTAGCATGGTATTCGCGCGTGGAGCTTCCATTTCACCAGAGGCCAGGTCGTTCATCGCGAAACATTGCGCGGATTGTCATGATGACGTGACAAAAGAGGCCGGCCTGGACTTGACCGCCTTTGCATATGACGCGGAGGATATGGCGAATTTTGCAACGTGGGTCAAAGTGCATGACCGGGTTAAATCCGGCGAGATGCCGCCGAAGAAAAAGAAGACGCGTCCCGACGCAGTCGCGGTGGATGAGTTCGTGACGAACCTGGCGGGCGAGTTAGCGTCGTCGCAAAAAGCGATCATGGCGCGTGATGGTCGCGCGATGCAGCGGCGGCTGAATCGATACGAGTACGAAAATGCGCTGCGGGATCTTTTAGGCGTGCCGTGGGTGCAGATACGGAACCGGCTGCCGGAGGATGGAGAAGCGTATCGTTACAACAAGAGTGGCGAGGCGCTGGACGTTTCGCACGTGCAGATGGCGCGCTACATGAGCGTGGCGGATCACGCGATGCGGCAGGCGATGATTGTGCAACTCGAGGGGCCTGCCACAACGACCAACCGCTATTACGCGCGCAATGAGCTGAGTTTAACCGGACAATTCCGGCCGCGCGAGAATTCCACGTTACCGGATCGCCATTCGTTTCCCGTGCTCGATTCCCGTGCGCAACCAGACGTCCGCGCGGGGCGCGCGCCGCTCTCGAGTCCGGCCACGCGGGATCGGGAGGCGGTCGGAAAAGTCTCCAGCATTTTCAGCGACGCGGGCGGGTATAGCTGGGGACAGTTTCGCGCGCCGGTGGCGGGGCGCTACAGGCTGCGCTTTAGCGGCTACACGATTTGGGTGAGCGGCGGGGGGATTGGGCGGTGGTTCTACGAAGGGCAGGGGGCGGAGAAAGCTCCGGTTTATCATTTGCCTTTGTGGCACCGGCCGAACGTCGATGAAGTGTGGCCAGGGAAGCGGGACGAACCGATTGGCGTTTATGCGCAAAGCTCCGGTCAAAGCCGGCCGTTGGGAGAATTCGATTTTAAACCGGAACCATCCATCCATGAGATCGAGGCCATTCTGAACGGCGGTGAAGTTATTCAGACCGATGGGATGCGCCTGTTCCGCACGCGGGTCAATGGCACGGATGAACAATACATCAATCCGCTGGCGCAAAAGGACGGAATGCCTGGCTACGCGGTGCAGTGGATGGAAGTCGAGGGGCCGCTGTACGATGAATCCGCTTCGGCCGGCTATCGCCTGCTGTTTGGCGATCTGCCGCTGAAGCAGTCGGAACCGGAGGAAAAAAATATTCAGGGTGTGACGTTGGAAATCCAAGCGCCGCCGACGCAAGCGGCGGGCGGACCGGTTACCGGCCCTGGTGGGCGCCGGGGGCAGGGAGGAGGCTTTGGAGGCCGATTCGGCCCGCGCACAAGGCAAATCGCCGTTGAAGTTGCTTCCGAGCAGCCGCCCGCGGACGCGGAGCGGTTGCTGCGGGCCTTCATGAAACGCGCCTACCGGCGTCCAATCGAAGAAGCACATGTGCAGCGCTTTCTCACGCTGTTCAATGATCAATATGGCAAAGGATCTGGTTTCGCGAAGGCGATGATCTCGACTTACACGGCGGTTCTGTCGTCTCCGGGATTCCTTTTCACGGATGAAAAACCTGGGCGTCTCGACGACTACGCGCTGGCATCGCGCCTCTCGTTTTTTCTGTGGAACTCGGAGCCGGATGAAAAGTTGCGTGCTTTGGCGGCGCGCGGCGAGTTGCAGCGGCCCGAAACATTGCGCGCTGAAACGGATCGACTGCTGAGCGATCCCAAAACGATGCGCTTCATCGAGGCGTTCACCGATTACTGGCTGGATTTGCGCAAGATTGATGACACCTCTCCATCCACGACGCTCTACAATGACTATGAGCTGGATGATCCATTGAAACTTGCGGCGATGGAGGAGACGCGGTTGTTCGTTGCTGAAATGCTGCGTGCAGATTTGCCGGCGAGGAACACGGTGGATTCAGATTTTACTTTCCTGAACGAGCGTCTGGCGAATCATTATGGCGTTCCGGGAGTCAACGGCGCCAAAATGCGGAAAGTAAGGCTGCCGGAGAATTCTGTCCGCGGCGGATTGATGACGCAAGCGAGCGTGCTGAAAGTGACCGCCAACGGCACCACCACGTCGCCGGTTCTGCGCGGCTACTGGATTACTGAACGCATCCTGGGATATCAAGTTCCGCCGCCGCCACCTGTGGCCGCTGTGGAACCGGACATTCGCGGGGCGGTCACGCTGCGCCAGCAGCTTGAGAAGCATCGCAATGACGCGAGTTGCGCGTCGTGTCACAGCATCATGGACCCGCCTGGCTTCGCGCTGGAAAGCTTCGACGTGATGGGAGGGTGGCGGGATCGTTATCGCGGGGTGAAAGAGGGCGTTTCGCCGGAAAGGGGTGTTGGTCTGAACGGGCAGGCGTTCGCTTTTTATTACGCGCTGCCGGTAGACTGCGCGGGCGAACTGCCGGATGGTCGCGCCTTCAAGAACGTCACGGAATTCAAGGCTCTGCTGTTGAAGGAAGAAGTGTTGCTGGCGCGGAACCTGGTAACACAGTTGATTACCTACGCGACGGGAGCACCGGTGCGTTTCTCCGAACGTGAAGCGGCGGAAAGAATCGTGCAGCGTGCAAGGTCGCGTCAATTTGGCTTCCGCACGATCGTCCATGAGATCGTCCAGAGTGATTTGTTTCAAATGAAGTAATCGGTTCGATGCCATGAAACCAAAACTGAATTTCCGCGAGCCACCTCCGTTTGCGGCCACACGCAAGGCGATCTCGCGGCGACGCTTTTTTCAGGGAACGGGAATTGCCCTGTCGCTGCCGTTCCTTGACTCGATGATCGCGCCTTTTGCACGAGCGGCGCAATCGCCGTCACCGCTGGCCGCGGGCGCCGTGCCGCGACGAATGTTCGCGATCTGCAATAACCTGGGGTTGTTGCCGGAGTATTTTTTCCCGAAAGGCACAGGCCGCGAATACACCCCGTCGCCGTACCTCAAGTTGCTACAGGAACACCGAAGCGAGTTCACGGTTTTCAGCGGCGTGTCGCATCCGAGCGTGGATGGCGGACATCCCTCGGACATCAGCTTTCTCACCGCCGCGCCGCATCCGGCCAGCAGTTCTTTCCGGAACACCATTTCGCTGGACCAATATATTGCGGAGCGTATTGGAACATTTACGCGCTTTCCTTCCATCACGCTGGCGGTAAATGGCGGACGCAGTTTGTCCTGGACCGGCGCGGGCGTGCCGATTCCGCCCGAACAAAGCGCGGCCAGCGTGTTCAAACAGCTCTTCCTGCAGGGGACGCCGGAAGAGGTTGAAGCGCAGATCCGCGAGATTGACACAGGACGGAGCATCCTCGACGCGGTTGCGGACCAGGCCAAGGATTTGCAGCGGAAAGTCGGTGCGAGTGATCGGGGCCGCCTAGACCAGTATTTTAGCAGCGTTCGAGATCTGGAGACGCGCCTGCAAGCTTCGCGTGGGTGGGAAAGCAAGCCGAAGCCGGTGGTCAAGGCGAGTGAACCGGTGGATCCGTCGAGTCCCGCGCAATACATGGCCAAGGTAAAATTGATGTACGACCTCGCGAAACTTGCGTTCGAAACGGACTCAACCCGCGCGATCACACTGATGCTGAACAGTGTTGCGACGCCCGTCCTGCAAATCCAGGGCGAGACGATTACAGACAGTTACCACAACCTTTCGCATCACGGAAAGTCGGAGGATAAACTCGCCCAGTTGAAAGTGGTGGACGAATGGCACATGAAATTGCTCGCCGGACTCTTTAGTGATCTCAAGTCAATTCGCGAAAGCGATGAGACCCTGTTGGACCGGACGATGATTCTGTACGGTTCGAACCTCGGCGACGCGAACGCCCACTCGACCACGAACATGCCAACGGTCTTCGCCGGGGGTGGATTTCGACACGGCCAGCATCTCGAATTCGACGCGAAGCGAAACTATCCGTTGCCGAACCTGTTTGTCTCGATGATCCAGCGGATGGGTGTGGAAGAGGGGCGCTTCGCCTCTTCGACCGGGACGATGCGCGGTTTGGAAGCGCGATCGTGAAGTTATGAAGCGAGCTGGTTTGGTTTTGCTGGTAATCGCGGCGAGCGTTGTCTCCGGCTTTTCCGAGGAGATTGTGGTTGATTTCGAGAAAGCTGAAATCGGCAAGCCGGTAACGAACTGGGTGGAAAAAGGGGTGATCTTCGCCCTGGCCCACCCGCCAAAACAAAGCAAGGCGGCAGGACGCGTTATGTTTTTCCCACACCTTGGCACGAATCAGAAAGGGATTCTCTGCGCGATGGCCACCGAGCAGATTCCCGTCCAATGCACATTTCCGAAAGGTGCATCGTCGGTCACGCTCGTGCTTTGGGGGTCGACCGGTTGCCCTGCCTTGCTCGAAGCATTCGATAAAAACGGAGTGTCACTGGACAAAGCTTCTGTCGCTGCGGTGCCCGGACGATCCAGCCCAGCGGAACCGATTCCGACATTCCAATTGACGGTTAAAGGATCGGAAATTGCCTACGTGCGCTTCAGCGGCCCGCGCAGTGGAGAATTTCTCGCCGCCGACGAACTTCGCTTCACCCCTCTTGCTGGCGCAGAAGACTAAGGTCTTCTGGCAGCAGTATTGATTACAGTCCAACGAACCGAGTTACGGAGCCTGGCCAACGCGATAGAATTGGACAGGGTCAATTCATGTGAAACATTAGCGAAGCAAAAAACGGGTGGCTCTTCAACAGTTTCGAGGCCCAAACGTTGGCCTCAAAGCGTCACCGGGGCTCGCGGGTGACCTTGCGGTCAGTGACCACCCGCCACCGTATATCCCTGCCGCCGTAAATCCTCGGCCAACTCGGCTTCCATCGCGACGGCGACATCGAAGGGCATGGGATTAAAAATTTCGTAGAGTTCCGGCAGGAGCCGCACGCCATACTTTTGCACGACCCAGGCGTCTTTTTGCCCCGCTTTGTGATTGGCGAAACGTTCTTCCGGTGTCAGTCCGGTCATCCCGACATAAAGGCACGGCTTGGTGGGATCGCGCCTGGGATTCGCCCTGCGCAACTGCGCCGTCCGGCCCGCAGCCGGGGCCAACAACACGACGTAGACATTGTGATGCAGCGCCGCCGCGGACTTTGTCTTGATTTGTCGAAAACTGCGGCGGCGCATCGGCGTGGTATCTCTGCATGAACCTATCGGCGGCCGCAACTTTTCGGTTGAGGCAGTGTTCCTCTACCCGGGCGCTGGCAGAGTATTCAGCCTGTTTGACATATATGCGAGATTGCCGTTGGATAAAGAGCGTAGACTTTAATCGCATGCAATTTCCCCGCCTCGCCGTCCTGGCAGTCATTGTCGCCTCGTTCCTGTTCAACGGCCGAACCGCCTTGGCCCAGGGGAATATTCTCAGTCTCTGCACGGAGGCGGAGTTGATCAGCCTGCCCTTTGCACAAGGCGGGGAGTGGACGATCGATTGCGTGAGCAACCGCGTGACGATCCCGATCACCAGCCCGATCATTGCTGATCGCGATGTGACCATTCGGACGATTGGCACTAATGAGGTCATTCTCAACGGGTCGAATATCACACGGATTCTGATCATTCGGCCGAACGTGACCGTGACGCTCAGCGGCTTTGTATTTACGAATGGCCGGCAGACCAGCACGAACGAGAATAATGGGGGCATCGATGTGACGGCGGGGGGCGCGATCTACAATGATCGCGGCACGTTGCAGATGTTGGGCGGGCGCTTTTCGAATAACTCGGTGATCGGTGTAACGGGTGGGAACGGTGAGGACACGACCGGCCAGAGCGGTGAGCATGGCGGGGACGCTGCGGGTGCCGCCATTTATAATAATGAAGGGATAATTCTGGTTTCCAATGTGGTGTTTAACGCGAATTCGCTTACGGCCGGCGCGGGCGGGAAAGGCGGCAGTTCCCAAACGGGCGGTTTTGGCGGGAGTGGCGGGAACGGCGGAAACGGTGGGTCATCCGCAGGTGCGGCCATTTACGCAAACGGCGGAACAAATGATATTTATTTGTGCACGTTTACGGACAACACGGCCGCTGGAGCGGCGGCGGGCGCGGGTGGAGCTACTTCGGCGTTGCTCGGCGCTCCGGGGCGTCCCGGCGAGCCTGGGAAGGGATACGGTGGCGCGATCGCGGCAGCGAAAACAGAACCACCGGATCTGCCGACTGCGCTTTCGATTTGGGGCTGCACGTTTTCGGGGAACAATGTGCGCGGCGCAAACGGTCTCGCCGGGAACGCAGGCGTGGGTCGCAACAATGGGGATGAGGGGCGGACGGGCGGTGAAGCGAATGGCGGTGCGGTTTATTCGGATGGGAAGCTCAAGATCACGAACAGTACTTTCTTCCGCAATAGTGCGGTGAGCGGCAATGGCGGCGCTGGGGGCGCGGGTTCTTCTGATGGCTTCGGTTTCGACGGCGGTGAGGGTGGCAGCGGCGGGCTGGCGAGCGGCGGCGCGGTGGATAGTCGGGGAGCGGGCTCTGACATCGTGCACTGCACTTTCTCGGATAACACCGTCACCGGTGGCAGCGGCGGGGCAGGGGGGCAGGGTTCCGGTCTGGGCGAAGATGGCGATTCCGGTTCGCGTGGCGCAGCACTCGGCGGTGCAGTTCACGGCGCTTCGCAACACGTCTTCATCGCGAACTCAATTCTGGCTAATTCGCCAATGACTCTCGGCGGTCTGGTCACCGACCTCGGCGGAAATATTGCCACGGATACCAACGTAATCATTAAGACGAACATCAGTTGGCGCTTAACAAATCCTCTTCTTCAGCCGCTCGCGAATAATGGCGGTCCAACTATGACGATGGCGATTCGCTCGAACAGCCCCGCTATTAACAAAGGGTTCTCGGCATATTGCGTCGTGCTTGATCAGCGCGGCACGAACCGCGTGGGTGGATGCGACATTGGGGCGTTTGAATATATTCCGCCAGCGCAGGTGATCCCGCCGGAAGTCACCGGGACAAATGGTCTTGTGCTGCAAACAACTTCGTCGAACACCTTTCGTCTCCGATGGCCGGCCGGCTACACGAATTTGTATCTGCAAGGAGCGACGAATCTCGCCGGGACAAACACTCTTTGGACGACGATCACAAACTTCAATACCTCGAACACCAACTTTAATTTTTTGGACCTCACGCCTCAGCTCGGATTACCTTACACTTTCTACCGCCTGTTCTCGCCGAACGCCGGACGAACTTCCGCAACAGTCGAAGTCCCCTTTCCACCGTTTCCAAGAGCGCCTCAACCGCCGCAACCACCTCAACTCCCTGGGACCACTTCGACCGACGACAGCCTCGGCGCCGAAAGTGATTCCGACACGCCGCGCCTGCCCGAGGAACCAGATGATTCAACGGGAGGCCCTCCACAGCTTCCCGCGCTGCCGGGGACCTAAACGTCGCTTCTTCAAAGCGGCCCACGCTTTCTTCACCACCCACCCATTCTTCTCGAGCGCGGCTTGTGCATCCTCCGCGCTGCAACCGGTTAGCTCGCGGATAATCCGGATCGCGCGGTCGCGCAGCTTCACGTTGGATGGATTTAGATCGACCATCAGATTGCTGACTACTTTGCCGATGCGCACCATGGCGATGGTTGAGATCGTGTTCAAAATGATCTTTGTCGCGGTGCCGGATTTTAGACGGGTCGAGCCTGTGAGAATCTCCGGCCCGAGATTCGGCGCGATGAGGACGTCCGGCTTCTGCTTCGTTTCGATCTTCAGCGCCGGGTTAAAACAAATCAGCACCGTTTTCACCCCAAGTTTCCGCGCCTGACCGAGCGCGCCCCAGACAAACGGGGTCCGCCCGCTGGCGGCAATCCCAATCACCACATCCTTCCGCTTTACGCCGCGAAACTGCATCGCTCGCGCGCCCGCTTCAGCGTCATCCTCCGCGCCTTCCACGGCCTGCCAAATCGCAGTTTGTCCGCCGGCGATAATTCCCTGGACCATCTCCGGCGAGACGCGGAACGTGGGCGGACACTCGCTTGCATCCAAGATCCCGAGCCGCCCGCTCGTGCCCGCGCCGACATAAAAAATCCTTCCACCGGCCTGCAGTGTCTTCGCCGCCAACTCCACCGCTGCCAAAATCGACTTCCTCTCCTTCCGCACCGCCGGCAACGTCTCGCCCTCCGTCTCCAGCATCAAATCCATCATTGCTCTCGTCGAGAGCTCATGGAACCGCATCGATCTGCGATTTCGCTGCTCGGTCGGTGATTCTCCCGGACGGAATTCCGGAACGTACCATTCGGATGCTGCTCGCGCCGACTTCCTCTTGCCTCCCGCCGTCGCACCTTTTGCCGCCTGCCGTGCAAGCTCCACCGCACCCCAGGCCGCTTCACGTTGTAGCGGCACAACTTCCGCCTTCGGAAATGACTTCTTAATGGATCCGGAAATCTCCTTCGCGAACTCGGGTTGCTTCAGCAAAACACTTCCGGACAGCACGAAAGCCACCGGCTCATTCCTCTTCACCAAACGCAACGCGCAATTCACCGCATCGCGAGCCAGTGACTCCGCGGCTGTCTCGAGAACCCGTTTTGAAACGGCGTCCTTGCTCGTGGCAAAAACCACCGGCGCCAATGCCGCGATCTCCGCCTTTGAAGCTCTCTGCACCCACGCAATCAACTCATTCGGCTCATTCAATACGAGCGCGCGCAGAATTCCTTCGCCCAGCGGTCCCCACCTCCCGTTCCGATCAAATTGGTAAATCGTTTCCCGCAGCGCATTGATTGCAATGTCGTGACCACTCCCGCGATCGCCTAACAAATGTCCCCAGCCGCCCACCTTCGCCTCCCTGGAACCGCGCCGCCCGAAACAACACGAGCCGGTCCCGCTCAGCACCAGAACCCGCGTCGGAATTTCCGTCGGTTGCGCCTCGAGTGCGATCTCAAGGTCATTTGTCACCGCGACAGGAACACTCCCCCAAATCTCGGCGACCGCTTTACGGACGCGCTCCCGATCGGCTTCGGTTCGCGCGCCCGCCATTCCGATTCCAATGGCATGCGGGTTCGCAAAAGTGGCGGCAATGCGCCCGAGCATTTCCCGCAGTTCTCCATCATTCAGGAGTCGTAAGTTTCCGGGTCCAAGCTCGACCCGATACAAGACGGTCGGCTCCGCGTCGGAGATGATCGCAATTGTCTTCGTTCCGCCGCCTTCAATGCCGATGAAATGTTCGCGTTTCCTGTTCACTGCGCGGGCAAGTATTCAGTTTCGAACGATCAACGAAAGCTCAGTTTTTCCCCGACTCCTCCTTCGCACACCATACGAACAGCAACTTCCGGAAAATTCCCGATAGTGACCTTGTAAGAGCCGCGTTCTAATGAACCCGAAAGCGTATGGCACAACCACAAAAAGGTAATAACAAATCTCGACAGCGCAGCGGCAACCAGCCGGGCCGCGAGCAAACCACCGGCGCAGAACAAACGCGGGCAAACCGGCTTGGGAATGGTACTTCAGGCAACTCCGGTAATGGCGACGACTCCGTCGGAAACGGCGCCAGCATTTTCAGCAGCGAAGAAATCGCCGCACGCGCCTACCAGATTTTTGAGCGTGAAGGCCGCACCGACGGCCGCGACATGGACCACTGGCTCCAGGCCGAGCAGGAACTTCGCCGTGAGCGCGAAAAGCGCGGCGGCCCTAATGCCAACGCCATGAATGCCGAAAACTCCCCGCGCAGCGCCCGTCAGCATCAGCAGCAAAGCTGACTCACGGTTAGCCATTTCGCAAAACCGGCGTGAATCACCTCGCCGGTTTTTCCATTCCCACCCTTGTGCGCACGGGGCCGCTTGCGCTACACTCCGGCGAACCCATTCAACCGAGCACCACTGTGAATTGCCGCGCACTCTTTGTCCCCAGGGCCTCCGACCGGAAGGGCTTCACCCTGATTGAACTCCTCGTGGTAATCGCCATCATCGCGATTCTGGCCGGCATGCTTCTGCCCGCGCTCGCCAAGGCGAAGTCAAAAGCGAAGAAAACCAGTTGCTTCAACAACATGAAGCAGATGGGCATCGGAATGATCATGTATGCCGATGACAATGCCGGCTTGGTCCCTCGCGGCAATCAACCGTTCTGGTGGCAAGTTTTCATTCCGTATCTCGGCGGCAGCAAAGCCGCTCGCGACCAATATGGGCGGATTAAAGTGTATAGCTGCTCCAGCTATCCGGATAAAAAACAGGTCATGTGCTACGTGGTGAACGCGTGGCAGTTCAGCACGCCACGCGACATGACTGGATCCGAAGTGACCGGTCCAACGAAGATTGACCGTGTTCAGGTGCCGGTGGAAACGGCTTACCTCGCCGATAACGAGAACGGCCCGTGGCGGCCTGTGTTCACTGAAAAATCCATCTCTATTTCAGACAGCCTGAACGATGTTTGGACTCCCACACATTTACCGTACGCTCGCACGAATAGCACCACGCTCAGTGGTGATCGACGCATCGCCGCTAAACGTCACGAGAAGGGCTCAAATCTTTTGTTCTTCGATGGACACGCTGCTTACAAGCACTCGCGGCGCATCACGATCGAAGATTTCCGCGAGCGCAAATACTAACCGCTTCCACCATCTTTACTTCGGAACTTCACGCGTCGCCTTATACCCGCTGTTTTCAATGCTGGCATGAATCCCCGCGATGTCTGCCTTCGTCGTGTCGAACGTCACCGTTGCACGCGCGTTCTCGCGGTCAACTTCAACATCCTTCACCCCGTTCACTTTCTTGATCGCCTTGGTGAGCATCTTCACGCAGTTGTCGCAGGTCATTCCCTCGATTGCGATGATCCGCGTTTCCCACAGGTCCGCGACGGCGGCGTCCGGTTTATCAATGTTGTATGGCTGCATATCTCCTTCCTAAACCATCGCACCCAGTCGTCGTAGTGCAAGGGAGGGCGCTCAACGCTCCTTTGTTCCCACGACGACCTGCAACGGTATTCGGGAGGCCATACGATCGTCGATCATGATGTCGATCGAATAGAGTCCGGCTTGCTCGAAGCGGATCTGCTGCAGATTGAAGATCATGTTCCGTGAATAAAAATAAACATTCTCCGGCATCTTCACGTGCAGTTCGGGTTCGATGTTCGGCAGAATGTTCACCCCGTCCTCGTTAATCAAATGCAGCTTTAACCTGTGGGATCCTTCGTCTGCATCGCGGAAGACGATGCGGATCGCGATGGAGCAATGCGGGTGCACCGAAGGGAGTGACGGAGTAACGATCGTGTCGAACGTGCCGAGGATGCAAAGTTTTCCGCGATAATCCGTGGCGGAATCGCACAGCACAGCAGCTTGTATATCCATTCTTTATCCCCGCCCGGCAGAAGACGGCGCACCGAGAGTAGGTTTCAACTATCGAAAGACAAGGTGCGAAAATTCTGGAAGCGCGCTTCTCCGATGATCTAAGCTCCACTTATGCAGCCGAGAACCTGGAACGGGGGAATCCTTGCGGCCAAGTTACTTCTACTTGCGAGTCTTCTCTATCCTTGGGCGAGCGCCGAGGAACCGGCTCCCGATGTGAAACTCTTCGCGCTGCCCAAACCGGAACTCCGCACCGAGACGCCCGCCGAAAGTTCCGGTTCCGCTCCGTCCATCAGGTCCGAAGAGTCGCGCGCGGCGGAAGAGGTCGAGGAACTCTCCATTTCGTCAGAACTTTCCACCATTAGCACCGAGCTTTCGATCGGCACGTTCGAGTCGATGTCCGGAACGCCGGTTTTAAGTCGCATCGAGTTTGTTGAGCCACCTGGCGGTGCGCTGGGGTGGCTCAACGAGAGCATCTGGGAGCCGGTCTTCTCCCCCGAAGTCGTTAAGCTGGGAAAGATCCAGATGAGCGGTGGAATCGTCGCGGCGATCAAACGCAAAAATCCGTTCTGCTTGCTTCACCCGCTCGCGTTTATCGCGAGTTGGTGATTTGCTTTGCGATACTGCGAAAAACTCTTTCGCTCAATCGATGACGCGCATTTGGATGGCGTCGGCGTGTTGTTCGCCGGTGGCGATTGAGCTGATGATGACGATTTGGTCGCCGCGCTTGAGGCGCCTGGCCTGGACGAGCACCTTGACGGCCTCGCCGATGAGCGGTTCGGACTCGCGATGCGTGAACGGCACCACCACCGGATAGACACCCCAATTCAAACTTAGACTTTCGGCTACTTGCGCGTCCGGGCAGACCGCGAAGATCGGCGAGTAGTGCGGGCGCATCCAACCGGCATACTTGGCCATGGTGCCGTGCAAGGTGAAGACCAACATGCCGGCCGCTTTCAGTTCGTTCGCCATGACGACCGCGCTTTTCACCAATTTCTGGCGCGGGGTGGTTAACTCCGCGCTCGCCTGGTAATTCGCACCGCCGCTCTTCTCGATCCGTTCCGCGATTCGGTTGAACACCTCAACGCACTTGGCGGGATATTTTCCAACGGTCGTTTCGCCGCTCAACATGATGGCATCGGCTTGTTCGAAGACAGCGTTCGCCACGTCGGTAATCTCCGCGCGTGTCGGCATCGGATTTTCGATCATGCTCTCGAGCATGTGGGTGGCGACTATGACCGGTTTGCCTTCCTTGAGGCAGATTTTCACGATGCGCCGCTGGGTGATCGGCAATTCTTCATACGGGATTTCAATTCCCAAATCGCCACGCGCCACCATGACCGCATCGGCTTCCGCGATGATTTCGGCCATATTCCGAACCGCTTCCTGGTCCTCGAGCTTTGCCACCAGGATCGGCTGCGGCACCGCTTCGTGCACGACCGCGCGCAATTGGCGGATGTCCTTCGCTTCGCGCACGAACGACAGCGCGATGTAATCGACCTTCATCTCCAACCCGAGCGCGATGTCTTTTAAATCTTTGGCGGTGAGTGCGGGCAAATTCACCTTCACGCCGGGCAAATTGATGTGGCGGCGGCTTTTCAACGTTCCGGGCGTGAGCACCTCGCACTCGATCTTATTCTCGTGCTTCGCCAGCACTTTCATCTCGATCTCGCCGTTATCGACGAGGACGGTGTCGCCGACCGAAATGTCGTTGATCAAGTTGTCATAGTTTACGTCGACGGAGTGCAACTCCTCGCTTTTTTCGCCGCGGACGGTCAGCCAAAATTTTTGGCCGGGCTTCAAGTCGAGAGCTGCCTTCAAATCGCCCGTGCGGATCGCCGGCCCCTGGGTATCCATCAGAATGCCGGTGTAACATCCGATATCGGCTGAGGCCGCCCGAATCTCCTTCACGATTTTTCGCACCCAATCATGTCCCGCGTGCGACATGTTCAGCCGGAAAATATTGACGCCGGCGGCGATCATTTTCCGGAGCATCTCGGGTGATTCGGTGGCCGGCCCGAGTGTCGCGATAATCTTTGTCTTCCTCATCCGCGGCCGAACCCTAGAAGAAATTCGGTCCGCGTCCAAGAAGTGGTTTAAGCGAGCGAGTGTGGAGACTTGGTGATTCGTTCCAGTGGAAACCGGGAGCGCGGCATGCGTCTCGACTTTCACAACCGAGTTGCTAAATCCCCTCCGTGAAGTTTGCGATTTGTAACGAAATCTTCCAGGGCTGGTCTCTCGAGGAGACCTTCGCCTTTATCGGAAAAACCGGCTACCAAGCGGTCGAAATCGCCCCCTTCACCATCGCAAAAGCGGTCACCGAAATTTCTTCTGCTCGCCGCCAGGAGATTAAAAACCTCGCCGCCCAACACCAAATCGCCATCTCCGGCATCCATTGGGTCCTGGTCCAGACCGAAGGTTTGCATCTCACCCATCCCGACCAGGCTGTCCGTGGACGCACCGCCGAATATTTCTCCGCCCTCGTCGATTTCTGCGCCGACCTGGACGGCAAATTCGTCGTCGTTGGCTCACCCAAACAGCGCAACCTCGAGAACGGCGTCTCGTTCGAGCAAGGGTGGCAGTGGGCGACCGATTGTTTCCGTGATGCGGTAAAACGCGCCGAAGATCGCGACGTGACCATCTGCTTCGAACCGCTCGCCCCGTCCGAAACCAACTTCATCAACACCGCCGCGCAGGCCATCGACTTCGTTAACCAACTGAAGTCCCCAAAATTCAAAATCATTCTCGACGTCAAAGCGATGTGCTCTGAAGCCAAGCCCATCCCCCAGATTATCCAGGAGTCCTGGCCCAATTTCGCCTACTTCCACGCTAACGATAAAAACCTCAAAGGCCCCGGCTTCGGCGAAATTGACTTCAAACCGATCGCCGCCGCGCTGAAAAACGTCGGTTACAACGGCTACGTTTCGGTTGAAGTTTTTAAATTTGAAGAAGGCCCGCAGGTAATTGCGGAACAAAGTCTTAAGACGCTCCGCGCCGCGTTCGCTTAAGCCCACTGGGTGCTTGTCCCCGGCCGCGTCCCGCTAAGTGGCTTTCTTTCACGTCCTTGCCCGCAATTTCCGTTCAATTTCTCCTGAAATCGGACGATGAAAGGTAGGAAGACAATTTCTATGGCCGGGACGTTGACTGCGAATGAAGAAGCTCAATTGTTGCAAACGATTGAGATGTTCGAAGTTATTACGCAGTCCCAGCCGATGGATACCCAGTCGCTGGAAATCCTCAAGGAAGCGTATTCCAAGCTGAATCGTGAGTCCGAGCTGGTAAACACTTCCAAGCGCATCGCCGAAGCGTACGTCCAACTCGGCCAACTCTCCTCCGCGATCCTTGAATACGAAAGTATTCTCCAGCGCAGCCCGGATGATCCCGATGTTCAGCGCGCCCTTGGGGAGATCGAAGATAAGGCCAACAGCTTTACTTCACCCACTTCCGGCGGCGTCGGCGACACCTCCTTCAGCGAACGCCAGAGCGCCTCCGTCGCCGTTAAGAAAGCGGGCGAACCTGCCACCCAGGAAACCAGTGTCCCCACCGAAGTCGACGACGGGAAGCAGCAAATGCTCAAGATGTTCGTCGAAGGAAAATTGGTCAGCCCGGGCGACTTCGAACAGTTCTGGCCCAAGTACAACATGCGCGAAGTCCCGCGCCAGCCGGCCGAGCCCTTTATTCAAACCATTTCCGATCGCCAAATCCTCCCCCTCGAAAAGTCGCTCAAGGCGCTCTGCGAAAAATCGCGCCTCGCCTACCTGCCGATCGACAAATACGACGTCGATGTCGATTTCGCTCGCGCCTTCCCGAAAGAAACCTGCCTCCGCTGGTCCGTCATGCCGATCGATCGGATGAGCAAATCGATCCTCGTCGCCACTTGTAATCCTTTCAACAAACAAGCGGCCCGCGAACTCGAGCATCACAGCAAAGCGCGCATTGTCTGGTATATCGCGCCGCCGCTCGAACTCCTGCGCGTGATTAAAAAGATTTACCGCTAACCAAGTATGCCGCCCGTCAAAACATTCGGCGAACGCATCGCAGACGCACTGGTCGAAGATGGCCTGCTTACGCAAAAGCAGGTCGAAGAACTCCTCGAGCAGCAGAAAAAGCAGGGCACCCGCCTCCTCAAGCTCGTCGTCGAAAAGAATTATATCAGCGAGATCGACATGGTCGTCTCGATGGGCCGTGTGCTCAATACGCCCCCCATCAATCTTTCCCGCATTTCCATCCCGCAGGATCTCGCCGCGCTGATTCCCAAGGAAGTTGCGCGCAACCACAAAGTCCTCCCCGTTTCCCGCCTGGATAATCGCCTCTTTCTGGCGATGGCTGACCCGCTAAACGTCCTCGCTCTCGACGACGTGAAGCGCATCACCAAGCTCGAAGTCTCCACCATGATCGCTTCCGAGAAGTCGATCATTGATAAGCTCAACAACCTGGAGACGCGCACCGGGAGCATGGAGGAGATCATCGAGGCGCAGAAGCGCGTCGAAAAGGAGGAAGCGGATGATAGCGAAGTCGAGCAAGTCACCGTCTTCAACGAAGACCTCACTGAGCAGGAACTCAAAGACAGCACCGAGGAAGCTCCCGTCATTCGCCTCGCCAATCTGATTCTCGTTCAAGCCGTCAAAGATCGCGCGAGTGATATTCACCTCGAACCCTTTGAGCGTTCCGTCCGCCTCCGTTACCGCGTCGACGGCGTTCTTACGGACGCCACCCCGCCGCCAAAAAATCTGCAGGTCCCGCTCATGTCTCGTCTCAAGATCATGAGCAACCTCAACATTGCCGAACGCCGCCTCCCGCAGGACGGCCGCATGCGCATCAAAGTCGCCGGCAAGGATATCGATCTCCGCGTCTCGTTTCTCCCCACGGTACACGGCGAAAAATGCGTGCTCCGCGTGCTGGATAAAGGAAATCTTTCCGCCAGCATCGAGAAGCTCGGGATGGACCAGGAAACGTTCCGCCGTTTCAAAGCCGCGGTCGATGCCCCGCACGGTCTCATCCTCGTCACCGGTCCGACCGGTTCCGGCAAGACGACCACGCTTTATTCCGCGCTGAACGAACTCAATAACCCGGACTACAACATCGTTACCGTTGAAGACCCGGTGGAATTCCAGATCCCGGGCATCAACCAGGTTCCGGTGAACAAAGAGATTGGGCTTACGTTCGCCGGTGCGTTGCGCTCCATTCTCCGCCAGGATCCGGATATTTGCATGATCGGTGAAATTCGGGATGCGGAGACCGCTGAGATCGCGGTTGAAGCCGCGCTTACCGGTCACCAGGTGCTCAGCACGATGCACTGTAATGACGCGCCCGGCGCCATCGCGCGTCTCGATGACATGGGTATCGCTCCGTTCCTTATTTCATCTTCTGTTATTCTCGCCTGCGCGCAGCGCCTCATGCGCCGGATTTGCCCGATGTGCAAAGAGCCGGTCACTTATCCGCCGCGCATGTTCGAGGATTTGCAGATCGATCCAAAGCTCTTCCAGGGCGCCACGCTCTATCGCGGACGCGGTTGTGAACGTTGCAAAAACACCGGCTACTCTGGCCGATGCGCCATCATCGAAGTCATGACCGTTACGGACGAACTGCGCAAGATGGTCATCGAGCGCAAGAGCGCGATGGAAATCGGCAAGATGGCCGTCGCCCAGGGGATGCGCACCCTGCGCATGGTCGCTCTCGATAAGGTCAAGGAAGGCGTCTCCACGCTTGAACAAGTCCTGGTTTTGACTTCAAGTCACTAAGAGTGATCTCTTTAGAAGAGGCGAAGGAACGCCTTTTTGCCTCCATCAAAACTGCGCGCACCGAACGCGTGCCCCTCATCCACGCGCTGGGCCGCATCTGCGCTGAGCCGATCTCTTCCCTCGTCGATCTGCCCGGCTTCGATAACTCCGCCATGGATGGGTACGCGGTCCGGGCCGACGATCTCCGCAGCGCTTCCGAATCTCAGCCAATCGAACTCAAAGTGATCGGGCGGATTGGAGCTGGCGAAACTTTTGGTGGCATCGTCTCACCTGGAACTTGTCTGCGGCTCTTTACCGGGTCGGTCGTTCCAGAAGGGGCTGATGCGGTGGTTATGCAGGAAGAGGTTCATGCTGAGAATGGAGCTGCCAGGTTCGCGGAAACGGTGAAGCCGTTTGAGAACATCCGTCTGCGAGGCGAAGATATCCGCACTGGAACGCAAATCGCGGATGCTGGCGATCTCCTGAACGCCACTCGGCTCGCGCTTCTTGCCGCCACGGGGCACTCCGAGGTGGCAGTGAGCGTCCAGCCGCGCATCGCGCTGCTTGCCACGGGCGACGAACTGGTTGAACCCGGCCTGCCGCTCGGTCCCGGAAAGATCTACGAAAGCAATCGGCTTCTGCTCGCCTCTTTGTTGCGGTCGCTCCAGATCAAGCCGACGGTGCTGCCACTTGTTCCGGACACACTCGAAGCGACCACCTCGACGCTCGAAGCGGCCTTCGCGAATCACGAGGTCGTCATTACGACGGGCGGGGTCTCGGTGGGCGAATTCGATTTTGTGAAGGAGGCATTCACCAGGATCGGCGGGGTCATCGATCATTGGAAAGTCGCCATTCGACCTGGCAAACCATTCGTTTTTGGCCGACTGGAGAAGAGGTTCCTGTTTGGACTTCCCGGAAATCCGGTGAGCGCGCTGGTTACTTTCCTGGTGCTGGTTCGCCCTGCGCTTTTGAAAATGATGGGTGCGCGTGAGTGCGAACTCGCAACGGTGGGCGGGGAACTTACCGCGCCCATTTCCAATCCCGGTGATCGTCGCCACTTCGTGCGCTGCGAATATAAGAAGGGCGGAGTAAGACCCCTCGGGCGGCAGGCGTCACATATGCTTGGTTCACTTGGAGATGCGAATTGCCTGGTAGATGTTCCGCCAGCCACGCGGTTGGACGCCGGAACAATGGTCTCTGCCAACTTGTTCTAACGCCTACGGTGTCCGTCCAGGTTTTACGGTGACCGAACCGCTTTCGCTCAGCGCGACCGTCGCGCGCGCGAGCAACCGTTCCACCAACTCCTTCAACAACGCTTCCAGCGCCTTGATCGAATTCGGTTTTACCAGATACTCGGTGCACCCCAATTTCTGCGCGCGCTTCTTATCTTCGGGAATATCGCTTGAGGACAGAATCACCACCGGCAAATGTTTGAACCCAGGCTGGTCCCGAATCCACTTCAACGTTTCGAACCCATCCATCAGCGGCATCTTCAGGTCCAGGATCACTCCCAGGGGAAGATCAGCCCCGCACCGCTTCAAATCCGCGCAGGCATCCACGCCGTTTTCGCACCGCTTCAGGTCGACCTTTACGCCAGCGATCCGGAAACAGCGGTGCGCAAAGAAGGCGTCGTCATCACTATCCTCCGCCAGCAGGATATACGGCGCCTTGAGCATCGGCTCGATGATGAGCTTGATCCTCGCGATTAGCAATGCGGTAAAGGTAGTCCTTAACAACTTAAGTAATCTTACTCGGTTGTCTTCAATACCGAGCGGCCATGGCGAACTTTCGTCCGATGCTTTTGGCGAATGCCTGGGGCGGCGCGCTCTCGGCGGCCCGCAACGCGAGCGCCAAGGCGGTGCAGCGATCGCTGTGACCGTCCGCACTGTGACTGGCTCGATAGGCAATCTGTCCCTGTGCGGACACAACCCTATGCACCGCATGCAGGTCTTCACGAATGGCCTGGCTGACCGGGAGCCAAAGCTTCCGGGCTTCCAAGGCGCCGCGCAGCTTCGGAAAGAGTTCCGCTTTCAAGGCAGAACTGAAGGTGCAGAGTTCCACCCTGCCGCCATTTTCACTTGATCCAAATTGGCGGGCGAGCAGGTCACCGAGACCGACTCCAGCGCCGGTATAATCGACGCAGATCCGCCGGGCGCGGGGCAACCTGCCGCGCAACAGTTCGAACTGCGCCGGGGTGGACATTCTCTCCAGCGTGAGCACCTCGCGCGTCCAAAGCTCGCCGGCGACTCTTTCGAGGATCCAGCAAACGGTCAGATCGTGCTTTCGCCCGAAATCGATGCCGGCGAATAAGTCACTGCTGGTGCGCGAGAAATCGATTCCGGTTTCTGTCGCTTCAGTCGATTCACATTGCTCGATCAACGCATAGGGCAAGAGCACGGTGGTCTGGTCGACAAACTCACATTCATACTCCTGCGACCATGCCTCCGGGACGGCAATGCCGCTTTTCAAGGACGGAATGTTCATCGGCAAGCCTTGCGCGACCGCATCGTGAATCGTGATTTTCGATTGGCCGAAGAGCGATGCTCCCTCCTCCTGGCCCGTCCACAACTTGTGAAACAAATTTCCGAACCCGCCGGGCGTGCTGATGATGCGCAGCTTCTTGAGTCCGCCACGCAGAGGATTGCTGACGCTTGGGAAGACCGCGCGCCAGATGGCTTCCTGATCATAATGAAAGGCAAACTCGGTCAAGATGACGTTGGCCGAATAGCCGCGGATGGTTTCCGGGTTCGCGGGCAGCGCGGTGATGCGGGAGCCGTTGCTCAAGCAAATTTCGGAGCCGGAGTCGCCGATGTCGTAGGCCTCCAGATTCATGAGATCGTTGATCTCGGCGACCCATTGGCGAGCTTTGGAAAGGGACTCACGGGCCTGGCGCTCGCTGCAGGCGACGATGAGCCAATGAGAGTTTGGGCGTTGCGCTGCATCGAGCGCGGCCTCGGCGGCGCAGGTAAAATCTTTGCCGGTCTGGCGCGCCCAGAGACCGATTTTGAACTGACGCCCGTCGAGCAACCAACGGCGTTGGTACGGGAGGAAATGTTGGAGGAAGTAGCTATTCAGCGGAGTGACGAGCGGAGTGGAAGGCGTGTCGTTCATATTGGTCCTTTCCGCGCGGCGGCCTGAAGACGCTTTTGTTCGCCCTCAGGCCGGCACGCATTTGTTTGTAACGTTAAGGTGTTGATACTTTTTTTCGTTTTTGTGTGTGTGTTTTGTGGGTCTATTGACCTGATTCATTTGGCATCAGGCACTTAGATTCGGTTTCGCTGGGTGTGAGTTGTGTGTGTGCTGTGTGTGTGCTGTGTGTGAGCTGTGTGTGAGCTGTGTGTGAGCTGGGTGTGAGCTGGGTGTGAGCTGGGTGTCTGCAGGGTGTTCGTGGGTGTTGATTTGTTGACTCTCCGCGAAGGGGACGACCTCCGGCAAGGAGCCAAACAAATGACGGACGAGGCGCTCCTGGTTTTTGACGGAGCGCTTGCGCCTGTTACCCATGGTTTCGAGTCTCCAGTGGTGGAGGAGCGTCCGGAGGAGGGACGCAAACTCTGGACTGTGCGGGTTTTGGACCGAGAGCTTCCAAAGACGCTCCCGGACGAATTGGACAATGGCAGCATCGAGCCTGGCGCCGTAACTTTCCGCGCGTTCGGCGCATTGTTGAGCGGCGAGCAACTCGTGTTCGTCGATCGGAGAAATAGGAGCGACGTGCCACCCGGATTCGTTGATGGAGGAGCTATTATCGTTGTTCATAAGGTTCGTTTTTTAGTTGAGGTTTAAGGACGACTTGCGACGACGGACGAGGGCCTTGTGGGCGGCGTCCATTTCGCGGGAGAGATTCAGCTTGAGATCGGCGAGTGGAATTTCGCCGGTCGTGAGTTGGTTGCCGAGCTTCTCGATCGAGCCGGTGGTGCGGGTGCGCTCGATGCCTTTGACGACGGCATCGAAGGCATTCACGCTGACGACGCCGAGGGTTCCGGCGAGCGCGGGAATTTTACCGACGAGCCAGGCGAGGATGCGGCCGAGGATGGGAATGGCGGCCGGAAAGAAGATGGCGAGCGCAATGAAGCTGCCCAACAGGAGAGTTGAGAGGCTGATGCGCTTGAACCAGGAGAGGCGGGATTGATTCCGCTCTTCCTCGAATTTTTCACCGAACGCGATGAGTTGATCGGTGCGGGAGCGCTCCGTGGCGAGGAGTTGATCGACCGCGGAGCGACGAACTTCCAGGGCGGAAGCAGCTCGCCGCGCGGCGCGATGTTGAGCCGCGGTGAGGTTGGTGGAGGAAGCCGAAGCCGAGGCGAGGAGGGGTTCCACGGCGATCGGCTTCAGTGGCAGGTCTTCGATGCGTTGATCGATCTTCGCGAGGTCGAGCGCGAGGATGGTGTAAGGATCGCGCTGGTCGGTGGGTTGCAGTTGCAACGTATCGACGATGGCGGTGGTGAACGCGCGGGAATGCTCGTGGAGCTTCGCAGCGGTTTTGGTCCGGGATTTGGCTACGTGTGTGCAGCCGGTGAGGGCCGACGCGCTAACGGCGGCGGCCAGAAACAGAGGTCCAGTCTTCATAACGGTCCCTTTCGGGTTAGAAGCTGGGGAAGAAGTCCAACAGTAGGACTGCCTCGCTTGAGTAGCGGGCGTGAAGTAAACCTCACTCGAGGCGCACTTCAGACACGCTGAATACCAGCTTTGAGGTTGAAATTATACAATAGGCGGGATTGTGTCAACAGGGAAAGAAGTTGATTTGATCGAAGGTGAGGGGGCGACTTGAATTTCGAGCCGCCGGGGAACTCGCTGTCAAACCCCGCTGCTGGGAGAGGAGATGAGTACGGTTTTCGGTCTGCTGGGCGGCGTGGTTGTCATTGGCCGCGTCGCGCGATGTCAGTATGGGACTCCCGGAGCTCGTCCCTCCGTTAATATGAATGGGGGGCGTAGTGGGAAGGGATGGCGTGGGCTGAAGGTTGGGTGTTTGGGTTGTCTGGGATGGAATGGAGATTTGAAATTAGAGATTTCAAAAAGCGGGTTTGGGTCTGCTGGGCGGTCGGTGTTACTCGCCAAACTGGCACCGAGACGGTGCCGTAACTCGCAGTCAGCACGGTTGAACACTTTTGCTCTTCGCCACACGGCGAGAACACGCGCGTTGAATGGGAAAGTTTTTTGTCTGCTGGAGCGGCGTTGGTTGAATCGAACGCGTCGCGCGAAGTTGAAGTGGGGCGCGGGTGGAACGCGCCCCTCCCGTGGTGTGGGTGGGCTTGATGTTTTGGACTGAAGGTTGTGGTTGGGTGGAGATTTGAGATCCGAGAGTTCAAAGGGTTCGGAGGAACCGCGGGCATTTTAAGCGGGTCTATCCTGTTTGGAAGGCAGGTGCTACTTAAAGGGCGGTTGCGAGGTGTAAAACAACTGATAGACCGGCAGGCGATCAAGGTGGCGGCGGAAAGTCTGCCGCAAGGAGTGCCGCGACCGGCGTTGGTAAGTCGCGCAAGGGAACTCCTGGGTCGCGCTGACTTTTTGGCGCCGGGCGGGAGTACCGGTCAATTGAAGTTGCACGAGAAGGATGCGTTCACGTTTGCATCGGCGGTGGAGACACCGCAGCAGAAGAACAATACGGTGCATGGGAAACTTTTCCGAACGCGAAAGAGTTGGGCGACGCGCCCGCTGGTGATTTTGGTGCACGGGTGGAATGCGGAGTTGCATTTTTTGTATGGGTTGCCGTGGGTGGCGCGGGCGTTGAATCGGCGTGGGTTGAACGCGGCGTTGATTGAGTTGCCGTATCATTTGCATCGGCGACCGCTTGAGCGGAATGGCATGCGTGATTTTATTTCGGACGACCTGGTGGGGATGTTGGAGGCGACGCGGCAGGCGCTGGCGGATTTTGATGCGCTGGGGCGTTGGGCGAAGGCGCAGGGATGCCCGAGCGTGGGGATTTGGGGATTTTCGTTGGGGGCGTGGCTGGCGGGGCTTTATGTGTGCCAGACGGATTTTGCGAAGGCGGCGGTGCTGACGACGCCGGTGATTGATTTAGAGCGCGCGGTGAAGGAATTGGCGTTCTGTCATCCGATCCGAAGTAGTATGGCGGCTGAGCGATTGGATTTGTCGGCGTTGAATTTGACGAGGCAGCGGCTACGGATTGCGCCCGAGGGGGTGCAGTTGGTGGAGAGCGGGTATGATTTATTTGTGCCGGAGGAGACTTACGCGGAGCTGGCGCGTGACTGGAAGTTGCCGCGCTGGGAAAAGCAGCCGCAGGGGCACATCAGTATTCTGACGTCGCGGCGGGCGATGCGGCAGTCGATGGATTTCTTTGCGCGGAACCTTTGAGCTATTCGTCGTCCGTAACGGGTGGTGTTGGCAGTGTTGGTGTTGTTCGGGGAAGGGATTGGTTTGCCGTGGTGGCGGGCGCGGCGCGGAGAAAGTTTTCGAGGATCGCGCCGTAGGAATCCAAGAGCCCGGCCATTTCGTCGTCGCCGAGTTCCTTTTGAGCCTGGCGAAGTTCCTGGAGGGTGCTGCGGGCTTTGGATTGGAGGTCGGCGACGTTCATCTGTCCGCTGGCAAAGCCCTGGATCATTTGATTGAACATCTGCTGCGCTTCGGGGGTGGCGGTGGCGAGATATTCCTGCTGGATTTTTTGGACGGTGTTCGGGTCGAATTGAACGGCGCCGGGGCGCTGGGGAATAACCGGAATGGCGTTCGTGGCGGGGCGCGTGGCTTGCGCGATGGGTTTGTCGCCAAACCCGATCGAGACGATGCGCGCGCGGGGAATGGTGAGCTTGCCGGTGATGGCGTTCTGCAAGATGACGGACTTTTCGTCCATCGAGAGGACTTTGCCGTTGTAGCGGTCACCGTTGTCGCACTCGATGACGTCGGCGCAAAGGAATTGAATCGAAGCGAAAAGCCCGAGGAGAAGAATGCGCGCTTTCATGGGGACATTCTACCTGAGGATCTAGGAAATCGCGAGGGGGCAATCGAGCCGGTCGCGTGTGATTAGAAGTGCGCGTAAAAGTGGATGAAACTCCAGCACCCCGCCGGGGTGCAAAGACTAGAAACGCTGTAAACCGGTGGCTGCGCTCGAAGACTCGCTTGCCGACCGGCTACTGTCCGAACACCCCTTCGGGGTGAAGGCGAGGCATTGTGTAAAAGTTGCCGCTAAAAGGTCAGCTCGTTCGCGACGTCGCATACGCGTCAACGTGCGACGTTGCTACATTCGTGTTGGTCATTTCCTTCAAACCGAGAACCGCTAGTGTGGTGAGTGATTTAGTTTAAACTCAGCGCGGCTGTCAGCCGTCCCTTCAGGATTTAACACCTGGTCGTTCAAGGGTTCCCGGCGCTAAAGCGACCGGGCTATTTTCAAACGTCCCTTCGGGACTGCGACCGTTCTTTAACGAACTAATCGCTCACCCCACTAGCTTTTCTGATTGAGCGCGAGCCACTGGCGGATTTGGCCGGCGTCGGAGTGGTTCGGATTCAGTTCGAGGACGGCGAGGTAATGTTTGCGGGCGAGGGCGGGTTGATCGAGTTGCTGGGCGTAGAGATTGGCGAGGGCGAAGTGGGCGCGAACTTCCTCCGGATGCGCCTCGAGTAATTTGGTCAATTCCTGAGCAGCATCCGCGGGGTAGTTCGCTTCGCGGAGGGTGAGGGCGAAATTGTAGCGCGCGTCTTTTGAGGAAGGTTTTGCGGCGAGAGCGAGTTCGCTGGCGGCGAGGGCGAGGGGGAGATTTTTGGCCTGATAGGCGGCGAGGCCGAGGTTGTAGTGCGCTTCGTAGTAGCTGGGGTCGAGCGTGCTGGCGTTTTGATACGCTTCCATGGCGACGTCGTATTTGCGGGCTTGGTGCGCGTCGACGCCGCGCTGGAAAACTTGTTCGGCGGCTTTGCGATTGCCGGCGGAAAGAGGGATGTTTCTGCGATACTGATAACGCGCAAGAACCCGAGCGGGCTCGGGTTTCGGGTCAACTGGTTTTGTGGGAGCGCGATATGTTTGTCGCGGGGGCGGTTCGTCATTCCGCGCGATGATGAGCGGTTTGGGGTCGGGCGGCGGGGCGACGGAAGTTTGAGTATTCTTTTTTTCCTCCTCGACTTTTTTGGGGTCGTCCTTGAACCAGCGGACTGGATTAACGCGACTTAAGATGCCGGGTTTTTCTTCCTCGGGCTTGCGCTGTTTGCGCGGGAGGATGAGAGGGCGGTCTTCGTAAGATTGGGGCGCGGTGGTGGTGGGTTGTGCGGTTTGAGGTTGCGGTGCGGCCGCGATTTTGACGGCGGAGAGATCGGCGATGGGTTTGAAATCGGGTTCTTTTTCGACGCTGACGACTTCCACTTCGACGGCCGGTTCGGGCTCTGGTTCCGGTTCGGTTTTGGTTTCCGTTTTTGGTTCAGGCTTTTTTTCGGTGGAGGCAACGGTCGTGGTTGCGGTCACTGGAGGAACTTCAGTTTTCGGTGGAGTGGCTGCAGCAACTGCGTTGGTGGCAGGCGCGGGAGTCGGAGCGACAGGAGTCGTGGGCTTTGCTTCGACGAGTTGTTTTTTCGGGGCGGCGTTCGTTTGAACCGCGGCGGCGACGGTGACGTTTGTGGAAGGTGTGTTGGTGGCGGCGGCGGCGATGCGAGGTGCGGTGTTCGTGGTGTGAGAGGTTTTGCTGGCGACGGTGTTTGTTGCGGGCGCGGTGCGTGTGGCAACGTTGGTCGGAGACGCGGCGTTCGTTGGTGTCGCGGCAGCGGTCGGCTTGGCTGGTTCGTTTTTGCGCAGGAAAGCGGTGAAGGGATCGCCTTCGACAGGTTTGGTTGCGACTGCGATGCCGGCGATTTCTTTTTCCAAATTGCTGATCGTTTCCTGGACGAGGGCGGCAGTCTGCGCGTCGGGCCTGGTGGTGAGATAGGCCTTGTAACGTTCGAGCGCGAGTTGCTTGTTGCCGAAATGTTGCTGCGCGGTGATGGCCTGGTTCAGGACGGCGGGCGCGTAAGTTGGATTATCCTGGAGCGCGTTGTTGAAGGCGATCATCGCATCGCGCGGACGTTTGCGCTGAATGTGGGCGAGACCGAGATTGTTGTGGGCTTCGGCGTTTTTCGGTTCAAGGCGGAGTGCGATGTTCAGGGCGCGGTCGGCTTCATCGGCGCGTTTGGCGCGAACGAGCGCGGTGCCGAGCTTGGTCCAGCCGGCGGGAGAATTAGTTTGTAACGTGACGAAGGCGTTCAGTTCGGAAATGGCCTGGGGATAATGGCCTTCTTCGAGGAGGAGAACGCCGAGATTGTAGTGGGGCGCTGGGAGATTGCGATCGATGCGAATCGCGTATTGATAGGACTCGACCGCTTTGATGGGGTTCTTCAGGCCGTGATAGGCGAGGCCGAGGTGATTCCAGACTTGGGGATGACCTTTCATCAATTCGGAAGCGCGAGTGAGATATTTGAGCGCCTTCTCGTAATTGCCTTCCTCGAGATATTTTTGGCCGAGGAGGAGGGACTTGGGTCCCGGCGGTTGGCAGCCGACCAGGAAGAAAATCGTGCACACCGCAATAAATAACGATTTCGCCTGGCGGAAGGTGCGAAAGGCTCTGAGGGCCAATTGAGTAAGCGGCGCCCAGTTTTTATTGGTCGGCATTGAATTTGGTGGTAACATTCGCAATTCTGTGCGTCAAGAAAGCCGCGAATACAGAGCAGCTCTCAATTGTCTACTTTTGCAGGATGAGCAAAGTAATTGCCAACGTAATCTTTGCCGCCGCGCTGATTTTCGGAATGCGCGCGGTGGAGGGCGCTGAACCGGCGTCTGCGCGTGTGCTGGTGGTTGAGCATCCTTCTGCAACGCAGGCTTTTACGCCGCAGGCCGAAATTGTTTCAACGATGGTGCGCGAAGGGCTTTTGCGCTTCACGGGAGCGGAAAATGAATTTTCGGCGTGGAAGAATTTGGCCTCAACCCAGGACGTGATCGGCATAAAAGTCCATTCCGCGCCGGGTTCGATGAGCGGGACGCGGCCGGCAGTGGTCGGCGCTTTGATCGAGAGCATGTTGCGGGCGGGGATTGCGAAGGAGCGGATTGTGATTTGGGATCGCAGGTATGTTGATCTGCGGTTGGCGGGATACGATCGGCTCGGGGAGAAGTATGGGGTGGCGGTGGAAGGCGCGCAGGATGCGGGTTACGACGAGAAGGTTTTTTATCCGACGCCGCTGCTGGGGAAGTTGGTTTATGGCGATTTGGATTTCGGGAAAAAGGGCGAAGGGGTGGGGCGGAATTCGTTTGTCAGTAAATTACTCACGAAGCGGATCACGAAGATCGTTAACGTCACGCCGTTACTGAACCATAACCAGGCGGGAGTTTCCGGTGCGTTGTATTCGCTGGCGATGGGCGGTGTGGATAATACGTTGCGCTTTGAAGATCCGGAACGGCTCGCGACGGCGGTGCCGGAAATTTACGCGATGCCGGAACTCACCGATCGCGTGGCGCTGAATATTGTCGACGCGCTGGTCTGCCAGTATCGCGGGGAGGAACGCGTCTATTCGCATTACTCCGCGGTGCTGAACGAACTTTGGATGAGCAAAGATCCGGTCGCGTTGGATATGTTGGGAATTCAGACGATCGATCGGTTTCGCGATGATCGCAAGACTTCGAAAGCGACGTTGCAGATTTACTCAAACGCTGCGCTGATGGATCTGGGAATTGCCGAGACGAACCGCATTCGCACGGAGCGTTTGCGGCTTGGGGCGAATTCGTCAGCGGCGATTAATTAATCGCTAGGGACGGAGGAAGGACTCCTTACGTCGTCCCCTACAAACCTATTTTGCGGCGGGCTTTGCCGCGCTCGCTTTCGTCGCGGGCTCGGTGAAGTCGGTGCTAGGCTCTTTCAAGTCGAGTTCCTTGATCCAGGTGTTGCGATAGCGGACATCGTGGCCTTCGTTCTGGAGCTTCAAACCTTCCTTGGTGTCGGTCACTCCTTTGCCCTTATCGTTGCCGCCATCGACTGCTGAATTCGGGCCGCCCCAGACCTGTTGGATGGGCTGATCGACGTGAACTTTCTGGCCGTTGAAATACATCGTCACACGTGCGGGTTCGACGCGTTTGCCGTCCTTGAAACGCGCGGCGCGGAAGACGAAATCGTAGGCGTTCCATTGGCCGACGCCGTTGTAAGCGTGATAGGGCGACTCCGATTCGTTGATGATCGCGCCCAGGCCGTGCTTGGTTTTGTCGCCGTCGAGCACCTGGATTTCGTAACGATTCTGCAGATACACACCGCTGTTGCCGCCGGGCTTCATGATCAGAAACTCAATATGCAGACGGAAATCGCCGTATTTCTTTTTTGTGACGATGTCGGCCGTGCCGTATTTGCCGCCCTTCGCGACCGGATCGTCCGTCATCACGCACATGCCGCCATCGACCGGATCCTCGACAATCTTCCATTTAATCGGCAGCGATGATTTAAATCCAGGCCCTTCCCAATAAGTCCACTTCTCGTCCAGCGTTTCGCGTTTGCCGTCGATGATCACCTCCGCGCCTTCGATCGGTTTCGCGCCGACGCCGACATCCGCGAACGAAGTGAACGGCGCGATGAGCAACGCCGCGATGGAGAATGTATTCGCCAATGAATTCAGTTTCATAAAATCAGTCCCGTAAAATTAAAGTTCCTCGATCGTGATGTCCTTATACCAAGCCTCGCTCGGCGGGCCGGAATGGATCTGCACCGCGATCACGCCGCTTTCCTCGATGCCAGGATCTTTCTCCGTGTAATCGATCGTCTGCACGCCGTTGATCCATTGCGTGATCTGTTTTCCGTTCGCTTTGATTTTGTATTCGTTCCAATCGTTGCGCTTCAAAACTTTGTTCACCGCCGCCGCATCCGACTTCGCGAGAATTTTGTTCCGGCGCGATTCATCGTAAAGGCAGCCCCACCATTCGGGATCGCCCATGTCCGCCTGGTAACCGCTCACCTCGTGATGATTTGGAATGCGCTTCGTGCGAAACTGCACGCCCGCATTCGCGCCTTCGCCCACCAGCTTGAACTTCAGCGTGAGAATAAAGTTCGTGTAATTGCGCGTGGTGCAGAGAAATTCGTTGCGCGGAATTTTCTCTTTCAACGTCCCGCCCACAATCGCGCTATCGACGATTTTGAAGGTCTTGTTCGTGTCGCCTTCCCAACCCTTGAAAGTCTTCCCGTCGAAAATGGAAATGGCCTTACCCTTTTCGGCGCCGATAGCGGAAGTGGCAAGCGCAATGACGAAAGCACAAGCGCTGAAAAACGAAGTGATCCTTGGCATGGGTTGGATGGTAGGGAAATGGCCGCTTCGTGTCCACTCTCTCAAACCGGAGGAATTCTGCTAACGATACATCCTCGTCTGCCAAATAAAGATGTTCGTGTCGACCTGCGTCGAGTGCCTGAAACCGGCGGGCAAATCACCGGCTTCGTTTGCTACAAACAAATACTCCAAGTCCATTTCGCGCGGCAGCAGAGCGCGAATCTCGGCACCCACTTTCTGATTCGCTTTGTTCGTAATCGTCGACATGTAAAACGGGTGATGCCGAATGAACGCTTGCGCTGCGGCTCGCGCTTCTTCTGTCGGTTCGTCCGAATTCGTTGAACGCGCCCAATCGAATAACGTCGCGACCAACTCGGCCCGATTTGTTAAAGCCAAGATATATTCCGTTCGCTCTTTCCGGGTTCCCTGGTTGCGCAATTTCATACGGTCGCCGGTTAACCAGTCCAAGCCCAACTTCAGACCGATGCCCACCGTCAGCACACAAGCGCAAACAAAAGCGACTTCCCACCGGAATCGTTTCCTTCTCTTTGCGGGCTTGTTAACCAGGATTGGTGGCTGGTCCAGCGACATACCTGTATCTGAGACAACCTTTCGGACCACAGGTTCATCCAGATCTGCCGACTCACCAATTCTCAGTGTTTGGGATATATGGATACATATCCAGCGCCAGAGTGATCCGAAAGTCCGCCAGGTACGAAAGGACCTGCCAATCTAAAATCTCACCCGAGTTTTTATCGAGAAAGCAGCCGACGAAGAATTCATTTGCGCCGCCGGTGTCTGCGATTTCGCGCAGGAATTCTCGCTTCTCTTTGAGCCCCTGAATTGCAGTCCAGAGTTTTCCGTTCAAGCCGCCACCTTGAGGTTCAAGCTCCTCCATGTGTCCGGTGATGAGTCCGGGAATTTTGAAGCAACAGTAAGTGTCCGAGGCGCTGGCTGTGATTACCTCGCCGGATGTCATGTAGCGCGGGCATCCTACGGTCCAACTGTGTTTCGGTTGCAGATCGAGCCTCGTACAGATCTCGATCGCGCTTTTGCTCGGATGCCTCACTCGAAGTGAAATCGAGATTCGATATGGATTCACTTTATTCCAAATTCTCGGTTCACCACAAGGAAACGCGGAGTTTAGCCATAATTACGAATTATCGGAGACCAGTCAGCGCGCCTGAAACGCGAATTCTTACAGTCCAACGAGAAAAATTCGGGTGAGTCACGCCGCTTCAGCAGCAATCGGTTACGCCACGAAAGTATTCACGAAATGTATGATATTGCAATAACGGAGTTTTTTTTCGTGAAAATACCTGTTGACCAACTCTGCTGCATTGTTTAAAACACATACATAAACAATAAATGAATACTATGAACACTAAACAAACAACAGCAGTCGCTCTGAGGGCGAAGAACTGGCGGTTTAACCCGCTCAACAACCTTCAACCCGCTTCGCTCACGCGGCACTTGAATGCTTTTGAAGCAGGCTACCTGCGCGACGTGGCGAACATCTGGGAAGCCTTGGAGCAGCGGGACGATCTGCTGCGGACGGTGATCAGCAAGCGGAAGAAGTCGGTGGCGCGGCATGGATGGACGGTTCTGCCGAAGGAGAACCTGGCTGATTCCGAGAAGGAGGTGGCGGAGCAACAAGTCGCCGCGCTGAATTTTTTCTATATGCATTTGGAGTGCGAACATTCGGTCGATACTTCCGAACGGGGCGGGTTCAAATTGCTCACGCGGCAAATGATGGACGCGGTGGGGAAGCGCTTCGCGGTGCACGAGATCATTTGGAAGGAGTGCCCGCAAGCCACCGCGTCTGATTCCAGTAGCGCCACGCACCGCAACTTCCCGAACTTTGTTTCGGCGAAGTTTCGGTTCGTGCCGCTCGCGTTTTTCGAGAACACCACGGGCAAGCTGCGCTTCCTGGAAAGCGATACCGCCATCGAGGGGCGGCCCCTGGAACCCGGCGCGTGGATGGTGACGGTCGGTGAAGGATTGATGATCGCGAGTTCCAACGCGTGGATGACGAAGAACATCGCGCTGAACGATTGGCTCAAATGTTCCCAACGCAACGGCACGCCGGCGATCGTCGGCACCAGTTCCGCTGTTCGCGACAGCGCCGAATGGAACGCCTTCCAAGAAGCGTTGCTCGGCGTCACCGAAGGCGGTTCCATGGTTCATTCCAGCACCGAAGCCGTCGACGTCCTCAATCTCATGGGCGGCTCCACCCTTCCATTCCCCGCGTTGGTGGAGCGGATCGATCGGATGCTGGCGGCGCTGTGGCGCGGCGCGGACCTGAGCACGATGAGCCGCGATCGCGGTTACGGCGCGAGCTTGCAGGAGAAGGAGACCTGCGCGTTGGAAGAAGACGATGCGGAAATGCTGACGGAAACGTTGCATCGTTACGTGGACGCGTGGGTGATTCGGCATGTGTTCGGCGAGAGCGCGCGTCCGCTCGCGAGCATCAAGATTTTGGTTTCGCCGCGCGAATGCACGACAGGCGATTTGCAGATTGATGAATTTCTCATTCGGCACGGCGCGCCGCTGGCGATTGAAGAGACGTTGCATCGCTACGGAAGAGCCTTGCCGAAAGCCGGCGAACCGGTATTCGTAGCGACAGTTAATTCGCAACATAAGGCGAGTCGCCCCGAGAGCTCACAAAAGTTGGGCATGGCTATGGATAATGAGGGGTTTGGGTGTGGACCATCCGTGAGCTTCCGTGGCTGCTCGCCCGAAATTTCTACAGAAGGTCACGAAGGGAAAGAAGAGCAGACTCCTCACGTCGTCTCCTACAATGGGGAAGGCGCTTCGCTGGAGAATCAGTTTACCGTTTTGCAGGAGGAGTGGGTGCAGCTTTCGCCGTACGGGGATTATCCACATGCGCGGGGGATTCAGAGAATAGATCGCGCGGGGGTGGACACTCTGGTGGCGCAGTTCAGTTCGTTTCGCGCGCGGCTGGGTCGGTTATTTGGTGGGGTGCCGTTTTATGTGGGGCATCCGGATCTGCCGAACAGCAGCGAATTGGTGGATCGGAAGGCGTATGGATGGATCAATGAAATCGAAGCGCGCGAGGATGGTTTGTATGGGCGCGTGAAGTGGAGTGATGCGGGAATGGAGTTGTTGCGGAACGCGCACTTCAAGTTTCTCAGTCCTTACTGGGAAGCGCGGGAGATTGGGAAGGAGAATGGGCGCGCGGTGTATCAGCCGATCGCGTTGATTTCGGCGGGGTTGACGAACCAGCCGAATATCCCGGTGCGGCCGCTGGCGAATGAGGTGGGGAGTTTTACAGAAGGTAACGAAGGTAACGAAGCGGCGGAAAATAGGGGACTCGGGGACCACGTCCCTCCGGTTTTAGGTGCGCCGCTGGCGGCGGAAGAAGGACTGCTCACGTCGTCCCCTACAAGGACGGAAGAAGCGGCACAAGTGAGCCTCCTCACGTCGGCTGCTACGACGAAAGAATTAGAGAACGTCCGCGCCAGTCGGCGGATGCATACGGCGAGTTGCACGGAGCATCTGGGTTTGCGGCGCTCGGAGTTGGTGCGGCTGCAGAATCGGCGGGACCGCATCCAGGAAGCAGTGCTCGCCAAAGTTCGCCTCGGCCTCACCTACGATGAGGCGTGGGAAAGCGTGAAACGGGAGCACGTCTCGTGGTTTGAGAATGCGCAATAAACGATTTGTTCGCGCCGCGCGCAACGTGTGTTGCGGCGGCACGGACGCAACACAAGCAAAGAAGAGAAAGAAGAAAACAATGACCACAAAAACGAAAATGATGAAACACGCGCTCGCCACGTTGGTGGCGGCTGCACGCCTCCGCTGGTTGCAGGGGCGATTGAAAAACAACCGCACGCGCTTCGCTAATGGCAGTAAAGGCAGTCGCCTTCGCCTGGCGCCTGCAACACGCGCGCGTCTGCGCCTGGCGCGCAAGCCGGAGACCGTCCTGCTCGCGAACATCGCGGAAGGCACGCATGAAGGAGGCATCACGAAGTTCGCCGATGCTGCCATCACCGAACGCTGGTTGCTGGCCAAAGTCGGCAGTGCTTCGGACCGCATTGCGGTTTGCGGCGCCAGCGACATTCCCATCGGGGTGATCTCGGATGAAGCGGCCGCGGTCGGCGATTCCGTGAGCGTTTCGCTGCTGGGTTCCAGTCGCGGAACGGTGCGGATGGTGGCGAGCGCCGCGATCGTGCAGGGGGCGTTGCTCGAACCGGCCGCCAGCGGCCGCGTGGCCACGCTCGGCGCGGGAGCGGGCACGCATCATGTAGTCGGCCGCGCGCTGGATGCCGCGGGTGCTGCGGGTGACGTGATTGAAGTGGATCCGTTCTACTTCCTGCGCGTGATCTAAGAGAAGATTGAAGTCCGAGCTGTGGGGGAAACAGCGCGAACTTCGAGCTTCAACAAATCGAACCCGAAATAATGCGGCGGCGGCCTTTGGTTGCTGAGGCGTGAGCGTTCAGCAATCACAGACCGCTGCCACTGAACCGGGCCTTCAAACCAGAAACTTTCCCCAAAAGAAAACCGTCGCGCTGCGCTGCGAGCATCGGGTGATCACGGTTGATCATCAGAAGAAATTTTCGGAGCGCATCACGACACAAAAGAGAAACAACGAAAATGAATACAACAGTAGCAATTGAAAATAGTAACGTGAACTTCGCTCCCAGCCTGGAGCGGGACAACGGCCAGATTCAACCTGGCCAGGTCTGCCTCGCGAACGAATCGCGCTTCAACTCCGCGTTCTTCAGCGAGCCACTCACCGCCTACGCCACCGGCTGGCGCGACCCGAACAACATCGAGGCGTTGCTCGACTTCCTCGCTCCGCCGGTGCAGGTCGGCCGCCGCTTCGAATACAAAAAGGCAGACAACGCGGAAGCGTTCCTCTCGGACACGGATGATTTTCGCGCGATCGGCGCGGACTTCAAACGGGTGGAGTTCAAAGGTTCGAGCCAGAGCGACAAAACGCAGAATAAAGGCCTCACCGTGCGCATCGATCTCGATGTGGCCGGCGAGATGCCGAACTGGCGCGAGCTTTACACCGCGCGCTTGTTGCAACGGCTGCTCCGGAATGAGTTCCGCCGCGGCATGGACTTGATCCTGACCAACGCGAACAACACCGCCAAAACGTGGGACACCACCGCGGGGAAAGATCCGGACCAGGATGTTCTCAGCGAACTGATGTCCAGCGTGGACGCGATGGGCCTGCGCGCCAATCGCGTGATCTTCGGCGACGTGGCGTGGCACAAGCGGATGTTGTCGCATCGCGCGCAATCCACCGCGGGTGGTTACGCCTCGGCGGCGCTCACGCCGGATGAACTCGCTGGGTTCCTCGGCGTCGAAGCGGTGCGCATCTCGCGCGACCGTTACCAAAGCACGACGACGGCGAAATCGAAGATCGTGCCCGATGTGGTGCTCGTCTTCTACGGCCGCGACGGCGCGACCACCGAAGACGCGACCCACGCGAAACGATTCTGGAGCGCGGTGGAAGGCGGCGGCAAATACCGCGTCTACGAACAACAGGTCAACTCGAAGTTGGTTGACCTCACCGTCGAGCACTACAGCAACGTGCTCATCACCTCAACGGTTGGCCTGCGGAAGCTGACCATCTCGTAAAAAACGAAACTGAATAACCACAGAGGCACAGAGAGCACGGAGTAAAAAGGCAGTTCTCTGTGTCCTCTGTGTCTCTGTGGTGAATCAACAATCTTTAACTGAATTCACACCAATGAACTTACTAAAATCACTGAATTACATTCCTGTAAAACGCTACAATCCGGAAACGATTGATTACCGCGCGCGAGTGATCGCGAACGGCGGGACGATTTCGGATGCGAGCATCGACGCGATCGAAAAGTTTGTGCAGGACTGCAAGAACGCGAGCATCTGGAGCAAATTGCTGGATGTCGCGCCGTTCGCCGGCACGAACTTGAACGCGGCGATGGTGAAACTGGTTTATCAACCCGCGGTGGCGAGCGTGCTCACGAACGTGAACTTCGTGGCGGGCGATTACAACGAGACCGGCGCGAATGGCGGTCTGCTCGGCGATGGCACGACGAAGTATCTGAACACCGGTTTCAACGTGCAGACGACGTTGCCGGACAACGCGCATTTCAGTTTCTATTTGCGCGAAGATGTCGGCGCGGCGGGGAACCGTTCGTTGATCGGCACGATCAATGGCAGCGAGCAATATTGGCTCGGCTCACTCACGCCTGCTTCGCAGGTGAACACGCGGTTTGGTCAGACGATCGCCGCCAGTTCGGCTGCGCCGCTGAACAAAGGGTTCTACATCGGCACGCGCACGGCGAGCACGTTGCTGCGCCTTTATAAGAACGGCGCACTCGCCGCGACGGACGTGAACGCCGTCGTGCACACCAAGCCGAACCTGAACATCTACGCCTTCGCGTGGAATTCAGCCGGGGCACCGGCAGCCTATCTGCCCGTGCGCGGCAGCTTCTACAGCATCGGCCAGGAGTTGAGTGCGACGGAAGCCGCGGCGTTGACCGATGCGGTACAGGCGTTGCAACGGAACCTGTCGAGAGACGTGGTTTGAACAAATGAAAATCCAACGAAAGGAACACTATGACCATGCTCATCCTGAACGCAGATCAACTGGAAGATCTGAATGAAATGAACAAGACCGGCGACCCACATCGCCGCCTCGAACCTGTCGCATTGCCGGACGGTCGCCATGCGCTTAATGAGGACCTTCTCATGGACCTCGATCCCGGCGAAACGTGGTGGCATTACCGCACGCTGCTGCTGGATCTGCCGGCGGAAACGGTGACGGAGTTCGTCGTCACTGCGGCCGAGTGATGCACTCTAGAGCAGGGCATTCAAACAAGTGCCCTGCTCTAGCAACACAAATCAGCACAAATCAGCACACAGCAAAACGCGATTGTTTCTATGCGAAAGCCACTTACCAGGAACAATTTACGTTTGCAGCACGCGGGAAAATACAGAATTCATCAACACAAGACGCGCCGCAGTTATTTCGCAGCGTTCGCGGCGGCGGCCTTGAGCCGCTTCCGTTCGCGCCAGTATTCGATGATGCCGGGCAGGATCGAGATGAAGATGATCATCAGAATGACCGTCGAGAAATTGTCCTGGACGAACTTGAAGCCGCCGAAGAAGTAGCCGGCAAGCGTCATCGAGAACACCCAAAAGATGCCGCCGAAAATATTATAGGACATGAATTTCCCATAAGTCATGCTGCCGACACCCGCGACGAATGGAGCGAAGGTGCGGACGATTGGAACGAAGCGGGCGATGATGATGGTCTTGCCGCCGTAACGTTCGTAGAAGTTGTGCGTGCGGTCGAGATACTCTTTTTTGAGGAACTTGATGTTTCCTTTGAAGACTTTCGGTCCCATGTAATGACCGACCCAGTAGTTCACGGTGTCGCCGAGGATGGCAGCGATGGTGAGAAGAATGAGAATGGTGGGAAGGTTCAAGACTTGAGCGCCGCAGAGCGCGCCGATCGCGAAAAGGAGGGAGTCGCCGGGCAGGAATGGAGTTACGACCAGGCCGGTTTCCGCAAAGATGATGAGGAAGAGGATGGCATAAATCCAAACGCCATACTGCGGAACGAGGTCCTTCAGATAATCGTCCACATGCAGGACGATATCGATGAGCTTTAAGAGCAACTCCATGCGCGCGGTTAGATAACAATGGCTTCCGCCCTAATCCAGTAAAATAGGCCAGTAAGCTGCCTTATTTGCGCACCAGTTTAATCCGGGGTTCGGTGATCCAACTGCCTTTGCACTTCGGGCATTTGCCGGGCTTGCGCAGTTTGTCGTCGCCAAACTGGAAGCCGCACTTTTTACATTCGGCGACTTCGACGACGGGCTTGTACTCGGTGTGCTTGAGCGATTGGAGCAGATGCTCGAGATCTTCGACGGTGTCTTTGCCGGTTTGATCGGCGAAGCGCGCGATCTCGGTGACGGTCATTGGATGCTCGAGGAGCATCGGAATGAGATCCTTCCTAAACATTGCTCTCCTTTAATACAGGCGCGGTGCGTTGTCCGGCGCGAAATCGACCGAACAGTTGGCCGAGTTTACCCCACACGGAGGTGTTCGGGTCGGGCGTGTAGCGTTTCATCGCGAACTCGCGCAGGCGAAGCGGCAGGTTTTTGCGGAAATAGATGAGCCAACCGATCGCGTTGCTGATCGCCAAGGTGAAATAGAAACCGACGATCAAAGGCGCCGGGACGTTCCAATTGAGTTGGAAATACCAGGTGAGAAATCCGCCAGCACTCATTACGAGCCCAAAGGTTAAGGCGGGGATCATGATGATTCGGGCCATCGCGGAGCCGGCGGCGTTCTTGGCTTCTTTGACGGTGACGGCACCCCACATGCCGGCCCAGGCCATGACGTAGAGTTCGAAAAGGTGAATGAACATGTAAATGGTGAAGCCCACGATCAACAGCATCGCTTCCGGACCGCCGGTTGAGCGCCAGAGGAACATCAGCAGGAGCAGGGCGCTTTGCGCGACGAACCAAAGCAAAATGGGACCGCGGACTTGTCGAGTTACCGCCATGAGCTGGCCTTTCAGAACGGTCTCGGTTTTCAGTGGCGTTGAAAGGAGCATTTCGAGAGTGCCTTGTTCGTGTTCGATGCTGAGTTGATGCGCGGAAAAGCCTGCGGTTAGCACCTTGTGAGTGAAGGCAACAACCAGCAGCATGAAGCAGGCGGGTTCGAGGCCGGCGAGGCCGCGACGAAATTGCCAGGCCATGAAGCCGAGAAAGATGATGGTGAAGGTCCAGGCGTTGAGCGAGCGCCAGCGATCGCGTGAGGCGAGCCAGAAGAAAGGATTGCGGTCGAGCAATTGGTCGCGGATGCGGCGGCGGACTTCGGGGCTGCCGTAGGATTTTTTCTTCCACCATTCGCGAAGGCGGAATTTTTCTTTGGCGGGTGCGTCCTGCCAGCGGTGTTTGAGGAAGTAAATAGCGAAGCCGAGGAAGGTCCAGGCCATGAGGTGCGTGACAAGGAAGTTGAACCAGGGAGCTTGAACGAGGCGCATTCTCGGTCCGGCAAAGATGGAGTTAAACGAACCGTTTACCGCGAAGAGGCCGACAAGTTCGATGAGCCATGCCGGTGAGCGGTAGTGATTCAGGAGTTGGACGATCAGCGGAATACCCCACCAAAACAAAACAACGACCCAGGTTCCAGAGGCGGCGGCTTTCTTGCGTTCGGTGTGGCGGGCGGAGGCCCAGAGTCCGACGGCGCAGGAGAAGAAAAGAATGTTGAGAGCCCAAAGTGCGAGTTCGAAGATTTGGAGGAAGCGCACTCCGCCGGCGATCAAGACCAAGCAGAGCAGCGGGACGCCGATGAAGACGGCGTAGAAGCCCATGAGACCGTGCGCGACCATTTTGCCGATGACGATTTGGAATGGGGTGAGCGGGGTGAGAAAGAGGAGGCCGAGAGTGCCATCGCGTTTTTCACGGGAGATGGAATCGGCGGTGAGATGCACGCCGGCGAAGAGGCAAATCATCAGGATGACAAAGGAAAGAACGCCAATAACTTGAGCCACAGCCATCAATCCTGCGTATTTGTAGAGCAGGGCAAAGCCGGCACCGCAACAAAGAAGGGCGATGCTGCTGGTGACGCGGGCGCGGTAGAGCGCAGGCGATCTCGCGAGCACCATCATCTCTCGGCGGGCAATGGGAAGAGTTACCACCGCCGTCAGCATGACCTCTGCGGAGCGAAGTTGGAATTACAAATCTGCACGGAGCTTAGAACGGACAAGTGGCGAAGAGTTCCACACGACAAGTGGTTGCTTGACAGCAAAAAGACCTTAAAACAGCGTTTACTTATGACGATTCAGCTCGCAAACGACGTTGAGGATTACCTGCGTGAGCGGCTTGCGGCGGGGCCGGCGGCAAATCTCGATGAACTCGCAAACGATCTTCTGAGAACGATCTGCGAACTGCAGCGGCAACCGGTCGCGATCGGCAAGGAACTTGAGGATTGGCTGTTGCAAGCGGCGGACGAACCCACAACTCCACTGACCGCGGAAGATTTTGAGAATCTGCGTGAGAAAATTGCCAGCCGAGCTAAAGCCATTCAGAGATGATTCAGCGCAAATCGGCTTTGTTCCTCGCGGATATCGAAGAACAGGCTGAGTGGTATCTGAGAAATGCTGGTCTCGAAATTGCAGATGCATACCTGCAAACCGTAGAGGCGTGCTGCCATCTCATTCAGAAGTATCCAGAACTTGGTCCGCTGGGCAGGTTCACCCACCCTAAACTGAAGCATTGGAGGTTCTTTGTTGTGGCACCGCCATTTCAGAAGCATCTACTTTTTTACGAACTCGCGGGTGAGGAAGTTGTGATGCGTCGGGCGATGCATGGTCATCGCAATCTGCCGAAGAGATTATTGAAGGGAGCTTAAAGTTTCGCTTGTTCTTCAACAGCGCGCTTGTCGCGGTGGCGGGTTGGCGGTTAACTCGCGCGATTGATGAGTCCGGCGACAGACTATTTGGCGCGATGCGGGGAGTTGGTGGAGAAGGTTTCGGCGCAGCGAGCGGAGATTGAGCGCGCGGCGGGGTGGTTTGCGGAGACGATTTTGGCGGGGCGCATGGTGCATGTTTTCGGCAGCGGACATTCGCGGATTTTGGTGGAGGAGATGTGGCCGAGGTATGGATCGTTCCCCGGTTTTAACCCGATTGTTGAGCTTTCGTTGACATTTCACAATTTGGTGGTGGGCGCGAACGGGCAGAGGCAGGCGATGTTCCTCGAAAACGTTTCGGGGCTGGCGAAAAGGATTTTGAGGAACTTCGATCTGGCGGCGACGGATTGCGCGCTGGTGGCTTCTTCGAGTGGGTGCAATTTGGTGCCGATCGAGATGGCGGCGGAGTTCAAGGAGCGCGGGATCAAAGTGGTGGCGATCATCAGCAAGGCACATTCGGAGGCGAGCAGTTCGCAACATGTGAGTGGGAAGAAGCTGCAGGATTTTTCGGATATTGTGCTGGATACGGGCGCGCCGGTGGGGGACGCGATGGTGCGGGTACCCGGATTGGAAACGCCGGTCGCGCCGGGATCGACGGTGGGCGGTTGTATGCTGATTAACTGCTTGAAAGCGGAGGTTGCGGCGCGGCTGACAAAGGCTGGAAGGGCACCGAAAGTGCTGACCGCAGGAGCGGTAGTGGGGAAGGCGCGCGCGACGGAGTTGTTTGAAGCGGCTTACGACGAACACGCGCGCCGGATCGCGAAGTTGTATGAAAGAATTGGGCTATGATTGAATCTGAAATTCGTTCGGCGGATAAAGCTGTAGGAGACGACGTGAGGAGTCTTCGGTTCCCCAACGGGCCGCAGCCGTCGAAGCCAGGACTCCTCACGTCGTCCCCTACAATTGAGATATGAAAGAGCGACCACTGCGAACGACGGTGATTGGGAGCTATCCGTTTCCGGGATGGCTGGAGTATGCGGTTTGGAATCTGGATAAGTTTGGGTCGGCGGATCGGGAGGAGTTGATGGAGGATGCGGTGATTGTGGCGCTGCATGATCAGCTCTCGGCGGGGTTGGATGTGGTGACCGACGGAGAACAAACGCGGCTGGATTTTAATTTGTCGTTTTACGGTTTTCTGGAGGGGATTGAACTGGAATCGGCGTCGCCGCGGCGTTTCGGTCCGCCAGCTCATGATCAACGGGGCAAGCATGCGGTGCGGGAGACGATTCGAGCGCCGCGCGGGTTGGGAACGGTCGATGATTTTAGGCGACTGCAACGACTCGCGCTGGATGCGAAGACGAGCGGGCATCGTGTGCCGGCGTTGAAAGCGAGTGTGCCAGGGCCTTATACGCTGAGTGGGAGATTGGTTCCGAACAAGCAGTATCCGGATCGATATGCTTTGACCGAGGCGCTGCTGCCTATTGTGCGCAGCGAGTTGGAAGCGCTAGTGGCGGCGGGTTGCAAAGAGATCACGGTGGATGAACCTTCGATGAGTTGTTACGCGCAGAAGGAAGATCCGCGCCGGTTTGTGGATATTTTTAATCGGACGGTGGAGCCGGTGTTTGGCAGATGCCATTTGTCGACGCATTTGTGTTTTGGGAATTACAAAGCGCGCGCGGTTGGGTTGCGGCATTACGCGCCGATGTTTCCGGTATTCCTGGGGTTTAACGTGGACGAAATTCATGTGGAGATGGCGAGCCGCGAATTCGCGGAGATTGAGATTATCGGCGAAATCGCGCGGACAAAAGATGTGGCGGTGGGAATTGTGGATGTGAAAAGTTATTACGTGGAGACGCCGAAGGATATCTCGGCACGCGTGAAATTGTGCCTCGAGCACGCGCCGTTGGATCGGCTTTCGTTTGCGCCGGATTGTGGGTTAAGCCAGACCGCGCGTTGGGCGGCGAAACAGAAGCTGCGGAACATGGTTTCAGGCGTGCATTTCGTGCGACGTGAACTTGGATTGAAAGATTGAGGAGCAAGTGTTGATTCGACCGGTTCTGCAGGACGAGGATTTCATTGCGGATGTGCAGCGCGCGCAGCGTTTGCGCGACCAGTTTCATTTGTGGTGGCTGGGGCAAAGCGGATTTCTACTGCAATGGAACGACCACCATTTGTTGTTTGATCCGTATTTGTCGGATTCGCTGACGAAGAAATATGCGACGACGGACAAGCCGCACGTGCGCATGACTGAACGGGTGGTGGCGCCGGAGAAGCTGGGGTTTGTGAATGTGGTGACTTCATCGCACAACCATACGGATCATCTGGATGCGGAGACTCTAGTGCCGATCTTGAAGGCGAATCCGAAATTGAACATCGTGATTCCGGAAGCAAATCGGGAGTTCGTGAGCGACCGGTTGCAGGTGGTGGCGGAATTGCCGATCGGACTCGACGCGGGGCGTCATACGAAGGTGAACGGATTTAACATCCATGCGGTGCCGGCGGCGCATGAGAAGATCGAGAAGGATGAAGAAGGCCGGTGCAAGTTTCTCGGGTACGTGGTGGAGTTTGGCGGTTGGCGGGTTTACCACAGCGGGGACACGGTGCGTTACCCAGGCATGGCCGAGACGCTGCAGCAATTTCCGATCGATGTGGCGCTGCTGCCAATCAATGGCGCGAAGCCGGAACGGCGCGTTGCTGGGAATTTGAATGCGCGGGAAGCGGCGGAGTTGGGCGCGGAGATTCGTGCGCGCTGCGTGATTCCGTGTCATTACGACATGTTTGAATTTAACACGGCGAATCCAACCGAATTTGTGATGCACGCAAAGGTTGCCGGCGTGAATGCACGCGTGTTGCTGGCGGGGGAACGCTGGAGCAGCCGCGAACTGCCATCGAAGTAATGGTGCGCGTGACTCCAGTGCAGGCGCTGGATTTGCCGGAACTGGCGCCGTATCGGACGATGCGCCGCCAGCACAAGCAGCGGGAGGAGGGGTTTTTCGTTGCGGAGGGGGAGAAGGTGGTGCGGCGACTCATTGAGAGCGAGTTGGAAATCGTATCACTGCTGCTGCCGGAGAAGTGGTTTGAGCAATACGCCGGGGTTTTGGAGAAAAGGCCTGAGAAGGAGCTTCCGGTTTTCCTCGCGGAACGAAATCTTCTGGAGGAACTCACTGGATTTTCATTCTTTCAGGGCGTGCTCGCGGTGGCGCGCGTGCCGAAGGTCTTCACGATCGAGGAGGTGCTCACGAGGTCCGTTCCGCCAAGACTGTTATTGGCGGTGGATGGTGTTTCGAGCGCGGAAAATTTGGGTGGATTGATTCGAAACTGCGTGGCGTTCGGCGTGAATGCGCTGCTGGTGGCGGACAATTGTTGTAGTGCGTGGCTGCGGCGTTCGGTGCGTAGTTCGATGGGCACCATTTTCAAATTGCCGGTGTTGGAAATGGTGAATTTACCGGACAGATTGAGTTTTCTGAGAAAGGAAGGTTTTCACTTGATCGCAGCGCACGCGCATGCGGAAGAGCGAAGTGTCAGCGGTGCCGATTTTAGGAAAGATTGCGTGATTGTGCTGGGGAGTGAGGGCCACGGAATTTCGCAGGAGGTGTTGAAGTTGTGCGATGAGGAGGTTGTTATTCCGATGCAGAATCAGGTCGACTCGCTGAATGTGGCTACGGCGGGGGCGATTTTTCTTTACGAGGCGAGCCGTCAACGGGCCAAGGTTTAGGCAGGCAGAAATTCAACCACAGAGGCACAGAGAACACAGAGAGCACAGAGAGCACAGAGAGCACAGAGAGCACAGAGAGGAGGAATATAGGTAAGTCTAACTTTTCTAGTGGACACTATCTTTGCGGTCGATTATCACTGCACCATGAAACGAGTGGTTATGGCGTTGGTGCGGTGTTTGGCCGTCGTTCTGCTTTTGGGCGCGGTGTCGTCAGATGCTGCGGAGAAGAAGATCAAGGTGGTGGCGACGACTTCGATGGTGGCGGATTTGGTGAAGAATGTGGGCGGGGATCGGGTGGAGGTGCATGGGTTGATGGGACCGGGGGTGGATCCGCATTTATATAAGGCGACGGCGACGGATGTGCTGAAGTTGCAGCAGGCGAATGTGATTTTTTATAACGGGCTTCTGCTGGAGGGGAAGATGCAGGAATTGTTCGGGCAGATGGCGCGCAAGAAGAAGTTTGTTTATGCGGTGACGGAAGATTTGCCGAAGGAGCAGTTGCTGGAGCCCGCGTCGATGGGCGGGCATTACGATCCGCATGTGTGGTTTGATGTGCCGCTGTGGAGCAAATGCGCGTTGAAGGTGGCGGAAGGGTTGGGCGAATACGATACGGCGAACAAAGCGCATTACGGAAAACGTGCGGGGGATTTGCAGAAGAAGCTGGAGGAGTTGCATCAATGGGCATTGAAGAAAGCGAGTGAATTGCCGAAGGAACGGCGCATTGTGGTGACGAGTCACGACGCGTTTAATTATTTGGGGCGGGCGTATGGGTTTCAGGTGGTGGGTTTGCAGGGGATTTCGACTGTCACGGAAGCGGGCGTGGCCGACATGGCGAAGCTGGTGGATTTCATTAAGGAAAAGAAAGTGCCGGCGGTGTTCGTGGAATCGAGTGTTTCGCACGCGACGATTGATCGCATCAGTAATGATTCGGGAGCGAAGGTGGGCGGAGAATTGTTTTCCGATGCGATGGGTGCGCCGGGACAGATCGAGAATGGATATGATCTGGGGACTTACGAGGGGATGATCAAGCACAACATGAACACAATCGTTACCGCGTTGAAGTAATTTCATGAGCGCGAAAACTACGTTCTCCGTAGCGGCCGGATTATGTTTGCCGCTGGCGGTTGTTGCGCAGCCATCGACTAACGTGGTCGGGAATGGCCGCAAAGTGATCGCCGCCGAGGTGGAGCAGCGGGAGACCGGATTTGAAGGCGATCATCTGACCGGTGATTGGGGCGGAACACGGACAAAGTTGCTGGATCGCGGGGTGCACTTGCAGGCCGGCTACATCGGCGAAGTGATTGGTAACGCATCCGGAGGACTTAAACGTGGAGCGGTTTACGAGGGGCTGTTCGAAGCGGCGGTGAAGCTGGATACGAGAAAGGCGGGATGGTGGGAAGGTGGAACATTTCAGATATCGACACTTTTTCCGCACGGGAAAGGCTTTTCGCAGGAGTATGTCGGCGACCTGCTCACCGCGAGCAATATCGAGGCATATGAATCGTGGCGGCTGTACGATTTATGGTACGAGCATGCGTTCGGGGAGAAAATTTCGGTGCGGATTGGGCAGTTCTCGGCGGATGAGGAATTCGCGTTAACGGAGTCGGGAAGTTCTTTCATGAACGCGGCGTTCGGGTGGCCGGCGTTCATCTCGGCGAACACGTTGAACACTGGGCCGGCTTATTACGTGGCGGCGCCGGGGATTCGTTTTAATTTTGAACTGACGGATCAATTCTTTATTCGCGCGGCCGCGTTTGATGGTGACAGCTTTGATAGCGAGGAAGGTGATCCGCGCGTGAACGCGCACGGGACGAGGTTCGATGTGGGTGCGGACCAGGGCGTGTTTGGAATTACGGAATTTGGTTTCCGCTGGGACGAAGGAGTGCGGAGCGATCTGTTGCCGGGTGAATATAAGATTGGGATGTGGGCGCACAGCGGGGATTTTGTTTCGAACTTCGAGGATGAGAATCGCGATCCGTATGTGGTGAGCGGGCGTCGGCCGCGAGAACATTCGAAGAATTTCGGGGTGTATGTGGCGTTGGAGCAGATGTTGTGGCGCGAGAAGGAGGAGCAGGGAGTTTATGTTTTTGCGCGCGCGGGAGTCAGTCCGGAAGATCGGAATTTCTTCGAGGTGGTGGCGGATGGCGGGTTGACGTGGCGCGGGATGATTCCGTCGCGCGATGAAGATATTTTTGGGATTGGAGGAGTTTACGCGCGGATTTCGCGAGACATTCGGCGGGCGGAGAAGTTGGATGCGGCGACGAACGGGACGGTTTATCCGGCGTTTTCGAATCACGAGACGGTGCTCGAGGGATTTTACCAGATACAATTGGCTAAGTGGTGGACGCTGCAGCCGGATGTGCAGTGGATTTTCAATCCGGGCGGGAATGAATCGGTGCCGGACGCGGTGGTGGTGGCGTTGAGGACGTCGCTCGTATTTTGATATGGAAGTGAAGCAAGTGAACTTTGATGATTCGCCGCCGCTGGAGGTGCACGATTTGACGGTGGCGTATCACCGGAAGCCGGTGCTTTGGGGCATCGATTTGGTGGTGCCGAAGGGGAAGCTGGTGGGGATTGTGGGGCCGAACGGTGCGGGGAAATCGACGTTGATCAAGGCGGCGCTGGGGTTGGTGCCGGTATCGAGCGGGTGGGTGAAAATCGGTGGAGTTCCGGCGCGGAAGAATTTGAAACGGGTGGGTTACGTGCCGCAGCGGGAATCGGTGGACTGGGATTTTCCAGTGACGGTAATGGATGTGGTGTTGATGGGGCGCTACGGGCATTTGGGAATGATCAAACGACCGGCAGCGCGGGATAAAGAGATTGCGCGCGAATGTTTGGAGAAGGTGAAGATGCTGCCATTTGCGAATCGGCAGATCGCGAACTTGAGCGGCGGGCAGCAACAGCGGGTGTTTCTGGCGCGGGCGTTGGCGCAGGAGAGTGATTTGTATTTCATGGATGAGCCGTTCGCCGGCGTGGATGCGGCGACGGAGGCGGCGATCATTGCGCTGCTGCATGAGCTGAAGGATCGCGGCAAGACGTTGATGGTGGTGCATCACGATTTGCCGACCGCGCGAAATTATTTCGACATGCTGTTGTTGTTGAACATGCGCGTGGTGGCGTTTGGTCCGACGGAGCAGGTGTTCACGTATGAGCTGCTGCAGGAGACTTACGGCGGGCGTTTGACGATTTTGTCGGAGGTGGCGGAGGCGGTGAGACAACGGGGATAGGGAGAATGACCAAAAGCCAAATGCCAAATACCAAGTAAGACAGAATGGGAGTTTACCACAGAGGCACAGAGAGCACGGAGAGAGGAGGAGGAAGAGCTTTTTCCTTCTTCTCTGTGTCCTCTGTGCCTCTTTGGTTAATTCTGCTTTGTTTTGCGACGCAGAACGTCTGGGCGGTGCGGATTGGGGAGATTAGTGAGACGACGTTTGGGGAGCAGGTGGTGCGTTTTTTTACGTTTCGTGATCCGGCGCTGAGGTATGCGTTGGTGGGGTCGATTTTGCTGGGGATTAACTGCGGGTTGCTGGGTGGATTTCTCGTGGTGCGGAAGATGGCGTTGGTGGGGGATTCGCTGTCGCATGCGGTGTTGCCGGGCGTGGCGCTGGGCTTCATGTGGAACATGACGAAGGATCCGGTGGCGATTTTTATTGGGGCGACGATCGCGGGATTGTTGGGAGCGGTGGTTGTGAATTTGATCAAGGAAACGACGTTGCTGAAGGAGGACACGGCGCTCGGGTTGGTGCTGGCGGCGTTTTTTGCGGCGGGGATGGTGCTGATCACGATCATCCAGCGGCTGGAGACGGCGAATAAAAGCGGTGTGGATAAATATTTATTCGGGCAGGCGGCGGCGATCAGTTTGGAAGATGTGAAGCTGATGAGCGCGGTGACGGCCTTGTCGGTGGCGGCGATCACGATTTTCTATAAGGGATTTTTGGTGACGAGTTTTGATGCGGGATTTGCGAGGGCGACGGGATTTCCGGTGCGGGTGTTTCATTACGCTCTGATGTTGCTGCTGGCATTCTCGGTGGTGATTTCGTTGCAAGCGGTGGGAGTGGTGTTGGTGTCGGCGATGCTGATTACGCCGGCGGCGGCGGCTTATATGCTGACGGATCGGATGCATCGGTTGCTGGTGCTGGCGTCGGTGTTCGGGATTTTCGCGGGGGCGTGTGGGGCATTCTTTTCGTTTTTGCGTCCGAACCTGCCGACGGGGCCGTTTATGGTGCTTGGGGCGAGTGCGGTTTTCGTGGGAGCGTTTTTGTTCGGGCCGAAGCATGGGGTGGTGGTGAGGTGGTGGATGCATCGTTCGCGGGCGCATCGGACGAAGCGGGAGAATACGTTGAAATCGATCTTCCATGTGCTTGAAGCGCGGAATTTCCATGGAGAAGGAGTGACGCTGGCGGAACTTGCGGAGCGGCGGCGGGAGACGATTGAGGAGGCGCGACAGCAAGCGGCGAATTTGCGGGCGCACGGGCAGGCGACGTTAAACGAGGACACGATGTATCTCACGCCGGACGGGATGCAGCGGGCGATGGCGATCGTGCGGAACCATCGGCTTTGGGAACTTTATCTCACGAATGCGGCGCAGATTGCGGTGGACCACGTGCATGAAGACGCGGAGAAGATCGAGCATGTGCTCGGGGAGGATGTGGTGCGTGAGTTGGAACGGCGGTTGGATTTCGCGCAGAAAGATCCGCACGGGCGGGTGATTCCGAGCGTGGCGGATATTCGCAAAGCGGCGGCGGCTCCGGAGCGCGTCGGAGCGACAGGATACGGGAACTAGTATGCCAGATTTGATTCCAACATTCAGTTGGGCCGACGTGGTGCTTGCGCCATGGCAGGGCGGGTTTTCCGCAGACCCGGCGACGCCGATGGGTTTTTGGCAGGTGCTGATGGGATTCTTTGTGGGGAGCGCGTGCGGGTTGGTGGGAAATTATTTGATGCTGCGGCGAATGGCGCTGGTGGGTGATGCGATCAGCCACAGCGTGCTGCCGGGAATCGCGATTGCGTTCTTGGTTTCGGGAAGTCGCGGGTCGGCGGCGATGTTTGTGGGCGCGTTGCTGGCGGGGGTCGTGACGACGGTGATCATCGAGGCGATTCATCGGAACTCACGCATAAAACAGGACGCGGCGATTGGGATTGCGTTCACGAGTTTGTTCGCGATTGGAGTGATTTTGATCAGCGTGTTTGCGGGGCAGGTGGATCTCGACCAGGAATGTGTTTTGTATGGTGAGATTGGAACCGTGCCTCTGGAAGAAAGCGCGACCATCGCTGGCAAGGCGCTGGGCCCAACTTCGGTGGTTCGGATGGGCGGCGTGCTGGTGATGACTGTTCTCCTGATTGGCGTTTTTTATAAAGAACTGCTCGTGAGTTCGTTCGATCCGGGATTGGCGTCGTCGATGGGGATCAATGCGACGGCGATGCATTATGGTTTGATGTCGTGGTTGTCGGTGGTGGTGGTGAGCGCGTTTGAATCGGTGGGTGCGATTTTGGTGATTGCGATGCTGATTCTTCCGGGGGCGACGGCGCGACTGCTCACGAATCGGCTGGGGGTGATCATGCTGATGACGGTGGTGCATTGCGCGGTCTCGAGCGTGATTGGGGTGCATCTGGCGTATTGGTTGGAATGTTCGATGGCGGCGGCGATTGTGGTGGCTGCGACGGGATTGTTTGTGTTGGCGTGGATTTTTAGTCCATCGCAAGGGTTGCTTCGGCGGGCTTTTCACAAATTCTTCACGTCGGGCGAGCCGGTCATTGAGAACGGCGTTTCTGTGAAACCGGCCTAAGGTTTCGAAATGCTTTCTCGCGGGGGTGAATTGGCGTATTGTCCGGGCGTGTTTTCCTGCGGTGCCATTTTGAGTGTGTTGCTGGCGGTTGGGTCGGCGAACGATTCGTTGCGGGTGCTGCGGGAAATGGACTTGGAGGCGGCGCCGCATTTTTACTATTCGCGCGAGACGAAGGACCGGTTTGGGCGGTTGCAGAAGGAGATTGAAGCGGGGCGGGTGGAGTTGGATCGATCGGGCGAAAAGGCGTTTCTTGGCAGCTTGCTGAAGGCTTTGGAAATTCCGGCGAGTTCGCAGATGCTGGTTTTTTCGACGACGAGTTTGCAGCTCAGTTTGATTACGCCGAGCAATCCGCGCGCTCTTTATTTCAACGAGGATACTTATCTTGGGTTCATTCCGGGGGGGAAGATTGAGATTGTTTCCATTGATCCGGAGATTGGGGGGATTTTCTATATCCTCGATATTCCGAAGGGCAATGTGGCTCGCGTGGACGACGGAAAGCTCGGACGGAGCCTCGCACCACCATCCGCGCTGGTTGTGGAGCGGTCGCGGCGGTGTATGAATTGTCATTCGGGATCAGAGACCGGTTATGTGCCGGGGATTAATATTAAGTCGGTGGTGCCGGGGTCGCGGGGAGGGAGTTTGGATGCGTTTCGGGTGGATCGGACGGGACATGATATTCCGCTGAGCGACCGGTTTGGCGGGTGGTATCTCACGGGAGAACATGGGCTGACGAATCATTGGGCGAACGCTATTGGGCGGATGGTGAATGGCGAGATAACGAAGGATGTCATCACGCCGGGCGAGCGGTTTTCTTACGGGAAGTATTTGGTGGCGAGCAGCGATATTCTTCCACAGTTAGTGCATGAGCATCAAGCGGGGTTTGTGAATCGAGTGTTGCAGGCCGGGTACGTGGCGCGGACTTATGCGCACGGGGGAGGGAAATTGACACGGGAGCAGGAGACGGAGTTGGATCGGCATGCGCGGGAGTTGGTGCGCTATATTTTGTTTGCGGATGAGGCGGCGTTGCCGGAGGGAGGGATTAAGGGTGATCGAGGTTTCATCTCGGATTTTCGAAGAGCCGGGAAAGCGAGCGCGTCGCTGAGAGAATTCGACCTGGAGGAAAGCCTCTTCGAATTTCGGTGCAGCTACATGATTCACTCGGAGCTTTTCGGGGCGTTGCCGGAACTGGTTAAAGCGAGGATCCTCGGCGAATTGCGCGCTCGTCTGACTGAGAGCGATGCGGAATTCGGGCACCTGAGCGGGGCGGAAAAGCGGACGATAAGAGAGATCTTAAACGAGACGCTGCCTGGATTTCGGCTTTGAGGCGCGGTGTGCGGGGAAAATGGCCATTGCAGATTTGGCAATGATTCCGATAGTATTACAGGACCCGAACGCATGAAGAACGAGGAGTTTCCCACACGATTGGCGCTTAATAGGATTGGCGCGTTCACATTGATCGAGTTGCTCGTGGTGATCGCGATCATCGCGATTCTCGCGGGGATGCTTTTGCCCGCTCTGGCGAAGGCGAAGGCGAAGGCAAAGATGACGGCGTGTCTGAATAACCAGAAGCAGATGGGATTGGCGACGATCATGTATGTGACGAGCAATGAGGCATATCCGGGGTGTCTGAAGGTTAACGGTGGATTTTATTATGTTTGGCCGGTGCGGTTGCTCGGTGAAATGGGTACGAACCGGGCTGTGTTCAATTGTTCGGCGGCGAGCCCTACGACATGGTGGAGCACGAATTCCAATAAGACGCTGGGGGGACGAGCTGGGCTAGATGGCAAGATTGATCCTTACGCGATCAAAGAAACGTCTTTGTTTTCAGTCGGGTATAACGATTGGGGTTTGAATTCCCCGGGAGCTTCGCCGCACCTTGGCTTGGGTGGCGATGTGGATGTGCCCAGCGTGCCGAAAGTGAAAGACTCGGCCGTGCGTGCTCCGTCAGAGATGATCATGCTAGCGGATTCGAAAGCTGGGGACGGCCAGGCGAAGGCGACGGTCGGGAGTTTCGATGCAAACGTCGATCCACAGAACCCAGTCGAGCGTCCCGCGAATCGGCATAATTTTCGGACCGTGATCATGTTCACAGATGGGCACGCTGAATCAGTCCTGCGCCGGTTGGTGGTTGATCCGAAGAACGATCAGTGGCGAGCGCGGTGGAATTTGGATAACCGCCCGCACTCGCCGCGGAGTGGTGATTCGCCGACGATCCCGGATTGGACGGTGAATCCTGCGGATGAGCGCAGACTCGATCCGTGATCTGAATTCACAACGAGTTTTAAAGCGCTTCAGTGATGAGGCGCTTTTTTATTTCTGTGGGGCAGAGTTTGAAACGGCGTAGAGTTCGCGCATGGTGGCGATGTAGAGGGTGCCGTTCGCGGCGGTGGTGGTGGCGCTGATGGGGGAGGCGAGGTCGATGGTGGCGAGGAGTTTTTTTTCTTTGGCGGCTTCGAAGATGCAAAGGTCGCCGCGGCGGCTGCCGAGGTAGACTTTGTTGTCGGCGATGTAGGGGGAGGCCCACATTTCGCCTTTGAGTTCGTGGGTCCAGAGTTGCTGACCGGTTTTGCGATCGACGCAGTGGAGGAGGCGGCCGGTGTCGGAAACGAAGAGGAGGTCGCCGGTGATGGCGGGGGTGCTCATGGTGTGTCTTTCGAGCGGGTAATTCCAGACGAGCGCGGTGGAGGTGATGTCGTTGGTGCGGACGGCGTCGGGCCAGCGGTTACCGCCGGTTGGGTTGAAGAAATTGATGCACTTGAGCCAGGCTTCATTTTTGCCCCACCAGAGATCGCCGCCGCCGGTGAAGTAGATGTGTTGGTCGAAATAGACCGGCATGCCGTAGCTGTTGCTGGGGCCTTCGCGGCGATTTTGGGTGTAGCGATGGACTTCGGTTTTGGGCGCATCGGGATCGGGATCGAACTGCCAGATCTTCTTGAGCGTGGCGACTTCACCGCGCGGCGGGAAATCGATGAGCGCTTCGAAGGCGTAGAGGATGCCGTTGCCGCCGGCGAAGAAGATGACGTCCTTTCCGTGAATGCGGGCCATGCTGGGTGAAGACCAGGTACTGTGGAAAATGTTGGGAGCGATGTTTTCGCGGTCGCGGGCTAGGAAGCGGCCGGTGCTTTTGTGAAGGACGATGAGGCTGGGGGCCTCGGGGGTGCGGATTTTGCGGTGGGTGTTGTCGACGCCGGTGCCGGTGTTGACGTAGAGGAATTCGCGGTCGACGAGGATCGCGGTGTGGGCGCCGTCGTGGGGCCAGATGCCGGCGTCTTTGCGCATGTCGAAAATCCAGAGGATGTCGGCATCGGTGTTATCGACGGGGATGGTGTTGGTGGGCGGAGCGTTGGTGGGTTGAACGGCGTGATGGCGTGCTTCATCTTTGTAGGGACCGTCGTTGCCGTTGGCCATGCCTTCGGGATCGAGGCAGAGAACTTCAGCGCGATTGCTGACAACGTAAACGCGTTTGCGATGGACGGTGACGGAGGAAGAAATGCCGCTCTTGGGCCAGTCGTAATAGGGATCTTCATCGGAGAGTTTTGGGACGACGAGTTGCCAGAGGAACGCGCCGGTTTTCTCGTCGAAACACATGAGCACGCCACGATCGCCCTGGTGTTTGGGGTTGCGGGGTTCGTCGTTGTTCGTGCCGATGTAAACGCGACCGTCGGCGACGATGGGAGTGGAGTGTGATTCGCTGCCGAGCTTGGCGACCCACTTGATGTTCTCGCCGGTCTTGGGGTCGAAGCTGGCGGGGAGGTTCTTCTCCTGTGAAACCATATTGCGGGTCCAGGCGTGGCCCCATTGAGGCTGGTCGGCGGCGCGGGCGAGGAGCGGGAGGGAGAGAGAGAGGACGGAAGCGGCGATGAGAATGGCACGGCGCATGATGGTCTGACGTAAAGAAAACATAAAGATTCGGGGGTTAAACGATGGTGTGACTTTTGTTTGTTGGTTTTGGGTGTTTATTTTGTGTGGTTTTAACGGCAAGGCGTTGAGCATGAGAAACATCCCGCATTTTTCGCTGGGTGTTTTCTGTGTGTGAGCTGTGTGTGAGCTGTGTGTGAGCCGGGTGTGAGCCGGGTGGGAGCCGGGTGTGCGAAACGCACAAGGACGGTCGGGCCTGGCGATTGCACAAATTCGCAGAATGAGGGCGCCAGTGTAGTACGTAGCGGTTCCGTCGGTGAAAAAGACGGGTGGGCACTCTGGAAACGTCGGCGAACAGGAGATTCGCAAGGAGCGAAGCTGTTGTTCGGATACGATCCGAGTGACCACGAAAGTTTGTTCGTGATCATGCAGACCTTTTAACAAAAGAGAGAGCGAAGGTCAATTTAGAAAACAGAATGAATTTTGCGCTTCACATTTTCAGTTGAAAGCTAAGATACCGATATTCACAGAGAAGAACACGCGTGGCGACGGGCAGGAACTCGCGCGGAAACTGAATTAGAAGCTATGACAAACAGACGTTCGTTCATCAAACAAAGCGGAAAGTTAGCGGCGGGGCTGGCGTTTTACGGAGCGGCGGGGCAGTTCACGCGAGCGCAAGGGCCGGGCAATCGGATGCGGATTGCGGTGATGGGGCTGGGGCGCGGTTTAGATTTGGTGCGCGCGGGATTGGATATTTCGAACACGGAGATTGTTTACGTCTGCGACGTGGACCAGGAACGAATCGCGCGGGCGCAGAAGATCGTTTCCGAAAAGCAACAGACACCGGTGCGGCCGGAGACGGATGTGCGGCGGATTTTGGATGACCGGAACGTTGACGCGCTTTTTGTGGCTGCGCCGAATCATTGGCACGGGCCGGCGACGATCATGGCGTGCCAGGCTGGGAAGCACGTGTACGTGGAAAAGCCGGCGTGCCATAATCCGTGGGAAGGGGAGATGATGGTGCGAGTGGCGCGGCAGAACGCGCGCCTGAAGGTGCAGATGGGCAACCAACGCCGAAGCTGGCCCGGGATGATCGAAGCGATCAACAAATTGCGCGAGGGAGCGATCGGGCAGCTTCGATATGCGCGGTGCTGGTATAACAATTCGCGGACATCGATTGGGCGCGGACAGGCAGCGCCAGTTCCGGCACACCTGGATTACGCATTGTGGCAAGGGCCGGCGCCGGACCGTCCGTACAAGGACAATCTGGTGCACTACAACTGGCATTGGCAATGGCACTGGGGCAACGGGGAATTGGGCAACAACGGCATTCACGCGCTGGACGTTGCGCGCTGGGGATTAGGCGTGGCTTTCCCGAGCCGGGTGAGTTGCGAGGGGAACCGGTACCATTTTTACGACGACCAGGAGACGCCGGATACGGGTGTGGCAGCGTATGATTTTGGGAAGGTCGGCATTACGTGGGATTGGAGTAGTTGTCATCCGCGGGCGAACGAGAAGCTGCCGTTCGTGACGTTTTATGGCGAAGGCGGGACGATGGAATTGCACGGGGGCGGGTATCGCGTGTTCGACATCAAGGGCAAGCAGCTCGAGCAACACGACGCGCCGGGCGGTGACCGGATCCACGTGGAGAATTTTTTCGAAGCGATTCGGAATCGGAACGGCCGGCTGAATTCTGAAATCGGCGAAGGGGTGATCAGCACACATCTTTGTCATCTCGGAAATATTGCGTGGCGGACGAGCCAGACGCTGACGGTGGAGCAGACCACGGGGCACATCGAGAAGAACGCCGCGGCGCAGAAGCTGTGGAAACGGGAATACCGAAAGGGCTGGGAGCCGAAGATCGTGGTGAAGCGGGATTGAGGTTTTAGCTCGTCGACAATCAACTGAAGGAGACTTGAGAGTTCGTATTGCACTTTTGTGCAGGCGCTATTTTGTTGCCTTGGAATGCAGCGTGCCGATTTCTGCGGCCGAGAGTGGCCGATCATAAATTGCCAGTTCATCGAAGCCGCCGACGTAGCTTAGGCCGAGCATGATGAGGGCTTTCTCATAATCCCAAGTGAAGGTTTGGGTGCGCTCTTTAAGGACGGCGCGTTCTTCGCCGTTGAGGTAGAGGCGGGCTAGGCCGTTCGGTTTGCCGGTGTTGAAGTTTTCGAACGTGAAGGCGACGTGGGTCCATTTCTCCCGGGTGAACGGCGGGCGAAGGACGGGCGCGAGAGGTTTTTCGGACATCGGGATGTCTTCCCATTTCTTGTTCTGAGGATTCCACACTTCGAAATCAGCATAGACGCCGAGGCGGAACTCGCGCGGTTTTTCGTCCTTGCTGAACTCGACGAAGAAAGCGGATTTGTTCCATGCTTTGTCGGTGATTTGAATGGGATCGGTGAAGCCGGGTTCGAGGTCTTCATCGGGAGTGAGCTTCAGCCAGAACGAGACGGTGCCATTCCAGTTCGTTTTGTTGTAAGGCATGTTGCCCTTGGCGTGGAAGAAGACCGTTTCGGGAGCTTTCTTTTGGAACTTGAGGTAACCGCCCGAGACGCCGCCGGACTTTTCGTGAGTGATGACGGCGCTGGTGGGCAAGCCGGGAGCGGAGGTTTTTGGCGGCAGTTCCATTTTACCCGACCAGTAGAGTTTGCGGTCGCCGGTGCCGATCTCGGCTTCCAGTGTTGAATCGAAACTGGCGCGGAAGACCAAACCTTTTTCGACATCGGCTGCCAGAACGGTGGTCGTGAGAGCCACAACGGCCGCAGGTAAAAGAATGTGGAACATGGTGAGACGGTAATCGAGGCGTCGCAATTTCCGAGCGCAAAGTGGGTGTGGTGTGTAGTTAGTTATTCGGGTGAACGTGAATGAAATTCCGGCACCCCGCCGGGGTGCAAAGGAAAATAGGAATGCAGGAACCGGTGGCTGCGCTCGAAGACTCGCTTGCGCACCGGCTACTTTCCAAACACCCCTCCGGGGTGAAAACGAGAGGCGCAAAAGCAAACACGCGCGTTCGGGAGGGAAGGGACAGAAGGAAGGAAAATTGGACGGGAATGTTCACTACATTCCCAACGCCTAAGATCGCGGCGAAGGCAAGTGCTGCGAGGAGGAGCAAAACACGCGTGTGTCGGGGGCTTAGGGGCACTGGGAAGAGGTTAGCCGAACGCTGGGATTGTTGAAGTTTTTCTCGCTGATCAAATTTCGCCGGTCGCTTTCCGGCCACGATGTCGCGAATTAGCCAGACTATTTTGAAAAATCGCGGTGAAATCCCTTGAACGATCGTGTGAAAGTTTGTATCGTGTGGGTGAAACCTCACTATGACTGCGATGAAGTGTGGAAAAAGTCCGAATCGCTCAGTCTTCTTCGATAGTTGGCATTCTTCACGCTCATTGCTTTTCAGAAAGGAAGATCGAAACTATGGCAAAATCATTGGATGTAATCAGCGACGTTCTCCGGACAGCTAAGAATCCATTCCGCCAGACTGCTGACCGGCCGGATAAACCTCACAAGCATAGATACGAACGGCGCAAGATTAAACAATACATCCACTTGGGAGATTGGACCGCTAACCAGGAGATGATCGAAGCGAGACCTTAAAAAACACAAAATCCGAATTTAAAGAAGTTGGCCACGCTGCCTAGCGTGGCTTTTTCGCTTTTGACCTGGAGTTAGCGCTGGCAGCGGCCTTCGGACGCAAATTTCAAGAATTCCGCGAAAGAGGTGAGAAGAATTCGAGGTTTCTCCGTCTAACGCGGAGTTACCGAGGAAAGAGTGGCAGGATTGGGTGCTTCCCTGGGCGGGAAATCTTGCTTCTCAACGGGTTGCGAGCTGCTTATTCTCTGGCGGCAGTCAGCACTAACCAAGTGAGAATCCTTGTCATAGTAAATCTGTACCCACCGCTGCACGCGGGGCTGTTCGATTTTCGGTGTGAGTCGATTTGTAATTTGTTGCAGAAGCGCGGGCACGAGATTCATGTGCTGACATCGAAGCACGGGTTGCAACAGGAGCAGCGAGATCCGGATATCGAACGGCGGTTGATGTTGAATGGGAAGTTCGATGCGCCCGAGGTGACGGGTTACGGGGAGATGAAGGAGATCGAAGCGCACAACAACGAAGCGGTGCGCGAAGTGATTTCGAATTTCCTACCGCAGTTGATTTACGTCTTCAGCCTGAACGGGCTTTCCAAATCGATCATCTTCACGCTGAGGAATACGAAGATTCCGACGGTCTATGACGTGGCGGATGATTGGATGACGAACGGCATCAAGGAAGATCCGTGGCTGCGTTGGTGGAATACGGATAAGCCGGGACTCGCGGCGGGGATGTTGCGGGCGAGCCTGGAAGCGAGCGGGCAACGAGACAAGATTTCGGAAATGATTCCGACGCGCATGATGAAAGGTTATGAGCGCGTGCCGGAATTGTGGGGCAAGGCGGCGGCGACGGTGCAGCCGTGCTCGATCAATGCGTTTCATTTCGACCGGCTTTATTTCTGCAGCCAGGCGATGAAGGCCGAGGCGGAGCACGCGGGTTTTCGAGTTTCACATGCGGAGGTGATTTACCCGGGGATTCCCACGGAAAAGTTTTACGCGGATCAGAAATCGGTGGGCGAGACGCCGAAGAAGTTTCTGGTCATCTCGCGCTTGGGTTCACAAAGCGGGGTGATGACGGTGTTGCAGGCGTTGAAGCTGGCGCGGGATCACGAGGTGCGGGCTTCGCTGAGTGTTTACGGGCGCGGGCAGTCGGATCAGATGGCGCAACTTCGGTCGTACGTGATTCAGCAAAGTTTGCCCGTCGAGTTTTTAACCATATCGAATCAGCAGAAAGATTTAGCAGCGGTGTATCGGCAGCACGATGGATTCATCTATTGCTCTGAATGGGACGAGCCGTTCGCGCTGACGCCGTTGGAAGCGATGGCGGCCGGGATTCCGGTGATCGCGGCGAAGTCGGGCGGCGTGCGCGAGTTGCTGCGGCCGGGAGAAAACGGCTGGGTTTACAAACCGGGCGAGCCTTTGGAATTGGCTTCGCGGATCCAGGAAGTTCAAATGCAACCTGCGTTGCGGTCGCAGATCGTGGAGAACGCGCAGCAGGAAGTGATGATGCGTTACAGCGAAAGCTCGATGCTGGACCAGATCGAAAATTATTTAGTGCAGACCATTGAAGTTTGGCAGAACAACTAAAACCAAGAACGAGGCTAGAGGCAAATAGTCGAAGAAGGAACGGGAATGAACCAAACAACACGCTACCTGGAGTCGGTTCCGAACTACCAGAACATCGAAATTGGGGCGTTGGTGAATTACATCGTGCTGGACGCGGTGAAGGCAGGCGCGAGCGACATTCATATTGAGCCGTGGGAAAGCACGCTGGTGGTGCGGATCCGTTTGATCGGCGTGTTGCAGGAGTTGGTGCATCTGCCGTTGGAGCTGATGGAGAAAGTTTCGGGGCGGCTGAAGGTGATGGCGAATTTAATTAGCTACCAAACTGATGTGCCGCAGGAAGGACACGCGCCAGCCAGTTCGGACATCGGAGGGGTGGAACTTCGTATTTCTACTTTCCCAACGGTTCGCGGGGAGAAGATCGTCATCCGAATTTTTGATCCGAGTAACCGGACGTTTGACCTGGTGACGCTTGGTTTCGATGCGGAGACGTTGCGCGTGTTTATGAATCTGATCCAGAAACCGAATGGATTGATTCTGCTGACGGGCCCGACGGGTTCGGGAAAAACGACGGCGATTTATTCCGCGCTGTATCAGTTGGTGCAGAAGCATGGGCCGACGATCAGCATCAGCACGGTGGAAGATCCGGTGGAGTTTCATTTGCCGATGATCAGCCAGGCGCAGGTGAATCGCGCGAAGGAGTTCACGTATCCGATCGCGTTGCGGTCGTTGATGCGGCAGGACCCGCAAGTGATCATGATTGGTGAGATTCGGGATGCGGAGACGGCGGCGATCGCGGTGCAGGCGGGCCTGACGGGGCATTTAGTGATTAGCACGATTCACAGCGGAAGCACGGCGGGCGTTTTCGCGCGATTGATCAACATGGAACTGGAGCCGTTCCTTTTGGCGTCGAGCATTACCGGTGTTCTTGGCTTGCGGCTCATTCGGAAGAATTGCTCCGATTGTTCGGTGCCATACGAACCGGAACCGGCGGCGCTGCGTTTGTTGTCGCAGGAGCAGATCGATGTGGCGCAATTCCGGAAGGGGGCCGGTTGCGAGCGCTGCCTGGATACTGGATTCCAGGGGCGGACAGCTCTCACGGAAATGCTCGTCGTCGATGAAGTGCTGCGCGATTCGGTTTTGCAAAAACTTCCCACGCGCGCGCTCCAGGAAATCGCGGTGCGGCAGGGAATGCATACGCTTTGGACGCTGGGATTGGATCGCGTGATTCGCGGCGAGACAACGCTGGAAGAAATTACGCGGGTGGTCGCCGCGGAACAGATGTAGCCCCGGTTTCAACGGCGCGCGAACCGGAACACTCGCTCGCTTCGTTCGGATTTTCCACACCCTATCTGCTGTCATGGTTCTACTGAGTTCGGCTCGGTGGCATCTACTGATTGTTCCTGTCCTTGCCTTCACGCTAAGAAATTTGCAGGCCGCGAACGCGCTGTGGCCCAGCGGTGACCCCGCCACTGGGCGGATTTTGACGCATATGACAATGAAGACTTTGGAAAAGGAAGAGGTTGGCGAGGCGAAGAGCGGGAGCGTAGATAAGGGACTCGGAAAGACGAAGATTTACATCATCGACGACCACCCGATCATGGTCCAGGGGCTGAAGGAGTTGATCAATGCGCAGAAGGATTTGCGCGTGATCGGTTCGTCCGACGATTGGCATGTAGCTCTCGAACAGGTCAAAAAGATTTCGCCGGATTTGATTTTGTTGGATGTGACTTTGAAGGATGCGAACGGCATCGAAGTGCTGAAGAACCTGAAGATACATGTGCCGCAAATCAAGATTCTGATGCTGTCGATGCATGATGAGAACCTTTACGCGATGAGGTCGCTGAAGGCCGGGGCGCAGGGATATATCATGAAGCAGGAAGCGGTCGATAAAGTGCTGGGCGCAATCCGGCAGGTGCTCGCGGGGGAAGTGTACTTGAGCGAGTCGATGAGCAAGCGGACGATGTTCCAATTGCTGGGGCGAGGCGGATCGAGGACGGGATCACCGCTGGAGGATTTGAGCGATCGCGAGCTGGAGGTGTTTACGTTAATCGGGCAGGGATGCACCACGCGACAGATCGCCGAGAAACTGCACCTCAGCATTAAGACGGTGGAAACGCATCGCGCTCACATTAAAGAGAAGCTGAATCTGAAAAACTCAACCGAGCTGGTGCAGCACGCGATTCACTGGCGGGAGAGTTGAGATTTGGCAGGAGTTGCTAACAACTAAGGCTCGCTCCTTGCGGAGCGAGCCTTTTGTTGATTTTGAATTTTGCTTCGGGTGGGCTAGAGCTTCAAAGCGCGATACATGCGCACGACCGGCGTTTTGCTGGTATCCGTAAATTCGCCGGTAGTGGTCGAGAGCGTTAGCTGCCCCAAATTGTTCCACGATCTGTTATCCTGCGAAGCCTGGATCATGTAGGTGTTGCCAGCTTTACCTGTGACTCGCATGCGGAAGCCTTGCGGTCCGCCGCCGATCGGGGTCAGCGATGCTGCGGTCGCGGTGGTGGCATTTTCGCTGCGAATTACCACTTCGTCGATCCACCCGTCAAAATTGCCCATCGTGAGCGTGACTGCGTGCGCGGTATTTCCCCAGTTGTTCAGGTCGGCGGTGGCAACGGAAGCGATCAACTTACCATCGAGCCGAACTTCATAACCGGAGCGGGTGATCGCCATGCGGAGGTGGTGCCAGGTTTTCGTTTGGAATGATTTCCTCAACTCAGGTGCTTTGAAAGACCACCAGCTACCGCCTTTGACGAACGCACCTTCATATTTGTCCTCTTTCAGTTCGATGTTCGCGTTCCACGCTTCGGACAATGAGAAGATCGTCGCCACGTCGCGGTCCCAGCCTTTGAACTCGTTCACGTAGATCATGCCTTCGAGCACGATCGCGGTCGTCTGCGCAGTGACGCCGAGCGAGGAGGCAGGAATCTGCATGGTGGCCTGGTCGCCGAGGTCGAGAAAGCGAAGTGCTTTTCCATTGCGGGCCGCCATCCAGCCGAGATTGCTGCTGTCGAGGCGAGCGTTGCCTTTGAGCGCGAGACTTGGACGGCGCAAGGTGGAATCGGCGGTGTTGCTGTCGAGGTGATAGAGCGCGACCATGTCGGGCCCGACGGAGAGCGGAGCCGCTTGGTGTGAGTTGGGCGGAATGTTTGCCGAGGTATTCGCGACAAATGAACCCCGGGCCATGATGCGGCGACCATCAGGCAGCACGCCTTCGGCCTCGACCCAGTGGTCGCCAGAGAATTTCGGTGTGAAAATTACCGGGTTTCCAATTTTCGGTTCCTGGTAGCGAATTTCCCAAATGACGTGCGCTTCGCTTAGGTCAATGCCGGGAGCGATCAACGAAAGGCTCGCGGGAGCATCGGCCTGAATGGGATTTGTGTTCGCCACAATCTGTCCCTGAACGGGCACCCATGGCTGGGTCTTCTTGGTGCCTTGCGCCATCCAGAAGGCGAGGCTCGCGAGCGAACGCGCCTGGTCCATGACGACGAATTCGGCGGTGGTGTTGACCATGTCAGTCCAGCGATCGTAGAAACCGTATTGGTTGTTGAAAGTACCGTCGGCGGGATAGCTCAGATCCGGCAACGAGTTAACCCAATTCGTGGTGGCAACACCGTTCGGCCAGTGAACGAGCGGTTTGGTGTAAACTTCGAGATACCCATAACCGCTCTGCTGCACGTTACCAAGGGGGATGCCAGAAGGAGGCAGGATGCGATGATCGTTCCACGCGTATTGGCTGACGATATCGCGCTGCATCTTGTGGCCGATGCCAGTGATGAAGGTCATGTTGAGCGGGTTCGAGCCGGCTTCGTAGTTGAAGTTCGCGACGACGGCTTCGATGTATTCGGGCTTCGGGTTAAGTTGATAGGCGACGGTGACGTCGAACGCGCGCTCGCTCGAGAAGTACCAGCCCGCATTGCCCTGAGATTTGTTTTCGCTCGGCAAGCTCGTGCCGTAAGCGCTTTGTTTCGAGAAACGGGTATGGTCATCCGCGGCGACGGTGATTTCCGAGATGCATTTGTTCAGGTAATCGGTGTTCAGTTGTGAAGCCTGGCGACGACCGGAGCGTGCTGCGAACGCGTAGGTGCGGATTGCGCAACCGTAGCCTTCGAACAATTTCCACCAGGTCCAGCGGCGGGTGTTCGGATCATTCGGGTTCGGGAGGAACTCGAACAGCTTCTGCTGATATTGATTGTCGCCGGTGGCGGCAAACATCGCCGCAGCGGCCCACGCCAATTCGTCGTCGTGGATGAACTGGTGACCGTAATGCGTGATTTTTTGATACGAACCATCTTTGCCGAAACGCGAGATCGCGTTCATCAAGAAGTTCCACCCGGCATTGGCTTTCTGCATGTAGAGTGCGGCTTCGGTTGGAAATTGGGCTTTCATCAGCGGAGAGGAACCGGCTTCGGCCAAGGCCGCGACGGCTGCGGCGGTAACGGCGGTGGTCTTCGGCCAGACCACTTGGGGCAAACCGTTTTCCGGCAGGACGCGGTTTTCGTAACGCTGGTCTTTTGGGTAAACCAAAAAGTAAAATCCGCCGTCGGTATCCTGCATCTTCGCGAGGAAGTCCGCTTCCCATTTCGCTTCCTGCAGGATGTCGCTCTTGCCGTCGCCGCTTTCGGGAAGTCCAAGATTGTCGAGCGCACCGACGCCGGCGAGGGAATCTGCCGCAAAGACCAGGAAGTGAATCAAGCCCGCGCTGTTGATTGTGTATTTGCTGTAATCGCCAGCGTCATGGTGACCGCCGCGCACATCGATTTTCCCCTGGCGCTGAAAGGGGTAGAGGCTGGCATTAACGTTTTGGAGCCGTTGCGCTGGATGACGGTTGGCGAAGTCGCCACTACGATAATCCTGAGTGAGGTTGTTTAAGAATTCCTGCGTCTTGGAGAAGGTCGCGTCCATGGTGGGCACATCAACCATGGCAGTGTGGCAATCGGCATGGGTGTGCCGAGTGAAAGGCATGCTGTTCGGGCCGCCGCAACGTTGGTGCATCAAGCCGCGCGCGTAAGTGCGGGCGAAGTTTGCGGTGATGCCGTCATTGATGCGGAAGGGAAAAGATCTACCGAGGTCAGGCACGACCATGATGTATTCGCCCGGTTGCTGAAGATCAGTGAAGTCCGCTTCGTAGACTTGCTGGTAGGGAGTGGGCGTAGCGCTAAAGCCGACGTCGCGCCGTTGCTGGAGCGCACCGATGTAGGCCAACTCACCGGTCTGCGCATGGTAAAGGTGAAACTGCAAGGTGGGAATCGGCAGTTCGCCCATGGAACCGAGATAATAGCCAACCATGGCCTTCTTGGGGTAGTTCGGCATGTAGCCGACCTGGTTCACGTGCACCGCAGGGCTGTAACGGTCCCCATTCGCGCTCGCTTGAAAACGCATCGCGGCGCCCCAGTAGGTCGCGCTCGGGTTCGTAACCTCTACCGCTGCACCAGTCGGGATAGCTGAAGCGAGCTTCAGGTAGATATGGCTTCCGATGCGCAGGTCGCCCGGAGTTTCCGGAGCGTAGAGCGGGCGGCGTTTAAAACCGACGCTTTGCACCGCGATCGTCGCGCCATTAGCCTTCACGACGAATTGCGAAGGTGCGGGAAGGTTGGCGACAAACTGATCGTTGACGAAATCCCACGCATTCACCCGGCCAGATGTGCTCGTGCGAGTATTGATGAGCGTGAGTTCGAGAACGGTAGGCGAAAGAACGCGAAGCCCATGATCGCCAATGGCTGGGAGGGAGAGTGAATTTTCGTCGGTAATAACTGCAGAACGAACTTTCGGCGCGCCGGAGATCATTCCGAAAAAGAGAATGAATAAACCGACATGAACTTTCTTCAAAACACCTTGAAATCGGGTTTTGACCGGAGCGTTAACGACAACGCTCGGGGGGCAGGCTTGGTTTACAAAAGGAACACTGATCACGGGCTTGCAATTAGCAGTGGTCGTACCGCTCGCAGCGCGTCCAGGTAAGTTTCTTCACCGAAATTCCGGTCTGTCCCGTTCGGCAACAGATGTTTCCGCAAGGTGTCACAGTCTTGGGCAGTCGCGGAGCTTCAGCTGCCTGAAGTTGGGATTTGCTGTCCTGCTTCCGGACTGGCGCAGAAACGTTACCGGAGAGCACTGAACAGTTTTGAACAGACACAGCGCGAAGAATTTACGCGGGTAAGAAGAAATTTCCCCAGTGTCCACGTTCTATCGGGGACTATGCCGCATTTGCGGACGCGAATAGACCCATCCGAAATACGGAAACTGCTTATGCCTGAGGCACAACCGCTGGAGCAGGGGAAGGATTTTCGACGGGTTTTGGGCTCGGCAGAAGTTTCCAGGGAACTTCGTAAATGCTGATCGCCTGCCGAAAACCTTTGGGCGTGATTGGGGCCTGAGCGATGCAGGTTGCGGCGAGGGCGGGATCGTCTCGCTTCAAATCGGTGTAGGTTGCTTCACTGATGAGGATGCGACCGCGACCGGACGCGCCTTCCAAACGGCTGGCGAGATTTACTTCGCGGCCGAAGACGGTGTAATTCAGGATCGTCGCGTCGGAACCCATCAGGCCAACGGTGACTTCGCCGGTGTTGATGCCAGTGCCGAGGGAGAGCAGAGGAAGAAGGGGAAGGGGTGGCTTACCTGCGGTGGCTGCGGTGGTGTTCTGCTGCTTCCGCCGTTCGTTTTCGGCAGCGCGTTGAACATTGAGTTGGTAAAGGGCGCGCTGGCAATCGATGGCGGCCTGAACGCAACAGAGAGCGTGACGTTGGTTCGACACCGGGGCACCCCAAAATGCCATAACGCAATCGCCCATGTATTTATCGAGCGTGCCGTGATGCGCTTTGATGGTGTCGGCGATGGTCGCGAGGTAGAGGTTCACGGTCGCCAACTGTTCGGCGGCGATATTGTCGAAGTATATGCGGCGTTCGTTTTCTCCGAAGTTACTCTTCGAAGCGAATTCCTCGGCTTGTTGTTGGGTGGAATCGGTGAATTCGGTGAAGCCGCGAATATCGGCAAAGAATACGGTGATATTGCGGCGCGCGCCGCCGAGAGAAAGGCGCTCTGCGCTGAGGAGTTCATGCACGACGTCGGGCGCGACAATTTTTGAGAAGATTCCGCGAACGCGGCGCTGTTCTTTTTGTTCGAAAACCACGCGATAGGTGACAAGGGAGAAATGCGGCAGGATCAATCCGCCGAAAAGCGGCATGACCATGGGAATCCAGTAGCGGTAATCCAGATACATCCAGGTGCTGAAAGCCACGTAGGCGAGGGAAAGCAGGCAGATACTGATCGCGCCGACCAGCACGCGTGTTCGCCAGGTAAGAAAAGCGGAGATCGCTCCGAGCACTGCAATCAATAACAATTCGGTGGTGAGGCTGGTGCGTTCTACAAATCGGCCGGTGAGGATGGAGTTGGCGACGTTCAGATGCTTGGTGACGAGCGGTGTCTGCGGTTCAAGCGGCGTGGCGCCGAGGTCGGACATGTTGTTACCGCTCGCTACGGAGCCGATGAAAACGATGCGGTCAGCAAAGGGGTTGTTCAGGTTGGTGTCGCCGGACACGCGGCCTTTGTCCTGAAATAAAACTTCGCCGAGATGCCCGTGATAAATCGGGGTTTTGTTTTCTTTTATGTCGCGGTATCGGATGGACCAGTCGATGAAAAAGAAACCGGCTGCGTCCAGTGGGATCGTTCGAGACAAACCGTTTTGACCGCGCAGAATGATTTTGTTCGGCAGGATTTCCGCGCGATCGAGATCGAGGTTCAGGGATCGGGCGGCAAGGGCGATTCCCAGGTTCCAAACGCGGCGGAGTTCGAAAGGTTTTTCGGTTTCGGGCCCGTTGTCGTTTGGATCGTCGACGATATCGAACTCGCCGTCACGAGTCAGTTTCATGGTTCCGTTTGGGTTCAACGGAATTTCGAAATCGCTGGTTTCGCCGTCGACAGCGGTTCGGCTGGGGATGACCAACTTGTCACCGCGGATCTGGCCCGCGCGCAGGTTCAGGTCGAGCGCTTTGACGTGTTCCCTGATGATTTTATGCCAGACGCGAACTTCGTGAAACGGCTTTACCCGGCGTAGAACCGCGTAATCCGAATGCGAGGCGATGCTTGCGAGACCGCTTGCGTTGGTAAGGAAGAGCTGCGCGGGAGTTGTATCTTCCTGCTGCACGCCGAGGACGACACGCTGTGCGCGGCCCATTTGTGCCGCGAAGAATTCGTCGGAGCTCAGTGAGCCGAGTTCACCGTCATTGATCGATTCTTCTTCGCGGCTCTCAGCCAGCTCGGGGAAAAGCACGTCAAAGCCAATCCCAGTGGCACCTTGCGCGGAAAGTTCGCGCACGATTTGACCGTGAATGAAGCGCGGCCATGGCCAGAGGCGTGGATAAAGTTTGCGGGCGTCCTCCGGTTGTTCCGCCGGCGCATAGGCGAGAGAAAAGCTGCCGTCGTTTACTTTCTCCACCGCGACGTCGTCGAAGAAAAGGGTCGCAATATTGGTGGCGATCAAGGAGCGATCGTTCAGAGCGGCACCTAACTTTGCGCGAGCATCAAAGGTCAGCGCCTCGATCTGCTCCATTAAACCGGTTTGATGCTCTGATTCAGCACTTGGCTCGCGTGAGGCGAGAGAGCGCGAAAGAAGATGCAACCCCAAGGCGGAGAGCAACACCGCGCCTGTGATGTAAAATGGAATGAGGTTCGCGTTTCTGCTCTTCACTCAATTTAGACGAAAACAAAAAACCCAGAGCAACACAAGGCTGCTCTGGGTGTATCGGAAATCTAAGTCCGTCTCTGAATCCAGAAGACTTAATCGACGCTTACCGGCGTTTCCTCGAAATCAGGCAATCTGAAACGATCGCCTTCCTGCAATTGTTCGTTGATCGGTTCGACCGTCACAACAACCACCGGAGTTACACCGGTGCCGACGCCACCGCCCGCGGTGCCGCGGCCAGATTCGTCGAGCTGCTGATTGATTTCAGCGATGACGTTTGGAGGAGTTGGGCTGATCAAAACCTGACGTGTTCCAGGAGTCGGAGGACGGAGCGTATCGCCAGCGTTACCGGTGGCGGTGTAGGCCTGGCCGTCGACGATGTAAACGACAACCACTTGACCTTCGGTCACGATTACGGTGCCATCCGAACGGATGTCATAACGAGTTCCGCGAATACCGGCAACGCCATGAGGGGTCTTCACTTCGTACTTGGAAGCAGCGGCGAGACGCTTCACGTTGCCGAGAATCCGGCCGTTACGGAGATCGAGCTGAGTTTCGATGACTTTATCAACGCCGGTGCGGTCGATGGTGAGGCGATCAAGACCTAAAGTGGTGTCTTCAGTGACGCGAACGATGGGGCCGTTGTCGCCGAGGAATAAATCTACATTCGAGCCAGGAGCAGTGCGAACGACTGAGTTCTGGTTCAGCGAGGTGCCCACTTTCAAAGCCCTCCAATTTGCACCGCGGTCGGTTGAATAATTTGCGGTTCCGCGCACACTGCGCACGACAGCTTTTCCTTGTTCCGGCGCGGCCTGGGTAGTAGTGGCGCTCAGTAAAGCAGCGACTGCCACAGCGAAGCCCAATATTCGAGAAACTGCTCCAACTGGTCTCATAGTTTTTTTGCTCCTGGTTTTTTACGTAATTGAATCCTGCGTCAGTGTAGAAACTTGCAAAATCTTGTCAATGCCATTTTGCCATTGATCCGCACCTCGCTTAGCACACTTTTACTGTGGGCCAGCTTGTTCCGCAATCCTTCTTTCGACAATTTGCAGGTAGGATTTAGCTAAATTGTTAAATCCTTCATGGTGGAGGAGTTCGATTGAATGCCAAAAGTCGGCTTTAGCACCGTGCAAATCGTTCAATTGGAGCTTGTGCCAGCCGTTCAAAGCGACTGTATAGGAACCATTTGGGTCGATCTCGCGGGCCTTGGCGAAATGAGGGGCGGCCTTTTCGTGTTCTTTGAGCCAATCCAGGCACATGCCGAGGTAGAGATAATTATATGGATTCCAGCGGTTTAGCGCGATGCCGCGTTCATACCAGGGCATTGCGGCGCGAATAAGGTTTTCGTCTTCGGTTTCCCAGCCGGTTTCACGATAAAGGTCGCCTGCGGCGAGGAGAACCAGCCCGTTATTCGGATCGAATTTAAGCGCCTTTTGAATCAAGTTGATGCGGCTTTCGAACGTTTTTTCGCGGGGATAAGTGTTTAAAAGATAAGTTTGGGGGCCGAGGCGGGAAAGTTGGAGGACGAGGTAACCGGCAGCCGCGAGCAGGACCAGGGTTCCAAAGATTCGGCCGATGACTCCAGGCTTGAGCCAAAAGCGTTCGGTGGCGAAGCGCTGGTGGGAGGTGAGAATGGCCATTAAAGCGACTGCGACCGCGGCGTTGGCCGGGATGTGCATGTTGAAATCGACCGCGGAATGGAAGGCGATCGCGAGAAGACCGATGCTGCAGCCAAGGACGACGGCGGAGCGATTGCTGGTGCGGGTGGCGATTTGGTTGGAGCGCTGGACATATTTCCACGAACGGACTACGCCCCAGGCGAGAAGCATTAATCCGGCGCCGACGATGGCACCGCCGATCGTGCCGTAATCGGCGAGGGTGTTGAGGTAATCGTTGTGTGCCTGAACGGGGCGGCCCTGGACGTGGGGATGCCGGTATTGGCGGAAGCGCCAGTCGTACTGTTGTGGGCCGACGCCGAACCAGAAATTGTCCTGCCACATTTGAGCGGCCGCTTTCCAATAATGCGGGCGCATGTTGGTGAGCGGTTGCTCGAGATTCTCGAAACGCTGCTGGGCCTGGTAGGAGCGTTTGCCGAACATGACGGCGGCGATCACCAGGAGCATGACGACTGCGATGGCGGGAATTCTGAAATCCCGGTTCCAGAGAAGGATGAGGAAGAATACGGCCATCGATGCAACGACGGCTAAATAACCGCCGCGCGAAACGGTGACAGCGATGCCGGCAATGATGACGACGGCGGCGTAACCAATGCCGATTTTCATGAGCGGTTTGTGGCGACCGATGATGGTATAAGCGAGAGCGACCGGGAGAACCATTTCGAGGTAGCCGACGAGGTGATTCGGGCAAATGTAGGTCGCAGAGCCGCGCCCGCGATAAACTTTCGGCTTATCGAACCAGAGCACTTTTTGTGAATCGGTGAGGTATTGGAAAACGGCGTAGCAGGAGAGCAGCAGGCCGAGGCCGATCAAAGTGAAGAGTAGGATCTGGAGGTTTTCCTGGCTGGTGAGGTTGTCCAGGATGGCGAAGAACATGACGGCGTAGAGAAGGATCTGGAGAAGTTCGAGGCGCGCGTCGTATTCGACATCCGCGCCGGTGTAGCGCCAGATCGCGTAACCGGTAAAGCCGAGCACGACCCAGCCGAACGGCGGAAAAAGAAAGCGATATTGATCGCGCACCCAAATTCGGACGGCCCAGAAGGCGATGAGCAAAACGCCGAGGCCGAGCATCACCAGAAACTGCGAAGTGCGGGTGGCACCGGTGGCGAGCGGTCCCCATGCCAGAATCGCGATGACCGTGCCGAGAATTCCCCGTTCGCAGAAGGTGTCGATGGATTCGCGGTCGATAAAGCGGAGTCGGCCAATTGAATTATTGGGACGGCGAAACCGCGCGGTTAGATCACCGCGTTCGGCTGCGCTCTTAGAAGTGGCACTTTGCTCCAAGCGATTGAGAGAATAATCACAGTCACCGGAGCGCGCACAGAGAAAATCTTCTCTGTGCTCGCTGTGTGTCTGTGGCGAAATTTTACTTTGCGACGAACTCGCGCGGGTCGGTGATGCGGCCCGTCAATGCGCTCGCGGCAACGGTCGCAGGCGAGGCGAGGAATACTTGCGATTCCTTGTGACCCATGCGGCCGGGGAAGTTGCGGTTGGTGGCGCTGATGCATTTCAGCGGGACGTTCATGCGGCCAAAGGTGTCGACGGGGCCACCGAGGCAGGCGGCGCAGCCGGCGTTTTCGGTCATTTGGACGCCGGCATCAACGAGAATGGTCCAGACCGATTTTTCGCCCCAGAGCATGGTCTGCAAATCGTTCACGATTTCCGGAGTGGCGGGAACACCGAAGGTGTCGATCTTCACTTTATGTCCTTTGAGGACTTTAGCGAATTCGAGGAAGTCGCTGGTCTTGCCGCCGGTGCAGGAGCCGATATAGGCGCGATCGAGCTTGATATCGAGATTCTTCGCGAGCTTGCGATTGCCCGGGTCCGGGTGGCAGGCCACGGTTGGTTCGAGCTTTGAAAGATCGACCACGAGTTCGTAAATGAATTTTTCGTCGCGGTCGCGTTCCACGGGTTCGTAAGTGGACTTGGTGCCATTCAGGCGCGTCCGCTCGTCCACGAACGCCTTGGTCTTGGCGTCGAATTCGAAGATGCCGTTCTTCCCGCCCGCTTCGATCGCCATGTTCGCAATGGTCATGCGGTCGTCCATGTTGAGGGAGGATGCGCCCGGACCATCGAATTGCATGGCGCGGTAAGTAGCGCCGTCGAAACCGATTTCACCGATGCAATGCAGGATAATGTCCTTGGCCATGACGCCGGGTTGCATCTCGCCTTCGAGGCGGAAGTGCATGGTTTCGGGAACTTTGATGAGGAGTTTGCCGGTCCCCATGACGAAGCCGGCGTCGGTATTGCCGATGCCGGTGGCGAATTCGTTGAATGCACCCGCCATGCAGGTGTGCGAATCGGTGCCGAAAAGAATTTCGCCGGGGCGAGTGTGGCCCTTCTGCGGAAGTGCGGTGTGGCAAACGCCGGCGAAGCGTGAGCCATATTGTTTCTTGAGCGCGCCCTTAGTGGGATCGAAAACCCAGTGACCATCTGGATCGTCGATGACGTCGTAGAAATAGGGCAGACCTTGTTCCCTGGAAAAATCGCGCAGGATATCAACGTTGCGGTTCGACTTGGAATCGGCAGTAAAGATGTAGTGGTCGGGAATGATGACGACTTTGTTGCGGTCCCAAACCTTGGCGTCCTTGCCGAATTCGCGTTTGAAGACGCCGATGGTGCCGGGGCCGCAAACGTCATGGGTCATCAGGACATCGGCCTGGACCCAGATGTTGTCGCCGGCGGAGACATGGGATTTGCCAGCGGCGCGCGCCAAAATTTTCTCGGTCAACGTCATATCAAGGACGGGCAATCTATAACCCGAACATGGCGGCTGCAAGTTTGGCGTGGCTTCGGATACGGAAGTCGAGTCGCGCTGGTATGGTCCCGAACTTTCTTCTTTCCAGTTGCGCTTCAGCCGTGTAATGGAATCGTATATTGCTGTCCCGAGTGGGACGGTAAAGCCGCTTCTGAGGTTTTGGGTTCAGGAGCGGCTTTTTTTATTTGTGAGGATGGGGCCTAATTGCTTAAGGCAATTGCGTCAATCGGTAAAACGTTGCCGGGCCGGACGCAGGTACGAAGCGTTCGATGATGAGGCCAGTTCCAGTAATTGTTTCCGAAGCAGGCGTCCAGATGGGATTCGTGATCGAGGTGGTCTCTTCCAGCCGGTATCGAGCGGTTGGAACAGTCGGGAACCGAAGTATGGTTCCTGTGCTCGTTTGCATGACGTCCAGGCGCAGAGTGGAAGCGGAAGCCTGCATATTGACTAGAATAGCTTCTGTTCCGCCGACAGTTCGGTTAACAAACGCGATGCGATTCGTTCCTGCGGAGATTGCGGAAGTGGGCGCGTAATCTGGCGTCAAATGAAAAGTGCCGAGTTCCTGAAAGGTGTTTCGATCGAGGCGCCGAATCAGCCAGTTAACCCCGGACCGAGTAAGGACGTTGAGTGAACCAGATGGGTCAGGAATGACGAACGACGGGTATCGCAGGTTTAGGTTGGTGATGATCGAGCCATTCGCGGGATCGACGACGATGCCGTTATCGAAATAAAGACGTCCTCCCGATTGCGTGAATGGATAGCAGGGCATGTCGGGATAACTTCGCGCGAGCACGAGGTTTGTTGCCGTCACGTTCAGGACACGCAAACTGCAATCGAGATCGTACACCTGGTAAAGCGTCTTTCCATCGTCGGAGAATTCGATCAGCCCAGGTCCGTTGTATGTACCCGGGTGAGAAAGGAGGCGGACAGACGTTCCTGCAGAATAAGCCACATCATCTGCAATTGTGGGAGATGCCTCTACATCGCGAAGCTGCTCGTGAAGGAGATACGCACGACCGAGCGGGCCGCCCTCTAACGGAATACGGTAAAGAGAATCCCAACCTGCTACGCCGACCCAGGCCGACCGGGTCGCTGCAGAAACAGAGATTTTCTCAGGCGCAGACCCTACTTCGTAAGGAACGGACATTTTTGCCTCCGCCAGATCAACTTGAAAAATTCTGCCATTTCCATGGCCGACGAGTAGTTCGTCTGAAACGGGGTCATACGCGATCGCTGTCACATTGGTGTATGGAGCGATCACAGAGACCGCTTTACTCAAATCGTCCTGCACTGTGACTTTCAGTTCCGCAGTGTTATTCGCAAGGTTCGCCTCAAATTGCGAACTCGCCGTGACGAAGTTCGTGAAAAAGCCCGCTGACATCGGAAGGATGGCGACATTGAAAGACTTGGTCTCGCCGGGTGCAAGCGTGTCGAACTTCCAGCGGAACAAATCTCGTGCGAATAGCGGGGAGAACCCGTCCTGAAGTGCGTTGGTCGGGAATTCCGCGAAGCGTGCATTCTCGCTCAGCCGATTCGTTACGGTGACATTCAGCACGTGACCGGCACCAACGTTCCGCGCCGTGACCGTTCCCGCCGTAACCCGCCCGAACGCTACGGGATTTGGTGCCACTGCGACCGATACTTCAAGGTCACCGGGCGCGAATAGTGTCTCAAGGTCGATCAACAAAAGCTTGTCATCTCTCGTTAAGGCAAGTCGGTTCGTGCCCATCAAAGCCATTTCAACCGGCCAGACCGTGGTCCGTGGCTGGAACGTGCCATAGCCGGTGATTTGGCCGGTATCACGATCGAACCGGGTGAGGTGATATGTGAAGTAAGAACTCAGAAGAAAATAGCTATTGTCCTCCAATCCCAATGCGAACGCCGCAGCGTAAGTTTGCGGCCCAGCACCATCCTGCTGTGGAAGAGGTGGCAGATATACTAGTCCACTTCCCGAACCGAACGGTTCGAAAGAGCCGCCCGGGTAGTAAAGGCGGGCTCCAATCGCTTCCGCGTCGCCAGAAACGCCAAAACCTTCCCAAGCTAAACCTGTTGGGGTGATGCGCAATTTGGCAGATCCGAAAACGTAGTTGCCAAGGATAGTCACATAGTAGTTCTGGTTCTGTTGCCACGAGTCCGGGAGAAGAACGCCGTCGCGAATGAAGTAGGTGCCGATGCCCGCGTTCACCGCCAAACTGTCAGTGTCGTTTCGAACGGGTGCGAAGTCGGTAATCTGCAGGTTACCCTGGCCAAGATTCAATTTCGGCGCTGTCTGCAGTGTGTCGAGGTTGAAGCGAACGACAGCGCTTTCGCCGTTCAGCGCGATCCAGAGCCAACGTTGGTTATCGAGCACCAAGCGCTCGGGATTCGCGCCGACCTCGAAGGTAGCGGTGATCGCGCCATTGGCCGGATCGAGTTGCAGCAAATGTCGCGGGTGGTCTGGACTGGTCGCATAAAGGTGACGCGTCACCGTGTCGTACGCTAGATCGAAGGCGCGAAGGTTAACTTCCCGAACAGCGTTCGTTTGCGCAAAAACGGATATTGAAGAGCAAAGGAACGTCAGGGCGAGGAAGAACTTCAAGCTGCAGGGAAAATTAACTGAAGCTGCCGTCCACCCCGTGGTGGATGAAAGTCGCTGTGCCATGCGGTTAATTTGTCGAAACGAAGATTCTCGGTCGAGCTTTTAAAGGCCTGGAAATTGTCCAATGGCGACCTAATTAGATGCTGCGGGTTCGTCTTTCTTACGAACCAACAGGAAAACAACCGCCCAAAGCGCAATTGTCGTTGCGGCAGTAGCGGCCGTGCTTTTTGGATGATGAGCGAAATCCATTTGGTAGTGAGGTTCTTTGAGGCGGCTGGTGAGGGTGCCGTAGGTGAAGACGCCAAAATAGGTTTCGGTAACGACGGTACCGTCGGGGAGGCGTTCGGGGCGGTTCCGGAGGGGAGCCCAGATGCCGATGGTCAGCAGGACGGAAATAAAGATGATGACGCCGCGGGCGCTGGAACTCACCCGGCGAATTTAGGGCAGGGGCGGGGTGGAGTCACGTTGTAGTTAGGGCTGCGCTTGCGCTTGGGCGGTTGAGTCGGGTTTGCGGACGATGATCAGATGCTGGCGCGGGAGGTCGCCGACGGTTTTTTCCCAGACGAGGCCGGCGGCTTCGGCTTCGCGCTGGACTTGTTGCTCGGTCATTTTGTGGACGCGCTTGATGGGAACTTCTGGATCTTCGGCGCGGTATTCGACAAAGGCGACGCGTCCGCCGGGTTTCAGGGCGGTGACGATGCTCTTCATCATTTCGTAGGGATGGGAGAACTCATGGTAGACATCGACCATGATGGCGAGGTCGATGGAGTTGGGTTGAAGATTGGCGTGCTGGATGGTGCCGAGGACTGGCTCGACGTTTTTGAGGCCGCGTTCGGTCATTTTTTTGGCGAGGAGGTCGAGCATCTCCTGTTGAATATCGACGGCGAAAACTTTGCCTTCGGGCGCAACTTTCTGCGCCATACGCCAACTGAAGTAGCCGGTGCCTGCGCCGATATCGGCGACGTTCATGCCGGGTTTGAGATCGAGGAGTTCGACGAGCTTGTCCGGTTTCTCTTCGTCGATGCGTTCGGGGCGTTCGAGCCAATCGGCAGCCTGGTGGCCCATGACGTGGGCGATTTCACGGCCGAGATAAAATTTGCCGATGCCGTCGCGGTCGTGGATGGCTTTGAATTCGTAATGAGGGGTGCCGTATTCGGCGTAGAGCTTTGCGGCGGCGAGACGTTGACCTGGGAGATCTTCGGCGGCGTTCGCGGCGGCTGGTTCGGTGATGAAGCGGTAGTTGATTTCCAGTTCGTCGCCCCACTCGAGTTTGCGTTTGAAGAAGAAACCGAAGCGGCCGTAATCGCGCCAGGAGAGTTCCTCGGTGGGATTTCCGGGTGTATTGAGTTGGGTGGCGGTATACCAGTTGTTGCCGACGGGGAAGATCAGGCGCGCCCATTTCAGGTCTTTGCTGACGACTTTTCCGCCGGGCCCGGGAAGGTCCGGTTCCCAGACGTAGCGGGTTTCCCTGGCGCGGTCGCGGAGTTTGTGGGTGGCGCGGAAATGAACGCCGGCGTGTTGAAGATCGCCGTTGAGGGTGAGGTCGCGTTGGGCCGAGAGCGTGAATTTTGCGTCGACGATGGTTTTCGCGGTTTGTGGCTGGGAGATTTTTAAAACGCGCGTTTCGCGGAGCAGAATGCGGTCGCCGTTTTCATCCGGTTTTTGGGCGTGCCATTCGATCGTGGCGGTGATGGTGGCGTTTGTTCTACCGGCAGTGTGGCGAATATCGGTGACGAACATTTTTTCGCCGCTGCGGAGATGCCAGAGATCCGAACTGCCCATTTCAGATTCGATTTTGTTCCAGCCAATGAAAATGCCGCGGTGGTGGGGGAACTGTTGGTCGGCGTTCCATTCGGTGAGCAATTCGCCGTTCGCGCCGAAAAGGTGGAGGTACGGCTTGAGCTGGCCTTCGCCGTAGATGAAACGCGCGACCGGTTTGCCGTTGTTCAGGACTTCGATCTGTTTGCCGGGGTTGCCTCGTTCTTCGCGAGTTTTCCATTCGCCGAACGCGGAGTGTGCGACGCAGAGAAGCAGCGCCAGGGTGAAACGCAATTGCATGCCGGCAGCGTAGCGGGGCGGCTTAGGCGCGCAAGAATTGACCGGTGATACTCGTAGTCGCGCGCGAGACTTCAGCGGGCGTGCCCTGGGCGACGATTCTCCCGCCGGCAGCACCGCCTTCGGGCCCCAGGTCGATGACCCAATCGGCGGCGCGAATGACGTCGAGGTTGTGTTCGACGACGATCAGTGAATGGCCGGCGTGGACGAGTTTTTGCAAGGCGCGGAGGAGAATTTCGACGTCCTGATAGTGCAGGCCAGTGGTCGGTTCGTCGAAGATGAAGAGGGTGGGTTTTGGTTTCTCGTCGGATTTGCGATCGGTGCGAGCGAATTGCGCGAGGTGGCTGACTAATTTGAGGCGCTGGCTTTCTCCGCCGGAGAGGGTGTTGATGGGCTGACCGAGGCGGAGGTAGCCGAGGCCGACTTCCTGGAGGACTTTGAGGCTTTCGATCGATTTGCGCGCGGCACGTGAGTCGCCAGCGTTCGCGATGAAATCGATGGCGTCGTCGACGGTTGCTTCAAGGAGATCGGCGATGCTCCAATGCACGATCGCATCGGCGACGCTGGATGGGACGGTGATTTCGAGAATGTGGGACCGATAACGGCGGCCGTTGCATTCGGAGCAACGGATGAAGACGTCGCTCAAGAATTGCATTTCGATTTTTTCGAAGCCTGCGCCGCGGCATTTTTTGCATTGGCCCTGGCTGGAGTTGAAGCTGAAGGCGCTCGATTCGAGGCCGCGCTGTTTGGCGAAGACGGAATCGGCGAAGAGTTCGCGAAGATAATCGAAGGCGCCGATGTAGACGGCGGGATTGCTGCGGGGAGTGCGGCCGATGGCGGATTGATCGACCATCACCACGCCGCCGAGTTGTTCCGCGCCGGCGATGCGACAGAATCCTTCGGGCGCGCATTTTTCGGTGTCTTCGTCTTCCTCGCTTTCGATGCCTTTCGCACATTCGGCCAGACGCGTGCAGAGCGCGGGGAACATCAGTTCGCGGACGAGCGTGCTTTTGCCGGAACCGCTCACGCCGCTGACGACGACGAAACGGTTTAAGGGAATCTCGACTTCGAGATCATTTACGTTGTGCAAGGTGGCGCGGCTGACGGAGATCTTAGCGTCGCGCTTTAAATCGACGGGGCGGTTGGCGTTCTCTTTTATGACTTTGCGTTCGCCGAGGAATGCGCCGGTGAGGGAAGTGGGCGACTTGACGATTTTGTTGTAGGAGCCTTGGAAGATGATTTGGCCGCCGCGTTCACCCTGACCGGGGCCGAGATCGATGATTTCATCGGCAGCACGCATGACGGCGGGTTCGTGCTCGACGACGACGACGGTGTTACCGGCGTCGCGGAGTTTTTGGAGAATGCGGACGAGCTTGGCGGTGTCGCGGGCGTGCAGGCCGACGCTCGGTTCATCGAGGACAAAGAGAGTATTTACGAGGCGCGAGCCGAGACAGGTGGTGAGATTGACGCGCTCGGTTTCGCCACCGGACAGAGAACGCGTCGGACGATCGAGAGTGAGATAACTCAGGCCAACTTCATCGAGGTAACCGAGGCGATTCTGCACTTCTTCCAATGCTATGTTGAACGGATCGGTGCGCTTCTTTCCGGGGCGCGGAAGTTCCGCGATGAAGGCGAGCGCATCGCTAACCGAGAGTTGGTAGAAATCGGCCAGCGTGATCTTGTGGCCGGCTTTTGTCTTTGTTTGAAATTGGAGCGCGTCTTCCTTGAAGCGTTTGCCCTTGCACGTTGGGCAGGTGGTGTAGCAGCGATACTTCGCGAGCAACACGCGCACGTGCATTTTGTAGGCTTTCGATTCGAGCCAGCGGAAGTAGCCCTTCACGCCATACCACATGCGTGGCCATTCATGCGCATCATCGATCCCGTAGTTCGGTTCGCCTTCGATGACGAGGGTTTGGTGCTCCTCGGATAAATCCTGAAACGGAACGTCCATGCGGATGCGGGAGCGTTTGCAGAACTTTGCGAGATCGCGCTGCGATTCCATGCCGGTTTCCGTTTGCCACGGCTTCACCGCGCCTTCAGCCAGCGTGAGCGCGCGATTCGGAATCGCGAGATGATAGTCGATGCCGATGACGCGGCCGAAGCCTTTGCAGGTGGGGCAGGCGCCGACGGGATTGTTGAAGCTGAACAGGGCGGGGGAGGGCTCGCGATAATCGATGTCGCACTCGGCACAATGGAGCAATTTTGAGAAGCGGCAGGCGGTCCAATCCGGGATGCGGAAAACGCAAAGCTTACCTTTGCCGAAGTGATAAGCCTGCTCACAGGCTTCCACGAAGCGGGCGCGATTCGCAGATTCGAGCTTCACGCGATCCTGAATGACGACGAGCGAATCGGCTTTGTCTTGCTTAAGGATGGGTAGCGCTTCGTCGAGACGCAGAATCTTGCGATCTTCGCCGCAGAGGATGCGCTGATAACCTTGCTTGGCGAGAAGGGCCAGCGATTCGTCCAGCGACAGTTTCTGGCTGAGAGGGAGGCGAAAGGTGATGAGCGTTTCGATTGCGCCCCAGCGTTCGGACAGTTCTGCCCAGACCGCCTGCGGCGAATCTTTCTGCACCGGCTTGCCACACTGCTTGCAGTAGATCTTCGAGATGTGCGGCCAGAGCAGCTTCATGTAATCGGTGATCTCCGTCATCGTGCCGACGGTGGAACGAGTGGTCTTCACCGCGTTGCGCTGTTCGAGAGCGATGGCGGGTGGAATGCCCTGGATGCTGTCGACGCGCGGTTTGTCCATGCGATCGAAGAATTGCCGCGCGTAGGGAGAGAACGTTTCGATGTAGCGGCGCTGACCTTCGGCGTAGAGCGTATCGAATGCGAGCGAACTTTTCCCGGAGCCGCTAAGGCCGGTGATGACGACCAGTTTGCCGAGCGGCAGATCGAGATCGAAATTCTTTAAGTTGTTGTGACGCACCCCTTTGAGGCGAATCACAGGCTGGCTCGGCAGGTCCGACATGAGACCGCAAACTTAAGCCGCGAAGATGCGGTGTCAAAGGGGCGTATAGAAGAAATCGAGCCGGTGATTTAAACCTCGCCGAGTGCGTAGATCTTCACTCGGACGGGAGCGGCGAGCCAGGCGTGATTCGGAGGGCGGAGCTTCGGGTCGAGTTTGTTGATGCGAAGCATTGTCTCATCGAATTTGCCGAGGTGCGCCTGAAAGAGTTGCCAAGGTGCGTGATGGACGCGCGCGGTGTAAAGCTTCTGCGATTTCTGCGAATAGGCGTAGAGCGCGTAACGTTCCGCCAGGAAGAAAGCGAGCGTGCCGGGTTGCGCGCTGACGGGTTTGTCTTCTTTGCGATAATGGAAAATGGCCGCTTCGCGTTCGCCGAGGCGATGGCAACGGTATTGGAAGAATCCAGAATCTTCCTTCGCTTCCATTTCGGCCGAATGATACGGCAGCGAATAAAATGCCTTCGCGAGCATCACGGCCAGTGATTGATTACAATCCAGCGAATAGAACCAAACGCCGGGAACGCCGCGTTGATCGTAGACGTAGGTGCGCACGTTCAATTCCAGAAAATTGGCGGTGCCGGGAATTTCCGGGAGGAACGAGGCGCGGACATCGTTCATGAAAAATGGGGTGACGGCCACGTAAGCTTTCTCGCCGAAGGTATCCACGTAGAGGCCGGGCGGAAGTGTCGCCTGAATTTCCGCCGGGTCCCATTCCCAATGGAGAAAGAGCAGGTCGCTCCAGGTTTGATACATCACGGGCGTGCCGGCGGGTTCCTGCTGCAGTGCTTTGCGCGCTTCAATGGTTGGCGCTTGGCGGACGGTAGGCGTGATCACCGTCGTTGTGCTGACGGTCGTTTCTACCCGCACTCGAATTTCTGCTCCCGGCTCGTTCTCCATCGCTTAAACCTTTGGGTGGGACAGGCACGCGGCCTGTCCGGCCGACTTTCGCCGGCGATCACCCTAAATCCTTAATTCCAACGCACGTCTTCCGGCGATTCCCTGTTCACGAGAGATACTACCAGATGACTGACGAATCGGTCTAGCTGCTGCTCGTCGGCAAATTCCAGCTCCAGTTCAGAATCGTTATTATAAATCAACGTGAGTTCGTTGTGGTCGATCTCGATCATCCGAAGTTCGCTTGGTTGGAACGCTTGCCAGGAGAGAAACGTCGTGTTCATTGCCTCGAACTTAATCGCGCGCAGGGACGAGCGAAATTGCCCGCGGTGCGGAACGATTTCTCAGGTTAAGGCTCGCGCCGCATCGAACGAATGGCAGTGGCGCTCAGGGGTTTTCTTCGGCGCGTTTAAGGGAAGCGAGCGGTTGTTCAGGAGGCGTCGACGCGTACGGTGCAAATGAACAACAACCGCAAAACCTCACCCGAACTTCAAAAGCAAGTGAACCCCGGTCCGGCGAAAGATGCGAAGGTCAACGATACCCAAAATCCCAGTGGCCGACCGAACGTGAGCATTCCGAGTGGTCGTGGAGGAACTTCCAACGACCACTCCGCGACAGAGAAGCAGAATCAGTGAGATGGTTGGCTGGCTTGGGACTGCAGGAAGCGCACGCAAATGAGGTGGCCGGGTGCCACAGATTAATGGAGCCTGGCAGTATAGCCGGAGGTTCCGACAGCAGCGCCGGGAGGGCGTACCTCTTTTGGGGGATGAAGGACGACTCGGTCGACCAGAACGAGAGGGGAAAAGAAGATACCCATCGCGTTTAGCGCGGGAACCTCCCGCTTTTCTTTTATCTTCACGGTCTCACAGTGCGCCGGCATCCAACGACTGCTTCCGGCAGAAATGTCCTGGGCGTAGCGACCGTTGGTGGTGAGGTGCCAGTAGATCAGGCCGTAGAGGGCGAACCAGCCGAAGACGGCAAAGACGCTCTTGCGCAAGCTCATAGGGATGGCGACGGCCGCCCCGAGCGCGCAGGTCCAAACGAAGATTTGGATTACGTCCTGAATCACAAATGCGAATTAGCAGCTTCTATTCCTGTCGCGACAATTTTCGGCCGGTTCGGCGCAAGTTAGTGCCGCTGAATTGAATTTCGATGTTGCTGAATGGCAGTAATGTGCCTAATATCAGGGTGGGTGCAGAATTCGTATGCCATCGGTCAGGCGGTGTTTATCAGAACTGATACGCCGGACTACGCTGAAGAGACGATTCCGTTCAAGAATTTGGACGAATTGGTCCGGATCTGCGCAATTGCACACGAGAATCTTACGCTGGATAAGATCATGATCTACAGCATGGTCGATGGGGAACCGAACGCGCTGATGCTGAATTTCATGTCCTGCTCGAAGGGACGTCCTCCCGGTCTGGCGCTCGAAACGCAGGATTGAGTTGCGCGTCACTCTTTTTGCTCGCCATCCCAAGAGACAACTCGCAGCCGGTTCCCTCCAAGCGTAACACGAACCAGTTTTTCTCTTTCATCAACGTGCATGGGCAATTGCCATGACTTACGGGCGTCATAATCCACTACTATGGTAATTGTGGCACCATTCGGCGATACGTGCTCTAGCTCTGTGTGGTAGTTGAAATCAACGCCAACCCAAAACTGGCTAACACGAAAAACTCGACCGTCCTGCAATTTCTCCTCGGCAAGAGTTCTCTTCGCAGAAAACGGGATGTCCGGTAACCAGATTCCCAATGCAAGCGGTAAAACAAGCGACAGGACGAACAAAAGTATCAGGAACAAAATGATCCGGCCAAATTGCTTGAAAGGTGCCGGGCTTTGCATAGGCGGACTTCAGTATGTTAATTCCCTGACCGGAAAAGAAAAGAGCCGGTTTTCACCGGCTCACAGGGCGATAAGGTCTACCACGCCGCCGCCCACGACGCTCAGAAGCGTTACGGAGCCAACATACAAACATCCCGCGCCATCCCAGCTCCGCAACCAGCAGGACCTCTCTGCCAACCCATTGCAGATGGCGCATAACTGACTGCGATAATTTGGAGGGGTTAAGCGGCGAAAACGTTCAAATTAAATTCCGGTCTTCTCGATATCCTGAAAAACGAGGGTTTGCTTGCGGTTCACGCCCACGCGCGCGATGGGAAGGCGTTCGTCGCCGGCGAGGAGGCCGTGGAAGGCGCTGATTTTTCCGATGCCGCTCGCGAGAACCCAAACTTCGCGGGCGGCGAGGATGGGTTGGTAACCGATGGTGATTCGGTTCGGGGGTGGTTTGGTGGCAACGACGTGGCGATAGACGCGATCGTCGTTTAGCGCTTCGGCGGACTCCTCCGGAAATAACGATGCAACGTGGCCGTCTTCGCCCATGCCGAGAATGACGACGTCGAGGATGGGTTGCGCGGCGGGGTTCAACGGCATGACGCGGCAGAGTTCAGCTTCGGCTTCCTGAACGGCGTAGGAGATGTCTCGATCGGCGAGGATGCGGTGGATGTTTTCCGCGGGGATGCGGAGAGGCTCGAAGAGATGTTTGTGGGCGATGGAGAAATTGCTCTCAGGGCTGTTGCCGGGAACGCAGCGTTCGTCGGCCCAGAAGAAATGGACGTCGTCGAAGCTGGTGGGGCTTTCTTGAACCAGCTTTACGATGCAGTCGTAAAAGGGCAGGGCGATGCGGCCGCCGGAAAGGGCGATGCCGAACGGCTGGCGCAGGTCGCTGCGGCGCTTTAACAAGCCGACTAACTTTGTCGCCGCGGCTTTGGCCAGCTCTTCAGGCGTGGGCAGATACTGGAGCTGCAGCTTTGTTTTCATTGGGCGAGGTGGGCGACGTTGCCGACGTTGGGTTGCGCCAGGTATGGCCGGATTGAGCGAGGAGATCGTCGGCGGCAACAGGGCCCCAGGTGCCTGCGGAATAAAATTCGCGATTGGAAAGCGGCTTGTCAGACCAGCCTTTGCGGATCGAGTCGACGATGTTCCAGGCGGACTCGACTTCATCGCGGCGGATAAAGAGCGTGGCGTCGCCCGCGATGACATCGAGGAGCAGGCGTTCGTAGGCTTCGGGAGTGTAAGCGCCGAATTCGGTGTTGTAGTTAAAATGCATTCGCACGGGGCGCACTTGAATGCTGGTGCCGGGAACCTTGCCATTGAAGCGCAGGTAAATTCCTTCATCGGGCTGGAGTCGCAAGGTGAGGGCGTTCGCATCCAGCTTCGTGCCGCACTGCGCCGCGAAGAGAATGTGAGGGGCGGGACGGAATTGAACGCGCACTTCGCTGGCGCTGAGCGGGAGCGCTTTGCCAGTACGGAGATAGAATGGCACGCCAGACCAGCGCCAGTTATCGATGAATAGTTTGAGAGCAACGTAGGTTTCGACGTTTGAGTCGCTCTTTACTTTTTGTTCCTGGCGATAACCGGGGCGGAGTTGGCCATCGATCATGCCGGCAAAGTATTGACCGCGAACGACCTGGTGATCGATATCCTGCGGAAGGATCGGGCGGATTGATTTGAGCAGTTTCACTTTTTCGTCGCGCACCGGTTCCGCTTCGAGCGTAACGGGCGGTTCCATGGCGACCAGCGAGAGGACCTGGAGGAGATGGTTCTGCACCATGTCGCGAATGGCACCTGCTTCCTCGTAATATCCGCCACGGCCGCCGACGCCCAGCTTTTCACTGACGGTGATTTGGACGTGATCGATCGTGTGGCGGGTCCAGAGTTCTTCGAAAATCGCGTTGGAGAAACGGAACATGAGGATGTTCTGCACCGTCTCTTTGCCGAGATAATGATCAATGCGGTAAACCTGTTTTTCGTGGGCGTAACGGGTGAGTTCGTCGTTCAATTTCACCGCGGATTCGAAGTCATGGCCAAACGGTTTTTCAACAACGAGGCGTTGCCAGAAGCGGGGATCGTCACGTTTCAGTAGACCAGCGTTGTGCAGGTGCTCGACGACTTCGGCAAATTGGCTAGGCGGCGTGGCGAGGTAAAAGAGCAGATTGTTTTGCAGCTTCTCGTCTTTAAATTGCGCGAGCTGTTCCTTTAGTCGACCGAAGGCGGTGGCGTCGGAGAAGTCGCCGATGCAGTAGGAGATATTCTTCGCGAACTCGGTCCAGGCGGTGTTGTCGACCGGTTTCGTGCGGGAGAATTGGTCGAGGGCGGTGCGGAGTTCAGTGCGCCATTGTTCGTCCGTCTTTTCGCGGCGGGCGAAGCCGATGATGCGAAATGGGCTCGGCAACTGCTTTCCAATAAACAGATGGTAAAGGGCCGGGATGAGCTTGCGCGCGGTGAGATCGCCGCTGGCGCCAAAGATAACCACGGTGCAGGGTTCGACGATCTTGCGACCATCATCGATCCTGCAATTCATCAACTCATCCAATTTGTCGGACTCGGTCATTGCGGCGGAGAGATTGCCAAGAGTGGTTCGTGAATCAATCCCCGTTTCCGGGTGGAGAATGAATCTGTTTCACGAGCAAGCCGCGTGCGATTCATTGAAGGCACGTCAACTTTGGCTTAGTCGCTTTTTAGGTGCTTCGAAGAGCATGGAGTGCGCTTCGCGGAGAATGCCGGTGATGTCCTTGGCGAAAGGGCTGTTCTCCAAGACACCGGTCAGGTTCAAATCCTGGACTTTGCCGGCATTTTCTCCTGGAAACCAATGGTCGGCCTGGCCGAGGAGGTTGTAACGCATCTTGGCCCAGTCGACGAGGTCGAGGGATTTGGCATACGTCCAGAGGCGGAGGATTTCGCGGATGTTTATTTCGCCGGGCACGTCGACGTATTCGGGAATTCCTTTGAACCAGTCGCGGCACCAGTCGGCACCGAGGGTGCGTTCCATTTCGGCGCGGAGGCGCTTCTCGATGGGAGCGATGACTTCGGGGGCGCGGTCGTAGTGTTCGAGGGCGCGGACGTGTTCGTCGAAGTCGGTGGGGCGGGCAGCGCCGATGCTGAGGGTGTGAACTTCCGGGCGGGCGAGGCAGTAAAGATCGTTGAAGATCATGGGACTCAGCGGCGCGCAAAGATCGACGAGCTTTTGTGGTGGCGAATAAAGTTTTCCGCCTTTGTCGTTCGGGCTGATGATGAAGACGCCCATATCGAGCTTGTGCGCGGCTTCAATGCAGGGCCAGTTCAGGTCGTTTACGAAATACCAGTGGAGGTTGATGTAATCGAACCCGCCGCTCTGGACAGCTTCGAGGATAATGTCAGTGGTGGCGTGCGTGGAGAAACCGACGTGGCGGCAGCGGCCTTCCTTTTGCAATTTGCGCGCCGCTTCGAGGCAGCCGCCGGGTTGCAATGAGTATTCCAGCAACTCGCGGTTGTTGATGCCGTGGAGCGAAAGCAGATCGACATGATCGAGGCGCAGGTAATCCATCGAACGATCGAAGGTTGCCAGGAAATCCTTCGTGCTTTTCATCGGCGCGACTTTCGTTTGGACGATAAGATTCTCGCGGGGAAAGGTCGGCAGGATTCGGCCAAGCTGCATCTCGGAGGTGCCGTAACCGCGGGCCGTTTCGATATGATCGACGCCAAGTTCGACCGCGCGGCGTATCGTTTTTTCGAGATTGTGCTGATTATCCGGCGGAATTTCGTTCGGTGGGACGTCCTGCCATTTCCATTGGTAACGCATGCCGCCGCACGTGATCACGGGCATCTGCAGTTCGGTCTTTCCGTAGCGGCGGTATTTCATCCTCAGGCTTTCAACTTCCGCTCCAGTACCTCACCGGCGACATTCGGGTTCGCCTTGCCCTTGCTCAGCTTCATCACCTGGCCCTTTAGAAAATTCAGCGCCGCGATCTTGCCCGCTTTGTAATCGTCCACGCTTCTCGGATTCGCCGCGATCACTTCATCCGCCAGCTTCTCGATCGCGCCTGTATCGCTCACCTGCACCAATCCCTTCTTCTCCACGATCTGCGCTGGCGAATCACCGCTTCCGAACATCTCGCCAAAAACATCCTGCGCAATCCGCGTGCTGATCTTACCGCTCTCCACCAATCCAATCAGCTCCGGAATCGCATTCTCTTTGAACTTAACGTCGGCTAGCGTCGTCGCGCTTTCCGTCAGCTTCGCGCGCAGATTGTTGATGATCCAGTTCGCGACTGCTTTTGGATTGTTCGATTGCGTTGCCACGCGCGAGAAGTAATCGCCGAGCGGCACATCATCAATGAACGTCTGCGCATCGGATGCGGGTAATTGATACTTGTCGATGAAGCGCCTTTTCCGCGCCAGCGGCAATTCGACTACGCGCAGCTTTACTTCATCCAGCCACTTGTCTGTTGGTTTAAATGGCATGAGATCTGGCTCCGGGAAGTAACGGTAGTCGTGCGCCATCTCTTTCGACCGCATTGATTCGGTGATTCCGGTGACATCATCCCAACGCCGAGTTTCCTGCCGCAGCTTGTTTCCCTTCTTCACTTCCTCGATTTGTCGCGGAATCTCGTAATCCAGCGCGCGCCGCACGCCGCTGAAGCTATTCATGTTCTTGATCTCGATCTTCGCGCCGAGTTCTTTCTGCCCCTTTGGACGCACACTCACGTTCACGTCGCAACGCACCATGCCCTTTTCCATGTCCGCATCGCTGATCCCGCCGTAAATCAAAATATCCTTCAGGGCGTTCAAGTAGGCGTACGCCATGTCCGAATCGCGAATGTCAGGTTCGCTCACGATTTCCAGCAGCGGCACACCCGCGCGGTTGAAATCCACGCCGCTGTTGCGATCGAAATGGAAATTCTTTCCGACGTCTTCTTCGAGATGCGCGCGCGTAATCCGGACTTTTTCAATCCCACCCTTCAACTCGAATTCCAGGTAACCGTTCTGGGTGGAAGGTTTGTCGTACTGCGTGATCTGGTAATTCTTCGGTGCGTCCGGATAAAAATAATTTTTGCGATCGAACTTTGCGAAGCGCGGCACCTCGCAATTCAGCAGGAAGCCGGTCAGCGCCGTAAGACGGAGCGCCTCGTCATTGGCCACCGGTAAGACCCCGGGCAGGCCGAGGCAGACGGGGCAAACATTCGTGTTCGGCAGCGCCCCGAATTCATTGGCGCACCCGCACCACATCTTCGACTTGGTTTTAAGCTGAACGTGGGTCTCCAACCCAATCACCGCTTCGTACTCCATAAAAATCGCCGCACTCTAGTGTGCATCACTGCGCGGGGCAACATCCGGCGCGTTCGTAACTTGACGCCGAAACCCGGATTCCTTTCATTGGCGTAGATGAGCCCGATCCTTCCCTCCACCTGGAAAGTGCCCGAACTTTTCCACGCGCGCCTCGGCGAACAAGCCGGCCGCCAGCGCATGATGTCGGCCGAAGGTCACCTGCTGCTCATCCTCCATAAAATCCCGCAACCCGGTAACCCCGACCGCGAATCGATGCTCTTCTGGCGCGACACCGCGGGCGCTTGGAAATCCACAGGCGGCGGCTCCGGCCTCGCGGAACTTCGCGGGTTGCTCGAAGACTTCGCGAAGTATGTCGATAAACTGGAGGACCGCCTCCAGGGCAACGCTACTTCGAAAACCTACTTCGAAATTCTCCAAACCACCGGCCCGCTGTTGCGCACCGTCCGAAACATGCATACTGCCCTTCAACAAGCGCGCGAAGCATTCCCCATGGATCGCAACATTCTCATTGCCCGCGATCAGGCAGGCGAACTCGAACGGGCCGTCGAACTCCTCCACGCGGATGCAAAGAATGGCCTCGAATATATGGTCGCGCGGCAAACCGAAGAGCAAGCTGAGAACAGCGCACAACTTCTTAAAGCCGGTCACCGCCTGAACATGCTCGTCGCGATCTTTCTCCCGCTGACCGCGCTTGGGTCCGCGTTCGGCATGAATTTCCGTCACGGCTTGGAAACCATTACTTCACCGCTGCTCTTTTGGGGAACGCTTTTCCTTGGGCTTGTGCTGGGGTTCTTCGTAAAGCTTTTGCTCGACGAACCGGCTGCCGCAAAAAAACGCACGGTCAAAGCGGCTTCTCGCCCGCCGGCAATTGCGCGTTCATAAACTCGCGCCAAACATCATCGGGCTCCCAAATCCTCCGAAGATCTACTTCTGCATTCGAGCGGTTCGCCAAGCCATTTCGCAAGCGATACAAAAACATAAACGCTGAAACGCGCATGTTCGCCGCGCAGTGCACAAAGACCGGTTCGCCACGCACGGCCTTCATGAGCTTCTCGAACCGCTCGTAATCACTCCGCTTCGGCGCATCGAACAACACTGGGATATGTACATAGGTCATCCCGGCCCGAGTTACCAAGTCACCTTCATTCGCGAGCGCATTGTCCGAAGTCGGCAATGCTAAATTGATTACAGTGGTAAACCCCGCCTTCGCGATTTCCCCAAAGTGCTCTGCTTTGGGCATCCCGCTCGTGCCAATTTCTCCCAGCTTCAAGAAAGCGCGAACATCCTCGATGGCCATGTCATCTCTCTACCAACCCGTATCTCCCTGCACAAACTCTCTGTGCCTCCTCCTCCGTGGCCTCTATGTAACTCTTCTTTAAATCCCACCATTTCCATCGCATCCTTCCGCGTGCATCTCAGCCAACTTAGGCTACGGGATTTTCGGAATTACGGGCGGCTCGATGTCGAGTTCACGCCCGGCTTCCACCTGCTGCTCGGCAACAATGCACAAGGCAAAACCAATATTCTCGAAGCGGTTTACCTGCTCTCCACTCTCCGCTCTTTCCGCGGCGTCGCCAGCGCGCAGATGGTTCGCCACGGACAGGCCGGCTTTTTCGTTGGCGGCAAAACACATCACGCGGGCGACCACGAAATAAAACTTTATTGGTCCCCCAAGGAACGAAAGCTCGCCGTGGATGGCCGTCCCATCCGAAAAATGTCCGAGTTCCTTGGCGTGTTCCGGAGTGTGGTGTTTTGTTCCGAAGATATTCAGCTGGTTAAAGGGCCGGCAAGCCGCCGTCGCCGCTACCTCGATCTCCTCCTCACGCAGACGCAACCAGCCTATCTCGCAGTCCTTCAGCGCTACACACGCGCTGTTCGTTCGCGCAATGCGATTCTCAAGCAACGCGTTATTGACCCTGCCGCGCTTGAAGCATTCACGCGTGAGATGATCGCGACCGGCGAGAATCTCATGCAACTCCGTCACAAGCTCCTTCCGCAAATCACACCCATCGCACAAGACGCATACGGCCGCATCACCAACGCCGCCGAAGAATTTCAACTCGATTACACCCCCAGTGTCCGAAGGGATTTCGCCGTCGAACTCCGCAAAACGGAAGGCCGCGAGCGCACCCTGCGCACTACCTTAATCGGCCCACACCGAGATGAACTTGTTCTTCGCCTTAATAACCAATCCGTCGCGCAATTCGGCAGTGAAGGACAAAAACGTTCGGTCGTCATCTCGCTTAAATTAGCGCAGGCCGAATACCTCACCGACATTCATGGCTCCCCGCCCGTGCTTCTCATCGACGACATCATGGGCGAACTCGACCTGAAACGTCGCAGCGGTTTCCTCCCAATCCTCCGCCGCGTCCACCAGGCCCACAGCCAGGTCTTCATGACCTGCACCGAAGAAAACTGGCCCTCCGAACTCGGCAAGCATCTCCAGCGTTGGGAAGTGAAGTCGGGGAAACTGACTCGACGTTAAAAAGCGTGTGCGTTAATTCTTCCCCAGTGCTACGCGGATCGCACGCAGCAGATTCTCAACTCGCATGATCTCCCGCCTGCCACGCTGGGTTTGGAGTGGTGGCTGGATCCTCGCGTTCATCGCCGGGATGATCAACGTCGTTGGCCTGCTTGGGTTCGAACACGAGGCGGTCACACATCTTACCGGCACTACGAGCATGCTGGCGGCGGCAATCGCCTCGCTTGATCCGAAAGCCATCCTCCATTTCGCCGTCCTGATTGGTTCGTTCGTCGCGGGCACGGTCATCAGCGGATTTCTCATTCAGGACAGCACGCTCAAGCTTGGCCGCCGCTACGGCGTGGCGTTACTGATGGAATCGGCGCTCCTATGCGCGGCTGTCTTCTTCTTGAATCGCAACAGCACGAACGGACATTACCTGGCCTCGTGCGCCTGCGGGCTGCAAAACGCGATGGTGACCACTTACAGTGGCACGGTGGTTCGCACCACGCATCTCTCTGGGATGTTCACCGACCTTGGAATTTTCCTTGGGCACGCGTTGCGCGGTTTGCCCGTAGACCGTCAACGTCTAAAACTGTGCTTTTTGATCATCTCCGGGTTTCTCTGCGGCGGAATCGCCGGAACGATATTGTTCAACGCACTGAGTTACGCAGCGCTCTTAATTCCAGCGGTTCTCACCGCTGGCGCGGCGCTCGCCTACTGGACGTTCAAAGGCTGGGTGAAGCACGGGCATACGCCCGGTCCGCAGCTTTAAGCGCTCACGAACTGTAACCGCGCCTGCGCCAGGTTCGATCCAGCCTTCTCGCGCGCCAGTTGGACCGTGCGCTCAACCGTCAGTCCATATTTCTTGCGCAGGTAATCCACACTCGAAGCGTGTTCGATGAATTGATCCGGCCAACCAATGCGTGCCACTGGAGTCGTGATTCCGCGATCAGCCAGCAATTCCATCACGGAACTTCCGTAGCCGCCGGGCAAAACATGATCTTCCAGCGTCACCACCACGTCCGAAGCCTTCGCGAAGTATTCGTGGGTCCCTTCGTCGAGCGGTTTGGTGAAGCGCGGATTGATCACCGCAACGTCGTAACCATCCTCGCGCAGAACTGACGATGCTTCCTTCGCCAGGCGCAACATTGGCCCGAGACCGAACAGCGTAATTTTCTTACCGCCGTTGTTGCTGAAATTCTGGATTACTTCCGCCTTGCCGATTTCCAGCAGGGCGGGCTGTTCCTTGATCGGAACGCCTTCGCCGTTGCCGCGCGGATAGCGGATGAACGACGCGTGCTTCTGCATCGTCGCGGTGAACATCATGTCCACCAATTCATCCTCATCCTTCGGGGCCATCGCGATGATGTTCGGCACGCAACGCAGATAAGCGATGTCGAACAAACCGTGATGCGTTGGACCGTCATTCGCAGAAAGGCCCGCGCGGTCCATGCAGAAAATCACTGGCAAATCCTGGAGCGCGACGTCATGCACGATGCAATCGTAAGCGCGTTGCAGGAACGTCGAGTAAATCGCCACCACTGGCCGATAACCCATCGTCGCCATGCCCGCCGCGAACAGCACTGCGTGCTCTTCCGCAATGCCGACGTCGTAGTAACGCTTCGGCATCGCCTTCTCGAGCGCCTTCAAACCGGTCCCGCTCGGCATCGCCGCGGTAATTCCCACCAGCGAAGTATCCTTCTGGCACAACCGCACCATCGCCTGCCCGAACACTTCCTGATACTGCGGCGGAGTTCCCGGCTTGTTCGCTGGCGCTACACCGGTGCGAATATCATATGGTCCGGTGCCGTGAAATTTTTCCGGCTGCTGCAACGCCACGTCGTAGCCTTTGCCCTTTTGCGTGACGACATGAATGACGATTGGGAAATCAACGCTCTTGGCGTATTCGAGCACGCTAATGAGCAGTGGCAAATCGTGCCCATCAATCGGTCCGAGATACCGCAGACCCATTTCTTCGAAAATCAAGCTGCTGCCGTGGCCACCACGGCCATCACCGCCGATCGCACTCAAACTCGGCTTCAACGCCACGTCCGTGATCGTCCCTTTGATTGCTTCCTCAGCCTTGTGCCCGAGCTTGATGGCCAGCTCACCCTTCGGCAGTCGCTTCACCCATCCGCCAAAATCCTTCTGCAACTGATTGTAGCGCGGATTCGTAATCAGCTTGTTCAAGTAGCTTGCGATCGCGCCAACGTTCTTCGCGATGCTCCACTCGTTATCGTTCAAGATGCCGATGAACTTCTTCGTCGTGTGGGCAATGTTGTTCAGCGCTTCGAACGAAATCCCGTTCGTCAACGCCGCGTCGCCGAAAATCGCCACCACCTGTTCGTCGCTCCCGCGTTGATCCCGCGCCGCGCACATGCCGAGCGCCGCCGAAAGCGCCGTGCCCGCGTGACCGGCCCCATAGCAATCATGTTCGCTCTCCGTCCGCAGCGCGAAGCCATTCAGCCCATCCGTCGTGCGAATCGTATGGAAGCGATTCTTCCGCCCGGTGAGCAACTTGTGCACGTAAACCTGGTGGCTTACGTCCCAGACAAACTTGTCGTGCGGCGTGGAAAACACCCGATGCAGCGCCACCGTCAGTTCGACGACTCCCAGGTTCGGCCCCAGATGGCCGCCGTTGACCGCCAGCTTGGTGATCAATTCATGGCGAATCTCCTGCGCCAAATCGCTCAACTGCGGAACAGTGAGCTTCTTCACATGCGACGGATCATCCACCATGTCCAAGTAACGACTCATAATTGTTATATCGGTAAAAAATGTGCATTTGCAGACGGAAATCGTTTATCTCCGCAGACTTACGCCTGCGGACTGCCGGGAATCGGCTTCACGGTGAGCTGGCCATTGGCCTTGCGTTCAAGCTGTTGAATTTTCACTTCGGCCGCCGCCAGATGCCCCTGGCAAGTCTGCGTCAGCCGCGTGCCTTCTTCATATTTAGACAAAAGCGTTTCCAAAGGCAGATCGTCGTTCTCCATCGAATCGACAATCCCCTCCAGCCGCTTGAGCGCTTCTTCAAATGGTAAATTGACGCAATCTTCCTTCGCCGGAGCTGCGTCCTTCACCGCTTTCGACATGCCCGCAAATTAATAGAACCCAACCAGATGTCTAGCCTCATCCCATTACAAGAATCGGTGAGTTTTCCACGCGCCGTTCCTTAAGAAAGCTGCGCAAGGTTTACGCCGCGACTTTGCGCGAAGTGCTTCTCGTTCAACGTTGCCACTTTCCAGCCGTGTTCGATCGCCGTGGCTCCAATGATTACGTCATAGTGACCTATCATTCTGCCAGCCTGTGCCAGATCTGCCCAAATCCGAGCATGTTCAAGCGCTGTGTTTGTGGTGTATGGAAAAACAGGGAGCACGCTCAAAATGGTGCTCACGAAACGTTCCCGCCGAACCCGATGTTCCTCGGTTGCGCGAAGCACCCCGTGCCAAAGTTCAGCGGCCGACACTGCAGCAATTCCTAAGGGCTCCGTTTGTTTTTGGAGCCACACGTCCAACTGAAAACTTCCCTTCTCTGCAGAAACTAAAATCGAAGTATCAAGAATTATCCCCACGCATCCTCCGGAGCAATCAATGCGCTATGACCCTGCTTCAAATCATCCGCGAACGCCTTTTCTTCCTCAGCACTGAGCCGCACCGACCGAATTGCCGCGGCGAGCATTGCCCCGTCACAAAAAGTCGCGCCCACTGGCCCAATCTTCGCGATCGGTGTCCCAGCTTCGGTCACGAGAAACGTCGCTCCGTCCCGCGAAGCACGATGCGCGCAATCGACGAAATTGCGCGATGCTTCAGCGATCGAGATTACGGTTACTTTCATGGGAGTATCCTACCAGAATTGGTCTCTTTCAGGAAGCGTTTTTGCCCTGAAGTAGCTGTAGGAGCCTCAACTTTCTTTTCATTTTTCCACTTTCGCACCATTGAACTTTCTCCCCTCCGAGCTGAACGTGCCGGTGACGCCAGGGAGGTGGTGTGGAATGGTGAACCTGCGGAAACAAGGATTTGTAGTTCGGCTGCGCGACGGCTCGCGCGCTCACATTCGGCCAGTTCGGTCCGAGGATAAAAACCGCATTCAATGCGGCATGAAGCTGCTTTCAGCGGAGTCCCGCTACTTGCGCTTCTTCAATGACGCCCAGGAACTCAGCCCAAAATTTCTCCAATACCTCACCGAAGTCGATCAGCACGATCACGTCGCCTGGATCGCCGTGAATCCCGATCGCGCGGGCGAACCCGGCATGGGCATCGCCCGTTTCGTTCGCCTCTCGGACGAACCCCACACCGCCGAAATCGCTCTCACCGTCGTCGATGAATTCCAAGGTCTCGGTCTCGGCGCCGCGCTCCTGAACATCCTGCTCGTCCGCGCCGAACAACTCGGCATCCGTACTCTCCGTGCCGTCGTGTTGCCCGAAAATTACACCGTCGTCCATTGGATGCGTCGCCTCGGCGCCACCAGCACACTTCAGGACGGCCTCATTGAACTCAATCTGGCAGTAGAAGGAAATAACGTCCCTGAGCTTGAACCCACTCGCGGTCTCATGCATGACATGCCCGCACTCGCGGTGGACGGTTAAGACGAAGAACAATCAAGTTCCGAATAACCCACCGCCACCTGCAAGGATCGGCGGTGGGTTTTTTTATTCCTCCCAACCGCATCGAATTGAAACAGCACACACTCAAACGAAGACTCGCCCCGTGGACCCGCGAAATCGCGCCCACGCTCAAGCTCGCCATGCCCATCATGGCCGGGATGGTCTCCCACATGCTAATGGGCCTCGCCGATACCATGATGGTCGGCCACGTCGGTGTCACACCGCTCGCCGCCTCATCTTTCGTCAATCTCCTTCTCCATCCGCCGATTACATTCGGCCTCGGACTGCTCTCCGCGGTCGCGATTCTCACCTCGCAAGCCTTCGGCGCGAAAAATCCTGAGCAAGCCGGAGAAGCACTTCGCAATGGACTCGTCGCGTCCGTCGCGTTCGGCCTCATCGTCGCCCTCGGCGCGCATTTGCTCGTTCCATTTTTGAATCGCTTCGGCCAGGAACCCGCCGTCGCCGCCGAATCGCGCGATTACCTACTCATCTGCGGATGGTCTGTCATCCCCGCGCTCATTGCGCACGCCGCCAAACAATTCAGCGAAGCGCTCAACCACGCTTGGATGCCCAACTTCATCCTGCTCGGCGGCGTCGCGCTCAACGTTTTCCTCAACTGGATTCTCATCTTCGGAAATCTTGGCGCACCCGCGCTCGGTCTCGCCGGTGCCGGATGGGCCACCCTTCTCGCGCGCATCGTCGTCGCCATCGTCATGCTCATCTACCTCGCGCGAAACACAGAACTTCATTTGTTCCTGCCGAGGCGCTGGTTCACTCACCTCGAATTCTCCCGCATCAAACACCTCCTCCAACTCGGCGGCCCCGTCGGCTCGCAACACCTTCTCGAAGTCAGCGCCTTCGCCTTCGCCGCCCTCATGATGGGTTGGATCAGCGCCGAAGCTCTCGCCGCGCATCAAATCGCCATCACCTGCGCCGCCACCAGCTTCATGTTCATGGTCGGCCTCGGCATGGCCGCCTGCATTCGCGTCGGACACGCCTTCGGCGCTGGCAAATTTCGAAAAACGCGCCGCATCGGCTTCGTCTCCATCGCCCTCGCGGCCGCCGGCATGAGCCTCTTCGGCCTCATGTTCATCACCCTCCGTTTCCCGCTCGCCCGCGGCTTCATTACCGACGCCGAAGTCATCCGCCTCACCGCGCAATTCTTTATCGTCGCCGCCCTCTTCCAAATCGCCGATGGCGTGCAAGTCACCGCCATGTCCGCCCTCCGCGGCCTCTCCGACGTCAAAATCCCCGCCCTCGTCGCCATCCTCGCCTACTGGATCATCTCCATCCCCCTCGGCTACCTCCTCGCCTTCCACCTCAACCACGGCCCCATCGGTATCTGGCTCGCCCTCGCCCTCGGCCTCGGAATCGCCGCATTAATCCTAACCTGGCGCTTCCATCATAGAACCCGTCTGCACAATCGAGCGCAAAAGTGAAGTGATGTATCCCGCAAGAAATTCCTGCTACCCACGTTCTGGGGACGCAGGAAAAACCCTCTCAGTTCTCCAACAACCGATAGAACTCAGCTCTCCCGCTGATCGGCAAATCAATAGTCGTTGCATCCGCCGGAGTCGGCACATGTTCCCACCGGTTTAATTCTAAATCTGTGCTCTGTTCCAACCGCGCCCCACTTGGCTCCCACCGAAGTTGCATTATCCCGTTCAGCACTACTGGCATCTTCATTTGTGCCGGCGGAACAATTTCAAAGATTTCCACGCCCCACCGCTCGGTCGAAACAAACACATTCGTTCCATTTATCGTCGCGCTAACCGCATTTCCGAAGAACGCAAACCTATCGAGTTCCACCAGATTGGTCGCATTACTTAAATCGAGCAGCCGGACAGATAACCCGTCTGCCAAAACTCCAAGATCACCGCTCGCATCGAAATCGTGGCTGAACCCGTTCGTCGTCGTAAATCTTTCATAAGCACCCCGCGTTTTGATATCGTTCGCGTCGTATACCTTTAAACCTCCCCAACCAGCCGCTAGATACGCCCGGTCGCCGTGGACCTTGACCCCTTGCGGATCGAACATAGTTTCAGACGCAAGTTCAGAAATATTCGTGCCCCTTACATAATACACCTTGAAAACGTCCGCGCCTTCCACAGAAAACACGTTGTTCTTGTAAAGATCCACATCCACCACCGGATTCTGTCCCGCTCGCATCACCCGTTTCGGCGCGGCAACGTTACTGAAGTCCCATACTTCCAGCCCGACTTCCGTGCCGGCATACACCATGTTCGAGCGCGTCGTTAACGAATGGGCCGGACCGCCAGTGGCCGCTGCTCCGATCTGCCTGATCCGCGTCGGGTCAGATACGTCCAATACTTTTAGACCGCTATACCCACCCGCCACATACGCGCGGTCGCCTTCAACTTTAACTTCATACGCATCGAACCCCGGCGCCATATACCTCGACACCTCTCTCGGTTGTTTCACGTCACTCACGTCCAGCACACCCACCCCGCCTTCGCGATCTGCCACGAACGCGTAATTACCAACCTTCTGCACTTGCAGGGCCTGCCCTTCGACCTGCCGGTAACTCCCGATTTTCCTCGGCTCAGTTGGTGTTCGAATATCGAACGAAATCACCCCGTCACGCACCGCAAGATAGGCGTATCCGTCTCGCACCTGGAGATCATTGCATTCAATAAAACGGGGCTCTTTGTACGACCCAATCACCGCCGCCTCGAGCGGATTGCTGATATCGATAACAGATATGCTGCCAGCTCGATCCGAAACCACGCATAGCCCTCCGGCGATCTTTACGAGATATGCTGCCGTACTGGCTTTGACGGTTTTTACGATCTTCGGATTCCTCAAATCGTTGACATCCACCACCAGCACTCCAGCAGCTCCTCCTCCCAGGAACGCATAGCCATTCTCCACCGCAACATCCTGGATACTGAACAAATCAGGATCCTGCGGAAAAAACGGTCCCGCGGTGTTGGTGATCGAACTCAGCAGGAGCGGTCTGATCTCCTTCCGCACGTCGACCACATGGAGTCCCACCAGGTCGTCCACTACGAACGCGATGCCATCTCGCACTTGCAGCCTGGTGACATATCCTTTGCTTTCAAAATTCCCTAATCGCACCATTTCTCGCGGGTCCGCCACGTTGTAAATGCTCATTCCGAACCGCGAGCCGACAAAGGCGTTCGTCGCCACAACCTGTATACACTCAAGAAAATCTTCCCAGCCGTTCATCGAGGCTCCGCCGTGCCAAGTCACGAACGGCAGTTGATCAACTTCAAACGCATCGAAAGCGAGGGGCGAACCGACGTAGGCCCGGCTCCCGTTCACTACGATGCGGTGCGCAGGATCATATATTCGGATCGCGCCAATTGGCCGCATCCTGCTAGGGTCGCTCACATCCAGCACCACCACCCCTCCGCCCGACGCAGTGTAAAACGCCTTGTCCCCTTCCAACGCCAGCGAATACACCGCGCCCCGCCCATGCCCCGGCCACGAGCTAACATGTCGCAACCGCAGCGTACTATTTGAAGCGGCGTCCGAAGCAAACGCGCGCACATTCAGGAACGCTCCACCAGTCATCACCGCAGCGATTATGGCCACGTTCAAAAAACCTCTCATTTTGCCGAAATTCGTTTTCACTTCGTTCGCCGAGCAGAAAAGTTCAAGCAGTTGTGCCTCAATTTGAGTAGGCCTGTTTGGATCGTAAAACTTTGCCTTTCGAGAACGGGTGAAATCAATCCATTTCGCTTATCACCCACGCTCAACTACGAACCGTTCGTTGACGCCCATCAACAGGGTTGGTGAAATACGTTTCTTGTTCGTGAACCTTCCCAACTGCGGCGCGATTCATCCTTGCTTGCAGCCGAAAAATTGGCAAACTTCACCTCGCCTGAGGAGAACGGCACGTGGTTGAATAGAACCTCGCTCGGAAGCGAATTTCCATTCATCCCCGCCAGATCAAGCACACCCGTGGTGTGCTCATGCGCCGATCCGCCGATCCTCTCCGGCTAGAAAGAGAAGGATTGCCATGAAGACCAGGTGCGATGGACTGACAGATTCCGGGCAGTTCCTCTCGACCTCTGCCGAAATGTTGACTTTTCGTTCAGAAGTACCTGATTTAACGCTTTTTAACGCTTATTATCGCGAATCCCGCTCGCAAACCCGGAGTCAACTTTCACGTCGTAAATACCTGATTTCACGCTTTTTCACGCCAAACGAATGCGCGGTCAGTGTGTGCCCGCGTTTTGCCATCCCTAAACGCCGTTTTTCTGAACACTCCGAAAAAACTTACGTAAGTTGTATCGCCTCCGGAGAACTCGATTCCGACCCTATTGTATCGCAGTTTTTTGCTCTGTATCGCCAAATTAAAATTTTTTGTAAGTGGAAATCTGTCGGCACTAAAATGCCCGAGTCCGCCCACCTTCCGATTCGTGTGAATTCGTGTCCATTCGTGGTTTCTTCACTCCCCACGTTCAATCGCCGCCACCGCCTCCTTCAGCGCGCCCGCGTCCATCGAAATGAGATTACCGGCTTCCGGGAACTTTCCGCTCGTCACATCCGCGGCGTATTCGCGGAAGGCTGCGATGCGTTCGTCCTGGAGGCGCTGATATTCTTTAAGGAAGTTTCGATAGGCCTTGGCGTGGCGCGGAATGCGTTCGTTGTAGTCGCCGAGGATATCGTCAGAAAAAAGGAACTGCGTATCGCACCCGCTGCCGGAACCAAGCGACATCAGGATCATCGAGGTCTTCTGGCAGAGATAAGAAGCGAGTTGATGCGGGACAAGCTCAAGTTCGGCAGCATACGCGCCGGCGCGTTCGAGCTGCTTCATTTGGTCGTAGAGCTTCTTAGCTTCGGCAGGCGTTTTGCCGATCGCACGCACATTTGTCCATGTGGCGTGACGCGGCACCATTCCAAGATGGCCAACCACCGGAATTCCCTCGCGCGCCATCGCTTCGACCGTCCACGGGCTCGCGGAGCAATAAACCGAACTCGCGCCGAGTTCCAATGCCCGAAACGAAATGCGAATCGCCTCCTCAGGCGAAGCCATTCCGTGCGGCGTCGCACAGGAAATAAATCGCGTCGGCGCCGCCGCAGTGATTCGCGGCAGACGGGCCTGCGCTTCAGGGGAATCGAAACTGCAACTCAAGAGATCGATATCCGCTGCTTCCGCGGCCGCCGCTTCCTCAGGCGATTTGACGTGAACGTGCGTGAGGACACGTTTGCCCTTCAACTGCCGAAGGTCGTAGACGGAATATTTCCTGGTCGGGCGCAACATGCGCGCAAGTCTCCGGTTGCAGCCATTCGCGGCAAGTCGGAAATCAGCTCGGGATCAGCTCATCTTCGGCGGGGGGCGGACAATTTCCACCGAGCAATGCGCGCGACTGGAGATCGCCGAAGCGAGCGTTCCGAGATAAAGTCGGTTGCCGTGTTCCAGCCCGCGTGCGCCGAGGAAGATCGCGTCCGCCTTCCACTTGGCGGCCTGGCTCAGCAGGGTGGCCTTCGGTTCGCCTTCGAGGATATGAGTCTCCGCTTTAACTCCCAGAGCGGAGAATTTACCGCGAAAATCTTCCAGTACCGGTCCAATGAAATCTTCGATCCGTTGCAGCGTGGCAGTCGAACCGCGCCGGAGCACTGCCGTCCGGAGTTTTGGATCAACTATCGTCACGAGATGGATCTCGGTGCCTGCTTTCCATTTCCGACTCAACGATTCTTCCACTGCGATTTGCGCGTCCGCGGAACCATCGACAGCAATGACAATCACGGGCGGGGCATGAACATGTTCATGCGGACGAACGATGCGTACGGAGCAAGGCGCTTCCGCCGTGACTTTGGCGGAGACGCTGCCGAGGAAAAATCGTTCCAGCGGCGTGCGTCCGTGCGAGCCGATGACGACCAGGTCAGCAGGCCAGTTGCGCGCTTCCGCGATAATGCCCCACGCCGGCGAATCAGCTTTTGCGACATTCGAGACTGTCCAGTTCGGAAAAGTAGAGTGGACCAGTCGCGCGCCGGCTACCGCGATTTGTTGCGCTTCGCGGAGGAGTTCGGTGGCGTTTTGGTGCGCCGATTCGAACCGCGCGCGATCGGGCGACTCAATATCCGGCGCCGGCGGCAGCCACACATCGGCAAAGCTCACGACCTTGGCCTCATCGCGATCGCCAAACCCCGCCCGTGTCATGTCCTTAATCGCGATTTCCGCGCCCGTCGTCCCGTCGTAAGCGATCAAGATCCGTTTCATAGCATCTATATAATGATGTGTGAGGAAGGCCGACGCTGCACGTATTTTGTTCAAACCGGCGCCGGCCTCGCTCAATTGTTGGGACGAATAGCACAAACAAGGCAATGACAGCTGTGCTGAAATATGGCAATTTTGCAGCATCGCCCAATGATTCGACGCTGCGTTTTTGCCCTCGCGCTGTGGATTGCTGTTTTCACCGGAACGGCTGCGGAACCCGCTGCGTTGCAGGTCGTGAAAAAGTACTGCTTCGATTGCCACGACAGCGACGTGCAAAAGGGTGACCTGAACCTCGAGCAATTCACCGGCAACGGGATTGGAGAACACTTCGCGGTTTGGGAGAAGGTCGTTCGCAAAATGAACGCGCGGCAGATGCCGCCATTTGGCAAGAGCCGTCCGGACGAGAAAACCTACAACCAAACCGTCCGCGAGTTGAGCGAGTTGCTCGATGCCGCCGCCGCGAAAAATCCGAATCCAGGGCGGACAGAAACGTTTCGCCGCCTGACGCGAACCGAGTACGAAAACGCCATCCGCGATCTCTTGGCGGTGGAGATCGATGCCGCGGCGCTGCTGCCGAAAGACGAATCCAGTCACGGATTCGACAACGTAACAGTCGGCACGCTGTCGCCAACGTTGCTGGACCGTTACATCACCGCGGGACAGAAGATCAGCGCACTGGCGATCGGCGCACCGCGCAAAAAGCCCGGCGGCGACACCTACCGAATTCCCGCCGACGTAACACAGGAAGACCACGTCGAAGGACTGCCAATCGGGACGCGTGGCGGAACATTGATTCACCACACCTTCCCAAACGACGGCGAATACGAAGTTCAAATCCGGCTCGCTCGCGATCGAAACGAAGAGATCGAAGGCTTGAACGGGAAGTACGAGTTGGAAGTGCTGGTCGATGGCGAGCGGATCGAGTTGTTCACGGTAGCCCCGCCGAAGGACAAGGATTACGAGAGCGTCGACCGCGGTTTGAAGGTCCGCGTGCCAATGAAGGCTGGCCTGCACGAACTGGGCGTCACATTCCTGAAACACTCCTCGGCGTTGCTCGAACGGAAGCGGCAGCCGTACGCGGCCGCATTCAACATGCATCGGCATCCGCGGCTGAGCCCGGCGATTTACCAGGTGAGCATCGTTGGTCCGTACAACGCGAAAGCGGCGGGCGATACGGAAAGCAGGAGAAAGGTTTTCATCGCGCTCCCGAAGGGTGCTGACGAGGAAGAAGCTTGCGCTCAGATGATCATTTCGCGCCTGATGCGAAGAGCGTATCGCCGCCCGGTAACAAAAGAGGATGTAGACCGCGGAGTGGCGTTCTACAAGGAATCGCGCGCGGGTGGTGAGAGCTTTGATGCGGGAATCGAGACGGCGCTTAGTTCGATTCTGGTGAGTCCGGAGTTTCTCTTCCGCGTGGAGGAAGATCCGTATGAAGTTCCTGCGAACACTGTTTATCGCGTGCCGGATTTGCAACTGGCATCGCGGCTTTCTTTCTTCCTGTGGAGCAGCATTCCGGATGAGGAACTGCTGGCGTTGGCTGAACGCGGTGAGTTGAGCAAACCCAAGGTGCTGGAGGCGCAAGTGCGCAGGATGTTGGCTGATTCGCGCGCGCGCAGCCTGGCAAGCAACTTTGCCGACCAGTGGCTTTATCTTCGGAATCTCGATTCGCTCACGCCGGATGTGCGCTTGTTTCCCGATTTCGATGATAATTTGCGGGAGGCGTTTCGGCGCGAGACGGAGATGTTCTTCGAGAATATTCTCGCTGAGGATCGCAGCGTCCTTGAACTGTTGAAGGCGGATTACTCCTACTTGAACGAGCGGCTCGCCAAGCACTATGGGATTTCTGGTGTATATGGCAGTCATTTTCGGAAAGTTGCGGTTACGCCGGAAATGCGGCGCGGTGGTTTGTTGCGGCATGGGAGCGTGCTTTCGGTGACTTCATACGCGACACGCACGTCGCCGGTGATCCGTGGGCATTGGATACTTGGGAACCTGCTTGGCTCGCCCCCGCCCCCGCCACCGCCGGACACGCCGGCATTGAAAGAGAAAACGATTTCGGCGCGGCTTTCTTTTCGCGAGCGGCTGGCGGAACATCGCGCGAATCCGGCGTGCGCGAGCTGCCATGATATTATGGACCCGGTGGGGTTTGCGCTGGAGAATTTCGATGCGCTTGGGCGCTGGCGCGAATACGAGGACGGATTGCCCGTGGACGCTTCGGGTGGTTTTCCGGACGGAAGCAAATTTGTGGGTGTGGATGCGCTGGAAGAAGCATTGGTGAAACGGCCGGACTTATTCGTGGGAACGCTCGCGGAGAAGCTGCTCACTTTTGCGCTGGGGCGCGGCATCGAGACATACGACGCGCCGGCGGTGCGGAAGATTGTGCGCGATGCGGCGGGGGATGACTTCAAATTTTCGGCGGTTATAATGGGTGTTGTAAACAGCACGCCGTTTACGATGAGGAAAACTGAGTAACGATGACTGCCGCAGCAAAGCAAATAGATTGGATCACGCCTGACGAGTATCTCGAGGGAGAACTCACCAGTCTTGTTCGGCATGAATATGTGAGCGGACAGGTTTTCGCGATGGCAGGAGCGAGCGATGATCACAACCGCATTGCGGGAAACCTTTTCGCAGATCTTCATGCGCATCTGCGGGGGAAGCGCTGCGAGGCGTTCATGAATGACATGAAGGTGCGCGCGCCCGAGAACGATGCATATTACTATCCCGACGTGATTGTTGGGTGCGACCCAAGTGACAACAATCGCTACTTTCGCGAGCGACCGTCGCACATTTTCGAAGTGATCTCGCCCGAAACGGAGATGATTGATCGGCGGGAGAAAATGGCGGCTTATTCGAAGATTGCAGGAATCAAAACGTACGTGCTGCTCGAGCAAGACTCCATACGGGCGACTGTTACTCGGTGGACAGGCAGCGGCCCAGCCACTGAAGTTGTGGAAGGGCTCGAAGGAATTCTGAAGCTGCCAGATATTGCTTTGGAAATTCCACTCTCTCGGATTTACGAGCGGACAACTGTGGCGAGAAAGCAATGAACCAAGGAGCAGACCATGATCATCACTAAGAAAGCACTTCCACGGCGGACATTCTTGAAGGCGGTGGGCGGAACTTTGGCGCTGCCGTTGCTGGATGCAATGATTCCGGCGGCGACGGCGCTGGAGAAAACGGCGGCGAAGCCGGTGCGGCGGCTGGGATTTGTTTTCATGCCGATGGGGTGCGACCAATCGCGCTGGACTCCGCGGAGCGAGGGGACGCTGGATGAGCTTTCGCCGATTTTGGATTCGCTCGCGCCGGTGAAGGATCGCATCACCGTGATGACGAACATGGAACTGGCGAATGCGTATCCCGGTTCGCATGCGACGTCGAACTCGTCGTTCCTCAGCGCAGCGAAGGCCAAGCACACGGAAGGCAACGATTATTATTTGGGAACGACCGTTGACCAGGTGGCGGCGAAACAAATTGGCAAGGAGACGCAGCTGCCGTCGCTTGAATTGTCGATGGATTTGATGCAGACGGTCGGCCAGTGCGACAACGGGTATGCGTGCGTGTACCAGAACAATCTTTCGTGGTCGTCGCCGACGACACCGCTGCCGTCGGAGGCGCATCCTCGGATTGTTTTTGAGATGCTTTTCGGTGAGGGCGGGAGTTCGGCGGAACGGCGCGCGGCATTGCGAAAGCGGGCGAGTTTGTTGGATGCATTTAATTCCGACATCGCGCGGTTGAAGTGGAAGCTGGGGGCGGGTGATCGCGCGAAGGTCGATAATTATCTGGATACGATTCGCGAGGTGGAGCGACGGATTCAGCGCGCGGAAGCGGGCACGGCGGAAAATCCACTGCCTGATTTGGATCGGCCGGTGGGAGTTCCCGCCGCCTATGCAGACCACGCGCGGTTGATGTTTGATTTGCAGCGGCTGGCGTTCCAGGGCGATGTAACGCGCGTGATTACGTTTCAGCTCGCGCGTGAGACGAGCAATCGCACTTACCCGGAGATCGGAGTGTCCGATCCGCATCATCCGCTTTCGCATCATGGGAATGATCCTGAGAAAATTGCACGGATGGCGAAGATCAACGCGTTCCATGTGTCGCTCTTCGCGGAGTTCCTGCAGAAGCTGAAGGAGACGCCGGAAGGGGACGGTTCGCTGCTGGATCATTCGGTCTATCTGTATGGCAGCGGGATTGGGAATCCGAACATTCACGATCATACGAACCTCCCGACGATCGTGGCCGGCGGCGCGGCGGGTGGGATGAAGGGAAACCGGCATATTCGGTACGAGAAGCCGACGCCGTTGGCGAATTTGCATCTGACCCTGTTGGACAAGGTGGGTGTGCGGCTCGATTCGTTCGCGGACAGCACGGGTAAACTGGATGAACTGTTTCCGCTTTCGATTTGAATGAAGCGATTTGCGCTCAGCGTTTTCGTTCTTGGCTGCGCGACGGTGCTGTTCGCCGGCGCGGAGGTTAATACGCCCGGACCCGACGGGACGCGTGCGCTGCATTGGGCGGTGCATAGCAATGACGTGAGCAGGGTAGAGTTGCTGCTGAAGGAAGGAGCGGATGCGAACGCGACGAATCGGTATGGCGTTACTCCTTTGTGGCTGGCTTGTGAGAATGGTAACTCCCGAATTGTGCAGATGTTGCTGGCGGCGGGGGCGGATGGAAATGCGCGGCAACGGGGCGGCGAGACGGTTTTGATGCGGGCGGCACGCACGGGAGATTTGGAGTCGGTAAAGGCGCTGGTGAAGGCGGGCGCGGAGGTGAACGCGCAGGAGAATCGCGGGCAGACCGCGATCATTTGGGCGGCGGCGGAGGGGCATGCGCCGGTGGTGGAGTTTTTGATTGAAAAGGGCGCGGATTTTCGCAAGCGGCTGGATGGTGGTTTCACTCCGCTGTTGTTCGCGACACGCGAGGGCAGGGTTGAGGTGGTGAAGGTTTTGTTGAAAGCGGGCGCGGAGGTGAATGAGCCGCTCGAGCATAAACGCCGGGCGGGCAGGGGACCGCAGGCTGGATTTACGCCGCTGTTGATGGCGGTGGAGAATGGACACTTTGAATTGGCACTTGATTTGGTGAAGGCGGGTGCGGATCCGAATGACCAGAAGGCCGGGTATGCCGCGCTGCATGCGATGAGTTGGGTACGCAAGCCGGATTCGGGCGAAGGCGAAAACGGGCAGCCGCCGCCGGCTGGTTCCGGAAGAATTGATTCGCTGCAGTTCGTTCGAGAACTGATCGCGCGCGGAGCGGATATAAACGCGCGGATTCCGAAAGCGCCGGGCGGTTTGGGAGTGTTGAACCAGACGGGGGCGACGCCGTTTTTGATGGCGGCGAAGACGGCGGACTTGCCGCTGCTGAAAGTTTTGTACGAGTTGGGGGCGGACCCGAATATCCGGACGAAAGATGGGGTGACTCCGTTGATTGCAGCGGCTGGGCTGGGAACGCTGGCAGCGGGAGAAGTGGCGGGGACGGAAGAGGAGGTGCTGGAAGCTGCGGAGTGGTTGATCAAGATTGGGGCGGATGTGAACGCGGTGGATAACCAGGGGGAGACGGCGATGCACGGGGCGGCGTATAAGAATTTGCCGAAGGTGGTTGAGTTGCTGGCGGCGAAGGGCGCGAAGATCGAGGTTTGGAACCAGAAAAATAAACATGGCTGGAGCCCGTTGTTGATTGCGGAGGGATTTCGGCCGGGGAATTTCAAGCCGTCGTTCGAAACGATTGCAGCGATCCACAAGGTGATGCTAGCGGCGGGTGTTACTCCACCACCGCCAACGCCGGCGGATGGAATTAACAACAGCGATTTTGGTCCGCGGGAGAGAAAATATCTGCCTAAGTGAGTGCGCGTGCGCAGATCACACCGTGCCGGCAAAACGGACTCGTCACCTCGTCCCCTACAATGATGAGTGAGTTCATGCGGGGTCTGAGGGTTCGGGGTTGGATGGGCCGGACGCGGATTGGAGTTCGGCGAGGTGGCGGCGGCGGTTGCGGAGGCAAGCCTGAAACTAAGGCCGAAAAGCTACGCAGCAGATCTATAAAACCGTCCATCGCTCTGAGCGAATTCAACGTAGGATCCAGCAATGGCGTATCGCGGGAAGATATTCATCTTAAGGTATTGTGCGGAGGCGGTAGAGGCGAGCGGGGCGTCCCTGGATTAAATCAGGATCAATGTATTGGAGTGGTGAGGTGTTGAGGCGGAATTCGGACTGTTGCTCCCACGTGGTGAGGTCGGAGCTCCGTTCGAGTCGGTAATTGAGGCCTACGTTGCCGACGATGGTGACTTGCATGAGTGTGCCGAGGCGGGTGATTTCCATGCGGGTTTCGACACCAGTGACGGTTATTTCGAAGGTAGTCTCGGCGTTGCGTGATGGTGTGCCGTTATCGGAGGCTCGGATTCGGATGGTGTGGGAACCGACTTGAGCCTGGAGCGGAGTCCAATTCAAAGCGCCGCTGGCAGGGTTTAGCGTCAGGTTGGTCGGTCCTTGCTCGACGCTGAAAGAGAGAGTGTTGGCGGGAAGGTCGGAGTCGGAAGCGGTGACGAGGTTGGTCCAGAGTTCGCCGAAGCGAATGGTCTGGTTAGTGAGCGCCGTGATGGTAGGTGCGGAATTGACCTCGGTGACTGTGATGGTGAAAGAATTTGTGGCTGATCGGACGGGAGCACCATTGTCCGTGACGACGGTGGTGAAAACGAAGGTGCCCGGGCCCTGTGTTTCGGTGGGTGTCCATGAAATCGTTCCAGTGGCGGAGATGGTGGCGTTCGTGGGGCCTTCGGTGAGCACGTAGGTGAGAGCATTGGCGGGGAGGTCTGAATCGGTGGCGGGATTGGGGAGATTCAAGTCGGTGGCTTCATCGAGATTGCGATTCGAGACCGTGCCGAGAGTTGGGGCGCTGTTCACCTCCCTGACAATAATGGTGAAGGAATTTGTGGTGCTCAAGAAGGAGTTGGTCGCGGCTTGAGCGTTGTGGTCGGTGAGGATAACGGTGATCACATTGGTGGTGCCGCCCTGGGACTCGGAAGGAGTCCAGGACATCGCACCGGTGGTGGGATCGATGGTCATGCCGGTGGGTGGGTTGGGGAGAGAGAAGGTGAACGAGTTCGCGGGCAGATCCGAATCGAAAGCAGTCGCCCGCAGGACGACTTCATCTTCAGCGGCTTCGAGTTCTTGAACGATTAGCGACGGAGGCAGAGTGAGTACAGGAGCGGTGTTCATTTCCCAGACTGTGACAACGAAGCTATTGGTGGCGGCAAGTTGAGTTTCATTGATGGCGAGAGGGCTGTGATCGGTGACGCGCACGCGGATGGGGCCGGTGAACGGGCCTTGCGCTTCGGTGGGAGTCCAGGTGATGGCGCCGGATGAAGGATTTATGATCATGCCAGCGGGCGGTTCGACAAGAGAGAACGTAAGTTGGTTGGGTGGCAGATCGTCGTCGCTGGCGGACACGCTGGCGTTGAGCGGGTTGAGCTCAAGGATGAAGGATTGAAAATCCGCGACGACTCGTGGAGCGGAGTTCACTTCACGGACAACGACGGTGAAAACATTGGTGTGGCTCAGATTTTTTTCGTTGAACGCGTAAGGACTGTTATCGGTGACGACGATCGTGATGAGATTGGTGGACGGGCCTTGAGCTTCGGAGGGCGTCCAATTAATTGCACCGCTGAGCGGGTTGATAGTCATGCCGGCCGGTGGAGTGATGAGGGAGAAGGTTAACGGATTGGGAGGGAAATCGATATCCGTCGCAGTGGCGGTAACATTGAGTGGAGCGAGTTCGTTAACGGTTTGGTTTGCAGGAAGGGAGAGTTCTGGCGCGACGTTCATTTCGTGAACGATGACGGCGAAGGAATTGGTGCGCGAGAAGGAGCGGTTGTTCACGACGTCGGTGACTTTGACGACGACGATATTGGTGACTGGGCCATCGATTTCAGAGGTGCCCCAGCCAATAGTGGCGTTGGTAGCGCCGTCCAGAGCGAAAATCGCCTGAGGCGGAGCGGAGAGGAGCTGGAACTGCAGCGGTTTGGTGGGTTCATCGGGATCCTGCGCGTGGATATTGTAGAAGACGGGCTCGCCTTCATGGACAGCGGCGTTGAGCGGGACGTGGAGATCCGGCGCCCAGCGGGATTGCTTGAAGGCGTAGGTGCCGTTTTGTCCCGGGACTCCCGAACTGAGTACGACGGTGTATTCACCAGGATTGGCGGTGAGCTCATAGATCAATGTGGCGCTACGCGTGACGGTGCTCGGAGGGGCGAATTCCCCGACCAGAGTTCCGGCGGGGCCATAGAGCCGGATCCAGGGCGCGAAATTAGTAGCGGTAACGCGGAAGACGTTGCTATCACCAACGGTGGCGGTGAAAGTCCATGCGTCGACATCGCCGAGGTTGACCGTGCCAAGGTTGGTGGCGCCGTTGAGCAGGACACCGCCCTGATCGTCCGCTGCGATTTCAACTCCGCCACTCCCGCGGACGAGATGGAGTTCGTATGTTCCAAGGCCGCTGGGAACTGCCGCCGCGACGACAATCCTGTAAGGCCCCGCGTTCGTGGCGGTGGCGTTCAGAACCACGTCGCGCGTCACCGTGGAGCCAGCAACGGCTGTTCCGGCCAGCTCGCCATTTGGGCCGTAGACGCGGAGCCATGGAGCGAACTGAGCGCCAATACGGACCATGAAGGATTCGCCCCCGGTGGCTTCGAAGGTCCAGAGATCCATATCGCCCGTGTGGAGTTCACCTTCCGTGAGAAAGCCACTGATGATTTCGCCGCCTTGATCTCCCTCGCTTACTTCGAACGGCGAGGGCGATTGTGCGAGATTCAGGGTATATGCTCCAACGCCACTGGCGACGGTGCTGCTGGCAATTGCCACGTAGGTACCGGTAATCGGCGCGCGTGTTTCCAGGCTCACATCGCGGGTGACAGTCGTGCCGGACACTGCCTCTTCGACCAAAGCACCGTCGGGCCCATATAACTGGATTTTCGGAGTGAACTCACCACCCATGCGGAGGAGGATGGCGTCGCCGAGGTTTGCGCTGAATCGCCAGAGATCGAGGTCACCCGCAGAGATGTTGCCGGCGGTGTTTGCTCCGTTGACGAGCAGGCCACCTTCGTCGCCGGCAGAGGTGGTAAAATCAGCCGGGACGCGGGCGAGCGTCAGTTCGTATGCACCGGCACCGCTGGCGACGGTGCTGGCCGTTACCACGATGTAAACGCCGGCGTTGGTTGCGCGCCGCTCAAGCAGCAGATCGCGCGTGACCGTGCTGGGGGATAGAGCATCGCCGACGAGTTCGCCGCTGGGGCCGTAGAGCCGAATGAACGGGGTGAACACGCCACCCATTCGGAGATGGACCATATCACCGGCCGCGGCGTTGAAACGCCAGACATCGAGATCGCCGGTGGTGATGGTAGCGATGTTTTTTACGCCATTGACCAGTTCACCGCCTTGGTCACCGGCGGTGACCTCGACACCTGCGGGAGCGAGAGCGAGGTGTATCGTGTAGGGGCCCACTCCGCTGCTGACCGTACTACTGGCGACGACGGTGTAGGTGCCGGCATTGGTCGCAACGCCGCTCAGGACGACATCGCGTGTGGTGGTGCTGAGCGAAAGCGCTTCGGAAACCAGGGTTCCTGCGGTGTTGTAAACGCGTATCCAAGGTGTGAATACGCCACCCATCCGGACCATAAAACCCGCGCCCGCAGGAGCGGTGAATCTCCAGAGGTCCAGATCGCCGACGGTAATGTTGGCCGGATTGTTGGCGCCGCTCAGCAGGTTTCCTCCTTCGTCCTGCGCGGGGACAATGAATTCGCCTGGAACGTGGGCGAAATGGAGTGCGTATGTTCCACCAGCCGTCGTAGCGCTATTTACCAGCGCGGTGTAGTTACCGCCGTTGGTCGTGACGAGCGAAATTACAATATCCCGAGTAACTGTGGAGCCAGAGGCCACGTCGGCGATCTGGATGTTTGAGCCATCGAAAACCCGGATGCGGGGAGGGAAGTTGGTGGTACCGACGCGGAGCATGATGCTCTCACCCGGCCCGCTGGTGAAGGTCCAGGATTCGGAGCCGCCGCTGGCCGCAATAGAACCGGGATGGATGCCACCGTTGCTCAAGGTTTGACCCACTGTTGCCTGCATCCCGGAGCAGGTGAAAACAATCCAGCAGGAAATGAAGGCAAAGAGTTTTCTGCAAAAAGACAGTCCCGGATTCATAACAATCCTTGTTTCTCGAACGCTTAACGGCGCGATAGTGATAGTGAAAGTGAATCAAATAATAAGCAAGGGTTGTTGATTCGATTCTCCCCTACTGGCGGTGGAAAATTCCCCTGAGAGGGGTTTCAAAAACTGCCCTAATGCATCGGGCGGCTGCGCGGGTGGATGCGAATAATGCCATGGGTTTTGTAGAGCCTGCGCGGAGCACGAACCGGTTTTATATGGCGGTAAAAGTGCAGCAGTGATTTGGTTCATTTGCGGGGCGGCCACAGTTGAGCTGAGCTTGCGGCGTTGGCGGTTTGTTGATAGCCACGGTTCATGCCTGCGTTCTTCCGATTTCAGAAGCAGCGTCTTTTCTTCATTACGTTCGCGCTGATTACTTGCGCGTTTTCAAGCGAGAATATTGCGCCGGCGGAAGAAGGTTTTCGGTCGATCTTTGATGGGAGTTCGCTGGCGGAGTGGGCGCCGCGGGATGCGAGTTACTGGAGTGTGGAGAATGGGGCGATCGTGGGGCGGATTACGAAGGAGCGGCCGTGCACGACGAACCAGTATTTGGTTTGGAAGGGTGGGGAGTTGGCGGATTTTGAGTTGAAGCTAGAGATGCGGTTGAACGGGGAAGGGGGAATTAATGGCGGGTTTCAGTTTCGGAGCCGGTTGTTGCCGGATGGAGATGTCTGCGGCTACCAGATGGATAATAATCTGGGGACGGAGTGGCTGGCGCGTTTGTATGATGAGTATGGGCGGCATGATTTGGCGTTGCGGGGAGAGCGGGCGGTGTTCGATGCGAATGGGAAGCGGAATGCGCAGCCGCTTGATGCGAGTATTCCGAAGCCGCCGGCGAATTTCCGACTGGAAGATTGGCATGAGTATCATCTGACTTGCGTTGGCGGGAAGATCAGTTTGCGGGTGAACGGGCGATTGATCGCGGAGGTGGAGGATAATGATCCGCGGCGTGCGGAACCGCAAGGTGTGCTCGCGCTGCAGTTGCACAGCGGTCCGCCAACCGTGACGGAGTTTCGGAATATCCGCGTCAAAGTTCTTAAGGCAGCGGACACAAACGTGATCGCGGATTGGAGATTAGCCCCGCTGCGACGAAAGCTTTTCGATGGAGCGCTGACGTGGTGGTTGCTGGATGCGGGCGGGCACGGGGCGCGGGTGCCGCTACGGCTAAACCCGGAGTTTTATCAGTTTGAATTGAACGTTGTCGCGGCGGGGAAGGGTGCGGTGCCGAAGGCGAAGGTGACTGTTCTGGATGGCGCTTACTTTGACGGAGGGAAGGAACTGCACGCTTCGGGGGAGGAGTTGACGGTGTATCTGCGGTTGCGCGATCCGGCGGGAAAATGGGATTCAGCACTGATGGGGAAGCGCGCGAATGAGGCTGAAGGGCCAGTGCACTTCAATCTGTTTAGCGCTGAGTTGCCGGATCACGGCCGTGCCATTTCGTTTCATATCAAGACGGAGAGAAACGCCGCAACGGCGAGCTTTTTCGTTTCAGAGATCGATGCAACTGCGTGGCATGATTTGGTGGGGCGTTACGATGGGAAGTCTGTCGCGTTGTTTTGTGATGGGCGGAAGATGGCGAGCGCGCCACTGCAAGGCAAGCTGGTGCCCAATTCATTTCCCTTGCTCATCGGCGCGGCGAACGCCGAGGGAAAGTCCGCCCGGCATTTCCGCGGCGAAGTGGAAGAGTGCGCGATTTGGGAGAGGGTGTTGAGCGATGCGGAAATCGCGGCGCTTTGGCCGAAGTAGATTGAGGCCCTTCTAATTCAAACGACGCTGTTATTGCTCCGGGACTGTAAAGGTCCCAACCAGGTAATAGCCGCCGTTACCCCAGAAACCTTTTGGGACCGATTCATAAAGCTGACCGGAAGTTGGGGAAGTGAAGAGAATCTTGTAGTAGAAGATGGTATTGCCAAGTTTCCGCAGAATCACCGTTGCTACGCGCCCCCGGGGGATATATTGATCGACAGTGCCCTCCTGAGGTCCGCCGTTCCGGCTGTATAAGCCGCCGGTGAAGGAGTAATCAATCTGCTCATTGCGTTCGCCGTCGGCAATCGAGAACAATACGCGAGACGGAAGGGTTGCGGGCGCGAGTTGCGTGCCCGGATTTGTACCAGTGCGCGTAGTCCCATCCGGAAGGATTGTTCGCCGACCGAGAACTTCTTCGCCGAATTGCATGCCCGGCTGCTCGGGATTGAATCCGATACAGCCTTGGAAACGGGAAGAACGGACGTCGGCGAACGAAAGATCTGCGCCCGTAAAATTGCAGTTGGTGAAGGTCATGTTACTCAAATCGGCGCCCCGCAGATTGGCGTTTCGGAAGTTCACGTTGGCCTGGTTGCCTCCAGCGTCGGTCAGAAAGGTCATGCCTTCCATGTTCGAGCCTTCGAAGTTAGCGCCAGTGACGTTGACTGAGATAAAAAAAGACATGAGAGTGAGGTCCATATCACTCGCGTTGAGATTAGCCCAATTGTACGTTGCAATAATTCCGCGTAAGAACATCGAGCGGACATCCGCAGCCGGAGCATTGTCTATGATGGAACCCTCAAAATTGACGCCGGAAAGATTTGCTCCGGTAAACTGGATGCCCTCTGTGGTATTGCGACTCAGGTCGGCGCCTGTAAGATTTGCTCCGGTAAAATTAACACCGAAGAGGCCATCTTGAATACCCCACTTTGAGCCCGCTGCGCGGAAAGAGAAGTTGGTGAGGTTTTGTCCTGCGAAATTCGCCTGCTTTAAGTAGGTGCCGTCGAAGCGGACACCGCTGAGATTTGCATTTCTGAAGTCCGCCTTTGCCAGATTTCCGCCCAAGAAATGGATGCCTTGCAGGTCTGCTCCGTTGAGGTTAGCGCCATACATGTTGACTTGGACCGCTATGGCGTGACTCAAATCAGCATTGAGGAAAGTGGCATTGGTGAATGTCGCCTCGCTAAGGTTGGCTGCGCGGAGATTCGCTTCGTCAAACTTCGAGTTGTTGAAAGTAAATCCGCGGAGATCCTGGCCTTCGAGATCGTAGCGGGTGAGATCTTTGTTGGAGATGTCGAGGTTGGCCAGGGAGAGCAGGGAACGCTGGCCAGGAGGGCCATCGCTGGTTTCGACTTTGAAGAACAGTTTTTGATCGGACTCGGATTTGTAGAAAATGGTGACTTCGCCGCCTGTGCCGACGATGCCGTCTTTTAACGTGTCCCACTGGCCGGCGGCGCTTTGTGCGCCGAGGAGTTTGTAGGTGCGCTGGGATTGCGAGTCGAACGTGATGACGACAGCTTTCTCCGCTTTCATGACGACTTCTTCAGCGGCGGTGGCGGCGGTGAAGGTGGGGACGAAAAGAGACGAAAGGAGAAGGTTTCGAATGTTCATATTGAAGCCTTGGAATTCTGCTAATGATTCGTAAAAGCGTGGAATTTCGCAAGCCCTGTTTGCTTTGCCGTGCGTGCCGTACGTTGATGGGTTCAAAAATGTGGAAGAAGTGCGCATTACCCGGGGAGATCTCTGTTTCGCCTTTGAAGCACCGCCGCTGCAAGGTGGATGACGATCAGGCCGGAGAAGTCAGCCGCGACCATAATAAGCCACGCTCGCAACGAGGGCGCTCCCAATCCTACTTCCAGACACTTGGACTCATCTCGTTAAGGGCAGAGGTGAACTGGCATACTCTGTTCCGCAAGTAGCGGTCTTTATGAACCGCTGCGGTACGGAACCGTACGTCCGGTGTGGGGAGGAAGGTGAGGTTTTAAATCCTGACCTTCTACCCGATTCTTACTGATTTGGAAGTGCTGACGGTCTAGGAAACCACAGCGATGGCTGGCTCAGCTGCAGGAACGTTGGTATAACTGGATGCAGTCCGCTTCCTCTTTGCCGCTGCTCCCCCCGTCTTTGCCCTGGTTTTCGAGGCGGCGGCTTTTTCCGAAACGTCGCCACTCTTGCCCAGTTTTTTCGAGTATTTCTGCAACCGTTCGTTGTTCCGGAGATGCTCGCGTCGAACATCTTTCAGTTCACACTCTAATTCACGATAAGCTTTACGCACCGATTTATACGTCCGCCGGGCATCGTTGAACGCGCGCTTCCTTTCCTTGAGCACTTTCTTAGCGTCACTGCTGCGGCGTGAAAGATCTTTGTATGCCGCACTGCTCTTCTTGTGCGCTGCCTGCAGGGCAGCTAGTTCCTTTTTGAGCTTGGCCTTTTTCATGATGTTGGCGCGTTCTTAGGTTAATGATGCGATGCGAAACCTAGGTGATTCGAAGCAGCGCGGGGAAGCGTGGTCAACGGAAAACAGGTTTAATGCTCGATTTGTAACACCGTCGTAACACAAAGCCACGAAATCACGCCGCACCCGGGCCAGATGAATGCAACTCAACCGAATCGCGAACCTCTGTATCCGTCCAAAAGAACAGAGATGGCGATACACACGAATCCGAAAAGGATCGATGGCCACGCAGAAGGTAACAGGCGGAAACCTTCAAGCAGTAATCCGAAAAGAATCACGGCCAATCCCAATGTGAAGATGCCGATTGCAATCTTGTCGATCCGACGCATGAGAATATATATCGCGACGAAGCAATAACTTTCCATGACAACGGTGTGACAAGTGGGCAACAGTTTTAAGTTGCAGAAGTAAAAAAAGCCGCTCCCTTACGAGCAGGGCGGCTCACGCGATCCCACTCGGAACCGCAAGCCTCGATTTGATGGTAACAGGGTGAGGCAGTCGAATTTCAGCAATAGTGGTGCCGCGGGGCGTCGAGTCTTGTTCCGTTCGTGTGACGATTCTGAAATCAGCCACGCTCAAGCTTACGTAAGCGTGAAGGTTGGTAAAAGATACAAAAGGAGAGGTGCATTTCAGCGCGAGACGGACGATTTCTTTCATTATGACGATGGATTTCGAAACACTGCCCACGCGGTCGAGAAACGGCGCGATACATGTGGTGGTGGAATCGCCGGGCGGTTCGCGGGTGAAACTCAAATACGAACCGAGCTTACGGGCGTTTAAATTATCGCGTCCGTTAACGACCGGATTGGTGTATCCGTACGATTGGGGTTTCATTCCGAGCACGACCGCAGCGGACGGCGATCCGCTTGACGCCATGGTTTTCAGCGATGTCTCCACGTATCCCGGAGTGGTGATCGAGTGTCGGACGCTGGGGGTGCTCCGGCTCGAGCAGAACGGAAAACAGAAGAAGCGCGAGCGAAACGATCGATTGATCGTCGTCCCGATTAAGTTGCCGCGCTTTAATTCGTTCAAAACACCAGAGGATTTGCCGGAGCGCTGGCGTTCTGAGCTGGAGGAATTTTTCGTAAATGTTACTCGCTTCGAGAACAAGGATCCGAAACTCCTGGGCTGGGCTGGCCCGGAGGAGGGAGACCGCATGGTGCGTGATTGCGTTAGAGGGGCGAAGAATTGCTGATTTGCAGCTGCCTCTTGCGGTTTGTTGTGTTAGGAAAGAATTGAAGCCCGACGGAATAGCGAATGAGTTTTCGCGGGAGAAGCCGAAAGCGCCGGGCATCCGTGGTGAAAGGATAAATTGGGCCTCTTACTCCTGTGGGAGTGCGGTAATCAGATTGTGCACGAAACGGAGTTTTGCGAGCGCGCCGTTGGACAGGATGAAGGGATAAAGGTCGGGAAGGCCCATGCCGCGATTGAGTTCGTTGAGGGCGTGAGTTAGGGGCAGCCAGTGGCGAATCAGTTCTTCAAAGGAGCTTTCTGCCAGGGCGACTTTTTGCGGCTCGGCGCGCATGGTGGAGGCTTGGGGGTGCTTCGGTTTGAGGGAAATTCCGAAACTGCCGGCGGTTTCGAGAGCATCGGTGATGTGGAAATAGTGCGCCCATGTTTCTGCCCAGTCTTCCCAGGGATGAGCGGTCGCATAGGCGCTGACGAAATTGTTCTGCCAATTGGAAGTTGGACCCTGGGTGTAGTGACGCGTCAGGGAATCGGCATAATTGGTTTGTTCATCTCCGAACAGTTCGCGGAAGGCGTAAAGGTAGGGCGTGGTGGCGATCAAACGCTCCCAGTAGTAGTGCGCGAGTTCGTGGCGGAGATGGCCGACGAGAGTTCGGAATGGTTCATGAAACTGTGCACGCCGCCTTTCGCGTTCGGCATCGTCCGCTTCGGCGATATTGATGGTAACGACGCCGTCGGCGTGGCCGGTGAGGACGGGAGGCGCGTCGGGGAGATCAGCAACGAATTTGAACTGGAGCGCCAAGCGGCCGGAGTTCTCTTTGGTGGGAAGGTGAAAGCGAAGGCAGGAATAAATTACGCGACGCTTGGCAATCTCGAGTTTGTGCCAGCGCTGGAGATTTCCGTCGACCGAGAGGTCGGGAATGACGTCGTTTAGTCGACAAGCACGGCAGAGTGGATTTGGGTTGTCCGCGGGAATTAGCCAGTTGCAGACGTTGAATTCTATGGAGTTCTGGCATTGGCGATAGAGACGTTCCTCCAGGGGATTTCCGAGTGGTTTCCAGAGATTCGCGCCAGCGGGTTGCAACGTGCAGAGATCTATTAGGTCCGGAATAAAGCCGAGTTGGTGATTGCAGCCGAGGCAAAGGGTGTTTTCGAAAAAGAGTAGATTACCGCAGTCGTCGCATTGAAAGGCTTTCATTCTGTTTTATTCGATGACTGCTCGGAGTGGAGAGGTTCCATCGTACGGCAACGGTTGCAAGTCGACAGCCACTTTAACGGTGTGGTCCCCGCTGCCGAGGATCACGCCGCGCACGGGGCTGACGTCGCTGTAATCGCGGCCCCAGCCGAGAGTAACGTGCCGCGCGGAGACGAGGAGATTGTTTGTGGGATCGACGTCAATCCAGCCGTGCGCGTGACAATAGACCGAGACCCAGGCATGCGAGGCATCGCTGCCCACCAGCTTTTCTTTACCAGGCGCGGGAAGCGTTTCGATGTAACCGCTGACGTAGCGCGCAGGAAGGCCGAGGGAACGAAGGCAAGCGATTTGGAGGTGTGCGAAATCCTGGCAGACGCCGCGGCGGGTCTTCATGACGGTCTCGACCGAAGTGGTAACGGCGGTAGCTTCGGGATCGAAGGTGAAGTCCTGGTGAATGCGGTGGGTCAGGTGCAACACCGCGTCGAGAATGGGCCGGCCTTTGGGAAAAGAGGGGGAGGCATAGTCAGCGAATTTTTCGGCGGAGCTGATCAGGGGAGAATCGAAAAGAAACTCGCTGGCTTCGAGAGCGGCACCTAATTGAATTCCGCGACTGAGGTCGCGAATGTGTTCCCAGGCTGGAGTTTCGTGAGGAGAGGCGAGGGTAATTACTTTTCGACGAACTTTACTTAAGGAGCGAATAACGAGCTGGGTGTGAGGTTCTGCTACTTCGACGAACGAAGCTCGGTTTCCATAATAATCGGTGTGGGCACCGAAACGCTTTGGGGAAGGCTCGATGGCGAAGGCATGGGCAAAACAATTCTGATACGCGAGTTCGCGCGGGCGCAGTCGGAGGATATGGTGCGAGAGCGAGACGGGCTCGAGATAATCGTAAGTGGTCGTGTGGGTGAGTTGGTAAATCATAGCCGCGCGCCGATGCGGACGGAAAGAGTGTGGCAGAAATAGAGCTTGGTGATCTGATCCGAAAGGCTGGAGAGATCTGAAGCTATTTCGCTGAGAAGTTCTTTTAGTAATTCTCGGGCGCGATCGGCGGGTTGATTCGATTGAATTTGCAGAAGTTTGGTTGAAAGAGCGGCGACCTGTTGAGGGACGGTTGCCGAAAGATTAGCAGACTGGAGCTCAGGAAAACCGAGAGCGTGATCTTGGAGGCGGTCGAGTTGAAAGGAGAGAGAACGAGGGTTGGTGCGGTCGGCGGCCAGGACTTCGAGAACAGAGCCGAGATTCAGTTCGGCAAAGTAACGGCGGCGGTAGGTCATGGTGCTGTCGGCGAATTCGAGAACCGAGGTGAGCGCGCTCTTTTCGTCAACGAAAAGGCTCGCGCGGAGTAAATCAGCAAGGTTGTAGGCGCGCTCGAGGCGGCGGCCGAAATCGAGAAACCGCCAACCATGGGCGCGAGTCATATTTTCCATCTCCATTCCGCTGAAGGCAGCGAGATCCAGGATGAGCGTGTTACAAACGTTCAGCGCGTTCGCGAGCGGGAGGCGTCCGGCACGGGTTTTGGAATCGAGCTGGAGTTGGGTGAGGATTCGCCAGGTGTCGATGGAGAGACGATCGCGAACGGTGGAAGCAATTTGACGGAGACGCAGGACCAACTCGCGCACGCCGCCGATGCGCGCGGGATTATAAACGAGCTGGAGAAGTTCGGCTTCGAGTTTGCGGAAGGGAATGCGGCCGGCAAATTTCTTCGGAAGCCGTTCGGTCAAGACGAGCATTTCGGCGAGGGCGCTGAGCTCGCCTGGCACTTCCGCGGAGCCTTCGTCGGAGAGTTGCGCGAGCAGGCAGCGGAGTAGCCGGAGGGTGCTTTCCAGGCGTTCGCTGTAACGACCAAGCCAAAAGAGACTGTCGGCGACGCGGCTCGGTAATTCGGTGGAGATCCGCGTGTGAGTCGCTGGCTGGCCGGAGGGAGTGAGGAGGGTCACCGGAGCGACGGGACGATCGGAAAGAACCCACAAATCTTTGCTGCTCCCGCCGCTTTGCATGGTGAGGACGGGGTTACCGGATTGGCCGGAGATGCGAGTCAAACCGCCCGGCATGATCGAATAGCCGTCGCCAGTCGCGGCAGCATAAAAGCGGACCGCCACACCACGCGGTTCGAGTTTGCCATCGACCCAGGTGGGGACAGTGGAAAAGCCGACCTGTTCCTGACCGACGTATGCAAATGGCCGGGCGCGAATATCAGCAGCGAGTTTTTCGCGGGCGGCTTTGGTAAGATTCCGACCGAAAAATGGGAGTTGCGCGACTGGGCCGAACGCGGGTTTCACGACCATATCGCTCAAGTGGTCGAGAACGTAGCGCTGTTCGGCGGCCTGGCCGCACCACCAGGTGGCGACGCTGGGAATGAGCAGTTCTTCACCGAGCAGACGCTGACAAAGGGTGGGAAGGAAGGCCAGGAAGGCGGGGCTTTCCAGCAAGGTGGAGCCGAGCGCATTGGCGATGGTGACGCTACCGGCGCGCGCGGCCTGAACCAGACCAGCGACTCCGAGGAAGGAATCTTCCCGCAGTTCCAAAGGGTCGCAGAAGGTGTCATCGACACGGCGGAGAATCACATCGACCTTTTGCAGGCCCTCCAACGTTTTCAGATAAACGTGCTGATCACGCACAGTGAGGTCGCCACCTTCAACGAGGGTGAAGCCTAGATAGCGCGCCAGGTAAGCGTGCTCAAAGTAGGTTTCATTGTAGGGGCCGGGAGTGAGCAGGACGATGTGCGGATTTTCCGCGCCTTTCGGGGCGAGCGCGCGGAGTGTTTCGCGTTGCGCGGCGAAAAACGGCGCGAGGCGCTGGACTTGCGACTGCCGGTATTCCTCTGGAAGGACGCGAGCAGAGACAATGCGGTTTTCCAGCGCGTAGCCGGTGCCGGATGGTGATTGAGTGCGGTCCGCCAGGACCCACCAATCTCCAGCGGGCGAACGCGCAACATCGGTGCCGTGGAGATGCAGGTAGATGTTCCGGGCAACGCGGACGCCGTGCACGGGGCGAAGGAAAGCTGGGTTACCAAATACAAGCACGGGCGGCAGAGCGCCGGTGCGCAGCAATTCTTGTGGACCGTAAAGATCCTTCAGAATCAGGTTCAGCAGGGTTGCGCGCTGAGTGAGACCAAGCTCGATGGTCTGCCATTCGTGAGGGGGAAGGAGCAACGGAACAATATCCAGTTCCCACGGACGATCTGCTCCTTCAGGATCGCTATAGACATTGTAAGTGATGCCGTGCTCGCGAACGATCCGCCGCGCGTTCTCCGAGCGGGCTTGGAGTTCATCCGGTCCGAGTTCTTCGAGCAAGGTTGCAAAAGGAGCCCAGTCGGGGCGCAAAGCACCATCGTGAGTAACGGATTCATCGTGCAGGCGCTCCAACCCGCGATAGGACGCGAATAAACTACCAGCGTTTTCCAAGGTTCCTGATGGAGAAGAACTCATCTGCGCGGCTGTATCGGACACTTTTCGGAAAGCCAAATCAAGCCGTGCGGAGGTCCAGTGTGAAAGGAAATTCGCGCTTCGGTTCTTCCGGCGGAATGGTGACGTGACCGACCGAGTGGCCCATCGCGATAAAACGAGAGAGCCGGCGGCTTTCCGCCTCGTAGGCGTTCACGGGCAAGGTGGTGTGGTTGCGGCCACCGGGATGCGCGGTGTGGAAGGTGCAGCCGCCGAGCGAGCGCGAATTCCAACGGTCGACAATGTCGAAAATTAACGGCGAGTGGACGTCGATGGTTGGGTGGAGACATTCGGCGGGTTTCCATGCGCGGAAGCGAACTCCGGCGATGAACTCGCCGCGGGTGCCGGTCGGGTGGAGTGGAACCATGCGCCCGTTGCAAAGAACAGCATGGCGGGAGTCGGTCAAGCCGCGGACCTTCACCTGGAGTCGATCGAGCGAAGCGTCCACGTAACGGACGGTTCCACCGGTGTTTCCTTGTTCGCCAAGCACGTGCCATGGCTCGAGCGCCTGGCGAATCTCCAGGTCGATCCCGCGTTGAGTAACGCCGCCGTAGCGCGGGAAGCGAAATTCAAGGTGCGGCGCGAACCATTCTTTCTTCAATTGATAGCCGTGGCCTTGCAGATCGGTGAGGACCTCATGGAAATCATCCTCCACAAAATGCGGAAGCATGAAACGGTCGTGCAGGTCTGTGCCCCAGCGGACCAGCTTTTGTTGATACGGAAATTTCCAGAACCGGGCGACCAATGCGCGGAGGAGCAGTTGCTGAGTAAGGCTCATGCGGGCGTGCGGCGGCATTTCGAAGGCACGCAGTTCCAACAAACCGAGACGGCCGGAACTGCTGTCCGGCGAGTAGAGTTTATCGATCGAGAATTCGGCGCGATGGGTGTTACCGCTGGAATCGATGAGCAAATTTCGAAAGAGGCGATCCAGCAGCCAGGGAGGCAAAGGGCCGGGTTCGGTGCGGTCAGGAATCTGATTGAACGCGAGCTCCAGTTCGTAAAGGGAATCATTGCGCGCTTCGTCGACGCGAGGGTGTTGACTGGTAGGCCCGATAAACAAGCCGCTGAAAAGAAACGAAAGAGACGGGTGGTTTTGCCAAAAGCAAAGCAGGCTTTTGAGGAGGTCTGGCCTGCGAAGGAGGGGGCTATCTTCCGGGGTTTCGCCGCCGAGTATGACGTGATTGCCGCCGCCCGTGCCAACGTGCCGGCCATCAATCATGAACTTTTCGGTTCCCAATCGCGCCAGCCGGGCCTCCTCATAAAGCGTCGTGGTGTGAGTCATCAACTCGTCCCAGGATTTAGCGGGTTGAAGATTGACTTCGATCACGCCTGGGTCGGGCGTAATTTTGAAGTGCTTCAGCCAGGGGCACGGAGGCGGGGTCGCACCTTCTATGATCACAGGCATGTTCAGCGCGGAGCTCGTTTCTTCAATCGCGGCGAGTAGGAGGAGGTAGTCGCTTGCATCCCGAGTGGGAGGCATAAAGATGCAGAGCTTACCTTTGCGTGGTTCGACGCAGAGAGCGGTACGAACGATCCAACTCGCGGATTCGTGGAACCCGGGAGGCTTTTCCGAGTGGGTGGTTGCATCGGTTGTTCCGGTCGCCGATGTCGTCTCATTGTGCGAAGATTGTGTCGCACGTTGCACAGGTAAAATGGTGACGGTGCGATCGAAAGGATCACGGGGATGCAGGAACGGGTAATCGGACGATTTGACCCAGGGCAGAGAATCGAGCGGCAGCCGCAGTCCCATGGGCGAGTCGCCCGGGAGCAGAAAAAGGTGTTCGCCGCGCAGGAACCACGGACCGCTGGCCCAACCGCGCGGCGCGCCCGCGCTTGGTTGAATGGGAAGAACGTAACCAACCACACTGCCCAGGCCCTGCCGAAAAATTTTACCGAGACGCTCGCGCTCCTCTTTATCATCGAGCATTGAGGACAATGGATCAACGTTGCCCGGGAGGCGGCGCTCTCGCCACATGTAGTACCAGGCATCTTCGTACCCGGGCATGATGTGCTTTTGTTTCACGCCGAGCACCTGGGCGAGCTTGGAAATGAATTTCTTCGCTTCGGCGGGCCCATATCCGTAGTCGTGTGATTCATCCGCCAAGAGAGCGGGATTCTCCCAGAGGGCAACGCCGTCCACCCGCCAATAACAGCCGAGTGCCCAGCGCGGGAGCGATTCGCCTGGATACCATTTACCTTGTCCGAAATGCAGCAGAGCGCCGGGCGCCCAGGCTTTTTGCAGGCGTCGCAGCAGAACCCCGGAAAGCTTCTGTTTCTCTTCGCTCACGGCGGTGAACTTCCATTCTTCACCGTCCATGTTGTCGATGGAAATAAACGTGGGTTCGCCGCCCATCGTCAGGCGGACATCTTCGCGGTTCAGATCTTCATCGATGCGGTAACCAAGACGGACGATTTCTGACCATTGCTCTTCAGTGTAAGGTTTCGTGACGCGAGGTGATTCGAGAATTCGTTGCAAGCGCATCTCGTGCTGGAAATCGGATTGGCAATCGTCGGTTGAGCCGGTGATGGGCGCGGCATCCGATGGAAAGGGTGTGCAGGCGAGCGGTATGTGTCCCTCGCCGGCGAGCAGTCCCGAGGTCGGGTCGAGTCCAATCCAGCCGGCGCCCGGGAGGTACACCTCACACCAGGCGTGCAGATCGGTGAAGTCAGTTGCTGTCCCAGACGGGCCGTCGAGTGATTTCACATCTGGAGCGAGTTGAATGAGGTAGCCCGAGGCAAAGCGGGCGGCGAGGCCGATGCTTCTGAAAACCTGGACCAGCATCCAAGCTGTGTCGCGGCAGGAGCCGGACTTGAGCGTGCAGGTTTCCTCCGGGGTTTGCACACCCGGTTCAAGCCGGATGAGGTAGGTAACTTCCTTCGCGAGACGCTGGTTGAGGGCGACGACGAAATCGATGGTGGAAGTGGGATCCCGCTGAATGGCGCTAACAAATTGATGGAAGAGCGGACCGTGCTTTTCCAGTTCCAGGAACGGAGCCAGTTGTTTTTTGAGCGAAGGCTCGTAAGTGAACGGCCACAATTCAAATCCCGGCTCGAGGAAAAAGTCGAACGGATTGAGCACCGACATCTCTGCAATGAGATCAACTGCCACGAGGAGTTCATTGCTCTTCTTTGGAAAAACCACGCGCCCGAGGTAATTGCCGAAGGGATCCTGTTGCCAGTTAATGAAGTGTTCGGACGGTTGGATTTTGAGCGAGTGGCTGAGGATGGGCGTGCGACAATGCGGCGCCGGACGCAGCCGGATCACATGCGCAGAATGGCCGACGGCGCGGTCGTAGGTGTAATGCGACCGGTGCGATAACGCCACGTGGATAGACATAGATCTTACTGCGTTTGGAATTGGCCGAACTTCTGAACCGGAGCCACTTTGCGGGCGAAGAAGGTTTCGTGAATCTCAGTCCCGAGCTGGTTCAGCTTAAGTTGCAGTGCGTCGATGTACTCGTGCAATCCCGATGCTATGATTTCTTCCACCGAACTGTAAGTGAGGTCCGAACAGAGTTGCCCGAGGCGCTTTTCAGCGGCGTTCTTGTAGAAGCCGAGCGTTGTGCCCGAAATAGAGTGGAGTGATTCACGAGCTTGAATAAGGCAGTGATTGACCGCGCGCGGGAAGTTGCGGTTCAGCAGGAGATAATCGACGACCCCTTTCGGCGTGATGCGCCCATGCTCCTTACGATACATCTCAAAACAGCTGATGGAGCGAAGCACGGCTGCCCATTGTATGTCGTCCCACGCGGTGCCAACATCGTTAACCGAGCGAAGCAGGATGAAATATTTCACATCGAGAATGCGCGTCGTCTTATCAGCGCGCTCGACGTGCTTACCGAGCCGGCAAAAATGCCAACCTTCACCGTGGCTCATCGTTGCATCAGCGATGCCGTTGAAGAGATGGCTGGCGCACTTTACGTCGTCGAAAAATCCGTGGAGTTCATCGAGCGCGAGGCCACGCTCCGCCACGGCCGCGACCATGAGATAAAACTTATTTAGCTGAAGCCACATTTCGGAGGAAATGATTTCACGGACGGATCGCGCGTTGTGGCGTGCGGCGCGCAGGCAGGAAACAATCGAGTTCGGGTTCTCCGGATCGAAGGCGAGAAATTTAAGGACGTTCTCCTGGGTGGCCGCACCGTAACGCTTCGCGAAATCGCTATGGTCGCCGCTGATGAGCACGAGCGGTTCCCATTGCTGGCCGTGTTCGTCCGGGTAATCCAGCATGAGTTGGAGATTTACGTCGACGAAGCGCGCCACATTCTCGGCTCGTTCCACGTAGCGACTCATCCAGTAGATCGATTCCGCGACCCGGCTCAACATGCCAGGGTCTCCTTGATCGCGGTGACCGGTTCGTCCAGGAGGTCATTTTCCTCGAGTTCGTTCTCGGCCAGGACCCAGGTGTCCTTTGTGCCGCCGCCCTGTGAGGAGTTCACAACCAGGGATCCTTTCTTCAGTGCCACTCGCGTGAGTCCGCCCGGCACGACGAAAATGTCCTTTCCGTAAAGTATATAAGGCCGGAGATCCACATGTCGTCCTTCGAGTGCGTCGTTCACCAGCGTTGGAACACGAGAGAGCGAGAGCGTTGGCTGCGCGATGTAGTTCCTGGGGTTCGCCTTTATGCGATTGGCGAAATCTTCTCGCGCGGCGGTAGAGGCGTGCGGGCCGATCAGCATTCCGTAACCACCCGATTCGTTAGCCGCTTTGACGACGAGTTTATGCAAGTTGTCGAGGACGTGCGTGCAATCCGGCTCTTCCGAACAAATATAGGTAGGAACATTCGGAATGATTGGATCCTGCTGCAGGTAGTATTTGATGATCCGCGGCACATATGCGTAGACCACTTTATCATCGGCCACTCCCGTCCCCGGAGCATTTACGAGCGCTACATTTCCAGCGCGATACACATCCATGAGGCCGGAAACGCCCAACATCGAATCAGGTCGGAAGACTTTCGGATCAAGGAAGTCATCGTCAATGCGCCGATAGATCACATCGACCTTCTCGAAGCCAGAAGTCGTCCGCATCCAGACAAAGCCGTCCGTGCAGACCAAATCGCTGCCCTCGACGAGTTCAATTCCCATCTGCTGCGCCAGGAACGAATGTTCGAAATACGCCGAATTATAAACACCCGGCGTGAGCAGAACGATGCGCGGGGTGGCGCCATCTGGAGCCATGAACTCCAGCATGTCGCGCAATCGGAGCGGGTAATTCGAAACTGGGCGAATGCGCGCGGATGCGAAAACTTCCGGGAAAAGGCTCTTCATCAACTGCCGGTTTTGCAGGAGATAGGAAACTCCAGATGGGCACCGCAGGTTGTCCTCGAGAACGTAGATCTGACCGTCGTCGTGCCGGACGAGGTCGGTCCCGGTAATATGGCACCAAATTTTCTTCGGTGGATTGAAGCCCACGCACTGCGGGCGGAACCCCTTGGAAGACTCAATCACTTCGCGTGGAATAATCCCGTCCTTAAGGATCAGTTGCTCATGATAGAGATCGTGAATGAAGAGATTGAGGGCCTGGATGCGCTGCTTCAATCCGCGTTCGATCCAATTCCACTCAGAACCAGCAAGAATCCGAGGCACCAGGTCGAATGGAAGCGTCTTCTCGACGCCAGCACTCTCGCCGTACACGTTAAAAGTGATGCCCATCTGCACGAGCGCGCGTTCTGCGGCGCGTTGTCGGGCAATGAGTTCTTCACATGGAAGAGTTTGAATCCTCCTTGCAAGGTGGCGCGCGGCTGATCGCGGCTGACCGCCTTCTCCGATCATCTCATCGAAGCAGCCGTCCAAACTATACCGGTCAAATGTCATAGAAGTTACGGCTGCGCTGGTACGCTCAAGGGCGTCCGACCGGCTTGCAGCTTTTAACCTCCCGGCATGAGCAGCACTGGTGCCAGTTCCTTACCGGTGCCAGGCACCTCGGTCGGAGAACGCTGGATAGTAAAGCGTTACACGTATAAAGGTGGATCGCTTCGCATCGACTTTTGGGTCACGCCCAGAGTTAATGGTCAAAAAACAACAGTGTCGCTGCCGAACTTTGCGCAGGTGAGTTTAGTTCCGAAGACGCGCTTCAGAACTGGACCTTTCAAACAGATCGCGCCGCCGTGGAGTAATTCGATTTCGTGCTGTCGTCATCCGGTACCAGTTTTGCGGCCTCATCACCATCTACGGGGGCATCTCGGAAGCGAGAGCGATCAGCGAAAAGTTGAAGAAAATAGTTGGGTGAGCCGATAGAAGATCATTGTCGCGGGCGATCTTCAATCGATCCAGGAAAAGCCGGTTTGGCGCGTCTTCGAACCGGAGGCGTTTTGGTTTTACATTGATTGAGCTGCTGGTGGTGATTGCGATTGTGGGGGTGCTGTGCGGGTTGCTGTTCCCCGCGTTGGCGAAGGGGAAAGCGAAGGCTCAGAATGTAATTTGCATGAGCAATGTGCGGCAGGTGGGGTGGAGTTATCACGAAGGGGTGGAGAATAATGCGGAGCAGCTTTTGGTTGATCCGTTGCGGGTGGCGTGGGAGCGGAGTTATTCGAGGAAGAAAAGGATTTCGATCTGTCCGACCGCACCGGCGAAGGGTGGAGCGGGGGGCGGACTGCCGCTGCAGATTGGATCGATCAATTCGGCCTGGGAATGGGCGGCGTTGGGACCGAGCACGACGTTCGCGGCGTCTGCGCCGATCGATGCCGGGGCAAGCAGCTATTCGTTGAATGGTTTTTTGGCGGTGTTTGCCGGAGGCGATGGGATGCTGCTGACGAATTGTTTCCGGCGTGTCGGAGATATTCAGGTTCCTGCGAAGACGCCGCTGGTGGGCGATGGGATTCATCCGGTGGATGGATTAACGGCGAGCACACCGGCACCGACTGACTTTGAACGCGGTGGTTTTCGCATGCCGCGGCATGGTGCGCGTCCGCGAAATGTGGGAGTGGAGTTTGCGGCGGGAGAAAAATTGCCCGGATCAATTAATATGGCTTTCTACGATGGCGGAGTGCAGCAGGTGAAGTTGGAGCAGCTTTGGTCACTGAACTGGCACAAGGATTATGTGGCGCCGGAGAAGAGGCCTGGGCTGAGGTAGGTCGAATTTTAGTTCGGCTCAAGATTGGAACGTCTTAGGTCGTTACATTTTCACCTCGTTGAACCGTTTCCCGAGGGCTCGACCTGGTGAGCTCCGGGCGTTTTTAGAGAGGCGGCTGCTTTAGTGGGATTGTCGAAAAAGAAAAATCGGAGTGGTTGAACGTGTAGATCGCTGCGGCGTTCGCTTTCATTGCTGCAGCGAAGTGAAGGAAATCATGCGTCCTGCCGCCGCGGACGTCAGCTTTAGCTGCATCCAACAGTGCCTTGGCGGTTTCGTACTCGGTCAACAAGACGAACTGAAGTTGCGCCTTCAACTCCTGAACGCGCTGGGCTGCCAGCTCCGGAGACAGTTTTACGGTGCGGCCTGAAACAAGAAAACCTTTGCCCGTGGACCGCGAGTAAAACTCGGCGAGGCTGTGTGGCCGGGTACTCCCCGTAATCTCTTCGAGCCTACCAACCGCCAGCAGCGTAATGATCGCGGACGTGTCCCAATAGATCACGTTTCGTCTCGCTCCTCACGTACTGCGGCGGCGATTTCAGCCGGATCGATTTTCCAACCGTCGGGCAGGATTCCGCCTTTAGCCACGTCGTTGACACCGAGGGTAACTGACTCAGCCTTCCGCAGTTTTCTTCCGCGAATCTCGCCTCCTTCAAATCGCCAATCCACTTGATCGCCAGGCTCCAGTCCCGCCGCATCGGCGACGTCCTGCGGGAGCGTGGTTTCCCTCTTCTCCCGTATCGCTGTGGCGCTCATGGCCGAATTTTCTTACGAAACGTTGAGGTTTTCAAGATGTTTACGGGATGACCCGGTTCACCCGAAACTTTCGAGTGGTGGTTAAGTTTATATTTTTACCTCGTTGAGGCGCTTCATGGAGGCTTGGACCTGGGTGAGGGAGGTCATGAGGGCGCTGCGGGTTTCTTCGTCGGGATTGCTGTTGGGGTGGTTCACGAGGGCTTCGACGCGCTGCATGAGTTCGGGGGTGCGCTTTTGGAGGCTGGTGATTTGTTTTTCCCAGACGAGTTTTTTGCGGGCGCAGGCGAGGAGATCTTCGAGGTAGGCGATATCATCCTGGGTGGTGGAGCGGTTGGCGTGACGCTCGTTGACCGCGAGGAGTTCGGCGCGGAGGCCCTGGACAGTTTTGTCGCAACGTTCGATGTCTTTGGAGAGGGCTTGGAGTTCGCCGATGATGGTCTTTTGTTGGCCGGCGACGCGTTGTTCTTCTTTGATCTGGCGCGATGTGCTCATTCCTTACGGATAGGATAGCTCACGCTTAAAGGCGGGCAAGCGTACGAAGAATGACCAAAGGCCAAATACCAAGGAATGACAAAGATGATTGAGTTCAAGCCAGAAGGCTTCTATTCGTTCGAGATATGAGGACGTGGGTATACGCGGTTTTCGCAGCGATGTTGGTGGGCATAAGCTCGTTCGCACAAGAGAAGGAGCCGGTGCGGTTCGCGATTATAGGCTTGAGTCATGATCATGCGCGCGGGTTTGTGCCGAGTGCGCGGGGGCGAAGTGATATTCGGCTGGTGGGAATTGTGGAGAAGGATCGGGCGCTGGCGGAGAAGTATCGCCAGAATTACAAACTGGAGCGGGAGTTGTTTTACGATTCGGTGGCGGCGCTGATGGCGAAAACGAACGTCCAGGCGGCGGCGATCTTCACGAGCACGTTCGAGCACAAGGAGGTGGTGGAGGAATGCGCGAAGCACAAGTTGGCGGTGATGATGGAGAAGCCGCTGGCGGTAAATATGGAGCATGCGCGGGCGATAGAGGCGGCGGCGATGAAGCATGGGATTCAGGTGCTCGTTAATTACGAGACGACGTGGTATTCGGGGAATCACGAGGCCTACCGGATGGTGAACGAGCAAAATGCGGTGGGTGAGATTCGGAAGATGGTGGTGCATGACGGTCATCGCGGGCCGCGGGAGATTGGGTGTTCGGAGGAGTTCCTCGCGTGGCTGACGGATCCGAAGTTGAACGGCGGCGGAGCGTTGACGGATTTTGGTTGTTATGGGGCGAACTTAATGACGTGGCTGATGAAGGGGCAGCGGCCGACTTCGGTGTTCGCGGTGACTCAGACGATGAAGCCGCAGGTGTATCCGAAGGTCGACGATGAAGCGACCATCGTGCTGACGTATCCGAACGCGCAGGGGATTATCCAGGCGTCGTGGAATTGGCCGTTCGACCGAAAGGACATGGAGATTTACGGCCAGACCGGAACGATCTTCGTCCCACGCGCCAATCAGATGCGAGTGCGAATAGGGCGCGAAGCGGAAACAGAGAAGGCGCCAACCCCATTGCGCGGAGCGGAAGCGGACCCGTTATCGTATTTGGCTGCGGTGGTACGCGGCGAGATTAAGCCAAGTGGATTGTCTTCCTTGGAGGTGAATATGGTTGTAACGGAAATTTTGGATGCGGCGCGGTTGTCGGCGGAAACTGGGAAGCGCGTGGATCTGAAATAGCCTCTAATCCCTCGGGGCGGTTGCGCCGAGGAAGAAGCTGGTGTGGGCGGGTTGGTTGTAGGCGACGTTTTGCCAGGCGATGCCGAGGCGGTAGACGGGGTCGTGCATGAGGGTGGTGAAGCGGTGGGCGGTGGGAATGGTGGTGGAGAAGATGCGGAGTTCTTTGTTGTCGCGGGTGCGGACGATGAGTTCTTCGCGCCAATCGCCGAGGATGTCGGCGCAGAGGACGGGATTGTTTTTTGAGCCGTTGTTGGCGACGCAATTGAAATCGGCGGCGGTGAAGAGGCGGTCTTCGGTGGAACTTTCGTAGTTCCATTTGGTGATGGTTACTCCGTTAAGGAGTTCGCGGAGGAGATCGCCGTCCCACCAGATGGCCATGTTGCAGGTGCGCGGGGCGGTGTCGGAGATTTTTTCGCCTCGGGAGTTGAAGAGGCCGGTGATTCCTGCGCCGGCGACCCAACATTCGTGACCTGAATGGCGGGGATCAATGTCGAAGGCGGCTCCGCGGCCGGGGCCTTCGCCATCGCGACCGGCGGCGATGGAGGGTTTCTTCCAGTAGATTGCGCCGGTGCGGGCGTTGCGGAGATTTGCACCGGCGGCATCGAAACGTTCCTGGATGTTGAAGATTTCGAGGCCGGGACGGGTGGGATCGAGATCGGAAACGTGGAGGGCATCGCCGTGGCCGAGGCCGGTGGAGTAGAGGCCGCGGCCATTGTCGTCGATGACGGCGGAGCCATAGATGATTTCGTCGCGGCCATCGTTGTCCACGTCGGCGACGGAGAGGTTGTGGTTGCCCTGGCCGCGGTAAGAGCGATTGCCGGGAGTGCCGTCGTCGGAATCGAAGGTCCAGCGGTAGGTGAGGTTGCCGTCGCGAAAATCCCAGGCGGCGAGCACGGCGCGAGTGTAGTAGCCGCGGCACATGACGAGACTGGGGCGGGTGCCATCGAGGTAAGCGACACAGGCCAGGAAACGATCGACACGGTTGCCGTAGTCGTCGCCCCATTCGGAGTGATTGCCGCGCGATGGAATGTATTTGGTGGTGGCGAGCGCCGCGCCGGTGCGGCCGTCGAAGATCGTGAGGTATTCGGGGCCGTCGAGAATTTTGCCGCGGGCGCGGCCTTCTTTGGTGCGCCAATCGGCTTCGGCCTCGCCAATGATTTTGCCGGTGCCGTCCATTGTGCCATCGGCGGTTTTGCAGGCGATCTCGGCGCGGCCGTCGCCATCAAGATCGTAGACCATGAATTGAGTGTAGTGCGCGCCTTCGCGGATGTTTTTACCGAGGTTGATGCGCCAAAGGAAAGTGCTGTCGAGTCTGTAGGCTTCCAGGATTGGTTCGGTGGTTTCGCCGGGTTGCGAATTATCGCGTCCGCGGCCGAGCTGATGAATGACGATCTCGTATTGACCATCGCCATCAAGGTCGCCGACTGAACCGTCGTTTGGTGAATAACCTTCGGGAGTTTGGAGACGGATTGAGAGGTAGGGTGGTGTGTTGGTAGCGAGAGTAAAGGTGGCCGGGCCGGGAGCGACGGTGCTGGGGATCGATTCGAGTATGTAGGTGAAGGCGGAGGTGGCAGGAGCGTTCGTGTCGAGGAAGAAGGTCGCGTTCGCAAGCGGTGTTGAATTCAATTTTTGAGTTCCGCGGAAAAGATTGAAGGCGACACTTGTTTGATCCGTGCGGAGCATGCGCCAACTGATGGCGACGGTGTTGGGGTCGGCGCGTGTGGCGATAAGACCGCGACCAAGGTTTTCAAATTGGCGCTCAGCGGCATGGACGAAAGTGACGCAGCAGAAAAGAAGGAGCGGGGTTCGCATCCAGGAAATCTAGCCAGGAGGAAGAAAAGTTGAAGCAGAACTAGACAAGAGATAGTTAGGCGCCTAATCTAATCGCGTCAATGCGGTTTGAAGTTGGTGTTTGGAGGGGCGCGATCAGGAAATTGTTAGCCGGAGGAGGTGCAATGCTGCTTGTTTCCACTGTTTGGTTGTTGTTCAGCGATGGCAATTCTGTGAGCGGAACAGCGATGCCAGACGTTGTGCAAACGAACGTGGTGGAAAGCGAAGAGTTTGAAGTGATTCTCACGCAATCTTCACATTTTGTAGGCGGGAATTCCGTTGCTTCCCATCAGGCCTGTGGCTACAAGCCTCGTTAATTATAAATATGAAAACAGTCTTGTGTGGCATCGCGGCGGTTTTGGAGGTTGTTTCGGCGGCGGCGGTGCGCGAGCACGAGATTCGGCTGACGCCGATCGGCACTTACGAAAGTGGGATTTTCGCACAAGGCGCGGCGGAAATTGTGGGGCATGATCCTTTGACGCAGCGGATTTATGTGGTGAATGCACAGGCGGCTTCGCTGGATGTGTTGGACATTTCCAATCCGACCGCGCCGACAAAGGTTGGTGACGTGAGTTTGCTGCCGTTCGGCGGCGTGGCGAACAGCGTGGCAGTGCGGGATGGAATTGTAGTGGTGGCAGTGGAAAACACTCCGAAGACAAAGCCCGGGCACGTGGTGTTCTTCGATCGTGATTTGAACTTCCTAAACTCTGTTGAAGTTGGCGCGCTGCCGGACATGGTGACTTTTTCGCCGAATGGTCGTTGGGTGCTGGTGGCGAATGAAGGCGAGCCGAACAGTTACAACAACGCGAATGCTGCGGTGATCGGGCCGAGCGTCGATCCAGAAGGATCGGTGAGCATTATCGATTTGTCCTGGGGAGTTGCGGCGCTCACGCCGGCGCAGGTCCGAACGGCAGGATTTACGCAGTTCAATTCTAGCGTGCCGATTGGAGTGCGGATTTATGGTCCGAATGCAACCGTCGCCCAGGATTTGGAACCCGAATACATCACCGTCTCTCATGATTCAAAGACGGCGTGGGTCACATTGCAGGAGAACAATACGCTGGCGGTGATTGATATCAATTCAGCGGCAGTGACACAGTTGCTTCCGCTCGGAAAGAAAGACCACAACCTGCCGGCAAACAAATTGGATGCGAGCGACCGCGACACGGCGATCAACATTCGGAATTGGCCGGTGCAGGGAGTTTATTTGCCGGATGCGATCGATGCTTACCAAGTGCGTGGTGAAACCTATTTAGTAATGGCGAATGAAGGGGATGCGCGGGCGGATTGGCCCGGTTACAATGAAGAGGCGCGGGTAGGTGACGCGACTTATGTTTTGGATCCAACGCGGTTTCCGAACGCGGTGGATTTGAAACGCGCGGCAAATCTTGGTCGGCTGCGCGCGACGCGTGCTTCTGGCGACATTGACGGGGATGGCGATTACGATGTGATCCATTCTTTCGGCGGGCGGTCATTCTCAATTCGCGATACGGCTGGGAATCTAGTCTTTGATAGTGGGGACCAATTTGAGCAAATCACGGCAGCGCTGTATCCGGCGTTTTTCAACGCGAGCCACGATAACAACACGTTTGACGGCCGCAGCGCGAATAAGGGACCGGAACCCGAAGGTGTGGTGGTTGGAAAGGCTTTCGGACGCGTGTATGCATTCGTAGCGTTTGAACGGATTGGCGGCATCGCGAGCTATGATATCAGCAATCCACGCGCGCCGGTGCTGGCCGATTATGTGAACTTCCGCGATTTTCTGGTGCCGCCGGACAGCGGTGAGGCGGGCGATCTGGGGCCGGAAGGAATTATCTTCATCAAGGCGGAGGATAGTCCGAGCGGGAAGCCCTTGGTGGTCATTGGTAACGAGATCAGCGGGACGACGACGATTTACGAGGTAACCCGGGATATCTAGGCGGATTTAAGTGGCCCGTAGATTGGCTGAGAAAGCGCTTGATTAAGTGCGGAAGGCCATTATGGTTTGCGGTCTTTTTAGGACGTTTATGGCTAGGATTTGTGAATTAACCGGAAAAGGGCCGATCAAAGGCAGCCACATTTGGCGCAGCGGTAAGGCTAAGAAAAAGGGTGGTATCGGCACGCACGTGACAGCGATCACGAAGCGCCGGTTCATGCCAAATCTCCAGCGCGTAAAAGCGGTGGTGAACGGCGAAGTGCGATACATTCGCGTGACTGCGTCGGCCATCAAAAAGGGTCTCGTGCAGAAACCGCTGAAGCGCACCTGGAAAAAGCCGGAGGCAACAGGCAAGAAGGCAGAAGCCGCAGCTAAGAAGTAAGGTTTTTCGAACGTTCGTTGGATTTCAGAGAGGGATCGGTTCGCCGGTCCTTTTTTCTTGTACCGGACTATCTCCAGCGCGAAAGGGTAATTACTTTCCTTTGAAGCGATGCATGGTGACGCGTTTGAGTTCGCGGTCGGATTCGCGTTTTTTGATGTCTTCGCGTTTGTCGAACTGGACTTTGCCTTTGCCTACGCCGATCGCGACTTTCACGCGACCGTTCTTCCAATACATGGAGAGCGGGACGAGAGCGTTGCCTTTGACTGAGGCCAGGCCGAAGAGCTTTTGGATCTCAGATTTGTGCAGGAGAAGCTTGCGGGGAGCTTTGGGAGCGTGGTTGAGCGAATTGCCGAAATTGTATTCGTCGATGTGGGCGTTGTAGAGCCAGGCCTGGTCATTCTCGATGCGGGCGAAGGCATCCGCGATCTGGGCTTTACCGGCGCGCAATGACTTCACTTCGGTGCCCTTCAGCGCGATGCCGGCCTCGAAGGTTTCGACGATGTGGTAATCGCGCCTGGCTTTGGCGTTGGTGACGATGTCGCCGGATTTGGCCATAAAGCAAAACAGCCAGAAGGATGCCCTTCTGGCTGCGGAGAATCAATGGGCAGGCATTTATTCGACCGGAGTCGTCTCGGTCTCGCCTTCCTCGAGCATTTCCCAGCCGATTTTGCCTTCGGCGATTTCGAGCAGGGCGATGTCCGCCGCGCCCAATCCAGCGGTTTCGGAAATGAGCGGACGGGACGGACCGCCGCTCGTGACGCCGTTCAACTGCCGAACGCGGCGCGAAACGATGTTCACGAGGACGTTCGGGTTTCCAACTTTTTCCAGAGCTTTGCGAGTAAGTTCAGCGTTCAAGAGTAAATCCCAGGGTTACGAATCTCAAAGGGCGGAGACAATGCCTGCTGGAAGGCGGGTTGGCAAATGGAAAAAGCGGGATGAACGATTAAAGTGGCTCAGAATAAGGAGTTTGTCGACCGATATTTTTCGCAGTTAAGGGATTCCCCGAACGGGAGTGCGGGGAACTACTTGCAAAAGCCGCTTGCTCTGGCAGTGTCGCAGAAGACTGGCCAGCAGCTTGAAGAGTGGCGGTCTCCTCGTTGGACCGAGCCTGCATGAGTAGTGCCGCAGTGATTAGAGTGCTCCTGATCGAAGACGTGCCGAAATACGCGCGGATGATGAAGGAGATGTTGCAGGAGGACCGGCGCAGTCAGTTCGCCCTCGAGTGGGGGGATTCGTTTGAAGGCGGGCTGCAAAAGCTGGAGCAGGAGGATTTTGATGTCCTGTTGCTGGATCTTGCGGTAGCGGCTGCCCGCGGGAATAAGGCGGTGCCAGACCTTCAACACGCCGCCCCTCATCTTCCGATTATTATTCTCAGCACGCTCGACGATGAAGACTCGGCGTTGCGGGCGGTGCACCAGGGAGCGCAGGACTACCTGGTGCAGGGCGAGATGGACAGCCACCTGCTCGTGCGATCGATCCGATATGCAATCGAGCGGAAGCGCGCGGAATTGGCGTTGCTGCAGGCCGAGGAGAAGTATCGCAGCATTTTCGAGAACACGATTGAAGGGATTTTCCAGACGACGCCCGAAGGGAAATATCTGAGCGCGAATCCGGCGCTGGCGCGGATCTATGGTTACGAGACAGCGGAAGAGCTGATCGCGGGACTTACGAACATCAGCAGCGAGCTGTATGTTGAGCCTGGCCGCCGGAATGAGTTCATCGCGTTAATGGAAAAGAATGACGTGGTGACTGGGTTCGAATCGCGCATCCACCGAAAGGACGGCACGATTATCTGGATTTCCGAGAACGTGCGGGCGGTTCGCGATCGCAATGGAACGCTGCTCTATTACGAAGGAACGGTGGAAGATATCACCGACCGTCGACGGCACGAGGAGGAGATTCGAAATTCCGAGGCGCTCTACCATTCGCTGGTGGAGACGCTGCCGCAGAATATTTTCCGGAAGAATTTGAGCGAACAATTCACGTTCGCGAATACGCGCTTCTGCCAGACGCTGGGGCGCTCGCTGAATGATATTTTGGGGAAGACTGACTTTGATTTTTTCCCCGCGGAAATGGCGGCGAAATATCAGAAGGACGATCTGGAGATAATCCAGAACGGGAAAATTTTCGAAACGGTGGAGGAAAACAAGCCGCCGGGTGGAGACAAGCTTTACGTCAACGTTGTGAAAACTCCGTTGCACGACGCGCAGGGGCGGATCATTGGGCTGCAAGGGATTTTTTGGGACATCACGGAAAAGCGCCAGGCTGAGGATCGGTTGCAGGCGGCGAACATTGAGCTGGCGCGCAGCCGGGAAGAGTTGCGGCTGAAAAATCAGCAGATGGAAGAAGATCTGCGGATGGCGCGCGAAATCCAGCAGGCAATCATTCCGCAACAGTATCCCTGCTTCCCAGCGAACGTCGCGCCAGACAAGAGCGTGCTGTCGTTTTGCCACCGCTATTTGCCGACGGGCGCGGTGGGTGGCGACTTCTTCAATATTCGGCCGCTGTCGGACACGCGGGCGGGAATTTTCATTTGCGATGTGATGGGGCACGGCGTGCGGTCGGCACTTATCACCGCGATTGTGCGCGCACTGGTGGAAGAATTGACGCCGAACTCGACTGATCCCGGCGAATTCCTGGGGCGGATAAATCACGATTTGCGCTCGATCCTGAAGCAGAGCGGGACGCCGTTGTTCACGACGGCGTTTTACATGATCGCGGACCTGGCGGAGAACCGGGCGTATTTTTCGAATGCGGGGCATCCGAAGCCGATGGTGATGCGCGCCGGAAATGGCGAGGTGGATCTATTGCAGAACGCCAACGGAAAATCGAACCCGGCGCTCGGCTTGTTTGACTCGTTTAAATTTACGACTGCGAGCGTGGAGTTGAACCCAGAAGACCGGTTTGTATTTTTCACTGACGGCGTCTACGACGTGGAACGGGACGGAGAGTTGCTCAGCCCGGAATGGTTGCGTGGCGCGCTGCGGGCGAGAAGTCATTTGCCGCTGTCGAATGCGTTCGATGATTTGCTGATCGAGTTGAAGAGCTTCTGTCCCGACGAGGAGTTTTGCGATGATATGTGCCTGGTGGGAATGGAAGTGAAGGCGCGTTGAGCCTTCCATCGGCTGTGTGTTGATGAAAAAGGCGTCTTTTTGTCTGCTTTTATCCTGAGTTGTTGATGTTGAGGCTTTACCGTGTATCGATGGGGTGAAACGGCGGGTGTTGGTTTGTGCTGATTTGTGTTTATGGAGGGCTGACAGGCGCGGATGGGGAGACCAGTCGCGACAGGCATTACCTTCGTTGCGCGAGAAAGGTGCTCTGCACCGATTGACGGAAGATTCAGAGGTTGCTAGAAGATTTGGCTAGGTGGCAGGTCCTGGGCCCGAAGGCCCAAGACCGCCTTCACCATGAACACAGTGGATTAACACTGTTGCGTGCCGGGTTTAATGCCCGCCTGGGAAACCAAGAAAAACCCAAGGAGCTGCCCTGACACGCGATATTAAAATACCTCTAATCCACTGATTATCCACCGGTTTTTTCTTTTAAACCGGCGCGTTTATGTCTCGGTACAAGTTGCTCCCATGAAGAGGGTTGCGTGCCGTTACCTTCCGAAATGGAGGCGACAGCTGCAAAACGGATAACTTTTTTGCAGGTATTTTTCAGCAATGTGCGGCAAAAGAGCCGCTCATGATGGCGGCTCTTTCGGAAAGGTGCTGACGCCTTAGTCGCTCAATTAATCTGCGCGCAACCGGTAGTAACGTTGCGCGGTTTCTCCACTGGACGGATCACTGAATCGCAATTGGCCATCGGGCAGGTAGAGATCCGCAACGGGTTCCCAGGCGGTGAGGTCGGTGGAGGCTTCCAGCGCGCAAACCTGGCCGACTGGTCCACTCAAGGTAAGCGATACTCCGCTGTGCGTGGCTGAAGAAGAGGCGGCGATGCGGAGCGCCTGCGAGGGATCGGTGCTTACGCTCGATTCGCCGTTTACGGGAATGGTTTCACCATCGAAGGATAGCTGGCCGGCCACGTTCGCTCCGGCGGTGGAAGCTGAAGATGTGGTAAGCGTGTAGGTGAAGGCGCGTGGGTCGGCATCCATGAAGAGGCCCCAGCGGATTTTGCCACTGGCCGGATCGAACGCGCCTTCGTGGCTGATGTTGGCAGCTATCCACCCAGCGGGAACTTTCTCCTCAAAGGTATAGGCGGCTGCAGTCGCAGCCGGTGCGACTGAGACGGTGATGGAACGAGTGTTGCCATCTGCGATAATGGCGCGTTCCGCAGTTGATGACGAAGCAGCAAAGAAAGCGCGCGGAGCGTTGGTGGGCACCCAGCAATGTGGCGGCGGGTTGGTCGCGATGAAACGGTAGCCTTCGCCATTGCGCCAGATGAACGCAGCGCGCGTGACGTAATCCGCTGGGATGGGAACGGGTCCGCTGAGCCAATTGGTGCCGCGTTTCCAGGCGGCGGCGTAGGCGGTGACTTCGTTGAGAACTATCTGCCGATTCCTATCCAGGTCGGCCGGGTGAAACTCCGAGGCCAGCGGAGAAACGCTGCGATCGCCAGTGATGGGAACGCTGCGGCCATCGGCCGAAGCTGTGCCGTCGAATTCGAAAGTGTTAACCGAGTTGGGCGGTGGAGTGATGGTGTAGGTGAGCACGCGGCGGGTGGCATCGGTGAAGTGGCCGAACTTGACTTTGCCGGTGGCGGGATCGTAAACGCCGCCGTGACTGATATTGCTGACGGGCCAGCCGCCGGGACGCCCATCTTCAACGGCCCAGGCTTGAGTGCCGATGGGCGGGGTGGCAATGAGCGTGACGGTAAAGGGAACGCCGGGAGTATATCCCCGGGGGAGTTCGCGACGGACAAAGGCGATTTCGTTCGTGCCGCGGACGAGAACGCGTACAAGGGAGGAATTTGTCCGCCCTAAATTGTCCGTGGCGACGGCGCGGAGAACGTGCTCGCCCGCCGGTGCGTTGTTCCAGTGAAAGCCAAGGGCAGCCGAGTTAGTGCGCCAGACCCGTTGCCAGTCGATGAACAAGTCGATGTTAATGATCGTGCCGTCTGGATCGCTGGCGTGGGCGGCGATTGGAATCACCGCGCCGACCGGGAAGACCGCACCGTCGACGGGCTGTGTGATCTCTATTTCTGGGTAGCGATTTGTTCCGGGCGGGGGGCGAAGAACTGCCTGCTGCATGTTGGTACCGACCACTGTGTAGCAGCTGAAAAAACTCGAATTGGTTTGTCCTTCTTCGCAATCGATAGAGTTTACTATCAGTAGAATGGTTTCTTCAGTCTCGGTGGCGGGGTCATAGAGAGGTTTGAAAACGATATTCGTCGAAGCCTGGCCCGGTGCGAGTGTGGCTAAAGTGCCGATGCGTTCATAATCAACGCCGTTCCCTGCTGTGCCGGCGAACGAGAGTGAAATGCGGAGTTGCTCGTTCGTTGGGCCGGAGACGCGGAGGAGGCGGAATGACGCAGTGTCGGATATTTCAACAGTAGGGGAGTAGGGTTCCATGGCAACCCCGTCGATCACTTCCAGAGCAATGGCAGGGCGCTCTGGGTTCGGATCCTGGCCCACGCGGATGTGAACGATTTCGCTGGCGTTAGTTTTACCGGAATTGTCGGCGGCAACGGCGCGGAGGGTGTGTTGCCCGGGGGGAGCGTCGTCCCAACGGTGGGCTAGAAACGGTGCATTGGTGCGCCAGGCGAGCTGACCGTTAATGTAGAGGTCGATGAATGAGATCGAGCCGTCGGGATCGCTGCCTTGTGCGCCGATGTGGATTTGTTCTCCAACGGCGAAGACGGCGCCGTCAGCCGGACGAGTGATGCTGACTTGCGGGGGAACATTGGTGGGAGTGGATCGGTCGTTATCGAAGATCGCGACGTTCGCGGTATGATTGGTCGCGTCGATGATGTAAAGCGTTGGATACGGATAATCGATCGTGGGCGGCGGTGGTTGTAGTTCTACGCTCACCGATTCGGTGCCCTCGACGATGGTATCGTCGATTACAAACACCGGCAGGTTCGTGGTGGTTGTTCCGGGAGCGAACACGATGTGGTTTGAGAATTCATGGTAGTCAAAGCCCGGGGTGGCCGAGCCGGATTTGGTGAAGAAGATCAGAAGTGGCTCAGTTGTATTTCCGATCCGATAAAACTCAAACATGCGGGTGGCGAAATCGGCGTTCGTATTTGGCGGAACAGGGAAATTTACGGTGCGGACCCCGACGATCGGAAATTCTGGACTAACCCGACTTACGAAGATACTGACCGGTGCCGACCTCACATCGAATTGACGCGAGTCGCGGGCGATCGCAGTGAGCGTGTGCGGCCCAGGCGCGGCGTTTGACCAGGCGATGGAGTGCTGGATGGGCGTACCTGGGGCGGGTTGCTGGATAAAGACTATCTCGGAAACGCCGATTCGGTTTGTGCCATCGTAGAATTCGACACGGGAAATGTGGCCTAGTGGATCGACTGCGACCGCGGAAATGGTGATCGGTTGGCCCTGCTGGAATGTTTCTCCGTTTTGGGGTTCGGTGATGGTCAAAGTGGAGGGAGTTGTGTCATTATCGAGAACAGACACGGTGGCGCGTCTTGCCAGCGGATCGATTGTGTAAGTGGCAGGGCCGAGATTCGTTGTGAGGATCGCGATGACGGTTTCGGTTAGTTCCGGTAGATCATCGTTGATTGGGGAAACCCATACGTTTGTTTCAGCGATGCCTGGCATGAGCCTAACGCTGGAAGGCATTGACTTCACATCTTCTCCAAGCGTGGCAGTACCTTCAAAGCGAAGAAACACCGTCAGATATTCGTCCAGTGGTCCGGATCGTCGGAGGCGGAACATGCCTATATTAGATGGAAGTGGCTCTTCATGGGCTTGGCTGTCGGACACGGAAATGCTAACCACTGGAAGCGGGTTCGTGTTCGTATCCGCATCCCGAATAAGAACCTCAGCAACAGAATTACTCATGCGCTGCCAGTAGGCACGATGCGGCGAAGTCCTGTCCCAGACGGTTGAGCCGCCAGCGATCTGGGCTACGACTGACTCCGTCCCTTCGACGAGATGGTCGGTGCGGGGAAGGACGAGGAAACTGACGGCGTTCGTTCCGGCTGGAAAATAGACGGTGCGTGGCAGCGGCTCGTAGTCGTTCGTCGTCGCGGATCCGGAATATTCCAGGTTCACATAAAGAGGCACCTGCAGCAGCGGGTCCTGGCGGAAGACGGTGAATTCGCCGGGAGCGACGAGAGCATTCGGGAGCGGTTCGCTGGTGTTTGGTTGAGTGGCGCGGATGCTGATAATGGCCATGTCCTGCTCGCTGAAAAACGTGGAGACACCCAGCGACAAATCGAAGCTCATATCGCTGCTCATCATGTTGGCCTGATGAACTTCAACCGCGATGACATTGTTTCCTGCGCGGAGCAGCTGTTGAACGGGAATGGTGTATTCTCGAAAGGCATTCTCATTGTCGGTCGAAGAAATAGCGACCGTCTGCGGCGTAATTTCACCATCCGGCATATTGTCGCGAAGAACCCTAGTGCCGTTGATGTAAACGACCGCGCCGTCATCGCGCAGGAGACGAATGTGCGCATTGGCAAACGTCATTGCTTCGGGAAGAACGAACGATTTGCGGAAGTAGGTGGTGATGGGGTGGGGTGGGGCACCGGTGCGGACGAGCGTGGCTTCGTCGCCGTCGCCGTAGCCAAATTGCGCGATTCCGATGTTCCACCAGGAATCGTTGTATTCGGCTGTTTGCCAGAACGGGTCGGGGATTTCGGTGGACAGAAACTTCCAAGTGCTGCCCGGAGGAATCAGTTGCGTGATGTTTGTGTTTTGCTGCGCGGAGGCGCCGACGAAAGAAAGGCATGAGGACGCCGCGAGGAGGAGTACTTGCCGAAAAAGAACTGCCCCACAACCTTTAAGATTCATAACCAGAGTACGTGAAAGAGACTGTATGCTATCAGCCGCACAGTTGCGGTCAATAAGAATTCCCAGTGCGCAATTAGCAGAGCTCGTGCCGGGGCGGGAACCCGTAGAATTGAGTCGGGGTGACATTCGTCACGGCCGGACCTAAGTTATTCCAGAATAGGGTTCAGCTATATCTGAAATGGGTCTGCGGTTCTTTTTATTGATGTGTGTGGTTCACGCGTGCGCGCGCGTGACAGAGGCGCATTCATTTTCTGCATTCCAGGCGGGCGACGGCGGTTGGCAAATGGCTGCGCCGGCGGTTGGGAATATTGATTCGGATGCGGCGCTGGAAATTGTGGTGGCGTATCGCAGCGCGAGTTCCGGGCTATGGATGTTGGATGCTTTCAATCACGATGGTTCGCGGGTGGGAGGTTTTCCGTACAACGGCGGAGGCAATGTAATGAACGTCTCGCCGACCCTTGCGGATGTGAATGGAGACGGGACGCTGGAGATTCTGTTTACTGCGGGGCGCAGTATTGTGGCATTGCGTGGGAATGGAACGGTGCTCTGGAGGTATGAGGTCACGCCCGCGAATTACATTCCAGACGCTGGGTTCATGGCGGTGACGAATGTCTTCTATATGACGAACTCGGAAGGGCCGCAGCCGAGTTTGCCAGGGAATGCGGAGTTTTACTCGGAAGTGTCTTCGCCGATCGTTGCGGATATTGATGGGAATGGATCGAGGGAAGTATTAACGGCGTGGAAGATCGATCCGGACCCGAGCAGCGGACATCAGGATTACAATCCGCTAGTGAATGATTTGTGGGGAGCAGGGGAGTGGGGCGCGACTGGGGAGGTGTGGTCGGGCGGGGTCATTGTTTCCGATGCGGCGACGGGTGCGAAGCGGATGGTTTACCATTTTCATCAGTTGGTGGAAGCGGGTTTGGCGGTGGCGCAATTGGATTCGGACCGCGCGCTGGAAGTGCTGGTGTTGAATGATGCGGATGCGATCGCCGCGATTGATTGGACGGAAACGCCGGGTTTCATGGGCGAGAACATGCTGCATAGGAAGTTCGGGAAGAATTTGCGGCTGCTCAGTGGGTCGTATCAGACCGGCGTGGATGTGCACGCGGCGGATATTGATGGAGACGGCATGGATGAAGTGCTGGTGCCGAGCACGCAGATTAATCCGAATTGGCAGCCGCATGATTCATTGCTGGATGATGATGGCTCTTTGATTTGGCGCGAGTGGAAGCAGGCCGCGAACATACCGAATGTGAACGGCTGGTTGAACAATGCGGCGCTGATTCCGGTGAATCCGGACCGCGATAATCGGGTGGATGTGCTGGGGTTTTCGCACACGTATGAGATTACGTTTCGGAGTTGGAATGGAGTGCAGTTGGTGAGCCGGCCGGGTTGGCCGAAATCGTTTGCGCCGCTGATGCCGACGCCGCCGGTGGTGGGAGATGTGGATGGGGATTCAAGTGAAGAGATAGTGATTGGGACGTACGATCCGGCGAAGAGTTCTTCGAGTGGCAGAGTGCAGGTGTTCGCGCTGGATGGGACGCAGAAGTATTCGGTGGAGATTTCGAGTGGTATGAAGCACATCCCAGCAATTGCGGATGTGGATTCGGACGGACATACGGAAGTGGTGCTGCGCGCGCTCGATGGTAAAGTGCATATTCTCAGTTTCGGTAATGGCGGCAGCCGGCGCATTTCGTGGGCGACGCATCGCGGCAACGCTGCGCGGAGTTTCTCAACGAATTTGTATCCGGCTGGAACGCCGATCATCACCGCCAAAGCGGGGAGTTATCGAGGAACGGAATTTTCGTGGCGATTGCCGGAAGGACATACCGCAACGGCGATTAAAGTTTACCGGGCCGACTCGGCTGCAGGACCTTTCGTGGACGTAGCGACGCTGGACGGAAACGCGACTGACTTCGCGGATGCCGGCCGTGAACTTTGGTCGCAATATTTCTATGAAGTTGCCGCGGTTTATGGCGGGGCGGTAGTCCGATCTGCGCCGTTCGCGATCGTGGTGGAACCTTCCGGAAATTTAATTGGTAATGGTCACTTCGAGGCGGATGACAACGCGCATTGGGACAAGTGGTTCACCGGCGATATTCCGTGGGAAAATATGACAACGTCGACGGCAAATCCGCACGGGGGCGGCCGTTCGATGGAGATACGGTTTGAGAATCACACCGGGAACAGCACCATCGTGCAGTCCAGTCATTACGGGACGCCGGAAGATTACATTCCAGTGACCCCGGGCAAGATTTATAGTTTCGGGGGGTTCATCCGCAGCGGTGGTCTCAGCGCGGATTCGGAACATTGGTTCGAGTGGGATTCTTCCCGGACTGGCGAAAACAAGAACGCCCGGCCGAGTTTGCCATATCCGAACTACTTTACGCCTTCGATGAAGACGGGCGCGGAACCGACTGCATGGACTTATTTGAACCGCGTGTTCGACGTGCCGCCGGGCTTTCCGAACGTGCAGTTGCGGCATCGTTTGAAGGTAAACGAGCCGGTCAGCGGATCCGTTTTCCTGGACAATATTTTCTTCCGCGAGCTGCCCGACCCAACCAGCGGCGTTTGGGACGAATGGCTTCCCTTCGGCGCAACCTGGAAATATTTTGCGGCGATCGCGCCGCCGAATTGGTTCGCGGTGGATTTTAACGACAGCCTCTGGCTGGAGGGAAAAGCGAAGTTCGGCGAAGGCGGGGGACCGAAGAACATCATCACGGCGCTGCCGAAATATTTACCGGCTTACTATTTTCGCCGAACATTTCGTGCGAGCCCCGGAGCTCGGGAACTGCTGCTCGCCGCTACCTGCACGGATGATTACGCGAGCAAAACATATCCGCTGAAGATTTGGCTAAATGGAACGGAAATTCTCACCGGTGGAATTGATGCGGTCAGCGGGGAGGGGAATGTAGTGAAGTATTTCGATCTAACGCCGTTCCTTTCGCTGGTCCGACCAGGAACGAACTTGATTGCTGTGATGTTGCAAAACACCTGGCAGCCGACCTGGGATAACATTGCTTTCGATCTTTCGTTGCGTGCTATTCCGCATCCGATTAGCGACAAAACAAAGAAGGACGAAACCAAGCTCGCCGAAACGAAGTAGCTGCTACTTCCCGACCGGCTCGAGCTTCGCGAACCCTTCCTCGATAAAGGTAGTGTTCTGGATGCGAGCGAGCTTCGCGTAAAGTCCGTCACGCGTGAGCAATTCTTCGTGCGTGCCACGTTCGACGATTTCGCCGTGCCGGAGGACTAAAATTTGGTCTGCCTTCCGGATCGTGCTCAGACGATGGGCGATGACAAAACTGGTGCGGCCTGCCATGAGCCGCTCGAGCGCTTCCTGGATGAGCTTCTCCGTGGCGGTATCGACGCTCGCGGTCGCTTCATCGAGAATCAGGATCGGCGAATTCTTCAACAGTGCGCGGGCGATGCTCACGCGTTGTTTTTCGCCGACACTCAGTTTCACCCCGCGTTCGCCGACGCGCGAGTTGTATCCATCGGACAACTTGCTGATAAATTCGTGGCAGTTCGCGGCTTTGGCAGCAGCGATTATTTCGGCATCCGTCGCTTCAAGCTGGCCATAAAGGATGTTCTCACGAACGGTCCCGTTGAACAGGAACGGCTCCTGGCTGACGATGCTGATCTGCCCACGCAATGATTCGAGCCGCACGTCGCGAAGATCAAATCCATCGATCGTGATCTTGCCGGAAGTGAGTTCGTAAAAGGCGGGAAGGAGGTTGACGACGGTCGATTTTCCAGCACCGGTTGGTCCAACCAGCGCGATCATTTCGCCAGGCCGTGCATGTAACGAGACATCTTTTAGGATCGGCTTTTCAGGGGCGTAGGAGAAACTCACGTTCTCGTAAACCACTTCACCTCGAACTCGCGCCGGTAAATCACGCAAGCGCGTTGCGACGCTGAGTTTTTCGCGCTCTTTTTCCGCGTCGAGAATGTCGAAAACGCGTTCGCCCGCCGCGCGCGCTGCCTGCAACATTTGATTCAGCCCGTGGAGCCGTCCCATCGGTTCATAAAAAAGCGTGAGATAAATCGTGAACGCGACCAACTCACCGATTTTCATGTTGCCGGCGATGACTTGTGCACCGCCGAACCAGAGCACCAATCCTGTGCCCGCCGCGGCCGCGAAACTCATCGCCGGCGAATAGTAAGACCAGACTCGCATCACGCTCAGCGTGCCTTTGCGTAAATCGTCCGCGCGATGCGCGAACCGGTCATCCTCATGTGACTCGCGGGCGAATGCTTTGATCTGACGCACGCCTTGAAGATTATCCATCAGCAACGCATTCATCGCGCTGGAAGCGAGCCGTTGCGCGCGATAACGCCGATGCGCCGTGGTGGTATACCAGTAAGCGCCGCCTGCAAGAATTGGCAGCGGGATCAACGCGACGGCGGCGAGTTGCGGTTGCATCGTGAACAGGATGGCGAGCACACCGGCGATGCTGAGAATGGAAACAGTCCCTTGTTCGGTTCCGTCGATCAGCACCCGCTCCATCGAATTCACATCTTCCAGCACGCGCGTCATCAAATCGCCGGAGGCACGCTGATCAAAGTAGCCGACCGGCAGCCGCTGCAGGCGCGCGTACACTTCGCGGCGAATGTCGTAGATGACATTTTGTTCGAACGTGTTGTTGATGCGAATGCGGATGCTGTTGAACGCATCACGCAGGAAAAATGCACCGAGCAGCGCGAGCATCACCGGCGCGAGCCGTTGCATCTGCCGCTGGCCGATCACATCGTCGATTACGTACTGGGTGAGCTTTGGATAGACGAACGAAAACCCGAGCGAAGATACCGCGCACGCAATCGTCGCGACTGCCATCCACCTGTATGGACGCAAGTAGCGGCTGACGCGGCGCACGATTTCCCACGTGCTGCGCGATTTCGAAACGAAACTGGGATCGTCGTGCGCGCCGAGGTGCGGATGTTTTGCCATTCCTGCAATTACGCGCGCGCGATCGACTCGTAAGAACCGGCGGCCATCAACCGCGCGTTCTTCTGCGCTTCGGGCAATTTCAACTGCACGTAAATATCATCCACCAAAAGCATCAGCCGGCGGCCATACTCAACAAAGGTATTGAACATGTCTTCGTCCGACGCCTTGACGGTAGAATCGTGAAACACTACCGCAACGTGCGGCTCAATCGAAATTCCGCCGGAGTAATTGGAAGCGAGCAGATCCGTAAGAATTTCGCGCACCTTGCCATCGCCGTCGCCGGGCATGGTGTAGTCCGCGTCGTTCTTCGCGGTGTTCCAGCGCGCGTCTTTCACATGCACATGCACCACATGTTCTTTCACGTGCGTATAAAATTCCCATGGATCCTGCTTCGGCCACGGCTTCGGTTTGCTGCGATCTTCATTAAAGACCGGATTTGCCGTATCGAATACGAGTTTCAGGCCGGGAACATTCTCCAGCAGTTCCAGCGTGAAGGGCCAGCCCATCCCGCCGTAATTCATGCAGTTTTCATGAACCGGCTGAATACCCGCGTCCAAAAACATCTTCGTCACCTCGCGCAATCGACGGAACCGTTCCTGTGCCATCTGGTCTTCTTCTTTTCGCACGGCGAAGCTCATAACGCGCACAAACTTCGTCCCGAGCCGTTGCATGCGCGGAATCGCGCGACGCGCCTCCGCCAGCGAAGAATCGAACGGCTCCTCGATCTTCTTCCCCCAATTCGCAATCGCCGAACCAAAGCAATTGATCGTCACTCCCGCGGCTTGCACCTTCTCCACAAGGATGTCGAACGCAGCGTCGGGAATGTCGTGAATGTTTCCCTTCGGAAACCCAGGCACCTCCACATTCCGCGCCTCCAGGTTCGACCAACCCAGCGCCTTGATCGCGCGAATCTGGTCATCAATCCGATTCGCCGCCTCGTCACCAATTCCCGAGAAGTAATACATGTCCGGCAAAATACATTAAATCAGCAGCACGCGAAAGGAGGGATCAACGAATGAACGATTTCGCGAAATCTTCGTCGCTCGTCGCGACCACTTTCTTCTCGAAACGCGAATTCTTAATCTGCTCCTGCAAAGCGGCTTCGTAGGCTGCGCTGTCGAGCGGAAGTTCGACAGTATTTTTGGTCCAGGTGGAGTAGAGGGCGGCGTTCGCGATTTCGACCGAGTTGGTTCCCTCGGCGCCGGGAACGATGAGCGGCGCGCCGTCGAGGATCGCGTCGACAAAGTTTTGCATCACGGTCGCGTGCTGGGCGGGGGAATTTTCGATCGGAATTTCGACATTCCAAACGTCGGGCCGCGCGAAGCCGGTTTTCGCGGTTTTGCTGAAATCGCGCATGGAAGCTTCGTTGCGGGTGAAGGTCATCTTGCCACCTTCCAAAACGATCTTGCCGCGGTCGCCCGCGATCTCGAAACGGTTCGTGCCGGGTGCTTCGCCGGTGCTGGTGATGAACACTCCAGTTGCGCCGTTTGGATATTCCATGAAGACGGTGACGTTATCCTCTACCTCGATATTGTGGTAGCGGCCGAATTGGCAGAAAGCGCGAATACAGCTCGGCATTCCGACCAGCCACTGGAGCAAATCGAGCTGGTGCGGACATTGATTCAGCAGCGCGCCGCCGCCTTCGCCTTTCCAAGTCGCGCGCCAACCGCCGCTCGCATAGTAAGCTTCAGTCCGGAACCAATCGGTGATGATCCAGTTCACGCGGACGATCTGCCCGAGTTCACCGGCATCGATGAGTTGCTTGAGCTTTTTGTAACGCGGCTCGGTGCGCAGTTGGAACATCGCACCGAAAATCAGTTTTGGATTTGCGCGTGCGGCCGCGATCAATCGCTCACAATCCGCTTTGTGCACGGAAATTGGTTTCTCAACCATTACATGCAGGCCTTGTTTGAACGCCTCGATCCCGAGCGTCGTGTGTGAATAATGCGGCGTCGCAATCAGCACCGCATCCACTTCGCCGGATCGGATCAATTTCTCGCCCGAAGCGAACGTCTTGAGCGATTTGTATTTCTCCAGCTTCGCAGCCGTGGAACTTGCGACGGCCGTCAGCTCGCAGCGGTTCACTTTCCCCTGGAGCAAATAATCGGCATGGTACTTACCCATGTTGCCGAGGCCGATGATTCCGACGCGTACTTTGTTCATTAACGCGCGGCTGTTTTCTTTTCGCCCAGAAGTTCCGCGACGAGCTGCGGCGCATCATAAACCTTCCGCAATGATTCCGTGATCGAGCGTGTATGGACGGACTGGGCGCGCGCTTTCACGTCAGTGTAAGCGAAGTCCAACACGAGCGAATAAATGTTCCCATCAAAAATCAGGCCGACGACTTCGCCGTTTTTGTTAATGGTCGGGCTGCCGGAGTTGCCGCCGATAATGTCGCAGGTGGTCACGAAATTAAAGGGCGTGTTCAGGTCGAGCTTGTCTTTGCGTTCCGCCCACTTCGGCGGCAGATCGAACGGCGGCTGGTTGTTGTGCTCGGCGGCGCGTTCGTAGAGGCCGGCAAAAACGGTTTGATATGGGACCTGTTTGCCGTTTTCCTCGTAGCCTTTGGCCTGGCCGAAAGCGAGGCGCAGGGTGAAGGTCGCGTCCGGATACGTGTTCGCACCTTCCAGCGCAAAACGCGCGGCAGCAATTTCACCGTAAGCCTGCCGTTTATTTTCGTCCTGCGCTTCAATCGTCTTGCGCAAGGCGCGCGCCTCATGATCAAGCGCCAGGACCAGCTTGATCATCGCATCCTCGGACTTCTTAAAATCTTCCGGCTTCTGCTTATAGAGTTCCTTACGAACCGCGACATCCTTCATCTTAGTGCCGAGCACCAGTTCCGAGGCGCGATCGCGCGGCGATTTCCCCGCCATTACTGTTTTCACGATCGGATCATTGAACCCAAGCTTCGTGACGAGGTAAGTCAGCGAATCAGCGAGCTTCAATTGCTCGAAGTCATCATAAATCGGTTCTTCCGAGAACAGTTCCAGTTCGAGCGATTCTTTCGCGGACTCGCGGAATTCGCGGAGCCGTTCACCGTTCGGCTTGCCGCGTTCTTCAGCTGAGCGAACCAAAGTGCGGGCGATGTCGAAATACTTCGAATTGAATCCACGACCGCCTTCCAGGAAGTTGAAGCGGGTGGCATTCTCGCGAATGATCTTTTGTGCGGAGGCAATCTTCTCGTAGGCGTCGAGCGCGCCCTGATGTTTGCCGGAAGCTTTAAACGCCGCCTTGAGACGTTGCTCTTCGGCGCGTTTCTTGTTCATCAACTGCGGATCGAGCAGGCCGGCGAGTCCGCCTTCGCGTGCTTTGCGGCTGTTCTGCACACCGAAGAGAAGATCCTTGGCGCGGCGCGCATTTTCCTGGCTTTGCGAGCTGTAAACATTCAGCGCCACTTCCATGCGATGGAGCATTTCCATCGTGTTCGGAAACTGAACGTCGCGTTTGTATTCGAGTTCATCCATCGTCAGCGACCGACTTGTCGCGCCCGGATGACCCGAAACGAAAACGAGCTCGTTCTCCGCTGGCCCTTTGTCGTTCCACTTGAGGTAGTGCTGAACTGTTACCGGCTTGCCGTCCTCGTAAACGCGGAAAAAACAGAAATCGAGGCAGTAGCGCGGAAATTCAAAATTGTCGGGATCGCCGCCGTAGAAAGCGATTTGTTGCTCTGGCGCGAAAACGAGGCGCACATCAGTGTACTTCTTGAACCGGTAAAGATGATATTTGCCGCCCTGGAAAAGCGTCACCACATCGCTGCGCATCCCGGTTTTATCCGTCGATTCTTTCTCGATCTCGGCCATTACCGCCCGCCGCGCAGCGAATGCTTCATCCGCTTTCATGTCGGACTTAACCGCAGTCTTCACGCGATCCGTTACGTCTTCGATACTCATCAGCACGTTCAACTCGAGATCATGGCAACGCAGTTCTTCCTCGCGCGTTTTCGCGTAAAAGCCGTCGCGCAGATAATTCTTATCCGCTGTCCCGAGCTTTTGGATCGAATCCGCACCCACGTGATGATTCGACATCACGAGTCCTTCCTCGGAAACAAATGAGCCCGAGCCGCCGCTATTGAATCGCACGGAAGATTTTTGGATGTGCTCGAGCCATTCATCGGTGGGCTCGAAGCCGTAACGTTCCTTCAGAAGTTTGCGTGGCGGGTCATTAAACAGCCACATGCCCTCGTCGCCATCGATCATCGGTGTGCTTACCATGAGAAGAACTGCAGCAGTCAGTTGCGCTTTGATTTTCATCATCCCTCCAAGACCCGGGAAAATAGGTCGAACCGCTGTGCCTGTCGAGTGCGGTTAAACTTGAAATCTCACCCCCGCGCGACCGATAAGCATACCGTGGTAGAAACCGAGCCAGCCCCAGCACAGGCGGGAACCGTCACCTGGCGGGATTCGGCTGTTTACTTGCTGCGGCGGGTCTTAGTTGCGACCGTCGTGGCTGTGGCAACATCGGTTGTCGCGGTGATCCTTTCCTTCGCGGGCAACGGTCAGGCTACTTGGCGGCTTGCGTTGGGGGTCGCGTTCGTTCTTTGGAGCGCGTGGGTGTGGACCCGTGCGCCAAAACCTGGCCGAATGCGAAAGCGCGCTTTGTGGAGCTGCGCAACACTCCTCGTCCTAGCGTGGTTTCTCACGCTTCGTCCGAGTCACACCCGTAACTGGAAACCTGAAGTCGCGGTACTGCCGAGCATCCAAATCGAAGGCGATCGCGCGCGCATCACCGGCTATCGCGATTTCAATTACCGAAGCCGCGACGGCTTCGACGCGCGCTATCAAGAGCGTGAAGTGGATCTTTCCCGGCTGAACTCCATCGACCTATTCATCTCCTATTGGAAGGACGGTCCGATGGCGCACACCTTCCTCAGCTTCGGTTTCGAAAATGCAGGCCCTGTTTGTGTCTCGATTGAAGCACGTCCAGAAGTTGGAGAACGATTCGGCGCCCTGCCCGGATTGTTGAAAGCCTTCGAACTATTCTACGTCGTCGGCACCGAACGCGACCTTGTGCGCCTCCGCACGAACCATCGAAACGAACGCGTCTATCGCTATCGCTTGAACGTGTCACCAGCGGACGCCCGCAGATTATTTGAAGTCTACGTCGCCCAAATCAACCGCCTCGCCGACAAACCCGAGTTCTACCACCTGCTGCGCAATAATTGCACAATGAACATCATTCGCAACGCGGAGATCGCCGGACGCAAAGCGCCGTTCGATGGCCGCTCCATCCTCAATGGACGAATCGATCGTTACCTTTACGAGGTCGGCTTGGTGGAGCGAACTGCTTCCTTCGACGAATTGCGAGCGCACGCAGAAATTACGAAGGCTGCGCAAAAGGCTGGCGACGAAACATTCTCGCAGGAGATTCGCGCGAAAGAATAAAAGAGAATGGTCGGAGCGACAGGATTCGAACCTGCGACGTCTTGCTCCCAAAGCAAGTGCTCTAGCCAGGCTGAGCTACGCTCCGACGAAGGGCGGACAATATTCACCGCGCGCGTGGGTTGCGCAACTGTGAACTTCCGGAACTTTCGCGCCGCTTAACCCTTCTGCGTAAGCAGGCTTTCAACCGCCTGGAGCAAATCCTCCGGCTCAAATGGCTTCGGCAGGAACAATTCTTCGGGACCTAAATTCATTTTCCCGCGAATCTGGTGCGGATCGTAGCCAGTGGTGAGAATCGCTTTGATCTCGGGCCGGGCGCTGCGAATGTGCCGCACGAGTTCGCGCCCGCTGCCATCCTCCAGGCAAACATCCGCGATGATCAGTGAAATTCGGTCGCGCGCGCTTTCGAATAAATCCAGCCCAGCCTTGTAAGTCTCGGCTTCCATCACCTGGTAACCGCTATCCTGCAGCAAATCTTTCAACAAATGCCGCAGGTCGGCCGAATCTTCCACGACAAGAATAATTCCGTCCGCCGCTTTCTCGCGCGTTTCGGCGCGGCGCGGCTTCTTCGGAACCGCCGTCGCCTGAAAGATGATTTGGAACTTCGTCCCGATTCCGACATCGCTCTGGACATCGATCTTTGCGCCGTGCTGTTGGACGATCCCGTAAACCGTCGCGAGCCGCAGCGCCGTATCCGTCCCGCTGCGCGTCTTCAGGAACGGCTCAAAAATGTTCGGCAGATCCTCTCTCGGAATACCGCGCCCGGTGTCCTCGATCGTGAGCATGACGCCCCCTTTGTCCCAGCCATTCGTCAAATCGCGTCGCTCGCCCGGAGCGAAGTAGGTGGTGCGAATAGTGAGGTTGCCACCCGTGGGCATGAATTCGCGCGCGGTGATTCCAAGATTCACCACGAGTTGTTCCAGCAAACCGGTGTCCGCAAGAATGGGCGGCAAGTTCGGCGCGAGGTGCAGCCGCAAGGTGATATCCTCACCAATGATCCGGTCGAGCATGTGACCGGTGTCGTGCAAGGACCGGTTCAGATCCATCTCGACGATCTGCACCGTTTGTTTCCGGCTGAACGCGAGCAACTGCTTCGTAAGTTCCGTCGCCTTTTGCGCCGCGCGGATAATTCCATCCAGCGATGGTGCCGGCTCGCTTACGCCGCGTTCCAACCGGGCCGCGTACCCTCGAATGACCGTGAGCAGGTTCGCAAAATCGTGCGCAATTCCGCCGGCCAAGCGCCCGATCGATTCCATCTTCTGCGATTGGAACAACTGTTCTTCCAATGAACGCTTCTCCGAAATGTCCAGAATAAATACGACATGCGCCGGCCCTTCTTTCATCTCGATCGGAGCCACCTGGATGATGCACGGAAATTCTGAGCTCGCGCGAACACCGCGCACTTCAACCGGCGCCAGCGACGCGTGCGTCGCTTCCGGCCGCGCGAAATATTCCTGCAGTTCCTTCCGAGTCGGAGCCGCGATGTCGTTAATGAAATTGCGTCCTGTCGTTTCAGCCTCCGCTGGAAATTGGAAGATGCGGCGATACGCCGGATTCGTGTAAAGCAGCTTGCCATTCTGCAGCAACCCAATCGCCACTGGCGCAGTCTCAAACAGCGCGCGGAATCGTTCCTCGCTGCTGCGGAGCGATTGCTGCATTTGCACCTGATCGGTGATATCGAAACCAAGTCCACCGACCAGCGCTCCGCCTTTCGTGGATTGAAACGGAAACTTGCACACGAACCACCGCCGCTGATCGTTCGAGAAAATATTCTTCTCCGTGCGCACCGGTTTTCCGGAAACCCTCACTTCCTGGTCTTCTTTCTGTGATTGCTGCGCGGGTTCCGCTCCAACGATGTCGGCATCAGTCTTCGAAAGAATGTCTTTGGGAGGCTTGTCGAAAATCTTTTGGATGGTTTGGTTCGCGTAGATATAGCGCCCCGTCTCATCCTTGATCCACGCCGCACCCGGCGTGTTCTCCATGAACGCTTCGAACCGCGCTTGCGTCTCCGAAAGATTATCTACCGCCCGAATGCGCGCGAGCGTGCCGGAGCAATGCCCCGCGAGAATTTGCAATAACTTCAGGTCAGACCGCGAGAACGCATTGATCCGGTAACTTTGGATCGAAACAATTCCCAGCACCTGTCCTCCTTCACTAATGGGCACGAACAGCAACGAAGCCGACGCGTGCATGATATCGCCGAAGGGCCGCAGGTTCGCATCAAAATCATTTCCCTTCTTCAGAATTCGTTGTGGCCCATCCTTAATCACTGTTCTTACGAACGGGCTGGGCGCGCGCGATCGATAATCCGCCGCAATCTCCGTCTTCTGCCCCTCGATCTCATCGATCATCAAGACGGGGTAAATCAAATCATTCTGCGGATCGTAAAGATCGAGCGAGAAAGCCTCCCATCCAATCAACGTCAGCGCCGCATCCGCAATCACCCGCGCCGCTTCCACCTGCGTCTTCGCGCCGCTTAATTTGCTCCCTAACGAAGCGAGCACTTCAAATTTAATTTCCGCTTCTTTGCGCGCGCTGATGTCCCGCGAAATCAAAACTGTCCGTGGCCCAGCGGGTCCCATGAACTGGCGGAACGAACAATCAAACCATTTCCACGCCCCGTTCTGATGTTTGAACCGCAGAATCGTCGTTCCATCCTGTTGCTTTAATTCCCGTCGCGCCTTCTCCCGATCCTGTGGATGAATAAATTCGAAAGCGTCCTTGTTGATGATCTCCCCAACGCTATAGCCAAGCGAACGCGAGTAGCTCGGATTAATGTAAACGTAATTACCCTTCGCATCGATCTCGCCCACCAGGTCGTAACTGTTCTCCACGAGCAGCCGGTACAGATCCCACCCGTCGTCGCCACCAAAGGCATACGCTCCTCCTGTCGGATCTCCGGGCTCCGGCATCATGTTGCAATCCCGCAATCGACACGATTCAGCCCATCGATGGGCACACTCGTGCGACTACGTAGGTAACTAATAGGCAAACGATTGCCGCGACGGTACTCTATGAAAGCTCGCTCCGCCAGAGGCAGGGCTGGGGTCGGCCTTCATCCGATCACGGCTGGGATGAGTATCGACCCAAATGCGTTGAATGTGAATGACTAAAGTTTACTCCCATGCGACACATCGGCCTTCTTTCCGGAACGCGTCAGGAGCCGCAGCCCTTTCGGATTTTCGATTTCGGCGTATGATGTTCGTAGAATTACGGAGGGGGACGCCGCGACGGTCGATGGGTTATCTGCCAGGGCGGTTGATTCGCCAAGGATATTGATGGTATGCGAATCGTAACGACGGTTTCCGCGATGCAACGTATGGCTCTCGGATGGCGCCGCGAGGGGAAGCAAGTGGGTTTCGTTCCCACCATGGGTTACCTTCACGAAGGCCACATGAGCCTTATCCGAAAGGCCCGCCAAATCGTTAAACCAGACGGCGTAGTCGTCGCCAGCATCTTCGTGAACCCGGCCCAATTCGCCCCGCACGAAGACCTCGCCGACTACCCCCGCGACCTCCAACGCGACAAGGACCTCTGCAAAGAAGCCACCGTGGATGTCCTCTTTATCCCCGATTCCGAGCAAATCTATCCTTCGACCAACTCCACCTACAGCACCTGGGTCGTCGAAGAACTCGTTTCCAAAGGAATGGAAGGCGAATCACGCCCATCACATTTCCGCGGCGTCACCACTGTCGTCGCCAAACTCTTCAACCTTGTCCTGCCCGACGTCGCTGTCTTTGGCGCGAAAGATTTCCAACAAGCCGCTGTTATCCAGAAAATGGTTCAGGACCTGAACTTCCCCGTGAAGATCGTTGTCGCCCCGACTGTTCGCGAAAAAGACAACCTCGCGATGAGTTCCCGCAACAAATACCTCTCTCCCGAAGAGCGCGAGCAAGCACCCGTCGTTTACAAGGCAATCCAGAAAGCCAAAGAAACCCTCAAAAAAACACCCGGCTCGGTTTCCGCCACCAAACTCAAAGAAGAGCTCACGCAACTCATCCAAACGCAGCCGGCCGCCAAGGTTGATTATATCCAATTCTTCGATCCTCTCTCTCTCGAGCCGCTCGAAGAACTCCGCCCCGGCTGCCACATGGCCCTAGCGGTGCACGTCGGCAAAACCCGCCTCATCGACAACGCCCTCATTTAGGTAACGTCGTGAGCATTTGCCGTGACGGCAACCCCCCCCTTTAGTGGGATGGGATAAATTCCGGCACGGAGTCATCCTCTCCTTCGAAGCGACCTTTAAAAATCAGGAACGATCCCATGAAGCCCAACTATCCTGCTCGCGTCGAGATAACCGTCCCATCACACCTCTCCTCACAAAGCGATTGGCAAAACCTCGCTCGGAACGCGCACTTCAAACCTGCCGCCGTAGCTCGCCTCTGTGGCGTATCGCCCCGTACGGTCCAGCGCTACTTTAAAAAGCACTACCACTGCACCCTTGGTGAATGGATGCGCAACTACCGCCTCGAAATGGCCTACCAGCGCCTCCTCACCGGCGAATCCATCAAATGCGTCGCCATCGACCTCGGCTACAAACAACTCTCCCACTTCTCCCGCGACTTCAAAACCCGCTACGGTTGCGCTCCTAAATTCCTCGAACGCACCACCGTCAAAGCGGACGCGCCGGCACCGGCGCCGACCTGGGCAAATTCAACGAATTAATCCGCTCGCGCACGACTCCCTTGACCAGTCGGGCTGTGCCCTTTAATTTCATCCCTCGTTGGTTGGTGGCTGTAGCTCAATGGTAGAGTCCCAGATTGTGGTTCTGGCTGTTGCGGGTTCGAGTCCCGTCGGTCACCCCAACCTTCTTTTCCCTGCTTTTTGTTGTTGCTGCCTTGTCGTTACCAATCCCCGATCTCTCCCACCGAGTCTCAGATAACATCGCGCAGCCTAGTCGATACGCCCTCATAAGTAGTTGATTTCACCGAATCGTTGCTTGTAGCGTCTCACCAGTATGTTTTCGCTGCAGCGGTTGTTGGGGAAAGAGGATAGATTCTTCGATTTGCTCGAGGCCAGTGCGCAGGAATCGCGCACCAGCGTGCAGGCCCTGATCCGGTTCATGAAAAACCCGGACGAACTCAAGACGCTCGACGAATTTGTCGTGTCGCGCCGCAAGGAAAAGAAGATCAACGACGAGATCAGCGAAGCCCTTTGCAAGACGTTCGTCACCGCTCTCGAGCGTGAGGATATCGAAGCTCTTTCCGTCGCACTCTACAAGATTCCCAAGACCATGGAGAAGATCGGCGAGCGCATTTTGCTCGCGCCGCATTTGTTCAAGGGGGTCGATCTCACCCGTCAAGTGTCGATGCTGGAGAAAGCGACCGATACGCTGGTGACGATGATCAAGGAACTGCGGCGCGGGGTGCACATCGAAAAAATCCGGACGCATAATGACCAACTGCAGGTGCTGGAGGGAGAGGGCGACAAATTAATCTTGGAGGAGTTGAAAAGGTTGTACACGGGGAACAATGATGGGATTAAAGTCGTTTTCCTGAAGGATGTTTTCGAGTTGATCGAGAAGGTGTTTGATCGATGCCGGGATGCGGGGAATGTGATCAACCATATCGTGCTGAAGAACTCGTAAGCGGCGGGAACTGGAAGGGATTAACGCATGGCGCTCATTCTTACCGTCATCATCGTTGCGCTGGTCTTTGAGTATATCAACGGCTTTCACGACACGGCGAATTCGATCGCAACAGTAGTTTCAACGAAGGTGTTGAGCCCGCGGCAGGCGGTGTTGCTGGCGGCGGTCACGAACTTATTTGGCGCTCTGGTCGGAACGGCGGTGGCGAAGACGATTGCGTCGGGCCTGGTGGATACGAAGATTGTGACCTCCGAAGTGTTAGTCTGCGCACTCTTGGGCGGGATCATCTGGAACCTCGTTACCTGGTGGTTCGGCATGCCGAGCAGTTCCAGCCACGCTTTGATTGGCGGGCTGTGTGGGGCTGCATTGGCGGCGGCCCGAGGGAATTGGGGGGTGATTATTTGGTCGCAACCTTCTTCAAATCATTGGTGGGAAGGGAAGGGCCTCTTGTGGAAGGTGATCGTGCCGATGGTAATGTCCCCCGCGATGGGGTTTGTGCTTGGATTTTTAGTGATGGGCCTTCTTTACCTGGGTCTGCAGAGGCTCCGGCCCGTCACGATCAATAAGATTTTTGGCAAAGCCCAAATACTCAGCGCGGGAGCAATGGGTTTCATGCACGGCACGAACGATGCACAGAAAACGATGGGTATCATCGCGCTCGCTCTGGTCGCGGGAACCACTACCGGCGCCTTTGAAAACCTGCCGCCGTGGCTCCAATTCCTGCATACGCCCGAGCCGGCCAAAGGCAAGAGCGTGGAAATCGCCGTCTGGATCAAAGTTACATGTGCCATCGTGATGGCCGCCGGCACGGCGGCCGGTGGGTGGCGAATTATCAAGACACTTGGCCACAAGATGGTGAAGCTGCAGCCGATTAACGGGTTCGCAGCGGAAACGAGTTCCGCAGCGGTGATCTGGCTGGCGACGCACTTCGGAATTCCTGTTTCGACGACGCACAATATCTCTTCGGCTATTATGGGAGTGGGCGCGGCAAAACGATTCAGCGCGATCAAGTGGACGGTGGTTGAACGGATGGTCTGGGCCTGGATCTTTACGATTCCGGTGAGCGGACTGCTGGCGTGGCTTTGTTACGAGGTGGTTTTGTTGACGCGGGGATCGTAACTGCGCGCCAGCAATTCGCGCGGATGTTGACGCCGCTGCATCGATGAATCCTTGATGTCCTACACGCTCGCATGGACCGGTTCTCGCATCTCTAGGGCGCCGTCCTGGCTCCGAAACGCAAAAGTGCGTGCTAGACTAAAGCAAGCACGCCCTTGAAGTTGCTTACGTATTTACGGCTGCACCCAGCGATAGAACGCCATTGTCCCAGTAATTGGCTCGTTCACGCTGGTCGCTCCGGCGGGCACGCTTACGTCCTGCCAATTCAGCGAACTTAACGAGGTGGTCCGTTGCAGGCGTCCGCCGGTTGCGCCAGTCCAACTGATGGTCAGCGTCTCTCCGTTGCGTGTCGCGGTGAGTGTTGGGCCGGCCGGTTCAAGCTCAATGCTGTAAAGGCCGAAGTTATCCACGCCGAAGTACCACGAGTCAGTTCCGGCATGAAAGAAGCGGAAGCGAACGTTCGCCTGGTTGTCCGCCGCTGGCAGCCGGAACATCTCCACGCGTTTTGAATCGAACGTATTATCGTCAATGCGTCCGCTGATATGCGCCGCGAGAGACTCGTCGATCGGCGCTTTCACAAACGCCCCGAAAAACCCGCCTTGTTCCACCCCGTCGGCGTCAAAATACCGCGCCACGTCGTTATAATTGGTCGTGAGCGTGGTCGTTACGTCGATGACACCATTGGTGCGGATAACGTCGCCGCGGTCCAGGTAGTAAACGACCGGTTTCCAGGTTTGCCCCTCGTCGGTGGAATATTCCACGCCCGCGAGGCTATCCTGGTTCTGTTCCCAAATGCTGTTGAACACCAGGTAAACATTGGTCTTCCCCGCCAGGTTGAAATCCGGACTGTAAAGATCGAGCACCTGGCTCGCGCCGTTCCGATAACCGGAATTTCCGAACACGAATTTCCCTTCCGCAAGTTCAGTCACGAGTTCGCCGTTAATGACGTAGCTCGGCGTGTAATTCAGCACGCGCTGATAATCCTCTTCCCACTCCGTGGGGTTCGCGGGCTCGCTATACGTCGTGAAAGACCCTTGGAAACGATCCGAATCAATCACAATCCAGCGCGCGAAGCTCGCGGAGCTAAGATCGGTCAAATCCTCCTCATCGCGGGTAATCTCGGTGAAGCTCAAGTTGGTCCAGCCAGTCGGCAAACTTCCCTCCGCGGTGGTTTCAAAATCCTCGAAGTAGAGCGGCTGCGGCAGCGTCATCGTCGCGTAATTGTTCACCACAATCTGGACCGTGTTTGTGCTGAAGTTTGGCGTCGCCGCATTGTCGGCGAAAATCAGTTGCCAAACGTTCGTCGAAAGCGGCGCAAACAGCCCGCTTTCATTATATGAGATCGTCGCTCCGGTCGCGTTGGTGTTAATCACCGGTGTTACCGCCGTGTCGTTCAGGCTCAGGCGCACCGAATTTGTGTTTAGCCGCGTCACGCCATTCTCGATGGTCGCCGAGAAAGCCTTCGCCGGCGAAGCGCCCGTGCCCGCCGCCGGCGAGAGGCTCGTCACAAACGGCTTCGTTTGCACCTGCGTCGTGATCCCTGCCGCAGTCGGCGAGCCCAGCGCCGCGATATAAGCATCCGAAAGCGCCTCATCGTGAATCTGCAGCGAATTGATATAGCCCGGCTGCGTATAAATATCGGTCGCGTAACCATCCGTAAACAGCACCGCCGTCGAACTTGGCGTCAGCGCGAAACGCCCATCCAGCGTGCCGGTATTTTCGCCCACTTTAATCCCGTTGATATACTTCCGCAGGACCAACGACTGGTTCTCCGCGTTGCCTTCGGCCACAAATGCCAGACGCACCCAGGTATCCCCCGCCACGTTCCCGTGATACGAGCTGTTGATGCCCACCCCATTCGACTCATCGATATACAACTCCGCGTCGTCGTTCTCAGGATTGTCCACATAGGTCTGCAGCAGCGCCCGCCATTTCCCGCTGGAGGACGCTGGGAACAGCACATCCATGATGATCGACCAATGATTCACGTTCACCCCGCCGCCGTTCTCCGCGATCCCGTGCGGCACCGCGTATCCTTTGCTGAAGCCGTTCGTGCCGAACTTCATCACCGTCGCCGAAGTTCCATTGATCGCGGGAATCCCAAAAGTTTGCGTCGTGCCGAACTGCGTCTGCCCCTCGGTCGCGCCGCCCGGGCCGTCCAAATAGGTGATCGGCTCTCCGACGCTCCCGTTCAACGGCGTCGTTGCGTTGTTGAAATCCCATTGTCCGGTAATCGCAGCGAAGCTCGAAACACTCGCCGCCAGCGCAAGAGCGAAACCTCCTGCCAGTCGTTTTTCAGTTCTCATATTTTCAGGGGATACAGATCGTTGGGTTCATTCCTGGGTTGGTCAGCCGCCATTCGTCGATGATTCGACTGCCTTCTGGCGACTCGACCGAAAACCAATTCGTCTCGCCCGCTCGGCTAACGAAAGTGTGTGCCTGCGCCGCACCGCGCGACATGCGCGGACTCTCCGAGTTCGGCGCCGCCTTGGCCGCTTCGAACTGTCGCTTCAATTCCTCCGAATATTTCTCCAGGTAAGCGACCTTCTTGTCCTTCGCACAATCGCCCGACGGCGAATAAACCACCGCGCGCACTCCATCTGCGATCTTGCCGTCCGTGCCCACGATTGGCGGGACGGCGCTCTGTGGCGCGGTGAAAAGCTTCTGCTCGCTCAAGTCGTAGAAATACGCGAGCGGTTCACCATCCCGGTTCGCGCGAAGAAAATTGAAGATCAAAACGCCCGCCACGCAGAGCATCACTATCGACGCGATTACCTTGCCGTGCTTCCACATAAATGCGTCGCTCAATGCGGGTCGTGCTTTGCCGACCACCAGCACTGGTTCGGGTCGCATGGAATCCGATTCGGATCGAAGTTGCGCGCGCTTCCATCTGCCAGCGCGTAGTTCGAGCGTTTGCTATGCCGCATCGCTCCCGGGTCCAATTGCAGAAAGCGATTGAATCCCGCGCTGTTCGCGCCGCCCCGTTCCTTCCAGATCCACCAGCGATCATCCGGCCAGCCACCCCAATCGCTGTGCCCGTCGCCAAAAATCAGTAAGTGCGAAGGACTCTCGATCGCACTCGCCTTGCACAAATTATTTTCGTAGCCCGGCCGGCCGAACGGCGGCTGCGCACCGCCCGGTTGCCAATGCACATTCACCGCGCCAATGCCGCTCGGCAGGCTGATCTCCCCGCGCTTGAACTGCCCCACGATCGTATTCGTTCCCTTGGCATAAACGTCCTTCTTCTCCACCGGACAATCAAAAACCTGCGCGTTCTTTCCCACGTAATTGAAAAGGTACGGCCGCCAGCTCGACTCGATTCGTTCCCGCGCCAGGAATTCCTGCATCGGCGGCCACACCTCGTTGAAATCCGGCACGTATAAATGCACGCCCAGCGCCAGTTGCTTCAGATTATTGATGCACCGGATCGATTGCGCCTTCGCCTTCGCCTGGCTTAACGCCGGCAATAACATCGACGCCAGCAGCGCGATGATGCTGATCACCACCAGCAACTCGATCAGTGTAAACCCCTCAGCCCTTCTCTTCTGTAGATTCATCTGCAAGAGGTCTCTCGAAAACCGCAAAGCTCCTGGAAGCTCCAACGGCCTCTACCGTGCCCTGCGGACGTGACGCCACCATGACAGCACTGTTACGTCCTGGTCACAACCCACACTAATCACTTCCTTCTCCCTCGCAACAACAGAAAAGCCCCTTCACAGCCCGGCACGATCGCTCAATCTAACTCCCTCGATTCGAATGAAACGAGAGGCACACCGAATCCTGCCCAGTCATTGGCTCTCGCAGTTGGCGCCGCTCGCGCTCATCCTCGCGCTGAAGCGTTCGGCCGGTGCAGCTTTGTGATAATTCACGGCGTCACACAGCGTTCGACCGCCTCAACCATCCCGCCGGCGCGAAGCCAGCCACGAACAAAGCACAATGAACCGCCAGGGCGATCACCAAAGTAACCCAGGCCATTGTCCCATACGCTTGTGTTTCCGTAAGAAAGTTCGAGCCGAACCACGCCATTCCCACCACCACATTCCCGAGCAGACTCATCAGCACCAGCACCTGCTCATTACGTCGCATGAACCAATGTGCCGCCACAAAAGTAAGCTGCCACAGAATCACTGCGAGCCCTCCAACTTCTTTGAGGTCCCACCCCCAATACCGGCCCCACGCTTCCTCCGCCCAAAACGCACCCAGGACCACCGCCCCGATCGTCGCGATTGCCGCCACCCACCCAAAAGCGAAGGTGGCTCTCGCAAGCCCGCGCAATTGCTGGCGCGGAAAACCTGAAAAGGCGCGCTGCCCCACATAGCAGATTCCCAGCGCCCCAATCAAAAACGTCGTCGAATATCCGAGCGTCACCAGAACCACATGACTCCACAGCAGAAACCTCAATCCCGGGCTATCCAGGTTCAAGAGCAGCGTAATCGCCCCGGCAGCTACTCCCAACAACCCCACTCCGCTCGCCAACTTGATCGGCAGCCACGTGCCGTAATTCGTTTTCGCAAACTCACGCGCCAGGCCGCTTGTCGTTCCCAGCTCTTTGGCCGCGCGTTCAAACGCTTGCTCCTCCGTCAACCCGCTTCGCGCAAGTTCCGCCACCGCCTCGCGCAGATGGCTCTCCAGTTCGTCGATCGTCTCCTCGCTCACTCGCCCCGACATTCCCCTGCGCCACTCTCCAATTAAATTCTCAAGCATGTTCCGTCCTCCAGAGTTGATTCAATGCCCCCGTCACGATACTCCACTGCGCTTTCTGGCGTTTCAGCGCTTTCCTCCCATCCGGCCGCAGCGAATAATACTTCCGCTTCCGCCCACTCTCCGCTTTCGTCCACTCGCTTCGCACGAACCCTTGATCCTCCAGCCAATGCAAGACCGGATACAACATCCCATCCGTCCACTCGATCTCGCCCTCGGACAATTCCTTCACCCGCTGAATGATCGCGTACCCGTAGCTGTCCCCCTCCGAAAGAATCGAAAGCACTAACGGCACGGATGACGCCGCCACCAGTTCCTTTTCCAGCTTCATAAAACCATATATACATAACACTGCAATGTATGGCAATCAAAAAAATGGCCCTTAGCTTTAGGCCCAACGATCCTGCAGCACCACCGTTGCGACCGCCCCGAACCATCCGCGATTATAAAGCCGCGCGCGAATGCGCATTCCTTTTACGCTTAATTTCCCCACTTAATCTTTTCAAAAATCCCCAGCAACTTCTCTCCCCTCGCTCGATTCACCATCCTCACATGCCCAATCCGTCCCGCGAGATGACTGTAAAAATCCGCCACCTTCCCCCGATTCTCCTCCGCCGGCCCCGTCCTTACACAATTCGTCAGGATCGCTTTCAACGCATCAAACTCGCGCCGTCCGATATTCACCTTCTCATTCAGCACCAACCCCGCCGCGCGTTGCGAAACGGATCGCCGCATCACCCGCGTCTTCCTCGTGTTCACCTCGAACCCTTCCTCCAACGCAATCGCGCAAACCTTGATGTAAAATCGTTCCACACTCCGCTCGAACTCCGGATCTCCGCTGAAAAGCAGATCGTCCGCGTACCGTGTATAAGTCGCGCCCGCCGCCTTCGCCAATCCGGCCAGGCGACAATCCAGCCGAAACGCACACAAATTCGCCAGAGCTGGTGAAGTCGGCGCGCCCTGCGGCAAATGCGCCTGACCGTACAACTTCCGAAAATAATAACCCTTCTCCACCGGCGCCTCGGTAATCACCGCCGCCGGCACGCTGTTCGTGCACAACCCCGTCAACACTTCCGCCACACTCTCCGGGTATCCCGCCGTCAAAAATATCGCCCGCACTCGCGCCGCAATTACCGATGGAAAGAAGTTCCGCAAATCCAACTTCAACACCACTTCCCGCCCCGCATGTGGCGCAGTGAAAGTTTTGATCGAGCGCCCCTTCCGAAATCCATGCACCGCCTCATGCGGCGGAATCCCGTTCAACACCTTCTCCAACAAAAACCGCTGGATCGATCTCAACCTCTGCTTCGGCGCTTCCACCAATCGCGCTGATCCATCACGCTTCCCAATCCATCGATAGCGATAATGCCGCAGCCGCTCCTCACTCACCTTCCGCTCCAACCCACGACCATCCGCCAACCATCCCAACTCATTCGCATTCAGGTTCAACCGGGTCGCGAGTTCACCCACTGTCGTAATCGGCAGCACCTTCCAACCTCTCGGCGCGCCCGCCGCCGGCAACATCTCGCGCGGCCAGAATTCATCCTCCGGGCACTCAACTGTCGGACACTCAAATCCCTCCTTCGAACTGAACCGCTGAAACCCGCGATCCTCCCAAACAAATCGCCGCACCCGGACCTCCCGCGGCCGCCCCTTCGTCCCAAAATGCGCGATCATCCGAGCAACCAATCCACGAATCGCCCGCTGCGAAGCATTCGTCACCGACGCAACCCGCGCTTCCACTCCTTTATCCAGCGGCCCACCCAAAAACGCCGCCGCAATCAACCTCGCCGCCGCTCGCTTCGTTGATTCACTGTGCCCCATATCCGAAAACGAATAAGCAAAAAGCAGCGCTTGCGGTCCAACCCGTCTAGTTGTGCGAGAGCGGCTCTGCGTGCAGCGCAGTTGGGACTCTCGCGATGTAACGACCAGTTAACCAATTCCCCCGGGGTAACCCCGGAGAGGCATGCCACTGCACAAGTCAGTCTCTGCCACCTTGGACACGCAAACGCTTTGCGGAATTACCCTCTAGCCAAAGCACTCCGTCAACAATTTAACCGGCTTGCCTCGGCATAACCGATAAACGCGGCTTGCAAATCGTCGCGGGCATCCAAAGATGCAGGATAAATGGCCGCGATCTTATGCGTGCGTCGCTTCTACTGATTTTGTTGTGCACTGCAGTTCGAATACTGGGATATCCCGTAAATTTTACCGAAGGGATTCAGATCGCCGCGTTCGGTGAAAATCAGCTTGTCCTTTTCACTGGAAGCCGTGTCGACATAATTTCCTCGGGGGCGATAAAAACCAATGCGCTCGCCCTTCCTTCCAACGCGGAACTTTTTGCAATTGATACAAACGTCTTTTATTTAAGCGGTCGCGCTATTTACCAGATCGACCTCACTTCCAAAAAGACGACGCAAGTCGTCTCTCACTCCGAGCCACTCTTGCTTGTCGGCACTCACGAATCTTCTTCCATTGTGCGAGAAGTGCGGGAACCTGGAAAAATCATTTCCTTTGATCTTCAGAACAGAACGCCGATTTGGCGCTCAGAAGAATTCGAGGAAACTCGAAACATTATAGCGGAAAATACGCTGTACGCTTTCGAAAGACGGCAGAAAGATGATGCTTTCGACTTGATCGCATTGGACCTGAAGACAGGAAAAAAGCTCTGGCGTGTCGGCAACTTCACTCCGAATTCGGGCGGCCTTCTGGAATCCGAGAAACAACTCTTTGTGGCGGATAAAGAACGGTTGCACGTTTTCGATGCTGAATCAGGACGAAGGCTGCATTCGTTCGCGGACCGTAAAGCAACCGGCTGGTTATTACTCAAGAGCGGGACAGAGGAGTTTTGCGTGATGTTTCAATATCGTGCCGACCCCTTGCTGGGTCGTTCATCGAAGCACACAGCTTTCCGAGTGGACGGTCGGGAACTTGCGAAACTTTCGGAGCTCGACGTGTCACTTATTACAGTCGATGGACTTTCTAACGGCAAAGCGCTTTGTCGAACTGGTAACACAACTCGCATCGTTGACCTTTATACCGGGAAATCGCTCTACAAATGGCCAGGCACATTCAAAGCCCGATTTAGCGACACCATCTACACTTTCTCCGAAAATCAAAACCGATACAGCATTCACTCCTGCAACCTGAAATCTGGAGAAGCGAAAGCCATTTATGAGTTCGCGACAGTCCGATGACTGTGATCTGGCGAGGTCTCGATTCAACTGCATTACCGAATCCCATTTAGGGAGGTGTTCCTTCTCTTGCCCTCCATCTTTCTTCCTGCTTTAATCACCCCAACCTGCAGAGCAGGTGGACGTGAGTGAATAGAGTCCTTTAAGCCGCTCCGGAACCGGTCACCAATCGGACGACGAGCCGCGAAAAAGAATTCCCTTCACCCCCCGCAAAAACACGTGCGCACCCGGTGTGCCGACGTGCCGCGGTCCCCTCCACCCGCTCTTCAGGCCAAACAAAAGAAAAATGTGCCATGAAGACGAAGCGGAAGATCGAACGAACGGAAGCAGCGACGGACCGCGCCGTTACCGAGTATACCGAGCGGTTCGCTTCCTTTGTCTCGCCGGCCCCATCCCCATATTTCACGTGGCAAGTACCTGATTTAACGCTTTTTAACGCCTTTTATCGCGAAACAACCACCGCTTGCTTTCAGCCCGATTCCACCAAATCCCATCGAAAAGCCCCCGTGATTCCACCAATTCCATCAAATTCCACTTCCCGCGTGTCGTTCTTACCCGGGCAGTCAACATTTCCCACGCAAGTACCTGCAATGACCCATTCCGCCCTTTACCGCCGTTCAAGACTGCGCCTGCCTTTAACGTTCTTTCCTTCGGTTCGGACTGTGTACATCCACCTTGGGGTGTTTGCATCCCGCAACCCCTCCTTGGACCTTTCCCGCCCGCCTTCTAAGTGCTTGATTTCCCGCGGCGTAACCAAATTTCCCGCGCACCCGCAGGAAATGAATGTGACTGTTTTCGCCTCCGTAAATCAACAAGCCTTCAGCGAACGGTGTCGGTCCCTACACCGTCATGATTTCTTTTTCCTTATGCGCGAGATGCCCCTCAAGCTTGGCGACGTATTGGTCAGTGAGTTTTTGGATTTCTTTTTCGGCGGTCTCGACCTGGTCTTCGGTAACGCCGCCGGCTTTGGCCGCTTTTTTGAGGGCTTCCAGCGCATCCCGGCGGACGTGGCGGATGGCAACGCGGCCGTCTTCGGTCATCTTTTTAACGATTTTGACGAACTCGTTGCGCCGCTCGGTGCTGAGCTCGGGCAGAACGATGCGGATGTTCTTTTTATCGACGGACGGATTCAGGCCAAGGTTCGCTTTCTGAATCCCTTTTTCGATCGCGTGGACCGTGCTCAGGTCCCAGGGTTGAATGAGAATGACCCGCGATTCGGGCGTAGTGATGCCGGCCAGTTCGCGGATGCGCATGGTGGAGCCGTAAACTTCCACCTGCACGTTTTCCACCAGCCCCGCCGACGCTTTGCCAGTGCGCACGCCGTGAAATTCCTTCACCAGGACCTCTTCGGTCTTGGTCATCTTTTCTTCCGCTTCCAACAAAACGTCGTCGATCGTCATAAATGCTCCTTAAGAAACCAGCGTGCCGACTTTTTCGCCGCGGACCACGCGCGCAAGATTGTCGTGCTCGAACATATCGAAAACGATGATGGGCATTTTATTATCCATGCACAGCGAGAAGGCGGTCGAATCCATCACTTTCAACTGCTTCTGCAATGCTTCGAGATACGAGATTTTCTCGAAGCGTTTCGCATTCGGATTTTTCTTCGGATCGCTGTCGTAAATGCCATCCACCTTGGTCGCTTTGAGAATAACGTCCGCGCCAATTTCCGCCGCGCGCAACGCCGCGGTCGTGTCGGTAGAAAAATAGGGATTACCAGTTCCGCCGCCGAAAATGACGACGCGACCTTTTTCCAGGTGGCGCACGGCGCGTCGGCGGATGAATGGCTCGGCCACTTGCGACATGGCGATGGCGCTTTGGACGCGCGTGGGAACACCTTGCTTCTCCAGGGCATCCTGCAGGGCGAGCGCATTGATGACGGTGCCGAGCATGCCCATATAATCGCCAGTCGCGCGTTCGATGCCCTTTTCACTGCCGGCCAGGCCGCGAAAAATATTCCCGCCACCGCAAACGATCACGACTTCCACGCCGAGTTCTTTCACTTCACGGATCTGGCGCCCCATTTCGTGGATCGCTTCCGGATTAATCCCGCAGCCAGATGCATCACCCAAAGCCTCTCCGCTGAGTTTCAGGAGAATGCGGCGATACTTGGGTGTGGCGCGTTTTTTCATCAAAGGCGCACGTATTTACCAACCGCCCCCAAGAGCGTCAAACGAATCGGCGACGCGTGGGAGGGGAATCGGTGGAATTCTGTGCCTTTGGTGCGCAGGAATCAGGCAGCGCTTTGGTGCCGTTGAACCTCGCGGGCCCGGAGTTCTGTCCGGAGCCGCGCGAGTTGTTCGTAGATGCTGTATTTAAAGGAGGTCTCTACGCTTCGCATGTGGGAGTCGAGTGGGGCGGTCAGACTCGCGTGCGGCCGCGACCGCGCACTAGGCTGGCGATAAACAGGATGATGAACGCCACGAAGCAGATCTTAGCTGCCAGCGCGGCCACGCCGCTTGCCATGCCGAAGCCCAACCACGCTGCAACCAGCGCGATAACCAGGAATAACAGTGTATAGTTTAACATATTTGTTCTCCTGCGAATAACCTGCCCATTACCGACGCGGAAAACAACGTGCGGAAGCCCTGAGACTCGCCTGAGAAAAGGCGAAAACGAACGCTCGGCTAAAAAGAAGCGCCTGTGCGCCTTAGGCTCTCCCGCTAATGGGCGAAACCGCGATCTTCTTCAGGAAGCGCTTTACCGCTTGTTTCTGGAGCAAACGGCAAGACGAACAAGCCGATGAGAAACACTGCACACATCGCCATTCCACCGTGCCGCAGATTCCCTTCGAAGACGTTGGCGGTGATGTAGCCGAGAATGGTCGGGCCAACAGCGGCTACGAAGCGGCCGACGTTATAACAGAAGGATGTGCCGGTACTGCGAAGAGAGGTGGGAAACAGCTCCGGAAAATAGATGGCGTAGCCGCCAAACAACGACAGTTGGCAGAAACCCATGAGAGGAAGCATCCAAAAGAGGTCGGAGAAGGTCGACAGCTTCCAAAAAACAAAGAGGGTGCTGAAGAACGCCGCGAGCAGCGAGATCGCAAACGTGGGTTTACGTCCGATCTTTTGGCTCACCACGCCGAAGCTGTAGATGCCGAAAAACCCGGCGATGTTGAACATGATCAGTCCAATTCCAGCCCATTCACTGAGTTTCCCGCTCAACTCTTTTCCTGCCAGACCTTGAGCTTGCAACCCGCTCTGCATGACGGTCCGGATCAGATCAGCAGAAAAGAAACCGATTGCCCAAAGGCCGATTACGCCCGAACAAGCCAGGGCGAGTCCGACCAGCGCATTCTTTCGCCAGACCGGATGTTTGAAGAGATTCGTATAGGACCCGAGTTCGGAACGCTTTCTGGTAGCCGCAGTGGCTTTCCAGGTTTCCGGTTCTTTGAGTTTTCTACGGATAAAGATCGCGAGGAGCGCCGGCACCGCTCCTACGAGATACATCGGTCGCCATGCACTTGTAACGGCGCCCATCGCTTCCAAACGGCCGAAGAGAATACTAAGCCCGGCGGCACTGATATTGCCCACGGCAGACAGCGCCTGAAGTAATCCGATCGCGTAGGGACGCGCCCTGTTTGGCATGACTTCCGCCACCAGCGATACGCCCACCGCAAATTCTCCGCCTACGCCCAAGCCGGTGATGAAGCGATAAAACGCAAAATCCCAGAACCCAACCGAGAATGCACTTAAGCCAGTGCAAATTGAGTAGATCAGGATCGTCCACAACATTGTTTTGGCGCGGCCATAACGATCGCCGATCACGCCGAAGATCAGTCCGCCCGTAGCCCAGCCAATTAAGAAAATGGAAGTCGCGTAACCGCCATATGACAGCGCATCGGCCTGCGTTGCGGAAGGGCCGAGCAGCTCTTTCATCGCGGGCAAACGCGAGAGCGTGAAAATCTGTTGATCGAGGCAGTCAAACAACCAGCCAAGTGCTGCGACGATTAGCACGAACCAGTGGTAACGATTCAGTTCTTTCCACCAGGGGGCGTTGTCGGTCGTAGATGCAGACATCTTGTTTTGCTCGGTTGTGTTCAAGGCGTGGCAAATCGGTACACAAGTGGCGGGTGCGAGCCAAGCCTGAATTACTGCGGTTGTTAGAGTTCCTGGATCCTTAGCTACGAATTGATTTGCGAAAATTTTTCGAGTTGAGGTGGGTGTGGGAGAGTTTTCCGAGCAGGAGTGTGTTTGTGCAGAGGCGGAGCGCTCAAGTTTTTGCTCTTTTTGTCATCCCTCGCCGGTCC
>DASVNK010000024.1:0-86548 GCA_036383895.1 Verrucomicrobiia bacterium | reverse complement strand
AATCCGTTTTGGTCCGGACCGTTTTCGCGGCCCGGCCGAGAGCGGACGGTGCAACAGCCGCAAAGCTGCTTTGCGATGATAACCGCACGTGGCGCAGAACTCATCGAGGATGCGCCGCTTGTGCAGACGCCCAGCGCGCTCGTAGCGCCCGTGGATGCGGGCCAAAGACTCCCGTTTGGCAGATAAACTCATGGTCGCTTCTTCGGTAACCATGAATGTGAGTCAACGTATCAGCAGACGCCTCGTCCACTCACCGCTCCGGGTAACATTTAATTTGAGTCAACTCGCAGTTAAAACAGCAATTTTCACGTTAAGGTAATCGTTTGCCACGCCGGAGGTCGCCTGTATGATGCGCGGGCATTTTTGGATGCGTTGATTATTGAATTCTGAATATGAGCACGATCGTTGATATTGAGGCACGTGAAGTTTTGGACTCCCGCGGGAACCCCACCGTGGAAGTGGATGTGGTGTTGGCGGGCGGAGTGATGGGACGCGCTGCCGTGCCTTCGGGCGCAAGCACCGGGGAGCATGAAGCGATTGAATTGCGCGACGGCGATAAGAAGCGTTACCTCGGCAAGGGCGTTTCTAAGGCGGTGAAGAACGTAGTGGAGAAGATTTTCCCCGCACTCGAAGGGCAGGATGGGTTAGACCAATTGACGGTCGATCGCACGATGCTGGAGCTCGATGGGACGGAGACAAAGAGCAAGCTCGGCGCGAACGCGATTTTGGCGGTGTCGATGGCGAATGCGAAAGCGGCGGCGGAGTTGCTCGGCCAGCCGTTGTTCAAGTATCTCGGCGGGCCGAACGCGAAGGTGTTGCCAGTGCCCATGGCGAACGTGATCAATGGCGGTGCGCATTCGGATGCGCCGATTGATTTCCAGGAGTTCATGATCATGCCGAAGGGGTTTGACACTTTTTCGCAGGGTTTGCAGGCCATCACGGAAATTTTTCATGCGCTGAAATCGGTGCTGAAGAAGAAGGGCTTGAGCACGGCGGTGGGCGATGAAGGCGGTTTCGCACCGAAGCTGGACAGTGCGGAAGCTGCGATCGAGGCGATTCTGCAGGCGACCAAAGACGCCGGTTACAAGGCTGGGAAACAGATCTTCCTGGCCTTGGACGTAGCGGCTTCGGAATTCTACGACGGGAAAAACTATGTCTTCAAGAAGAGCACCGGTCAGAAGCTGACCGGAGACGAGATCGTCGATTTCTATGTGAAGCTGACGAGCAAATATCCGATCGTGAGCATCGAGGATGGTTGCGCGGAAGGTGATTGGAAGACGTGGAAAACGCTGACCGACAAGCTCGGCGATAAGGTGCAGTTGGTGGGCGACGATTTGTTCGTTACGAACGTGAAGTTCCTGCAGAAGGGAATTGATACGGGCACGGCGAATTCGATTTTGGTGAAGGTGAACCAGATTGGTTCGTTGACCGAGACGCTGGATGCAGTGGAATTGGCGCAGATCAATGGATACACCGCGGTGATCAGCCATCGTTCCGGTGAAACGGAAGATGCGACCATCTCGGATATTGCCGTGGCAACGAACGCGGGCCAGATCAAAACGGGTTCATTGAGCCGCAGCGACCGTACCGCAAAATACAATCAATTGCTCCGGATCGAACAGATCCTTGGCAAGAGCGCGGTCTACGGCGGGCGCATGCGCTAAGGCACCCGAGATTTTACTTTTCGAAAGAGTCCGGCCGACGTGAGTTGGCCGGGCTTTTTGTTTGTTAAAGTTCGATTCTGCGGACCTGGCCAAGGGCGATTTTGAGCGGCATCCAGCCGATGAGCACGGAGAGAACGGCAAAGATGGTCCAGGCGGTCAGGAGGATGTGAAGCGGTTGGGTCCCGGCGCGAGCCCACGGGGCGCCAAACGCGAGGGCGCAGACGCACGCAAGAATGTAAAGGAAGCTGAGCACCAGACAGAACGTTCCGCCGAAGCCGCTGACGATTTTGCTGGGGTTATCTTCTTTGAAGTTGGGATAAAGAACGCCGAGTCCAATCGCGAGACCGTTCAGTGCGAGCGTCATGATGATGACGGCATACGAAAAGTAGATGGTCCGTTCCCATGGCAGTTGCAGCATGTAACAAGAGCCCCACACCAGTGCGAGAGTGATGGCGAGCGAGGCGGTGGTGCTGAGGAAATATTTCGTGAGAATAACGCGAACCAGCCCAAGCGGCGCCATGCCGATGATCCAGACTCGTTTTCCTTCGAGCGAAAATTGCGGATAGACGAAGCGGGTGGTGAGTGTGGCGAGATTCAGGGAGCAGGCGCCGAGGTTCAGGTAGGAAACGAGATCGACCCAGAACTGGTTGGTGATCTGGTGCGAGAAGTGGCGGAGGTTGATAATGTAAACGCCGAGCAGCCCAAAGATGACGAGCGTCTGCCCCCATTGCGTGGTGTCGCGCCAAAAGACGCGAATGTCTTTGAGAATGAGGGCGCGGCGGTCGGGTCGCAAAAATGGCAGGAGGGTCAGGAGGCTTTCAAAGTAAGACGGAGCGAGTGGCGTGAGATCGCGAGTCTGGGCTTTTCGTCCGAACTTCCAGCGAGCCAGAATGCTGCCGCGGCTGTGAACCGCGGAAGAGGCTTCGTAGAAATTGCGACCCATGGAAGAGAGCGCGAGGAAACCGAAGAAGAGCGCATTACTGAGAAGAACCAGTGCGAAGAAGGCGCTATTCCGGAAGGCGCCTTCAGCATAGTTGAGCACGCTCGCGGAGAGCCAATAGCTGGGAAGAAGCGGGAACTGGGAAAACTTGGTTTTAGCGAGCATGCGATCGAGAATTTCGATCACGCGCGTTTCCAGCATTTCGTCGGTGAGCGTTTCGGGTTGCAGCCACCAACGCGCGGCGAAGAGACCGACGATGGCGCAGCCGACGAGCGCAATTTGGAACGAGCGGCGATCCATAAAGCGCGCGAGCGTGACGGCCGCGAACGCACCAAAGGCGGAGGGCAGCACGATAAAGAGTGCAATCAGGACGATGGTAAAAACGTAAAAATGCCACTGCGCCTGATTGGTCCGGCCGAATGCGATCAGGAGCGGCGCAATGAGAAAGAGAAAGGCCCACGAAGCGAGCGCGGTCGATTCGAGGAGTTTCCAGAGGAAAATGGTTTCCCGCCGGATGGGAAGGGACAGGAGGAAGATGGTCTCTTTGTTTCGGAAAAGATTTGTGTAGCTGATGATCAGATTGCTGAACAGGAGCAGGATGAAAAGAAATGCGAACAGCAGGTAGAGCAGTCGTTCGGTAAGGAGCGTGTCGAGTCCTGGGAAGCGTTGGACGAAGCGGAGGCTTTGATAGAAGAGGAAGTAGGAGAACCAAGCGTAACCGAGGATGAAGGCAACGATTACGCCGGTGAGCAAGCGGGAGTTTTCGCCGACGGAGCGAAGGCGACGGAGAGATTGCAGGAGGTTGGAGGAAACCAGGACGCGCAGCGGCGATGGAATAGATTCGATCACTGTGCGACTTGAGGTTCTTGAGGAGCGTCGGCAGTTAGGGCGAGATAAGCCTGTTCGAGCGCACCGTCCACGCCGCTTTGGCGGCGGAGTTCGTCGCGCGTGCCGATCGCAATGATGCGTCCGCGGTGCATGATGCCGATGCGGTCAGCCATTTCTTCCGCGACGCTCAATTGGTGCGTGGAAATGAAAACGGTCATTCCGGTGCGGGAGCGCTCTTTGAGGACGTCTTTCAGAGTGCGGGCATGGTGCGGGTCGAGGCCGACCATCGGCTCATCCAGAATAAACGCTTTGGGTCGATGCATGAGTGCCGAGACGATGGCGACGCGCTGTTTCGTCCCGTGAGAGAGGCCCTCAATAGGCTTTCGAAGATAAGGATGCAGGTCGAAGCGATCAATCAGTTCGCGCGATTCTGCCTCGATTTGGCTGCTGGTCATTTGGAAGAGTTGCCCGGTGAAGCGAAGAAATTCGGCAGCCGTGAGTTTGTCGTAAAGAAATGGAAAATCCGGCACATAGGCCATGCTTTTGCGTGCTTCCAGGGGATGCTGCTGGACGTCGAAGCTAGCCACGCTGGCAGTTCCCGAAGTGGGACGAATCAGGCCGGTTAGGATTTTGATCGTGGTCGTTTTGCCGGCCGCGTTCGGTCCCAGGATCGCAAAAAATTCCCCGCGCGGAATGGAGAGGCTAACGCCATTGACTGCGGTGAGATCGCCGAATTTTTTGACGACGTTGGAAAGCTCGATCATGCGGAGTTACGAAGCGTAAAGAACGTCGTTGATAAGCTTGAGATCGCCCGGAAGTTCGATGCGGAGAATTTCTCCGACGCGGCTGACGAGCACGACGATGCTGTGGCGATCGAGGAGCTTTGCTTCAAGGCGATAGATGCGAACGCGGTTGCGGCCGATGCGGAGCCATTCGTAACGAGCCTCCCATTTTAAGCCGAGAGAAAGCGGGGCTGTGGTGGTGTTCGTCGCGGCCGCAGCACCGAGGTATTGCGGCAAGAGCATCGTGAGCAGGGGAGAATCGATGATGGTGGCAAGCTTTTGTGGATTGCGCAGGTCGTCGAACTCGAAGCGATGAATCCATTCGGAGTCGCCGTCGGTCGATTGAACCCAGAATTCGCGCCTGGCCGCATTTGCTTTGATCGTCCAGCGGTCCGGACGCATCGAGGTGTTTAGCTCCATCCGCTTCCACGCGTAGGAAGTGTCGTAAGCGAAATGGCTTTCAAAGCGCGCGGAGCGGCCCAGCGCTTCCATCACCAGGCTGCCTTCGATCTGAAGCAAATACTCCTTGAGCTTGTGAACCATGCCTTCCGGCTCGTTCTCGTTGACGATCGTGTGTTCCGCACCCACTTCAGTTTGCACCGGGCGGATGCGGATGTAGCCCAGTTTTTTCCCAGCCATGTTGACGCCGAGCGAAGAATCATCCGGCGCAGTAATGATCTTTTCCCAAACGAGGGAGACTGGAACCCGCGACGCAAGGTCATGTCCCGAACCGAACTCCGCGCGCCAGAGCAAGCTGTTCATCACCACCCAAAATATGGCGAGAACAGCGAAGGTGGCGGACTTGATCATTTTTCCGGGATGACGAGTTTCTGGCCCGAAACCGTGCCCTTACTGGCGGCTGGATTTGCTTTGCGCAGATCTGCCACGGAAACGCCATATCGTTGGGCAACCTTCACTAACGTATCGCCGGGTCGAACCGTGTGGACGGTTCGGGCGCGAGACGGCGATGGCTCCGGTTCGGTGCGGCGGGTGCTGGCTGCGGGTGGGGTGTTGCGCTGCGTGCGTGAGCCGGAAGATCCGGTCGATGGCGGAGTGCTGCGAGTGCCGCTCGCCGTTTTTGTCTCGGTCGAAGCAGTGCGCTGGGCTTTGGTTTCAGTGCGCGGAGCGGGAACAGGTTCCTCATCGTCGCTTGAACCCACCTCAGCCTTGACGACGGAAGGCGGCGGATCGACGACTTTAGTTTGCCAAGCCATGGACTGACTCCGCTGTTTTGTTTCATCGAGCGCGTACCAATTCGTGACGTAATTGGTGATGTAGCGAGGGACGCGTGCGCTCTCTGCTTCGAGCTGCTCGATGCGCCGGGCGTAGTTCTGATTCGCGGTCAGCAACTTCTCGAGTTCGGCCTGCACGCTGCGATTGACGTAGGTGGGAGCGTGCATTGTGGCGAGCGAACGTTTTGCGTAAGCAATCTTCTCGCTGATAACTGTGGTCTGCTGAGAATTCGTGCGAAGATTCAGATATTTCTCGAAATGGTAAATCGCCGAAGCCTGGTTTGTCGGTCGCGCTTCGTAGATGAGACCCAGTTCCAGATGCGCGGTGGCATTGCGCGGATTCGATTGCAGGGCACGCTCGAACGACTGAATGGCGCCATTCGTATCCTTCATGCCCTGGCGGCGCTTGGCGTCCAGGAAATGCGGATCCTTTTCATCGGCGACATCAGCCCGCTTGAACTGCGAGCAACCGGCGATGGAAAAAGCCAGGAATAGCGATAGCAAAAGGCGCCACAACGGCGCGCATTTCGTCATGTGCTGGAAAGTAAACAAAGGAAAAGAGCTCTGCAATGCTGTTGGAGAAAAACTAACCACCTGCTACGCTCATCGGCATCCAAGGAGATGATATGAAACGGGAAATGTTGTGCACGGTTGTTCTGGCGCTGGTTGCGACCAGCGTGAGTGCGGCGGATTTCGACATCCGCGACGAGGCGGAGTTTCGGAAGATCGTTCCGGAGACGTCAAAAGTGGAGAAGCTCGAAGGCGGATTTCGCTTCACCGAAGGGCCGGTATGGATACGCGAAGGCGAGGGGCACCTGATCTTCAGCGACATCCCGGCGAACGAATTGAAAAAGTGGTCGCCCGCGGGCGTGACGACGTTCCGCAACCCGAGCCAGAACGCAAACGGGAATACGGTTGATTTGGAAGGCCGGCTAATCTCCGCCGAGCACAGCGGGCGAAGAGTTTCGCGCACGTTGGCTGACGGAAAAGTTGAAACGGTGGTGGACCAGTTCGAAGGCAAGAAGTTCAACTCACCGAACGATGTCGTGGTGAAGAGCGATGGGACATTCTGGTTTACAGATCCGGACTACGGCTTGGGGCAGAACAAACGCGAGATCGAGGGGAACTGGGTCTACCGCGTCGATCCAAAGACAAAGAAGGCGACGGCGGTGATAAAAGACTTCGATAAACCGAACGGTCTGTGCTTTTCGCCTGACGAATCGAAACTGTACGTTGCTGATTCAGGTCGCCCGCGGCACATCCGTGTCTTCGAAGTCAAAGGTGAGACCGTATCAGAAGGAAAAGTTTTTTGCACGATAGACAAGGGCGGCCCGGATGGAATTCGGGCCGATGCCGCAGGTCGGGTCTACTCGAGCGCGGGCGATGGAGTGCACATCTTCAGCACGGATGGCAAATTGATTGGGAAGATTCTTGTTCCCGAAGCGCCAGCAAACCTGTGCTTCGGCGGCAAAGATTTCAAGACGCTCTACATCACCGCGCGCACGGGGTTATATAAGATCGACCTCGCGGCGGAAGGTCATCGGAACAAACCTTAATTCCTTACTTCTTCGGGAGCGCCTCGCTCGCAGCTTTCTGGAAAGCGCGGCGGACGTCGCTCGCGTCGCTGTTTGGGAAGTTGGAGCGTTGGACGAAGAGGAGGTAGGCGACTCCTTTTTTGGGATCAATCCAGGCCTGGGTGCCCCATGCGCCCCCGTGGCCGAAGCTGCCTGGCGAAAGCACCTCGGCGACGCCTTCGTGCGGTTCTTTGAGGACGCAGGTGCCAAGACCCCAACCGTAGTTGTTGCCGCGGTTGCCGTAAGTCTCATTCTGGAAGAAGCCGGTCGGAATGTCGCCGGTTTGTGGCGTGTTGATGAACTTAAGGGCGTCGGCGCTGAGGTAGCGTTTGCCGCCAAGTGAACCCCCGTTTAGCAGCATTTGGTAGAAGCGCGCATAATCGCGCGGGGTGGAGTAAAGGCCGCCGTTGCCCTGGGGAGGACGATCTTTGCTGCCGAAATCTGCGCGCGGGGCGACCACTTCGAGCTCGCCCGTTTCTTTCTTCTTCGCGTATGCGGTGGCCATCCGCTTCTTCTGTTCTTCACTTGGATAAAAGGTAGTGTCCTTCATGCCGAGTGGAGCGAAGATGCGCTTTTCGAGGAATTCGTCGAAGCTCATGCCGCTGATCACTTCGACGATGCGACCGCCGGCGTTAATGCCTGCCTGGTTATAAGCCCATTTGGAGCCGGGTTCGTAGGCCGTCGGTTTCGCAAGCCAGAAAGGGACGAGTTCCTTGAGGGTTTTGGCTTTGCGGGCTTCGTCACTGTATGCCTCCGCGAGTCCCGAAGTATGGGTGAGAATATGGGTGATGGTGAGATTTGCGGGTCTGCCAGAAGGCGTTTTGAGATCGGCAAATTCTGGAATGTATTTTGAGACGAGATCGCTCGGCTTCAATTTCCCTTCTTCGTAAAGCATTGCGATCGCCACAGCTGTGACCGGCTTGGTCATCGAGGCGATCCAGAACATCGTGTCGTCACTCATCGGACGCTTCGAAGTCACATCAGCGAACCCGGTGCCTTCGCTGTGCAGAGTCTTCTCTTTGCCTACGACAATGGTGTATGCGCCGGCGACTTCTTTCTTGTCGATCATCTCCTGCATCGCCGGGCCGACGCCTGGCAGTTTTGCCTGTTCGGCAGCAAAACTCGTGGAAATGCACAGAGCGAAAATCGCGGCGGATCGAAATGGATTCATGGCGACACGACTGAAGCGGGATGCGACCGCCGCGTCAAGAGCGCTAGCTTATTTCCTTTTTTATGAATCGATTGCAGATCATGGCCGTCATGGACTTGGAGCCAGTGATTTGGTATTCGTAATGAACTGACCCGGAAATTGTTTATGATGAAACGAATTGTTTTGGCGTGCGCTGCGGCGGCGATCGCGCTTCCTTTGAACGCGGCGGAGGTGAAGCCGCCCGCAGGTTTTACCCCGCTGTTCAATGGCAAGGACCTGAGTGGCTGGTACGGATTGAACGACGATCCGCGCAAGATTTTCAAGATGTCCGACCAGGAACGGGCCGCATTCCGCGAGAAAAGCATGGCCGATGTGCGGAATCATTGGACGATTGAACGTGACGAACTGGTGAACGATGGCGATGGCGCGTATCTGACGACTGAGAAGGATTACTGCGATTACGAACTGCTGCTGGAGTATAAAACGGTCGCGAAGGCCGACAGCGGGATTTATCTCCGCGGGAATCCGCAGGTGCAAATCTGGGATTTCACCAAGGAAGGCGGCAAGTGGAATATCGGCGCGGATAAAGGTTCGGGCGGGCTTTGGAACAATGACGCGGGCGCGGCCGGAAAAGATCCGCTAGTGCTCGCAGACAAGCCCTTCGGCGAATGGAACAAGGTGCGTGTCATTCAGGTGGGTTCGCGCACGACCGTCTACCTGAATGATAAGCTGGTGGTGGATCACGCGAGCATGAAAAATTATTGGGACAAAGGCGCCAAGCCGCTATGGGCCTGCGGACCCATCCAATTGCAAACCCACGGCGGCGAAATTCGTTGGCGCAATGTGTTCATTCGCGAAATCGCAGGCAAAGAAGCAAATGAGATCTTGGCGAAAAAGTCCTCCGAAGGCTTCAAGGCGGCGTTCAATGGAAAGAGTTTCGATGGCTGGAGTGGCCCAACCGACAATTACGAAATCAAAGAGGGCGCGCTGGTCTGCAAGCCCGGCAAAGGTGGCACGATCTTTACGAAGGAAGAATATGGCGACTTTGTGGTACGCTTCGAATTTAAGCTGCCGCCGGGCGGGAACAATGGCCTCGCGCTCCGTTATCCCGGTGAGGGCGACACTGCTTACGTCGGCATGTGCGAGTTACAGGTGCTCGACGACACAGCGGAGAAATACGAGAACCTCGATCCGCGCCAGTTTCACGGTTCGGCTTACGGAATGGCCGCCGCGCATCGCGGTTTCCTGAGGCCCGTTGGAGAATGGAACTTCCAGGAAGTCACGGTGCAAGGCTCGAAAATTAAGGTGGAACTGAACGGCACGCCCATCCTCGATACGGACCTGAGCAAAGTGAACGACTACATGGCCGGCAAGGCGCATCCGGGCAAGGACCGCAAGAGCGGCCACTTTGGATTCGCCGGCCACAACGACCCGGTCGCGTTCCGGAACGTCTCGATCAAAAAATTGAATTAAAGTCGCGGAACAGCGATTTCAACGACTTCATCCGTGCGCAGGTCCGAAAGGAGATTGCGCACGGATTTTTTTTGCCCCGGCAGAACGAGATCCGGCGCGAGTTCAGCCAGTGGAGCGAGGACAAATTTACGCAAGTGCGCTCGCGGATGGGGGAGTGTTAAGAACTCTGAGGTCCGCACTTCCTCGCCGAATGCGACCAAATCGAGGTCGATCACACGCGCCTCGTTCAAAATCTTCTTTGGCGTGCGGCCAAGTTCTTTCTCGAGATTCTGCAAACTCCAAAGGAACGTTTCCGGTGTTTCGCCTCCTATCGGGGTCAGTTCCGCCACCGCGTTGAGGAATTCCGGCGAGCCGGGCGGACAATCAACAGGTGTGCTTTTCCACACCGATGAGCTCTGGATCGGCAGGTCCGAGATTTCTTCAAGCCGCCGCAGCGCGTGTTCCACGTTCTCGCGCGAATTTCCCAGGTTGGAACCCAGCGCGACGTAAATGCGTGGAATTTCCGGACTCAAATCGTGGGAGAATCAATCGCTGAGCCCGAGCACGTGCTGCATGTTATAGAGCCCGGGCTTCTGTTTTGTGACCCAGAGCGCGGCACGCAATGCTCCATTCGCAAACGTATCGCGGTTCGAAGCTTTGTGCGTCAGTTCGATGCGTTCGCCAACGGTGGCGAAAATTACGGTGTGATCGCCCACGACATCGCCGCCGCGGACCGAGTGCATCCCAATTTCGCGCGCGCTGCGTTCGCCAACGATTCCATCGCGGCCGTGTTTGAGAACCGCCTCCAGTTGCTCGTTGCGCACAGCGGCCAGGATTTCTGCCAGGGTCATCGCGGTGCCGCTGGGAGCATCTTTTTTAAGACGATGATGCATCTCAACGATTTCCAAGTCGAAGCTCGGCCCAAGAATTTCCGCAGCTCGGCGCGTAAGCCAGAACAAGGTGTTCACCCCGGTGGAATAGTTCGACGACCAGACGATCGGGATTTGGTTGGTCAGTGCCAGAATGCGTTTGCGCTCGTCTTCCAGGTGGCCAGTGGTGCCGATGATCATCGCGACTTTGTGGCGCGCGCAAGCTTCAGCCATCACTGCGGTGCCGCTGTGGAAACTGAAATCGATCAGCACATCGGCATTGGCCAGCATCGGTTCGAGATCGTCGCCGAGATCCGCCTTGCCAACCACCTGGATGTCCGGAAACCGCGGCGCGCACAAGATCAAGCTCTGGCCCATGCGCCCTTTCGCGCCTGAAATAACAACTCGCGTCATAATGCGCCGCAATCTTCCAACGTCTTTTTCAGGATCTCGCGATTTTTCGCGTCCATCTTGACCAGCGGCAAACGATATTCTTCGCCGATCATCCCCTTCATGGCGAGCGCAGCTTTTACAGGCACAGGGTTCGTTTCGATGAATAAATTGCGGAACAGTGGGAACAGCTTCGCGTGAATCTTCAACGCGGCTTTTGAATCCCCCTTCATGAAAAGACGCACCATCTGCGCGACTTCTTTGGGCACGACATTCGACGCGACGCTCACCACGCCATCCGCTCCCACCGACATAAACGGCAAAGTAAGCGAATCATCTCCACTCAGGATCGTAAAATCTTTCCCCAGCGCCGCGCGCAATTGACTGACACGATCCGGCACGCCGCCCGCTTCCTTGATCCCGACGATATTTTTACAGTCCTTCGCCAGGCGCGCGACCGTATCGATCGCGATTTCAATTCCGCAACGCCCCGGAATGCTATAGAGCACTATCGGCAACTTCGTCGTTTTCGCAATCGCGCGGAAATGTTGGTAAAGCCCTTCCTGCGTCGGCTTATTATAATAAGGCGCCACTTGCAGGGAACCATCCGCGCCCGCTTCTTCCGCCGCTTTCGTGAGATACACCGCTTCATCGGTCGCGTTGCCACCCGTGCCGGCCATCACTTTCACTTTTCCCCGCGCCATTTCCACCGACCGCGCGATCACGTGAATGTGCTCCTCGAAGCTCAACGTTGGCGATTCGCCCGTGGTGCCGACTGGCACGATGCCGTCCACGCCACCCTTGATCTGCGACCGGATCAAACGCTCGAGCGAAGGCTCATCCAATTTGCCATCTTTAAACGGCGTGACGATCGCGGTGTAGGTTCCTTTGAACATAAAACAACAGGGGCGGGAGTTTCCCGCTTTTCGCGCAATTTGCAAGAATTCGGCAGCAGCGAAGTCCTAAACCTCGATCTCCCCTTCGAAACAAAAATCAGCAGGTCCGGTGAGATGGACCGCTTTGAACGCGCCGTTTTGTTCCGTGAAGCTGACTTCCAGGGTGTCTCCACCCTGCACCTTCACGGTCACAGGCGAACTGAATCCGTGCAGCTTCGAAGCAATAATTGCCGAAGCTGTCACACCTGTTCCGCAGGCCAGCGTCTCCCCTTCCACACCGCGCTCGTAAGTCCGCACGCGAATCTTTCCCGGCCCAAACACCTGCACAAAATTCACGTTGGTGCCGCGCGGCGCGAAATGTTTGTGGAAGCGCACTTCATTCCCCAAGCCCTGCACCATCGCCTTATCCGCATCCGGCACGAAAATCACCGCATGCGGCACCCCGGTATTCAGCGAATGCACCGCAGTCTTCCCAATGGATAGCTCAACCTGTTCATTCAGGCGCAGTTCCTTCGGCTCCGTAAGATTCACCCGAACGCGTTCCCCTTCGAAAGTCGCGGAAATCACGCCGGCAATCGTCTCGAAACTAGTTTTCCCGTTCGTTCCGGGCACGGCCTTCTGGATATATCTCGCAAAACAGCGCGCGCCGTTTCCGCACATTTCCGCGCTGCTGCCATCGTTATTATAAAAATCCCACGCCCAATCCGCTTTGCCATTCTTCGCAGGCACCAGCAGCATTAAGCCATCTGCCCCAATTCCCCGCTGCCGATGACAAATCCGCACAATATCTTCCGCACGCAAACGCACCTCACCCTTGCGATTATCGATCAAAACGAAATCATTTCCCGCACCGTTCATCTTCGTAAAACGAACCTTCATCCGGACGGCAACTTAATAGCCCATGATAATTCTGCAAAGCTGGAACAAAGGCTGACCCACAGTTCCTTCAGCTAAAGGGGTGAATCAGAATTGCCGATATCCTAGAGGGCGCATGAAGATTAACGAATCATGGCGGTTGTTCCTGGTGTATATGAGCTTTGCCGTATTTGTCGCGGCATCGGCCGCAGTCTTGTATTTCGGGTACAAGCTGCTGCGCTAAACTCAACCAGGTTGGGCCTCAATTCCGCGTGTAGGCCCGCTCTTCCTTCGCCTTCGCCACTTTTTCTTTCAGCAAATCGATTTGGCTGCGGATCAAATCGCGGTTCTCAGAGGTTGCGGCGGTCAGTTCCACTTCAAGACGTTCAATGCGAGCTTCGTAAGCGCCAATGCGGCTCTGCAATGCATTCTGGAGATTCGAAAGCTTTTCTTCGATCACCATCGTCCGGCGCGTTGCTTCCGCTTCGTTGTTGAGCATTTGTTGGCGCTGCGAGAGCAATCGTTGCAGGAAGGCACTCTTCAGCCAGTCCAGCATTCCGGTGCGGATTTGTTCTTTCTCCGTAGGCCCAAGTTGTTGGTTTCCATTCACCGGCATCAGCGCCATTTCCGTCGAAGTGGGCGTTCTACGTAACAGCACAAGGAGAAAAAGCACCAAAAATGCCGTCGCGATGCCGACCGGCCAAACCAGCGAGCGCCCTTCCGGCGGCGTGGCCGTGACTGCAGCTTGCAACGATGCCGGAGATTCACCCTGGAAGAGCAGCGGAGTTTGATAGGCAAACTTCGTCGAAAAAGAACTACCAGCATCGAAGTCGGACACAATCGCCGGAGCCTTCAAGCCTTTGATCGCAACCGCCCGCGGCCGCGCGATGAACCCAGCTTTGTTCACCCAGAATTCCGCGCGAATCGGCGAAGTCGGGTAAGCGCCCGGCGCTTCCGCCGAAATAGATTGCAAGCCAGCTTCGACGATCGGCGACGACTTCACGAGCGCGCTGCCCGCAACGAGAAATGAGTCCGGCCGGTTCTGCGGAAACTTCTGCAGTTTGCTGATTTCGGCCAGAATACGCTCGGTCAGCGGCGCGGAAGCCGCCGAGTTGGCCAGCGTGGATTGCACTGAAAAAACGCCGAGCTTCCGTGAGCCCGCCTGCAACACCGCGAAAGCGAACCCGCCATTGTCCGAAACTTCTTCCACCCACGAAATCGCCGCTTTGTCGCGCGCCAGGATCGCCACCTGCGCCGCGGGAACATTCGGATTTTTTGCCTCAAACGCAGAGCAGGTCACCAGACGAAATCCCGGCTTCAGCCTGCCAACGCGCTCCGCGGTTTCCCAATCGAGCACGCCCTGCAGGCAGACCACATCCGGATCAGCATTTTCCAGCAAGGTGCGGACTTGCTGCGCGATCTCTCCACCGGGCACACCGGGCGTTTCGATCAGCGCGCGATCCAGGTCAACCGCCAGAACGCGCAGTTTCTCCGGCAAAGTGGCCGCTTGGGCGATAACGCTCGCGAGAGCTACGGAAACAACAGCGAATAGTTTCTTCATTGGGCTTCAGCAGTAATGGCGATCAGGAATGGTGCGGGATCGTTGTTGGCCGCCAGGTAATCGATTTTGGTAATGGGCTGATCCGGTTCAGGATTGGTCCACGAAGTTTTGAAAACATTTAACGTCGTTTGTCCCCCGGTCAACGGCGAAGTGCCGGACCATGCCACCGTTGAATCTTTCGGATTCGGCTGCCACGCCACCCAGTCAACGACGTGATCACCGTAATTCACGGTGAACTCGTGCGTCTTGCCGTTTGCGAGGTGAACCACATAACTCGCCACCGGCGTTCCATCCGGCGCGCTCCAGCCAGTGCTATGGAGAAAGTGTATACGCGCCGCTTTCTGGTCCACCTTGATGTCGCGCGCCGCCAACGGAAAGCGCGGGTGATTCAACTTACGGCTACTGAGTTGAATCAAACCGCGAACATCAAATTCAGTTCCGGCAATCTTCTGAATGCCGCGCGGCAAATTGGAAAGATCGTTGGCGATCGGTTCATTCGGGCCTGTCCGGTGCCAGCCTTCAGTGAGCGCCGCGTTGTAATGTTTCGTGAGATCAATCAATTTCGCCGGCGCGCGCGGATCGCGTTGCGGAATCTCGGATTGCAGTCGCGCCTGGCTCGTGGCCACCGCGTCTGTCGCGAAAATCCGCGCCGGCGCAAGTTCCTCCGGGTTCACTTCGCGCACTTCGGCCTCCCACCCTCCTGGTCCTTCATAGACCTGGCCGTCGAACGAAAGATTCAGCACCTGCGGTTGATGATGATGGCAGCGCACCATCGGAATCTTCGAGCCCACCACCCCCATCTGCCGCCGCTTCCATTCTTTCATCGTCCGCTGCGACCCACCGTAAATCCCGCTCGGAATCGGAGTATCAGCAAACTCATATAAATAGGCCGTGCTGATCTTTGGATCCTCAACTCCAAGCACTTTCACCTCGCCCGTCCTTTTTATTATCGGGCAGATCAACGTGTTCGGGTCCTTGATGTATTTCGGCACCAGGTCCGAAAGCCAATTCGGAACATCTTTGCGTTCAGCGCGATACATCTGAATCGCTTTAAAAATGTTCGTGAGGTTCTTCGCGCATTGTTCGCGATCACCGGCGTTGGCGTCCGCCGCGCGCGTGTCCGTCGGTGCCGCAAGGAGCGCACACAAAACCGTGAAAACAATGGCGACTCGTGATTCTGAAAGGAGGCAGGCTTTCATGGAGGTTTACGATCGTGTGGACATTGCCGGACTGCGCGCCGGAAGGAAATCAAAAAATCAAAAAATTGTGAATAAAATGCATTAGAATTGGCTTGTGCCTTCCACGAAGAGTTTCTTACTTTCATGCTCAGATCGACAAAACCCGAGCTCCCATGAAATTCTCAGCCCTTATCCTGCGCGCCACGGCACTGTTCAGCCTTTGCACGATCCTTTCCGCCGCAGAAGCCGGAAATAACCAACTCCCTGCTGCCGCCGCGGTTTCCTCGCCAACCAACGCAATTCCCGTCGCCGCCCAACCTCAGACTGTCCAGGTGGTGGTGCCTGAGTTGGACCACTTGCGCACTCAACTTCGCGAGATGGAACGCTCGAACGAACAAATGCAGAAAGCCAGCGCCCAGGCGCAAAAGGCAAGCGAAGAAGCGTCGCAAAAGTTCGATCACATGTCGCAGCAGAATGCATCGCTTTCCAACGTGCTGATCGGTTTGCAGCAGACCCTCATTGCTCAACGTGAACGCGAGATCGAGCTCAGCAAACAGAGCACTTCATTCCAGTTCAAAGTTATTTTGGGCGCAGCCGCGGCGGTCTTTTTGGTTCTGGTTTTCAGTTATTGGTTCCAATTGCGTTGCCTGAACCGCGTCATGGAAATGAAGACCACAGGCCTCTTGCCTCCCGGCGGTCGCACCCCGCATTTGCTCGAAGCGGAAAATCCTCAGACTTCGAAATTATTAAGCGCGATGAAAATGCTTGAGCATCGCATGGAGCAACTCGAAACACCCGGGCACCATGGCACGACCAGCGCCCCCACACTCGCCGACGCCACCGGCGTCGAACCCAGCACCTCCTCCAGCATGTCGCTCCTTCTCGCCAAGGGCCAGGTCCTCCTCGACACCGAACGTCTCCAGGAAGCAGTCGCCTGTTTCCAGGAAGCCATCACCGTCGATCCCGAGAACTCCGAAGCGCACCTCAAGAAAGGCATCGCTCTCGAACGCATGGGCCGCCTCGAACAAGCCCTCGCCGCTTACGAAGAAGCACTCCGCCTCAATCCCAAACGCACGGTCGCCAACGTCTACAAAGCCCGCGTCCTCGCCGCCATGCATCGTTACGACGAAGCCATCTCCACCTACGACAACGCCCTCGGCCGCAACACCGCTAAAGTGGAAACGCCGATTTTTGCGTCGTAAAATTCAAAACTCCAGTTTCACGCAGACCGGCCGGTGATCAGAACCCGCGCCCCAATCCTTCATCGCGAGCACATAGCTTTGCTCCGGCCGGTAGAACTTCTGCAGCGCTGGGCTGAGCAGAACCATATCAATCCGCGAGTACAATTCCTCCTTCGCGTAATAATGCGTCCAAACAATTCGCCGCGGATCAAACCTTGGATTCGGATTCGGTAGCGAATCGCCGTTCTGTTCGTTCGGTCGCGTGTCGAACAGACGGTTCTTTCCTCTCCCCATCAACGTCGAATAAACCCGCGTCCCGACTCCATCATTGAAATCTCCGAGCACAATCAGATTCCCGCGCGCATCTCGCTGCAAATACTGATCAATCTTCTCCCGCAGCAACATCGCTTCTTCCAATCGTATCTCCTCCTGGTCCGCTTCTGCGCTTTGCCGTTTCGATTTCAGGTGCGTTGTCATCAGCGTGATGCGTCGCTTCTCAAACTCCACTTCCACTTCGCCGAAACCGCGCAACACATGAAAGCGCCGCCCGCGATGCAGGTAACTATCACGCGTGTGGTGGCGCACCGCGGTGAACGGCAGCTTGCTCAAGAACGCAACGTGCAAATTTGTATCGTAACCACGCACATGCTCCCAATGCGGAAAATCAATCCCAACCTTCTTCAGCGCCGAACGCAATTCGAGCAGCGCGTTCGTCGTGCCGACTTCCTGCAGCGCGATCACATCAGGATTAATCGTGCGGATGCTTTGCCGAATGATGCTCCGCGCCAACTCTGACTTCGCCTCATTCCCAAGCGTCGGTTGGTCTACGTAGAATTCCAGATTGTACGTCGCGACCGCGAGCGTGCCGGCCAGCAGCAAGCGGCAACTAATCAACAACAGAATAATCCAGCGCACGCGCCCAGAATATTCGCCTGACACGCGCGGACAAGTTGAACTTCCTCACGCGCGCTCCTGATTCGGGCGGAGTCGCGAATAGGGCGGTGAACTCCCTTTGCCTCGAATGCGCTTTGCTGTAATTTCAAGGCGGATATGAATCGCATCGTCGGCCTCGAGACTGAATACGGCTGTCTTACGACCGATCCCTCCGGGCCGCCTAGCGCCGTCGGCCGCGTGCGCAATTGGATTTTCGATCGCTCCCGTTTCGGCCTGCCCGACATGCACCAGCGCGATTGGGACGAACCCGCCGGCAACGGCGGTTTTCTTTTTAACGGCGGCCGCGCTTACGTCGACATGGGTCACCTCGAATACTGCACGCCCGAATGTCTCTCCCTCATCGACCTCCTGAAATACGATCGCGCCGGCGACGCCATTCTCCTTCAGGCCTGCAAAGATCTGCGCCTCTCCGACCAGGTCAGTTTCATTCGCAACAATATCGATCACTACTCCGGCGCGACCTTCGGCTGCCACGAAAACTATCTCGTCCGCCGTTCCGCTCCACTCACCGAAGCAAACGTCCTCTCCCTTCTCGCCTTCCTCACTCTTCGCCAACTCTTCGTCGGCGCTGGACGCGTCGGCGCAACCCCCGGTGCCGAACTCCGCGGCGATCTCTTACGCCACGGCGCCGACAGCCATTTTCAAATCAGCCAGCGCGCCGATTACATCAACAACGATCTCTTCGAGTGGGTGCAGTTCAACCGCGCCATCATCAACACCCGCGATGAACCCCTCGCCGACGCTCGCAAATACCGCCGCCTCCATCTGCTCCACGGCGACACCAGCGTCCTGCCGACCACTCTCCTCCTGAAAATCGGCACCACCTCCCTCGTGCTCGATCTCCTGGAAATCGACCACATGCCAAAAATCGTCCTGGCCGACGCCGTCATGACCTTCCGCGGCATGTCGCATCAACCCGACGGCCCATGGCTCGCGACTCTCGCCGACGGCCGTTGCGCGAGCGCGGTCGAACTGCTCTACGATTTCTGCGAAGCCGCCACCAACGAATTCAAAGGCCGCGATACCGAAACCGATATCGTCCTCCAAATCTGGGACGAAACCCTCTCCGCTCTTTCAAAAGATCCGGACGCCCTCGTCGGCAAAGTCGATTGGATCACCAAACGCTGGCTCTTCCGCCAATTCGTCGAAACCGAAAAAATCTCCTGGATCGATCCCTGGCTCCGCGCGCAAGACCTCGAATTCCATCACATCGATCCCTCCCGCAGCCTCGGCCTCGCCCTCGCCAAAACGCCACCACCCTGGGACGTCACCCCCAACGAAATCCAGGAATCCACCCGCAAGCCCCCCACCAACACCCGTGCCCAAATTCGTTCCCATATCATGCAGCAGCTCAAAAACCAGCCGCTGCGCTACTTCGTCGATTGGGAAATCATCGACGCCGAGGGCATCAACTCGCTCAACCTCCTCAACCCATTCGAATCCTCGCCCGACGCCGTCGAACTCTGGTGCAAACAACTCGAGAGCCTGAAACTCAAGTAGCAAACCTCCGCCCCGCACCACTCCAAAACTTTAGTGCAGCCGAATGCGCCGACCACTGGATGCGTCACGTTTGTGACTAACCATCACGCGATCGCACCGCCACTAAACTGATTATCATCCATGATGGCGCGCCTCGCGGATGCGATAAGAACACAGAACTCCCTAGAACCCCAAAGGGGTTCCACAACAAAGCCTAGGGTTGATCGAGACGATCTACTTTCCATAAATCCTATCGTTTTGGCTGACAGTCTCAAGGCGATCCTACACAACTGTGCGAATGCATTGCTACGATATTGACGTCCAAAAAGCAGATTTCGGCAAACTGCTTGAATGGTGTCTCGTCAAAGAAGGGGCAGACCGGATGCTCCTGATTATTCACCTCTACAATGAGGCCGGCACCCTTCAGCTCGCTTGCGCACGGCAGTATCGTAACCTGCTGAAACTCTTCGGCGATTACATCCTCGGGATGAAACTCGTCTCTGCCTGGCCTGGAACACAACGCCTCCGTCCCATAACCCCTTCTCTTGCTTGCCTCCTGCACTTCGATCCTACCGTCGCTCGAATCGCCGCACAGGCAGGACCGCGCGTCGCCGACTGGATCGGCTCCCGACCAAAATTTCTGCCGGAGGATCCGTGCGTCTTCCGCAGCAACCACGGAAATCCCACCCTAATGAGCGTCACCCACGAACAGGGCGCGTGGCTCCTCACCGACAAATCCGTCCATCTTAAAGCTGTTCGCACGTCGAAGGACGACGATGTGGGAAAGTTCTTCTTCCAGGACAAATGGTTTTGCCGCAGATGGCGAGGCTCCGCTGAAACCGAGAATATAGAAAAGGAGATTCGAAAGTGGCAGCCAGGCGCAAAGCGCCGCCTTTGAACCCCAAAGGGGTTCCACAACAAAGCCCAGGGTTGATCGGAAACGATCTACCCTGGGTAACAAGCCAAACAAATCTCCGAACCCCAACGGGGTTCCGCATCTGCCGAGAGATTTGGTCATGAGACCTGCCCAAAAACCCAAATAAATTCTCCGGCGCGCCTTTGTTCAATTCTATCGACGGTCCTCCCTGAACCCATCGCCAATCTAGAACCCCAAAGGGGTTCCACAACAAAGCCCAGGGTTGATCGGAAACGATCTACCCTGGGTAACAAGCCAAACAAATCTCCGAACCCCAACGGGGTTCCGCAAAAACTCCGTTCGTCCCATCGGCACCCGTGACAACCAGAATCTCGTCCCGTGCAAACCTCCCGTCTTCGTTAAACATATGTAAAGCATCCTTGACATATGACAAGCATCCTTTACACTCGCCCCAATGAATACACGACCGAACCTCCCCGACGAAATCTGGCCCGGCCGAAAAGATTACTCCTGGCGCAGCGATGTAAAAGTCAACGGCTGGCTCATCGCCGCCACGCTCATCTCCGCTTTCGGCGACGTCATCTACCACAACGCCGTGAGCCAATGGTCCGTCGCCGGACGCACCGCGCTCGTCATCGCGCAATTCGCGGCCCTCGCCCTCTGGGCACGTAGCCTGGTCTGCTGGATTCGCGGCATGGACGAATTGCATCGCCGCGTCACCGGCGGCGCTGTCCTCTTCGCCGTCGGCGCCACCTTCTTCTTCATCATGCTCTGGCACCGCCTCGATGTCGCCGGACTATTCCGCGCCATCTTTCCCGGCCGCGGCAGCTGGGATATCGCCACCGTCACGCACGCCTTCCTCCTCATCACCTTCTTTTACTTCCTCAGTTCCTCCCTCCTCAACCGCCGCTACCAATGAAGAACAAACTGCGCGAACTCCGCGCCGCCAAAGAATGGTCCCAATCAGACCTCGCCGACAAACTCGGCGTATCCCGCCAAACCATCAACGCCATCGAAACCGAGAAATACGACCCCAGCCTTCCCCTCGCTTTTAAGGTCGCCCGTCTTTTCCACCTTCCCATCGAAGATATCTTCGAACCATGAAACCGATGTAGCCCTCGCAGAATCTGACCCAGCCGGTGGCCCAATGATTAGCACCTTGTGCCCGCCGTGCGCTGCGTCCCAGGTTAGGCGGAATCATCTCTACCCCATGAACAAGACAACAAGTCCAAAGACCAGAAAAAGCCCGCTCATCAGGTAAATGTCAACGGCTCTGCGCCCAAAACGCTGAAGTAAGTGAGCGCTGAGAAACAGCATCACTGCGGGCAGAAACATAGTGAATGACTCCCACCTACCGTTGTCCTTGCCGATAAGCTGGAGCACCCAACCAGCAACAAAGATCATCACCACGGCTAAAATCGCAAAGAACCATCCGATCAGTTTTGAGAGTAGGAACTGTTTCATAGGATACGCCTCCATGGACATGCAATCGGTTAAATGGAGAACAACGTTAGCACATTCTGGCCGTCTTCCGCTGCGGGCGCGTGATTGAACCGCGCTAATGTGGGTAAATCAATACTGTGATCTGGTGATCGATGGCTACTATCGTCGATCGTAGGTTCGTGGGGAAATTGTTCGAATGCTCGCTCTTACTCATGTCGACTCCGGCCTCGAATATCGCGATAAATAAAGAATCGCCGCTCCCCCAACAAGGCACGCCGAAGTATCCGCATAAAAAGGAAATGGCGGCAGCGACAGACGCAACCCATGCACCAGCAAACTCAACCCCTCCACCAACATCAGTCCACCAAACCACGGGATCGCCGCATAAAACTTCTGCGGCCAGATCATCAGCACCAAATACCAGCACCCAACAACGCAAAGGCACCCGCCGCCATCCGCAACCAATAATCCAGCATCCGATCATATGCGATTGGCTGAGCCCCCAACCCCTGCAACGCCCCCGCCGCCGCCGACCAACTCATAAAAACCCCACCAATCGAAACACCCCACGCCACCGCGGCGAACCCAAGAAACAGTCGCAAGAGTCGAAGGTGCATAGCCGAAAAGATTCAAAGCTCGTCACGCTTTTCGCGGACGATCCTACCAAGTAGATCGCAATTCACTCTTCGGATCATCAGGCGGCGACCGGGAAAGCCTCCTATAGTCCATCACGGAAGAGCGAGGAGGAAGCTCTGGAACGAAGTTAACGACCGAAACCTTCGTCTTGAATTCGCTCGCTGCGATCGTCGTGGAACTGCGATGTTTCCACTCAATCGGGCCATTATTGCGGTCGCCCTTCCTAATGGGATAATAGTATTCGATCTTTGCAACCTTTGGCAGCTTCAGGCCGGCGACGTTGTTCCACTCGCGCACCGCGAGGGCGAAATTTGTGGTGGTCCCACCCAGAAGAAGTTCGAACGTATGCCTGCCTCCAAAATGCGGCACGTAATTGCTCGTCGTGATGTAACCCGGTAAAAATGGTGCCTCATCGTTCAATCGCCAGGTTGCGGGCACTTCGAAATCATTCGTCATTCGAATGCCAACGAGTCGCAGAGGTAAAGCGCTGTCCGGCACAATAATGCGGCCAACTTTCTTCTTTTCCAAATACCGATGTGATGCGTACGTCCACCATATTCCGGTAATCACTGGATCAATGCCAAAAGGAATTCGGCCCTCGCCGCGCACCGCAAACGCGCTGTAAGTTATTGCACCAGGTCGCTTCGGATCGTCGGCACCCGACTCCACCGAAGTCACGGAGAAGAAGTTCGTTCCGTTGTTACCTGCTTCCAAATAATCCGGAATGATCGGCGAAAATCCATTCTCCTCAGGAGTATAACTGGTGGGAAGTAAACGAATGTTCCAGCGGTCTCCCGCAACACTCACCCGAAAACTGTGCTCCTGCCGGGATCCAGGAGTTTGCGGACTACTTTGATGGACTGTGCCGTTAACCTCAAATTCCGCTGCCTGCACCGGCAGAATGACGATGATCATTAATGAAGCGAACAACAAAGAATTGCCTGGATACATCATTTCCATTCTAGCTTTTCATTTGCGGATCACCCACCGGTGCGCTTTGGGATTCGAAGCAGCGTCAATCCATCACCGAGTTCCATTGGTCGTTCTTCACGCCGTATACATGCACCGGGCGCGGTAATCGCGCTGCTTCAACACCGCGCAATTCCTCCGGGGAAAATAACGCGCTCGACTCTAATTTGCGTACGTTTTATTAATATCGGCTGCGTTCCCTCGTTCGACCAGCGGAATCCATATCGCCGCGTCTCAACGAGTGTAGGAAACGTCCAGCTTCCAATATTTGTCGTAGCTAACACCTCCAGTTCATATTCTAAGAAAGGTCCTCGCAGTTTAGCAATTTGAGGTTCGAGCTTACCATTTCCTTTGACCTGAGTATCCAGCCCAAATCCACGATTAGTAACCTGCAGAAATGAGATGAATGTTTTCGCCTCATCCAAAAACTTGAGTTTATACAGTGCCTCATTCTCTGGAGCATCGACCAACTGAATGAAGCACCCTGGTAGATCGAGATTACGCCGTATGAGCTTCGTATCAACAACGGGCAGTTCCGCACGCGCGGAGAGACTCGCCCAGGCATCGTAAAGAACCGAATCGGCTGGGTGTTTTACCACACAGTTAACGGCCGGTGTCCGCGAAATTTCGTCGCGATTCTCTGTGTTAAACCGAATGTAACTTTGCGTCCCATTGGAAATCTTTCTGCAGGTGGACACCTTAGCCTCCCCTGCTTTCGCGCTGGGAAGAACGATTTCAACATCCCACCAGCCGTTGCTCTGAACGAATGTCAACGTGCCTGCTGGCCGTGCGGAAATTCCCAACTGATGATTCTCTACCGTGACGGTCGCTTGGATGAGGTAAGGAGGCGGGAGATCTGAGAAAGATTTAATAGTGCCAGTCGCGAAACCTATCGCGAAAAACAAAGTAGTTCGCCAAATTGCCCGCATAAATCGGTTTTAGAGCAATTCTACTCTGCCGTCCAGAAGGATGCCCCAAAAAGTTCGGTCCATGCAGCCCTATCTCAATCCCTCTCTCCTGAGCTAAACCTATCCCGCCGCTCATAAAACTCCGCCCCGCAAAACAAATTCGCCCACAACATCAAAAACGCGTCCCCTTCCACCGGGAGCCCTTCCCGTTCCAATTCCCTCCTCAAAAACTCCATCTCCTTCTCGCTAACCTCCCGCATCCGATTCGGATCTTCTCCCTCGTAAAACGCCTCCGGCACCTCCGCCTCCACCTTGTCCAACAGCCTCCTCCGATACGCATCCGAAAAACAAATCAGACTACGCGTCGAATTCATCCCCGGCGCGCTCGCGAAAAATTTATCCGCGCACTCCTCACAAAAATGCCGCTCGCTCCCCACCGCCTCCTTCATGAGCGCCTCAACATCCACACTCTCCGGATCAACGCCTTCCTCCACCTCAATCTCCGCACTCGTCGTCCTCAGATGCACCATCGCCTCCCGCTCCTTGCACATCTCGCAAAGCATGACCCGACCGTATCAGAACGCTAGGCAGCCTCACAGCATTACCTACCCCATGAGGAAAACGGAAAAGGGGGAAAAGGGGTCAGAAAAGGGGTCAGTCCGTAAGAAGGTAACTTAGAAAAGGGGTCAGTCCGTAAGAAGGTAACTTTCCGCTTCCCGCGACGAGAACTGCTTGCCCCACCCCCCCGAACTAAAAATTAAAAACTCAAAACTCAAAACTTGCGATCAAACCCGCTTCAGGGTTTAATCGCAACAGCCTTTGAAGGCGACCGTGGCTGACTAGAACCTCGCTGCCGTTCAGCGAACGTCTAATCACCCCCGAAAGCACCAGTACGCACCACCGCGTACCCGCTCTGTCCCTTCGCTGGCCGAGACGTTATGAAGCGCCCTTGCGTCCAGGTCCTGCTGTTCTGCTCCCACCTTGAGGCGGCCCACTGCCAAAGCGCACCTGCTGCCATCACGGCAGGCGTTCCCATTTATCGCTATTTATCGCCAACGGCCCTCACCAAACCCGCGTCATTCCAGAATTTACCGGAATTTTCTAGTTTCCCGTCAAAAACCTCCCGCGCGAGATTTCCTTCGCATGTACCTGCAATAGCCAACTCTAGCCGACTCGAATTCGTGTGCATTCGTGTTAATTCGTGGTTTCCCCGCAAAACTTATGCAAATTGTATCGCTATCCGCGACCCCATTTCCGACCCTATTGTACCGCACTTTTTCGCTCTGTATCGCCAACTTGAAATTTTTTGTAAGTCGCAAACAGCACCCCTGGGCAGACCGCCCAATCCGACCTCTGATCATGCCCTCAGCCCCATGCTCCCTATTCGTGTTTATTCGTGTGAATTCGTGGTTTCCCGAAAAACTTACGTCGATTGTATCGCTATCCGCGACCCCATTTCCGACCCTATTGTACCGCACTTTTTCGCTCTGTATCGCCAACTTGAAATTTTTTGTAAGTCGATATTCACCCTGCCGCAATTCTGCTTTTATTCGTGTGAATTCGTGTCCATTCGTGGTTTCTTTTCCGAGTCTCGCGCAGTCCGATTGCGCGCTGAGCTCCGGCCGCAGTCTACAAAAGTTGCAGGTAAATTGCAGATAGTTGCAGATAACTTTAACGCAAAAACCGTATTTAAACCTTTTGTCATTAGATTCTTACGAGGATTATTGCAGCTCCTGCTCCCCTTGAAAGTTGCAGATAACGTTAACGACTCCCCTCGCCTAATCGCCGTTCTAAACTCCGTTCGATTCCAATCACACCGTGCGAAATCCACCTTCCCACTTCCGTCGCCTCAACTTAACAACACTCCGCTAAAACCCGCCCAGTCCCGTTCCCATCTACGCCGACCGCTCGCCGGAACAATATTTGTCCGCTGCTTCATTCTTCCCTATCTTCAGCCCCGGATGTTTCGACCCTGCATCGACCTCCACGAAGGTCGCGTGAAACAAATCGTCGGCGGAAGCCTCGATACCGAAGCGCTGCGCACAAATTTTGTTTCCGAAAAGCCCGCCAGCTGGTTCGCCGAACTTTACCGGCGCGACAACTTGCGCGGCGGGCACATCATCATGCTCGGTGCCGGCAATGAGCAACCCGCCGTGGAGGCACTCCGCGCCTACCCCGGCGGCCTCCAACTCGGCGGCGGCGTCAACCTCGATAATGCCACCAAATACCTGGACGCCGGCGCCTCCCACGTCATCGTCACCTCCTGGATCTTCCGCGATGGCCGCATCGAATGGGATCGCCTCAAGGACCTCGTCGCCTCGATCGGCAAGCAACGCCTCGTCATCGACCTAAGCTGCCGCAAACGCGACGGCGAATACTTCGTCGTCACGGACCGTTGGCAAAAGTTCACCAACGTCACTCTCAGCGCCGAAACGCTCGCCCAATTCGCCGATCATTGCGACGAGTTCCTCATCCATGCCGTCGATGTCGAAGGCCTCTGCCACGGCATCGACCAAGAACTCGTCGAAAAACTCGCCCGTTGGTCCGGCATCCCCACCACCTATGCCGGCGGAGCGCGTTCGCTCGAAGACCTCAAGTCGGTCACCGACCTCAGCCGCAATCGCATCGACCTCACCATCGGCTCCGCCCTCGATATTTTCGGCGGCACCGGCGTCACCTACCGCGAGTGTGTCCACTTTAACAATTCTCTCCGCCAGCAATCCTCCGCTGCGGTTTGACCCGACTCCCAAACCGGAATCTGCCCGCCTTGAGAGAAGCGCCGCCCCAAGCGACCTATGCAATATGAAGAAGGTCTTTGCGGGAATTTCAGCAATCGGGACAGCAGCCCTCATCTTCATCGGATGCAGCGGTGGCACTGGGGACCAAACCCAATCCAACACCGACCAGGGCGGCGGCAGCATGGCCGGCGCAGGCGGTGCCGGGCCCGGCTTCGATGGAACGTCCAGTGGCCAGGGTAAATACGGCACCATCCCCGAATCCGGCGCAGCGAGTAAGAGGCAAACCGGTCATTCCCAAACCAACACCGCTCTCCCCAGCGCCAGTGGCCAGCCACCAGTTCCCACACCACCGCAGCCAACTCCATCTCCGCAGCAATAGATCACGCGGCAGCTACTTTATCCGCCAACTCCTCTGCCGGATAAGTCCATATCTCCGCCAGCGTCGGATGATAATGCGGCATCATCGCCAGCTCGCGCACCGTCATCCGCTGGTACATCGCCGCAATGATCTCATGAATCAACTCTCCGCCGTGCGGCCCCACGCAACACCCACCTAAAATTTCGCCGCTCTTCGGGTCCGCAATCAACTTCACGAACCCATCCGTCGCGCACATCAGCATGCTCTTCCCATGATCCGCGAACGGATAACTCGCCACAATGTGCGGAATCTTCTCGAACTGCGCCGCCTTCTCCGTCAACCCCACGCGCCCCACCTGCGGATCCGTAAACACCACACTCGTCAGCAAGCGATAATCAATACACTTCCGATCCTTCGGATTGATAATGTTCTGCGCTGCAATCTCCCCCTGCTGAATCGCGATATGCACAATCTCATGCAACCCCGTGCAATCGCCCGCTGCATAAATATGCGGCACATTCGTCTGCATCTCCGAATTCACCAGGAATCGTCCCAAGGAAAGTTGCACCCCCGCATTTTCCAACTTCAAATTCGCCGTATTCGGCACGCGCCCCAGTGCGAATAAAATCTCTTCCGCCGCCACGCGCACCGTTTGCCCCTGATGCTCAAACGAAACGCCCTTCAGTCCACCCTCAGTCCACGCTGCCTTCAAATTCGTTCCCGTAAAAATCGTCATCCCTTCTTTCCGAAAAACGTCCTCCACCACTTTCGCGACGTCCGTGTCTTCCTCCTTCAAGATGTGCTCCGACCGTTGGATCAACGTCACGCGCACACCCAATCGACAAAAGAACTGCGCGAACTCCACCGCCACCGCTCCGCCGCCCAGCACAATCATCGACTTCGGCAACTTCTCCAGCCCGATCGCCTCGTCGCTCGTGATGTATCCCACCTCCTCCAGCGACGGCATCGGCGCGCGCGCATGCACCGATCCCGTCGCAATCACAAAATTCTTCGCCCGAACTTGTTCCCCATTTGAAAGCGCCAACGTATTTGCGTCTTTGAATGTCGCATTCGCCCGAACAAAATTAAACCGTTTGCTCTCCAACTGCGATTGCCGGTAATCCGCGAATTCCTGAATCAGCCGATCCTTCCTCGCAACAATCTCCTTAATATCAAACGAAACATCGCACGCCCGCACCCCCACCGGCGCGCTATTTTTCACCGTGTGCAACACCTCTGCCGAATACAACAGCGCCTTCGTCGGCATGCACCCGCGCAAGATGCACAACCCACCGACCTTTTCCCCGCCCTCAAGCACCACCGTCTTCAAGCCGCCCGCCGCGCACGTCCTCGCCGCCGCGTAACCGCCACTCCCTCCCCCAATCACCGCCACGTCGTACTCAAACATGCGGAACCTTCGTAACAAAAAAGAAAGGCCGAGGCAAAATCTTGCCTCGGCCTTCTGCAAATCTAAATCAGCGCGAGGCTATTTCCGGCGCACAAATGTTTTCGCAGCCGACATCGCCCCAAAACCAATCAGAAACAGCAACGCCGTCGCTCCGCCATCTGGCACGCTCGCGATCACATAATCCTGTCCCGGGCCAGTCAGCCCAACCAGGTTCGCCGCCGGGCCGGAGTATGTCGCCAATTTCCCAAGCAGCACCGAAGCCCCGAAGTCATTTCCGCTTACCGAAAACAAATCACCCGCCACAATCTCCCAAATCGCAATTTGCATCGCAGCCGCCTGCGACGCTGTCATCGTCGCCGAGAAAGCCATTCCCCAAAGCTTGCTGATCTGTGCCGCCTTCAGCTCGCCCATGTCCCCGTTGAACGTCGGCAGGTAAGCCTTCGGCGCATCCGCCAGGTTCACCATTTCATATTGCATCGATGAACGGCTCGAGAAATGGAATGGATCAATGCAAAAACCGTCCGTCTCCACCCCATTCACCTTCAAATTCACAATCCCGGCGTAGGCTCCGCCCGAATAGAATCCGGTCACATTGATATACGCCACCTGCGCCGGCGAAACCGAAAGCTCTTGCACCGTCACAGGCACGGCACCAACCCGACTCACAGAGAGCGCCAGCAAGGCACCCACGCACAAAATTAATTTACCCATACGCTAACAAATCACAGGCAAGACAGATTCGTTTAGCAACCGCTATGCCACCGGCGCGAGTTCAGCCCTCCTAAATTCCGCCTGCGTAAGCAATTAATTTCACGAGTTTTCCATCCTTAGGTTAATTTCCGCTCCCCACCTTCCGAACATCTCCACTTCAAATGTGTAATTCTGCCTTACAAAAAAACTGCCGGCCCATCACTGAACCAGCAGTCAACCCAAACAAATTAGGATCCGAATCTATCGCGCGCTCATCTGCAATTTCGTTTCCTCCAACGCGCTCGCAATCGCCATCACGGCCCAACTCGCGCCCGTCGCCGAGATCCAACCATCGCGACTGTACGGATACCCACTCCGCATTGTCGGCTGGAACGGATACGCCCGCGCCCGCACATGCCACGTTCCATCCTTCGCCTGCGTGCTAAGGAGAAAAGCCAGTCCGCGCTGAAACTCCGTCGTGTTCTTCTCGCGAGCTTGCGCCAGCGCGAACAACGTCAACCCCGTCGCATATGCATCCGGTTCCAGGCTCGCCAACTGCGCCCAACCGCCATTCGACCGCTGCTCCTTCAACAGTTCTTTCGCCAGCGCGTGCAATTTCTTCTGCGATTCGCCCGCCCACGCCAACCCCGCCAATTGATAAGCCCGCTCTTCGGTATTCCGCGGCGTCGCGCGTGACAGCCACTTTTTCGCGCGCGCGATCCGATCGCCGATTTCTGCCTCGCGCCCAGGAAATCCATATTTCTTCAACGCGCGAATCGCCAGCGCCGTCGGCCCAAAATCGCTCGTTTGCAGCGGCGGACGCGGCAAGTTGTTATGCCACTGTCCATCCTTGTCCTGAATTACTAGCAAGTGATGCACCATCGCATCCAGTTCCGGGGACGGCTCCTGGTCCTGCGCCTCCATCGAAAACAGCGCGTAACCATAACCATGTCCCGGCTCCGGATGAAACGTCGCCTGCGCGGTCATCTCGTAAAGATTGGTGTTGTCCTTGCGCACGAATTCCACCACCTGCGCTTCCACCTTCGCATCCGCGCGCGCTCCAGCCACCTTCGCAAATCCGAAACTCGCCAGTGGCATGTATTGTTGATGACACGAAACGCAATCCTGCTTGCTGCTGTGCTGCAAATACGCGCCCTTTGAAAATACCGCCGTCTCCTCCAATTTCGGCAACGCCGATACCAGCGCCGCTCGCAAACTTCCCTGGTTCACCTCCACCGCCTTCATCGAAACTTCAGCGCGCGTTTTCACCGCTTTCTCCGTCGCTCCCGCCGCCCTCAACTCCTGCGCAATCGCCGTCTCGTTTCGCTTTTTCGCAATCAGCAACGGCGTCTGCGGAATCCCCATGAACGCATCCACCGGCGCTCCACCCTCCGCGTTCGCGTCCGCCCCGTGCCTCAACAACAACTTCACCAGGGCCGCATCGCCATTCTCCGAACCCGCCGCCCAATGCAACGGCGTGAACTCAGCCATCACGTCCTTCTGGTTCACCTGCGCCGCGCGCTTCAACAAAAACTCCGCCATCTTCGCGTGATCATTCCACGCCGCCTGGCTCAACGCCGTGCCGAACCCCTCCGGCTCATTCACGTTCGCGCCCGCTTCGATCAAAAACTTTGCCATCGCTTTGTCCCCGCGGAACGCTGCCCACATCAGCGCCGAACGTCCCCCACCCCAGATCACATTCGCCTCACTGCCGCGCGAGTGCGCGTTCACATCCGCTCCATGCTTCACCAGCAATCGGACCGTCTCCAAATCGCCGCTCGCCGCCGCGCACATTAAAGGCGTCGCCCCAAAAACATTCGTCGCATTCACCTCCGCGCCCGCCTTCAACAACAACTCCACCGATCGCGCCGATCGATGCTCCCGCGCCGCGGTGTGCAACGCCGAATTCATCAACCCCGACCGCGCATTCACCTTCGCGCCATGCTTCACCAGCAACGCAATCTTCTCGTGATCCCCCGCCGCGCGCATCAACGCCGTCGCCCCAAAATTGTTCGTCGTGTTCACATCGGCCCCGCGTTGGATCAAAAAACTCGCCAGCGTCGTATCCCCATAAACCACTGCCTGCATCAAAAGCGAATTCCCAGCCGCATCCCGGTAATTTACCGGCACCCCTTCCTCGATTAACCTACCGACTTCCGCTACCGAGCCGCTTCGAACCACCTTATAGATTTCCAGCGAGCTAAGATTTGGCGCCGCCATAGAAAATACGGAGCCCAGCACGAGACCCACACACACCACCACTACGTGAAATCTTGGTTTCATTTTATTTCGAAAGAAGCGGGAATCCCCCCGCATCGCGAACATCTTTAGCTCATCAACTAATCCGCAGGAATGGCACTAATGGGGAATCAAAGCGAAACCAGTTGGTTGGACCGGTGTCTCGCGGTTCGCGTTTTGACTCAAATCAAAATCGCGCCTCATCGCCCTCCCAAATCCTTTTCCTTCCTCCGCGCATTTGCTACCGTCCGGCCCATGCGGACCGCGGTATACCCGGGAAGTTTCGATCCAATCACCAATGGTCACCTCGATGTGATCCAGCGCGCCGCACGCCTCTTCGATCGCGTCGTCGTCGCAGTCGCCATCAACGAAAGCAAAACTCCCCTCTTCACCATGGCGCAACGCAAGGACCTCACCGCCCGCGCCGTCGAACATCTTCCCAACGTCGAAGTCGACACCTTCACCGGCCTGCTCGTCGATTACGTCCAATCCAAAAAAGGCGAAGCTGTCATCCGCGGCCTTCGCGCCGTCTCCGACTTCGAATTCGAATTCCAGCTCGCGCTCATGAACCGCAAACTCAACGAAAAGGTCGAAACCATCTTCATGATGCCCAAGGAATCCTACACCTTCATCAGTTCGCGCATGATTAAAGAAGTCGCCCGTCTCGGCGGCGACATCAGCTCCTTCGTCCCCGCCCACGTCGAGCAAGCCCTTCGCAAGAAAATGGCGAACGGTAAAAATAAGTAGCGTTCTCCCTCGCGAACGCGAGGATTCCAATCTCCCGCAGGTTTTATACTTGCCGCACTTTGCCGCGCTCCGAAACACTCGCGCAGTGCAGGAAATCATTTTCCTCCGTGACCTAGCCACGGCTCTGCTTGCTGCTGCAATATTCGCCTGGATATTGCAACGCGCCGGCTTTTCCTCCGTTGTTGGCTATCTGCTCGCCGGCGTCGCGATCGGCCCATTCTCGCCTATCGTTCAACTCGTTTCAGACCTCGACCACATCCAAACGCTCGCGCAGATCGGCTTGGTCTTCCTCATGTTCGGCATCGGTCTCGGCCTCAGCTTCGCCCGCCTCCAACGCATGGGCGTTTCGATTTTCTTCGCCGTAATCATCAGTTCAATCTTCCTCTTCAATCTCTGCCGCCTCTTCGGCGTCGCGATGGGTTGGAACAGTTTCCAAACCTTCTTCCTCGCCGGCACCCTCATGATTTCCAGTTCCGCCATCATCGTAAAAATCCTCGATGAACTGAACGTCACCCATCAACGCGCCGGTCAACTCGCCCTCGGCGTGACCGTCCTCGAAGACATCGTCGCCGTTGTCATGCTTACCCTTTTCCTCTCCATGCTGAAAGTCGGCGGAGCCGCAGCGGCTAACACAGAGGGCCCGTCCTTCTGGGGAACGCTTGGCGCGCTCGGTGCCTTCGTCGTTTTCCTGCTCGTCATCTCCATGCTCGCCCTCCCGCGCATTCTCAACTGGCTCTCCAAAGATTCCGCCGGCGAACTCAAAACCCTCACCGTCACCGCCCTCGTTCTCTTCGGCGCCTTCGCCGCTGTTCGCGCAGGATACTCAACCGCGCTCGGCGCCTTCCTCCTCGGCGCGGTTATTGCGGGCACCCGTCACAAAGACGAAATCGAAAAATCCTTCGCGGCCCTTCAAAATATTTTCGGCGCAATTTTCTTCGTTGCCGTCGGAATGATGTTCGACGTCCGCCTTCTCCTCCAGGTCTGGTGGCTTGTCGCCATCGTCACGCTGCTGACCCTCGTCGCGCGCCCGCTCGCCTGCGCTTTCGGCCTCGTCGCGATCGGCCATTCCAGCCGCAACAGCCTCAAAGCGGGTCTCGCCCTCATTCCCGTCGGTGAATTCGCCTTCGTCATGATTCAAGTGGGCAAATCCTCCAACATCCTTCCCGAGACCTTTTACGCCCTCGCCATCGGCGTCTCGCTTGCCACTGCGGTCATTGGACCGCTCCTCACGCGACGTTCCGAATCGATCTGCAATTGGATTGAAATTCGGGAGCCGCGCGTCCTTCGCGAAACAATCCAATTCTACCAGCGCTGGCTAGCCGGTTTTCACGTCCGTAGCAACGCCAGCCTTCTCTGGAAGCTCGCCAGCAAGCGCATCATTCATCTCGCCGTCCACCTCTTCTTCGTCTCCGCGCTCATCATTTTCTCGCGCCCGCTTTTCAACCTCGTCCGCAATTTCCTCGCCGATCATTCCGTCCTCGGCCCCATCCTCCACTTCGTCTTCTGGCCAACCTACGTTGCCATCCTTCTCGGCCCCCTCATCGCCATCTGGCGGAACATGGAAGCCCTCTCCATGATCATGTCCGAAGGAGTCGCGCGAAATTCCACTCGCCCTTCGCTCCAACCGCTCCTCCAGACCGCCTTCAAAGCGGTCAGTGGAATTATCTTTCTCGCCTGGCTCCTCCTCCTCGTCCCGTTCGGCCTCTGGACCTTCTGGGCCCTCTGCATCATCGCCGCCCTCGTCCTATTCTTCGCGCCGTTCCTCTGGCGCCGCCTCATCAAACTCCACAGCAAACTCGAATTCGATTTCCGCGAGCGCATGAAAGCCGCCTCCACTCTCGGCTCAAATTCCGGCCTCCCCGCTTCCGTCCTCGAGCAACCCCAGGAATGGAACCTCCAGATCGACGAAATCACTCTTCCCTTCCGCACCGAACACGCCGGCCGTTCCATCGCCGCCCTCAACCTCCGCCGCGAATTCGGCGTCTCCATCATGGCCATCGATCGCCAGGGCCTCCTCATTTGCAACCCCGAAGGCAGCGAAAAACTTTACGCAGGCGACAAAATTCTCCTCCTCGGCGGCCCCGAACAACTCATCGACGCCGAGCAACTCCTTCGGGGCACGAACAATTCCGGCACACCGCCCGGCGCGCTGAATGGCGACTTCGAACAAATCGCGATGGAAACCGTCACCATCCCACAGCTCCCCGGCGTGCCCACCCTCGCCGAACTCAACCTCGCCACCCGCTACAGCATCCAAATCTGCGGCATCGAACGCGCCGGCCAACGCACCCTCATCCCCTCGTTTTCCGAACGCCTCCAACCGGGCGACCGCCTCCTCGTCCTCGGCACCCACCACCACATCCAACGCTGGCGCAACGACCTCACCGAATCTTCCGCCGCTCCCGAACCCGTCGAATCAGAATCTTAAAATTAAGCAAAATTGAATTCGGCAGTCGCCCGCCTAAATTCGTGTTCATTCGTCTCCATTCGAGGTTGTCTTCCCGTTCCCATTCCCCGGCTCATCTTCTAAAATCGACATCCCGACCAACTCGATCCGCCCATCCGCCGAAACTTTTTGCACCCGGAAGCGCAGCGACTCGAACTCCACCATCGCGTCCACTTTCGCTTCCCCTGCCCCCAATTTATTCCTCATCACTTCATCGAGCGTAGCCGTCGCGGGCGCATCAATCCGCACCGAATAAAAATTTTGCAATTCCTCCACCGTTGTCGTCCCGCGAAATGGAAACTCAACTTCCGTCGGCACTGCCGTCCGTTCGTCCGATTCGCGCCCGAACACCTGCTCCACGAGCGGCTCGGTCCCTTTGCGCAACACCAGAATCACATGATCCCCCGCATCAATCCGCGTGCTCCCCGTCGGCGGAATGATCTTCTGCCCCCGCGCAATCATCGCAATCACCACCCCCGTCGGCAACGCGAGTTCCTTCACGATTCGCCCAGCCGCTTTCGAATCCGCATTCACCGTATAATCGACTACCACTCCATCCACATTCCGCAGCGAACTAATCTCCAGCGTCACGGGCGGTTCCGGCTCTCGCGGCCGCTCCAGCCCAAGCCACTTCGCCGCCGGTGTCAGACTCGTTCCCTGGATCACCGCCGAAAGCACCACAATAAAGAACACCACATCAAACAGCAGCGCCGCCTGCAACGAATTCTCCGGCGTCGCGAACATCAGCGGAAACGTCGCCAGCGTAATCGGCACCGCGCCTTTCAAACCAACCCAAGATAAAAACGTCAGTTCCCGCCACTTGAACCCAAATGGAAATACCGACAGCCACACCGCCACCGGGCGCGCCACGAACATCAACACGATCGCGATCAGCAGCGCCTTCCCGCTCACCTCCCACAACCGGCTCGGAAAACAAAGCAATCCCAGCGTCACGAACATCAAAATCTGCGCCAGCCATGCGATCGCATCATGGAACCTCCGAATCCCCTGCTGCAGCATCATCTGTTTGTTGCCGATAACCACTCCGGCCAGATACACCGCCAAAAATCCGCTCCCCTGCAACTTCACCGCCAGCCCGTAAATCAACAGGCACAGCGCACTCACCAGCAGCGGATACAACCCCGCCGCGCCCAGCTCAATTCGATTCACCAGCCACGTCGTCAGGAAACCTCCCGCCAACCCAATCACCGTCCCCACCAGCATCTGCGAAGCAAATAACCCAAACAGTCCCGGACCAAACGTCACCCGCCCCAGCAACAGCTCGATGCAACCAATCGTCAGGAAAATCGCCATCGGATCGTTCGACGCGCTTTCCACCTCCAGCACCGCGGCGATCTTCTTTGGCAGCCCCAACCCTCCCCACCGTAGAATTGAAAACACCGCCGATGCATCCGTCGAACCCACAATGCTCCCGAGCAACAACCCCTCCAAAAGTGAAATCCCTAAAACCCACGAAGCCGCCACTCCCGTAATTCCCGCCGTAACCGCCACACCTACCGTTGCGAGAATCGCCGATGGTTTCCACGAAAGATGTATCGCGCTCAACGAAGTCCCCAGCCCGCCATCGAACAAAATCATCGCTAGCGCCAGCGTCCCAATCGCATGCGCCAGCTCGTAATCCTCGAATTCAATTCCGCCGAACCCCTCCGATCCCGCCAGCATCCCCACCAGCAGGAACAAAACCAGCACCGGCGTCCCCAGGCGCGTCGATACCTTGCTGGAAACAATCCCCAGCAATAACAACACTCCCGCCACCAATATAATTGTATCGATGATGAACACCTGACGATCTCCTCAATCCAACCAAAATGAACGCCTAACCCGCTCCTCCCGCTGGCTCGCGCCAAAGAATACGTACGCGTTCTCCAACCGTCTAGCGCAACCGGCATCTTCCTTCCTCATTCATGTTTATTCGTGTGAATTCGTGGTTTCCCTCTTTCCACTCCGCGCGCAATCCGCTTTCTTCTCTCCGTGACCAAGGAGTTACCGCCGCTCGTCCCCGGAACGCTTTACCTCGTCGCCACTCCCATCGGCAACCGCGAGGACATCACCCTCCGCGCCCTCCGCGTCCTCCGCGAATGCGACATCATCGCCGCCGAAGATACCCGCCACACCGCGAATCTTCTCCAATCCTACGAAATCAAAAAACCGCTCCTCAGCTACTTCAAATTCAACGAAGCCAAGCGCAGCGAAGAGATCATCCAGCGCCTCGCCCGCGGCGAAAAAGTCGCCCTCGTCACCGACGCCGGCACACCCGGCATCAGCGATCCCGGCCAGCGCGTCGTCCGCGCCGCCCTCCAAGCCGGCCTCAAAGTCGAATCCATCCCCGGCCCCTGCGCCTTCGTCTCCGCCCTCACCGCCTCCGGCCTCTCCACCGACGAAATCCACTTCATCGGTTTCCTCCCCCAAAAATCCGCCGCGCGCCGCCGCCGTCTCGAATCACTCAAAAACCTCGACGCCACCATCGCCCTCTACGAATCCCCCTATCGCATCGAGAAACTCCTCACCGAACTCGCCGACATCTTTCCCGATCGCCAAATCGTCCTCGCCCGCGAACTCACCAAAAAATTCGAACAATACCTCCGCGGCACCGCAGCCGAACTCGCCGCCCACTTCAAAAACCGCACCCCCAAAGGCGAATTCGTCGTCCTCATCGAAGCTTGTAGGGGACGACGTGAGGAGTCCTCGGACACATCCACCGAACCCGAACCCAACGACACTACACCAAACCCCAACACCGACGAACCCGCAAACGACCTTGCAGGGGACGACGTAAGGAGTCCTCTTCCCGAAACTCAGCACTCAAAACTCAGCACTCAAAACTTAAATCCCCACCCCATCACCACCGTCGGCGCACTCATCTTCGGCCCCCACGACAAAGTCCTCATGATCCAAACCCACAAATGGTCGAACCTCTGGGGCATCCCCGGCGGCAAACCCAAACTCGGCGAAACCTCCGAAGACGCCCTCCGCCGCGAAATCAAAGAAGAAACCAACCTCGACATCACCCACATCCAATTCATCCTCGCCCAGGACTGCATCCACTCCCCCGAGTTCTACCGCCCCGCCCACTTCGTCCTCCTCAACTACACCTGCCGCACAGAGCAAACCGAAGTCACCCTCAACCACGAAGCCGAACACTACCGCTGGCTCTCCATCCAAGACGCCCTCCAACTCCCCCTCAACACCCCCACCAAAATCCTCCTCGACAAAATCCTCGCCGCCCAACCCTAATTGCCCATTGCCCATTGCCCATTGCCCATTGCCCATTGCCCATTGCCTATTCTTCCCCTCCCCTGCTCGCTCCTGCAGGTCCCATAATTCGCATTCCTCCCATCCCTCCCATTCTTCGCATCGCCCATTTTCTCCACCGCCTTTCGCTTATTGGCTTCGCTCGTCTAGTCCCGAAGGGACATCCGACAATAGCCCGGCCGCTTCAGCGCCGGGATGTCGATAAATCACGCGTCTAGTCCCGAAGGGACGGCCGAACCTTCCGGAGCTTTGCCAACGCCGATTCTATTTTTCAGCCGCTGTAACTCCGTCGACCTTTCCTTGATAAGAATTGATCATTCTTTTAGTAATCCTTTAAATCGAGAGACAGGTCACTCAATGCGCGCTACCGATCCCACCGAGCAAATCAATGTCCAAGTCAGTCTCCCTGACGAACAGATTCCCAGTCTGCTGCGCCGTATATCTGCCAAAATGATCGATTTCGTGGCACTCGCCGTGACCGTTGTCGGTTTTTCCGGATTTACAGGCTCGTATGTGGCTGGGCTGCTGATCGGCTATGCGTGGCTTGCTTTCTCCGATTCTGGCGGGTCGCTGGGCAAGTGGGCACTCAAGCTCGAAGTCCGCGATTACGATACGGGTCGTGAATGTTCCGCCTGGGCTTCAGTGCTGCGAAACCTTCCGATCATCGCTATTGCCCTCCCATACCGGCTCCATCGTGCGTTGCTCGAAGTCGATCGCAAAAAATATCTCCAGGATCATTCAGCGTTTCTATAGACGTTCGTAGGCATTTCTGGATTTTCTTTTTCGCGACCATCATCGTTGCCGCGCGCAATGCTGAGCGTCGTCACCTCGGCGACTATCTCGCACGCACCGTAGTCCTTTTGCGTTCCGGTAAACCGTCTCCGAGCAGCGAATCTTCCCCTCAACATTGAAGATTTCGCCACTTAGAGATTGAGAGACCATCACCCTCCAACTCCCTTAACACCCCCACAAAAATCCTCGTCGACAAAAATTCGCGCTGCCTAATCCCCATCGCCAATCGCGCAAATTCTTGCACCGAACCTCGATCAATGCCTTTAATACGCCCCGCAAATGGCAGTTGAATCCAAGCCACTTTTCCATCCGGAAGTCATCCGCCAACATCTCCGCTCCTTCATTCTCCCCGAACATCTCCACGCCCATCAAGCCAAACTAAATCACTGGGCCGACCTCATCACTTCCGGCCGCGCCGACAATTTCAAGGAAACCGACCTCCTCCCCGACTTCCTCACCGATTTCTTCTGTAATCTCCTCGGCTACACTCGCCCTGCCGGCCCCACCGAAAGCTTCACCCTCTCTCGCGAAACCCACGTCGAAGTCGATGGCCAATTCGCCGACGCCGCTCTCGGCCGTTTCAGCAATGACGCCAAAAAATTCATCGTCGCCCTCGAAGGCAAAGGCCCGCGCGATCCTCTCGATCGTCCCTTCGCCGGTCGTCGCATGTCTGCGGTCGACCAGGGCTACCGCTACGCAATCAATCTCCCGTGCGACTGGATCATCGTCACCTCCATGCGAGAAACGCGCCTTTACCACAAAGGCTCCAACCAGCATTCCTTCGAGCGTTTCGAAACCGTCCGTCTCGCCAAAGAACCTTCACTCCTCAAGCGTTTTATTTTCCTCCTCGGCGCCGAACGCGTCGTCCCTGCCACCGGCGACTCGCACCTCTACCAACTCCTCAAAGCTTCCGAATCGGTCGGTCGCGAACTCACCGACAAGTTTTACTCGCTCTACGCCGATATTCGCGAGAAAGCGCTCGTTCGCCTCTGCCAGGAAAACTCCGCCATTCCTCCGCAGGAAATCCTCCGCTGCACGCAAAAGCTCCTGGATCGCGTTTTGTTCTGCGCCTTCTCCGAAGATCGCGGCCTGCTGCCACCCGATACCTTGCGCAACGCATTCAGCCATCGCGATCCCTACAATCCCAAACCCATCTGGCATAATTTCCGCGGTCTCTTTCGTTCCATCGATCAAGGCAACGCCGGCCTGAACATCCCCGCTTACAACGGCGGTTTGTTCGCCGCCGATCCCGTTCTCGATTCGCTCAACGTTCCAGACGAAGTCTGCACCCACTTCAAAGATCTCTCCGATTACGATTATCGGCCGTCCCAGGACCTTGAAACGGAAGATGAGCATGCGGAAGTCCGGTCCCTCATCGATGTCGATATACTCGGTCATATCTTCGAGCAATCCATCACCGACCTCGAACGCCTTCGCCACTCTCTCGCCAGCGGCGCTCCCATCGCCGAACAAGAAGCCAAAGCGCGCCGTAAAAAAGAAGGAGCTTTCTACACACCCGCCTTCATCACTCGCTACATCGTCGAACAAGCGCTCGGTGGCGTCCTCCAAGTCCGCTTTGAAACGCTTCGGCAAAAGCACGAAGCCGCCGCCACCGGCACCTCACGCAAACCACTCGCCGATCCAAACGCTTACGATCTCTCCGCTCTCAACGCGCCTCAGCGCAAAACCCTCACCCGCTTTTGGGAAGCATGGCAGGAAGAGTTGATGAAACTCCGCATCCTCGATCCCGCCTGCGGCAGCGGCGCCTTTCTCATCGAAGCCTTCGACCAGCTCTACGCCGTTTACGAAACTTCCAACCAACGCCTCGAAGAACTCCGCGGCCAGCGCACCCTCTTCGATCTCGACCGCCAAATCCTCCAGCACAACCTCTACGGCGTGGACCTCAATCCCGAGGCCATCCAAATCTGCCAGCTCAGCCTCTGGATCAAAACCGCCGCCCGCGGCAAAATCCTCACCAGCCTCGACCACTCCATCCGTGAAGGCAACAGCGTCATCAACGACCCCGCCGTCCACCCGAAAGCCTTCCACTGGCAATCCGCCTTCCCCGAAGTCTTCGCCCAAGGCGGCTTCGACGTCGTCATCGGCAACCCGCCCTACGTCCGCCAGGAATTTCTAACCCCATACAAGCCTTGGCTCGAACAGCATTACGAAACGTTCCACGGCAAAGCGGACCTATATGTCTACTTTTACGAACTCGGTACGCGTCTCCTGAAACCGGGTGGCCTCCTTTCCTTCATCGTCACCAACAAATGGATGAAGGCAAGCTACGGTGAGCCTCTCCGGCGATTCTTCGGCGAGAAAGCATGGATCAAATCAGTCGTCGATTTCGGCCACGCCAAACAAATCTTCGAAGAAGCCGACGTGTTTCCCTCTATCATCGTCGTTGAAAAACCAACCACCGCGCCGAAACCAACCACCGCTCGCCTTTGTACGATCCCGCGCGAGCAATTACGGATTGATGACCTCAGCGTTCAAATTGAAAAACAGGGTGTGGAATTGAAGCTCGCGCAGTTGTCCGGAAGCGCATGGCAACTTGAGGCGAGTTCGGTGACGGGACTGTTCGAGCAGCTACGCGATCGAGGCGTGCCACTTCGTAACTTTCTGCGCGCCGAACCGATTTACGGTCTAAAGACAGGCTGCAACGCTGCTTTTTTTGTCAGCAGCTCCGAGCGACAGCGGCTAATTGCCGCAGATCCGAAATGTGAGTCGCTTTTCGTTAGATATTTTCGTGGCCAGGATATTGAACGGTGGAACGCCAGATGGGACGAAGAGTGGCTCATCGCGCTGAGGTCAAGCAACGAGAAAGAGTGGCCTTGGAGTAAATTGAAGGACGGAGAGAATGTGTTTGCAACGGCCTACCCGAGCGTTTACCGCCACATGGAAGGGCACAAAGAAGCACTGCTGGGCCGAAAAAATAATGTCCGTTTCTGGTGGGAACTGTCGGCGTTTGCTTCATGGCCTTTGTTCGAAAAGCCAAAGCTAGTTTATCAAGAGATCCAATTTCACCCGGCCTATGCTCTGGAGGACGAAGGTATAATTTCTAACAACAAGACTTTTATTTTACCGACAGGAGATAAATATCTTCTCGCTGTCCTTAACTCTCCACTGATGTGGTGGTTCAATTGGCGTCACCTCCCGCATATGAAGGATGAGGCTCTGACGCCCGCCGCGTTTCTGATTGAAGAGATTCCCATTGCCGAACCGGCCCCAACCATTCGCGAAGCAACAGAGAAAACCGTTAGTCGCCTCATTGAAATCACCGCCAGCCAACAACAAGCCCATCGCACTTTGCTGGACTGGCTTCGCGTCGAATACGCGATCGAAAAACCCAGTAACAAACTCCAGGACGTCACCGCGCTCGACTCGGATGCATTCGTCGCCGAGGTAAAACGCATCCGCGGAAAAAAGCTGCCGCTCACCGCCGCCGGACTTCACGCCCTTCGCGAAGAATACCAGCGCACCATCGAACCAGCACGCGCCCTCGCCGCCGAAACCCTCAACTTGGAAACCACCTTAAGCGATCTGGTCAACAAGGCCTACGGACTCTCTCCGGACGAAATCGACCTCATGTGGAAAACCGCTCCCCCTCGCATGCCCATCCCACCGCCTCCCCACCTCTAACTCGCAAAACTATCGTTAAAGTGAGTAATCAAATCGCGTCGAGAATCGCATTTTTTTAACCCTAAATTCCCGACGTTTTCCCTTCCCCTCCACCCCTCTTTCCGTCAAACTAAACCCGCCTGAGAAGAACGGCCCGTGGTTGAATAGAACCTCGCTCGGAAGCGAATTTCCATTCACCCCCGAAAAACAAGCACGCCCTTAGTGTGCCCATGCGCAGCTCTTCTCCGGGCAAAAGGACAAAACCGTTATGAAGACGATCCTGTTCAACGTCCGCCGCCATCTAGCACCTCCCGCAGGGCGGGACCAACCTGCGTGTGCACCAGCGCACTCCCAACTTACTCGAACCTCCTCCAGAATGTTGACTTTTCCGTCACAAGTACCTGATTTAACGGTTTTTAACGCCTTTTATCGCGAATCCCGCCGCCGCACCCAAAGTCAACATTCACGCCGTAAGTACCTCATTTCACGCTTTTTCACGTTAAACAGACGCAACCCTTGGACTTGGAATTTGGTAGTTGGCATTTGGTCATTTTCCAGGACATTCCTGCCGATAAATTTGACATTCCACCCGCCTTGGGTTCTACTACCGGCGGTTTTAGGAGATGAAACTCTCGATTAAAAACAACGTATGCTGCGTCCAAGGCTCCATGCTGAGCCTAACCGCTCGCTGGCATATGGCCTCCACCGGTGGAGGTAATCGTGGGTAACGGAAGTTAAGAAGACAAAAACTAGATTTCCCAAAACCCACGGTAGCCAAAGCAACCGTGGGTTTTTTCTTTTCCTGAAACAAAACAGCCACGCAAACGTAATAACATAGAAAGACAATAAAAAGATGAGTGCTAGATTAACCAGGTTCGACTTCGACGAAGGGGACGCATTTGAATTGCCCCCCAGGTTCGAACGTCAGGAATTGGAAAGCCGCTTCGCCGGTTTGAAAGACGAGTTGCTCGACGGTTTGCTCGATCAGACCGAAACCATCGACTTGCAACGCCGATTCAAACAAGCCGCCAACGAGGCCGCCGGCATCGCTTGGACCACCGAGTTTCCATTGCTCGTGTTCCCCACGTTGCTCGACGAACTCGCCAAACGCGAACGCGCTCGCGACAACCGCCAGCGGCAAATCCGCGCAAAAACTGAACACCTGATTACGGAGCAAGTATGATTCGACCCCGTCTAATCGGAACACTGCGCGCTCAGTGTGGAAATAATCTGCGTGCGAGGAAGCCGGCATCAGCCGCCATCATGCTTTCGCCATTTATGCCGATGTGCATGTGGCAGGGCATGTCACGGCTCGGCTGCTGATGCCGGCTTCCTCAGCGCCTTAGATCCGGTCGGCCCTATGAACCTGCGGGCGAAACTTCCAAAAGTTTCGCTCGTTTATAAGTGACAACATGCAAGCGAATCAGTTAATAATCGCGGAAAGCTCAGCTAACTCTATGGCAAAGCTGACCATCAAAACGGGCGACCACGTTGGCCGCGAGATCGACCTCAAGGAAGGCTTGAATCGTGTCGGCCGCAATCCCGATAATGACATCTGCATCGCTGAGCCCAGCATTTCCAGCTTCCACTGCGAAATCAGTTGCGCCGAAATCGCCACCAGCGTCCGCGACCTCGGCTCCACCAACGGCACCTGCATCAACCAAAAACAGATCAACAAAGGCGTCCTCCAAAACGGCGACCTCCTCACCCTCGGCGACATCGACATTGTCGTCGAACTCTCCGACGTCCACATCGCCCTTCCCGAAATCCATTTCGAACAGGCCGCCAGCGCCGCCTTCCTCGAAGACGGCACCCCCGCTTGCTTCACCCATCGCGAACTCGGCGCCACCTTCCGCTGCACCAAATGCGACAACTGGTGGTGCAACGATTGCGTCCGCCTCCTCAAGCGTCTCAATGGCGAATTCCTGAAATTCTGCCTCGAGTGCGACGGCCCCTGCGTCCCCCTCCCGAAAGAAGGCGCTCCCAGCAAAAAGAGCATCTTCGGCCGCCTCGGCGACACCCTCCGCATCACGCGAAAGAAGTAAGTGCCGCTGCTGCGTACCCGAGCATTCGATACCAACTTCCCTGATTTGCAGACCACTGCTAAGATACTTGCGTGAAGACGTTGCCGAATGTGCCGATTAGTGACGATCTCGACGACCAGATCAATGTAGGCGCTCAGCTATCCGAACTCACTAAGGAAGACGTTATCCGCCAGGCCTTGCGTATCGGTTTGCCACAGTTCGCGGCGCGCTTCGCCCCGGCTCCACTTTGGCTTGAAGAGCGTATCCGCGAGGCCTTGGCTGAACCGGCCGAAGAAACGACAATCGAAGAAATTTCGAAAAACATCCGGGATATCGCGAATGGGCGGTAGGAAACTCCGGATCCATCGCGCCTTTTACGCACGGCTCAGACGTTATTGCGCTCAAATTGCTGCGGACGGTCGGCCGCAGGTGTCCTTGGCTTTTGCTGAAGCAGTCGATCACTCCCTTCGGCAAATTTGGGACAATCCAGGTCGCGGCCATACTGCTCGCTTCGAAGCAACTGACCTGGCAGATGTATTTCGATCTTCCGTCCGCGGGTTCCCGCTGTTCGCGATCTTCTACCGTTGGAACGCCGACGCAGTGACCATCATTTCCGTCGAACACACTTCACAAGATCTTCCCTCCCGACTCGCCAGAATTCTTTCTACGCCGCCGGATCGCTAATCCAAACTGCGCCGACCCTGCAATCACAATCATACGTAGGCGTATAATCCGTGCTTGAAAATCCGCGTGGCCTCCCCACAATCCGCCCATGGATTCCAGCCCACAGGGAAGTTCGGGTCTTAACCGCACCGCATGGCTCATCTGCATCATCGCCTCGATCGGTTTCGCGTTCGACATCTACGAACTCCTCATGCTTCCGCTCATCGTCGGCCCCGCCCTGCAGGAACTCCTCGGCGCTGCACCAGGCTCCGAACTCTTTCAAACCTGGGTCGGTCGCCTCTTTTACATCCCTGCCGTCGCCGGTGGAATCTTCGGCCTCCTCGGCGGATATCTCACGGACCGCCTCGGCCGCCGCCGCGTCCTCACCTGGAGCATCCTGCTCTACGCTTTCTCCGCCTTCGCCGCCGGTTACTCCACGAATATCTGGATGCTCCTCGTCTTCCGCTGTCTCGTCTTCATCGGTGTCTGCGTCGAATTCGTTGCCGCCGTCGCCTGGCTCGCCGAACTCTTCCCTGATCCTAAACAGCGCGAAAAAGTCCTCGGTTACACGCAAGCGTTCTCCTCCATCGGCGGCCTTCTCGTCGCTGTCGCCAATGGCCTCAGCATTAAATACTCCGCCTCTCTTCCCGCCATCAATTTGCCGGAAGCGCTCAACTTCTTCGGCGGCGCGATCAAAGACAGCCACGCTGCCTGGCGCTACACTCTCATGTCCGGCTTAATCCCGGCGATCCCCCTCATCTTCATCCGACCTTTCCTCCCCGAATCGCCCATCTGGGCGCAGAAGAAAGCCGCCGGCACTTTGAAGCGCCCGAGCCTCGCCGCAATCTTCTCTCCCGAACTGCGCAAGACCACCATCATCACGACTTTAATGTTCGCCTGCTCCTACGGCGCAGCGTTCGGCGCAATCCAACACATCCCCCGCATCATCCCAGGTCTGCCCGAAGTCAAAGCGCGCGCCGCCGCCGCAGTGGAAAAGGCCACCGAAGGTAAACCCGAAGCCGACAAAGCGCGCATCACCCGGCAGGTCACCGGTAAAACCAACCAGGAAGTGGCCGCCAACGTCACCAAGGTCCAGGAAGTCGGCGGCCTCGTCGGTCGATTCATCCTCGCCGCCATCGCCGTCCACATTGTCAGCCGTCAAAAGCTAATTCGCCTCTTCCAAATCCCCGGCCTCATCGTGATGCCAATCGTCTTCGCCTGGTGCGCCACCCACAGCCTCACCGCCCTTTCCGTCGGCATTTTCTTCGCCGGCCTCCTCACCGTCGCGCAATTCAGTTTCTGGGGAAATTATCTCCCGCGCGTTTACCCCGTTCACCTTCGCGGCACCGGCGAAAGCTTCGCCGCCAACATCGGCGGACGCCTCATCGGCACCTGTTTTGCCTTTGTAACAGCAAAGCTTGCCGCCACTCCCGACGTAGCCTACGCCCCCATCAAACTCGCGTATGTCGCTGCCGCTGTTGGAACATCGGTTTACGTGGCAGGTATTCTGCTTTCGTTCCTGTTACCAGAGCCAAAGACTCAGGAAATGCACGATTAGATAAGAACAGTGAGAGCCGCGCTAACATACCTGATACTTTTTGCCGCCACCGTGGCGAATCCCATCGCCGCGAACTTCTACAACGTCACCGATCCGTTCATGGCGGAATACGAAGGCTTTTGGTCCGCCACCAACGGCGCCAAGGGCCGCCTCACCGCCCAAATCCGCCCCCTCGCCAATAACCAGTACGATGGCTTTATCCTCCTGGTTCGTGCTAAAACTCCCGTCACCGCTTTCCGCCTCAAGCCGGCCACCGAACAAAACGGCACCTTAAAATTCTCCGGCGACACCGTCGAACTCCCGCAAGGCGAGCTCCTCGCCGATAACAAACTCACCTGTGAACTGCGCGACGGAAAGATCGTCGGCACCTTCGAAGGCGAACTCGGCCAGGGTAAGTTTGACGCTTCCAGATCTGCGCGAAAATCCCCGACCTTGGGCCAAAAACCCCCGAAGCACGCCATCATTCTGACGCAACCCGACAACACCAACGCCTGGCAAAATCTTTCCTGGCCGCTCTCTAAAGAAGGCGTCCTCCGCGTCGCCAAGGGCAACATCGCCGCCAAAGACAAGCTCACAAATTTCCGCCTTCACGTCGAATTCCGCACCCCTTACCTGCCCATTCAACTCGGCCAGGATCGTGGCAACAGCGGCGTTTACCTCCAGGGCAAATACGAAGTCCAGGTGCTCGACTCCTTCGGCCTTTACCCGCTTCAAGACAATGACTGCGGCGGAATCTACAAAGTCCAATCTCCCTTCGGCAACGCCTGCCTTGCTCCCATGGAATGGCAGACCTACGACATCACCTACGTCGAAGGCAGCGCCAATCGCCCGCCGCGAATCACCGTCGAGCATAACGGCGTGCGCATCATCGAACGCGCCGAAGTCCCGGCTGCACTCATTGAAAGTGGAACCGGCGGTGGCGTCCAAAACTCGGGCTTCCTCATGCTCCAGGACCACGGCAACCCCGTTGAATTCCGCAACATCTGGGCCCTCCCCTTCTTCTCCGCCGAACGGACGCGGTAGCTTGCGAGTCATTTGTGGCCACGGTAGGGCGCGCTGTCCCAGCGCGCCGGGGGCGTAAGGCAACCATCCTCCAACCCAGGAAGTCTGAGCGTAACCACACCCACAACTAACCGCACCGCCATAGCTCACAAAGCTTAGCGTCCGCTTGCCTAACCGGCCCTGCATCCTCTACCTTCTCCGCCTTTAAGGAGATGCAAGTTTTAGAATCATCCGCAGCCTGGCAACGCGCCGCCCGCAGTTTCAAAGTCGATGACCTCAACATCCAGGTCTTCAACACCCTCGATGATCTCGCCACCGACGCCGCCGTCGAAGTAAATAAATTCCTCCGCGCAACCCTCCGCGAAAAAGGTTCTGCCGCCGCTATCCTCGCCACGGGTAATTCCCAAATTCAATTCCTGAAGCGCCTCGTCGCTCTCGAAGGAGTTGATTGGTCCAGGATCACCCTCTTCCACATGGACGAATACCTCGGCATCAGCGGCGACCACAAAGCCAGCTTCCGCCGCTACATGCGCGAACGCGTCGAATCACTCGTCCGCCCAAAAGCCTTCCACTACATCAACGGCGAATCCGACCTCCCGCTCGAAGAATGTGCCCGCTACGAATCACTTCTTCGCGCCCAGGCCATCGATCTCTGCTGCCTCGGTGTCGGCGAAAACGGCCACCTTGCTTTCAACGATCCGCCCGTTGCCCGCTTCGACGACAAAAACTTCATCAAACTCGTGAAGCTCGACGATGCCTGCAAAATGCAGCAGGTCAAAGAAGGCCACTTCCCTTCCCTCGAAGCAGTAAATCCCTACGCCTTCACCCTCACCATCCCCGCGCTTTGCTCCGCGCGGAAAATGATCTGCATCTCACCCGAAAAACGTAAAGCCGACGCGATCAAAACCGCCCTCACCGGCCCGATCAGCACAAGCTGCCCAGCCTCAATCCTCCGCAAACAAAAGCACTGCACACTGCTGCTCGACCACGATTCCGTCGGCTCACTTCAGTTCTAATCTAAGCCGATTCCCGTTCGCGCGTCCCGATCGCCCCGAGCGGCGGAAATCCCAACGCCACAGCGAAGCTCTCTACATCTGTCGCTCCAACGACCCGACGTTTCGGACCCGGCTCCAGCCGCACCAGCGTCGGGATCGCGATGATATCATCATCGTTCGCGCGATCGGGCTGCTTCTCGATATCCACAACCTCGATCTGATAATGTCCCTGCACGTACTTTTCGCACGCCTCCTTCAAACTCTGCAGGGCAACTCGCGACAGCCCGCTCTCATCGGCGATATAAAGCCGCAGTTGCCAGTCTTTCTTAACGCGGCTCGTCATTTTGCTCCCCTCTTCTTCGTGCGCGTCGACCGATTATTACTCCCGCGCACGATCGACTGCCGATAATCCACCTCCGCGCGGTTCAGCAGTTCTAAATTGTCGTTATCCTCGTTCGAAGCCCGTTCCCGCAATGTGTCTTCGTCCACCTCAAAACCTGCGCGCAACAAACTGATCTGGTTCTCCATTGCCCGCAGCTTCTGCGCGAGCAATCGCTCGCGCCGCCGCCGCACTTCCGGTTCGCGCTGCTGGCGTTCCTGCTCTTCGCGAATCCTTCTCGCCCGCGCCGAACCAATCAACACACCTTCCGGCCCCACATACACATCCTGCAACTGGATTCCCTGCTTGGTGATCACGAACTCTCGAATTTGGTTCGAATGCGCCGTGCCGCGCGATTTCAAAACATAAATCCCGCGATTCCGCTCCCCGCGAAACTCAATATCCCGCAGCAGCAACCACGTATCAATCAGCGATGAAACTCCAATATCCGTCTTCTCCACCGGTGAGCCGCCCTCGGTCAGGCTCGTGAACAGGCTCGTGACTTGCCGCTGCTTCAAATGATCGATCAGTCGCAGCAACATCGCCTTCACATCATCCGTCGTTCCTACCGAAAGAAAATTCGTCATCGGATCCAGTACCAGGAATTTCGGATCAAACTCATCGATCATCCGCTGCATCTTGACGAGATGCGCTTCCAAACCGTTCACCGTGGGCCTCACCGCGCAGTAGCGCAGCAATCCTTTCTGTTCGCAGCGATCCAGCCGCATGCCGATGCCTGCCATATTTCGGAAAAGCTGGTCCTTCGATTCTTCAAACGCAAAAAACAACGCCCGTTCCCCGCGCGCGCAGGCGCCGCCCACAAACGAAGCCGCAATCGTCGTCTTCCCTGTGCCCGCCGTGCCGCTCACCAGGATACTGCTGCCGCGATAAATCCCACCGGCCGCAAACATCTCGTCCAGGTCCTTCACCCCGGTCGATACAATCTCCTTCGATGCCGGATGACTCAAATCCAACGAAGTCACCGGCATCACCCAAAATCCATTCCGATCAATCACGAACGGGAATTCATCGGTCTGATGTTCCGTCCCCCGATACTTCACGATCCGCAGCCGCCGCGTCGAAATCTGGTTTTGCACCCGGTGATCCAGGAAGACCACGCAATCCGCGACATATTCTTCGAGGTTATGCCGCGTCGACATTCCTTCGCCTCTTTCTCCCGTTACAACCGCCGTCACCCCTTGCTCCTCGAGCCACTCGAACAGTCGCTTGATCTCGCGCCGCAAAGTGTTCTCGTCCTTCAACTGCGAAAATAACGTTTCGATCGTATCCAGCGCCACCCGCCGCGCCTTCACTTTCTGGATCGCGCTGCGCATCCGAATGAACAGTCCGTCCAAAGTGAACGCACCAGCCTGGGTCGTTTCTTCGGAACCGATCAGCGCATGGCAAATCACCACTTTCTTCTTCGCTTCCAACTCTGCCAGGTCGAACCCCACCGACCGCATATTCGCGATCAACTTCTCCCGGTTCTCTTCAAACGTAAAAAACACACCCGGTTCGTTGAACGTCGTCGCGCCGTTCGCGACAAAATTCATCGCGAACATTGTCTTGCCGCAACCCGCCCCGCCAAACACCAGCGACGTTCTCCCGCGCGGCACGCCCCCCTCGCTAATCTGGTCAAAGCCCTTGATTCCCGTGGCCGCCTTCGGCAGATCGGTCCTGTTCTCCTGACCCTTTTTCATCGCATTAAATAAATATCAAATCCTGCAACGTCTTCGGAAACTTTGTAAATCGATTCCTTTTGCGTAATAAGCATTTGCCCCCAGGTCGAACGCCCGCTGCACATCCGGCGCCCTTTCCGACAATCCCACCGCCACGATCAACGTCTTCTGCATCTGCGGCTGCGCCCGCACCCAATTCAGCAACTCAAATCCTGCATCCCGCCGCATGCTCAACGCCACGATCAGAATAAACGCGGGATTCGCCGCCAGAAATGTTTTCGCTTCACCTGCCTCATTAAAAACGCGCACCTTCCCTTCCATCCCGCCGCTCAACACCTGTCGGCTCAGCAGGAACGCGTCATCCTCATTGTCATCGACCAGCACAAACAGCCGCGACCCTTTTTCAAGTTTCGACACGTTCTCCGCGCTGGCGTTTCTAGAGTCCATCCCAACGCGGAATAAAAAAGCGTACCTCAACGCAATCCGGAATCAGAGCCCCTCCTGACCCCAGTGCCCCGACCTCTCTGGTCAATAAACAGGATTTGGCGGATTCGGTCTAAGGTGCTCCCGTGTTTCCGGAGTCCCTCCAACCACATTACTCTCGACGACCCCAAGAGCATTCTTTACTCTCCGTTATCCTAATTGTCCCAAATAGAGTTCCCAATTCTGCGCCATGAATGACGCCACTCCTCCTCCGATTCCTCCGCAAAATCCCGCTGCTACGCCTCCGCCTGCTTCGGAGAAAAAGTTCACACTCTCCAAACCCGTCTTCTTTGTCTGGCTCATCCTGCTCGGAATCACCATCTATCTCGGCGTCACACGCAACCTCGACGCCCGTGGTCTCGGCCAAGGCATCGGCCAATTCGTCGGCATAACCTTAATGTCCCTTCTCTTCTCCTGGATTGCGTGGCGTCTCGCCCGCCGCAGTGATTGGGTCAAGTCCGCCGTCTTCCTCATCGTCTTCCTCGTGGCCGGCTCCGACCATCTGGCCGGACTCCACACCCGTGGCGCCCGACCGGGTTCCCCTTCGCTTGAAAATTTCCGTGACGAAGTCCGCCGCGTCCACGAAGCGCAGCAGGAGGAGTTCAACGAAACCGGCGTCATCTCTCACAACACCGAAGCTCTCGACAAACTCATCACGACTATGAAAGACGGCGCCTCGCAAGGCACCGATCTCCAACGCAAAATGATGAGCGGCCTCGCCGAATACATGGAGCATCTCAACAAAGCCCAAGCCAGGCACGCCGAGGCCGTCGAGCGCATGGATTCCGCCTGGATTCTCCAACCCACTACGTCCAAAACCGTCCCCGAAATCGAGACGCTCGCCGCCGCCGTTACGAACTTCGTTCACGAAAATCGACAATTCACCATTCTCTTCACGAACAGCACAGCTTTTCTCACGAAAACCTTCAAAGAAAAAGGCGTTCCTCCCGACCAGATCAGTTCTGCTCTCGCGGGTTTCAATAAAGGCTTTAAACCGCAGCTCCCCTTGGTGAAGACGATTCGCGAGCAGGACAACATTTTCGGCGCAGCCCTCCTCGAAATCCTCAACCTCTACAAAGCGCACCACGGGAAGTGGAAATGGGACGAACAATCCGAAACCGTCACCTTCGAAAACGAACCCACCAGCGAGCAATGGCTCGAACTCGTCACCACCATCTCCGAAACCGCCGAAGAACAACAACAAACCCAGGCCAAACTCATCGAACTCCGCTCCAAAACCATGGCGCGCCAGGCAAACTGAGTCGCAACTAACTCTGCTTCGCTGCTAAAAACCATGTGCTATCTCTTCCTGCATTTTGTCTAATCAGCATGAAGATCGTTGCACTGCTTCTCGCGTTCTGCCTCGCCTTTCCGGTCGATGCGTGTGTCTGGGTAAAAGGCACGACCAAGGAAGGCAAAGCCACGCGCGTATCTGGTTTCGGCCCCGCGCGGCATTTGGAGTGGGAGTTTCGGAACTCAATAAAGACCGATCTCGCCGTAGAAGGTCGCGCCCTTGTAGACGGTCACAGGACCGCAACAAGCGTTTACGACCGGAATGATTACGCCGTTGGACTCATGTATTTGGGACGCGCGGCCGAAGCGGTTACCTACCTCGAAAAGATAGAAGCCGAACTTCCCGGCGATTACCACGTCGCCGCCAACCTCGGCACGGCCCTGGAACTGTCCGGCCGCAACACCGAAGCAAAGAAATGGATCGAGGAAGGCATCCGCCGCAATCCCGATTCTCATTTCGGCACCGAATGGCTGCACGTCGCCATTCTCGATGCAAAGATCAAACAAGACAGCGACCCCCAATACTTCAACCACCACTCCGTCCTGAACATCGATTATCAAACACTCCAGACCGGCGCGAAAGAAATACCACTACTCGGCCAGAAGCGGGATCTCCGCGAGCTAACCAAGGCGCTCAGATATCAACTCACCGAACGCCTCAAGTTCGTGAAAGGCAAAGACCCGGTCGTCGCCAGCCTCCTCTTCGACTACGCCGCCATCGAGGCCGGCACCTCCACCCTCGAATCCGCCATCGGCCTCCTCAAACTCGCTGCCGAATACGGTTACCCCTCCTCCAGAATCGAGCCACTCCTCGCCAGCTACAGCCGCACCATCCAAATCGCCACCTGGAAAACCAGGCTCTACATCGCCTCTGGCATCGCAGCCTTCATCGCCCTCATCGCCTACGCCATCCGCCGCCGCTGGATCTTCGTCAAACGCCCAACCCAACCCACAGCATCACCCGCTCCTCTCGCGACCTGAGATCGGGAAGTCCTTTCGGGGCCGTAATTCATCGCAAGGACCAAAGGTCCAACCCAAGGTAGCCCAGCGGCAAAGCCCTGGGACCCGCGTCTGCCAACAAATTCGAAGCCCTGAAATGGGACCCTAACCGCGCATTCGTCACCTGCCCATTGCACTCCAGCTCGATCGTCGAACCAAACTCCCGCGCCATCTGCGCAAGCCGCTCAGCCGCCGAGGATGCAACCCTTCCTTCTAACCAACCGCCACCTGCGACTTCTTCATACCACTATAGACATCGCCAACTCCGTCCGTTGCAAAAAATCGGGTTACCTTTTGCTGGCATGCGCGCATTCACGTATGTTCCTCCTTCAGCAAGAGCCGAACGTCGGCTTTTTATTAACTGCGCAGAAAAAGCAATCTGTTGTGAACGTTGTCAGATTTACAACCCTCAGTTGGCTGCTCGCACTTCTCATTTCGTCGGCTCGCGCCGACTCTTGGCGCCCACCGTCGCCGCGGTCGTACTTGTCTGAAGATGGTTCCAAGCAAGTTCATTTCAATCCAGAGCACGGCACAGCCGAGCTCGTTGTCTCATCCATTCTCGGCACCTCCACAAACAAGCTCTGGTCCGTTCGCACTCCGAACGTACCTCATGAAATCCACGTTTCGGACAACGGCTCGAATGTCGTAACAACAGATTCCTGGGCTTCGCTCGGTTATGGCGACTTCGTCGTCGCCATTTATAGCAAAGCGGGTCTGGTCACGAACTACAGCCTTGAAAAATTCGCACCGTTGTCTCGTCGCTCGCCGCGCGACGCTCAGCTCGTGCCTTACGAAGAGAAATTCACGCATTCGACCTCCTCGCGCTGGTGGACTAAGAATTCCTTCCAATTCTTCCATCCTGCCTTACATCCCACAAATTTCTGTATCTGGCTCCCTTGGCGTGAGAGCTGGACCGCTTTCGACCTTAGGACTGGGAGTATCTCTCACCTCGAAAAGCCCGGGATTGATGCTCTGAATTCTAGCGCACTCGTGCTGGTCAACAACGACCTGTCGAAAACAAATAGCTCCGGCATGTTCTCCAATCCCGCGATCCGCGCTCTCAAGTTTCTAGCGTGGCTACGCCGCCCTGAGCACTTGCCGCACCTTCAAACCGCGCTACGCTCTCGTACTTTCCGCGCCGGGATGGGTGCGATCTCTTCAGATGGCTCCTCCACAGCAAAGCCCGCGTTTTTTGGAATGTCAGAAATCAGAGCGACTGCCGATCAACTGCTCGCAAATTGGAATGGAATTCAGTCTGACAGTAAATCCGCTACAAAGGCGATTCACCTGGGTGAAGTTGAAGGTACCGTTGTTTTCGCCAAACCAGTCGGACTCAAAGGATCGCTCCACCTGTATCTCCTCCCGGAAGATCAAAAGCTCGAACCGTTGAAGCCAGAAATGTTAGAACATTCATTCTCGGAGTTTTTCGAAAAGCCCTACGAACAGGCAGATCGGGGAAGGAGAATCCATTTTGATCTTACCTCCATCGCCCCTGGAGATTACCGGATCAAAATAGTTCATGATGTCGCACCACCGTTTGCCAGCCGAAGCGATCCAGTTTGCGAGACTTCTGCCGGTGATTATATATCCAACGATGCACAGATCATCACAGTCTCCGCTGGTAAACGCACCACCGGAATCTTAATTAACTGCCGCACAAAGATTGGCCAATAAACGCCCCTCCGACTACTTTATAGCATCAAAAGCTTGATTCTCCCGCCGCCGTTTGCCAAACTTCACCTCGCCTGAGAAGAACGGCACGTGGTTGAATAGAACCTCGCTCGGAAGCGAATTTCCATTCATCCCCGCAAAACAAGCACACCCATAGTGTGCCCATGCCCAGAGCCCGCTCGCGCTCAGAATGCAGCGGCCCGCGAAATCGGTTGCCGTTCTTTTCCGGCTGGAAAGTGAATTGCGGACCTATGAACAAGCCGACTTCAGCCTCCATGACGGCGCCCAACCGTGTACCGCTTCTTGTACCGCTTTGCTTTCCTTGGTTTTCTGGTACTTACGAAAATTTTCCGTGTTTTTCGAAAGATTTTTATTTCGCGCGTCAGTCAACATTTTCCACGCAACCGATTGAAATGATAAACTCTGACGATCAAACCCGCGTAATGAGTCGCCCAACCCGAATCGTCGCCCTCCGCGGATGCTATCCAGCTAGCTCCCGATTAGCCGGCCACAATCATTCAGATAACGTTACGTGGACTGATTCCAAAACCTTTAACCTTCAACTTGGAACCTTTAAACCTGCGATCGCCGCGATCGCCACGCAATTACTTGATTTAACGCCTTTTATCGCCTTTTATCGCGAATTCCACCGCCCCGGCCAAAGTCAACATTCACGCCGTAAGTACCTCATTTCACCCGAATTCACGTTAAACAATCACACGCCTGCACTCTCTCCCCTCCGCCGCTTCGTTCCCTTCGTTCCCTTCTGTGAAAGCCTCCCTCCAGCACCTCGTCGCGAAAACTTACGTAGATTTTCGCGCCTCCACCACCCTCGTAAAATCCCTATTGTATCGCACGATTTTGCTCTGTACCGCCAATTTGGAATTTTTTGTAAGTTGAAATTCGCCTCCCCAAAACCAGCCCACTTCACCCGTCGAGTGAACGCGCGTCGAAGAACATCGCGCGAAAACCGCCTGCGAACCTCAGAAGCAAATCGGCTTCTGCACCATCTGCGCGGCGATGATCAATTCCGCCAATTGAATCTTCAGATGCCGCAATGCGTCCCCTTCCGGCGTCTTTGGGGGATTCATTTGCTTCAGCTCCTCGGTCAGCTCGGGCAAAGCATTCAATGGCACCCAATCGCAGGTGTGTGTGCCGGTATACAGAATCTTGTTAATCAGGATCGGAAATCGCGCCCGCTCTTTGTTCTCGAGTTGGTCTCGAAGTGCATCGATCTGTTTCGCTGTCCCGAGCCGGTGATGCTTGAGAATCATCCCCACATGCGGGCATGCCTTGCGATGCCGCCACGAACAGAATATCGACCATTGCTGGTCCGTTGCGCCATGGCACGTCACCTCTCCGTTCGCACCCACCCTCAGCTCCAAACCGCTGGGCGGGGACGACCGAAGTTGATCCTTCTCGAAGCAGTCGCAATAAACAAAAGCGTCCAGTGCCATCGACTTTCCCTGAATGCCAACAATGGGCACTCCACGTTACTGTATCGACGCTTTCCGGGAAGGGTTTATTATCAACATTCAATTGCCTTTTGCCGCCGAACGTTCCGGAACATCCCGACGTTTACGTTTGCAACTTTCGCTCACCCTCCTAAATTCGCCCACTTCTGGAGGCGGCTCGGCTGCCGCTAAATTGTTATGAAACGTTTCCAAGGTTTTTTCTTCTATCTCTACATGGGCGCGATGCTCTGCATCCTCGCCTGGTCCGTCTTTACCCATGCCCAACCCACCAACACCGCGACCGTCACGGCGCAAGCCAACGCCCCAGTGCAGGCGGTCAATGTGGTCGTGAAGAATGAGTCACCCTCTCTTTCCTTTGGCTTGGATCGGTTCGAAGAGCTGCAACGTCCGATCTTCGGCATTCCAGTCTGGCAATATATTGCCTCTGCATTTTACGTCCTGCTCGCCGTTCTCGTCGCCCGAATCGTTAACTATCTCGTTACGGTCCAGTTGAAGAAGCTCTTCGTTCGCACCAAATGGACCTTTGGCGAACGCATTGTTCAACTGCTTAATGGCCCCATCCGTATGCTCGTCCTGGTGCTCCTGTTGCAACTCGGGCTCAACCTCTATCAATGGCCGCCTTGGATGGAAGCCTGGCTCAGGAAAGCTCTTTACGTGCTGCTCGCCTGCTCGGTCACCTGGATGGTTCTCAAACTCGTCGACTTGGGCGCCACCTACTGGCGCGAACGGCAGGCCGCGAAAGCCGATAAACATTTCAACGATCAGCTTGTCCCGCTCATTTCCAAGAGCCTGAAAGTATTCCTCTTCATCATGGCCATTTTGGTCACTCTGGATAACATCGGCTTTAACATCCGCACCCTTCTCGCCGGCGTTTCCATCAGTGGCCTCGCGCTCGGCCTCGCGGCGCAGGATACCGTTGGGAATTTGTTCGGCGCGGCGGCGGTCTTCATGGATAAGCCCTTTAAAATTGGAGATGTCATCAAAATGTCCGAAGGCGAAGGGGTCGTGGAAGAGATGGGGTTGCGCAGCACGCGCATTCGCAATCCGGATGGTCATCTGATCACCATCCCAAACAAAACGATGGGCAACTCGACCATCACGAACATCACTCGCCGCCCCAACATCAAAACGACCCTGAACATCGGCGTTACCTACGACACCACCGCCGATCAGATCGCCCAGGCCACGAAAATTCTAGAAGAAATATACCGCGCACATCCCATGACCCACGACCTCATCATTGGCTTCAATCAATTTGGTGACAGCGCGCTGAACCTCCAGGTGATTCACTGGTGGAAAGGCCTGAATTACAAAGAATACGTCGCCGGCCTTCAGGAATTAAATCTCACCGTGAAACGCCGCTTCGACGAAGCACGGATCAACTTCGCTTTCCCGTCCCGGACGGTTTACCTGCGGCAGGAGAATGATTGGCGCGTGCAGTTGCCAGGGAACGACCAGCCGCGCCTGAGCGCCTAGGCACAGACACTCGAACTCAAGCGAGCCGCCCATGCCGCCGATGGCAAGGGGGTGGCCCGCGCTGGCACGAATGAGTCCGGCACAGCGGCTGCTTAACTCATTTTTGCATGAAAGCGTTCAAGGAATATTCCAGGCTTTTTCTGGTCTATATGAGCTTTGCCACGTTCCTTGCCGCCGAAGTAGCCATCATCTACTTCGTCTACAAACACCTCGGCGTGATTTAATCCCGCTGGGCACGCACGGAACTCAACGTGCGCAGCGGGTCCGCGGCCGAGTTGGTAGCGTTTTGATACGCGCGGCGATACACCGCCAAAGTCTCACGTGCGGCGCGTTCCCACGAAAATTCACGGGAGTGCGCCAATCCTTTTTGCACCAACGCCGCCCGCGATTTCGGTTCGGATTGTAATTTTATCAACGCATCGCAGATGTCTTCCACATCCTCCGGCTCCACAATCCACGCCGCATCCCCCACCACTTCCCCTAGCGACCCCCGTTCCGAACTGATCACTGGACATCCGCAAGCCATCGCCTCCAGCGGCGGTAACCCGAATCCTTCATAAAGACTCGGATAAACAAACGCCTCCGCCGCCGAATAAAGCTGCGGAAGATCATCATTCGAAATAAACCCAAGCGTGCGGATATCACTTCCGTAAGCCGACTCCGCGATCCGCGCGTGAATCAACTCCGCCCCGTGCCAATCACTCCCTCCAAACGCCAGAATCCAGTCCGACTGCGTCTGTTCTTTGAACCGTTCAAACGCCTCAATCAGCCGGCGATGATTCTTTCCCGGATGCTCCAACCGCGCGACGTACAGGAAGAACGGCTTGTTCAACCGATACTTCTGCGACACAAACGCCCGGGCTTCCTCCGCCGGACGAGGAAAGAATCGATCATGCTCAATGCCGTTGTGAATGACCCTTAAATCGCTCTTCGAGATCTTGAAGAACTGTTCGATATCCAGCGCAGTGTTGTGGCTAACGGTAATAATTTCGTCCTGCCGACGAGCAAGGTGCTTAACCACGACCCGCCCATAAAACATGCGAGCGATGTCGTACTTCCCTGAGACCCGGAACGGCGCCAGATCATGAATCGTCGCCACCAGCGGGCACGGCTTGCGCCACATCAAACGCCGATAGCTCGGCACGTGCAGGACATCGAGTTCCAGTTGTCGCGCGATGCCCGGAAGAACAGTTTGGTGCCATCTGATATTCTTAACCGCCGGCCTGAACTTCTCCGAGACCGGAACGATCTCAAAGCGATCATCCAGTCCCTTGAAGAACTCGCGGTCTTCCTCAAGCACGAACAGGGTAAAGCGTTCGGTGGTCGCCTCCGTGCTAAACGCGCGCAGAAGAGCGAAGATATATTGCGCAATGCCGGTCTTCCCGCGCTGGATGACTGACGTGGAAAATCCTATTTTCATTCTGGGTTATTCAAAAGGTAATCTTCAAGACGGCTCAGACGCAGCACGTTCAGGACGTTCGGTTGCGGGTTTTTGAACTGCACCTTCATGCCCTGCCGTGTGGCGTATTTCTTCGTGCGGAGCATCACGCTTAAGCCGGTGCTATCGAGGAAATGCACCTTGCTGAGATCGATGCTGAGCGTGCGTTGCACGAGCGACCGGGCGGCGAGGTGATCCATGGTGGCCGTCCAAACTTCCTCCGCGTTGGCGGCGGTAAGTTCACCACTCCAGGAGAGTGATGGGAGCGGATCGCCTGCGGTGGTTCGGAGTTGAACGGCGGCATATTTACCACTCTCACAGATGTGCGCCTCGGCGGCTTTGAGATCGGGAACCGTAATGAAAAAATCGTTCAGGCGCATCAATTCGAGCGCGCGCTGAACGTTATCGGGAATGTTCGCGAGCAGCAGTTGGCGATTGTCACAGCGGGCGCGTTTCTGCAGCCGGATCAGGAGTCCAACGCCGGTGCTGTCGATGAACTCGACTTGCTTGAGATCAAGCACGACTGGGGTTGGCGAGAGCAGTGCAGCTTCCATTTCTTCCCGGCTGCGCTGCACTTCTTCGAAGTCCAGGCGCGGCGGAATCTGCAATACCTGGAACGGTGCGGTGACAGGCGCGCGGGCGATCGTCGTCTTTTCGACGGAACGGCGGCGGCGTTTGCGAGAACTTAGCCGCCAGCATTGCGCCGCGATCGCGCCGCTGAAATGCCAGAGGTCTTTGGCGTAGCGGCGCAGCAGGCGTTTCGGCTCCTGGGCAAGGCGGAAGATCCATTCCGTTCCACTCTTTTGCATCCACCTGGGCGCCCGGGCAAGGCGGCCGGCAAGGAAATCAATCGTGCCCCCTACGCCCACGGACACGGGAACACCAAGCGAGCGATAATGCATGTTGATCCACTTCTCCTGCTTCGGGCAGCCAAAGCCAACGAACAGGAGGTCCGGCTTCGACTGCATGATCCGGTCGCGAATTTCTTCGTGATCCATTTCCAGAAGTTTGTTGAACGGCGGCGAATAGTATCCCGCAAACTCAAGTTTCGGGAATTGCTGCTTCGCTTTAGCAACAGCGGTTTCCATTGCATCCGGCGTCGCACCAAGGAAAAACGGGCGATAGCCCTTTTCCGCGGCAACTTTCAGCAACAACGGAACGAGGTCCGAACCTGCCACGCGTTCCGGAAGCGGATTGCCTAATATTTTCGAAGCCCAAACGAGCGGCGTTCCGTCGCACAACACCAGGTGCGCATCAAACAGAATCCGGCGTAGTTCGACGTCGTGCGCCGCCTGGACCAGAAAATCGACATTCGCTGTGACGAGATAATGCGTCCGCCGCGAAGCGATCATGTCATCGATAATGCGCAAAGTTTCAGCCGTGCTGACGTTGTCAAAAGGCACACCGAGAATCGCGATGGGCGCGGCTGCGGGGAACGGAAAGCTCTCCTTGAATCGGTCCATGGTTTTTAACAGCGCTATATAACCACTGGCAATTCTAACAAGGCGTAAGTTCTTGTCATCAGGGTAAGTCTGAAGACCCTCTAAGTTGAAAAAAACAGTGGTTCAAGGCGCCCCCCTGATTGGCGAAATGAAGGAGAAACATGTTAATCAGGCTACGGTTTTTTAGCCTGAAATGAACAAGAGTTCACAGCCCAGTTTGCTGGAAGCCGAAAAGAATTTGGCACCTGCAAAACACACATCCCTAACCCCTCTTGCTTAATATGTCCCCGGTTACCGAATTATCAACTGCCCCACGCATCGGAGCGGCACGCCGGAAAACGGTGAAGGTCGCGACGAACGAATTGGTCACTGAATCGTTGCTCATGCCGGAACGGTCCACGCTGCTTATGATTGAGTCGCGAGTACCATCGCTCGACCTCGCACAGTGGGCTCAGGAATCCAGGTCGCGCCTCGCCGAACTTTTGCTAAAGCATCGAGGGATTCTCTTTCGCAATTTTGGGGTGAGTACGCCGGAGAGATTTCACGAATTCGTGGGCGCGAGTTCCACCGGCCCAATGCTGGAGTACGTCGACCGCACCACGCCGCGGCCCGCCGTCGGCGATAAAATGTACGTCTCAACGGTCTATCCGTCGGAAGAGACCATCAACATGCATTGCGAAGGCACCTATTGGATCAGTTGGCCGCTGAAGATTTACTTCTGCTCGTTGAAGACTGCCGAGGTAGGTGGCGAGACGCCGGTCGCCGATGTCCGCAACGTGCTGAATCGAATTTCGCCAGCAACGCGCCAGAAGTTCGAACAGAAGGGCGTGATGTATCAGCGCAATTATAACGACGGATTCGGCCTCACCTGGCAGGAAACGTTCCAGACCAGCGATCGCGCGGAAGTGGAGAAGTATTGCCGCGAGCATCAGATCGACTGGGAATGGAAAGAGGGAGATCGATTACGAACGAAGCAAATGCGACCGGCCATTCGAAAGCATCCAGTCACCGGAGAATCGGTTTGGTTCAATCACGGCGCGTTTTTCCACGTCTCCTCGTTGCAGCCCTCCGTGCGCGAAGCGCTGTTGAATAACTTTGGCGAAGAGAGTCTCCCGTACAACACTTATTACGGGGACGGCAGCCGAATCGAGGAAGACGCCGCGCGCGAAGTGCAGGCAGCTTACGACGCCGAGAAAATCATTTTCCCATGGAAGGACGGCGATGTCCTTCTGCTGGACAACATGACCATGGCCCACGGGCGTCAGCCATACAAAGGCACGCGCAAAGTGATCGTCGCCATGGTGGAACCCTACAGTGACCCGACAAATATTCGCTAACAACTATGCCCACCGAAACCATCGAAGGCTTTCCACTCAGTCTTCAGCAGAAACGCTTGTGGTCATTCCGCAAAGCCGCCGAACAGGAACTGATTTCCGAAGCTCTCATCGCAATCAGCGGCCCACTGGATCGGGCGACTTTTGACGCCGCGCTCCGCCGCATGATCGAACGTCACGAGATTTGCCGCTCGGTTTACAAGAGCGTGCCCGGTCTTCCCGAACCGGTCCAGATTCTGGAAGAAACTTCCGAACTGAAAGCCACCGGCTCCGGGAAGCGGCTCGAGCAAGCGCCCATCCTGGATTGGGACTTGCAAAGCCCCGGTGCAAATGAGCATCGGCTGACCGTCCGCTTTCCAGCCGTTGCCGCGGATGCAACTTCGCTCCGGTTGTTCATGCAGGAGTTGTGCACGCAGTACGAACACGCAGTTGCTGGCTCGCGGGATGAGAGCGAGCCAATGCAGTATCTGGATTACACGCAGTGGCAATCCGATTTGCAGGATTCGCCGGAAGCGCGCGTTAGCCGTCAGTTCTGGAAGAATCTGAATAGCGAGCAAGCCGCGCACACTTTGCCTCTTGAAAAAACCGGAAGCGGATTCGCCGTTGGTTGCGAGACCCGTGCGTTAAACATCGATTCGCTCAGGGCTCTCGACCTGTTCGTCAGCCAGCCCACCGGCGGTCGAGAGGCGGTCGTTTGCGCGGCGTGGACCGCGTTCTGCGCGAAGCTCGCAGAGTTGAACGGCGAAATCGTGATGGGCGTATATTCGCATGGGCGAAACTTTGAAGAACTGCAGAACGCCCTTGGGCCGTACGACCGGTATCTACCGGTGCACATAAACCTCCGTGAAGAGCACTCAGCGGCAGTCACGATGCAGGCGGTGCGCTCAGCCATCAAAATGGCGCAACAGCACCAGGAATTCTATTCCGGAGAATTGCTTGGCACCCAGAGCGCGCGTGAAGGCGGTTTGGCTTTTCAATTCGCCTTTACTGCAGACGCCAAAGCCGTCAGCGGCTCTGGACTTAGCTACAAGTTTATTGAAGCAAAAAGTCATGCAGAGCCGTTCAAGCTGAAACTGGAATTCTGCGATGGCACCGCGCCAAAGCTGCGCATGTTCTACAACCAGCGCGCAATCAGTGCGGAATACGCCTCGATCATCGCCGAGCGTTTCGAAGTGTTTCTCAGCGATTTCGTCATGCGCGGCGAGGCGCGTCTCGGCGACCTGCGGTTTGCGAGCAAGCGCGAGCTGGAACTTGTCACTGGACGCTTCGCTTCGAGCGGTAAGGCGGAAGCGAAAGCGCCGACACTGATCGATCTGTTTCAGCGAGAAGTCCCGCTGCACCCACAGCGCCCTGCGCTGATCTGCGATGGGAAAGTTCTGAACTACGCGGACCTGAATGCGCGCGCGAATCAGTTGGCCAATACGCTCGCGAAGCTTGGAGTGAGCGCCGGAGCGCCAGTCGTGATTAGCGCCGAACGTTCCTTCGAGATGATCATCGGGCTCCTCGGAATCCAAAAAGCTGGCGGCGCGTATGTGCCGTTGGATCCGAGTTACCCGAAGGGACGGCAAGCGCAGGTGCTTGAAGATTGCGGCGCGAAGGTGTTGGTGGCGCAAGCGCATCTCATCGCGAAGCTGCCGAATCATCGCTGCACAATGGTAAAGATCGAAGATACCACCGGCGAGAGCAGTGAAAACCTGGGGCGCAGCATTGATCCGGATCAGGCGGCTTACATCATTTACACCTCCGGCTCTACCGGTCAGCCGAAAGGGGTGCCGATCACGCATCGGAAACTCGCATCTTCAACCACCGCGCGGTTCGAATATTACAAAGAACCCCTCGCGAATTATTTGTTGCTCTCCTCCTTCGCGTTCGACAGCTCGATCGCCGGCATCTTCTGGAGTCTGGCTCAAGGCGGCACGCTCACGATTCCACGCGAGGGCACCCACCAGGATCCGCAGCAATTGCTGGCGCTCATTCGGGATTACAAAGTGTCCCACATGCTCGCGCTCCCGTCGTTCTATCAAACGATTCTGGAACAAGCGGTGGCGCAGGATGCAAGTTCGCTCACGACCGTGATAGTTGCCGGAGAAGCCTGTTCGCCGGAACTGGTGCAACGCCATTATGCCAAGTTGCCGAAGGCGCAACTCTTCAACGAATACGGACCCACCGAAGGAACCGTTTGGAGCACAGTGCATCGCTGCGATCCCAAAGAACAGGGCGCGGTGCCGATTGGCCGGCCGGTGCCAAACATGGCGGTCTATATTTTAAACGAGCAGAAGCAGCCGGTCGCTATCGGACAACTCGGTGAGATTTATATCAGTGGACCAACTGTAGCTGATGGTTATCTGCATCGCCCGGATCTCGCCGCAGAGAAATTCGTGAGCGCTTCAATTCGCGGCGAAGCGAAGAAGCTTTATCGCACCGGCGACCTCGGTCGCTTCCGCGAAGATGGCTTGATCGAATTTCACGGCCGGATCGATGAGCAGGTCAAAATTCGCGGTTACCGGATCGAGATCGGCGAAATCGAGCATGTCCTTTCACGGCATCCGGATGTTCGCGAAGCGGTGGTCATCGCTCGCGAAGACGCACCCGGCGACAAGCGCCTCGTCGCCTACATCGTGGCGAAGGAACAAGCACACGTTTCCATTCCCGAAATTCGCTTGTTCGCGCAGGAGAAACTGCCGCAGTTCATGGTGCCGGCGCAATTCGTGTCCCTCAAAACATTCCCCCTCACCCCGAACGGAAAAATCGATCGCAAAGCTCTTCCCGCCCCGGATGATCTCGAACGCGGCGAACGGAATTTCATCGCGCCGCGCAATCATGACGAAGAGCAACTCGCGAAGATTTGGACAGAAGTTCTGAAGCTGGAAAAAGTCGGCGTCGAAGAAAACTTCTTCGACCTCGGCGGCCACTCGCTGCTGGCGATCCAAGTCATCGCCCGGGTGCGAGATTCCTTCAAACTGGAACTTCCGATGGCGGCATTTTTCGAATCACCAACGATTGGTGGAATGGCCGCGGCCCTGAGCCGCTGCCGCGAAGCGAAAGGGGCGGGCACGACCAGCATCCGCAGGGTGGCGCGAGTAGCGGCGACCGACGAAATACTCGCAAAATTGAACGGTAACGGGGGATGAACCAGAGCAGAAACAGTGAACACCAAGCCCGCAGGCAGCCCACCTCCCAAAGATGAGCACCACCTACGCAGATATCGCACACCTCGACGCGGAGCAGAAACGCGCGCTCCTGGAGCAGTTGCTCCGTGAGAAATCGCGCCGGCCGAAAACGTTCCCGCTCTCCTTCGCGCAGCAACGACTCTGGTTCCTCGATAAGCTCCAACCAAACAGCGCCGCCTACAACGTCCCTACAGTCGTTCGGCTGAGTGGCCCGATCGATTTGGAGCCGCTCCGTCAGGCGTTGGACAAAGTCGTCGAACGCCACGAATCGTTGCGCACCACCTTTGAGGGCAACGATGATTCGCCAGCGCAGAAGATCAATCCACCGACTCCGGTGAACCTGCAGTTTATCGATTTGACCGCACTGCCCGAAGCGAAGCGTAAAAGCGAGTCGGAACGGATCACCGCGGAAGAGATTCGCAAGCCGTTCGATCTCGGAAATGATTTGATGATCCGGTCAACGCTGATTCGTCTCGCGCACGAGGAACATATTCTTGTGCTCGTGACCCATCACGTCGCGTCCGACGAATGGTCACTTCGAATTTTGTTCCGCGAATGGGCCGCTTATTACACCGGCATTCGTGAGGGCAAGGAAGTCGCTCTTCCGGAACTGCCGATCCAATACGCCGACTTCGCCCAGTGGCAGCGCGACTGGTTGGAAAGTGACGACTACAAAGCGCAGTTGGAGTATTGGTCAAAACGATTGCAGTCACCGCCGGTCCTGCAATTGCCAACCGATCGGCCACGTGCTGCCACGCAAACGTTTAACGGCGCGCTGCACGGCCGCTCAATTCCGCGCGAGTTGGTTGACCGACTAAAAACATTCAGCCGCCAGGAGCGCTGCACCGTTTTCATGACGCTCCTCGCCGCGTTCAAAGTGCTGATGCATCGCTACACAGAGCAGGAAGACATCATCGTCGGCTGTCCCATTGCGGGCCGCAACCGGCTGGAGACTGAACCGCTCGTCGGCTTTTTCGTGAACACTCTCGCCGTGCGCACCTCCCTCGCTGGCGAACCGACGTTTCGCGCGTTATTGAAGTCCGTTCGCGAAAGCACGCTCGGCGCCTATGCCAACCAGGACATGCCTTTCGACAAACTCGTCGAGGAGTTGCATCCCCAGCGCAGTTCCACCCACATGCCGTTCGTCCAGGTGGTCTTCTCGTTGAACAACGAGTTTGTCGAAGAACAGATTTTTCCGGGCGTGCACAGCGACGAGATCGAAGTCGATACGCTCACGTCTAAATTCGATTTGACGGTTATCGCCAAAGACACGCCGCACGGACTCAACACCGTAATAGAATACAACACCGACCTCTTCGACGAGGAACGGATCAGCCGGTTGCTTGGCCACTTTGAGCAGCTTCTCGAAAGCATTCTGGCAAACCCGGACGAATCGATCTCGCGATTGGAGATGCTCCCGTCTGCGGAGCGTTACCAGTTGTTGACCGAGTGGAACAACACGACGCGTGAGTATCCGCGCAACGCGCCGGTTCACGAAATATTCGAGCAGCAAGTCGCGCGTAGCCCGAATTCGCTCGCCTTGCAATTTGAGAACCGATCGATCACCTACGCCGAACTGAACACGCGGGCGAATCAGATTGCGCATTACCTGCGCGCCAACGGAATCGTCGAAGGCGGACAAGTAGGGGTTTACATGGAACGGTCAATCGACATGGTGGCCGCGTTCCTGGGCATACTAAAAGCGGGCGCCGCTTACGTGCCATTGGATGTGAGTTATCCGAAAGAACGACTGGAGTTCATGGTTTTGGATACGAAGATGCCAGTTATTCTCACGCAGGGATTATTACGATCGAACCTTCCTGCGAGCGCAGCGAAGGTCATCGCGCTCGATGCCGAGATGGACGTCCTTCAACAGCAACCGATGGACTCGCCACCTGCGGAAGTGGATTCTGAGTCGCTGGCTTACGTGATTTACACCTCCGGCTCAACCGGCAAGCCGAAAGGTGTTCCGGTGCCGCACCGCGGAATCACTCGGCTCGTGCTGAATACGGACTATGTGTCGCTCACGCCGACAGATCGCATTGCGCAAGCGTCGAATGCTTCATTTGACGCCGCCACATTTGAAATCTGGGGCGCGTTGTTGAACGGCGGGTGCGCGATCGGCATCCAGAAAGAAGTTGCGCTTTCGCCCTCAGACTTTGTGGAGGCCTTGCGCAAGGAACGGATTACAACTTTATTCCTGACGACGGCGCTCTTCAATCAACTCGCGCGCGAGGTGCCCGGCGCGTTCGCGACGCTCACGAATGTTTTGTTCGGCGGCGAAGCGGTCGATCCCAAATGGGTGCGGGCGGTGCTGGAGTGTGATCCGCCGAAGCGATTACTTCACGTTTATGGCCCAACCGAAAACACGACATTCAGCACTTGGCATCATGTTAAAGAGTTGATGGACGACGCAACCGTTCCAATCGGCAAGCCGATTGCGAATAGCACGCTCTATATTCTCAATCGGCAAATGCAACCGGTGCCAATCGGTGTTCCGGGCGAGGTATATGTTGGAGGCGAGGGTTTGGCCCACGGCTACTGGGAGCGGCCCGAACTTACCGCAGAGAAGTTCGTCCGAAACCCTTTCAGCCACGAGCCGAACTCGAAATTATATAAGACCGGAGACATTGGCCGCTTCGACCGCGACGGCAATGTTGAGTTTATCGGGCGGGTCGATCACCAGATTAAACTCCGCGGGTTCCGTATTGAGTTGGGTGAAATCGAAGCGCTGCTCGCGCGTCATCCCCAGGTGGGCAACGCCGTCGCGCTGCTCCGTGAAGACCTTCCCGGCGACAAGCGCCTCGTCGCTTACATCATTCCTCGAGATACTGCCCCCATCAGCGCTGATCTTAAGGCGTATCTGAAAGCGGAGTTGCCGGAATATATGGTGCCGTCCGCATTCGTCGTGATGGACAACTTTCCGCTCACGCCAAATGAGAAGGTCGATCGCAAAGCGCTGCCTGCCCCGGAAAAGAATCGTCCTGATCTGAATCGCACCTTCCTTGCACCCCGCGATTCGGTCGAGCAACAGCTCGCAAAAATCTGGGAAAAAGTGCTCGGCGTGCAACCGATCGGAGTCGCAGACAACTTCTTCGATCTCGGCGGTCACTCACTGCTGGCTGTAAAAGTGTTTTCGCAAATAGAGAAGACGCTCGGCAAGAAGCTGCCGTTGGCCACGTTGTTCCGCGCCCCAACAATCGAAGAGATCGCGCGTGTGCTGCGCGAGGACAACCAGGCGAAATCGTGGTCCACCATCGTTGATATTCAGCCGAAGGGATCGCGCCCGCCGTTTTTCTGGATTCATACGCTCGGCGGTGACGGCGGTGGCGGCTTCTTTTATTACAGAAAGCTGGCGGAACTGCTTGGTCCGGACCAGCCGTCGTTCGGTATTCGTTCGCCGCAGGAACCATTCTCGCGCATTGAAGAAATGGCGAAGTTCTACATTAAGGAAATTCGCAAATTTCAACCGGAGGGTCCGTATTATCTCGGCGGCTTCTGCTTCGGCGGGAATGTCGCGTTCGAAATGGCGCAGCAACTCACCGCAGCCGGCGAAAAGATCGGTTTGCTGGTGATGCTCGAAAGTTCGCCGCCGAATGTGAATCACAAGCAGAGCTGGAGCGCGACCGCCGCGAAGTATTCGCTCGAGAATATTGTCGAAAACGTGAAGGCCTTCGCTCATGGCAGTTCCGAACAGAAACTCGCGCTGCTGAAGACAAGAGGAAAAAAGCTCGCCCAGAAGTTCAAAAAGAAAATCGCACCTGACCAGGAGAACGGTGCAGCGGTGGCCCTAAACCAGATCCTCGATCTTTCAACCTACCCGGAAGGATACGTGACCTATGCCGAAACGCACTGGGACGCGCTCACGCATTATCATCCTCAGCCGTATTCCGGAGAGATCACGCTTTTTCGTGCGAAGAAGCAGGGCCTTTCAAACTTCAATCACGCCCTGAGCTGGGATGTGCTCGCCGGAAACCGGGTGAGCGTGACCGTTGTTCCCGGCACGCATGAAAGCATGTTGCAGGAACCAAACGTGCAGATCGTCGCCGCCAGGCTCCGCGGCTTGCTCGAAGAAGCAGCGAAGAAACAGTGCATCACAGTTAAACTGTGACCGTGATGGCGCAGTAATTCCGCTTTCCTTTACGCAGCAGCAAATACTTGCCAAACAGAAGGTCGTTCGTTGTAACGTGCCGCTGCGCGTTTGCTTCGCGGACATTGTTGAGATTAATACCACCGCCCTCCACATCTTTGCGCGCCTGACCTTTAGACGGGCATAGGGAGGACTCAACTAAAAGTTCAACGAGCGGTAGTCCAGCACCCTCGAACTTCGTTCGCGGAATTTCTTTCGTTGGTATTTCGCCGATAATGTCATTGAAAGTTGCCTCGGAAATTCCTTCAAGCCCGCCCCCGAAGAGAATCTCGCTCGCCCGAATCGCTTCCTGAGTAGCTTCCGTGCCGTGAATCATATCGGTCACTGCCTTGGCCAAAGTTTTATGCGCTACACGGCCCTCCGGTTTTTCCACGTGTTGTTTCTCTAGATCGGCAACTTCGTCGCGCGACAGAAAAGTGAAATACTTCAATCGGCTAATCACATCCCTATCATCCGTGCGGATCCAAAACTGATAAAACCGGTAAACACTCGTTTTCTGCGTATCCAGGTAAATTGCCCCGGCCACGCTCTTCCCAAACTTCGAACCATCCGCATTTGTGATCAACGGCAGCGTCAGTCCGAAAACATGCGCCCCCATCTTTTTGCGGCAAAGATCCATTCCCGCCGTGATGTTCCCCCACTGATCGCTCCCGCCGATCTGCAACTCGCAATTGTATTGCTTGCGAAGTTCGTAGAAATCGAAAGCCTGCAACAGCATGTAGCTGAACTCCGTGTAGCTGATGCCTGTTTCGCGGTCCTCCATGCGCGCGCGCACACTTTCCTTGGCGATCATCATGTTCACGGAAAAGTGCTTTCCGATTTCCCGGAGAAACTCCAGGTAGGTCACGGGCATGGTCCAATCCGCGTTGTCCAGCAGTCGCGCAGGATTCTCCTTCGTCTCGAAATCCAGCAGCTTCTTCAACTGCTCCTTAACGCAGGCGATATTGTGATTCAGCAACTCGCGCGTGAGCAATTGCCGCTCTGCCGTCTTGCCGCTCGGATCACCAATCAACCCAGTGGCCCCGCCCGCCAGCGCTATCGGATGATGACCCGCCAGTTGAAAACGCCGCAGCGCGAGCAACGGCACGAGATTCCCCACATGCAAACTGTCCGCGGTCGGATCAAACCCACAGTAAAGCGTGGTCGGCCCTGCGGCGAGGCGCTTGCCCAACTCAATTTCGTCGGTGCAATCCGCAATCAACCCGCGCCACCGCAGCTCTTCCAAAATGTTCATCCGCCGAAATGAAAGTCTAAATCACCGCCCGTGCAACTTCATTCGGTGAATTCAAGGTGCGCGCCTATGTGCTCACCGCTTCCACGATCGGTTCGCGCCCCGAAAATCCCACCACGCGCACCTTGGCGCCTTTCGGGATCATTTCACCTTGGGACACAACATCCAGGAACGTCTCCCCGAACTGCGCCTTCCCACCTGGCCGCAATGTCGATACGGTCGTGCCGACCTCGCCAAACCGCGATCGTTGCTCCTGCGCGATCATCGCATCCGCTTTCTCGCCGCTCGCACCCGCCGCGATCATTCCCCGATACAAAGGAGTTGTTAGCAAATACCGACTCAACACCATCATGATCACAATCGCCCCGGCGAGCGTGAGCAAGACATTCAGCAACGAGCGGCGCAGCAGGTCCCAGCTGGGTATCGTCGGCATGCCCGGATAGAAATCAACCATCGCCATCACCAGCGCAGCAAGCATCATCGCTCCGCCGATCAAACCGATGAACAGCGTTCCCGGAAATACGAATATCTCCAGGATGAACAACGCCAGTCCCAAAACGAAAATTACCGTCCACTCAAGTCCCGACAGCCCCGCCACATACCCGCCTGTAAAATACAGTCCGAACGCGACCAGCCCCACAATTCCCGGAATCCCGAATCCCGGTGTCTTCATCTCGATGTAAATTCCGACGACGCCGAGCAGCAGCAGCAACGGCCCAATCATTGTCAGAAAACTCGCCAGCTTTTCAGCTCCAGTTGGATCCACCCGCACCACGTTGGCTCCACCGAACCCAAGCTCCCGAACTAATTCCTCAATACTCGCCACCGTCCCAAGCGATAACAGCGGTTTGCCGTCATACTCCTTCTTCGCCTGCAAGTCGGTCAGTGTAAGAATCTGGCCTTTTTCGTTGATGACTTCGCCGTCGATCTCCAAACGCTTGCTCTTATCGATCATCGATTCAATTACCTCGATGTTGTGCCCGTTCTTCTCCGCGCTCGTGCGAACCAGCGCGCGCACCCCTGAAGTCATCTTTGCTTCCACAGTTTCCGGAATCGCCTCCACTCCGCCACTTGGCCCCATTAACATCGGCGCAGCCGCTCCAATCACACTTTGCGGCGCCATGTAAATCTTCTGGGTTCCCACCGCGATAAACGCGCCAGCCGAAAACGCCTTCCGATTTACATACGTTACTGTGAGCCCTTTGAATTGCTCCAGCGCCTTGATGATTTCCTCCGTTGAATCCAGGCGCCCCCCATTTGTCTCCATATCCAGGATCACGACATCAGCCTTGGCCTCCATCGCCTGCTTGATCCCGCGCCTCACCAGGTAAGTGACTGGGGTGGCGATCTCCTCGCGAATGGGAATGATATATACACTCTTCAAAGCTTCTGCGGCTGGAGGGGCGATCTGAACCGAAGTCAGCAACCACAGAACAGCACAGAGCTGCCGCAGTAATCTCATTTCTCGAACTTATTCTCCTCCAGCTCGTCCGGCAACCACAACCGCTAGCTGCAACGAGCTCTAAGGGTTTCCCGGGTGCTGCCCGGTTGAAAGGCATGACTTGCAGTAGTGGATTCTTCCTGAGTCGAGTCAACGTGCCTAGGAGCGCCGAAACTCGCGGGATTGCCAGAACTCTCATAAGTCCAGCTCCTGAGTTGTAGCTTACCGTATCGCGGTGACGGTGCATTAACGCGAGCATGATTGTTAATTTTCAGGGGCGTAGATGGAGTGTGGTTTGGCTCCTTCTCGCCAGCATTTTATACTCAGGCCCCACCCTCGCCCAAACACTCCATCCCCGCGACCACGCAGTCGAACTCACCGCCGAAATTCGTAAAGATCCTCCGCAAATCGTCTTGAAATGGCGCGGCGACCAGTACGCGCGCAACTACACCATCAATCGAAAATCCCGCAACGCCGGTCAATGGACCAAAGTCGGCAACGCCGCCGGACACGAAACCTGGTTTGCGGATTCGAACGTCGCAGTTGGCAACAGCTACGAATATCAGGTCGTCAAAGAAGGAACGCTGCAATACATGGGCTACGGCTATATTTACGCGGGAATTGAAGTTCCTTTGATCGAAGATCGCGGAAGCATCATTCTTCTCGTCGAGAGCTCAATTGCGCCCGCCCTCGAGTTCGAATTGAAGCGTTTGGAATTCGACCTCACTGGTGACGGTTGGCGCGTTATCCGCCACGACGTGAGCCGCCGCGCGAAAGTTCCCGAAGTCAAAGCGCTCATTCAAAGTATTTATTACGAAGATCCAGCAAACACCCGCGCGCTCTTTCTATTCGGCAACATCCCTGTTCCCTACTCCGGCAACATCACCCCCGACGAACACGACAATCATCTCGGTGCCTGGCCCGCGGATGTTTACTACGGCGACATAGATGGAACGTGGACGGATAGCACTCTCACTTCGACCGGAGCAGAGAAGGGATGGAATCACAATGTTCCTGGCGATGGAAAATTTGATCAAAGTGAAGTTCCCTCCGCTGTCGAACTTCAGGTCGGTCGGGTCGATCTTTCACGCATGACCTGTTTCTCAAACAAAACACCGTCCCGTAGTGAAGTCGATTTGCTTCGCCTTTACTTGGAAAAAGACCACGCATTTCGTCACGGACGCTTGCCAACTGATCCCCGCGCCCTTATCTACGATTTGATCGGCGATTCCGAGCCCGAGCCGCTCGCCACAATGGCCTGGAGGAACTTCGCCCCGTTTGTTGGCTCATCCATCGATCTTGCCAAGTACGGCGAATACATCCCCAAAACCGCCCAGCAGACGTATCTCTGGAGCTCCACCGTAGCCGGCGGCAGTTTCACCTCGGCTGGAGGCATCGGCCCCTCAGACGTTTTCGCGACAGCAACCATCAACGCTGTTTTCACCATGTTCTGCGGCAGCTACTATGGTGATTGGGATAACGAGAGCAATTTCCTTCGCGCCACACTTGGAGCCAATGGACGTGTGCTCGCTTCGCTTTACTCCGGCCAACCGCAATGGCTTTGCCAAACAATGGCTCTGGGTGAACCCATTGGAGCTGCGACAAAGCTCACTCAGGAGAACGGCCCCAATGGTATCTATCTGCCGCACAATCGAGGCGCCGGGCAAATTCATGTCTCCCTTCATGGAGACCCCACGTTGCGGGCGCATCCCGTTCCTTCACCAGGCAACTTGCAGGCATCCGCCAGGCCTGACGGCCTTCTTCTCACTTGGGACCCTAGCACGTACTCGAACATCGCAGGCTACACCATTTTCGAACGGGACAGCTCCACCGCCTCTTTCCGCCGGATCACGGATTCACCGATTAATGGAACCAGTTACCTTGTTCTTCGGGGGCAAACGAACCGCACGTACATGGTACGCGCGTTGGCGCTAACAACTTCTCCCAGCGGCAGCTACTGGAATGCTTCACAGGGAGCCCTCTATCCAGATCCGCTCGTGCGGCCGTCTGCCGTGCCTGCCGCTCCACGCGACCTTGTCGTCGCTAACAAGCAGTCCGGACAGGTGCATCTCCGCTGGATTAGCGCATCAGCAGATTCCTGGAATTTCGAAATCGAGCGACGCGACCCCGGCGCTGCTGCTTTTCACAGAATTGCCAACCGCTCTAGGGAACAACTCGACTACCTTGATACTACGGTCGGTTCTCAAGGCGCCTATGCGTATCGAGTACGCGCGCTGAACCCGGTCGGCGGTTCGGATTACTCCAACATCGTCGTTGCGAATATGACTCCTGCGACAGCCGAATTCCTCGGGGAAGACCGCTTCACCCAGGGCAGATGGATCGGCCGATACGGTTCCGGTGGCGCGATCCTGCCAACAGTCCTGAACAGCTTTCCGCCTTTCACTACTTTAATGTCCAGTAACGCCGGCACACCACCGGGTGGCTTTTCCGCTGATGCACGAGGGCTGCAAGTGCCGAATTCCGATCTTTACTCCTTCACTCGATGGATGAACTTTGACCCATGGGCTCTCACTTTGACCTTCCCCGACGATAACCTTCACCAGGTTGCATTCTATTTCATTTCCGGTCCCCGCAGTGATCCCTCTTTCGACATAGAAGTCTATGATCCAGTCAGCCGCAAGCTGCTCGATCGCCGCACTTATGAGGATATCAATGAAGGCGTTTACGTCATTTACAACGTTCGCCGCGGTATGACTTTGCGGATCGTCCCCCCTTGGTTGACAGTGGTGGAGGTAATTGGCGTCTTCCTTGACGATCCACGAATCCAACCTGTGCGCATCGAACCGCCCGGCGGCTCATTCGCCGGCAAAACCCTGGTCACCATGTCTACCCCAACCACCGGCACGACCATTTCTTTCACTACGGACGGATCGGAACCCACGCTCAACTCGCCACGATATACCGAGCCATTCTGGATCTTTTCCAACACACGCCTCCGTGCGCGCGCTTTTCGCGACGGTTATCCGCCCTCTCCGATTACCGATGTCGACTTCCAAAACGGCATCACCTCGGGCACCTCGCTTCTCGGTTGGGACCAATCGGCAAGCGGTAATTGGGTTGCGAAATTTGGAACCGAAGGCTTCCAAATTCCCAACGGTGCCTCGGCAGTTCCCGCTTACGCGCAGGTCAGCGGCCTCCCCGCGGCCTGGGTTTGGGCAGATTCCACGAGTGACTCACGGGCACCCTTCCGCGACCGCGCGGCAGCTTCTCGCGTTGCGTCCGGTTGGTACGGCGACGAGATGAATATCGATCTCGGCGTTTTCGACACACGCCGCCGCGCGGTTGCTCTCTATTTCCTGGATTGGGATGGTAAAAACCGCGTTACGCAGGTGGAAGTGCTCGATTCCGCTGGTGTCGTCCGTGACAGTTATATCGTCGAGAATTTCGCCTCCGGAAAATATCTCGTTTTGGGTATTCAAGGGCTGGCAACGCTTCGCCTCAAAACAATCGCGGGGCCGAACGTCGTTCTCAGTGGGATTTTTTTCGATCCAGCCCCTGTCCAGGTGAATGTCGGCGCTCCCGTGCCCTTTCGAAACTTCCGAGCGGCAAACGGAACTCTCTCGTTTACGGCCACTGGTCTGGCGGATCAACGCTTCTGCCTTGATACCAGTTCGAATTTACAGCAATGGACCTGCTTAACGACAAATACCTTCTCGGCGCCTGAACTCCATTTACAAGTGCCGGTAAAGCGCGCAATCACTCACGAATTCTTGCGCGGGCATTTCGTCCCTTAATTCCGAGTTCGTTCTTGGATTTCCCGGCCTTCTCGTTTTTCCTGTGCGCCGATGATACATCCGACCGCCATTATCCATCCGAACGCGCGCATCGCCGCCGGCGTCACGGTCGGACCATACTCGGTCATCGACGAAAATGTCGTCATCGCCGAAGGATGTGAAATCGGTCCGCATGTTTACCTCACCGGTTGGACCGAACTCGGCAAACAGAACCGCATCCACGCCGGCGCAGTTATCGGAGACCTTCCGCAAGACCTTCGTTTCCGCGGCGAACCCACTAAAGTGATTGTCGGCGAGGACAACGTCATCCGCGAACATGTCACGATTCATCGTTCTAACTCTTCTGCAGAGCCGACCCGCATCGGATCAAGCTGTTTGCTCATGGCCCATTGCCATGTCGGCCACAATTCCTCCATTGGCAATTCCGTCATCATCGCGAACGGCACGCTCATTGCCGGTCATGTGATGATCGCCGATCGCGTCTTCATCTCCGGCAATTGCATGCTACACCAATTCGTTCGCGTCGGGACGCTCGCGCTCATGCAGGGTGGCGCCGGCATCAGCAAGGATCTGCCACCGTTCACTATTGCGCGCGGGAACAATCGTGTCGCCGGTTTAAATACCATTGGCCTCCGCCGCGCCGGTTTAAGCAGTGAAGAAAGGTTGGAATTGCGCCGATTGTACCATTTGATGTTTCGCAGCGGACTGAAGTTTCGCGACGCGGTGACCCGCGCTCGTGCCCAGGCTCGCTCGCAACATGGTAATCAAATGGTCGAGTTTCTTGAAACGGGTCGGAAAGGTTTCTGCGCCGATGTGCGAAGAAGTAGTCGCACCTTAACCGATGCCGACGAGTAGCCCGGCCTGGAATCCTCACCCCAAAATGTTCATCCAAAAGATTTCGTTGGCGATTTTGCGTGCAATAGCGAAAATCTAGGTTCCCGGTGGTGCTGGAATGATGGAGCCAATGATCGAAGTGCGTGAATTGACCAAGCGGTATGCAAAATATACCGCGGTCAACGACGTTAGCTTTCAAGTTGGCCGAGGTGAAATTGTCGGGTTGCTGGGGCCGAACGGCGCGGGCAAGAGCACTATTCTCCGCATTCTTTCCGGCTTCATGCCCGCGACCTCCGGCACGGTAAAAATCGCAGGCTACGACGTTTTCCACGATGCCGATGAAGTCCGCCGCCGCATCGGCTACATGCCCGAGAACAATCCGCTGCACATGGAAATGCGGGTCCGCGAATACCTCAAGTTCCGCGCTCGCCTGAAAGGCCTCAGCCGCGCAAAGACTCGAGAACGCGTCACAACGGTCCTCGAACAATGCGCGCTCACCGATGTCCAGAAACGAATCATCGGTCAGCTCTCCAAAGGCTACAAACAACGCGTCGGTCTGGCGGACGCGCTCGTTCACGAACCAGACCTGATCATTCTCGACGAACCGACGATTGGTTTGGACCCTAACCAACTCCGCTCCGTGCGGCAGTTGATCAAAGATCTCGGCGGCAAACACACTGTCCTCCTCTCTACCCACATTCTGCCCGAAGTCGAAGTTAGCTGCAGCCGCGTGCTCATCTTGCACAGCGGCGAAATCCTCGCCGCGGACACTACCGAGAATCTTCACCGCACTATCTTCAAAGCCGGGCCGGTCGTAGCCGAAATCGCCGCGCCCGTTAACGAACTCATCCAGGCCTGGGCCGAAGTCGATACCATCCTCCACGTCGATGTTGCCGCCGCCGACGGCGAATACAGCCGCTGCTCCTTAACTCCCCGCGACGGAATCGATCTCCGCCCGATCGTGTTCAATGTCGCTTGCGAACGTGGCTGGCGCTTGCGTGAACTTTCCCGCGGCCGTCATTCGCTCGAGGATATCTTCGTCAAGGTAACTCGCGGTGAAAAGGAGGAAGTCTGATGCAAGCCTTCTTCACATTAGTGCGACGCGAACTCGGCGGGCATTTCCTTTCTCTGACCGGCTACGTCATTGTGGCAACAGTGCTGCTGCTTCTCGGCTTTAGCCTCAACGATATCATCACGAAATTGAACGGCGTGCCGATCGATGCTCCAATTACAGAAGTGGTCTATTCCACGATTTACTTCTGGCTCATCCTCGTCCTCACGACCCCAGTGATCACGATGCGCTCCTTCGCTCTCGAAAAATTCACCGGCACGTTTGAAACATTGATGACTACCCCCGTGGGGGACATTACCGTCGTGCTCGCAAAATTCTTTGGAGCATTGATTTTCTTCGTCTTCGCGTGGCTGCCCTTGATCGCTTATCTGCTCATTCTGCGGCGATTCGTTGACCATGCTTCCGCGCCCATCGACCTCGTAGCACTTGCCACTACCTATCTCGGTATCGTTCTTATTGGCGCCTTATTCATTTCCATGGGAACTTTCGCCTCCGCACTCACTCGCAGCCAAATCGTTGCGGCCATCCTCAGTTTTGCGTTCGTCCTCGTGCTCTTCCTCCTCAGTATGCGTTCCCTTGTCCCGGTGGAAGCGACCGGCTGGGAAGCCGAATTCTTTGTGCACATCTCCATGACAGAACACATGCAGGAATTCGCGCGCGGCGTCCTCCAGATCTCGAGCCTTACCTTTTACCTAACGCTCACCACCTTTTTCCTCTTCCTCACCTGGAAGGTTATCGAAAGCCGCCGCTGGAAATGATGGACACCCAGGAACTGACAGTTCGCAGAACCAGCTTCAGCCGCCGCCGAAAGTGGAGCATTGGCTTCCACGTCATTCTTTCCGCTGTCGCGCTGCTCGCGCTCATTGCGATGTTCAATTACCTCGCGCATCGCCACAACCAACGTTTCTACCTCGCCGATAGCGTCGCTCAAAAACTGAGCCCGCGCACTCTGCGCGTCCTGGAAGATCTCACCAACAACGTAAAAATCGTCTGCTTTTACGACCGCCGTGAACCACTCTTCGGCGCGGTTTCCAGTTTGCTGCGCGAGTATCAGTCCAGGTCCACCAAAATCGACCTCGAATTCGTCGATTACAGGATGCCCGGCCGCGCTTCATCCGTTCGCTCCAAATACGCTCTCGCGACCGAGGGCGACACCAGCCGGGTCATCTTCGATTCAGATGGTAAGGTTCGCACCGTTCTCAGCACGGAACTCTCCGAGTATGGCATGACCGAAGGTCAGGAAGTTCGCCGCACCGGTTTCCGCGGTGAACAACTCTTCACCTCCGCGCTGCTCAACGTCACTCAACATGGCGCGCTCAACGCTTACTTCCTTCAGGGCCACGGCGAGCACGCTCTGAACAACGACGAGCAAGGCTACGGCCAATTCGCCACCATGCTCCAAAACAACAACATCAAAGTCCGCGCCATGGGACCGATCCTCGGCACCAACGGCGTTCCGCAGGATTGCGGTCTCCTCATCATCGGCGGCCCATCGCGCCGTTTCGAACAGGAGGAAGTCATCAACATCGAAAAATATCTCGCGCGCGGTGGTCGCCTCCTCTTTCTTCTAAATAGCATCAATACCGCCGCTCGCGTGACCCCGGTTGGCATCGAGGCAGTTCTCTATCGTTGGAACATCCAGTGCGGTTTCGATTACGTGCAGGACCTGGCTCACGGGCAATCCGGCAATGAAAACGTCATCCTCACCGGCAATTACGGGTCGCACGCGATCGTTCGCGCGCTCTTGCGCTCTCGCACAAAATTGGTCACCCCACGCTCAGTCTCGGTTCGCCCATCGCAGAGTGGCAGCGCGGATGCTCCAAAAGTCACTGAAATCCTTTTCACTAGCCAACTCGGCCAACTCCTGGTCGCGCTCGATGCCGCGGGCAACGCCGAACCGCGCCGCTCCGGCGCAATCCCGCTCGCCGTCGCGGGAGAACGTGGCGCCATTCAAGGAGTCGGTGCCGATGGTGGTTCCAGCCGCGTCGTCGTTGTGGGAGAATCGTTGTTTGTTTCCAACCAGCTGATCGGCCATGCAGCGAACAGCGATTTCGCCAATCAGATCATCAACTGGCTGGTCAGCCGCGATTCCCTTCTCGCCGAAATAGGCCCTAGCCCGCTGAGTGAATATCAAATCAATCTCACCGAAGAACAAATGAAGCAAACGCGATGGCTGTTCCTCGGCGCCATTCCCGGAGCATTTCTCCTCTTTGGTTTTTTTGTTTGGGTCAGGAGGCGCGTCTAGGCCATGCAAAGAAAGCTCACCTGGTTTCTCACCATTTTGGCGATCGCGCTGTTCGCGTTCATTTTCTTTTTCGAACGGCGCATTCCCGGAGCCACCGAACGCACCGCCGCCGCGCGCGTCCTGCCCGGTGTCGAACCGCTGAACATTACGGCGCTCGAAATAACCCTCTCCGCGGGCGGCGTGCTGCGTGCCGAACAAACAAACGGTGTCTGGTTTCTCACCAGGCCTCCATATCCGGCGCACCAAACTGCGATTGAGATGTTTGTTACAAATCTTGTTCAACTCCGCAGTTTCGATCGTCTTCCCCAACACGAAGTCGCTCTGCAAGGCCAACGAAATTTCGGCCTTGAACCCCCACGCGCCACCGTTCAGGTCGAAACCGCCACTAACAAATTTCAGTTTGAGGTCGGCGGCAACGCTCCACTTACCAACAACATTTATCTTCGAATCATTCCATCATCTGAAGTCGTCCTGACTCAGTCCGACCTCATTCAACACCTTCCGGAATCCACAAACGCCTGGCGCAGTCAACGTTTGGTCCAACTTGCCGGCTTGCCCTTCGACCATCTGCAAGTCCGCCACCGCCAGCGTATTTTCGAACTCGGCAAAAACCCCACAAATCAACTCTGGAGAATCACCCGGCCGATTCCCGCCCGCGGCGATCAACATCAGATCTCCACGTTGCTCAACCAACTCGCGCATGCCCAGGTGACCGGCTTTATCGCTGACAGCGTAGCCGACCTGGAACGCTTCGGCTTGCAGTCACCGGAATTGGAGGTCGGTTTCAACCACGGCACTAACCGCGCCTTCACCATCGAGTTCGGGGGCGCTGTCACAAACCAGACCAACCAGGTGTTCGCTCGTCTGATCGGTCACACCAACATCGTCACCGTTTCGCAGGATCTCCTCGATTTCCTGAAGCAGCCCTACAAAGCATTTCACGACCCGCGCTTAATGACCCTCGAGAACATAGGCGCGCTCAATCGCATCGAAGTGAATTTCCAGGAACAGTTCGCCATTCAGCGCCAACCCGATGAACGCTGGCGCATCGGAGCTGAAGATGGCTTCTTTGCTGACCGGGAACTCCTGGGCGAATTCCTCTCCGGCGTTCTCGCACTGCGAATCCTCGACATCGCCAAAGAAGTTCCTACCGAAGCGGATCTCCAGGAACTCGGATTGCAGAAACCTCTAGCCCGCTACGCCTTCTTGGAGCGCTCAACCAATTCTACCGGATCGGTCACTAACAAACCCGGGCCCGAATTGGCCTTCGGGACGCCCGCCACAGACCGAATTTACGTCAAACGGTCCGATGAAGCGCCGATCTACCTTACCGACTTGGCAAAGATGACTCAGCTTCCCCGCGCTTCCTGGGAACTCCGTGATCGGCAGATTTTCACCTTTTCCACCGGCAGCGTCGTGCGGGTAAGCATCGTAAGTTCTACCAGCACGAACACCGCGGTCCGAACCGGGGCCGCCTGGGCTTCTGAACCGCTCGCAAACGAGGCCATTGCCGAAGCGGTATTTCGTCTAAGCACCCTCAAAGCTCTGCGTAACTGGGTAAGTAACAGTCCAGAGCGTAAACAATCTTTCGGCATAGGCAGCGAAACCCTGGAATTGGAAGTCAAAGGCGAGAACGGCACCCAGGTGTGGCGGATACCTCTCGGTAAACTGACCATCCGCCGTGACGTTTACGCCGAGCACCCCAACGTTCCCTCTCTTATCTTTGAATTCCCCGGAGAGATTTACCATCTATTAAAGCAGAACCTGCCCCACGCCAGGTAGGCAGCCGGTAAACACCATGGCGGAACGCCGCAACAAACGACGCCTTCACCCCCTTCGCAGGATCTTTCGTTGGTTCCGCATTGCGGTGCTGCTCGTCGTCTGCTTCGCCGTCGCCGCAATTCTCTGGTGCAACCTTTTCGGCGTTCCAAAATTCGTCGCCAACGCCATCCGCACAGAAGTTCAACGCCGCAGGATCGAACTCGATTTCACGACGCTAAAACTCAAAGGCATTCGCCACCTCGTCGCACGCGACGTCTTCATTCGCGCCCACTCCACCAACTCTCCCAGCTTCGCGGCGCGCGAAGCTGAATTCATTGTCGACTACGAGCGCCTCCGCTCCGGCCAATTCGAACTTTCGGGCATTCGCCTGGTTTCCGGCAGCCTCACCGTCCCGCTGGGCGTCTCCACCACCAACGCGCTTCTCGTCACCAACATTAACACCCACGTTCATTTTGTTCCCGGCGATGTCCTCCGCGTCATGGACTTCTCCGCCGAAGCGCTCGGCGCAAAAGCGCGGTTGAGCGGCGAGGTAAAGCATCTCTGGAAATTTCGCCTCGCTCAGGCTGGGAGCATCGGCACGAATAATTGGCAAAAGAATCTGAGCGATATCGTCGCGCTCGCCGAGCAGCTCGACTTCAAAGCTCCCCCGGAACTTTCCATCTCCTTAACCGCCGATGGCACCGACCTAAGCAGCACTCGCGCGACCGTGGTAATAAAGAGTGATGAAGCCACCAGCAAATGGGGCACTTTCGATCGCCTCCAAATTTCCTCATCCATCGCTCCCACGCCTTCTAACAACGCCGTGCGCGGCGATTTCCTCTCTGAAATCAGCGGCTTCCGCACCGCACACGGAACCATCGATTCCCTCCGCCTCCAAGGCGAAACGCTCTGGACCCGCAACATGGACCGACTGATCACAAATCACGTGGACCTTGCCACCGGCCCAGTGAACGCCCGTTGGTTCCGTCTCAACAGCGCCGCCGCCACCCTCAGTTCCTTTCAAGAAAATTCCAACGCGCCCATCCGTTCACAAATCGAGATCGCCACCGGCCCCACGGAATCCTCCGGCCTGCGCAGTCAAACCAATCGACTTGATGCCTCCCTCGACCACCCGCTCCCCTTCCCCACACCAGCCAACTGGCTCGCCCGCTTGCTCTCTCGCGCGCCCCTGCAAATCGACCAACGCAACGAGCTGTCCGGCCAATGGTCCTTCGCTTCCGGCAGTGTCCAGGTTGGCGCAGCGGAAGTACAAACAATCCAACTTCAAGGAACCCTCGCGACCCGTCCTCCCACCGAACCCGCCCTCCCGCTCTGGCAACGTCTCGAATCTCCCTGGCAACTCATCAGCACCAATATCCGCGCGCTCAACGTAGAGATCGGCTCCATCCGCTCCCTCGGAACATGGTCTTATCCACAACTCGCCATCACGAATCTCGACGCTTCTCTTTACGGCGGCTTCTTGAAAGGCGACGCCCATCTCGATGTCCGCTCACGCCTTGCCACTGTTCGTTCCTCCTCCGATTTTCCTTACGAGAAACTCTCCGCTCTCCTCGATAAGCCAGTTCAACTCTGGTTCTCCCAGTTCGAATGGGAAGATCCGCCTAATGTCGAAACTTCTCTTTCATTCCAATTTCCGGAATGGAACAAAGCCTGGAAAGTCGCCGACCTCGCCAAAACTTTGGAAATCTCCGGCCGCTTCGAAGGCTCGGGCAAATTCCGCGGAGTCGTGGCCGATAAAGCCGAATCGCATTTCAACTTTACCAATTTCGTTTGGACTCTGCCTGACCTCGTTATCACCCGCCCGGAAGGCCGAGCTCACCTCAGCTATTCCGGCAACGTTACCAACGGCGATTTCCGCTCCGAAATCGACAGCCGCCTCGACCCCGCCATTCTCAAGCCTCTCTTCCCCAAGGAACACCAACCCGCGCTCAACACGGTCAAATTCGTCCAACCCCCGCACCTGCTCGCTCGCGCCACGGGCAATTGGGATGACGACTCCCGCCTCAACGTCGACGCCTTTCTTGTCGCCGGAGATTTCTTCGTCAAGGAACAAGCCTTCTCCGATATCCGCGCCACCATTGCCGTCACGAACGGTCTCCTCATATGTACCGATGTCCTCGTCCATCGCGGAAAGGAAGAAGCCCGCGTCCCCTATCTCCGCATCGATCCCGCCAGCGAAACCATGTTCGTCACGAACATCGTCAGCACCATCGATCCCTATATCGCCATGTCCCTCGTCGGTGAAGACGCCTATGACGCCATTATTCCCTACCGCTTCGCGCAAGTCCCCACCGTGCGCGTCAACGGCATTGTGCCGCTCCGCCACTGGTCCAAAGCCGATCTCCACTTCGACGTCTCCGGAAACGAATTTACCTTCTGGCGTTTCCGCATGCCGTACCTCGCCGGCCACGTTCATTGGCGTGGCGACCACATTTCCTTTTCCAACGTCGTCGCCAAATTCTACGGCGGCGATGCCCAATGGAGCGGCTACTTCGTCATCGACCATCGCGACGATTCCGCCAACTACAGCTTCTCCGCCACCGCCACCAATGCGGAACTCAAATACCTCGTCGCCGACCTCACTCAATCCACCAACCACATCGAAGGCCTCCTCGACGGCGAACTCGTCATCACCTCCGCCAACTCCAGCAATGACCGCAGTTGGAATGGTTACGGCAGCGCGAATATGCGTGATGGTTTCCTCTGGAACGTCCCTATCTTCGGCATCTTCACGCCCGTCCTCGACGGCATCGCGCCAGGCCTGGGCAGCAGTCGCGTGACCGCCGGTTCCGGCACCTACACCATCACGAATAGCGTGGTTTACACGCGCGACATGCAAGTCCGCGCGCCCGCTTTCCGCCTCGGTTACCAGGGCAGCGTCGACCTCGACGGCAACCTCAGCGCCGAAGTTGAAGCCCAAATCTTCCGCGACGCCAGGATCGTCGGCAAACTCTTCTCCATTGCCCTTTGGCCCGTCTCCAAAGCCTTCGAAGCAAAAGTCTCCGGCACCGTGCAAGCCCCAAAAACCGACCTTAAATACGTCCCCAAATTCCTCCTCGCCCCCTTCCGCATTCTCGGCTCCCTCAACGACCGCGACAAAAAAGATGCCGCGGAACCAGCACCTCACCCCCCCGTACGCCAGTAGTGACATCTTTCCTCGGCACCGGAAATGCTCTATATTCTCTCGATCAAACCGGCCCTTCGGGTGAAGGGTTACAGCGGTTCCTCCCGAAAGAGAGGGGCCGCTTTTGTTGAACACCAATAACTAAGCCTGTGTCCGTCAAAAAAACATTACCGCCGCCCAACAACCACTTCCTCGAAGCGGCCGTCGGCTGGCTCGAGCTCAGCAACCCGCTCGAAGCGCTCGCTGAGCTCAACCAAATCGCCCCCGAATTCCTCGACCATCCGCAGGTTCTCGAAGTGAAATGGCAGATTTTCGCCCGCACCGATAAATGGGACAAATCGCTCCCCATCGCCCAGGCCTTCTGTGAAGTCGCGCCCGGCCTGCCCCAGGGCTGGCTCCACCAGGCCGTCAGTCTCTACCGCCTCAACCGCACCGAAGACGCCTGGAACCTTCTCCTCCCCATGGCGAAAAAATTCCCTCGCTCCTGGATCATCGCCTACGACCTCTCCTGCTACGCCTGCCAGCTCAGCCGCCTCGACGAAGGCCGCGCCTGGCTCAAAAAAGCCTTCCTCCTCGGCGAATCCAAAGAAGTCAAACTCCTCGCCCTCGCCGATCCCGACCTAAAACCTCTCTGGCCCGAAATCGAATCCTCCCAATTCCAATCCTCCCAAGCCTCCACCAAGTGATGCGCGCAGTTTCCTAACCTGCCCCGCCTCCAACCCGCTGCGATCCTCCGCGTCCTCCGCGGTGAATTCTTCTCCGTGCCCTCTGTGCCTCCGTGGTGAAACTACTTCGCCCTTTCGCTACTTCGCTACTTCGCTACCTCACCTCGGCCCGCCTCACTCCCGCTCAAAAAAGTCGTATCTCCCGTAATCGCCATGAACCCGTTCTGCTCCGGATCATACGCAAACAACTCACCCGTCCCGATCTTGAAAAACCAGGCATGCAACCGCAGCGATCCATCCGCCAGCCGCCGCTCCACGCACGGGTAGGTATGCAACTGTTCGATCGAGAAGAGCACATTCTCCTCCTCTGCCGCCCGCATCCGCTCGTCTGGATTCGTCAGATGCTGGTACTTCGATTCAATCAGCTCCCGCACCGGCTTCGCCAACTCCACCCAGCTATGCAAATGCTTCAGTGTCCAATCGCTCTGCCGGCTCATCAACGCCGCCATCGCCCCACAGCCAGAATGTCCACACACCACCACATCGCTCACCCCCAACACCTCCACCGCGAACTCTATCCCAGCCCCGGTCGAGTTAAACCCCTCCGCAATACTCGCCGAAGGCACGATATTCCCCACATTCTTGATCACGAATAAATCGCCCGGATTGCTCTGCGTGATCAACTCCGCCAACACCCGCGAATCCGCGCAAGTGATGAACAACGTATGCGGCTTCTGCCCATGCCGCGAAAGCCGGCGAAACATTGCCTTATACTTCCCGAACTCATCCTGGCGAAACTTGTGAACTCCCTCCAATAGGCGCTGCATCCCCGCCATCCTGCCAAAAGTTCACGAAAAAACCAACCACCAAGACCATTCTCAATGGAAACGAGATTTACGCGGGTGCGGGTTCAAGAGATGGGTAACGCCGGTGGTTCAGAACATGGGTAACACTTGCGCGGGCTTCTTGGTAAGAAGCGGTGCATGCCCTGGAAGGAGATAAAAGTGATGAACCAGAGAAGTGAGTTTGTGTTACGAGC
>DASVNK010000023.1:0-25395 GCA_036383895.1 Verrucomicrobiia bacterium | reverse complement strand
AGAAACACGCCTTCGCGGACCTGGTTCAATACTCCCGCTTCCTCCAGTTCCTGCGCGATGATTTCGAAGATTTCTTCGAGCCGCGCGGACATGATCCGGCGAATGTGATCAACGCTGACGTTGCGTTCGTGAATGCCGAGATCGTTGGAAAGCGCGATGCTCTGGCCGCGCGCGCGATCGTCGACCGTTGCGCAACCATGATCAATTTTTAATTGCTCAGCACGGCCTAGCGGAACCTTCAAACCGTAAGCGAGATCGTTGGAAACATGGTCGCCGCCGACGGCAAGCACACCGGTATGTTTGATGACACCGCGAGCGTAAACAGCATATTCGGTGACGCCGCTGCCGACGTCGATGATCAAAGCGCCGAGCTCTTTTTGCTGCGTGTTGAGAACCGCAAGCGCCGTCGCGATGCCGTTAAAGATAATGTCTTCGACTTCCAACTGCAGCGCTTTGACCGCTTTGATCGGATTTTGCAGGCGATTGTAAAGGCCGTGAACGACGTGAACGTCTACTTCTACGCGCGCGCCGAACATGCCGACGGGGTTCAGCACGCCCTCCTGCCCATCAACCAAAAAATGCTGCCGCACGACGTGGATGATCCGGTTTTCAGCGGGCAAGTTGATTGTCTTCGCATTCTTAATCGCGTCCTCGACATCTTCCTGCGCGATCTCGCGATCATGCGAGGCCACCGGATGAAACCCGCGATTGTTGAAGCCGCGAATGTGCGGACCGGTCACGCCGAGATAGACACTGCGAATCTCGACATCGGCCATTTGCTCCGCTTCGACAATGGCGTTGCGGATATCTTCCTGGGCGAGATTGAAGTCGACGATTTCGCCTTTGCGGACGCCACGCGATTTGGCCTGGCCAAGGCCAACGACGCTCAGCGCGCCAGCCTCGTTGATTTCGCCAACGACAGCGCAAACTTTGGATGTCCCAATGTCCAGTCCGACAATCGTCGAAGAACGATCAAACATTTTTTTTCCTGTAAGGTGAAGGTTCCGGGGCGCGAACGCTGACCGGCGCGGCGTTAGTGAGCTGGGCCCAAACTGCGGGAACGAAATTCGTGACGACAAGATCCAACGATGCAATGACCTGGTCGTTGCGGCGCCCAAATTGATGAATTCGTTGCCACCGGGTGATCTGTCGGTCAAAGTCTTCGTAGGTGAACGAAATTTCGTTTGATTGTTCCGTCACGACGAGCAGCGAGGTAACTGACGAGACATCGAGCGAAGCAATATTCACTTCGCCGGCCATGCTCGAGGATTTGAAGGCGCGCGCCCACTTCAAAGCGCCCAGCACTTGAGGAGACGGAACGATTTGGCCCGGAGGAAACGCAGTGCCACTCGCTCCGGTGATCAGCGGGAGGTGGCGCGTCGCTTCATCAAAGGCTTTACTGTTCAGTTCGCGCATCATCGCGGGAATCACCATTCCGTGCTCGTCGAGGAAAATGGAAGAGCGTTCCAGCAATCCAGTAGCCTGGCTCGGCGCGAATACATGCACGCGCGCGATCGGTTCACGTTCACGCACACGAATGATCAACTCGCTGGGGAGAATTCGATCCACAGAAGCCGATTCAATCAAGGGAACTAGTTCCAGGTCCCGTTTAATTCTGCCCAAATCGAGACTCAAAAGATTTTGCCCATCGCGAACGCCGGCCCACGCGCGAATTCTGGCCACTGGAATGATTCCATCGGTTGAGATTGAAACGCGGCGGACGCCCAGCGCCGGATTTGTGTAGACATAACGGTCGAGCAGGAACTCGCCGCCCTTCCAGCAGATGAACAGCACGAGCACCACGCCCGCGGAAATCGCCAACGCGCTGGCGGCCATTCGCAGCCGGATCGCCTGAATCGATTTCGAACGCGAGCGGACTTCGAGCTTCCATTGCTTCGCGAATTTTTTTGATTTCCCAAACATCGCTTTAAACAGCCACAACGCGTGCCAGCGCGAGATCAATCATGCGCTGACAAAGTTCCGGATACGAAATTCCAGCTGACGCAGCCGCTTTAGGAAAGAGGCTGGTCTCGGTCATTCCAGGCAACGTGTTGACTTCGAGCACGACAGGCTCATTTGCTTTCGTAACCATTACGTCCACGCGAGCGTAATCGCGTCCGCCGATCACATCGAAGGCGGAAAGAGCAGCGCTCTGTATCTTCTCTGCAGTGTGCGCATCGAATTCGGCGGGACAGAAATACTCCGTGGCACCCGGCGTATATTTGTTCTGGTAGTCGTAGCTGCCCTGTTTCGGGCGCACTTCAACAATGGGAAGAGCATGGCCGTCGAGAATGGCGACGGTCGTCTCGCGCCCGATGACGCGCTCTTCGACGAGGACATCGGAATCGAACCTCAGGCTTTCGGCTAGTGCCGGAGTCCAATCTTCGCTGCGGTCAACGAATTTCAGTCCGACGCTGGAACCTTGTCGAACCGGTTTTACGACCACGGGAAACTTCAAAGCCGCCGGGAATGGCGCGGCGCTGTTTTCAATGCGCTCAAACTTCGCCGTGGGAACTCCGGCCACGATTAAGCGCTCCTTCGTGAGAATCTTGTCGAATGCGATCTGGCTGGCTTCCGAATCGCAGCCGGTGAACGGCACGCCGATTCGCTCGAGTTCGCGTTGCACCGCGCCGTCCTCGCCGTAGGTTCCGTGCAGCGCAAGGAAAACGGCATCCGTACCGGCTTGGAGAATCCATTTACCGGGTTGTGGATCGATCTCGTAAACGTTGTGTCCCCGAGAGGCGAGCGCGCGGGCGACTGCCTTGCCTGTGCGCAACGACACCTCGCGTTCGGCGGAAGGCCCACCGAGAAAAACTGCGATCTTAAGCGATTTCCGCATTAATTAATCTTCACCCACGATCTGCACTTCGGTGTGCAACTCGATACCGCGTGCAGCGAGCGCCTTTTCTTTCACCATTTCGATCAACCCAATGATGTCTCGCGCGCTCGCGTTGCTATCGTTCACGATGAAATTACCGTGCACATCGGAAATCATCGCGCCACCGCGACGCGTGCCTTTTAGCCCAAGTTCCTCGACCAAACGCCCGGTGGGAATGGTGACAGGATTTTTGAAAATACAACCGGCACTCGGCGCAGCAGGTTGAGACTTCCAGCGTTTCTGGCTGCACTCGCTCATCTTTTGATCGATGACCTCTTTGCTGCCGCGACGAGCGACGAACACGGCACTTGTAACAATGTTCGTTTTGAAAAGGGGGCAGTTGCGATACTCGACGGGTATGTCATCGACGCTTTTCTCCACAACGGCTCCGCCGGCATCCATGTATCGCGCCGAAGAAAGCACTTCGAACATAGCGCTTCCCATCGCGCCGGCGTTCATTCGCAGCGCGCCGCCGACGTTTCCCGGAATTCCTTCCATGAACTCAAACCCAGTGAGCAACGCTTTTTTGGCTTCGAACGCGAGTGCGCGCAACCGAATGCCAGCTCCCGCGATCACATGGCCTTCCTGGATGGTGATAGAATTGAATGCAGGAGCGTTGAGGGAGATCACCACGCCACGAATTCCGCCATCGCGCACGAGGAGGTTCGAGCCGCGCCCAAGCATCATCCAAGGCACCGCATGCGATTTGCATGCGGCAACAACTACGGCGAGGTCCGCTTCGTTTGCGGGCTCGATGTAAACATCGGCTGGACCGCCCACCCGCAAAGTTGTGCGCTTAGATAGCAGCTCGTTCTCGCGAAGCACCGATCCAGCGCTTAAAGAGCGCCGCAGTTCGGGAAGCAAGTCGCGAAGCATGATTGGAGGTTCGGCGATTCTCATCCCGGGCGAAAACTAAATGCGGCGCTGTGTGGCTGCGGCTCGGTGGCATCCGGCTCCTTCAGCAGAGTTTTGATGATCTGTTCGGCCGCGCCGGGATAATGCCACTTGCGCAACTCGTCTTTCATCGACCGCGCGACTGCCTCGTTGGAGATGATCTCGATAACCGCCGCTGCGAGTCCGTCCGCGCGCAGTTGGGATTGCGCGAACATTCGCGCGGCGCCAGCCTCCGTAAAGGCGCGCGCGTTGTGATATTGGTGATCATCCGCAGCCGCGGGGTACGGGATGAGGATGGAGGGCAAATGCATCGCGGCGATTTCCGCGAGTGACGAAGCGCCCGCGCGGCTTACCGTCACGCTCGCCGCGCCGAGCGCCATTTCCATTTCGCGCAGAAAAGGAAAGACTTTCGCGCGGGAGGTCACGGCTTTGTAAGCGGCGGAAATAGGTTCGAAGTTCCCGGTCCCGGTGATGTGTAAAAATTGCAGCGTCGGTATTGCTTTTAGAAGGATGGGAACTGCCTCGAGCAACGCTTTGTTGATCGCAGACGCTCCCTGGCTTCCGCCCATCACGAGCAGAACCGGGTGGTTCGGCTCAAGTCCAAGGGCCATGCGGCAAGGCGCTGGATCCATTGGTTCGAACTGCGAGCGAACTGGAGTGCCGGTGAATTGCGTAGAACGATTTCCAAGCTGGCGCGCAGCCGAAGCGAATCCGATGAATACGTGATTCACCCACGGGGCGAGCAGACGATTCGCGCGACCTGCGAAACTGTTCGATTCGTGAATTCCTGTGCGAGATCCAGTCAAGCGCGCCGCGAAAATCGGGGCTGCACTGGTAAACCCTCCCATCGCCAGGACGGCGCTCGGTTTACGTTCGCGGAAGAATCGCCGCGCCTGAACGAGACTTTGCCAAAACCCTTTGAGGAAGATTGGAAAGTTGCCACGTAACAGCGGAACGGCGGGAAAGCTCACCACTTCCATGCCTGTTGCGCCGCGTGCGCCGAGCTGGTCGACTTCCTTGTTCGAGACGAGCAGCGCAACGTCGCATCCACGCTCCAGCAGCTTCTCGCCGACAGCCATCCCTGGGAACAAATGTCCCCCGGTGCCGCCGCAAGCGATCGCGACAAAGTGATCCGCAGGCTTATGGTTCATCAGGCAAACTGCGCGTTGCGCAAATCAGCTTCTTCCACTTCTTCCTCGTCCTGCACTGGCGGTCCGCCATGGCGCGCGACGCTGAGCAGTATTCCGACTGCAGCCATCATCAAAAGCAAACTGGAGCCGCCATAGCTGATGAAGGGCAGCGGCAAACCTTTGTTCGGCAACGCGCTGGTAACGACGCCGATGTTGATAAACGCCTGCATGCCGACCAGAAAGGTGACGCCGCTCGCCAGCAGCAGGCCGAAAGTGTCACGCGCGTGCCACGCAATATAGACGCCGCATAGAACGAAGATGATGAATCCGGCGATGACTCCGAACGTTGCGATCATTCCCATCTCTTCGCCGATGATCGAAAAAATGAAATCGGTGTGATGTTCGGGAACAAAGCCAAGTTTTTGCCGGCCGTTCCCGATTCCCAAACCGGAAACTCCTCCGGAACCCAATGCGATCATCGCTTGCCAGGTTTGATAACCGGCTCCGTCCTTGGTCGCTTCAGGATTGAGCCAACTCAAAATGCGTTTCATTCGCACTGGATCGGTGACCAGCACGTAGGCCATCAACGCAATTCCGGTGAGCGCGGGCGGAATAAAGTAGATCCAACGGACGCCCGCCAGCAAAAGCATCAACCCACTCACCGATGCGAGCAGAATCGTTGTTCCCCGGTCCGGCTCAAGAAATACCGGGACCAGAATAGCTCCGATAATTACGCCGGGAACAACCAATCCCCGAACGAAAGTACGGATATCGCGCTGATACTTTTCTCCGTAATATGCGATCGTGATTATCAGCGCCAGTTTAGCCGCCTCGGATGGCTGGAAGTGAGCGAATCCCAAATCGAACCAGCGGCGGCTTCCGTTCTTGAGTTCACCAATGCCAGGAATTAACACGGCGATCAGCATCACGACGGTGATGCCAAAGATCGGCCAGGCAAGGTGCCGCAGCCATTTATAATTTAGCAGAGCCATCACGCTGCATAGGATAAGCCCTGCGGAAGCCCAAATTCCCTGCAGGAAAAGATACTGTGCACCTGGCTTCACCATGCTGCTGCTGTAGAGCATGATCAGGCCGATGGCGAGCAGGCCACCGACGCACAAGATCAATGTCGTGGTGGCTGTTCTCATATTGGTGTAATTCTTGGTCGCTTAAAAAACCTGATTTGGCTGACCGGCAGCAGGCACGGAAGCTGCATTGGTTGAAGCAGGAATCTTGAGCTTCTGGCCGATGTTCACGCGGCTGGTCCTCATGTTATTCGCTGCCCGCAATTGGCTCACGGTGATGTTGTGGCGAGAGGCAATCTTCGTCAGCGTATCGCCAGATTTCACTGTGTAGGTTTGGCCAGGGTCGCCGTTTGTTGCGGAACCATTGCTATTTGCAGCAGGTGCGGTTCCGACAGGTATGAGGATTTTCTGGCCGGGGCGAATGCGTGTCGGCTCAATGTCTGGATTTGCTTTGCGAATCGCGCTGAGGGTCGTGTTGTTCCGCTTGGCGATGGCGCCCAAGGTGTCGCCTTTGGCGATCGTATATTCTTTTGTCTCGCCGTTGGTTTCCGGTGTCGCACTGAGCGTTCCTTGAGTTGCCGGAGTGGACAGATTCTCGGCTCTCCACAATTCTTCCCGCGTTCCGGCAGGCGCAGTTTGAGCGGCCCCAACTATAGGGCTCGTGCCAGTCGGCTGCGTTTGAGCCGTGGCGCCTGTCGGAGAATCTGGCGGCAAACCACCCGAAGGATAGTATGGCGTCAGCATGTCATTCGTGTTCAGTGCCGGCAGCGCGAGGCTATTCGTGTCAGTCGCTGTGTTACCTGACGTTTGCGGATCGCGCTTGCAGCCTTGTAGAAGCAGGCCGCCAAAGAAAACAATGTGAATCGCGACGATCGTCGCGACCGCGAGCCGCACGTTCGACGCGCCTTTGGCAGCTTGCGCCTGAAAAGTGCCTTGCGGGATCAATGGATTTGGAGTGCTCATGTCAGTTCTACGCTATTAGCGGTTTTAGCTTCTCTGAGGAAAAATGCGCATTCCGCCAAACCCTCAGGAGATTGGCGAAACAAACCTGGTTGATACGCTTTGGGCTTGAACCTGGCTCGTTCATAACGCACACGGTTCCTTCTCTGCCCTGTTACTATTTAATAAATCGGCAGCTTTGGTCAGTTGCTCAACCGCTGCGCGAAATTTTCTGCCGCGATCCTGGTAACTTTCGAACATGTCGAAACTCGAACAAGCTGGCGATAGCAGAACGATGTCGCCACTGGACGCATTTTCAGCGGCCATCTGAACAGCTTCTAACAATGAATTCACCGTGGTGCAAGGAGTAAACAAGCTCCACGACGCGCGAAGTTTCTCCCGCGATTCACCGAGCAAAAACGCACCCTTCACACGCTGCGCGAGAAGCGGTCCAAGATCGTGATAATCCAGGCCCTTGTCCTTCCCACCCGCGACCAACCAAATGTTCGCTTCGCCGCCGATTCCAGCCGGTAATGCTTCGATCGATTGCTGCACCGCATCGACGTTCATCGCTTTGGAATTGTCGATAAAACGAACTCCGTTGGCTTCCGCGACGGTTTCCAGCCGATGGGGTCCTGGTTGATACGCTTTGAGCGCGAGAATCATTTGTTCCAGCGGAACACGCAACACACGTCCGACCGCCAGCGCCGCCATGATGTTCTCGGCGTTGTGTGGTCCAGCCAGTGCGCATTGGTCCATCTGAAACAACGGCCCGCTCCAGTTCGACAGCGAACTGACCAAAAGCCCGCGATCGAGATAAATATCCGCTCGGCGGTTACGCGCGCTGAATGTAATCAGCTTCGAAGGAATCTCGACTCCGAGCGAACGGAGATGCGCGAGTGCTTCTGTTTGCACGATCGCCCAATCGAAAACCTGCTGGTTCTTGAAAATACGTCCGATCGCACGAACGTAATCCGCGGTGGTCGCGTAGCTGTCGAGGTGGTCGCCCTTCAAATTCGTGATGACCGCAACGCTCGGGCGGTAATGTTCGAGCGACTCAACCTGGAACGAATTCAGATCAAGAGTTGCAAAGTCCAGCTCGCGACCCGAATCCACGATGCCGCAAACCGGCTCCCCACTCGCGCCAGCGCGGACTGTTTTGCGCTGCGAGTTTTGGAGCATGCTCGCGACCAATTCCGCAGTGGTGGTTTTGCCGTTTGTGCCGGTGATCCCGACGCTGAGGCAGAGGAGATTCCGAGCACCAACTTCCAGGTCGCTGATGACTTCAACACCACGCGAAATAAACTTCTGCACGGTGGCATTTTGGCGGCCAATCTGTGCGCTATGGACGACTAAATCGACTTCGCCGGGGAGCGAAGTCTCGTCGCAAATTCGGATCGAGGCGGCGGCAAGTGTCCGCTTTTGAGACGCGCCCTGCGCAGAAACCGGAATTCCGTAAACGGTTGCGCCCAGCGATTCGAGCAGACCGCACGCGGCCAACCCGCTCGCATCCAACCCAACCACAACCACTTTCCTGTTCTTAAGTTCGTCAGTCATGCTGTTCTAGTTACCTGAGCTTAAGCGTGGAGAGTGCCACGACCGCGCACAAAATGCAGAGAATATAAAAGCGTGTCACAACCTTCGTTTCGTGCCACCCCTTCCTCTCAAAATGATGATGCAACGGCGCCATCAAAAACACACGCTGGCCGACCCCGGTTCTCCTCTTCGTGTATTTGAACCACGTGCGCTGAATCATCACCGATCCGGCCTCCGCAACAAAAACTCCGCCGGCAATGGGCAGGATGAATGGCTGATGAATCAGCACCGCCATAATTCCCAGCGCACCACCAAGCGCAAGCGAGCCAGTATCGCCCATAAACACTTCCGCAGGGTGCGCGTTGAACCATAGAAAGCCGAGCGACGCGCCGAACATAGCAGAACAAAAAACCGTGAGTTCCCCTGCCCCCGAAACGAACGGAACTTGCAGGTAACGAGAGAGCACCGCGTTCCCCGCGATGTACGTGAAAACGATAAACACCGTCGTGACGATTATCGTGCAACCGATCGCCAGGCCATCAAGACCATCAGTCAAATTCACGGCATTCGAACTGCCGACGATTGCCAACACTGTTACCGCCAAACCGAGGATGATCGATCCGCTGGCAATCGGATGTTTGTAAAAGGGGACATTAATATCGCTCACCAGTTTGGTGGTGTCGGGCACCATCCAGAGGTAAAGGCCGATGAAGGCCGCGAGCATGGTTTGCACGACAAGCTTGATTGTTGAGGTCGTGCCGAGATTGTTCTGCTTCGTGACCTTCGCGTAATCGTCGTAGAAACCGAGGCCCGCGAGAACAATTAGCGATAGCAACGTTAGAACCACCAACTCGTTCCATTGCGCCCACAATAGCGCCGCGAGATCCATGACCACCACGATCATCAATCCCCCCATCGTTGGAGTCTGCCGTTTGTCCGTTCGCGCAGTGAGTCCTCCCGCTGCCTCTGCTTTGTCGACGTAATTCTGCCCAAACTTCAGGCGCTTGAGCCACGCGATGACCGAAGGACCGAGCCACCAACTGAAAATCAAAGCGGTCACGGCAGCGGCGGCGCTGCGAAAAGTGATGTATTCAAAAACGCGCAATACCGAAAGAGTCTCCGCCCAGGCGGTGCCCTCAGCTTTCAAACGCAAATATTGGCTCAGGTAGTAAAACATCTATTTGCCGGGTTTCGCCGGCTCTTTCTCGCCGAACTGCGCGGACAGATATTCAATAACGCGCTCCAGACGCGCAGATCGCGATGCCTTCACGAGCACGACATCGCCAGGACGCACCAACTCAGTCACGGCAGGCCCGACATTCTCCACCTCTGGCAACTGCAACACAGTCCTCAGTCCGGCAGTGCGCGCCGCTTGCGCCATAAGTCCGCTGCTTTTTCCAACTGCTACGAGACAATCCACACCCTTCTCCGCCGCGCGCCGGCCAACTTCTTCGTGCGCCGAATCGCTCGTGTCGCCGAGTTCGCCCATGTCGCCGAGGACAGCGATCCGTCGCCCTTTGCACGGAAACACATGCAACGTCTCGAGCGCGGCCTGCATAGAATCGGCGTTCGCGTTGTACGCGTCGTCGAGCACCAGGAAGTCATCGATGCGTTTCGGTTGCAGGCGCATTTTTGCGCCGCTGCATGAAGCCAGGCCGCGCTGAATTTCAGCGCGGCCCAACCCCAGTTCCTTCCCGACCACAACCGCATAGGCGGCGTTCACCACCTGATGCGAGCCCAAAAGTTTAATATGGTATTCGCCGGCGTATGCCGCGGCGTCACACTCCATTAAGAAGCGGCTCCCACCTGCCCCAAGTTCCACCTCGCGAATTCGCCACTCGTTTTCAGATCCGACGCCAACACGCGCCACGCGAGCAGCAGTGCGACGCGTCAGCTCACCTGCGCCGTAACCATCCCCATTAATAATGAGCAGGCCGCCCTTCGGAAGCATCTCCGCAAGGGTGCCCTCCTCTTCCAATACGCCTTCGAGCGATCCAAAAAATTCCAAGTGTTCGCGTCCAATGCTCGTCACGATCCCAATGGTTGGACGAATCATTTCAATTAACGGTCGCAACTCGCCGGGGTGATTCGTGCCGATTTCGAGCACCCCCACCTGATGTTCGCGCGTAAGTTGCAACAATGTGAGCGGAACACCGATATCGTTGTTGAAGCTCGCTGGACTCCAGGCTGCATTCAGTCGTTCAGATACGACAGACGCTACCAGTTCTTTTGTGCTCGTTTTTCCGTTGGAGCCCGCGATTGCAACAATCGGAAATCCAAATTGCTGCCGATAAGAAGCCGCTAGGCGGCCTAAGGCTTTGCGCGTGTCATCAACCGTAATTGCCGGCAAACCGGCAGGCAACGTGTCGACGCGCGCTTCATTGACGAGCGCCGCTGCTGCGCCTTTCGTGTTCACATCCGCGAGGAAATCGTGTGCGTCGAATTTGTCACCCGACAGCGCGATAAAAAGCTCACCCGCTTTGATGGCGCGCGAATCGGTCGAGACGCCGTCCACCACCAGCGCTGGCGAAGCGTTCAACAAACGCCCGTGGCACCACTCAGCAACTAAATTGAGTTTCAGCGCTTCCATTTACGCGGCACAAAGCGTCACTGCAGCCGTTTGGCGTGGCTCTGGTTTGACGAAATTCTCCAGAAACTCGGTCGCGACTTCGCGGTCGCTGAACGGCACGACAGTATTGCCGATCATCTGTCGTGAGCGCTCGCCTTTGCCCGCGATCAGAACAACATCGCCCGGTTCAGCCATCGCGATCAATTCGCGAATCGCCTGTGCGCGATCAATCTGCACGTGGTAGCGCGCGCGCCCCACGCTGTCGATTCCCTGCGCAATCGTCTCGCAAATTCGTTCGACCGTTTCAGTGCCCGGGTTGTCGCTGGTAAGAATGACATGATCAGCGAACTGAGCCGCAACTTTGCCCAGGTCGAATCGATCTTTGCCTGGAGTTCCCGCTTCCGCACCACACGCGAGCAACACACGTTCCGGCCGCAACGCCCGCAGGTCCGTCAGCACTGCGCGCAAACTTTCCGCGGAAGACGCCTCATCAACGTAAAGCGAGATCGCGCGATCGTTTACCACCGGCTCGAGCGCCGAAGGCGCAGTTCGGACCGCTGAGATCGCATGCAAAACCTGCCGTGGCGTTAGGCTGCTCAGGGACGCCGCGGCCGCGCCCAGCAAATGACGAACGTTTTGCCTCCCGACGAGCGGGACTTCACACGCCGCAGTATTGCCTGCGAGATTCAGCACGAAGCGTGAACTGGTCGCGCCGCATTCCAATTCGCAGGCGCTGACTTCGGATTCACCGCCGAAACCGTAGGTGAGCTGCATCTTAAAGAGATTTGAGAGGCCCACGGTGCGTCCACTTTCGTCGTCGATATTCACTATTCCGCAAACGGGCGCTGTTTGTTGGCTGTTCAGGAAAAGCGACAAGGCACGCAAGTTTTGATCGCCGCCTTGATACAAAAGAACATTCAGCGGAATCCCTCGGAGATACGCGGGCGAAACCGCGGGCAACTCCAACACACACGCAGTGCAACCCGCGCGCACCATTCCAGCAAACAGCCGTTGAATGTCCGAAGATTCCGTGAAATCCGTAGCCGGAAATTGGCGGCTGCCAATCTCGTGCCGCAGACTGCTAATGAGTCCGGTCTTCAAGCCGGCCGCCTGCAAAATCTGTTTGGTCAGATGCGCGGTTTTCCACGCATCGCGCCCGCCGCTCACGCCGACGACATGCAATCTCTCACCTGCTGCGCCGTAAAATACCCGTGATATTTCCGCCAGTGCCAATCGCGTATCCGTCACTTCAACTCGCGTCGCGCGCGCACGCAGGCTGCCCGTACGCCGGCAGACCACCGCGACCGCTCCGCGCTCCACCGCCAACTCGATTTCGGCATGCCCGTCGACCTGACCGCGTTGCAGCGCAATGTAAACATCACCCGGCGCGACACGGCGGGCGTCATACGCGATGCCGGCCACTTCAACGGCGGTCGAGCCGTGAATTTCCAATACGTTCAGTTCAGCGATCAGTTCTCGGAGTTGCATAAGCGATCGGAGTTGGGACGGTGCGCTCGATGGGCGCTTCGTCCGGTATGTGTTCGGGAGGAATGGCAAGATACTGCGCCGCGTGCTGAGCGATTTTCTGAAAGATGGGCGCCGCGGTTTCGGAGCCGTAATATCCGGCGCGTCGGCGATCCGGCTCATCGATGACAACGGAAATGCAGAGCTCGGGATTATCCGCTGGAAAGAAACCAATGAACGACGAGTAGTGTTTGTTGTTAACGTATCGGCCGTTGACCAGCTTTTGCGCGGTGCCGGTTTTCCCCGCAACGGTGTAATAGGCGAGCTTCGCCTTCAGCCCAGTTCCGTTTGTGGAGACAGTCGTCTTTAATGCCTGAACAATTTTGCCGGCTGTCTCGCTGTCGATCGGATTTCTGACCACCTGCGGCTCATACTTCACCATTGTTCGGTCGTTCTCATCGACCAACCGATCCACCAGCATTGGTTTCATCAGTGTGCCGCGATTAGCGATCGCGGCCATCGCCATCACCATCTGCAACGGAGTGCAATCCACCTCGTGACCCATCGGAATGCGCGAGATGGAAGCACCACTCCAACGTTCCGTTTTGTGAACCGTTCCTCTAATTTCGCCCGGCAACATGATTCCCGTTCGTTCGCCAAACCCAAACCTCCGGATGTAATCGTACAAACGCTCTTTCCCTAATTTGATCCCGATTTTTGCGGAGCCGATATTTGATGAATGTGCGATGATGCCTTCGACCGTTAGAGTTCCAAAATGGTGAGCGTCTCTGAGCGGGATACCAGCGAAGTAGAATGATCCATTCTCGCAATAAATCGTGTCGTCCAGGTCGTACTCGCCTTCATTGATGCCTGCTGCCGCGACTACAATTTTGAAAGTCGATCCCGGCTCTGCCTGGTCGGTGATAACGCGATTTCGCATTTCATGAGGCTTCGCCTCGCCGAGATCATTCGGATTGAACGTGGGCAGATTCGCCATCGCCACGATTTCACCGGTGCTCGGCCGCACCACGACACACGAAATACTTACCGGATTATGTCGTTCAAACGCCGCACTGAGCTCGCGTTCGACGATGTGCTGCACCCCAGCATCAATCGTTAAGACTGCCTTTAAACCGGGACGCGGAGCGACATCCTGATCGCGAAACATCGCCACTTCGCGCCGCATTATATCCGTTTCGATTTGTCGCCATCCACGAACTCCGGTCAGTGCGTTGTCCAACGTCTTCTCGAGCCCGTCGCGCCCAACAATCGACTCAACCACGCGTCCATTTGGTTCAACCGATTCGGTCGTCCCGACGAAACCCAGCACATGCGATGCGAGCGTTTGATTCGGGTAGTACCGAATCTCCTGCGGCTCCTCGTAAATGCCGTAGCGCCGGATTCGATTTAATGCGGCTTTCGCATTCACTGTGATGGAATCTTCTTCAACGCCAAACGAAATTCCCCGCATTGTTTCCCGGATTTCTTCCCAGATATGTGGCTCGACTCTGCGTTTGAGCCGAACACTCCTGACCGGAACGTCCACACCGTTGGTGTTTCTGCGCGTTCGTGGACGCAGCATCTCCGCCAGCTCCGGAACGGTCATCTCAAGATGGGGCGCAATCTCTTTGGCGACTGTGACGTAATGGTTCGTGAGAATCGTCAGGTCGGCACAGACCGTGTGCACCATTTTGCTCGTCGCGAGCACCGTTCCCTTTGCGTCCACGATGTCGCCGCGCTTCGGCCTGCGGACAATCGTGCGCTCCGTATTCTGTTTGGCTAACTGTGTGAAGCGCTCGTGCTGCACCACCTGCACGTCCACCAACTTGTAACCCAGCGCAATAAAGCCCGTGATAATACAGCCGGCAAAAAAGCAGAGCCGGCGAATTTGCGTCGCGCGGATCAATGATTCGGTTAATGCTTTTTTGCGGGCCATATCACTCCTCCAAATTTGTCGCGTAGGAACGAGCGACCGCTTTGCTCGGCGAAACCTGGGACGGCTCTGCTTGCATCCGCACGATCTGGCTCGGCAATGGCGCGCTCAGTCCCAGGTTCAACTCGCGCACGCGAGCATCGAGCCGCGCCGGGGAGGACATCGCCGCATAAGTCCGCTGCAAGATGTCATTCTCCTTTCGCAATGCCTCGAGGCGATTCTCGAGCTGCTTCATGTCGCGATACAGCGCCCACACCTCCCGCTTCGCCCACACGTAGCCTATCCCCGCCAGGCAAACCGCCGTGCAGATCACGATGCTGGTGAAAACTGTTTTGGTCTTTAGTGCTGATTTATTTCGCCTCATGCTGCCTCCAATTTTTCGAGCACACGCAGCTTCGCGCTGCGCGCGCGCGGATTTCCCCGCAACTCTTCTTCCGAAGCAACGACCGGTTTGCGCGTAATCAACCGTGCTTCGGGCACTTTCGGTTTGCGCAACTCCGGAACATCAACTTCGCCTTCGACGTAGTAATCACGTTCAAGTGCGCGTCCGAAATCTTTTACGATCCTGTCTTCAAGCGAGTGAAAGGTGATCACGCCCAGGCGCCCGCCGGGTTTCAACACCTGCCACGCTGCTTCCAAGCCGTCTTCCAGCGCGTCCAATTCGCGATTTACTTCCATGCGGAGCGCCTGAAAAACTTTCGTTGCGGGATGGATCTTCTGTTTGCCACGCCCGACTACGCCGGTAATTAACTCTGCGAGGTCTGTCGTGGTTTCAAACTTTCTCACAGCCCTCCTTTTCGTGATCGACAGCGCGATTCGCCGTGATGCGCGTTCCTCGCCCAGTTCCCAAAATAAATTCGCCAACTCCTCTTCCGGCCAGGTGTTCACAATGTCCGCGGCAGAAATCGGATCCCGTGCGTCCATCCGCATGTCGAGCGGACCTTCGCGCTGAAAACTGAATCCCCGCTCCGCCCAATCGAGCTGCGGCGAACTGACTCCTAAATCCAATAACACTGCGTCGCACGATTCCGCCGCAGCGTGCGAATCCATGTTCGCGAAGTTCGCCTGGTGCAGTTCGAACCTGCCCCAAAATTCCTTCAGCCGTTCCGCGGCCGCAGCCAGAGCCGACGCGTCTCGATCGAGCCCGATCAAACGTCCATCCGGCGAACTCGCCTTCAGCCATTCGTACGAATGACCCGCCCCGCCCAGCGTGCCGTCGAGCAACAATCGTCCGCTGCGCGGTTGAAGCGCTGCCAGCGTTTCCCGCAACAGAACAGATTGATGAACGAATTCTGGCACTGGACATATCCGCTATTTTTGGCCGATCTCGAAAAGCTTCGCGCTCAACTCGCTCCAGCCTTGGCGCGCGATGCCGTTGTTTTCCTGGTGAGAACTGAACACCGCCTTCGCTTTCTTTTTCTTTTTGAGCACCAATCGCAGGTCGGAATCGGCGAGGTCATTCCGCATCACCCGCACCTTTTCCAGGCTGAGTTCGCTCTGGACCAAATCTGCTTTCGACGGCTGCGCGCGAAACCATTTCCAGCGAAACAACGAAAACCAGGAACGCTTCGCCGGCTTTTGCTGCGGCTGCGCGGCGAAAATGTTCGGCGTAGTGGATTGCTGCGCAGCCGCGAAGAGCGATTCTTCTTTCGCTTGCTCCGGCATTGGGGAGATCACTCCTTCAGCGACGCTAACTACCTGCTGCTGCAGAAAATCAGTTTGCACCATCGCGGGCTCCTCTTCAGCTTTGCCCGAAAAACGCCGCGAACTTCCGAATCGCGGCAACTGGTTCTCTTTCCGGAGCGCGTATGGGCTCTTGTCGCCGCGCAATCCCGCAAAACTTTTACCGACTGCTAAGAATTTTAAGCTCATTCGTTAGATCAGTTTGAACGCTTCTGAAGCGAGTGCATCGTCAACCCGGCTGGCCGCTTCGTACCGCGCTGGGTTCCAAATCTCGAATCGATCCCATGAGCCAATCAGCACCGCATCCCGCTCAATTCCAGCACCTTGCGCCATCATTTCGGGCAGGCAGATGCGCCCCCCTTTGTCCATCACAACCTGGTCGGAATTGCGTCCCAACAGGCGGCGGAGAGAATCAGCCTTGGGATCGGAGTAAGGCATGGCTTTCAGCTTATCTACCAACAACTTGAGCGGTTCTGGGGGCAGCACCAAAAGGTAGGGTTCCTTGCCTGAATTGCCCGGCCAGAGAATGACCGTGAACTGAAAGTTTTCTTCTGTAGGGCGCCATTTAGCCGGGATTTGCACACGCCGCTTCTCGTCCACCCCGTGGCGGTAAAGCGAGTTGTAGAACGTGGCTTGGTTCTGGTCCGGCATAACGACGGGCAAATAGCTGCAGCTACTTTACCCCACATCGGTATACTTTTGTCCCACTTTAACCCACAATTCGTCAATCACTTTTTTCCTTGATTTCGCTATTCACTACTTATACACAGCTTGTTCACCGGGTTTTCTCACCTCCAGCATTCCCGAAAGTTACTGCACGTCATATAGTTGTGTTTCGAACGCCGGATTTTACATATGAATTGCCCCCAGACCTGATTGCGCAGGAACCTGCCGCCAGACGGGATGCGAGCAGATTATTGGTTTTTGACCGGACCACAGAAGCGATCGAGCACCGGATGTTCGCGGATCTGCCGAAATTGCTTTCGCGGGAAAAGCTTCTAGTGGTGAATAACACAAAGGTGATCCCGGCGCGGATGCACGCGGTGAAGGCATCTGGAGGTGCGATTGAAATTCTGCTGTTTGAGGAGGTTCGCCGGAATGAGTGGTGGGTGATGCTGAAACCCGGGAAACGTGTGCGAAAAGGCACAATGCTCCACGTTTTGGATCATTTTGGCAGTAAAACTTCGGTCGTCCTGGAGGTTTTGGAAAAATCGGAAGAGGGTCATTATCGCGTCTCGTCTCACGGAACGGGAGACTTGCTGGGGGAACTGGGCAGGATTGGGGAGGTTCCTTTGCCGCCTTATATTCGAAGGGATGAGGGGACGCGGCCGGAGGATGATGAGCGTTACCAGACGGTGTTTGCGCAGGCGGCGGGATCGGTAGCGGCACCGACAGCGGGTTTACATTTTACGCCGGAGATTTTGGAGCAGCTCCGGAAGAATGGAGTGGAGATTGCCGAGGTGACGTTGCATGTAGGGTTGGGGACTTTTTCGCCGGTGAAGGTGGAATCGCTCGCGGAACATAAGATGCATGAGGAGCGGTATGAGATTGGCGTGGAGGCGGCGAAGAAGATTGCGGAGGCGAAGCGGTCCGGGCGGAGGGTAATTGCGGTGGGGACGACTTCGTTGCGGGTGTTGGAATCAGTGGCGGCGAAGCATGGGGAGGTGATTGCGACGAGTGGAAAGACGCGGTTGTTTGTTTATCCGCCGTATGATTTTAAAGTGGTGGATGCGTTGCTGACGAATTTTCATTTGCCGGAATCGACATTGTTGATGCTGGTGAGTGCGTTTGCGGCGCCAGGCAAAACTGAGGGACGGGATTTGATTATGAAGGCCTATGCGGAAGCGATCCGGGAGCGGTATCGATTTTTCAGCTACGGGGATGCGATGTTCATTGTATGAAGGCGGAATTTTTCGACACGCATGCGCACCTGGATTTTCCGGATTTCGCCGGGGAAACAGAACAGATCGTGGCGCGGGCGGAAGCGGCGGGGATCACCCGGATTATCACGATCGGGACGACGTTGGAGGGGAGTTTGCGGGCGGTGGAGATTGCGGAGCGGTTTCCGCATGTGTATGCGGCGGTGGGATGGCATCCGTCGCATGTGACGGAGGCGCCGGATGAATTGTCGGAGGAGCTGCGGCGGCTGGCGGATCATCCGAAGGTGGTGGCGATTGGGGAATGTGGGTTGGATTATTCGCGGTTGCCGAGCTCGAACCGCGAGAAGCCGGGGACGGTGGAGGAGGATGCAAATTACAAAGTGCGCCAGGCGAAGTTGTTTCGGCAGCAGTTGGAGCTGGCGGCGGAGAAGAAGTTGAATGTGATTGTGCATCAGCGCGACTCGTTCGCGGACTCGTTGGAGGTGTTGCGTCCGTATTCTTCGCAATTGCGGGCGGTGTTCCATTGTTTTGTGGGCTCGCCTGATGAACAGCGGCAGGTGGCGGAGTTGGGGCACCTGGTGAGTTTCACGGGGATCGCGACGTTCAAGAATGCGGCGGTGGTGCGGGAGACGGTGAAGGCGACGCCGCTCGGGTCGTTCATGTTGGAGACTGATGCGCCGTTCCTGGCTCCGGTTCCGTATCGAGGGAAGCGTTGCGAGCCAGCGCATGTGGCTGATACAGCAGCGTTCATCGCCAAGGAGAAGGGGTGCACGTTGCTGGAACTTTCGGAGGCGACGTGTAGAACTGCGAAGGAGTTCTTTGGAAGGATGAAAGCTAGTTGAAATTGTTTGTTGGGTGTTTTTTGGGTGCTGATTTCTGTATCTGGCTGCGGATGAATAGGTTCCTGTGTGTTTGCCCGGGTGTGCGCTGTGTGTTTTTTGTGTGTGAGCTGTGTGTGAGCTGTGTGTTTTTTGGGTGTCTGGTGCGTGTCTGCTGGGTGTGTGGGTGTGGTGTTGATGCGGCGGAGGTGCGGAATGGGCAATGGGCGATGTGCGAGGGGCAATAGCCGGGCCGCCGGCCCAGTCAATACGTAGGTAATGCGATGGGCAACAAGCAACAGCAACGGACGATCTCTGTGTGCTGATGAAATGGAGTCTTTTGGGGTGTTGGTTGTCGTATCCATCTGTGGGTGAGCAGGTTGAGTTGTTTTCTGGTGGATTTTGCTGTGTGTTGATTTGTGCTGATTGGTGCTGATTCGGAAGAAACCACCGGAGGTAGAGCGGAGGTGCGGGGCTCCGTTGCAAGACGCGATCTTTCGTCCCACGGGACTTCGGGGACTTCGGGGCAAGGCGGGGCGGCACCCGTTGAAACGCGTTGAAACGGTGGGCTATTTTCGGTCGTCCCTCCGGGACTGGGTTGCTGCGAGTTGTTTCCGGCGTTTTCATAGTTCGTCACATTTTTCAGGTTACGTTTTCGCCGGAGAAGAGGGCTGCACGTTATGGGCGTGCTTGCTTTTCGGGGGTGAAGAGAAATTCGCTTCCGAGCGACGCTCTTTTCAACCACGGGCCGTCTTCTGGCTGGATGTAATTTAACAGGAAACGGGTCGAAATTGCAACGGGAATTTAACCACGAAGGACACGAAGTTCACGAAGCTTTGAAGCCGAAGAGCACGCTGAAACCACGAATGAACACCAATTAACACGAATCGGAGGGGAGAAGGATTTCATCGGCGGAAGTTGCAGCGATGAGCGCGAGGCAAAGGATCGCGAGGAACTTGGTCATATCTGGTTAGACGCGGCTGCGCGGAATTCGTTGTCGGCTTCATGATGCACCACAGAGACATTGTTTGACAAACCGGTCGTTTTAGCGTTTCTAATTAACCCGTTCCACGGGCGCACTGAGGTGTCCAAGGGCAAGAAAGGTATTGAGCAGCAATTTGATCGTGAACAGCTCTGAAGATACTTCCAAATTTTTGTACGCCGCGATCGCGGACTCCCAAGCGACAATACGTGCGACGGATGCGAAGCTTGGTGTTTTGATGCTGTTCCTCGCTATCCCCGCGACTAAACTCGGCATTATCTACGCTAAAATTGTATTTTTACTGGAGCATCCGAACGTTTGGGTCAGCCGCTTTATGCCCCTTTTAATCCTCGCATTCGCGATCACTTGGGTGATTAGTTTTTGGGCGGCGATGCGCGCCATTATGGCGATCGATAATCCAGCAACACGGATTGAAGGCTCGGCCCAAGGTGTGTTTTATGGCGCAGGTTTGTTTCAACCGACGTTAAAGGAAATTCTAATGAATACTCCCACAACCCGCTGCAACTTAGAGCAATTCATAGATCGCCTTCCCCACGATTCCGCGAGCGTTGTGAAAGAACTTGCGTTCGAGCTCGCCAAGTTGATTTACATAAGAACAATCAAAATGCATCGACTTACGTTGGCTTACAAGCTAGGGCTGACTTGGATAGGGCTAGGAGCGTTCATCTGGTCATTCGCTCTGGTTCTGTCGAGAAATGGAAACTAACTACTCTCCTTACATTCTATCTGAATCACTGGCTAGAATTGACGAGATCCTCGCAGGAAAAGACGCGCAGTATGAAGACCGAGAATCGATCCCGGGCAGGAACGAACTTACGTTCGACAATGGATTCAATTGCAAATGCACGGCGCTTTTCGTCGACATGCGGAACTCCAAGGCTCTTGCCGAGTCGAAGTCGAAACCATCGCTTGCAAAACTTTATCGAGCATACATCTCCGAGCTAGTCGCTGTCTTTAAAGGCAATACCAAGATCAGTGAAATAACGATTGAAGGCGACTGCGTTTGGGGAGTATTCGACACCCCGTATAAGTCCGACATCAATGAGGTGTTTGCAACTTCTTTCACGGCTGCCTCCCTCGTCGATATCCTAAACTATAAGCTACGGAAGGTGGGCAGCACTTCCGCTTTTAATGTGGGAATTGGAATGGCCTACGGCGAAGCGCTCGTAATAAAGGCTGGGTTCAAAAACAGCGGAATCAATGAAGCGACTTGGATCGGCAGAGTCGTTGGAGAAGCGGCCAGACTTTGTTCGTTCGGCAATCGTACGTACACCGACTTTCGCACAATGATCTCAGCAGTGGTGTACGCTAATCTGTCGGAAGCGAATCAGCGATTACTTTCCTACAACCAGCACCGAGATTGTTATCACGGGAACATCATTCAAGTGGGAATGGAGCACTGGTTAACCACCCAGGGATGAAGAAAGGGATGGAACCACTCGTTTCGCAACTGTTAGATGACCAAGTTCGAAAAGAATGGCACTTATTCACGATCGAGCGGACTTCCATGCCGCCCAAGCTGAACGCGCCTTCTCGCAAACTGAAACGAAATCTGGTACGCACTCAGAAGCGTCAATCGCCGTCTGGCCAGGACTTATCCAAATGAGTTCGGAATGCTTTTGTCGGGAAAATTTCGATTCAATCTCGTCAGGGTTCTCGATTTCGGCAAAAAAGATCAAGCCCGGGATTTGACGGTGCTCGTCGTTGTCTTCCAACTCAAAAGTGCTGAGAGGAACGATTGGTTTCGGGAAGACCAACTTGGCACCGAAGTCGTCGGAATATGCACGTTGTAAGCACTTTTCGAAGGAGTCACCCCACCGAAGTTGACCGCAGCCGAACTCGAGCTTGTTAGCGTGCCGCCGCTTTGACGACGGCCGACGCGCCGCGAGAATTCGTCCGTCCCGCGTTAAGCACACCGCAACGCAATGAACTTCAGCGGAGGTTGCAAAGCTGATTTCTCTCCGAACGCTTTGCGGCGCTGATGTGAGTTTCAACCCATCAATCTCCTCAGCAAGCCGGGTCATTGGTTCACTTCTGCCTAGGTCATCGTAGATCTTCTCAATTGTTTTGATTTCAGCGTTCGCGCTTTCCGCATGATCAAGAGCTTTTTTCGCTAATGGTGATGTCTCTCTTTCGTCGTACAAAAACGTGTTCTCAATACCGTTCCAATCGTTTTCAAACCAAATAATTGGATAGTGCCTCCCTCCCCAGACGCCTTTCATCGTTTCAAAAGAGACAATTTTCAGTTGAGATTCTATTTTGCTTTGATCAGCTCTATACCGATACAGAAGCCATGCGAGGTCTGCACTAACGACAAGTCGCCTACGGAGGGCGAATTTCGAAATTCTAAAGCCAACGTCGATCTCTGGACCAAGAAAGTCCACGTGGGCTTGCCGGGAAGTTATAGCCCCATCAACGACAATATTTTTAGCAATATCGACCGAATCTGCGACCCGCTGGGTAAATTCTTCCATACCCCCGGGTTTCACTGATTCAGCCTTGGCGATCCAAACCGTGGATTTAACGGCTAGAAGGTCCCGGGCGTGCGGAAACTGGGAATGAAGGATGTCAGTTGCAGCTGCCGTTGCTGAGTGAGCGGCGTTAAGAGCACTAAACAAATCCTTTCTGGAACGGACCCGCCGAAAGAATAAAACCTCGTCGCCGACCAAATTCCAAACCTCGGCATGAGCAAAACGAGTGGACAATTGAGTTATCGCAAGCTCATAGAACCGCATCACGACCATCGGCCAGGTCGAGGCATTTACCAATTTGAACTGAGTTGAGTTAACAAGATCAAACGAAAAAAAAAGATATATTCCCGAACTCGGATCGCTTGTCACTGCGATCCCGCGGTCCTGTAGATTTGTGCGGAGCTTTTCGGTTATCGTATTTTCAGGCATTCCGCGCGAATATTCCAAGTTCTTGGCCGCGCCTGAGCACTGCAGAAGCAGAGGTGCCGAAATGCGCACACAACCGTCTGAGCAAATCTTCTTCGGACGCGATTTGTCTCACTTGTTCCACAAACTCTTTCTCGGGCATCAGGAATGCAGCCGCGAAGAGATTCGCCTCTTGTTCCTCGATACCATAGCCAAAGCGGTGATAAACAGAATCTTTATAGTCGTTCGACTTCTGCCACTTATCCGGATCGACAAGGTACCCCATGTGCAAGAAAAGATGGCCCAATTCATGAGCTGCAGAAAACCGCTTCCGAGCTTGAATTTGGTGATGCCGCAAGTATATCGCGAAACGCTCCCCCGTTTTGCGTATAGACGCTTCCGGCTGGTTCGGTTCGTTAGCAATTTCGCTCAACGTGCCACCGAGACGCTTCACAGCCTCATTCAGATCGACTGGAACGTCCAGTTCCAAGGTTTCGCGAATTGTTTCCGCCAGCGACGAAATCTCTTTAAATTTTTGTGAGTTCATTACCGGACGAGTTGAAGATTCAGCAGCCGTATACCCATTGCCATCTTCGAAACAGAAAAGGCGTCATTAAGCGGAGCGAAAAACGCCCCTTTGTAGGAATTTAAAGTTGCGACTGAAATTGCGCGTTCAAGCGGCGCGCTCTCCCGTAGTGTACGTGAAACTTCGCGTGGTTCCACTTCATGCTGTGCCGCTAATGAATAAAACAACGGCTGATCAGCAGAAGTCTCTAAGGGTGCGCGGAATCTTGCGAGAAACTGGTCCGTAAGTAATCGATGCGGCATCAGTAACTCGGCCGCAAAGCCGTCCGCTTCTATTTCGTAGTAAGGCCTATTTTCATCCGGGTGGAACTCGCGGTCGCAAAAATGGTTTTGCCCAGTGTGCATGAGAAAGTGGCCGATTTCGTGCGCCAACGTATACCGTCGGGAGGGCAAAGAATAATTGGTGCTGATCTGCAGCAACCGCGGCGCCCTGATCAAGCGGCCGGCGTAAAATGGATTGCCCAAAATGCATGGCACCTGCTCCAGTTTCAGTTCGTATTCTTCAACGGCTAGGTCAAGGGACTCGGCGACTATCTCCTCTCGTGTGAGGTCGCGCTCGCGCCTACCCAAACGCTGGAGTAGTGTTTGCGCGGCGATCCTTGCGGCATACGGCCTAGGAGTCATCTCTGCGTGGTTTTACCAATTAGCCAAGCTACTGTCAAACGAAAATACATTCGGTTGTGGTGCAACAGCGGTCGACTACAAGGGCCAGTGTAGCACCCGTTCACAGTGAGTTCGTGTATGCGGTGCGGTCTCGTAGGCGAGGACGACGTCGTGGCTGGAGAGGATTGCCGTTCGCAGCCTGAAGGCGGAACCTTGCCCGAAGCACAAGCTTCCGAACCTGCGTTCGGCGGGGCTTGTCGCGAACGAGCATTTTTGAATTGTCCATCGCGCGAAACTGTGTCACACTCATCTCGCCTGAAGGACGGCACGTGGGTGCACAGAACTCCCGGACCGTTCGGAGTCCGCAATTCGAGGTTCGATTCATTTCGACTTTCGAATTTCGCATTTCGAACTTCCCCTGAGTTTTACCCCCTTGTCCCGCCGAAGCGTATTCGTGTACGCGGACGCGTAAACGGTCCACACCCGTAGTGTGTACATCCGTCGCTTCTCAGGCTGGAAAGAGAATTGCCATGAAAACGCCGGATCACTTAACACTACCCACCTGTGCGCGAAGCGCACGAGCTCTTAACCGTACTAGCGTCCACGGGCCACTCGCCTTCATTTTCACCCGCGCCCTTCCGACGTTCCCTGAAATTTTTCACTTACCCCGCGCTAGGAAAATCTGTTCTGGGGGCACACCCTGCACAGGAACGAAACGGAGGCTGGCCGGAAAGTTGAGTCAGTCCAGGTATTTCGGCAAAAGTTGCAGATAATGTAGCAGGTAGTTGCACTTAACGTTAACGAAAAATATTACGCAAATCACTCTCTATGAAAATCTTATATAGATTTGCATCAAAATCCTGCGGCAAAAAGTTGCAGGTAACGTTACTACGCATGGCGCCATTCCTGTCACTCGCCGTTGTTGTTCAGAGGTGGGGAAGCCCACAATCTGAAATGACCAGGTCTGACCTCCAGCTCGAACTAAAACCGAGCGGCACGGAACGGAGGAGTCTACATAAAAACACAGTCCCTCGTTCATCCACCTCCCTCGAGCAGTCAACATTTTCGACGGAAGTCCTTGCAATGATCAACTCTGACATCGATCTCGAAGAAAAACCCAGCAGCGCGGAAGGCGCCAGTCTACATAAAAACACAGTCTCTCATCGATCATCGTCCCCCGCGATCAATCAACATTTTCGACGTAAGTACCCCCAACGCCCAACTCCGACCGCACGTGCCACTCGGTTAGTCGCGTTTGGGAAGGAGTTGTTGGGCAAGTTCAAAGGCTTTTTGGGCGGACCGTTCGATGAGGGTGAGGTTTTCTTTCATTCCCGGAGGCAGGCCGGGGCGTTCTTTGAGGAGGGAGAGGTTGCCGATGATGCCGGTGAAGGCGTTGTTGAGGTCGTGACTTAAGTGATGAGTGCCGGGTGATGAGGGATGAGTTTCGGCGGTTTCGTGGAGGATGATGACGGCGCCGGTGATCTGGCCGGTGGTGTCGTGGGTGGGGGCGATGTGGCGGTGGAGGAGCGTTTGTCTGCCCATGGCGTTGGTCAGGCAAACGGAGTTTTGAATTGTGAAT
>DASVNK010000022.1:0-113396 GCA_036383895.1 Verrucomicrobiia bacterium | reverse complement strand
GAATCCAACACATGCTTCGGTTCGCTCGCGAAATCCATCAACTCCGGTGCGCTCGATTGCATGCGATAGGCCATCTCGTATGCCTGTATGCGGGCCAAGGTCTCGGGATCATGATGTCTCGCGAGCGAAAGCTCGTTGAGTTTCTTCAACGCATTTAGAGAGGCGCGCTGTGTGTCGTCATCAAAACCTTTCGGATTCGACAAATACAAGACCGGGTCACCGCTGCTGCGAAATGGAATCCCCGCGTAAATCGTCGGCAAAAATCCACAACCCCAATTACTCGCGCCGCCACTCGTCCCGTTACCAGAACTCAAGACAACGTAGCCCGGCAAATTCTCCGATTCACTTCCCAATCCGTACAAGGTCCACGCGCCCAGGCTTGGGCGCCCGAACTGCTGCGAACCCGTATTCATCATGATCTGCGCCGGCGCGTGGTTCACCGCATCTGTATGCATCGAGCGCACCACGCAAATGTCATCCGCGATCCCAGAAATGTGCGGCAACAATTCAGTAATCTCTGCCCCCGATTGACCGTGCTTCTTAAACGCGAATTTCGGCCCGAGCAGCGCCGAATTCGGATTAATAAACGCGGCGCGATAATCTTTCAGCAATTCGGGCGGTGGCAATTTTCCTGTGCGCTTTGCCAACTCAGGTTTGTAATCGAAGAGATCCAGGTGACTCGGAGCCCCTGCCTGAAAAATATAAATGACCCGCTTCGCTTTCGGCGCGAAATGCGGATTGCGTGGCGCAAGCGGATTCATTCCCTTCGTCGCACCGCGCGCATTCAACATCGAAGCGAGGGCAATTGAGCCGAGCCCGATTCCCGCATCGCGCAGAAACCAGCGGCGGCTCACCAGTCGTTTCAATTCATCGCGATCAATAGTGACTGGTTTCATACGTCAATTCTTTGAAAGCGTTTCATCCATGTTCAGCAGCACGCGGCTCACGACAGTCCACGCCGCCAACTGCCGCGGATTTGTCCCGCTCGGTAGTTGCGGCAACGCAGCATCGCCGGCCGCCAACTCCCGCGCGGGCAACCAGCCTTCCGCAATCCGCGCTTCGCGCGACCGCAACAATTCAAGGATTGTTTCCGTTTCCGCAGAAGTCGCCGCGCGCCCAGTGCAAAGTCGAAATGCATACGCCGCGCGTTCGGCATCCGAAGTTCCCGCTTCCCTCAACGTCCGTAGCGCGAGCGCTCGCGATGCTTCCACGAAAACCGTTTCGTTCATCGAGGTCAAAGCCGCTAATGGCGTGTTCGAACGCACTCGCCGCACGCACGCAAAATCCGCATTCGGTGCATCGAAGCTCCCCATCACCGGATCCGGCATCGACCGCCGCCGAAACAGATACAACGACCGCCTATATCGCTCCGGAGCAGGCGCCACGTTCCACTCTATCTTCGTGAAATTCAGCGCGAACATGCTTTCTGGCACTGGCGGAAAAAAGCTTCGGCCGCCCACTCGTTCGTGCAGCAAACCCGCCGCCGACAGCGCAATGTCCCGCACCTGCTCCGCTTCCGTGCGGAACCTCGGACCACGCGCGAGCAACTTGTTCAGCGGATCGCGTTCCAACAAATCCGGCCGGTACGCTGAATCCTGCCGATAGGTCGCGCTCATTACAACCGCCCGCACCAATTCCTTGAGCGACCACGGCTTCGCTGATGTCCCAAAATTTCCTTCCACGAAGGTCACCGCCAGCCAATCCAGCAACTCCGGATACTGCGGCAACGCGCTCCGCACCCCGAAGTCTTCCGGCGTTTCCACCAACCCCATGCCAAACATGCTTTGCCAAACTCGATTCACCACCACGCGTGAACTCGTCGGCGATTGGGCATTCACCAACCACTTTGCGAAACTCACCCGGTCCGGATTCACGTCACGCATTGCATGCAAAAACGCGGGCACTCCCGGCTGAACTTCGCGCGTCGGCTTCTGCCAATTCCCGCGATCGTAAATTGCCGTTTTGAAGTGCCAATCCGGATCGCGTTTCTCGACATGCAGAACGCTCTCGCCCTCCGGATAATCTTTATACACCGCAGCGATCTCCTCATTCGCATCCTTCAACTCAGTGACCGATTTCCTCCATGCCGCAAAAACGAGTTCCCGTTCCTTGTCCTTCCGCTTCTCTGCGGGAAGTTCCAACGCCGCGCGCACATTCGCCGGCAACGGATCCCGGTGCGGATCCTCCGCGCTCGTCAACGCCAGCCGAAACCGTCCTAGAAAGTTATTTCCGCGCCCATGCGCATCGTCGCCGCTATGCCGGAACTTGAACCAAATCTTCAGGAACGTTCCCTCCGCCGAAGTCCACCCATTCGTCGCAAACGTCGCCACCACCTGCGCATCCTCGTTGCGGCGCCCCGGCCCGAGGTCCGTCATCCAGGCCGTCTCTTCCTTCCCATCGATCAAGTAGTTCGCCGGACCGACTCGCCGCTTCTCATCTTTCTTCCCAAAAGGCGCGCCCAGCACCTGGTCCGCCGCTTCGATGCTCGCGACCGCATTCGTCAACGGGACCACCTTCAGTCCGCTCTTAATCTGCTCCGCGTGATTCGTGTTCGCGCCAATCACCGCCACCGGCGCCGCCTCCACATACATTTCACTCACCGCGAACGTCCCCTTCACACTGCGCCCGGGCCCGTTGTATGGCAGATCTCCATGCGTCAACGCTTCGATGCGAATGCCGGTGATATTCGTTTCGTGCACCATTGCGCTTACCCAAAGCTCCCCAACGCTCGGTCGAAATCCCAACGTCAAAATCGATTTATCCTTCTGCTTCTCCGGATGCGCCAATCCCCCCACCCATTCGTTTTCGATTGCGTCGACGTATTTCCATTCCACTTTCTTTTCCGCCATCGACTTCTCCCACGCGCGCATCTTCTCCTCCCAATCGGGCATGCGCTCCTTAATCTCCTTCTCCTTCTTTGCGATTCCCTCGCGAATGCCGCGAATCTTCGCTAATTGCTCATCTGAATAAACCCATGACGTCGCCTCGTAGGTGTCGTTGATGAACGCCATTGTGCGGTAATACTCCTCGTGCGTCAGCGGATCGAATTTGTGCGTGTGACACTGCGCGCATTGGAACGTCACTCCCACAATCCCGCGCCCAATGACATCCATCCGGTCAAACATCCCTTCCAACCGGAACTGCTCGTTGATGATCGCCCCCTCCTCGTTCACCATTCCGTTGCGCAGAAATCCCGTCGCGACGCGTAAATCCTGCGCCTCTTTGCTGAAAGCCGGTTTCTTGCGCGCGAGCAAATCTCCCGCGATCTGTTCCACCACAAATTCATTGTAGGGCTTGTCGCGATGCAAGGACTCGATCACCCAATCGCGCCAGGTCCACTGCTCGCGCGGTAAATCTTTCTCGTACCCGTCGCTGTCCGCATAACGCGCCAAATCCAGCCACCACCGCGCCCACTTCTCCGCGTAACGTTCCGATTTTAACAATCGGTCCACCAACTCCACATACGCATCGTTCCCACGTCGCGAATAATCCGCCACGAACGCATCAATCTCCTTCGGTGTCGGCGGAATGCCGGTGATGTCCAACGCCACCCGACGAATCAAAGTCTCCGGCCGCGCCTCCGGTGCCAGCCTCAATCCTTCTTTCTCGAGACGCGCTAAAACGAAATAATCGATGGCATTGATCGCTCGCTCCTTCGCGGCCACCTCTGGCACCTTCACCTTCTCCGGCGCGATGTAAGCCCAATGACCTTCATACTTCGCCCCAGCCTGAATCCACTTCTTCAAGGTCTCAACCTGCGCTGCCGACACCGGATTCTTCTGTTCCGCCGGCGGCATCAGGTTATCAGAATCATGCGTCGTGATCCGCGCGATCAACTCACTCCGTTCCGGCTCGCCCGGAATGATTGCCTCTTTCTTCGATTTTCCACCCTTCAGCGCATCTTTCCGCAGATCCAATCGCAACCCGCCCTTCCGCGCCTTTTCATCCTGTCCATGACACGCGAAACAGTGATCCGCCAGAATCGGGCGCACATCTCGATTAAAAGTGACTTCATCTGACTTCGCGCCGACCGCCGCCAGCAACGAAGCGCACCAAAGCATCGATAAATGACGGATCTTGTGGTGGAACATCTGCTTTACAGAATTACTGTTCTTGCGTGCCGAACACAAGCGGCCTTTCACCTTAGAATCCCACCCGCACTTTGTAATTGGCCCGTCTCAAGAACTGACGATACTAACGCCATGACTGACAATCTTTCGGACCAGGAATTGAGAGCGTTACCCAGCGTTTGCATTCTCGCCGCGATGGCGGATGGCGCCCAGAGCGCGTTGGAGAAGATGGAAATCAAGCGCCTCGCAAACCGATTCTCCGATAGTAATTTCGATTTGAATGGCGCTTACACCGACGCACAGACCGGCGTCGCCTCGTTGCCGCGCTTGGCCGAGCAGTTAAAATCGACCGAAGCCAAACAGCTCGCCTACGAGATGGCCGTCTGCATTTGCAGCGTTGATAACGCACTCAACGAATCGGAAAAACAGTTTCTTTCGAACCTGCACCGCTCGCTCGGTTTGGATGTCGGAGAACCCGATCGTTACCAGACGGAAGCCGCAGACTTCAGCGCGCCGATCGCCGCGCTGCCCCCGGTGCTTTCCTCAACCACCGCCGCTGTCCCGCCGAAGCTGCAATCGAGCGAAGTCGACGAGCTGATCATGAATCGCGCGGTCCTTGCCGGCGCGCTTGAGATCATGCCGCAAAATCTGGCGACCATGGCTATCATTCCCGTGCAGATGCAGCTCGTTTATGCCATCGGTAAACGTTACGGACACGACCTCAGCCTCAGCAGCGCCAAAGAATTCCTCGCGACGATTGGCATCGGCATGACCTCCCAGGTCGTTGAAAGTTACCTTACCAAACTCGTCCAAGGCGCCACGAAAAAGTTCGCCGGAAAAATGGTCGGTGGCCTTCTGTCACAGGCGACTGAATCTGCCATTGCTTTTGCGACCACGTACGCGATCGGTCACGCCGCAAACCGTTATTACGCCAGCGGAAAAAGCATCTCCATGGACCAGGTCAAAGAGGTTTTCGGCCAAATGCTCAACCAGGGGCGCACCCTCACCTCCCAATACACACCGCAAATCCTCCAACAATCCTCCCGCATCAAAACAGGCGATTTGCTGTCGCTCGTCCGAAACTAGTTAGTCCTTCGGCGGCCGGATGTCCTGCTTGTGCACCACATGAAAGCTGCTCTTCGACAGTGTCACACTCAGGATCATCGCGGTCTCGGCAGTTTTGGATGAAAACGGAACGTAATGTACACGCTTGTCCTTCAAAAAGGTGCGTAGGCCGGAATCGATCAACCCACCCTCATACAACTGGTCGACTGTCAGGGCCGGATACTCCGCTACACTGCCAAAATGCTGCCGCATCTTCTCCGTGAAGCGATCTGCTAATTGATATCCGTCATTCTCCCAACCAAAATTCTTCGCTTTGCGATACGCGCGCGAAATCGGGCCGAGCATCAACCCAACCAGGATCAGGATGATCGTGATCACGCACAGCATCTCGACCAGCGTGAACCCAGCTTTCCGGCGCATGTGACTTCGACCGTGCCACCGCATTTCCCTCACGCGCGTCAAACTGAATTGAGGCAAGCGCACGTTCCTGTTACAACGCGCCCGTGCCGAACCGGCTCCTAATAGAATGCGCGTGCTCCTGATTAAAATGTCTTCGCTCGGAGACGTCGTGCACACGCTCGCGCCTCTTACCGATGCTGCTGCCGCCAACCCCGGCATTCGTTTCGATTGGGTGGTGGAAGAAGGCTACAAAGAAATCCCCAAATGGCACCCCTCCGTCGATCGCGTGATCGTCGCGCCGTTGCGTCGCTGGCGAAAAGCGCCGTTTCGCACGGTTCGTTCCGGCGAATGGAACCGCTTCCGAAGCGAGCTCCGCAGCGCGAATTACGACTTGGTCTTCGACGCGCAAGGTCTAATGAAAAGTGCGTTCGTGGCGCGTCAATCCGGCCAACCAATTACCGGCCGATCCCGCGAATCCGTCCGCGAAGCCGCCGCGTCCTTTCTCTACACGCATAAAATCGATGTCGATCTGCGCCTCACTGAAGTCGAACAACTCCGCCAGCTTTTCGCCCGCACACTCGGTTATGAGCAGCCTCACACTCCCGCTGACTTCGGTATCGACCGCAACCAATTCCAAATCGCAACCCACGAGCCCTACGCCGTTTTCTTTCATGGCGCAGCCTGGCCGGCGAAACTCTGGTCGCAAGAAAACTGGATTGCGCTCGGCAAACACATTCGCGCAGCCGGACTCGCCCTCAAACTTGCCTGGGGAACCGACGATGAACGCAAGCGCGCGCAATGCATCGTAGACGCGGTCGGCGGCACCGTCATGCCGAAACTCAGCGTTGGGGAGTTGGCCCGCATGATTGCGAACGCAAAATTCGCGGTCGGTTTGGATACCGGATTGACCCACGTGGCCATCGCTTTGGGTGTTCCCACCGTCACTATGTATGGTCCCTCCGCGCCGATGTTGCACGAAGTAAAAAATCGAAATCTAATCGACATCTGCTCAGTGAATTCGACTGAATACGATGCGTCTCGACCCAATACTGTGCCTCTCCCCAAAGTCCTCGCGGCGATTCAACCATGGTTGGCCAACCACCACGCCTCTCAGTCTTTGCGCTAAAAAGGCGCTTACGTTTTTAGCGTCTTCGCCTATCTTGGGCACTTGAGGATGATTATGGATCGCATCAAACAGATCGCATATTTCCTGTTCGTTTCTGCCGCCTTGCTCCTGCCTGCGAGCGCCGCCGCTCCAGCGCCGCAGACCAAAGTAAAGCTCTTGCTCTCTCACAAAGTCGCGCGTCCCGGCGAAACCATCACCGCCGCCCTCGAAATTACTTCCAATCCAAATTGGCACACCTACTGGCGAAACCCAGGCGATTCCGGTCTGCCCACCACCATCGAATGGAATCTTCCTCCCGGCATCACCGCAGGCGCGATTCAATGGCCGGTGCCGCACAAAATGGAGTTGATGAAATTCGCTTCCTACGTTTACGAGGGAACTGAGTATCTCCTTGTTCCGGTCACAATCGCGCAGGATGCGAAACCAGGCGCAATCACGCTGAAAGGTAAAGTGGATTGGCTTGAGTGCGCAGAGACCTGCAATCCGCAGAGCGCCGACATTAGCCATGCGCTCACGATCGGAAACGAGTCTAAACCTTCAGTCGCGGCAATCGTGATCGAGAAGGCGCGCGCGCGATTACCAAAAACAAACCCGCCATTTTCAGTGAGTGCTCGCTGGGAACCTGGCGCCGATGCCAAGAAGCGCACGTTGGTGGTCGAGTGGCCGGCACCAGCTACTCTGAAGAATCCCGACTTTTACCCGTATGAATTGGAGGGTTACACCTTCGACGAAAGCGTTGCGAAAGGCGCGGTTGAGAACGAAGTCATGCGCATCAAGAAAGTTCTGAATGTCGAGGATGCCGCCTTGCCCGCAACGGTGAGAGGCCTGGTGTTGAACGACACCACCGCGAAAGAACCGAGTGCCTACGAAGTCACTTTGTCTCCGAGCAGTTCCACCAGCGTATCCTCTGGAGCAATGGTGCAGGGCCGCAGTTCCGGGAGTGGATCGCCTGCCGGCCAGCCATCTATTTTCCTGGCGCTTGGCCTCGCCTTTCTCGGCGGCCTCATTCTGAACATCATGCCGTGCGTTCTGCCGGTAATCGCCCTCAAGATTCTTTCGTTCGTGAACCAGAGCGGCACCGAACCAAAGCGCGCGCGGCAACTCGGCCTGGTTTACGCGCTCGGCGTCATGGCGTCGTTTGCGGTGCTCGCGGGAGTCATCATTGCCGTGCAACAAGCAGGTGGCATTGCGTCCTGGGGCATGCAATATCAGAACCCAATTTTCCTGGTGGCGTTGATCACTCTCGTGACATTGATTGCGCTAAATCTCTTTGGTGTGTTTGAGATCACGCTCGGAGGAAAGGCGATGGGTAGCGCGTCGGAACTCGCGTCGCGCGAAGGAACATCCGGTGCCTTCTTCAATGGAGTGCTGGCCACGGTTTTGGGCACCTCATGCACCGCTCCGTTTCTCGCTTTGGCGATCGGCTACGCAATCAGCCAGCCAGCTTATGTGACGCTGCTCATCTTTTTGATGATGGGCGTGGGACTTGCGTTTCCTTATGTGATCCTCACGTGGAATCCGGCGCTGTTACGATTGCTGCCAAAACCCGGTGCGTGGATGGAGCGATTCAAAGTGGCGATGGGATTCCCGATGTTGGCGACGGCGGTCTGGCTTTATAGCGTTGCCGTGGGGGCGCATTTCGGCTCCAACGGCGCGTTTTGGCTGGCGATGTTCCTCGTGCTGGTCGCGCTGGCGGCGTGGATCTTTGGAACGTTCATCCAACGCGGAGTGAAGCGCCGCGGACTGGCCATCGCGATTGCAGTTGGGGCAATGGCGTTCGCGGTTGGGTTTGTGCTCGAGAAGCAACTGAACTGGCGCAACCCAGATTACACAAAAATAGGGGCGGCATTGGCGAGCAACGCGAAAGGAGTTCAGTGGCAGAAATGGTCTCCGGAAGCGGTCGCCAAGGCCCGAGCCGAAGGCAAACCGATCCTGGTCGATTTCACGGCGAGTTGGTGTCCCAATTGCCAGGTAAATAAATACACGAGTATCGAGATCGAGCCAGTCATCAAGAAACTCGAGGAGATCGATGGGATCGCGATGATCGCCGACTTTACCAGGAAAGATCCGGTGATCGCCGAAGAGCTGAAGAAGTTTGAGCGGTATGCAGTGCCCATGGTGCTGGTGTATCCGAGCGATGCAAACGAGCCACCGAAAATTCTGCCTCCGACGCTTACGCCGAACATCGTGCTCGAAGCGTTAGACTGGGCGGGCCGAAACCCGGCCCAAAGCCGCACGACATCCAGCGAAAAGCTGGCGCAGACTGTACAATAAAAAAACGCGCGAATTGCTCCGCGCGTTTTCAAACTGACGCTAGCAATTACTTCAACGGCTTGATGCGGATGTTGCGAAAGGCAACCGCTCCGTGGTCGCCCTGGAGCATGATGGGGCCGGGTTCTTCGAGCTTTTGGTCGAGCTCACCGCCGGTGGCTTTGGGGGCTTCTACTTCGTCGTGGATTTTTACGCCGTTGAGGATGACGGAAATCTTGTTTCCACGAATGGTCGCCTGCGCAGTCTGCCATTGGCCGACCGGACGCGAGACGAATTCTGTTCCCGCGGCGGTGTTGTAAATTCCACCATTGCCGCCCGGTGCAGCTTTCTTGCGGGCCGAATCTTCCGCGATTTGAATTTCATAACGGCCGCGCAGATAAAGCCCACTATTTGAATTTGAAGGCACCATGTAGTCGTAACGGATCACGAAGTCTTTGAACTTTTCCTCGCTGACGAGGTCAGTGCCGTGCTTGCCTTCCTTAATCGTGTTCACGAGCATTCCATTCTGGGCGCTCCAACTCTTCTCGCCTTCAGCATTGCGCAGCTTCCAACCATTCAGATCCTCGCCGTTGAAAAGCAGTTTGAAGCCGTCCTTCTTTTCTTCGCGGCTCAACTCGGCGGTGAGGTCCTGCGGCTTAGCGCTTCCTTCTTCCAGACCCAGCGCCCATTGAATGCCACCCATGATGTGCTTCTGATATTTCTCGCTCAGCCAAACATCTTCGCGATGACCGAGCGAAGTGTAGAACAACTTGCCGCGGCCAATCTGCTTCGACCACGCGATCGGAAAATCGCCGGGGTAAAGTTTGTTTGGCTCCTTATCCAACGTGAGCAGGCCGTGCACCTTTTCGCGGTGAAAATTCTTCAGAATGTAAATCTCATCAAAGATTGGCCACGTCGAACCGAGATGCCGTGTCGAGGGATGCTCCGGATCCTGGTTGATGCACTCAACTCCGACTTGCGGACCGTGGCTCAAAAACTCGCCACCGATCATTTCAATGAACGCCGGATGACCATGAAACGTATCCGTCGCCGAATGCATGCCGATGAAAGCCTTACCCGACTGAATCCATTTCAAAAACGCATCTTTGTCCGGAATGGGCAGATCCCCAGTGGTGTTGCAGAAAATCACGCCATCATAATTCTTCAGCGCGTCGGGCGACATCTTCTCAATGATATCGGCGCTTTCCTTGCCGTTCGCGCCGCCGCGGGCAAAATCGACGGTAAAGACGCCGCTTTGTTCGCCGAGGCCAGCCAGGACTTTTTCCGCTAGCGGGATGGAGCTATGTCGAAAACCCTGGGTGGCGGTCACGACCAACAATTTCTTCGGGGCGGCGGCCAGGTTAGTGGTGAGGATGAGCGCGGCGAGCAAACCTGCTGCGGCGCGACAATTGCGAAACGATACTTTCATAGGAATTCTCTCCAGTTCAGACGTGAGTTCGCCCATTGAATTCATTCGGGTGGATGGGTCAAGGAGAATGAGCGCGTGGACCCGGGCCACGAAGACGGTGGAAGCCGCTCGTCCCATATGATCCGGTGCCTGGTTCTTGGCCGAGACGGCGTAACGTGATCTTACTTGATGTTACATCGAGCCTCCCCAGCCTTTCTTCTACCCTCACGATCTTTGGAGGTAGCTAAGCGTAAATTGCGTACAATCCGTCGCCTTCAGTGCTGAAACCAGCCACAGAGTACCTCCCCGTGCATGACGCGCTATCCCAGGAGGAGATCGTCGATCTGTTTATAGCTGGAGACGATGTGATGGGCGCGGGAGAGCTTGGCGGCGGGCAGTGAGTTGGTGATGGCGATGACGGTCATTTGCGCGGCGCGCGCGGCTTCAACGCCGGCGGCGGAGTCTTCGATAACGCAACACTCGTGCGGGGGAACCTGGAGGAGTTCGGCGGCGCGCAGGAAGACGTCGGGCGCCGGTTTGCCGTTTGCCACGTCCTGAACGCTCACGACCACAGGGAAGTATTGGCGAAGATCTTTGAGCGCCAGGATAGCGTCGATGGTGGGATGATAGCTGCCGGAAGCGAGGGCGAGCTGGTAGACCAGTGAGAGGCGGTGGACGAGCTGCGGGAGGTCTTCGAATATGGGTTGTTCCTCCCGAATGATTTCGAGGAAGCGACGTTGTTTCCAGCCGGAGAGTTCGTCGATGGTGTGAGTGGGTTTGTGTTTGGCGATGAAGTCGAGCCAGAGCGCATGGTCGGAGCGGCCGTAGTAGGAGGAAAAATCAATACCGTGGGTTTGGCCGTAGCCGATTTGTTCGAAGATATCGCGGAAGGCGCGTTCGTGGCGTGGCTCGGAATCGACAATGACACCGTCCATATCGAAGATGATGGCGCGGAATTTTGGGTTCTTCATCAAGGCGCCGGGTATATACGGCGACCCTGAAGGAATGACAAACGACAAAGGCACAAACGCAAACCTCAGCTCCCTACCGCCCGCCGAACCGAACCCCGCGCTACATTTCGTCGCGACGCTAGGTGAGGCGGACGATGAGTTCTGCGCCGAAAAGGAAGAGAAGGCCCAGGAGGAGGACCGAGCCCACTGCCAACAAGGACGGGCACGGCGAACTGGGCATTCACCAACTGATCCCCTTCGCGATCGGTTAAGCTTTTCCGAAACTGCGGACTTCGCTATTGGGTAGTCATTCTATGGGGAAAACGGAGTTCGGATATTCGCGCCGGTTTGTCTCAGTCGTGCTAGCGGTCGGATTGATTGCCTCGGGGATCGTTTCGACGGCGCGCGCCTGCACCATTTTTGTGCTGACCGATGGGGAGCGGACGCTGTTTTTCAATAATGAGGATTGGTCCAACCCGGTGAGCCGGGTCTGGTTCGTGGAAGCGCCGGAGGGATTTCACAGTTGTGTGTATGTGGGTTTTGAGAATAACGGCGCGGAAGGCGGGATGAACACCGCGGGGCTGGTATTTGATTGGGTGGCGGGGTTCAGCGAAACGTGGACGCCTTACCCGAGTCTATTGCCAGTGGGCGGCCGCACGAGTGAGCGGATGCTGGAGAGTTGCGCGACGGTGGAGGAGGCGATCGCGTTTTATCACAAGTATCGAGAGCCGCAGTTTTCGCGCGCGAAGATTCTAGTGGCGGACAAATCCGGAGCTTCCGCGATTATCGGCGCGCGTGATGGAAAGTTGCAGGTGGATCGGGCGAATCATTCACGTGGTTTTGGCTACGGGATGAAAACGCTCGCCACCATGCTACAAACAAATACCCCGCCAAAATTGGAAATCGGCCGAAAGATACTGCAGGCCTGCGAGCAGAAGGGGCAGTATGCCACCAAGTATTCGAGTGTGTTCGATTTGAACAGGGGCGAGGTGGCGTTGTTCGGAGCCGGCAGTCAGGAAGAGGTTCGGCTAAACCTGGCCACCGAATTGAAACGCGGAGCGCACTATTACGATATCCCAAAACTCCGCGAGCAGATGGCTAGCGCGCCCATGCCCCCGTTAAGCAACATGCGCAGCTTTTTGCGGGAATATCGTCCGATCAACGATGATCATCCTGAAATAACCGAGAGAGTATCCGCAGTGGTGCAACGTTGCGCCGCTGGCAAGATGCGGAAGGCCGATTTTACGCCTGAGTTCTGGAACGTACTCGCGCCCATGAAAAAGGAGATCCAGCAAGACTTAGCGCCCTTTGGGAAGTTTAAGACCGCCTCGCCCGTCGAAACCCTGGAAGCAAAAACCGCAGGAAAACACCGTTACAAATTCGAGTTCCAGAATGCCTGGGTACTGCAGGAGTTCGTCATCGATGGCGACAAAGTTGCATCACTGAAGACCCTTGGTATCGAGTGGAAGCATCCCTTGCCTAAATAGTGGTATTGGGCGCCAGGCGATATCGATTCTACTTGTTCCGACCCTGCATTCCGCTAAGCTAACTCCTGCCTGAGAACGGCGCGTGGCTGAATAGAGAACCGCCAACGGTTTTCCATTCATCCCCAGTAATAATGAGCGCACCCGGAGTGTGTCCATAGCTTTTCCAGGCAGGACTTAAACGTGAGACCACGCCATGAGCACAGAAACTGGGAAGCGTATCGCCGTCATCGATGTAATCGGCACCCGGCCGGATGATCACAGAACCAGCGATAATCGCCAGTTTCTACATTTTATCGATCATTCACCCACACACGCCGATTCCAGCTCACAGCATCTAAAAAGCCCCGCAATTCCGGCATCACGATTCGCGAAGCGAACGTCTCTTAAGGGGAAACTGACTTGTGGCAGGCTTGGGAAGCCCATTCCACCAAATTCCACTTGCTGGTACCGCGACCGCAAAACCAATTGTATCCAAACTCGTGTCCATTCGTCTCCATTCGTGGTTCTCCCATTGATTTCCCGCGACTTACGTAAATTTCCCGCGCACTCGGATTTTTTTCTCGGGTCTACTTTCTCGTCGCAAGTCGTTGATTTAACTCTTTTCACGCCAGACGTGAACGGGCGGCCGACTGCCCTCGCCAAACACGAATTTGTTTGTTCCGCTCCCGCCCGTTGGCAAACTTCCCCCGTGACGCCTGAGGAAGGGAGGAAGATCCTCGAACAGTTTCGAAGTGGTGCCGTGGATGCGGACGCCATCCTGCGCGCCTTCCAGGCCGCGCCGGTCACTGAATTCTCTTTCGCCCAGGTGGATACCCACCGCGCGCTCCGGAAAGGGTTTCCCGAAGTCATCTTCGGTTCCGGCAAAACTCCCGAACAAGTCGTCGAGATCGCCGCCGCCATCCTCGAACACGAAAAGCACGTCCTCATTACCCGCGCGACCGCGGCCCACGCTTCCCAGGTTTCCGCGCGTTTCCCAAACGCAGTCCCTCACGAACGCGCCCGCTGCATCACCATCAGCAAGTATCCCCCAGCACAGCGCCCGGGCACCATCGCGGTCGTTTGCGCCGGCACCAGCGATATTCCCGTCGCGGAAGAAGCCGTCGTCACCGCTGAAATTATGGGCAACCACGTCGAACGCATTTACGACGTCGGCGTCGCCGGCTTGCACCGCCTCCTTCGCAAGCTCGATCAAATTCAAAAAGCAAACGTGATCATCGTCGTCGCCGGAATGGAGGGTGCCCTCCCGAGCGTCGTCGCGGGACTCGTCAGCCGCCCGCTGATTGCTGTTCCTACCAGCATCGGTTACGGCGCGAACTTCGGTGGACTCGCCGCGCTTCTCGGCATGTTAAACTCCTGCGGCAGCGGTGTGACGGTGGTAAATATCGACAACGGTTTCGGTGCCGGCTATGCCGCCAGCCAAATTAATTCCCTGGCCTCCGAACACTCCGACCCAAAATGAAAACGCTTTACCTCGATATTTTCAGCGGCATCAGCGGCGATATGTTCATCGGCGCCTTGCTCGATCTTGGCGTCCCTTTCGAACAACTCGAACGCGAACTGCAAAAACTGCACCTGCACGATTTCCATCTCCACGCCGCCCGCAAACACAAATCCAGCATCGAAGGCGTTAAGTTCGACGTGCATACCCATGGGCACGGGCACGCTCACGACGATCATCGTCACGACGACCACACTCACGAGCATGATCAACATGAGCACTCACACGCTCACAGCCACTCACACTCGCATGGCCAGAGCCATTCTCATAGCCACGAACATTCTCACGGCGGCCACAGCCACACGCATGAACATGACCATCACGAACACGGCCGCACCTACGCCGAAATCCGAGATCTGATCAACAAGTCCGCTCTCTCCACCTGGGTAAAAGAAAAGTCGAACGCTGTCTTCGCCCGCATCGCGCGTGCTGAAGGGAAGATCCACGGCAAACCCGCTGACGAAGTGCACTTTCACGAAGTGGGCGCAGTCGATTCCATTGTCGATATCGTTGGCGGCTGCATCGCCCTCGAACTCCTGGGCAAGCCGCGCATCCTTGCCTCACCGGTTGTCGAAGGTCACGGCTTCATCAACTGCGCCCATGGCCGCTTCCCGATCCCGGCGCCCGCAACTATCGAGATTCTCGCCGAACGCGGCGTGCCCATTTCGCAGTGCGAGGAACCGCACGAACTTGTTACTCCCACCGGCGCTGCTATCCTCGCCAAGTTCGTCGAAGAATTCGCGCCACTCCGAAATCTTGTGCCGGAAAAAATCGGCTACGGCCTCGGCGAACGCGACAACAAAACCCGCCCCAATGTCCTCCGCGCCGTTCTCGGCACATCAATTTCCGCCGCTACTTCCACGCACGACTGGGAGACCGACTCCATCGCCGTCCTCGAAACAAACCTCGACGACATCAATGCCGAAATTCTGGGCCACGTCGTCGAAAAAGCGTTCGCGCAGGGTGCGCTCGATGTTTTCCACACGCCCATCCAAATGAAAAAGAATCGTCCCGGCGTGCTCCTCACGATTCTCTGCAATACCGTCGACCAGGACCGCTTCTCCGAACTTCTCCTCCGCGAAACCACCGCCCTCGGTGTCCGCCGCTCCCAATGCGAACGCCGGAAACTCAAACGCGAAATCGTCCAGGTTCAAACCAACTTCGGTTCCATCGAAGTAAAAATTGGCAAGCTCAACGGCCGCGCGATCCAGGCCTCACCCGAATTCGAATCGTGCCGTCGCATCGCCGAATCCAAGAACCTGCCCATCAAAGAAATTTACCAGGCCGCCCAAATTGCTGCCGCAACCCTTCTCGCAAAATGAAAGACCTTCTCGAAATCCTCTGCTGCCCCGAAACTCACCAGCCCTTTCAATTGGCTGATGAAGCGCTTATCGCTGATCTCAATTCCAAGATCAAAAATAGCGAATTAAAAAACCGCGCGGGCAAACCCATCACCGATCCCATCGATTCTGCCTTCATCCGACAGGACCGGAAATTCGCATACCCCATCCGCAACAGCATCCCCGTCCTCCTCATCGACGAGGCGATCCCCCTTTGAGCTATGCGTTTACAACCTTCATCACCTCGGCGTGCGCCAGGATCACATCCGGCTCGCGCTGCAATGCTTCAAAATAACTCCGCCGCGAATCGTCCGTCTCTTCCCTCACCTCGAGCAAGGTCCTCGCCCGCCCGATCAAACCTTTCACTTCGTCCGCGGGGATGGGCTCCTCGCTCTCCAGCATTTCATCAATCGTCACCACCATCCTGGAAAACGGTTGCAGCCACGCAAACCACGGATCATTTATCAGCACCTTCAAAAACTGCTGCGGCGTCTCCAGCGGCCCAAACGACTTCTCATACTCAACGCGTTCCGAATCAATCAGCGCCTTATGCAGCACGATCAATTTGCTCCTCAACGCATTTAATTGCTGCTTCAACTGCGCCTGCCCCGGCACCTCCGTGCTCATACGCAAAAAGTGGCGCATCTCCAACACGCTCGCAACCATTTCCGGCGCACAACTGTAAACCCGCTTTACACAACACCCACTTTCGTATCCCACAGCGCCGTAATGAGAGTCGTTTAAACATTGGCATCGCGGTTGCTTATAGATTCGCGATTAGTTTCGATTTTGAAGCTGATCGGAAAGAAACATGAAGTTGGGTGCGGTTGGAAAATTATTGGGTGCAGCATTGATTTGCCTGCAGACGCAGGCAATTTCAATTAAACCGGGAGATGCGATCAGGAGCGGACCGGAAAACAGCGCAAGCGAAATATACGCGATTGTAAATCCCTTCGTAGCCCCTTCCACTTTGGTCTATAAGGCGGAAGTGCCGAAGACAGGATTAGTTGCTTTGGAGGAAGGTTCCCTCGCGGCTAGCTATCAGACGACGTTCACGGACAAGCCAAATGACCCGTCCGCTGCAACGGTAAAATACATCAGCGGACCCACAGTTTTGCCTTTAGCTTACTTATTGGTCAAAGGCGGGAATGAAGATCCTTCCTGGTATCTTTTCTCCTTAAGTACATGGAACGGAAAGGAAACTCTGGATCTTACCGGTTTCTGGCCGGGAAAAGGTGCAATTTCTCACATTTCGATTTATGGCGGTGCTGTCGGAGTGCCGGATGTCGGCGCGAGCGCACTGTTAATGCTCCTCGGATTGGGAAGCCTTGCAGTATTTGGGCGGCGTTCCGCATAGAAGGCTCAACTCATCAATGATTTGCGAGCGGTCGGACTTTGGTCCGGCCGTTTTTGCGTTTTAGGCGATGCTCGCAACGCCTCGGGCAGATTAGCCTCTTGAATTGTCAGAGGTTGCATCCACAATACGTGCGCTTTGAAAGGACACGGGCTTCAGATGTAGCCGTGTCCGCCGATGACCGCTGAGGACCGTAATGAGCAACCTGGCCGAACAACTTGAACAGATACCGTTTTTCCCACCAGGGGTGCAGGTTTTTCCGAAACTGCTTCCGCTGCTCGGCGATAACCAGTATCCGACGGATGAGTTGGCGGAGGTGGTGCGGGTTGATAGCGGGCTAACGGCGGACATTCTGCGGGTCTGCAACAGCGCGGCGTTTGGGTTTCGAGTGCGGGCGCAGACGGTGCAGGAAGCAATCCAGCGGCTCGGTTTGCGTGAGGTTTATACGATCACGTCGAAAGTGGTCGCAGCGCCAATCTTACATTCCGGGAGCCATGACAACCTGCTCGAAGGGGTCGATCTATGGAATCATTCGCTGGCGACCGCAGCGGCGGCGTTGGTGCTCGCGCACGCGAAGGGTTTCGATCCGGAAGTCGCATTCACCGTTGGACTGCTGCACGATGTGGGCAAGGTGCGGCTGGTCCAGACAGTAGGGCCGGAGTACGCGGAGATGATTAGGCAGTCGCGCCAGGGACAACCCCTCTACATTTTGGAGGCGCAGAAGTGGCGAATCGATCACGCAGTCATTGGCGGACAGCTCTTGAAGAAGTGGCTATTCCCGGACAACATGCGGGACGCTCTGCTGCTGCATCACAGCGTGATGGGTTCGACGCCCAATCTGAATTTCGCGGCGTTGATCAATCTGGCGGATCATCTCGCCGGCGCGGTCGGTTTTCCTTACGACCGGCTGGCACCACTGGAATCCATAAATCCGCGCGCGCTGCAGTTGCTCAGCCTGTCGCCTCAGGAACTTGAGGAATTACATCCGAAGGTGGTGCAGGTATTTCTACGCGAGAGAACCCCCTTCAACGAACGCCGATAGGGCGCACAGCGCGTGCTGCTCACTCAGGTTTCGGGATATAGGAATCAGCTTTGGCCGTCCAAAGAATCGCGTTGAGCAACATTCGCTGAATGTTCGCGTCTTCGAAGTTTTTTAAGAAGTGCCCGCCAGTGTAACCAAAGCCGCGGCTGCCGTTCGGGCGTTCGATCACCCAACCGACGACGCGTTCCCAATCCTTCTTTTCCGGATCGAGTGTGAGAATCGGTGTGAGCTTCTCTTTGTTCTCAGGGAACCGGAGCTTGAAATAGAATTCTTCGTTCACACTGAACGGTTTCACCCCGGCAACGATCGGGTGGGCAGGCGTGGCGAGATGAACCTGAAAATCGCGCGTCTCAATTTTTGAAAACCACTTGTTCGGGGTGTCGCCGCTTTCGTAATCAAAGTGACCGCCAATCCATTTCAGGAAAGATGCGTTGGGTTTCTCCCGCGGAGCGATCGTTGAGTAATGAAGCGCTACCATCCCCGCGCCTTTATCGATCAGCGAATCGAGATACTTCGCTCGGCCACCAATAAGGACCGGATGATCCGTCTCTTTTTTATCCGCGCCGTCGCTGTAGATAACGATGGTATTGGCATCGCGCAGGTTTTCATCGTCGGTGGGCCAGCCGTCGTAGAAGACGCGCACGTCGATGAATTCGTGTTGCTGCTCCAACTTCTTCGCCAGGAGATTAACAGCCTTCTTGTATTCGTGTTCGCCCGGGCCGTGACTTTTTTTGCCCGCGATCAGTGCGATGCGTGGGATGTAGTTGGGAATCTGGCGAACTTTCACCGCGCGGATGGCGGCGGTGGTTTGATATGTCGCCAGCCCGAACGGAGCCGAATCCTCGATCTCCCCTGCCCTCATGCTGACTTGTCGCTCGCGAATATCGGCATCGATCATGCGGTCCTTGTCGACCCAGACCTGGATACGACTATCGGTTACACGCACACGGATGGTGTACCACTTTTTATCTTCAAACCGCATGTACTGGGTGTGCTCGTTCTCCGAAGCATCCATTCCATCCAGACTGGAGATTCCGACCAGCGAACCGCCCCAACCGCCAACGATCAACGTGGCGTGCGAACCTTTCGCCGGGAAAGTCAGCCCACAGAAGAAATCCCCGCCATCCTGGCGCATCGCTTCGACCTCGACCTCGTAATTTGATTTGAACGGCGCTTCCTTCCGTTTAATCCCCGTGAGCGCAACGCCCGTCCCAATTACTATTTTCCCTTCTTCGACCCGCACCTCACCCGTGCCCGCGAAATCATTCGTTACCCAGCCTTCCAAGTCCTTCCCATTGAAAAGCGCTTTCCAATTGGTGTCCTGCGCCAGCGAATTCGTTGCAGCGAGCGAAAGGAACAATATGAGAACGAGGTTTCGAGTAAGACTGCCGACGTGGTTTTTGGAACTTCGCATTTAATTATTCTCCAGGAGCTGTTTAAATTGATTAGGGCTAGCGGTGCCGGTCGTACCCAACTGATGGATAACGATAGAAGCGGCGAGTTGAGCAACCTCCAGCGCTTCTTTTAAATCTGCTCCGGCACTTAAAGCGGTGGTGAGGTTTGCAGTCACAGAATCTCCAGCCCCCACAATATCAATATCGCCGCGCAATGGCAAAGAGGGGACAATTTCCGCTCGTCCTTGATGCGCCCCAACGATGCCGCGCTCTGACATGGTGACAAACACGTGCCTCTTATATTCCGCTGCGAGCGTGAGCGCCTTCCCCTGGACTTCTTCAACGGACAGCGCGCGATTCGTATCAAAGAACAACCCTAGTTCCACCGCGTTCATCTTTAACGCGACCGGTGGATAACCGCGCAAACTTCTCCGACTGTCGGCCAGAATCAGCAAATCGGGATTCGCGTTCGCAACGGCTCTGACCGCCTCCAGCACCTTGCGCGTTACCACGCCTGTTTCGGCAATATCCACTTGATCCAGCAAAATGAGTGCATCGACGTCTTTCGCCAATACATACACAGATTCCGCGATCCTCTGCTGAAGGTCATCCGGTGTCGGCGACCAATTCTTCGTGTCGAGCCGACTAAGTTCCTCGGGCGCACAGTTCTTGTGCATCAGGAGCGGCTTAGAATAGGTGAAGGTATGCCGCTCTGGTGATTCCACGAGGTGGTCCAACCGCACGCCTTTTAGCCGCTCCAAAGCGCGTTTTAATTCATACCCCTCCCCATCCGTTCCGATGATCGCAGCGGGATAAATTGCACCTACCCCCAACGCAACGAGATTGTTCAAAATCGTCCCGCCGGCACCCGGTTGGCAGCGCACCCGCACGACGTTGTGGACGGGTAGGTTCGTCTCGATGGAAACTTCCTGAAGCCTTGGATCAATCTCGAAGTAGCGATCCAGGCAAATGTCGCCAATCAGCCCTATCCGCAGCTTGGAATAGGCAGCTGTAATCTGGTCTAACCGGCTTGGAGTCACGGCTTCAGCAAAGCGCGATCAGCCCTGAAGCTCAAGAATTTACTCAAAATTGCCGTGATTCTGCCGATAGCATTCCTTGGTTGTATGGACCGATTTAGAAACGTCAGCCCTCAAGTTTACGACGTCGAGGCCGAACTCGCCGCGCAAGGTCGACATATCCTTCTGGTGGAAGATGATGCGCAGTTCGCCCAGATCGTGAAGGAGTACCTCGAATCGTTCGATTATGACGTCAGTATTGCGAGCGACGGCGTTCAAGGGATGAAGCGGGTCATGGAGAAGGACTTCGACGTCATTATCTGCGATCTACTCATGCCGAACCTTCCCGGGGACATGTTTTACATTGGTGTTGAACGCGTGAAGCCGCATCTCGCCCGCCGGTTCATTTTCATCACCGGGCACCAAAACAATCCCAAGGTCGCCGAGTTCATTAAGAAGGTTCGCGCGCTCACTTTGTTCAAGCCGTTTGATATGAATCGTCTCGTCGAGACGATCGGCGCGGCGATGAAAAACTCGCAAAAGAAGTAGAAAATGGGGCCGGCCGATCCATCAATTTCCGAGCGCACTGACCGCGTTCATTTCGAATCTTTGATCCTCCACCGGAAGAACGGCTTGGCACTGGAGGAGTTTTCCCTAAACTCGCCCGGTGCTCGGGTTTCTTCGCCTAATCGGAATCCTGAACGCCGCAGTGTGGGTGGGAACAGTCATCTTTTTCACTTTCGCCGGGGCGACCGCCTTCTTTTCCGATGAGATGCTGCGCCTGCTCGGCCGACCTCACGCCGGAGCGGCAGCGCAAATTCTCGTTTACCGTTACTTCCTGGTTCAACTTTGGTGCGCTGGAATTGCGGTCGCACACCTGATCGCTGAATGGCTCTATAGCGGACGTCCTTTCGGTCGGATTACGCTGCTCGTTCTGGTCGGCCTCTTCCTCGTGAATATCCTCGGCGCTTACGTGATGCATCCGCGGATGAAGGAATTGCACATCAAACGCTACTCCCCGCAAACCACCGTAGAGGTTAAAGAATCCGCCACTCGCTCCTTCCGCATTTTGCACGCGACCTCCAGCATATTTAATTTGCTCGTAATCCCCGCGGTTCTGGTGTATCTTTGGCAGGTAACGAAGCCAGTTAACACTGCTCGTTTTACGAGCGTGCAACGCTTCACGGTTTAGAACGGTTTGCGGGATAGCGCCACAAAGGGAAACATGCGGGAAGACGCGGGTTTACAACAGCTTCAGGTTGACAAACACGCCTCGATACATGTCTTTACCATAGGCGTGACATCGCGCCACGGATTACACGGCATATGATATCAAACGAACGTCCATCGCCTTATGGCAACAAAGGCTACGGCGGCCACGGCGGCGGCCATAGCCACTCGGGACACTCTGGGTACTCAGGGGGACACTCTCAAAAGCCCGCGGTGGTCGAGGATACTTTACGCAGCGACAAAGTGCAGATCGAACGGAAGACTTTTCTTTTCACCTTGAAGGAGAATCCCCGCGGCCGATTCCTTCGCATCACCGAAGACGTGAACGGTCGACGCGATACCATCATCATCCCGGCGACCGGGTTGGAGGATTTTCGCCGCATCGTCGACGAGATGGTGAAATCCTCCGGCGATACTCCGCCCAAGATGCCGCAGGACTAAACGACTTCACAGTCGAACTCCTCTTTCAAAAGCAGGCTGCAAAGCCTGCTTTTTGCTTGTAGAGAACGACGTGAGGAGTCCCGGGTGGATTGGTGCTTCGGTCATTCCTTCAAATTTGGTATTTGGCATTTGCTCATTCAACGCCGCAATATTGGCAAATAACTTGATGCATTCAGCACCCCGCAACCGTTCTTCGGCTTTCACGCTCATCGAACTCCTCGTCGTGATCGCGATTATCGCGATTCTCGCCGGCATGCTCCTTCCAGCGCTCAGCAAAGCCAAAGAAAGAGCCAAGGCGGTCACCTGCAGCAACAACGTCAAACAACTCACTCTGGGCTGGCAGCTCTATGCGGCGGATTCAGACGATCGCTTCGTGAACAATCACGGGATCGGCCAAACCGCAGCGGAGCACAACAACTGGGTGAATTCAGTTCAGTCCTGGGGTTCCATGCCAGACAACACCAACAAGGCGCTCATCACCGAAGCGCTTTTGGGAAAATACACCGGCGGCAACGTCGGCGTTTACAAATGCCCCAGCGACCAATCACTCGCCGATAACGGCGCTCGGCTCCGCAGCATGGCCATGAACCACCTGGTCGGAGACCCTGGCGAACTCACGAATCAATTCAATCCCACCTGGCGGCAAAACTTCGCGAGCAGCGACCTCGTCACACCGAGCGACACCTTTCTTTTCATCGATGAACATCCGGACACGTTGAACGACGGTTTCTTCATGAACCGGTTCCACGAATTCAAGTGGGGCAACTTGCCTGGTTCATTCCATTACGGCGCCGCGAGCATGTCGTTCACGGATGGCCATGTCGAACCGCACCGCTGGCAGGTCCGCGGCCCCGCCGGAACTACGCGCCCGCCTCTCCGCGGCGCGGTCGGTGGCAGCTTCGACGCGAACCCGCGCACCGACTTTGAATGGCTGCGCGACCACAGCAGCGTTTTGAAATAATGTCGCCCGGGAAATTGGAACCTTCGGCAGACGATATCCCTTGGGACGACCTCCTCGATCGAGCGGCGAAGGTCATCAACAAAACCATTGTCTCACTTCCCGCGCCCATCCTCGAACACGCCGAAAAAGTCGCCACACTCCTCGAAAAATGGCCGCCGGACGACGACGACATGCTCGGCCAATTCCATGGCTTCGAGGAAAATCATCTCTCAGAAACTCTCGGACCGCTCTTCATTTTCATCGGACCGATCTACGAACTTTGCCTCGAAGAGCATATCGATTTCGAAGACGAAGTCCGCACCACTTACCTGCACGAACTCGGCCACTTCCTCGGCATGGATGAAGATGATTTGGAAGAACGCGGCCTGGGCTAAGCGGATTTTTCAGCGGAATACTCAGCTTCGTAACTCTTCATTCGCCGATCCACCAACCACGGCCCGAAAGGAATCAGCGCGGCGAGAAAAATCAATCCCGCGCGACTGAGCGGCCACTTCGCCGCGACGGATGTGTAAAGAAGCCAGGCGCACAGGAGACAAAAGAGAATTCCGTGTGCCATTCCCACCACCCGCACGGCTTCTGGCCTGTCCCAGATGTATTTCAAAGGCATTGCGACGAACAGCAGCACCAGCCACGAAATACCTTCGATGAGCGCCAGGTTGCGCAACAAAGCCACTGGATTCTTCACAACGCTTCTCATTCCCCTTCTAATTTGCGGGCCCGCGAAACTTAGCGAACTCAATTCGTAAGTCCAGCAACGACCGTCCTATTTTGCCAGCTTGCGCAACCGCCATGCCGCCTTCACGCCCTTCTTCGCAGGATGCCGTACTGCGTGACGAATCATCCACTTCCGTTCCGCCGACGCCCCTTCCAGCCAGCGCTCACAAATATCAAAAGCTAATTGCGGATGATCCTTCGCGATGTCCCCGACATGGTTTGCCACACTGCGCCGAACGTAAAGATCAGCATCATCCTTCAACACATCCAGAATCGGCAGCACTGGCCGAGGATCTTTCACGAACGCAGGTATCCGCACCGCCCATGGTAATCGCGGTCGCGAACCTTCCGAACAAAGCCGCCGCACATGTGGATCAGGATCGCGCGTCCACTGCATCAATTGCGTTATCGTTCGCTCGGGCCAGCGAATCAGAAAGTGTCGAATCGAAAATTCGGCGCTGAAGCGCTTCGTTAGTTCGTATTGCGCACGCATTGATATGTCGAACGGATCTCGTCCGCCATTGTGTTCAGAATCAAGTCCATACCGAGCCACAAAGAAAACGTGCGGCAAATAAAAGAACCCGCCTAGACCGAGATCGTCTGTCGCAGTCATTGCCGGCGTAAGTGAGTTAATTAACACCTCAACCCCTCGTACGTACGGCTTCGGCAAATACTCGAAAAGCGCGGACGCCAGATGATGTCCTCGCTGCAAAATGGCCAAGTCACCCAAGCCGGCTCCTGCGGCGCGCTTAAAGGCGGACGCGTCGAACTTTGGATGCACGAGCAGAATGTTTTCCGCGAGACACTCGATCGCTGCTCGATCCAGAAGCATCGCCAACGAGCTACCCTTCTGAATCGAGCGCGGGGCGACCGGAAGCCGCGGTTCTTTAACTGCTTTCACGAGGAGGCTAAACCAGCGGCCGCACCTTGAACTCGTGCCGCGTCGCGCCGTCCAATCCGTGCACCGCCAAATTGAATTCTTTGCCGTCCGCCTCCGCCTGCATCCAGGTCGCCGCTTTCGGCGCAGGCCCACCGCCGGTCACTTGGGCGTAAGGAAATTGATCGTTCGCCTCGATTAAAGCGTTCCGATGCGTGTGCCCTGAAATAATGAGCTGCGTTTTCCAATCGACGAGAGATTTGTGCCACGCCTCGCGGCTCCGCAAACTCACATGGTCGAACCCGCCCTTGGCATGATCCGGCACTTCCTCCTTAGTCCACCGCAGCGGAATATGACAAAACACAATGCGATACGGCGCATCGCGAAATGCAGGTTCGCGAATCACATCCGCAAGCCAGTCGGACTGTTCCCGACGGAGTGCATCAAAGGCCACCCGCCCACCGAAACTAAAATGATCGTCCGGTTTGTCTTCACCGGTATGCAAACAGATGGCCGCCACCAGCCCAGATCGGAAACCGTAGAACGGCCGGTTGTTCGGCGTCGCAACCACCCGTGGCATTTCGAACGCATGTTGCCCCCGCGAATCGTGATTGCCCCACGAGATAAACAGCGGACGTCCCTGCGTAATGTCGCGCTGGCCCGGATTCAACAATGTCGGCACCAAAATCTCCGGCGTCTTCCAATCATTGCAGGTGTCTCCATTCCAAAACAAAAAATCCGCCGCCGGCGTGGTCTCATCGAGCTTTTGAATCGTCTCGTTGTTAACGTGCGTGTCATTCCAAACCACGAACTTCGTGGAAGCAGCGCTCGAATTCAGCGTCTGAAACGTTTTCCATTCGCTTACTTGTTCGCGGACGGTGGCGGTCCCAGGCGCGATTGCATTCGTCTCCGAAGTCACTGATCTTACCCTGTAGTTCTTACCCGCCTTGAATCCCTCAAGCCGGATCCTTAAGACATCGTCCGATTGCGGCACAAAACCAAAATGATCCCTTCCAATTACTCCCTTCGTTCCATCTTCGCCTTCCCACTCAATCCGCCCTTTCGAAAGCTGGTTCACTCCCCAAATCGCCTCGCAACCGTCCTCCCGCGGCGCCATCAGAACCAGCGGCGTGCGCGTCAGCGATATCTTCTCCGAGCGCGATGGTGTCGGCGCAGAATTCGCAACCTGCGCAACGGAAGTTACCGCGGCGCTGCTGGCCAGCGCGCCAAGGAAATGACGACGATTCATTGAGCGACATTATCGCACGGGAGGAACCGTGAAAAGATGCGTGTTTAGCGGATCAATTTTCTTCGCGAGAAAAGCGTGATCAATGGTGATCAAACGTGCTCAAACGTGCTCAGTTTTTGATTCTTGTGCGCAACTCCGGCGCATGATCTCGTCGAAACTGGCGGCGCGCTCCCGGGCATAGACGGCTTCGCGCTCAGCGGCTTTCCTTTCGAGTTGAAGGCGCTGAGTTTCATTGTTGGTCCGTTCTGCATCATTGAATTGCCGGGCCCATCGGAGGCGTTGGTCTTCCATGCGGAGGGCCAGGCGCATTAAAGTGGAAAGATCGCGGGAGTCGAAGTTGTCCTTCTGCAGGCGCACGAAGAGGTGCTTTTCCAAAGATTCCTTGGCGAGAGACCAATAGGTTCCGAAATCCGCTGCGGCGATGTCGCTGGCGGCACCGGAGAATTCGGCCAGCGCGGTGGTGCGCTCCTGGAGGTAACGCTCTGGGAAACGCTTCATGAAAAAGCGGCGGAGCGAAGTGTAGTGGACGGTGAGGCCGAGGCCTTCCGGCGCGGGAGCGGCGATTCTCTTGAGGGCGTCGCGGTAGGAGAGTTCTTCGCACCAGTCCAGGATGAGGTGTTGTTGGTCTTCCGGAAGGTTGCCGAGGATGTCGTCCGGACGGGTCTTTTCGATGTTTGTGCTCATATTTTTGAACTCAAGATAGAGGGAGGGGTATGCCATTTATTGACCGACCCATTTTAAAAAAATGAGTTTTTTTGCAGCGAAAGGAGTTTAAACAATGAAAATGTTTCCGACGGGATGGTGAAGTGCACTCGCAGCGCGAGCGCAGACAGCTTGAAGAGGAGTTTAAGTATGATGCGGAAAGCATTTGTGATGACGGTGAATGCGGGGGCAGAGGAGGAGTATGAGCGGCGACATCGGCCGATCTGGCCGGAACTGGAAAAGACGTTGCTGGAGCATGGGGTTCGGAATTACTCCATTTTTCTGCATGCGGAGACGCGGCAGCTTTTTGCTTATGTGGAGTTTGAAAGCGAGGGGCAGTGGGAGGCGATTAGCGGGACAGGGGTTTGCCAGAGGTGGTGGAAGTATATGAGGGAGTTGATGCCGGCGAATGCGGATGGTAGCCCGGTGGCGGTGGAGTTGCGGGAGGTGTTTCATATCGAACGACCGGACCCAAGATGAAAGGCGAATCGAACCTTGAAGAATTGAAGGCTCAGATCCGCGAGGCATTCGCTGATGTTGAGTATCCCGGGGATTGGTGCCTGCGACCGGCGACCACTGGTTGATCCGACATTCTGTGCTGAGGGCTGCGATTACGAATGCGGGTCACGATGAATCCTTCCGGCACCCCGCCGGGGTGCAACGTGTATAATATAATGCCGGAACCGGTGGCTGCGCTCGAAGACTCGCTTGCGACCGGCTACTTTCCAGACACCCCTCCGGGGTGGAAACGTGAGACGCAGAAGCTTAAACGCGCGTTCAAAAGGGAAGGGAAACGGACCAAGAAAAAATGGACGGGAATGCTCAGAGGACTACTTTCCGAACAGCCCTCCGGCGTGTTTGGGTTGATAAAGACGACCCTGGTTGGGGAGTTATTTTGGGTGAAATTACGCTCCGGCGATCTGGGTTGGGGGATGGTTGCCTTGCGCCCGGGGCGCGTTGGGACAACGCGCCCTACCGTGGGCACAAAATGCTTTCGAAATCGCGAATGGATCGTGGTCACCTCACCCGCCTTTAAATCACGCCCCTCGGCTTGGATCGCACCCGTGGTTGAGTTTCCACTTTGAAGTTCGGGGAGGGGGCCTTTATATATGCGGCATGTTGCCGACGCTGCTCGTCAAGGGCGGGTTAATGATGTGGCTGCTGCTGCTGGTCAGCGCGGTCGGGATTGCCGTTTTTATCGAGCGACTGCTGCATTATCATCGGGCGCAGATCAATTCGAGCGAGTTCATTAACGGGGTGCGGAATGTGTTGAAGCGGGAGAATGTGGTGGAGGCGCTTTCGATTTGTGATGCAACGCCAGGGCCGGTGCCGCGGTTGGTGAAGACGGCGATTTTGAATCGGGAACGCGGGCGTGAGGGGGTGCGGGAGGCGCTGGAGGAAGCGGGTTTGGTGGAGGTGCCGCGGTTGGAGGAAAAGTTGAATGTGCTGGCGACGATTGCGCAGATTGCGCCGTTGATGGGTTTTTTGGGAACGGTGCTGGGATTTATCCAGGTGTTTATGCGATTGCAGGAGGCGGGGCGGTATTCGCACATGGCGCAGGTTTCGGAGGGGGTTTGGCAGGGATTGATCTGCACGGCGGTGGGGTTGGCGATCGCGATTCCGGGGTACGCTGGATATAACTATTTGGTGAGCCGGGTGAATGCGATCGTGCTGGATATGGAGAAGGTGTCGACGGAGATCTTGAATATGGTGAGTGAGTTGCGGCGGTGAAGAAAAGGGCAACCACGAATGGACACGAATGAACACGAATGGGGGGGCGGAGGGTAACCACGGAATACGCAGAATACACGGAATGCACGGAAAAAGGTCTTGGATGATGCGTACGGAGTTTTATCGATAGAATGAGGTATCCGCGGAATGTGAAGATTTTTCGGGGGGGTGTGGATGCGGCGCCGTTTGCGGGGCTGTTTTTCGCGACGGTGCTGTTCATGGTGCTGTTTTATTCGCACGTGTTTTTTCCGGGAGTGCCGATTGCTCTGGCGGAGGATGACGAGCCGGTAGTGATGGCGGAGCGAATGGTGAGTGTGGGGCAGGACGGAGCGATTGAATTTTTAGGTCAGCCGATGGACCTGGCGGGATTTGAGAAGGAACTCGCTCAATTAGAACGGCGAGGCGAGCTTCCCGCGCGGGTGGTTTTTGACCGGGCGCCCGGTTCTTCCGAGAAGATCGCGGAGAGAGTTGAGAATTTGCTGAAGGGCGCGGGAGTGCAGATCAAGGTGCCGGGTTCGAGGCTGGAGTTGCCGGAGGATGCGGGATTTGCGGGGGTGGCGAATCCGGTGGTGGTGGTGGGAGTGAATTTGAATGGGCAGATTTTTTATCAGCACCAGAAGATCCAGGAAGCGGCGTTGCAGTTGAAGCTGGCGGAGGCGGTGGAGCGCGCGGGTGGGCCGTTGACGTTGTTGCTGCAGGCGGATCGGAATTTGCCGGTGGAGAAGGTGACAGAGTTGAGCAAGATTGCGCGGAAAGCCGGAATTGCGCAGGTGATGATTGGGACGCGGCCGCCGGCAATGTAACGACGTTGAGCAGTGCTGGAGATTGAAAAAGATTTAGTCCGGTGGAAGCGCGGCAAGTGGATTGCAGTGATCGCATTTGTGTTCGTGCTGCAAGTGGGGTTGATGATTTGGGGTTCGCAGAAACGACTGGCGGAGCGGGTGGTGTATCCGGCTGAACCGAAGGTGGCGTTTGCGCCGGCAGCGGGAAAGGTGAATCGCGAGTGGCTGGAATTGGAGAATCCTTTTTTGTTTGCGGCGGCGAGCGGTAACGGTTTTTCGGGCGAGGCCTGGTTGCGGAAGCCGGAATGGGAGGTGCCGGAGCCGAAGAGCCGAATCGCGCCGGCATTTTTACAGCTGGCGGAGGCGAGAAAGATAAAGGGGGCAGAAGAGCGGTTGCCGGAGTTTGCGTTTGCGCGGCAACGGCGGGCCACGGCGGTGTTGCCGCAGGAAGTATCTCCGCGAGAAGAAACGAAGCGTCAATCGGAACTGGAGTTGTCGGGATTTTCCGGTCGCGGATTAGCCACTCCCCTGCCCTTGCCGGTGCAATTTCATTCGGATATTTTGAACGAGACGATCGTTGAGGCGATCGTTGGACGGGACGGGCTGGTGATTTCAGCGCGAATTTTGGAGAATTGTGGTTCGGCGCGGGTGGACCAGGAGGGTCTGGCGTTGGCGAAACGAGCGCGGTTTTTGCCTGCTAAATCGAGGGAAAACGTTCCTGAAGTGGGAAAATTGATCTTTCGGTGGCATACGCTACACTTGAGCGACACGAACAACGTGAAGCGCTGAAGATCGTGTCACCGGACCAGGTCATTTTCCTCTACGTGGCAACTTTGCTTGCGGCGCTTTCATGCGTGGTCGTATATTACGAGCTTCGTCGTAAACGATTCGAGCCGGTGCCGAGCGAAGACCACATTTTCCGTTGCGAAGATTGTTCCTTCGTTTATACGGATGACGCCGACGTGGATCGCTCGCGCTGTCCCCAATGCGGAAAGACGAACGAGGTATTTAATTTTTAACCCTGCTAAAGAAGAGACTGTAACTATGGGAATGTGGATTGGCCGCAATCGAAAAGCACGTGTCACCTATGGGTTCGATGAGATCGCGCTCGTGCCGGGCGAGGTGACGATCAACCCGTTGGAAGTGGATACGAGCTTCTCGATCCCCCGCCCTGACGGCAGCGCGATCACCCTGAAGATTCCGATCATGGCGAGCGCGATGGACGGCGTGACGGATGTGCCGTTCTGCGTGGAGATGGGAAAGCTGGGCGGCCTGGGGGTGATTAATTTGGAGGGCATCCAGACGCGCTATCACAATCCTGGCGAAGCGCTGAAGAAGATCCTGACCGCGAGCAAGGAAGAGGTCACCGGAATCCTGCAGCAGATTTACACCGAGCCGATCAAGGAAGAGTTGATCGCGCGGCGGATCAAGGAAATTAAGCAGTCCGGGGTGCTGGCGGCGGTGAGTTCGATTCCGCAGAAAGCGGAGCAGTTCGCGGCGATTGCGCAGGAAGCGGGCGCGGATTTGTTCATCGTGCAATCGACGGTATCGACTGTTCGCCATATTTCATCGCAATACAAAACGCTGGAACTGGCGGATTTCTGCAAGAAGATGAAGATCCCGGTGATCATCGGGAACGCGGTGACTTACAACGTGACGCTGGAACTGATGCAGTGCGGGGTGGCGGGTGTGTTGATCGGAGTGGGGCCGGGTGCGGCTTGCACGAGCCGAGGGGTATTGGGGCTCGGTGTTCCGCAGGTGACGGCGACGGCGGATTGCGCCGCGGCACGCGATTACTATTTCAAGCAGAGTGGCCGTTACGTGCCGATCATCACCGACGGTGGGATGAGCAAGGGCGGCGACGTTTGCAAAGCGCTAGCTTGCGGTTCGGATGCGGTGATGGTTGGAAGTGCATTTGCGCGCTCTGAGGAATCGCCTGGACAGGGATTCCATTGGGGTATGGCGACGCCACACGCGAATCTGCCGCGCGGCACGCGCATTCGGGTGGGACTGAGTGGTTCGTTGAAGCAGATTTTGTTCGGTCCTGCCACAGTGGATGATGGTTCGCAGAATTTGGTCGGTGCGATCACGACTTGCATGGGCAACGTGGGCGCGAAGAACATCCGCGAGTTTCAGGAGACCGAGATTATCATCGCGCCGAGCATTAAGACGGAAGGGAAGTTGTTCCAGACAGTGCAGAGCGTGGGGATGGGAACGCGGTAAAATCTATTACGATCAACTTAGTTTTTGCAGACGCCGGAGGAACTCCGGCGTTTTTCTTTGTACCGTTAAGCGATGCGCATCGTGAGGCCACCGTCGATCACCATTGTTTCGCCGGTGATGTAATCGTTCGAGGCGAGCATCAGGATGACTTCGGCAACTTGCTCTGGAGTGCCTTCTCTATGGAGAGGAATGCGTTGCTCGAGATTGAGGCGTTTTTGCTCTGCGCTCATGGTCGCGTGGAAGTCGGTGCGGATCACGCCGGGAGCAACACAGTTGACGCGGATATTGTCGTTGGCGAATTCGCGGGCGAGCGCGCGGGTGAATTGCGGGATTGCGCCTTTGACAACTTGATAGGCGACGTTCGTAATGATGCCGCGAATGCCAGCGGTTGAGCCGACCAGGACGATTGCTCCTTCGCGCTTCTCGCGCATTTTCGGGATGACGGCGCGGCTGAGGTGGAAAATCGCGTGAATGTGGACATCGAAGGCGCGTTGCCAATCTTCCGGGGAGAGATCGAGTAAGCCGCCGTTAATGGGTCCTCCCGCCGAATGCACGAGCACGTCGATCGCGCCGAGCTTTGATTCGGTTTCAGTGACGGTACGGGTGTTATCGGCGGGGATGGCGTGATCAGCTCGAATGAGTTCGCAACGACGGCCGAGCGCCTGAATGGCTGCGTGAATTCGCTGCGCTTCTTCGTCGATACGGCGGCCAGTAATCGCCACATCCGCACCGGCTTTGGCGAACGCGAGCGCGGTGGCGGCGCCGATGCCGCGTGTGCCGCCCGTGACTAAGGCGACTTTTCCGGTGAGTTGCATGTTAACGTGCGGCGACGGATTTGTCGTCCTTCGGAATGGCGGCGACGCCCATAAAGCCGATGAACATTTCGTTGAAGGATTGGTCGCCCCAGTAAACCGGAATATTCGGGTTCGGGTTGGCTGGGTTGCGTGACGAATTATCGAAAGTGCCGGTGCAAATGATCCAAGTGCCTTTGGGCATGCGCTTGGGTTGTTTTAGGGAATAGGTGTGCTGCCATTTGAAATCGTAATTGGGAACGGAGAGGAGTGTCTCGCGCTTTCCATTCGGATAAAGCGCTTCAAATTTGAAAGACGCACCCCGCAGGTGCATGTGCGGCGACATTTCGAAGAGGTAGCTGTCTTTCTCGAACACGTATTTGCCCATGGCTGCGTGAGAGCTGACGTTTGGTGGGATTTCGAAATCGGTGTTATAGGCGGCATGGGTCTTGAACTGCATCGCTGGTTTTTCCTTGTGGAGGTAAACGCCAATGCTGGATTGGTCCTCCTCATCGCGGCCGGAGGTGGTGTAGTGCATCTCGAAATCGAGGATTGAACCTTTCTTAATGAACTTGCCGGTGCCTTCAGGGAAAAAGATTTCCGGTGAGCCGGGCGCCCAACCAATCAAGAAAGCGTCGTCTGGATTGTCGCCCTTCTGGCCGGGTGCACGAACGCGGACGATGATGTGGTGAACGACGCGCGTGTTGCCTGGCTTGGCGACAACGCCTTTGATCCACACATCTTCCTCGAAGGGCGCTTTGACTTTGATGTGACGGTAATCGAGGACGCCGGTGGCGGGCACTTTTTCGACGGCGGGCAGGCTGATGATTGCATCCGGCTTGCCGAGGGCCCAATCGGTGGAAGGCGGCGTGGCGGTGCTGAGCGTGTCTTCGCCATCATCTTTTTTTGCGCCTTGCTCGATCCAGCGGAGAAGAGTGCGCGATTCGTCGAGGGTGAGCGAGGAGTCGTTCACGAAGGCGCCGTAATGGCGATCGGCATGCCATGGCGGCATACGCCGGGAGAGAACCACTTCCTGGATCATGTCGGCGACGCCGTGAACTTTTTTGTAGTTCTCGAATTTTATCGGGCCGATGTTGCCGGAGCTGTGGCAATTGAAACACTTCTGGGCGAGAATCGGCGCCACTTGCTTTGAGTAGGAGATTTGGTCTTTGCTAAAGGTGATGAGGCAACCGCGCGCGGTGGTGCGAGCGTTCGCTACGGGCTGGCCGGCGAAGTGTTGGGAAAGAGCATCGCGGAGATACTGCTGGGTGGGTGCGGGCTTTTGTGTGCCTTCAACCATCTGATCGTCGATCGCGCCTTGATAGATGACGCTGAAGTTTTTGGTTTCGATGCAGATGGCGGTTCCGGTGCGTTGGACGCCGAGCATCGCGGCTACGCCCTGAGTTTCATCGATCAGGACCGGTAAGAAACCGAGGTTAAACTCTTCCGCTTCCTTGCGGATGCTGGCGCGGTCATCAGCGGTGTTTGAATTGATCATCCAAACGCGAGCGCCGCGTTCGGCAAAATCCTCCTGAATCTGCTTGAGGCGGGAGATGCTTTGGCGGGCGACTGGACAGCCGTTTGCGGTGAAGAAGAGGACGACAACCTGAGCGTCGTTTCGCTTGAGTTGGTAGTAGCGGCCACGTGTGTCGAGCAGCGCGAAGTCGGGTACTTCTTTGGGAGCGTCCGCTGCGAGCGCGTGCAATATCAAAACGGGGGCGAAAAAGGCGGCTATAATGGTGCGGCGGAACATGAGTTTAGTGATCGGTTTCTCGGCTACCTTAGTGTTCAACAGGCCTCGCAAGCAAGCGGCGTAACGCCATTAAACGGAAAGTGGGAGCGCCTGCGCTGCATTGACTAGCCATCGCAAATACATTTTTATAGCGGCATGACCTCCAGACAGCGCGGTTTTACGTTGATCGAACTGCTTGTGGTCATTGCGATCATCGCGATTTTGGCGAGCCTGCTTCTACCGGCGCTTTCACGAGCCAAAACGAAGGCACTCACGATGAAGTGCCTGAATAATTGCAGGCAACTGGGGCTGGCATTCCACACCTACGCGGATGATTTTAACCAGCATTACCCGGACCTTTATACGAAAGCCTGGGCGGGCAGTAACGTGGAGCCGGGCGGTTTGTGGTGGTGGCAATTGCTTTCACAGGGGAAGTATCTGACGGCGAACACGGTTTCGAACAACGTTTGGCGATGCCCCGCGGTAAAGGAGAAAGACATCCTGACTGTATTCGGCGCGAGATGGGAAGGGTACGGTCCGGTTGAAAGCACGATTATCCGCTACGGATTTGAACAGCCTGGAGGGGTCCGGCGTTTGGGAAGCCGAAAGACCACGGATATTCAACGGCCAACCCAGATCTGGTTGATGGGCGACACCGGAATACCAAAAGTTTCAAATCCAAACCCGAATCGCCCACCAGCGGCATACAATACCGAGATCGTGACGTTTCCGCCGGACAAAGCCCAAGGATGGAACATATATAGTTACGCGAAGCAACCGGCCTGCCGGCACAATGTGAAGGCGACGATTGTGTTTGCGGACGGGCATGCTGAGGCATGGAAGTATCTCGATTTGCGGAGCAACAAGTTCAACATTTTTGCGACGAATGGGGAGTTGTGAGCTCGCGTGGTGTTCGCGCCGACTTCACTCGATTCTCAGTAAGACGCTTCTGAATCGGCGCGCAGCTTCGGGCAGGTCTTTACATTCCGTGCCGCCTTGTTTGAGGCTTCCATCGTCGCTGAGGATGATGAATTCATTCGGCCGTCCAGGGACGCTGAGGATCGCTTCGGGATTGAAGGAACGGGCTTTCCATTCGTGGAGCAACTCGGGCGCGGCGTTGCCATTCCAGCGGTAAAGCTGAAAGTCGTGGCCGCCGTCGCGTGCGCCAGCGATCATATAAAACTTTCCATCGCGCTGGACCATGTCGCGAATGCCGTTGCCGTCGAGGTCGAGCTGAATGGCGGGACCAAACTTCGCGCGGGCGCCGCCCGGTTTCACCAGTTCGGCGGGATTTAAGAGCGGAATGAGCAGCGCCTTTTTGTCCGGAACTGGATTGCGGAAGGCGATCAACAAAGTGCCATCCGGGCGCGCGGCCAGACCTTCGATGTTGAGCGCGCCTTTTTTCTTGGGCGCTTTGCTGGCAGCGTCGGCGAGATCAAACTGTTCGAATTGCGGGTCAGCGACAAGATCGCGGAGGAGGTTCGCGTAAGGGCGACCAGAGATTTCGAGGCGTGGCTCACCTTTGTTGCTGATGCGCGTGGCAAAGAAGCGCTGGCGGCTGGGGCGAAGCTCACCCTGGCGATTGCGACCGTGGGAAGTGATCCAGTAAACGATGTCGCCAACTTGTGCCGCGCCTTCTGCGTCGATTTCCGGTTTGCCTTTGCCGATCTGCAGGAAGGCGCCGAGTTCGAGTTGATTCACCGGAACACCGGGATGAGCACGGGAATAAGTGCGCAACTGGTTGCTCTCATCGTCAGCGGCGACGAAAATGTTTGTGCTCAGCGCAATCCCAGCGGAGGCATCACACATCCGGTGAAAAACTGCTTCTTCAGAAACCTGGACGGCGGCAAATCCAGTGCTGGTTAGGCAGCAAACCAATAGAACAATTCTTCGCAAACTCACGAGATAACCTTCTCCATCTCCATCAGCAGACGCGCAAACGCCTGAGGTGGTTTCAAATATCGAATGTTCTCAGGCGGTCGAAGAAGGGAGCGTGGCGAGTGAATTTGCTACTGAAGCTGATGGGGAATTCCCTTGTCTCCGAAGGTAGCCATCAATTAAGAGATGCCGACCAATGCTTCATAAAAAGCGCGTCGCACAAACGGTCTACTACGCTCTTAAGCGGAGGGTTCGGAGAACATTGGGCTTTCGTCCGCGCCACACCGCGGCGCCTGTGCTGGGGTGCGCGTTTGAGGAGGTAATCGCGCGACACGGATGGATTGTCCGAACTATCGTTGAACATGGCCCGAAGGAGTTGGATCTGCGGGGCAAAGCAGCTTGCGAGGTGGGAGCTGGCGATTGCCTGGCGGGGGCGAGTTGCCTGCTCTCCAAGGGCGCAAGGCACGTGAACATTGTGGAGGTGGAGCCGCCGGTGGTGAATGAGAGGCAGGTAGAGGTACTCAACGCCCTAAAGAAGCAAGGGTTGCCGGTGGATCCGAGCATTGTTCAAAGGAACGGGGATTGGCACCTGGATAGTTCTCGCGTGGCGTACTACACCTGTTTCATGGAAAAGTTCGAGCCACGGGAAGAACACGAATTTCTTTTTTCATTCTCCGTGATGGAGCACGTCGAAGACCTGCACGCGTTTTATACGAATTGCCACCGAGTTCTTGCACCCGGCGGATGGATGCTGCACCAGATTGACCTGGGCGGGCATGCGTTGTTCGAAGACCCGATGCCGCCGCTGGATTTCCAGACGTACCCGGATTGGTTGTTTCGGCTGATGTATCCCAAGTATCACCGGGCCACGCGGCGTTTCGTGGATGAGCATGTCGAGGCGGTGAAACGCGCAGGGTTCAAGGTCACCAAGGTCACGCCGACGCGCAAAGCGGATGAGAATTACCTGCGCGGTCTTTGGCCAAACTTACGTTCCGCGGCGAGGAAACGGCCGTTTGAAGATGTTCAGGTAGTCGAGTTCGCGTTGCTCGCCCGCAAGGAGTGAGTTGATCGGGGATCGTCTTTCAGCACTGCGGAATACGCTTCTTTGAACTTTGTGGCCATGGTGCTGGCGGATAAATAGGCGCGCATTTCCGAGAGCGTAGCTGGATCAACCAAGCCCTTGTTGAAGGTCGGGTGAGCGATGGCGTCCTGAAGCTTACTGGCGCAGTCATCCACGTTTCCGCTCGCGAAAAGAAAACCGTTCTTACCTGGAATGACGTAGTCGGGAATGCCACCGGTGTTGGTGGCGATGACGGGGACGCCGGCGACAACGGCTTCCTTCACTGAGTTTGGACTATTGTCTGCACGCGCTGCGTGCAGGAACAGGGTGGCCTGTGATAGTTCGGCGGCGATCTCGGCCGGAGAAAGATTGTGCTTAAAGGTGATTCGTTTCCACAACGCTTCGGGTGTTTTTGAACGAAGGTCGGCCTCCAGCGCTGCGTCTTTCGCACCGATCCAGAAAAGTTCAAATGGCTTGTTAGTTTCCAGCCTGGCGAGAGCTTGAATGACCACATCCGCGCCTTTCCAAAAGAGGAATGTTCCCACGCAAACAATGCGAAGGGGATCGTTCTGTGGCCGGCGAACAACTTGCGAGAAAGAGGGATGGGGAGCGTGCTCGACCTGCAACAGCTTCAGATGCGGATAACGTTCGGCGAGATAGTTCATGCCGAAGCTGGATTCGCAGGTGACAACGTGCGCTTTGCGAAGGCTGGGCGGTTCCGCGAGGCGGGCGAGCTTCGTGTGGAGGTTCAGCGGGAAGACGCTGCCGTACCAAGTGAGGATTCCCTGCATGGTGACGAGCGCCGGCCAGTTCAATCTACTCGCAATGGCTGCGCCGCCGAATTCACTGCCCCAGGCGTGCACCAGGTCGGGTTGGATTTGCTTTAACTCACGCGAGACGTAGAAGGTGTCGGTCCAAAACAGAGTTGTAGCGCGAGTGCCACCGGGAGTTTTGATGCAGTGGAAGGTGGTGTTGTTGCGGCGAAAGCGAATGGTCGCGGGAAAATGACTTCGGAGGATGATGATGTGCAACTCCAAGGATTCGTCGTGCCTAAATTCTTCCCAGAGGACGCGCTGCCAGGTGGCGGGATGGAGCCTGGGCAACTTCTGAAGTTCAGGCGGAAGTTCGGGGAGCCATTCGATTGGAAAATAGGTGAACCAAGCGACGCGGAGCGGGCGCTTCGGCAAAATCGGATCATTTCCAGGATTCAGCAACCGGCATTTCAATGCCGAAAGCTACTGGGCAATGGCAAGCGTTAACAGCGTTGCGGAGCGAATGGCGCTTGGCTTGCGCACCCGCTTCTCTTAGAACAGCGCCGATGCCGAAGGGATCACCTGCTCAAATTGCCGGCCTGGGAATCAGTTATTTCAGGGTGATGCTCGGAGCGCTCTGGCGATTAGAAGCGAAGCTGAAAGGCGCAAAGTTTTTGGGAACGGCAACATTTCAGGGGCGACCGATCGTTTCGGTGGCGGGAGATTCACGAATGGTGTTTGGAGAAAACTTCGTCGCGAACAGTTCGCTTCGTTCCAATCCCCTCGCCTGCTTTCAGCCGTGCGTGTTCAGAACACTCGCGCCTGGAGCGGAGTTAATTTTCGAAGAAAATGTTGGGTTGAGCGGCGCAGTGGTATGCGCCGGGAAGAGTGTTCAGATTGGCCGAGGAACGATTGTCGGATCCGGCGCGATGATTTTGGATAACGACTTCCACGCGCTGGATTCGGAATCGGGCTGGCGAAATGAATACGCGGAGAACGCGCGCGCGATAACAATTGGGGAATTTGTTTTTATCGGAGCGAGGGCGATCGTCCTAAAAGGGGTGACGATCGGCGACCGAGCTGTGGTGGGCGCAGGTGCGGTGGTCACCCGTGATGTTCCCGCCGGTCAAATCGCCGCGGGAAATCCCGCGAAGATCTTCGCGAAGGAAGCAGCGAACCTGTAGAGGGGTTCGCCTTACTTTCGGCGGAAGATCTGGCTGCTGTCGGCCATGTTCATCATGGCGAGGTCGAGGCCGGCATCTGGATCGCGTTTCTTGGCGCGATTGAAGACCTTGGCAACTTCGTCGCGGGCGGCCTGGGCGTAATATTTGATCGCACCGACCGCGGTGGTGACTGGGAAAATCACGACCATGAGGTTGTAACCATCGATGCTCTGCACATACATGCTGAAGGTTTCACCCGCCTGGTAAATGCTACTGAAGCTTGGTTCTCCAATGAGGCCGGCGATCGCTTTGTTCGCTTCGAACGAATTCGAGGCGAGCGCGCCGAGCGACATGGTGTCGAGCTTCTTGGTATTCCCGTGTTCGGATACCAGGAACCCGCCTTCGGCCGTGAGCAGGACAGAATCGGCCTCAGCTTTGTTCAGGAAGTCGGCGAAGATCGCTTCGATCTCCTCGACATCCTCTTCGATTAATTGTGGGAGTGTACCCGTCATGTTGGCAATCAGGCCGCCACAGCAGCAGCCGGTTTCGGCGAACTGGTCTGCGACAATAATTTGTGCAGCAACATCCGCGTGATCATGTTCAGAGTTTCGAATACCCCTTCGCACTTCGGCGCAGCCGCTTCGAAGGACGGCACCTGCACTTCCCGGTTGTTCAACAAAAATTCCATGTAATCAACGGGCGCGACGTTCGGGAGGTCGCGTTTGTTGTACTGAAGCACGTAAGGTATATCGGCAATATTGAGCTTCAGCGCGCGTAAATTTTCTTCAAGGTTCGCGAAGCTTTCGACGTTTTCCGACATTTTATCGTACTGCGAATCAGCGACGAAGACAATGCCATCGACGCCGCGAAGGACGAGCTGGCGAGTGGTGTTGTAGATCACCTGGCCCGGCACGGTGTAGAGCTGGAACTTCGTTTTGTATCCTTTAATCGACATTGCCTCGATCGGCAGGAAGTCGAAGAATAACGTGCGGTCGGAAGTCTGGTTCGCGAGGGAGACGAGCTTACCTTTGTCGCCGGCGACCTGAACGTTCTCGTGAACTTTTACGAGGTTGGTGGTTTTGCCGCAAAGTGCTGGACCGTAGTAAACGACCTTAACCTGGATTTCTTTGGAGGCTTGATTAATGAGCGCCATATTATTTTCCGCTGAATTGGGTGCTTAACCGTGTGGCAATCGCGTTCAACTGCGCCTTGGGCAGGTTTTCTCCCGCGCGGCCAAGAACGGTAAAATAGCTTGATCCTGCTTTAAAAATTTGGAGTGGGATGTTGTCGATCATCAGGGTCAGATTGCCCGGCTCGCCGAGTTTCAACTCCTTGGTGTATTGAATCGTGCGGTTATACATCTGCGGGAGGAAAGCCGCGACCGCGTCGCCCTTCACGTTCGGCCAGGAGCCGGCGACCAGCATACCGTCAGCATTGCTGATCACAGCGCCAGTGACACCGCGTAACGTCATGGTCTTTTGTGCGACTTCCGCCATCGTCCAATCTTTCTTGTCTGGCTGACCGAAAATTTCGCCGAACTCAAGCAGGGTCTTGCCCGCCGCCCGTGCGACAAATGCAGTATCGCCAGTTTTGGTCGAAGCTGTAATCGCGGCGGACATGTCCATCGCGACGGCTGTGGCGCCAAGGACCGGGGCGGATGGAGCTGGGGGAGCGCCGGGCGCGGGGGTCTTCTGCTCGAAAACATCTCCGATGTCGTCACCCAGTTCGAATTTTCGGCGCGACTTGCCGTTGAAACGTTGCTCAACGAAGCGAGGTGCGATGATGGCGAGAGGGAATTCGATGATGAGATCGTCTTGAAGAGTGGGTGCGGTATTGCCCGCCGCGAGGCGCAGCCATGGACGCACTTCGCGCCATTGGAAGGCAAGCTTGCCGGACTTGAGCGAGCTCTCCAGCGTGCTCATGGGAATCTCCAACGAGTGTTTATATAAATTGGAGAGATCGTTGCGACCCTTCTCGGACCAAAACGCCGCGATATCCATCAGCGCGAGGTTGAACGTTTCACCATGGGATGAGTCGGAACCGTTGGAAGCAGGAGCCGGAGCGACGCGCGCTGGAATTGGTGCGGGGATCGACGCAGGAGCGGGAGCAACCGGCTGGATTGGCGCGGCGGCTTTTGGCTTCAAGGTTGCCAGGCTTGGGTCGAGCTTCGGCGCACGAATCGGCTCATTGGCAGTTTGAGCGGGAGGTAAATCGTAGACCGGAACCGAAGGCGCGGTTTGTTCTGCAGCGGGAGCGATTGGACTGATCGGCGCGGCAGACGCGACCGGTGGGGCGATGGGCGCCGAGATTTTAGGTGCAGGAATGGGAAACGGTGCGGGGATAGTGTTTTGCTGCGCGGGTTGGATGTAGGACGGCTTGGGCGGTTCTGGAGCCGGTGCGGGGGCTTGCGCGGTTGGGGCTCCGGCGCGCGGACGAGTTTCTGCTATGCGCAGGCCGTGCGCAGGACCGCCGCTCGGTCCGAAGATGGGACCGATATCATCGGGAATTTCTGCGCGGCGTTGCGGACGACGCGAAAGGTGTTCCGGCCCGAGCAACGGCAGGATGTCAGCGATCGGAAGATCAACTTGCATCTCCTCTCGACCTGCTGCGTCCAGAAATAGACCTTCGGGCGCGAAACTCTGAAATTCAGGAAACGATATTCGGACCTGTCCCCGGGCAAGTTGCGCCTGGAGGAGGGAAAGTGGCATGCACAGGAAGGAGTCGCCATTTGGATGGAACGCCGCGCCCTGAATGACCGCGGGGTTGAGCTTGTGCCAAAGTTTCTTGAGCGGCAGTTCGACTAAAACATCATTCGTGACCGGAGGCGCAACGGGAGCCGGAGCTATATATGGACGCGCGGCAGCGGGAGGCGCGGCGGGAACAGGTTGGCGAACCGGTGCGGGCGCGGCAGGTGGTGTAGCAGCTCCAGGAACCGCAGTGCGAACGGGGCGCGGTGTAACAGCGGGAGAAACTCGCGTTGAAGGCATGGCGGTAGAGCGAGTGGCAAGTGGCGCCCGGGCGAAGCCCGTTCTCTGTTGGGGAGCGGCCGGGGCTGCGTAAGCAGATTCGGCGACGGATGCCATTGCGGGTTCAGGTGCGATCGGCACCGGGATGAGAGGCGCTACAGCGTCGCTCTTCTTTCCGAATTTTTTTAGGAAGCCAAACATGATGGCAGGTTCTTAAACCGCAGAATTTTTCACTTCGTAGATAACGTATCGGCACAAGCTGCCGATACTTGATACTGATGAGCGCGACGGCCGCGACTGCTGTTAAACATAAAATTCTGCTGCTGGATGATGATCCAGATGTGCTGAATTTGTATCAGCAGGTGCTGCTCCAACTTCCCTCCGAACCCGAGGTTCACATCGCTACTTCCGGGGCGAGCGCGCTGGCCATGCTTGATGCTGAATCATTTAACCTGCTGGTATCGGACCTCAGCATGCCGCGCATGGACGGGCTGCAGGTGCTCGCAATTGTGCGAAGGAAATTCCCACAACTTCGGACGGTGGTTTTGACCGGAGTGGCTGATGATCAAATGCGCGGGCGCGCCTATGCGATGGGCATAGATCTCTATCTCGAAAAGCCAAAAAGCGAGAAGGAGATGAAGTTTTTCACGGATTGTCTTGAATCGCTCATTGATAGCGAGAATAGCGGCGGCTTCCGTGGAGTGCAGAGCAAAAGCCTGGTCGATTTGATCCAGCTCGAATGTCTTTCCGGCAGTTCCGCAATTCTGAAAATTACGAATGGAAGACTGGAAGGTCGTATTTGGATCCAGAACGGCGATGTGATCGATGCGGAAACGGATCAACTCACAGGGGAAGATGCGTTCAAAAAGATTCTTTCGTGGAAGAGCGGAAATTTCGAAACGGTGGCGGTCGATTCAGAGCGGCCGCGAAGAATCCTGACCTCCTACCAAGGATTGTTGCTCGACACCGCACAGGCGCTCGACGAAGCCGCGGATAAAAATCCGGAAAAGGAAGAGATCCATCTCACCGATACGCAATTCTTTAAGAACACCAGCCTGGGGCGGATTCAAGGAGTCGAATACGCGTTGAAGATTCCGCAGGATCTCACGGGCACCGTTCAGAAGTGGGGCGCGGAAGATCCGGCGCCAGTGGTGGCGTGGGTGCGCGGTGTGACGAACCGGTTTCACTCGCTGAATCCCGGGTTTGAGATGGGTGTCTTTGACACTTTGGAGGCGCGCAGCCTGCAAAGGATCCTCCATGTGAGCGTGGATGGTTCAGATACTTTCGTGGTGGCGATGCTGCCGACGTCGACCAAAGAACAAATTGAAGAAAGCTCTCAGAAGGTGCGCGAACGATGGGCCTCCTGAACATCTTTAGTAAGAGCAAAGCGCAGAGCCCGCCACCCCTGCCCTCCGGCAGCTATACAGTGGATCGGGACGGAAAAGTTGTCACTCGCACGATCCCGAGTTCCATTGCGATGAATTCCCTTGAAATGATTGCCGCGCAGGTGTTGCAAACGTTCCGCGAAGCAAAACAGGCCAACCTGAATATTAATGAATTTTCGATCAACATGGGCGCCCTGAACATCAAAGCGCGCGAGTTGCGCGGTGGCGCGATGATTTTTTTAACCCCTCGTGGAATCGCACGAAAATAGAAAAGGAAGTTATGTCTGCAGTAAAACTAGATGAACTGATTCACCAGATGGAAAACTATCTGGAGTGCTGGAAACAATTTAACCAGTACTTGGTCCTGGGCCGTGAGAAACGGTTCGAGCCTGAAGACGAAGCGCAATTCCTGGAAGTGAAAAGCGTTTTGACTCAGGAACTCGAGCTGATTCTCGCTTCGGTGGAGACGCAGAATCCGAGCAAAGACGATATTCTTTCGTTGATCTCGGGAACTCCGTCGATCCGATACGTCAGCGACCTGAATGAGGGTGCCGCCAGAAATCTGGAGAACCAGTGGCACAAGATCTACATCTCCTTCCAATCGCTGCTCGGTCAACTCAAAGTGCAGCAGCGCCAGACAGAGAAGAAGAGTATGTTCTCGTTCTTTAAGAAATAGTTCCCTGGGAAGGGGTGAGAGTGCGATTAGCGGCCTTCCGGAAAGTGGTCGGGACGGTGAGATTTGAACTCACGACCTTCTGAACCCCATTCAGACGCGCTACCAAGCTACGCTACGTCCCGACCGAAAGAGGCGGAAATGTTAATGCAGAAGCTCGAAACAGCAACCACTTTCCCGCGCGGCTTCATCTAAACTACTTTAATGATCACGGCGGTCAAATCGTCGAGTTGTGGCGAGCTGCCACTGAACCGCTGGACAGCATCGTAGAGCGCCTGGATAATTTCGTTGGCGCTCCGGGTTCTGTTTTCTTTAATCACTTCGAGGACGCGTTCGACGCCGAACATTTCTTCCTCGGCATTGACCGCTTCTTCGAACCCGTCCGTCAGGGCGAGGAAGATTTGGCCGGGAGCGAGGTCAATTTCGGCGGACTCATGGTAAGCGGTTTCTTCGCGCAGGCCGAGCGGGATTCCGGTGCGCTTGAGTGTGAGCGCGACTTCCCCGGAAGGATCAAACACGTAGGCAGGAATATGACCGGCGTTCACGTACGCGAGCCTGTGGAGTTTAGCATTTAAGCGGGCGAGGAACAAAGTGACGAAACGTTCGGAGCCGAGATCCTCGGCTAAGACGCGATTGGCTTCAGAGAGGATGATGCCGGCGTCGGATTTCGTTCGGGCAAGGACGCGGAGATAAGCGCGTGTTTCGGCCATCAGCAGCGCGGGCCCCACACCGTGGCCGGTCACGTCTCCGACGACGAGGCCAACGCAATTCTCCGCCATTGGCAGGAAGTCGAAATAATCGCCGCCGGTTGCGTCCGCTGGAAAGGTTCTGCCGGCGATATCCAGGCCGGCAAAGATCGGCGCGGATTTTGGGAAGAGATGCTGCTGAATTTCGCGGGCGACGCGAAATTGCTCCTGATTTTGTTGCAACTCTTTTTCGGCGCGTTTGCGTTCGGTGATGTCGCGGAAGAAAACGACGAAGGAAACTGTTTGGTCGATTTGGATGTTGCTGAACGCTGCTTCGACGGGGAATTCCGTTCCGTCTTTTTTCAAGCCCAGGGTTTCGCGAGCGCGCCAACTGCGGCCAGGAGCGGAAGATTTCAGGTAACGTTTCAGGCCACCTTGCTGGGCCCAATGCTGGGTGGCGGGTTGAAGCAGGAAGACTTCTTTGCCGATGAGTTCTGATGGTTTGTAGTCGAACAGTTCTTCCACCGCGGGATTTGCAAAGGTGATGCGACCTTCGCGGTCAAAAAGAATTACGGCGTCGGTGGCGGTTTCCCAAAGCAAGCGATAGCGGGATTCGCTTTCCAGCAACGCTTCTTTCGTCTGGCGTTTGCCTTCGCGGTTTTGGGCTTCGCGCAATTCGCGATCGATGACTGGGAGCAGGCGGGCGAGATTGCCCTTCATAAGGTAATCGTGCGCGCCGGCTTTCATGGCGGCGACGGCGGTGGTTTCACCGATCGCGCCGGAAACGATGACGAAGGGGATATCGCGACCGGTCTTTTTCACCATTTCGAGCGCTTCGGGAGCGCTAAACTGCGGAAGATTGTAGTCGGCGATGACCAGGTCCCATTCGCCTTGGAGAGCGGTCTCAAGTTGTTGAGCGGTCTCCACGCGCTCGTATTTGAGGTCGTAGCCGCCCTTGCCGAGCATCCGGACGAGCAAGGTCGCGTCGAAATCCGAATCCTCGATCAAGAGCACCCTCAACGGCTGTCCCATGCGGTATCCTTTGCGGTGCGCTGCGCTGCGTCAAGCGACCGCGCCCAAGCAAAAGGGGCTGACGAAATCAGCCCCTGCAGCAATTCACAATTCAAGAGCTTAATCTTTTTCCACTTCGACCTTCACGTTGCGGTCTTTATCGGCGTCGGTGTAGATCTTCTTTTTGTCGGTATCGACATCGACTTTGCCGGATGCTTTCTTCTTATCGACGTCCACATCGGCATCAACATCGATGTCCCGGCCTTTTTCGCTCGAGGCGGCGGAACCCGTGGCCTTCAGATCAGTCCAGTAACGATTCACTTCGGGATCGTTCGGAGCTGGCCAGGCGGTCGCGGCAAAACCAGGAGCAGCCTGAATCTTGGCTTTGTCCGCATCGAGGACGATGTATTCGGGATTGTCGCCGACTTTCGCTACGTTCGGGGGCAAGGCGATCAGCTTCTCGCCGATTCCAAGAAATCCTCCTACCGACAGAACGACGTAGGAAACTTTTCCGGAATTCATGTCCATAACGAGGTCTTTGATTTCGCCGAGCTTTTCGTTTTGACGGTTGCGAACTTCCATTCCAATCAAGCCGCTTGCTTTGTCCGTGCGTTTGACGGATTGGCGATCAACGCGGACGTCTGTATCGACGTCGCCCTTGCGTTTGATTTCAGTGCGGGCTTCGGTTTTTGGTTTATCGACATCCGTCTTAACTTCGACTTCGGCATCAGCCGCGATTGAGGGGAGAGCAGCGGTCATGAGGGCCGCGGTTCCCAGAGCAAAGAATTGTTTTTTCATATCCACTTTATTGTTCATGGGCGCGCAGCGAGGGCCGCACAACCCTTTACAAGGTAAGTGCGCAAAACGAAAGCGGTAGGCTCAGGTTCCCCGTTAAAAGTATCAGGGGTATTTAGAAGACGGATTAAGGTTAAGGCGATTTGAGTTCCTGCGAGCGGCGATGTTGCCACGTCGCGAGATGGTTCGGCGTCCATTCGGCGGCGCGGCCGAGCTGAGAGAGGACTTCTGGGTTCGCGATGGCTTCCGGAAGCGAGCCGGTGCAGGCGCGGACCACTTCGCGTGCTGCGCGTTGCTGGAGTTCGATTTGGGATTCTTCGGAATACCAGGCGGTGTGGTCGGTGACGAGGAGGCGGGGGTGCGACCGGAGAGGAGTGTTTGGCGGGAGGGGTTCTTCTTCGAAGACGTCGAGGGCGGCGCAACTGAGTTGGCCGGAGTCGAGCGCCCAGAGGACGGAGGCACCGTCGACAACGGGACCACGGGCGGTGTTCACGAGAACGGAGCCGCGTTTCATTTGAGTGAGGGTGCGGTCGTTGATTAGGTGGGTCGTTTCGGGGAGGAGCGGGACGTGGAGGGAGATGATGTCGGATTCGGCAAGGAGGGTGTTCATCGGGACGAGGGAGACGTTGAGCGACCCGGCAATTGATTCGTCGAGGTAGGGATCGGCGGCCAGGAGGCGGACGTTCCAGGTTTGGAGTTTGCGGGCGGTCGCTTGACCGAGTGTGCCGAGACCGATGAGGCCGATAGTTTTGCCGGCGAGGCGGTAGATGGGATCGACGCGATGAACGTCCCAACCGCCAACGCGCATTTTATCGAGAGTTGGGACGAGGCGGCGAACGCAGGCGAGCATAAGGCAAATGGCGTGGGTGGAGACTTCGTCCTGACAGTAGATGGGAACGTGGCCCACGATGATGCCCGCGCGAGTCGCCGCGGCGAGGTCGATGTTGTCCACGCCGACACCGTAGCGGAGGAGGATACGGCAGTTCGTTAGCTGGCTGATCAGCTCCGGTGTGACCTGGACCCGGCGGACCATGACGGCATCCGCATCCCGGCACCTGGGCCAGGCCTCGGCTAACGGGAGTTTGTCGCAATCGACGAACTCGCCGTTGGCGGCTTCGATGATGTCGCGCTCGTATTGGACCGAGCTGTAGCCGTGCTCGACGAGGACAGCTTTGAAGCGGGACATTTAACGTCGGCGAAAAGTTTGCGGGAAGGTGCCTCGCTCGGTGGAGATAGCGACACCCGGTTTGATGCCGTGACGTTCGAACCAGCCTTGTTTCATTTCGAGGACGTACTGGATCTCTTGTGATTTAGATGGGAGGGATGTTTCGTCCAGCGGCTTCATGTCGTAGATCTCGAGGATGTTGCCGTCAGGATCGATGTAAGCGCAGGTGAGCGGAACGAGGGTGTTCTTCATGTAGAAGGCGACCTGCTGCGGTTGAGGAAAAACGAAGAGCATTCCTTCCATCTCGGCCATGTTGGTGCGGAACATCATGCCGGTGCGGATCTGGTCGAGAGTGGAGGCGATTTCAGCGGCGACTTCGTTAGTGCCGACCCAGAGTTTGAGGACGGGGAGTTTTGGCTGCGGGTTGCCTCTGGGTTGATTAGAGTAACCGGGCTGAGCGAGAGCGACGGGTTGGGTTACTTCCGGGAGAGTGGCCTGAGACGGCGTGGAGGGAGTGGTCCCCTGCCCTGCCGGGGCAGATTGTGTAGCGGTGGAGCTGTTGCCGTTGCAGGCGCAAAGGAGAACCGCAGATAGCACTGAAGCGAGTGCTGCTAGGATTCGGGTGAAGTTGGTTATTTTCATTCGGAAATCCATTTACCTGCGCCACTGCGGACGTAGTAGCGGAACGGTTTGGGGCCCATGACTTCAATGACGGCGCGTTCGGCTTCGTCGGCCAGGGCTTTGAAGACGCGGTATTGTTGATCGGGAGTGAGGCCCATTTCACGGACGCGCGCGCGTTCTTCTTCGAGAACTTTTTTGAAACCGTAAACCTCGGAGGCGATGCCGGTGTTTAAACCGAATTGGGCGGCGGCGGCCTGGAGTTGCTGGTAATCGTCGTCGCGGGAGCGGCGGTATTCGTCGTAGCGATCTTCGCCGAGTTGCTCGCGGATTTTTGCTTCGTAATCGCTCTGCGCTTTTTCGTAGAGGGCACGTTCATTGGGAGTAAGTGAGTTTGTATCCTTGCTGGTCCACTCGGAATCGAACTCACGTTGCAATTGGTAGATCGCGAGAAAATCCTGCTCGCTGGGTTCCATGGCGAAGAAGGAATCGCGCACTTTGTAAGCGCTGTCTGAGAACCAGAGATGGTACTGGTCGAGTTCTTCCGGGCTGAGCAGGCCGGCGACTTCGCGTTCCTTCGCGGCGGCGATTTCGCGCAGCTTCTGGCGTTCCTCGGGAGTGAGTTCGTCATTTTCGAGCCAGGATTTTTCGCGCAGCGCGATTTCTTCACGGTTGGCTTTCTCCATGATCATGCGGACGCGAGTGCGTTTGTCCGCATCTAGGAAAGTGAGGCGCTCCTCGTAGAAATCGGTTTCGCCGGTTGCTTTGGTGCGTTCGGCGGCCAGGTCGACACCGAGGAGTTCGCGGATGATTTCGCGCTTCTCAAAATCGACTTCCTGTTTTTTCGAAGATTTTTCCAGCACATCGACCGTGCGGATGAGTTCCTTGCGATCGGGCTTCCAATACTTCGGCGGCTCCTTGTGGCCTTCGATTTCCTGAACGCGAGGGGCCATCAGCTTCTCGAGATCGGCGATGACGATGTCGCGGATGGTTTGCTCGGGACAACCAATACCGCGGAGCCGCTGGATGTACGAGCGATAATCTTCCGCTTCGAGTTGTTCCCAGTTGAAGGCGTTCGTGCGGACTACGATGACGGGGGCGGGCGCTGGTTCCGCAGACGCGGTGACGAGGTTGGTTGCCGGCGGGGGCGTCTGAACCTTGGCCGCCGGTTGTTTACGGACAAAGGCGAACCACATCGCGCAGTTAAACGCGACGAGCAGGACGGCAAAGGTGATTCGCGGTTTCATAGGTCCGGCGACGAGCGGGTGAGGGTAGCAGCTAGGTCAATCGGGAGAAAGGGACAATTGCGAGATTCTGGGGTGCGGCTGGCGGATGTTAAAACGGAAGTTACGGCGAATGAAAAATTTGTAAGCTTCGGAATTACAGGGGCTTCCGGACGCCCATCCAGCACGTAAGTACGCGTTAGTTGTTGCGATATGCGGCTCATGTCGAAGGTTAAACACCAGTGGCGAGAATTCATCCCGCAGTGGCGACGAGAAAACATCATTGGCTTCATGGCTCAAATTCTGGCCTGAACAGGAAGCGGAAAGAACCGAGTCCTTCTGGTCGCGGGGATGAATGGAAATCCGGTCACTCGAACGGAGTCCTATTCAACCACGTGCTCCTGCACTGCCAAAGCGAATGTGGATAATGTTAAATTCCGATGCAAGCGTTAATCTGGCGCGAATACATCCTGGTGAGAACAAAAGACTGACGCAGCGGCCGCAGAGGAGGGCGAGAGGTGACGAATGAGCTATTGAGTTGTCCAAAGGGTTTGGGATGAAATGGAATCCGCTGCGTTTGAGGTTTGGGTGTTGATGCTTATCGGGTTGATGGCGGGGTGCGCCTCGGTTCTAGATGCGTTGGTTCGGAGGTTAGTGGGAATTGAATGAGAGCGAGTCAGAAGCGATGGGGCTGGGTGCGGAGGGTAGTTGCCTGCCTTGCGCTGCTGGCGGTGGTGATGGGGGTGGGTGTTTGGGTGGCGACCAGAAAGACGGGCACAGAGATTTCCAAGGAGTTGGAGCGGATTCGTGCGGCGGGTTTGCCGGCGGAGTTCGAAGAATTGAACGAGTGGTATGAACGCGTTCCGGATTCTAGTAATGCGGCGGTGGGGGTGCTGCGGGCGATTGAGAAGTTTAAGCGATCAGAAGAGTTGGGCATGAGCCTGCCGCAGGGCGCGCAGAGTCTTTCGCCAGAGTTCGCGAATGCGATTGCGGACCATATCGAGAACAATCAGGAGACGCTCGAAATCCTTGCTGAAGCATTGAAGCTGAACGGCGCGCGGTACCCGCTGACATTCCAAGGGAACATCCAAACGATTCCGCCGCATTTGGCGGAACTGAAGAAGCTGGCGAATTTGCTGCGCTACGCGGCAGCGAATGCAGCGACGAACGGTGAGGCTGAGAGGACATTTGAAGCGCTGCGGAATGGTTTTCTCCTGGCGGGGACGTTGCGCAATGAGCCGCTGATGATTTCGGAGTTGGTGCGGATTGCGTGTGCGGCGATCGCGCTGCACAGCCTGGAGTTTGCGCTGCATCACGTGAGTTTCACTGAGGAGCAATTGAAGGAGCTGGATCAAGCGCTTCAGGGCTCGGAGGTGGATTGTTCACGGAGCCGTTTTCGGGCACTCGCCGGCGAGAGGACGTTGGGTATCCGGGGTTTTGATCTCATCCGTTCGGGCCAGCTCACCCAGCCTGCGCCGGGAACTACGAAGGAGAGAGCATCCGCTGGGTTATACAAGATGCTCGGGATCATTGACCGGGACGAACGCGAATATCTGGCGATGATGGAAGGACTGATCGCGGCGATGACGAACGGCTTTCCCTCCGCTTACCAGCAGACTGAGGCGCTCGAGAAAGAGCTGGATCGCCGCTACTCGAGTGGGTTGCGCCGGCTTTGCGCGCACACACGCGGGGTTTTTCCGGCGTTTGCCAAAGCGGTTAGAAAAGAGGCGGCGTTGCTGACGCAGATTCGATGTGCGCGGGCGGCGATCACGGTGGAAAGATATCGCGTCGCACATGAAGGAAGCTTGCCCGATGATTTAAACGCGCTGGTGCCGACATTTCTCGCTGAAATTTTGCGTGATCCAGTGAAGGGCGAGTCGCTGGTTTATTTTGAGACAGGGACCGGGTATCAGATCTCGAGTCCCGGCGCAGCGGTTGAATTGGACAACAAGCGCAGCACAATGTTTTCGGTATCGCGGCCAGCGGTTAGGGAAAGCGGCAATTGAGGACGAGATCGCTGCAGCAGCCGTCTTTACAATGGTGTGAACGGAGCCATCGGTGAATGAATAGGCGCGCTGCCCGCGCACTCGAAGTTTATTTTTTGCACGGATCGAGCGAACATCAGGAGTCTACATTCCTCCCGCTCAGGGACTCTCCCGATTGAAGAACCGCCGTTCGATGCTTCACCCTGTTCTCGTGCTGAAAACCGAGCTCCTTTTACTCATAGCCATCGCAACTGCCGCAGCGCCCCTCGCGCCCCGCGCTCAGACCCTCCCGCCCAACGCCGTCATCAACGGCAGCTTTGAGTCTCCCGGCCTCCCTGCTGGGCAAAGCACCCGCGTCCTCTCCAGTGGTGATAATTTCATTCAGGCCTGGACTGTCATCGACGACAACGGTGAATTCAGTCCGTTTTATACGAAGGTGGGCAGCGCGCATGGTTCTTACGCAGTCGTTCTTGACCAACAAAGCGGCATTCGCACCACCGTTCGCACCCAACCCAACACTTTCTACGAACTCGGCCTTTGGGTTGAGGCTGACGATTGCGCGGCCTGTGTCGTTCCCGCGCCACTGCGCATCAGGCTCGGTGGCCAAACCGTTTCCATCGTTCCTGTATCCGGCCGTGCGTACTATCGCATTCAGTTTCATCTCAATAGTTTCGTCAACACGCTGGAGATTTTTAATCCCTCCTCCACCGGCGCCATCAAGCAATACTACATCGACGATGTTAGCCTCCGCCCCGTCGCGGCCACCTTGCTCAGCGCGCGCCTCATGCCTGTCATCACCTTCGAAGGCGTTATCGGCGGTCGATACGAAATTCAGGCGACCACCAACCTCGCCGCGCCTGTCTGGACCACCCTCACGAACCTCATCGTCTCCAACAATCCGACCCTTTTCATCGATACCGATCCTCTCTTCCGCGGCCGCACCTACCGCGCCATCCGCGTCCCGAACACGGCGCAGATCGCCCAACCCTAAGAGCGGCCTTAATCTTGCTCCTTCAAATCAATTCGCGACTGCCTTAAGGTCGCTTTATGGAAGTTAAGCTCGCTTACGGTCAAGGTCACCTCAAGGTCGACCTGCCGGACGACATCACGACCGTCATTGAACCGATCCACGCGCTCGGTGTGCCGGATGAAAAAGGCGCCGTCCTCAACGCCCTCGCCAACCCTCTCTCCGCCAAGCCGCTCCGCGATTGGATCCAGCCCGCTTCCAAAATCTGCATCGCCTTCACCGACATCACGCGCGCCACGCCCAACGATCGCATCATTCCCTGGGTGCTCGAATATCTCGAATCCAATGGCGTTCGACGCGATCAAATTACTCTCCTAAACCAGCTCGGCACCCACCGCCCGAATACCGAAGCAGAACTCGAAAAAATGCTCACGCCGGAGGTCGTGCGCAATTATCGCGTGCTGAATCATGAACCCGAAAATCATGCTGTCATGAAGCAGTTCGGCGTGATGCATGACGGCACGCCCGCGCTCATTAATAAGCATCTCGCCGAGGCCGACGTGCGCATTATCACCGGCTTCATTGAACCACATTTTTTCGCCGGTTTCAGCGGTGGCCCGAAAGGGATCATGCCCGGCTGCGCTGCGCTTGAGACAGTGATGTCCAGCCATGACGCCCGCAACATTGGCGACCCGCGTAGTACGTTTGGCATCACCACTGGAAATCCGATCTGGGAAGAAATTCGCGAAGTGGCTCTGCGTCTCGGCCCCAGCTTCCTCCTGAATGTCACGCTCAACGAAGCACGCGCAATCACCGGTGTTTTCGCCGGCGACCTGATCGAAGCGCATCGCACCGGCTACGAATTCGTCCGCAAATCCGCGATGCAGAAAGTGAAGTCTCCGTTCGAAATCGTCGTGACGACGAACAGCGGCTACCCGCTCGACATGAATCTTTACCAAGGGGTGAAAGGAATGAGCGCGGCCGCTCGCATCGTTACTGAACGCGGCACGATCATCCTCGCCTGCGAATGTCGCGAGGGCGTTCCTGCCGGCAGCCCGCTCGATAAACTACTCCGCGAAGCTTCCAGTTCCGCCGAAGTTCTCACCATGCTCACCACGGCCGATTTCGTCCGACCGGAACAATGGCAGGCGCAAATCCAGGCTCTCATCCAGCGCCGCGCCGAAGTGCTCGTCTACAGCAGCCTCCCGGAAGAGACCCTTCGTGCAGCTCACCTCAAACCCTGCGAAGACATCGCCGCCGCCGTGCGCGAGAAACTCGCCCACTACGGTCCGACCGCCCGCGTCGCGGTGCTCCCGCAGGGACCGCTCACGATTCCTTATTTAGCGTGATCTCTTGCGGGCAGGCCACCGCGGCTCCTAAACGTTCTCCGCGGTGGGGTGTTGCCACGGGCTGCGATAAGGAACCAACATACGTCGGTTCGCTTCCTCATCTCCCACAACTCTGCCAGTCGCAGGATCAAGCTTGAAGCTGCGGCCCATCTCCATCGAGAGATTCGCCATAATGCAGCACGCGGTGGAAATATGACCTTCCTCAATGTCCGCGACCGGACGTTTTCCGGTCCGGCGTGCTTCGACGAAATCGAGCATCATACGGCGGTTTGCCGGTGCGGCAAAGATTTCGGTCTCCTTGTGCTGAAGATCTTCAGGATATTTTTCGCGTTCCTCGAGCGCTTTCACGCGCACTGGCGCTCCGCCACCTTTCGGAATGTATTCGTATTGCCAGACGCTCAACTTAAGAGTGCCTTTGTCACCGTAATAGGTAACCGCCCATGGAAAATCCGGTTCGGGATTTTCGCCCCAATTGCGTTGGTTCCAGACGAGTTGGACATCTCCGTAATCAAAGATCGCGGTCTGTGTGTCGTGGACATTCACGCCGATATCCGGCTTGCGCATTAGAATCCCGCCGCTCGAAGCGATGCTCTTCGGCCACTTTAAGTCCATGACCATGCGCGTCACATCAAGCAAGTGCACGCAAAGATCCCCGGTCTGGCCGTTGCTGAACTCGCGGCAGTCGCGCCAACGTCGCGGGTGAATCCCTTCGGCGTAGTCGCGCCACTTGGCCGGCCCGACATACATTTCCCAATCGAGGTGCGGCGGTGGCGAACTCTTCGCGCCAAAACCACGCCCGCCGCCGTAATAGCTGTGAATATCGACATAAGCGATTTTCCCCAGTGCGCCGCTCTTGATGTATTTATCACGCGCTTCGAGAATGTGCGGTGTGTTTCGACGTTCGAGGCCAACCTGCACCGTGCGTTTGTATTTGCGTGCAGCGGCGACCATCGCTTCACCTTCCACCACATCGTAGCTGATCGGCTTTTGCACATAAACGTCCGCTCCAGCTTTGACCGCGTCGATCGTCGGCAGGCAATGCCAGTGATCCGGCGTGCCAACCAGCACCACCTCTGGCTTAACTTCTGAAAGTAATTTCCTGTAGTCGCCGAACACCGGTGGCTTTTTCTTCGACGCTTGCCGCTGGGAGACCAACTCCGCAGCGGCTTCGACCATCTTCTTGTCCACGTCGCACAAACCCACCACTTCAACGGGTGCCACCTGGATTAAATGGAATAGATCGGTCTTTCCGTACCAACCCGAACCGATCAACGCCACGCGCAATGGCTTGTTTTCATCCGCCGCAAACAATTGAGGCCGCGCCGCCACAATCGCTGCGCTGCTGGTGATGCTGGTCTTCAGGAATGTTCGTCGATTCATCTGTCTCTCCTTTGCAAAGCTGAGCCACTTCAGTTTGTTGTATGCGGTCTCCGTGGCTGAGGCAACAGGTTGGCCTCGGATGGAATCCAAGGCAAGACGGAACGACGTTTTCGCGCAAAGAAGAAAAGAAGAGGAGGCCCTTCTATTGCAGATCCGGATACAGCCGCACCATGCAATCCGGGCAGACCCCGTGGCTGAATTTTGCGTGCGAACGTGCGGATATGAAAATCTCGATTTGGTTCCAATAACCTTTGTCGTCGCGCACCTTTTTGCACTGCGCGCAAATCGGCAGCAGCCCGCTCAAAGTCTTCACTTCTGCGAGGGCGGCCTTCAACTCCGCGATGAGCTTTTCCTTCTCCAGTTCCTGCTGGGCGCGCAATAAATCGGCTCGTTTTTTCTCGCTGACGTCGCGGAAGAAGACCGCCAGGCCATCTCCATAAGGGCACGCGTGTATTTCAATCCATCTATCGTTCTGAGGAAAATAATTCTCGAGATGAACGGTGGTATTCACACGCAAGGCTCGCCGATACTCCGCCTCGATTTCTGTTCCTTTGGCTTCCGGCCAGATGTTCCACAACTCGCGCCCGAGCACCCGCTCGCGCGTCAACCCCGTCACCTCAGTAGCTCGGCCATTGAAAAAAGTTACCTCCCAATTCGCGTCCACCGTGCAGACCGCGTCGGTGGTACATTCCAAAAGGCCGGCAATTCGGTCCCGCGCGGCCAACTCCCGCTTCACGTGCCAGCGCGCCCGCGACGATGAGAATACGATCAGACCGCAAACCGCGAAATAAATCAGTGTATTGACCTGATCGAGCCGCGAGCCAATCAGCAGTGTTCCGCGGGGCTGAACGAAGAACCAGTTCGCCAGCAAAAAGCCGCCGGCGATCGCGGCAAGCTGTGGTCCAGTTCCCGCGAAGCGCGCCACCGCGACGACTCCGAGGAAAAACCATGCATACGCCAGGCGATCGTCCCAAAGCGGGTCGAAAGCAAGCCGAAGCAACAACGCCATCCCCATCGCGCCTGCGGCGAGCACGTATCCGCGCAAACCGATGCGTAAACGCGATCGATCCCTTGGCTCACCCGCGGTCCGCGGGGCCTCAACTGTCATCTGCGCGATCAAGAATCCTCAATTCATCATCGCCATAGAGGAGTGCTGAGTTTAATGAAACCTTTGCCCCAGAACGGCGTAGGCAGCTGTTTTTGAGCATTGCCACCCACCGCTCCTCGTTCTTATCGTTCACCCCGATGCAAGCGCCCGCGCAATTTCGTCCGCCCGCCCGGCTCCTGATGGGACCGGGACCCAGTAACGTCGCCCCGTCCGTCCTTCAGGCCATGTCCATGCCGTTGCTCGGTCATCTCGATCCCGTCTTCGTCAAGATGATGGACGAAATTAAGGCGATGCTCCGCGCCGTTTTCCTCACTAAGAACGAAATGACGTTCCCCGTCAGCGGCACCGGCAGCGCCGGAATGGAATTCTGCTTCGTGAACCTCATCGAACCCGGCGACGAAGTGGTAATCGGCGTCAACGGCGTCTTCGGCACGCGCATGGTTGATGTCGCCGAACGTTGCGGCGCAAAAGTCACAAAGGTGGATGCGCCTTGGGGCCGCATCATTGAAGCCCAACAAATCGCCGCCGCTTTGAAAGGCAAGCGCCCAAAACTCGTCGCCATCGTCCATGCCGAGACTTCAACGGGCGCGTTAACTCCGGTGGAAGAGATTTCCAAACTCGCTCACGCCGCCGGCGCGCTCTTCCTGCTCGACACCGTCACGTCTCTCGGCGGATGTCCCGTCCGCATCGACGATTGGGAAGTCGACGCAGTTTACAGCGGCACGCAAAAATGCCTGAGCGCGCCTCCCGGCCTTGCGCCCGTCTCGCTAAGCCCCCGCGCGCTGGAAATCGCTACCAAGCGCAGCAAGAAAGTCCAGAGCTGGTATCTCGACGTGAATCTTCTTGCGAGCTACTGGGGGCAGGAACGCGTCTATCACCACACCGCGCCCATCACGATGAACTACGCAATTCACGAAGCACTCCGCCTCGTCCTCGTCGAAGGTCTCGAAAATCGCTGGCGCCGCCACAAAGAAAATCACGAACTGCTCGTGAAAGGTTTAAGAGACCTCGGCCTCTCCATCGGTTCTCAACCCGGCCATCAACTCTGGCAACTGAACGCAGTCACCGTCCCCGAAGGCGTGGATGAAGCCGGTGTCCGCAAATCCCTCCTCAATGATCACGGCATCGAAGTCGGCGCTGGCCTCGGCCCCATGAAAGGCAAGATCTGGCGCATCGGCCTCATGGGCGAAACCAGCTCCGCCGAAAACGTCCAGCGCTGCCTGACCGCCCTTAAACAGATTTTGAAACGCTAGGCTTAGCCGTTAAGCTCGCCAAGTGTCGAAACCTCTCAGAGTAGCGGTCGTCGGGACCGGATCCCTCGGCAAAGAGCACGCCCGCATCTACGCGGAGCTCGCCGCCCGTTCCGAATTGCTTCAACTCACTGGCGTCTACGACGCCAACACCGCCGCCGCCGAGAAAGTCGCCGCCAAGTGCCGCGCGCAAGTCGCGCCGAGCATCGATGCCCTCGCTCAAAACGCCGATGCCCTCAGCATCGTCACACCCACGAACACCCATTTCGAGATCGCCCGCCAACTTCTCTCCGCCGGGAAACATCTTCTCATCGAGAAGCCCATGACCGAAACCTCGGCACAGGCCGCCGAACTCGTCGATCTCGCGCAGCGCCATCGTCTCATCCTCCAGGTCGGCCACGTCGAACGTTTCAATCCCACCTTCCGTTACATGGAAAGCGTCGCCACCGAACCCCGCTTCATCGAAGCCCACCGTCTTTCGCCGTATCCGGCGCGCAGCACCGACATCGGCGTCGTCTTGGATCTCATGATCCACGATCTCGACGTCGTCCTCGCTTTCGTTAAGTCCCCGGTTGTCAGCGTTGATGCCGTTGGCATTCCCGTCCTTAGCGCCAGCGAAGACATCGCCAACGCCCGCCTTCGTTTCGCCAACGGCTGCGTCGCGAATCTCACCGCCAGCCGCGTTAGCGCCGAGCGCATGCGTAAAATCCGCGTGTTCAGCGGCGGGGCGAACACCAGCTACGTCTCCCTCGATTACCGCGCGCAGGAAGGTTTCATTTATCGCATCGCCCGGGAAGGCGAAGAGGAATCCTCCCTCCTCAAAAAACTTCTCGCCGCCAGCAATTCCGCGATCGTCAGCGAATTCGGCGGTAAAAAAATCGTGCGCGAACCCGTCCCCATCGAAAAAGACGAACCGCTCAAGCTCGAACTCCAATCCTTCATCCGCTGCGCCCGCGAACAATCCACGCCCATCGTCAGCGGCGAAAGCGCCAAACGCGCCCTCGACCTCGCCGTAGAAATCACGCGGCAGATTCAAACAGCTTCGTCCAACTTGCCTCCGCTCTGATGCCGCCGAAATCTTTCATGCTCATCGCTGGCGAAGCGAGCGGGGACACGCTCGCCGCTGAATTAGTTAAAGCGGTGCGCGCAGAACCGGGTTGTGAAAAATTCCAGTTCTTCGGCGCTGGCGGACCCAAACTCGCCGCTGCTGGCGCGAAGCTCGCCTTCGATCTCACCGCTCATGCGGTGGTTGGCATCGTCGAAGTCCTTAAGAACTACGGCAAATTCAAAAGCTTCTTCAACCAACTCCTCGCGCTCGCGTTCGAAAAAAAGCCGGACTATGTCATCCTCATCGATTATCCGGGTTTCAATCTCCGCTTCGCGAAAGCACTCAAGCAAAAAGTCCGCTCCCTCTCTTCGAAAGGCGGGAATTGGTCGCCGAAAATCATCTTCTACGTCTCGCCCCAAATCTGGGCCTGGCACGAATCGCGCATCCACCAGATCGCCCGCGACATCGACCTCATGCTAGCCATTTTTCCCTTTGAAAAAGGCTGGTATCAGCAACGCAAACCGAATTTCAAAATTGAATTCGTCGGCCACCCGCTCATCGATCGTTACGCTGCCGATAAAGAACGCCTCGCCAATCTCCAGCGCGAACCAACGCTCGTTCTCCTTCCTGGCAGCCGCGTGCGCGAAATTCGAAAGCATCTACCCGTCATGCTCGAAGCCGCTCGCCGTATCGCCGCCGAGCAAAAAATTCGCCTCCGCCTGGTCCTACCCTCGCCGGCCATGCAGAACCTCGCCCGTTCCGTTGCCGATCTATGGGGCGTCGCTGTTCAAACGGGCGATCTCGCCAGCGCACTAGCGTCCGCCACCGCAGCCATCGCCGCGTCCGGCACCGTCACCATGGAGTGCGCCTATTTCAATGTGCCCACCGTCGTGATCTATCGCACCTCCTGGAGCACCTACTTCCTGGGCCGACGCTTCATCCGCGTCAAATACCTCGCCATGCCCAACCTCCTTGCCGACCAGCAAATCTATCCCGAATACATTCAATCCGAAGCCAACCCCGAAAATATCTATCAATCCGCCAAAGACCTCCTCAACAACGCCGACCGCCGCGCCACCGTTAAATCCCACCTCCAACGCGTCATCACCACCCTCGGCGAACCCGGCGCCTCCCACCGCGCCGCGCGCGCCATTCTCGCGCTCTGAGTTTCGCGCTATCTTCGCGCTATGCTGCTGCATTGACAGCAGTTCTTGGCCCCGTATAGTTCGGGCACTTCACCCTTGGGCGGGTGTAGCTTAATGGTAAAGTTCCAGCCTTCCAAGCTGGCCACGTGGGTTCGATTCCCATCACCCGCTCCAATGAAAACTCCTCAAGAAAGTTTCCGATTTAGCCGGTTTCACTTCTGAAGGGCCGCGTTCAACGACGCCGCCAATCGGCTAGGCAGATCTTTCGCCGCTCGCCGCGCGACGGCTTTGATTCTCCGCCGCAATCGCTCGTCAACGATGTTTGCCTGCGCATCGCGCGCGAGCTTCACTTGGATAGTTACCTTGGAAGGCACGGCTTTTACTTCAAGGGTGGGCTCCCGCGCAGGGCCGCTGCGGCTGGTTTGCGTTCGCGGAAATTGCATCCGTTACAATTGGGCTGGGCGTTCAGCTTGTTTCGGCATCTCGGGCAACAGCCTGGTTCTTTCATGGTAAGGCGACCAACGTAGACAAACAGTTTGCCGCCTAACATCGGGCGGCGCCCCGATTAGCCTAAGCTCGCGACTCGGGGCGCGATGCTCTTATCGTCGAGCTGATTCCGATTGCGAACCAGCCTGCCGTTAACAGAAAATATCTGCTTGGAGCAAGGGAGGGGGAGACCGCAGCCTCCGCTTTGGATACACATACCCATCAGCTGCAACTTTCCGCCTCGAAACGAACGCAAACAGAAGAATCTGAAGTTTGGCGACCCTACCGGGAATCGAACCCGGGCTCCCACCGTGAAAGGGTGGTGTCCTAACCGCTAGACCATAGGGTCGTCGAAAGACGCGCAAATATACGTACGGCTTTCTTCAAGTCACGTGAAATCTTGCTAAATATAAGCTCCTCAAACGGGCGGCGCGTCGATTACTGCGCTGCCGCAAGCTGTTGATTCGGCAGAATTACCGCGAAGGTCGCTCCTTTATCGGGCGCCGCGTCCGCCTGCACACATCCCCCGTGCGCCTGCACCAGCCGCTTCACAATGGCCAATCCGATCCCATTTCCCGGAAAGTCGGTATGCAATTTCTGGAAAACCTGGAAGAGTTTCGTGCCGTGTTTTGGATCGAAGCCGATCCCATGATCGCGCACCGAAACACGCGTCGCTGATTTTTCCACCGCACCCGAAATTTCGACTTTTTTGTTCTCGGCCTTGCTCGAAAACTTTAGCCCGTTGGAAATTAATTGCGCAAGAACCTCGCGCAATTGAACCGGGTCTCCGTTCACCGTAGGCAATGTTCCAATAATTTCCACCCGCGTCGCTTCGTCTGGTGGCAAGGTGGAAACAATTTCGCGGCAGACCGAATCCAAATCGACTGGTATGCGCGCCGGCGGATTCTTCCCCGCGCGATAATACTTCAGCAAATCTTCAATTTGTCCGCTGAGAGTTTCTGCGTTCGAAACGATATGCTTAAGAAATCGTCGCGCTTCTTCGCTCAATTCTCCCGAAAAATCCTCCATCAGGATCCTGGAGAATCCTTCGATCGCCCGCAGCGGCGCTTTCAAATCGTGCGAAACCGAATATGCGAACGCCTGCATGTCCTCGCGGCTATTGCGTAATGCCTCGCGATAAAGCGCCAGTTCCGCCTCAAGCGCGATGATCTGTTCGTTCAATCCTGCTTCCAAGCCAGCCTTCTTTATGCCTGTTGTGATCACCCCGGCTGCGACCCCACGCGCTGCCAACGTCGATTTTCGTGGCAAATCGGTTTTTTCTGGCGCGCTAGTCGCTCGCTTCTTCATTTAGCGATCAATTCCCCGCATTCTAGCGGCCGCGCCCGCGAGACACAAGCTCACTTCAACGATGAAAGATATTCCACCAAGTCGCGCAAATCACGCATGCCCAGCAATCCTCCTAACCCCTCCGGCATGGCCGAAACTGTCTTTTCGCGCCGCGCGATCTCACTCTTTTTCACCTTCACCGAGCCATCTTCCGCCGATTCAACCTGCAATTCAGTGTCCGTTTCGCCCCGCACTACTCCCGCCACCGAACTCCCATCCTTCATGACGACAAGTTCGCTCTGGAACCCCTCCGCGATGTGTCGATTTGGATAAACCAACGATTCCAATAGATACTTCCGGTCTTTCTGCGCGCCGATCTTCGTCAACTCAGGCCCGACCAGGCCGCCTTCGCTTCCCTGACCCTGGATCTTGTGACAACGGACGCAACCGGCCTCGGCGCGTTCGAAAAAGACGCGTTTTCCTTCTTCAAGACTCCCGCCTGTCAGCGCCGATCGGAAACGCCCCAGCTCAATGTCTTTTGAGAGCCTGGCGTTGTATTCCTGCACTTGGCCGTCCAACGTTTCTTTCTTCGACGCCGCCTCCAGCACATCCACGTGAAGTTCCGCCGGCACCTCGCCCTTGTTCAGCCGATCCATCCACGCGGCCAGCACCTTCTCCGCTTGCGGATCTTTCATGCTCCCGAGCGTGCTCAGTGCCGATTGCTTCTCTCCCAAACTCCCGCCCTGCAATGCGCGGTCGATTTGCTCCAGCGCACCCGCCGGTTTCAGCAATGACTGAAACTTCAACGCCTCGCGCCGCATTTGTTCACTCTGGTCATTGCTCGCGGCCTGCACCGCATCGGCCAAACGCTCGTCGTTCATCGCGCCCAATGCGCGTAGTGCCTCAACCCGCGCGCGCGACGGCGCATCACTCTTCACCGCGGCCAGCAATGCGTCTCCGGCGGCTCCAATCTTCAGTGCTCCGGCCGCATTCGCAGCAGCAATTCGCACGTTTTGCGATTCACTCGAAATCAGCTTCACGATCTGTGGTTCGATCGCCTCGATCGCGTGCTCGGCGCTTCTCGGTCCTACCACTGGCCGCCACATCCCGGTAATGCGATCGCGTCCCGAAGGACGTTCCCACTCCCCTAAATCGCGCAACGCATCAGCCCGAATTTCCTCCGAAAACTGTTCGTTCGTCGCAATTGCCGCCAACACCTTCGCAGTCTCTTTCGTGCCGTAACGGTAATTCGCGTTCAACACCCGCCGCTGCATCGGCACACTCAAGCTCCCTAAATTCGAACTCTCCGCCACCGCCGCCAACTCCCGCATCGCACCGCTAATTGGCAAATCATTTATCGCCCGCGCCGCCTCCAGCGCGATCTTCGAATTCTTATCCTTCAGGAAAAATGCCACATCCGTGCGTTCCATGCGGCGCAACGCCAGCAACGCGCCCATCCGCACCGCATCCGAAGTGTTCTCCGCCGCCGCGCGGATCACCTCCATCTCGTTAATGCCCGCCAGCGCGAACGCACCTGCATGACGCAACTGCGGATCGCGATCCGCATTCTCCGCGAGCAGTTTGAACACTTCCGGAGCAAATGCCTTGTTCCCTAACTTGCCCGCCGAAATCGCGGCGAACATGCGCACTCGCGCCGAGTCATCCACCAACAACGCCTTCACTTGCGCCACCGCTCCGCTGATCTTCGCATCGCCAATCGCCTTCGCCACCTGCGCGCGAACTTCCGCATCCTTGTCCTTGGCTAGCCCGATAATCTGCTTCACCAATTCATCTCGTTCCTCGCCCACCGCGCCGCGCGCCAATTGCGTCAGCCCCCAAATCGCGTGAATCCGCGCCAACTGCGAATCACTCTTCCGCGCCGCAGCCGCCAAAACGTTCGCGCCTTTCGCGCCGCGTTTCACCAATTCGAACTGCGCCTCCTGCCGCACCCGCATATCCACATGCGCAAGCAATCGTTCCAATTCGCGATTCGACCGTTCCTTCACTCCTTCGCTCAGCAACTTCTTCGTCTCCGCGACAATTTTCTGCTGATCCGTCTCGCTGTGGAACACGCGATAAATCCGTCCCTTGCCCGTCATCCCCCAACCCTGCACCCAATCCAGCACATAAAGCCCGCCATCCAATCCAAACGCCACATCCGTCGGCAACGTTTCCCACACAAACTTCTCCGCCGCGGCCATCGTGAAACCCGCGCCCTTCGGCTTCAGCGTGAACGCATAAACACCGCTCCCTTTTCCGCCGTGAAAATCCACCAGGAAGAAATTGTTTCGATACTTCTCCGGCAACCCCGTTCCCGGATTGAACGCAAAACCCGAGGGCCCATCCGTCAAATTGGTGATCGGCGGAATGATGTAAGCCGGCTGCTCGTCGTTTTGCGGATGCCACATCTTCTCCGAATTCCACGCCCCGCGCGCATTCGGCCGCTCCAAAAACTGCCAGCCAATCCTCCAACCGCTGTCCGCGCCCTCCACCAAATGCACAATCCGCGCGCGATCGCCGCCGTCCGAATTGTTATCGCCGGTAAACAAATTCCCATACTGATCAAACGCCAGTTCCTGCGGATTCCGCAACCCATACGCAAACACTTCCAGCTCGCTCCCGTCCGGATTACACCGAAACACACATCCCGTATCCGGATTCCCCACCGTCTTGCCGTCCACCTTGATGTTCGAACCGCGATCCCCAATCGTGAAATACAACTTCCCATCCGGCCCCATGATCAACCCATGCAAGTCGTGCCCCAAAAATCCAACGCGCACCCCAAACCCATAGTGTAACGACTTCCGCTCTTCCGCCACGCCGTCGCCATTGCTGTCCGTGAACGACCACAAATTCGGAATATTCGCGAACCACACCTTCCCATCACGCGCCAGCACTCCGGACGCAATCCCATCAGCCGCCGTGTTAAACCCATCCGCAAACACCGTGCTCTTATCCACCTTCCCATCGCCATTCGTATCCAGCAGAAGTTTCAGCCGATCCGAATTCAGTTCATACTTCGCGAAATTCTCTCCCTCGTGCCGCTTCATCATCGAGATGCGATCTTCGACAGTGCGCGACGCCAAATCCTCATCCAGCCACGAATTTTTCCCGCGAATATCGGTCACCCCGGCATGCAACCGAAACGTCTCCGACACCCAGAATCGCCCCTGGTGATCAATATCGAACGCCACCGGATTCGCCAGGTGCGGTTCCGCCGCGATCAATTCCACCTTGAAACCTGCCGGCAGCTCGAAGCGCTTCATCGTCAGCTCGCCCTCGTTCGAAGCTTCCGCCACTTTCGGCGGCGAAAACGAACTCGGCGTCAGCAATTCACCAGCGAACGTGCAAAATCCACCCGCCAACAAAAACAAAAAGCCCCGCACAAGGGCCACTCTCACGGATAACATCGGCCCCTAAACTAAAATCCCCGCGCCCTAACTTCAAGTCTATGTGCCAATCGCGCCAAAGTCCGGCTCCAGTGCTCTAAACTAAAGAAAGGTTACTCTGTGTCCTCTGTGCATCTTCCTCGGTATTCTCTGTGCTACTCTCCCTCTTCGTTTATTTTCCCGCGCCAATCTCCCCGCCTTGGCTCAATTCATCAGTAGAAACTTCCGATTTTTAAGTTAGAGTGGTTCGCATTTTTCGCTGATCGCTCTCAAAGGATATGCGCCTAAGTCAAAGACTCATCTTTCTTTGTCTGCTGCTCGCGTACGTCGCACCGTCGCGCGCCGTCATTTTCTATTCCACCGGCGATCCCGCCCACAACACCAACGCACCCGCCGGTCAACTCGCCGGCAGCGGTTGGCAATGGCAAGGCCACTGGGGCGGTTTCCTCGGCACCGCCATCAGCTCGCGCCATTTCATCGCCGCAACCCACGTCGGTGGCGACGTCGGCCATCCATTTCTGCTCAACGGCCGCACTCACACCACCGTTGCCAAATTTTCCGACACCGGCACCGACCTCACCATCTGGGAAGTCACTCCGCCCTTCACCGATTGGGCCCAGCTCTACACCAACACCACCGAAGTCGGTCAAAACTTCGTTGTCATCGGCCGCGGCGTTCAACGCGGCGCTCCCATCCAGGTCGGCACCCTCAACCCGGTCACCAAAGGCTGGGGGTGGGGGACTCACGATGGCATTCTCCGCTGGGGCGAAAACAAATTCGAAGAAGTCCTCGATGCAAACGGCAACATCGTGGCCGCCACACTCGCTGGAGGTACCGTCCTGCGCGCCACCTTCGATGCCAATGGCGGCGCAAACGAATGTGCCCTCGTGTACGGCGATAGCAGCGGCGCTGCTTTCATTAAAGACGGCGACCATTGGAAACTCGCCGGGATCAACTACGCGGTCGATGGTCCTTATAACACCGCGCCCACCGGTCCCGGATTTCAAGCGGCTATCTTCGACCAGGGCGGCCTCTACAAAGGCGGCGAGAACCGCTGGACCTACACCCCCGACCTCCCCACCGCCCAGGCCGGCGGATTCTACCTGTCGCGCATCTCCGTCCGCGCCGAATGGATCCGCAGCATCATCGGCGACCCCGGCGTCCCTTCACCCGCTCCCATTCTCGAATACTCCACCGCGGTTAACGGCACCTTCACCACCGACACCTCCGCCACCTTTGATTCGGTGAACAATCTCTTCCGCACCCCAAACCCGCACCAACATCGATTCTTCCGCATCCGCGCCACCGCACCAATGGAAATCACCAACCTCTCCGTGAACGGCAGCGATCTCGTCCTCAATTGCCGCTTTCCTTAGCGGTCGGCCGCGATCCCGAAAACATCGTGCTTCGCATCTTCTTTAATTTAACGGCCGCCGTGGGGCTCGTGATGTAAAACCCAGTGGTTAATCTTTTTCTCAATGCACAGACTTGAAAAGGGGTTCGGTGATACTCCGCTTATTGATTGCACCGGCCGGATTTCGCACCGCTTGACGGGGATGAGCGGGTCCCACAACATGGTTTTAGCATGGCTTTAGAAATTTCAATTGAGTATTGCGCGGCTTGAAACTATGAGCCGCATGCCGTCGGTCTGGCGGATAAGTTGCTCAAACTGAAGCATCGCGTCGCTGCGCTGAAGTTGATTCCTTCGAGCGGCGGGGTGTTTGAAGTCATCGTTAATGGACAAAAGATTTACTCGAAGATCGCCACGGGAGAGTTTCCCGATCCCGACGCGCTCGTCCGCCAAGTGCGCGATCTTCGATGAGGTTCGGTCTTCATATTTTCGTTTTCTTTCTTTCCGGAGAGTGATGGGTGCCTGGTGGCCCTCGCGGTCTTCAAAACCGTTGTCGGTTTGTTTTGCAAATCGAGGAGTGTTCGATTCGCTCCCTCTCCGCCAAACTCATTTTTACCGAAAGGAGGTGTGAAGGTTATGGCACGAGCAAAGAGAATTGCGCTGACGTCCCTCTCATCCTGCGCCGGTTGAGCCTCCAAGCTCAGCCAAACGGCGCTGGTGCAGGTCTTGCATCAGCTCCCACAATTTAAAGACGCGAATTTGCTGGTGGGTGCTGCGACTGCGGATGACGCCGCGATTTATCGCCTCAGTCCAGATCGCGCCCTCGTGCAAACGGTCGATTTCTTCACACCGATCGTTGATAATCCGTATTTATACGGACAGATCGCGGCGGCGAATTCGCTTTCGGATGTTTATGCAATGGGTGGTCGACCATTGACCGCCATGAACGTGATGGGCGTGCCGACGGATCTCGTCCCACTCGCCGTGGTGAATACAATTTTGCGCGGCGGCGCGGAAAAAATTGCTGAAGCAAAATGCGTTTTGGCCGGTGGGCACACCATTAAGAATCCAGAACCGTTTTACGGTCTATCGGTCACGGGAATGGTGAATCCGAAGCGTATGATTACAAACGCGAACGCGCGTGCTGGCGACTTGCTCGTGTTAACGAAGCCGCTGGGGACAGGCATCGTCACGACGGCGTTGAAGCGCAGAATCGGGTCGCGGCGGTTGATCCAGAACGCAGTGGATGTGATGCGCGCATTGAATATCGCGGGCGCGGAAGTTGCGGAAGCGGGCCTGGTGCGCGCGGGCACGGATGTGACTGGCTTTGGATTGCTCGGTCATCTCGGCTCGATGTGCCGCGCCAGTGAGGTGGGAGCGGAGATCGCCGGAACCAAACTGCCGTTTATTGATCCCCAGGTGAAACGGTTGATCGAGGAGGAGTGCATCCCTGGTGGAACGCGGGAGAATTTGAAAGCCGCGGAAGAGTTTACAGAGTTCGCTGGCGCGGATGAGTCAATTCGCTTCATCGCTGCGGATGCGCAAACGAGCGGCGGAATGTTGCTGTGCGTTCCAGAAGGAAATTTGAGTGCGGTGCTGAAGATTTTGAAGAAATTACGCACGCCCTGCGCAGAAGTTATTGGACGAATTGTTCGTGCGAAGGCCGTGAAGATATGGGTGAAAAGCTAGAACAAGCCAGGTTGCGCGGAATTCCGAGTGTCGAAAAAGTTTTGCAGGCACTCGGTGCGATGGATTTACCGCGACCAGCGGTTCTCGCCATTATTCGACGTGAATTGGTGGCGCTTCGATCCGCGCAGGAAATTCCCAGCTTCGACAATGTGGTCGGTGCGATTCGCGCAGCTATTGAAAATCTTCGACGCGCGCGTATTCAGCCGGTGATTAATGGAACCGGGATTGTCGTTCATACGAACCTTGGTCGATCGCCGCTGGCTGATTCGGTGATAGAGACGCTCGCGAGCATTGGAGCCAATTACAACAACCTGGAATTTGATTTAGGCAGCGGCAGTCGCGGCGGTCGCGCGGCGTATCTCGAGAATAATTTGGCGCTGCTCTGCGGTGCGGAAGCGGCGACCGTGACGAACAATTGTGCGGCGGCGCTGGTGTTGATGCTGCGCCATTTTTGTTCGGGCAAGCGGAAGGAAGTCATTATTTCGCGCGGCGAATTGGTGCAGATCGGTGGCGGGTTTCGGATTCCGGAAGTTTTGGAGGCAAGTGGCGCGCGATTGCGTGAGGTGGGCGCCACGAACAAAACCGGAGTGGAGGATTATCGCCGCGCGTTCACCGAGAAAACCGGAATGATTCTCAAGGTGCATCGCAGTAATTTCTTCATGGGTGGGTTTGTCGAGTCTGCGAGCACGGAGGAATTGGGCAACCTTGCTCGCGAGCATGGAATTGTTTTCGTGGAAGATTTGGGAAGTGGCGCGGTGCTCGATACGGAGAAATTGGCGAAGATCGAACATGAACCGACAGCGGCAGAGGTGTTGGTGCGGGGCGTTGATTTGGTTTGTTTCAGCGGCGACAAATTACTCGGCGGACCGCAGGCGGGAATCATCGCGGGGAATGCGAAGCATGTCGCCGCACTCAAGAAGGAGCCGTTCTTTCGGGCGTTGCGTTGTGACAAGCTGATCCTTTCCGCGCTGCAAACGACAGTGGATCTGTATTTGAGTGGTCGCGCGGCGGAGCAAGTGCCAACGGTGACGATGTTGGCGATGGATTTAGGCGCATTGGAGGATCGCGCGAGAAAAATTGTTGAGGCGTTAACTGAATTGCCTGTGAAAGCCGAGGTCGCGCGCGGGCAAGCACAGGTCGGTGGTGGAACACTCCCGCAGTCGACAATTGAATCGGTCGTTCTCACGCTGCACCCGAAAGGAATTGCCCTGGCGAAATTTTCAGATCGGATGCGAGAGGCGTCCACACCGGTCATTGGTTACATCGCGGAGAATCGGTATCGGCTTGATCTCCGAACGATTTTCCCGCGGCAGGATGCAATGTTGATTTCCGCGGTTCGCGAGGTGCTTGCCGGCCGATAACGCGATGAACCTGCGCAATTACATCATGGCTACTGCAGGGCATGTCGATCACGGCAAGAGTTCTCTCGTGAAAGCTCTGACCGGCATTGACCCAGACCGTTTGCCTGAAGAGAAAGCGCGCGGAATTACGATTGATCTCGGATTCGCACATCTCGACCTGCAAGCAGAAGCGGGTGGAGAAAAACTGACTTATCATGTCGGAATCGTCGATGTGCCCGGCCATGAAGATTTCGTGAAGAACATGGTGGCGGGGGTTGGTTCGATCGATCTCGCGCTGCTGGTCGTAGCGGCGGATGACGGGTGGATGCCACAAACGGACGAGCATCTGCAGATCCTGGATTATCTCGGCGTTGCACGAGGTGTGGTCGCGTTGAGCAAGATTGATCTCGCGACCGACGAACAGCAGGCGATCCGCGAAGTGCGAAACCAACTGGCGAACTCATCGCTTGCGGATGCGCCGATCGTGCCCACTTCCATCGTGAGCGGACGAGGGCTCGCGGAATTAAAGCAAGCGCTGACTCAAACTTTACAATCCACGCCCTTGCCGCGCGATTTCGGCAAACCTCGCCTCTCCGTGGATCGCGTATTCATCTTGCGCGGCATTGGAAGTGTTGTGACGGGCACGACGACCGGCGGTAGGTTCGTGCGCGGCGCCGAGATCGTGGTGCAACCATCGGGCGCCACGGGACGAGTCCGCAGCGTGCAGAACCACAATCGCGATGTCGAAGCCAGCTCGCCCGGAACCCGCACGGCTCTAAATATTCCCGACGTGCAAGGCCCCGCCCTTCAACGTGGCGACGTCATCACTCTCCCGCACTTGAAACACGAGACGAGCGATCTGGGCGTTCTCCTCAAAAAAAGCGGACGCACTCCCGGGAGCCAAACGCGCATTTCTCGACCGATCAAAAACCGAGCGCGCGTGCGCATCCATCTGGGAAGCACGAACGTTGCCGGCCACATTATTTTCCTCGACCAATCCGATTTGAATCCAGGCGAGTCCGCGATTGCGCGACTTCGACTCGAAGAAAAACTCCACGCCTTCGTAGGAGATCGGTTCATTGTTCGCGATTGGTCGGAGCAGACAACGCTCGCCGGCGGGACCGTTCTCGATGTTGAACCATTGGACGACAAGGTGAAATCTGAAGCGCAGCTTGGATTCCTACGCGCTCGTGCCGCCGCACCGGATGATCTGGAAACGCTCCTCCACACGGAACTGCAACGCCGATGGATCGCGCCCAAGGAGAGGCTTTTTACGTTATCGCGCTTCAGCGATACAGAGATTACCGCCGCTCTCAATAAGCTAATCGACGAACGAAAGCTTCTCTTACGCGGCTCATCGCTCGTGTTCCCAGCGTTCTGGGATGACGCGAAGAAGCGCGCCACACAACGCATCCGCGCCGAACACAAAGCTCATCCCAATCGCGTCGGCCTCACTGTCGCCGAGCTCAAAACCGAGCTTCCCGAACAAATCCGGACCGCAAATCTCTTCGACGACCTGCTCGCTGAACTCCTGAGCGAAGGCTTCGTTCTCGTTGGGAGCTCGATCAAACAATCATCCCATCAGCTTACTCTTCCACCAGCCCTGCAAAGCGCCGGCGCGAACGTCCGCTCCGCCCTTTCGACGAAACCGTTCGACCCACCGTCGCGAAAGGAGATCGCTCCAGACGCCCCCACTCAGCAGGCACTGCGCTATTTACTCGAAACAGGCGAAGCAACACTGCTCAATGAAGACGTCGTCCTCCTCTCCACCGCACTGCAAAAAGCGAGTGACGAAGTAAAGCGCTTTCTCCACGCAAAAAGAGCCGCAACCGCCAGCGAACTTCGTCAGGCTCTCGGTACCAGTCGCCGCGTGATCATCCCGCTCCTCGAGCACCTCGACCGCGCCGGATTAACCCACCGCGACGGCGATAAACGAATTTTGCGCTGAGTTTCGCAATGAAAGCCTGGCGGCTCACCCCCTAAAACCAGCAGTTCACCCCTAAGCTCCTCACAATGCACCTATGTCGCCCTAGTGTTCCGCCCGTCCCATCGAACAAATTATGAGATACTTAAAACCAATTATCGGCGTGCTGGCGTTTGTCGGCATGCTGGCCAGTGGCCCAAAGGCCCTGGCGCAAGGGTGAGTAACTGCACGCATTAGCTCGCCCAGTTTGGGTGCAGCAACAGTGCAGGACCAAGGTACATGGACGGTCGCGTTGAGCCATCGCTGGCAATATTCCGATCGCCATTTCGTTGGTAGCGAGGAACAAGTTCATCGCGAACAAGAAGGCAGTCAGGTTATCAATGACGTCCACCTGATCGATCTTTCGGCGAGTTACACTTTCACTAAACGGCTCTCAGCCACGCTCTCCATTCCGTTTCAGTTCGCCACCCGCTCACAAGCGGTGCGCGATACCCGGCGGAACCCGGACGGCTCGTTGATGAATCCGAGTGACTACGCGTCTCCTGAAGGGGTGGTCAGCGGAGCAGTTATCGACCGCTACCAAACCTCCGCATCGGGCTTGAGTGACATTAAGTTACTCGCAACGAGCTGGATCCTTGATCCAGATGAGAATCCGAAAATGAACTTCTCGTTCGGCGCGGGTGTCGTCATCCCGACGGGTCAGAAGGATCATAAAGATACGTTCACGGTATTTGCGACAAACAGTGCTGGTCAATACACGCCACGCGCTGAAATCCGAAACGTGGATAATTCCATTCAACCTGGCTCGGGTGCCTGGGGAATCATTGCCGATGTCTACGGATATCGGGAATTGTTTACCAACTTCACCATCTACGCGGCCGCAACTTACATCTTCGTTCCTGAAGAGGACGCTGACGTATACGACGGCCCGAACGATACCGGTCAGGTCTGGTCCACCGGTGATTCGTATTTGGCGCGGATCGGATTGGGCTACGAATTCCTTCCGAAGTATGGCTTGAGTTTCACTCTTGCCGGACGGCTTGAGGGAAGTCCACCAACCGACGTGTTCGGATCGGATGAGGGTCGACGTCGTCCCGGTTATGCGATCTCGATTGAGCCCGGATTGCTCTACGCAAAGGATGGTTGGTTCGCATCGTTCAGCGCACCCGTCGCGCTCTATCGCAAACGCCAGGCGAACTTCGCCGGCGCCGAAGGAGATGCGGCGTTCGCAGACTTCATGACCATCTTCTCGGCAGGACGTAGTTTCTAAGTTCCTCGCTTACGTAAGAGTGCAAATCCCCGCGTTTTCGGACGCGGGGATTTTTTATTCAGCGCGGATGATGCGCGGTTCATAAGTTTGGTCCAGCGACACGCGCGCAACAATGGCCACCGCCGCTCCCGAACGTTTCGCCGCTTCACGTACGCGCTGTTCGCTCTCAGCATTCCCACCGTTTACTACCGCCCAGATACGGTCGTTCGCGATCACCCGTCCGCGCTCGGCGGCCAACGTTTTGTGAATGTAATCAATCGCATCGATCACCCATTCCGGTCCACCGCCGATTTCCTCTTTGGAACGCTGGAAAGATTCATGCGTGGCAAGCACGCCTAGTGCCCCATTGTGTGTCGAAAGTAATTCACTAAGCTGCGCCGAGAACTCCGTGGGGCACGCCCCTGTCGCGCATCCAACGCTCCCACAGAATCCGGTGCTCGCTTTTCCACCGTTCTTTTCCGTCGGCATATCCGCGTGTTCGCACTCAGTTGTCCAAACAGGGATCAACGTTTGCTGGGTGCGCTTTTGCAGCTCGATCACAAACCTGCCCGCGACATTCCCACCTTGGACTTTTTTTGCGGTCGAGCGAACGTGATAATCCACCGCCCAGCGGCATTGCAAATTGCCGCATCCACACGAACCTGGTCCGGCCTGCAGGTCGTTCACGAACACACCCTTTGCTTGCGGCAAATCTTTCAGCAACTGCTCGATGCGGTTAAGGTGCGCATCGTAAGCTTCCGCATAAACAATCGGAACCCACGGATACGCTTTCGCCACCTCGTTAAAGCCTGGTTCCGGAGCGTTTGAAAAACGTTTTTGCCAGTCCGCGTGCGATCCCAGGCCGGCCATCCAACGCGGATTCGCACTAGCCATTTTCGGATTCCGCGCGACTTCAATCCACCAGAACAAATCAAGCTGCGCCTCGGAAACCGATTTCCCCGCAGCGCGCTGCTCGGCTTTCGAGGCACCCTCGTTCAAAACGATGGCCACTCCTGAGAACTTCTCCTCCTTCCACTTGGCGATGGCGCTGGATGAAACGACCGAGACATCGACAAGCACGAACTCTCGGAACGGGGCCTTCGAATCCTGCGCGAGCGCCGCCAGCGGACCGCCGAGAAGTAGGAAACCGAGACTGCACCAAAGAAGTTTCGAAGCGTTCATGCGAGGTTCGGAAGCTAAACAAACAAACCTCGCACGGCAATCATCCAGAAAGCTCCCTCAAATACAAATCACCTCGCGCCGATTTGGACGCTGCGCGTGACGGGATGATTGATGACTTTCGTTGCTTCGTTGATTGGTTCAGGCCCGGTCGTATCCGTGCTTACCGGCAGATTGCGCGCTGCATCCAGGTTCGCGCGAAGCTGCGGCAATTGCGTCTCCGCAAAGGTCTTCAACCCGGCGTCGCTGCCGCTATTGCTCTGTTCTTCGAAAAGTTTGATCGCGCGCTCGTGGCTGTGAATCACTTCTTCTTTGAACGCCTCGTCGAACTCGCCACCTTTTAGATCGACCAACCGGTCAAAAGAATTCTTCATGTAATCTTCGTAATCCGATTCAGGCGCTAGGCCTCGATTGCTGAAAATCTTCGCGAGTTCCTTGTCGGCTTTCGTAAGATCCTTTTGTAGTTCGCGTGCAAACCGCCGTACTTCCCGCGTTTTCGTGTTATACGCGGCCAGCCGCGCGATCTCCACCTGCCCGGCAGCGGCTTGGCAAGCTTGCCGCGCAAAGCTTGCATCTTCTACGTCCGCACTGCTCGCAGAGCCTTGCTCAGTCCCAGCTGCTTTTCCCCCGGCCGTTCCAGAATGTTGCGTCGCGCAGCCACTCAAAAATATCGCAGCCGCAAAGACTCCAGCCAGGTCGAACATGCTTTTCATAACTCAATCTCCTTATCTCACGATTCGCACCTTCGCCCCGTTCTGCAAGAGGTTCGCCCCCGCGCTGGTGCAACTCACCCCAAATTGGTGAGCAACAGCGCAAAAAACGATAAGGTCGGCGCCGATCCTAAGATGCAATCGTTCGCCACAACTGAGTTCCGGCCGGAAGTCGCAGCGCGCGCATCTTTAGTTTTTCACTTCAATAGACCCTTCACGTGACTACCCGCTGTGTGAAATGGCGTGTCCATTTCCCCACAGCCTCTAGCGAGCGATTGACCGGCGTGTGAGTTTGATCCCCCGCGCCTCCGTTGCAGCGCAGAACAGCTCACCGCCTTGGGGGAAGGGCACGCCATTCGACACAGCTTCAGGGGAAAGAATCCCAATTAAACAATGAAACTAACAAACATCAGCATCGTTACCGCTTTACTCTTCGCGCAAATTATCTGCGGACAGGAACCGCCGAACCAACAAAACGTCGCGCCGGAATATATGAAGCCGGCTGGCTCGCGGAAATTCTCGATCGAATACAACGGCAAGATCTCCGAAGTACCCGAGGGCACGAAAAAACTGAGAGTCTGGTTTCCGGTGCCGCAGAACAGCACCGCGCAGACCATCACCGACTTGTCCTTCTCGAAGTCGCCTTCGTACCACACAGAAACCAAGTACGGGAATTTAATCGGCTACTGGGAAATCGATTCGCCGCAATCCAGTCACGAATTCACGATGCGCTTTACGTGCGAGCGCAAAGAAATCGTCGCGGATCTCGCGAAACTCAGCACCGATGGAAGCGCCGCTCTTACGAAACGGCAGGCTGAATTCCTGGCGGCGGACAAATTGGTTTTGGTCGATGACGAGATGCGCAAGCTGGCCGCCGAAGTTACCAAAGGCAAAACCACGACCCTCGAAAAAGCCCGCGCGATCTACGACCACGTTCTCGGTCGCATGACCTACGACAAAAATCATCAAGGTTGGGGCCTCGGCAGCACCCGCCACGCGTGCGATGTCGGTAAAGGAAACTGCACTGATTTTCACGCCCTCTTCAATTCACTCTGCCGCGCCTCGGGCATTCCGAGCGGTTTCGAGATTGGCCTCTACCTGCCATACGAAAAGGGCAAGGACGAGCCGCTCGGCGGCTATCACTGCTGGGCGTTTTTCCTCGTGCGCGGCAAATCCTGGGTGCCGGTCGATTGCTCGGAAGCCGATCGTTTTCCCCAACGCGCGGAATATTTCTTCGGCTCCCACACTCCCAATCGCGTCACGCTCACCACCGGTCGCGACATCACCCTCGCACCTGAGCAATCCGGTGCACCTCTGAACTACTTCCTTAATCCCTACGCCGAAGCCGATGGGAAATCGGTGAAGACAGAAAAAACGTGGACCTTCCGAGACTTATAAAAGTCAACCAACCAACTAACCCACCAAAACAAAAAACCTACCATGAAAACCAAACATAAAATCCTTGCTGGCATGTTCGCCTTCACCAGCCTCGCCTCCACTCAGGCCATTAACACCGGCATTGACTGGATCGATTCAAACACCAACCTCACCTTCTACGGCGACGTCCGCCTGCGCTACGAAGTCGACTGGGATTCCCAAACCGCCGCTGGCGTGATGCGCGACGATCGTCATCGGGGCCGGTTCCGCGGACGCTTCGGTTTCAATTACAAACCCGCCGAAGACTGGACCGTCGGCGCGCGCGTCCGCACCGGCAACAGCCGCAGCCAAACATCGCCCCACCTCACCTTCTGGGCCGACGATGGTCCCCGCGACGATCTCGATTTCGTCGTCGACCGGTATTTCGTCCAATATCAGGAAAAGCCGTTCACCATCTGGGCTGGCCGGAATGTTTTTCCATTCTGGCAGCAGAACGAACTGTTCTGGGATGAAGATGTAACCCCCACCGGCGTCGCCGCAATTTACGATCACGCGCTTAATAAAGGTGCCCTCACTGCTACCGTGGGCGGCTTCTATCTGCCCGATGGCGGTTACGACCTCAATGGCCAACTCCTCGGCGCGCAACTCAAATACACACTTCCCATCGATCCGTCCCAACTCACCGTCGCCGGCGCGATCCACTACATGCACGGCGAAGAAGGCGCGAACAATCTTCTCACGCGCAACGGCGAACGCGATTACCTGATCGGCGTGGGCAACGTGCAATGGAGCATTCCCATCGCGGAGCGTCCGCTCGCCCTCGGCGCGGATATCTTCCACAACTTCGCGAGCTACGACGCGGCCGATGTCGCGCCCTTCCCGCCGCAGGACGAAGACGAAGATCTCGGTTACGTCTTCTCAGTCCAATACGGGCAGCTCAAAGAAAAGAACGACTGGCTCGTCGCGTATTACTACGCGCACATCGAAACCTTCGCCGTGAACGCCTCCTACGCGCAGGACGACTGGCATCGTTGGGGCAGCGGTCCGCAAACCAGTTCCAGCGACTTCGAAGGCCACGAATTCCGCGTCGCCTACGCCATCTCGAAAAACATCAACCTCATGGGTCGCCTCTTCCTCGTCGAAGCAATCACGACCGGGCAGGACGGCAATCGCTTTCGTCTCGACCTCAACTGGCGGTTCTAACCACAACACCACTTAGCCACGCAAAGACGGCCATTCACCCCAATTTGCGTGGCACCTGACAATAAACGTTCAAACTCCAACAATACCTATGACCCATTCCAAAAACCTGCGGACCTTTCTTTCCGCATCTATTGCGGCGATTACATGCATCGCCGCGAAACCGTCGCTCTCCGCCGACACCATCTTCACCGTCCGCCAAACCTTCAGCGTGCCCAATTCCGAGAAAGGGACCGTTCGCGGCTGGTTCTGGATGCCTGAAGATCGGCCCGGCCAAAAAGTGCTCGAGTTCAAAATCATCGAAGCTCCGGAAAATCTTCAAATCACTCGCGACCAAAAATATGGCCGATCCTGGCTTTACGGCGAAAGCAAAGCGAATGAATCGAAGCCGCTAAAAATTGTCACTGAATTCAAAGTTGTTCGTCAAAAGATAAGCGGAATGGCCGATGCCCGGAAAGCTGGAGTCATTACGCCCGAACATATTCGCGCCTTCCCGGCCGAATTGCGCCGCGACGAAAAACACATGGAAGTCACGCCGAAGATCCAGAAGATCGCCGATGAACTCGCCGGCTCTGAAAGAAATCCCGTGCTGCAGGCCGAGAAGTTCTTTCACTTCGTTATCGAAAAAAGCGAGCACTACTCCAAGAGCGGCCCCAAACCAAAAGGCCTCTGCCTCGGCAGTGCGGACGAATGTCTCGCCGGCAGCGGCGATTGCTGCACCGATCAGCACGCTCTCTTCATCGCGCTCTGCCGCGCCCGCAACATCCCGTGCCGACTTTTCTATGGCAGCCGCCTCAAGCCCGAGAACGTCGGCAAAGAACATGACCCCGGTTACCGCTGCTGGCCGAGCTTCTTCGCCCCCGGCATCGGCTGGGTTCCGCTGGATATCTCATCCGCCGATACCGCCGTCGCGGGCAAAGCAGGGGAGTGGTTCGGTGGCCTCGACGAGAACCGCCTCGAATGGGCCGAAGGCCGCGACTTCGATCTCACTCCAAAATCCGCCGAACGTCCCGACCTCGTCATTCGCGGCTGGGTCGAAGTGAACGGCACCCCATATCCTGACTTCACGCGAGTCCTCCACTTCACCTCCGAACCCGCGCCACAAACGATCGCGCTCAAATAAGTCGAATCGCTAAAACAGGACGACGTGTTCCTTAGTGTTCCTCCAAGTCGGGCAGCCCGCGAATCGTTCGCTCGGCTGCTCGACTTTTGTTTCAAGACACCCTAATCAAATCGCATGAAAGCCGGCGCTCGCAACAAACTCTCAGGTAAAGTCACCTCCATCACCAGCGACAAGATCATGTCCCTCGTAAAATTCGAAATCAGCATTCCCGCCCAGATGGCCTCCGTTCTCACCACTGAGTCCGTTCAGGAAATGAATCTTAAGGTTGGCGACACTGTTCAACTCATCGTAAAAGCAATCAACGTCCTTCCCGTAAAAGATTGAAGCCGCGTCTCATCACGCGACACTTGAAGCCCACCAACTTCAATCCTCACCGGCAAAACGGATCTGAACGGCATCAGCAGGATTGATCGATGGTTGATCTTCAGCCTGTTGAAGCCACATCAGCGCTCTCTCGAAATCCTCGAAGGAGCGCACCTGCCATCCTTTCAAGGTGCTGATGAATGCGAACATCCGTGCGCCGTGATGCGGATCCGTTCGGTAGAGCACCGCCAGCCGTTGGTAGCTGCTAAAGCCCGCCTCGCGAAACGTGTCGACCAACGCTGCTAGTTCCGAGGTGGTGAACATCGGCGTCGCCGGAATCGCCAGATCCCGCAAATCGAGCACTGCACGAAAGATTCCCCGTTTTCGACACGCGTAAGCGAGCTTTCGAAGAGCTTCCTTACTCGATTCAAAGTCCATCGCTCCCAAGGATCCCATCCGTATAAAATCCGGCGGCCTGATAATTTGCAGTTCCAGTGGCATTGGCTCTGATGATTTCTATGACAAGCCGCTTTGTGCTGTTAACCGGCAGTTTTGACAGCAGGTGCATAGCGACGCGGAGAGAAAGATTCACTCCTGCAACGACTGTTTAACGACGCAGATTTTCAGCCGCCAGTCTGGCGTTCGGCGATTTGGCCATGGCTAATGACGAAGAGATGTTTCACGGAATCGCGCATCAAGACAACGATGGTGAAGACGCCGAGGACCGTGCCGACCGGGATGAAGAAACATTCGATGGCGGCCATGACGAAGCAGAAGGTGTAGTTCTTGCGACGGGAGAGATAAAGGCCGGTGAGAAAGATCAACACGGCCACGGTTAGCCCGAGCAGGATGATAATGCCGGCGAACGCGACGAACAGCCAGCCGAACGCTTGCGGTGGCATCTCGCCTTGTTGATTGAGGTTAGGCGCTCCGAAGATAAAGAAGAGACCCATTACCAGATGAACGACCGGGAATAAGGAGACCAGCGCCGCTAAGCCAGCGAGGACGTAATGAAAAATCGCCAGAAGGTGCAGGTGCTGTTCGTCGTTATTCGTGGGCGGCGGATACATATCAATATTTCACCGCTGCCGCGCTGTAGCTAAGGCCGAGCGCTTTGGTGATTTCGGCAGCTTTGGAGAGCATCATGCCGGCTTCGCTGGTCACGGCGATAAATTGGAAGCCTTGCTGGGTGCGGCGTTGGGCGGCCGCGGAATCGGCGACGTGGATGCCGGCGGGCACCTTGTGTTTTTTGCCCATAGCAAGGAGGTGTTCTAGCGCATTGATGAATTCGGGGGCGTCGCTCTCGAACGCGGGCGGTTTGCCATAGGAATTGTGGAGGTCGTTCGGGCCGATGAAAAAGGCGTCAATGCCAGGAACGCGCAGAATTTCATCAGCGTTTCCGATGGCTTGTTTGGTTTCGAGCATCACGATAACGAGGATTTCATCGTTGGCGCGCGAGTAGTAAGTGGCGGAATCAGTGTCGAAATTTGCGGCGTGTTGCTGGCCACCGATGGAGCGTTGCCCGACCGGCGCGTAACGGGCCGCGGCGACGACGGCTTCAGCTTCGGCGCGTGTGTTCACCATGGGAACGACGATGCCGTAAGCGCCGGTGTCGAGAACACGTTTAATGTTCTCGGCGGTGTTCCAGGGAACGCGTGCGAGAGGAATTTTACCGCTGGCGGCGATGACTGAGAAGCAAGCTGCAGCAGTTTCGAAAGTGGTGGGTGTGTGCTCAAGATCTATGGTAAGCCAATCGAACGCTGTGCGGGACATGAGTGCGGCGGCGGTGGCGCTCGGTAGCGAGATCCAGGTGCCGATGCTGGGTTCGCCTCGCTTGAGTTTCTGGCGGACGTAATTGGTGCGCATAAATTATTTGAGTTGGGCGCGAAGGGTTGGAGATGTGTAGACGTTCTGATCGACCACCCAACGAGGTTTTTGGCCGCGCATTAAATCGACGATGGCTTGCGCGGCTGCGAGGCAGACGCGTTCGCCCGTTTCGCGGGTAAAGGAGGCCTGGTGGGCTTCGAGGAGGAGATTCGGCGCGTTGCGGAGTGGGCTGTCGGCGGGAAGAGGTTCAGTAGAGAAGACGTCGAGCGCGGCGCCCGCGATCACGCCTTCGTGAAGCGCTTGCGCGAGGGCGGGTTCATCGATGAGCGGGCCGCGCGCGGTGTTGATAAGGTAAGCGCCGGATTTCATGCGCCGAAGTTGCGCGGCGCCGATCATTCCCCTGCTCTCTGGAGTGAGCGCAGCGTGGATGGAAACGAAATCGCTTTCCGCGAGGAGTTCGTCGAGCGAAACAAATTTGATATTCGGCATCTCGGCGCACGGAGCGCAGTCGTAGGCGAGGATGCGCATGTCGAAGCCGGCAGCACGTTTTGCCACCGCCTGGCCGATGCGGCCACAGCCGATTATGCCGAGCGTTTTTCCGTGCACGTCGTGCCCCCAATATTGCGCCCATTCATTCCGCGCCATGGCCAGGTGGCCTTGCGCGACGCGACGTGAAATTCCGAGAAGCAGTGCCCAGGTCCAATCCGCGACAGTTTCATTAAGCATGCCCGGCGTGTATGCGACGACGATTCCCTGGCGGGTGGCTTCGGCGAAATCGATGGAATCGTAACCAACGCCCCACCGAGAGATAATCTTCAGATTCGCCGCTTCGGTAGAGCGAAGAACTTGCGGGTTGTATTGGTCCGGGCTGCAGAGCGTGGCATCGATCCCGGTGAGATTCGGCAGAAGGAGATCAGCTTTCAGGGGGCCGAACTTCTTCGGAATGATTACTTCGCAGCCGGAGGTGCGGAGGAGTTCGAGGGCCGGCTGGCCGATCGTGTCAAAGACGCGCGAGGTGATGAGAACTTTCCAGGACATGCGTGCGCGAAATACAAGAGGCAAGCGCGCAAACGCACAATAACAATTTCGCGGGTGCGCTGGGGCGCCTCAATTCGCGCGGATGAGGCCGATCAGGTTCGGAATGTCCTGAGCTTCGGCGGCCACATGCAGCGCGGCGCGGTTGCGGAAGCGGAAAGTGAGCAGGCCGTTGTCGACTGAAATGTTGGAAACATCCTGCCAAGTGGTTCGGAGAAGGGTGGAAGCGGCGTCTTTGATCCGCACGGGCACTGCATCATCCTGTCCATTAAACACGCGGCGAAATTACCGAAAGCCGCCCTCGTCGCTCAATCAGGAGCGTCCCCGATTATAGTTCGCGTAGGAGCAGCCGAATTGGTGTCGCAATTGGGTCGATATTAGACTTGCGTTTACGATGCGAGAAACGCACAAAGCGCAGTATGAAGTTTCGTTCCTTCATTTTCCTTTTTGCCGCGATTTTAATATCGACTCTCCCCGTGAAAGCGGCCTCGGATTTTCTGCTGGTATTAGATGGAATCCCGGGGGAATCGGTTGACGCAAAATACCCTGGATCGATCGAAGTGCAGAGTTTCGGATTCGGAGTTTCCAATGTCGGCACGATTTCCGGCGGTGGGGGCGGTGCTGGCAAAGCGACTTTTTCCGATATCTCGTTCACAAAGTCGCTCGATAAAGCATCGCCGCAGCTGTATCTGCACTGCGCCTCAGGCAAACACATCCGCAGCGCCACTCTCTATGTCCGGAAAGCTGGGGGAGACAAGCCTCTCGAATACTACGTCGTGAAGCTCACGGACGTTCTCGTCACGAGCGTGCAAACCAGCGGTTCGACCGGCAGTGGCGTGCCGATGGAAAGTTTTTCGCTGAATTACGCGAAAATTGAATTTATCTACACACCGCAAAAACCAGATGGCTCGGCCGACACGCCGGTGCGGAGCGGATGGGATCTGAAACTGAATCTTGGCTTTTGATCTGCGGCGGAACTCTGAAGTGAAGCTGTGAGGCAGATTTCAACCATCTTGTTTTTGTTGCTGGTAGCGGCGAGTTCTCAGGCCTCGCAGATGTACCTCTACCTGGAAGGAATTCCTGGCGAGGCGCAGGCAGCGCGGCATGCAGGTTGGATCCGAGTTAACTCATTTTCTTTTGGATTGAATCGTTCTCCGAGTAACACGGTATCATTCAGTCCCATAGAGCTGTCGAAAGCAGTGGATAAATCAACGCCGTTGCTGTTTCAGCACTGCGCGTCCGGAAAGCATATCAAAAGCGGAATTCTGGATGTGATTCGGACCGAACGCACCGGCATTCGTTTTCTGCAGGTCAAGTTGAAGGATGTTTTGGTTTCCAGTTTGCAGCAGGGTGTTCAGTCGCTGGATAATGACGATACCGGAGGAATTTCTGCGCCGGAGCCGGCGGACATCGTGACGCTCAGCTTTTCATCCACGGAATGGATCTACACCCAAGTTGGCGCGGATGGGCGCGCACTCCGCAATGTGAATGCCGGCTGGAACCTCGCGAGCAATACGGGTACCGGCGGAACCGTTCCTGAAGATCTCGACAACGATGGCATGCCAGACGAATTCGAGCGCACCCACGGTTTGAAGGTGGAAATCGCCGATGCCGATGAGGATGCCGATAAAGACGGGATGACAAATCTCGAGGAGTTCCGAGCGGGAACCGCGCCGAACAGCGCTGATGCAGTCTTTAAAGTCTCCGGAGTGCGCACCAGTTCAGGTGCAGCAACTCTGAGTTGGAACGCAACGTCCGGAAAGACGTATCGCCTCATGGGTGCATCTTCTCCGAACCAGCCTTTCGAATTCATTCGCTTCCTCACCGAAGAAGAAGTGGCGGGGGGCACCGTCAGTATTCCTGCGGGCGCCAAATTCCAGTTCTACGTGCTGGATGTAGAGTAGGCGCCGAATCACCACACCGCCGAGATTGTAAGTTCCTGTTTCTGCCCCCCAATCTCAAGCTGATGCTTCTCGCCCAGCTTCTTTCCAATTAACTGTGAACCCAGCGGCGACTCGGGTGTGATGACGAGCACTTCCCTTTTCTCGAAACCAATTTCGGTTCCGCCCGCGCGCGGTCCGATGAAGTAAAAATTCTTTTCTTTGCCGCTGGTCAATTCCACGACCGCGCCTACATCAATGGGTTCGCCGGAAGTGAACTCGCGCGGATCGAGCTTCTGGAATTTTTCGATGGCGACTTCGATTTCGGCAACCTGGCGTGATTGCCCGCGCGCGAGGTAGGAAGCTTCCAGGCCGCGCGTGTCATATTTGTTTTCAGCTTTGCTTTGTTCGTGGGTGGCTTCGGCACGCGCGGCGATCGCCGCCCGGTGGTAGAGTTGGAGATCGGCGCGAAGCTGATCAACGACTGCCTGGATGAGCTTCCTTTTCTTCACGAGCGGTAAATGGAAACGGACTGCGAACGGTTGTCGAGCGGGTTTCTCGCAAAAAAGCGCTCATTGGATAAAATTCGGAAATACCGTTGACGGTTCCCCTCGCCTGCTCATAAAACATGGGCCTATTTTAGCGCTGATTTTGAGAGTTTTGGAATGAGTACCGCCGCAACGCACGTCAAAGGATTGGAAGGAATAGTCGCTGCCGAGACCCGTTTAAGTGACGTGCGTGGTGAAGAAGGCGTCCTCATTTACGCCGGCTACGACATTAACGAACTCGCTGGCAAGACGTCCTTTGAAGAGGTCGTGCATCTGCTGCACGAAAACCGCCTGCCCAATCGCAGCGAATTGCAAGCTCTCAAGAAAACGCTGGCTTCCTATCGCGCGCTCCCTGCCAAGGTTGTCGATATCTTGCGCGCTCTCCCGAAGGAAACTCCGCCGATGCATGCGCTTCGCACCGGAATTTCCGCGCTCGGCTGTTATGACGCAAAGGCCGACGAAAATTCTCCCGAGGCGCACAAGACTCAGGCCTTGCGGTTGATAGCCCAAATTCCAGTCGTAACTGCTTATTTCCATCGGCTGCGTTGTGGGAAGAGCATCGTGGAGCCCGATGCCTCGCTTGGTGAGGCGGCTAATTTTCTGTGGATGGTCGACGGCGAGAAGCCAGGACGCGAGAAAGAGGACACCATGGACCTTTGTTACGTCCTACACGCCGATCACGGGATGAACGCTTCAACTTTCAGCGCTCGAGTAACCATCGCAACGTTAAGCGATATCTACTCCGCCATTACGACCGCCATCGGCACGTTAAAAGGTCCGTTGCACGGCGGGGCCAACGAAGGCGTGATCAAAATGCTTTTGGAAATCGGCTCGCCGGACAAGGTGGATGCTTACGTGGAGAACGCTCTCGCGAACAAGCAGAAGATCATGGGCATCGGCCATCGCGTCTACAAAACGCTTGATCCGCGCGCGCCCCATCTTCGCACCATGGCGCAAAAGCTCAGCAGCAAAGTCGGCGAAGCGAAATGGATCGAGATGAGCGACCGCATTGCCAAGCTGATGTTCGATCGCAAACATCTGAACGCTAACGTCGATTTCTATTCCGCGACGGTTTACTACTCGCTCGGGATTCCGACCGATTTGTTCACGCCCATCTTCGCGATTGCGCGCACCGCCGGTTGGACCGCGCACGTTTTGGAACAGCTTGCGGATAACCGTTTGATTCGTCCGCAAAGCAAATATACCGGCCCAATCGGCTTGAATGTAAAGCCGATTGAACAACGGTAAACTTCGGGAGAATAAAGTTAGAACTCATCTGTGAATATCCACGAATTTCAAGCCAAGCAATTGCTCAAACAGCATGGCGTGGCTGTGCCTGAAGGAACGGTTTGTACCACTGCTGACGAAGTCCGCGCGGCCGCTGAGAAATATATCGCGAGCGGTGCGAAGGTGCTCGTCCTCAAATCTCAAATTCACGCGGGCGGCCGCGGCAAAGGCACGTTCAAGAGCGGCTACAAGGGTGGTGTTAAAATTATTAAGTCCGCCGACGAAGCGCACGATGCCGCAAAAAACATGCTCGGCAATGTGCTCGTGACAAAGCAGACCGGTGCGGAAGGTCGATTGGTCAGCAAAGTTCTCATCGGCCCCGCCGATCCAATCAAAAAGGAATATTACCTGGCGGTCCTGCTGGATCGCGGAAATTCGCGTCCCCTGATCATGGCGAGCACTGAAGGTGGGATGGATATCGAGGAAGTCGCCGAGAAGCATCCCGAGAAGATCATCAAGGTATGGATCGATCCCGCGGTCGGCATCATGCCGTACCAGGCGCGCAACGTCGCCGCGGGTCTTGGGTTTAAGGGAGATTCATTCAACCAGGCCGCCAAGCTGATTACCGGTGTGTATAACACCTGGTGGCAGTGCGATGCGTCCATGGTGGAAATCAATCCCCTCGCGCTCATGGAGGAGAACGGCAAGGAAGTTCTGCGCGCCGTGGATGCGAAAATCAGCCTCGATGACAATGCCCTCTATCGCCACAAAGACATCCAGGAAATGCGAGATCTGGCCGAAGAAGCGCCACTGGAAATCGAAGCGAGCAAGTTCAGCCTGAATTACATCAAGCTCGATGGAAACATTGCCTGTCTGGTGAACGGCGCCGGCCTCGCCATGGCCACCATGGATATCATCCAGCACTTCGGCGGCAGCCCCGCGAACTTCCTCGATGTCGGCGGCGGCGCCAGCAAAGAACAAGTCACCGCAGCCTTCAAAATCATTCTCAGCGATCCGCACGTAAAAGGAATCCTGGTGAACATCTTCGGCGGCATCATGGATTGCAACGTCATCGCCACCGGCATCGTCGAAGCTGCCAAGGAAACGCATTTGAGCCTCCCACTCGTCGTCCGCCTCGAAGGCAACAACGTCCAGGCCGGCAAGAAAACCCTCGCCGAATCGAAACTCAGCCTCACTTCGGCGGATACAATGGCCGACGCCGCCCAAAAAGTGGTGAAAGCAGTCGGATCGAAGTAGCTTGCCTGTTATGGACGCGAAAACATTGGCAGCAATCAACGGTGAATACCAGATGCCATCGGACGCAGGACCAGCTTGGCGGGAGGCTGTCCGCATGGGCATGGATATGACATTGATCGAATCGAACCTGGAACTTACCCCCTGGGAAAGGATCCTTCAGAATGACCGGGCTCTTGCTCTCGTGAACGAAATACGGCGATGTAATCCGTTGAACGATGGACAGCCTTGGTGAAATCCTTCGACGCCTGCATCAGTCAAAGGTTCAGTTCGTAATTATCGGCGGACTGGCTGCCGTCAAGCATGGGACCAGCTATGTCACCTATGACGTTGATATTTGCGTGCCCAAAGACGCCGGGAATTTCAAACTCATTGCGGAAGCGATTCGTGACTTGAATCCACGTTTTCGACAAAGACGCGACTTACCTTTCGAGCTTACTCCCGAACGATTGAACGGCCTCAACAACCTCTATCTCCTGACTGATCTCGGTCCGCTGGATTGTCTCGGTGACGTTGCTGCCATCGGCGATTTCGATGCGGTCGTCCAAGAAAGCGAGTTGGCAAAATTTCCGTTTGGAGAATGCCGAATGTTAAAAATTGGTGCATTGATCCGTGCCAAGGAAGCGATCGGCCGGCCACAAGACCACTTCGTCACAACGCAGTTGCGCGCCATACAGGAGCGCATCGAAGCACAAAAGAAACAGCAGAACTAAATTTTATGGCCATTCTCCTCAAACCAGACTCTAAAGTCCTCATCCAGGGAATCACCGGCAGTTTCGGCGCGCGCCACACGCAACTGAGCCTCGCTTACGGCACCAAAGTTGTCGCGGGCGTGACTCCAGGCAAAGGCGGCCAAAAATTCGAGGACAAAGTTCCCATCTTCGACACGGTCGCGGACGCTGTTCGCGAGACGGGTGCGACTGCCAGCGCCGTCTTCGTCCCTCCGCCGTTCGCCGCAGACGCGATTCTTGAAGCGGTGGACGCAGGTGTCGACGTCGTCGTCGCTATTACCGAGGGCATTCCAATCAACGACATGATCCGCGTAAAACGCGCCATGCAGGGGCGTAAGACGCGGCTAATCGGTCCGAATTGTCCCGGCATCGTCATCCCTGGCGAAGGGAAAGATTCAACGGGCGGCTGCCGCATTGGCATTGCTCCAGGTTACATTCATAAGAAAGGTAACATCGGCGTAGTTTCGCGCAGTGGCACATTGACCTACGAAGCGGTTTGGCAGCTAACCAGTCGCGGGCACGGTCAATCCGCTTCCATCGGGATCGGCGGCGATCCAGTGAACGGCACTTCGCATCTCGACGTTATCAAGATGTTCAATGACGACCCCGAAACGCACGGCATCATCATGATCGGCGAGATCGGCGGCTCCGCCGAAGAAGAAGCAGCCGAGTGGATCAAGAAGAATTGCAAAAAGCCGGTTGCTGGATTCATCGCCGGCGCGACCGCTCCTCCCGGCCGCCGCATGGGTCACGCCGGTGCAATCGTCAGCGGCGGCAAAGGCACCGCATCCGCCAAGATTGATGCTTTCAAGGCTGCTGGCATCGGTGTAGCTGCCACACCCACCGAAATGGCCGACACGCTGCTGAAAATGATGCAGCGCTAAAGCAATGCTTTACGCATCGTAACGAATTCAATCTCGACCCGAGCGCCGAGCGGATAGTTTTTTCGCTCTATCTCTTGGTAGCCGCACGCTCGGTATAACTGTAATCCGGGCAGCGTTGCCACCAATTCCACGCGACTAAAGCGTTCGCGTTTCGCCTCCGCTTCGCAGCGCTCGAGCAACATGCGTCCAATGCCGCGTCGGGCAAATTGCGGGTGAACGAAGAACGCGCGAATGCGACAAGCCTCTTTCGCGCAATCGAGCAGTTCCGGTTCCCTGCCCTGCTGCGCATCGCCTCCAAACAACGTCTTCCGATTGCTCCAACCTCCGCACGCCACGAGTTCGCCTTCGTGTTCCACGACAAAGTAGGTTCCGTCGCGAATCAGTTGCGTGTCCACGCCCCACGCGCATCTCAGTGCGCCTTCGATCTGTTCCGGTGAATAATGTTCGCGGCTGAGTCCGCGCGCCGACGCCTGGATCAGTTCTCCCAGTTGTGGAACATCGCTCAGCGTTGCGGGGCGAATCGTAAATGGAATCGATTCACTCACCATGAGGGACGGTTCTATTCGTGTCACGCAAAGCCTCGCCCGGCGCAGGCGGCATAAACAGTTTCTCCTTCTGTTCCGCGATCCCATCGAGAATGAACTGAATTGCCAGCGCCGCGAGCAACAGCCCCATAATCCGCGTCGTGAGTTTCATCGCGATCGGCGTAAAAAATCTCGCGCCGTGCACCGCTGCCAACCGCAATGTCCAATACGACGCAACACACACCAACGCGATACACCCAACCAGCGCGACGACATGCTGCAATCCGCGCGTTTCGCTTTGCAATAAGATGACTGTGGAGATCGCGCCCGGCCCCGCGAGCATCGGAATTGCCAGCGGCGTAATGGCGATGTCGTCCTTCTGTGCGCCAGCCGCTTGCTCTTCCACAGTTTCAACCACTGCCGAACGTTGCGCGCGCAGCATATCAAGCGCGATCAGGAGCAGGACAATGCTTCCGGCTATTTTAAACGCCGACATCGTGATGCCCAGGATCTTGAAGAGACCTTCCCCAACAAACACGAAGAAAACCAGAACGCAACCCGCGACCAGGCACGCCAGCCGCGCCATGCGCACACGGTCCTTCGTGCTGTCGTGAGGCGTCATCGCTAGGAACGCCGGCACCAGCGCAATCGGATCCATAATCACGAAGAGCGAAGTTGCCGCGAGCAAGATGTATTCGAGCAACCCCATGGTCCCTAAACTGCGCTATGCGACGCAAACCGGCGCCAGCACCGCATCGCGCATCCCGTGAATAATCTTCTTATCCGCGGGCGCAATCGTCGCCAGCACACCGCATAACTTCGCCCGCGCCCCGTCCCCCTGCCCTTCCACGAAATAATAAGGACACAGCCGCACGCGCCCTTCCTCTTTCTTCAACTCACCGCTCGCAAAGTCGAACCATTCCATAGGCACCGTGGAAGGCTTGTGATACCGCTGCAGAACGAACGGATTCTTGTCGAAAGACCGTACCGCGGTCTGGACCGCGTCGCTCCAATCCGCACTCGGCATATCGCTGCCCAGGTAAACGCCCCTCGCGCCCCAGGCGTTCTCAGAAAATCCAGAAACTTTGAGGATCAATTCGCGTTCGCGCTGTGAAAACGTTTTCAACTGTTCCCAGCTCGTAATTTCCAATTGCGGTATCGCTGCGTGCGGCGGCAGCGGCGCCGGATCGACCACCCAGGTCATCGGCGCCAACTCCAACATCCGCCGGAGAAAGCCGTCCCCGAGCTGCTGACGCCAGAACTCGCGAAGATTGCGATTCCAGAGCAGCGCAAAAAGCATCTTCTCCTCAAAGAACGCTTTCGGCGGCGCAGTCACGAATAACTCGCCCCGCTCCGCGCGCTCAAAAATATCGAACGCATTCTTAACATTCGGCACGTCGAACAGTTCGAAAAAACGATAGATACTTTCGTTCGCGCCGAACCCCCGAAAATTGCCATCTCTCAACCGAAATCGATCCGGCTCCATTTCATTCAACTGGCCTGCGAGCCATTCCATTTCGGGAACGTACGTTTCTGATTCCTTGGAGATGACAATGTTGACCGCATTTCCCTTGGGAAAAATTGAACGGAAACCCTGCCGCATGCCGTCCGCACCGCCGACGATTTCCCCGAACTCCGCACCGGTCGTTCGAAGGTCCGAGTAAGTTTTATTTAGCCACGCAGTGAGCCCAATCCCGCCCGGCACGCTATCCAATTCCGAAACCTTAAGCCCATCATCGGTCAGTAAAAGATCAGGCCGTATCACGCGTGGAATCTCATTCTTGAGCGCGGACGAACGTGCCCAATTGATCACCTCCTGCGGTTTCCCGCGATCGAGGTATTCCGCGACCCACGCGGGTTGCGCGCCCTCAGCGCTTTTCCGATACAGCTGGTTTACGGTCCGATAAAACTGCAGCAGTACCCGTCCGAGCTTTTCCAATTCAGCGATTTGTTTCGCCTCCAAACGAAAAGGCTGCGGCGCGATCCGCCATTCCATTCCCGCGAACAGTCCGCGCTCAGGCATTCGCGCCTGCACAAACTCCGCTTCCCCCCGCGCTTGCTCCTTACCCAGGCTCATCACGTAACTTCAACAATCCCACGCTTAAGAACGGATCTGGCCACTGCCAAACCCAAGCCACTTATACGTCGTCAACTCTTCCAATCCCATCGGGCCGCGCGCGCCGATTTTATCCGTGCTGATCCCAATCTCCGCGCCCATGCCAAACTCCCCTCCATCCGTAAAACGAGTCGAGGCATTCCAATAAACCGCGGCGGAATCGACTTCCGATAAAAATTGCGACGCCCGCGCTTCATCCGCCGTCACGATGCTGTCACTATGCGCCGAGCCGTAGCGATTGATGTGATCGATCGCTGCTTTCGAGCTGTCCACCACGCGCACGTTCATGATGAAATCGTTGTATTCCGTTTCCCAATCCTTCTCCGTAACCTGCTTTACCTCCGGCAAAATACGCCGGGCGCCATCGTCACCGCGCAGCTCGACTCGATATTCCTTCAACCGCTCAGAAATCGTTTTGAGGAATTTCTCCGCCACCGCTGAATGGACCAGCAAAGTCTCCATCGCATTGCAGACCGCCGGCCGCTGCACCTTCGCGTTCATCACGATCTCCTCCGCCATTTTTAAGTCAGCCCGATCATCCACATAAACATGGCAAACGCCTTTGTAATGTTTAATGACCGGCACCTTCGAACTTTCCGCAACCGCGCGAATCAAACCTTCCCCACCCCGCGGCATGCACAAATCCACATACTGCGTCAGCGAAAGCAGTTCCTTGATCGCTTCCCGATCAGTCGTCGGCACAACTTGAATGGCATCAGCCGGAAAATTCCCGAGCGCTTTCTTCCCCGCTTCAATCATAATCTGCGCGATCGCCATGTTCGAATGAAGCGCTTCCTTCCCGCCGCGCAGAATTGTTGCGTTGCCTGACTTGAAACAAAGACTCGCCGCATCCGCTGTTACATTCGGCCTGCTCTCGTAAATGATCACCACCACCCCGATTGGCGTGCTGACTTTGCGCAGCTTAAGCCCGTTTGGTCGCACCCGTTCATCGAGCACGCGCCCCACTGGATCGGGCAGAGCCGCGACCTCGCGCAGACCTTTCGCCATCGAAGCAATCCGCTTTTCGTCGAGCCGCAAGCGATCCATCATCGCCGCCGTCAAACCGTAGCCCGGCGCCGCTTCCATGTCCTTCGCGTTCGCGCCCTTGATTGCGTCCTTCTGTCCTTCGAGCGCCTCCGCCATCGCCATCAGGCACCGGTTCTTTTCTTCCGTGCTCAAAAGCGCCAGACCGCGCGACGCAGCTTTCGCGCGCTTCCCAAGATCCAGCACAATTTCCGAAACACTCATCCACGGCAAATTACCTGACTGGTGCTGAATTACAAAACGAAAGCAGGCAGGCGATTTACGTTGGCTCAATCATCTGCACGCGCCGGGAGTGGCGGCCACCTTCAAATTCCGTTGCCAGCCAGATGCGAACAAGGTTCAGCGCGAGTTCCACGGGAAGGGTACGTTGGCCGATCGCCATTACATTCGCGTCATTATGTTGTCGAGCCCAACGCGCCGTATCCTCGCTCCAGCACAGTGCGCAACGCACTCCGCGAACTTTGTTCGCCACGATCGCTTCACCATTCCCCGAACCACCAAGAACAATCCCCCGCTCACACTCACCACGCGCCACCGCTTCCGCAGCTGGTCGGATAAATTCGGGGTAATCGACCGATTCAGTGCTGTTCGTGCCGAAATCAGTGACGCTATGACCCAGGCCTTGGAGAAAAGCTTTAATCTTCTCTTTGTATTCGAAACCCGCGTGATCCGAAGCGATCGCTATCTTCATATCTCCTCCTCGATGCGGGGTTGTCCTGCGGCATCGAGCAGCCGCAGCTTGAGCTCGGGCTGCCCTCTCGCGTTCAGCGCGCGCCAATTGATCTCAACTAGCCCCATATTTGCGTCGTGATAGGTCGGGCCGGTGCGAAAACTATTCGGAGTGGGTGTGCCACGGGGATGCTTCTGTGTGAGCGCACTTGAGGTAAGGTCGTAAAGCGGTGGCAGATCGGACCGATTCAGCTTCGAGAGCTCAGCCCAATGTCGGTCGCCGCTGATAAATACGACGCGAGATTTTCCTGCGCCAAGCTCTCCCGTCTCGACTCGCCCGACGAGCTCGAGCATGTGCCGCTTCTCATGTGGCATGTTAGCCCAGGCTTCCGCCCCGCTGAACTCGGAAAGGAACTGAATGCTCGAGGCAATCACCCGAATCTCGGCGGGTTCATGGAGGATTTTCTCAAGCCATTTCCATTGAGCTTCACCAAGCATCGTGGTGTTTGTATCCTTCGTGGGCACGTATGGACCGCCGCTCGGCACCGCGTTGTGGATACCCGTAGAGAGCGCGCTGCGGAAATAACGTGTATCCAGGAGAACGATCTGCAAGCGCTGGCCGGGGGGCCCGAACATGGTTGCATCGTAAACACCTTCGCGTTGCCAGCGCGGAGAAGTTCGCGGTTCATCGAGGAACTCGAGAAACAGTCGCTGCGATTCGCGTTTCATCGCGTAGGTCGCGCCGGAGTCGTTCCATCCGAAATCATGATCATCCCAGGTCGCCAGAACAGGCCCGCGTTTTCGGAGCTTTCCCCAGAACTCGCTTTGCTTACGCTCATTGTATTTTGCCTGCATGACCGTGGCATTCGTGGTGTCCGCATAGATATTGTCGCCAAGCATAATCGCCGCGTCCCAGCGCTCGCGCAGGAATGTATTGAGCATTGGGTGCTGATTGGAATCGATACACGAGCCGAACGCTATTCTGGATATCACCGTGTTCGTCTCGTAACGGCCTCGCTCCGGAGAAGCACAGCCGAAACAGGAAAGAACGAAAGCGATTAATAACAAACCCCGACGCTTTTCCGTGAGCATAGATTTATCCAGCCGAGATCAATATTCGACCGGTCGCCAGCAAGTTTCCCTCAGAACATGCCAAGAGTCAGTCGCATTCTGTGACGCGAGTTCTGACCGCACAATTGAGCAGGACGAATCTCAGTAATCGCTACATGTGACGAGCCGCCGGTTTAGACGGGATTAACCGTCTTTTCTTCGACGCCGCCTTTCGGTTGCTCTCCCATTCGGCGTCTTTGGCGGCGGCGATTTGTTCCATCGTGCGGTTGGTGAGCACGCTTTTGTCGACGTTCTTCGGCGTGTCCATCGATTCTCCCCCCTTGATCAGGAACCAGGGAACTTTCTCGTCATTATCCGCCTTTTTAGAGCGAACCAGGATCCATTCGCCTTCCAGCTTTTTCCCGCGCAGCATCATGTGCAACTTGCCTTGCTGGAAGTTGCCGTCCATCACCTCGTAAGTGCCAATATCCCAAACCATGACGGTGCCCGCACCGTAATTTCCGGGCGCGATGATCCCTTCGAACCGCGCGTAATCCAGCGGATGATCTTCCACCCACATCGCCAGCCGCCGCTCGGCGCGCACGAAAGGCGGCCCCTTCGGTACTGCCCACGATTTAAGCACGCCGTCCATTTCCAATCGAAAATCGTAATGCAAATGGCTTGCCGCATGTTTCTGCACCACAAACAACGGTGCTTTCCTATCTGAAGTCGCCTTCTTCTTCGGCCCAGGTTCCGGCGTTCGCGAAAAATCCCGCTTCGCCTCGTAAGCCTTCAACGATCGATCGCCCACTCCCTTCATGCGCGGCTTCGCGGTTGATTTTGACTTTGGCGCATCTGCCAGTTCCGGTAATTCCACGCTCCCCAATAGTTTTTCGAACTTCGCTGGCAACTTCTGTTTCAACTTCAAAACCGGTTCAAACAGATCACCAACCTTTTCAATTCTTTCAATCGCTTCCTCCGGCTCCAGATAGAACATGTCCCGATCATCTTTTTTGCACGCCCGCTCCACTTCTTCCCAGGTGAACGGCATGGAGACATATGGCGTCTCGCGCTTGGCGCGGAGCGAGTAAACACAAACCGTCGTTTTAAATTCCGAATTCTGGCTCCAGTCGATGAACACCTTCCCCGTGCGCAACGCCTTCGCCATCTCGGATTCAACGCGGTCCGGATGCTCGCGTTCCAGCAGCTCCGCAATCGCTTTCGCGAACGGCTGCGTTTTCTCATAACTCGTCGGCGTGTTCAGCGGAATGTAGAGCTGCAACCCCTTCGATCCGGACGACTTCACAAAACTCTTCAACCCAAACTGCGCCACCAGATCGCGAATCCAAATGCTCACCCGCGCGCAATCCAGCACATCCGCCGGCTCGCCCGGATCCAGATCAAACACAATCGATGTCGGCTGCTGAATCTCTGGCGCACGCGCGAGGAACACATGCATCTCCAAACTCGCCAGGTTCGCCGCCCACACCAGCGACGGCACATCATTGATCAGCACATAATTAATTTCGCCCGCCCGTCCCTTCCGCGGCACCACCGCCGTTTTCACCCAATCGGGTTTATGCGAAGGCGCGTCCTTCTCGTAAAAATGCTCACCCGTAACACCGTCCGGATACCGCTTCAACGTCAGCGGCCGATTCCTGAGGTGCGGAATGATCTGCTTCGCGACCTTGATATAGTAGTCGATGACGTTCGCCTTCGTGAACTTCGCCTTCGGATACAACACCTTGTCCAGGTTCGACACCTGCAACGTCCGCCCGTCGATCTCCAGGCTCGACTTCTTCCCCATAAACTCATTTTCGCACGGGAATCTTAAGAAAACCAGCCACGCCGTCTTATAACGTCCCGTAGCGCAATCTACGAACGTGTGCCATTGGTATTCAGGAGAACTGCCATGAACTGGACCAACCCAGTATATCCATATTATTTCGCCGACCCGTTCGTCTACAAACACGAAGGCCGCTACTACGCGGTCGGCACCGGCCCCATTTCCGAATCACCCGCCGCCGGCGAAGCGGACTTCACCACTTACAATGTGCAGGGCCGCGAGATGGCCATCCCGCTGCTTGTCTCCGATGACCTCGTGAACTGGAAGCTACACGGCGGCGCGCTCATCGTTCCCTCTTTCGCGAAAGGCGCAGTCTTCTGGGCGCCCGAAGTCGCTTACGAAAATGGCCTCTTTTACCTCTATTTCTCATTCGCCACAGAAGGTTTAAACCACTCGCTCCGCGTCGCAGTGAGCGATAAACCCACCGGCCCATTCGAAGACGTGGGCCCGCTCCTCCCGGAAACAGACGACTGCACTTTCGCCATCGATGCTCACGCTTTCCGCGACGACGACGGTCAATGGTATCTCTTTTACGCGCGCGACTTCCTCGATTTTTCCGGCGAAGTTCGCGCTGGAACCGCGCTCGTCGCTGATCGCCTCATCAACATGACCCGACTCGCCGGCGAACACCGCACCATCCTCCGCGCGCGTTGCGAGTGGCAACGTTTCCAGGTGAACCGCGAAATGTACGGCAAAGTCCTCGATTGGCACACCCTCGAAGGACCGTGCGTCCGCAAGCGCGACGGCATCTACTACTGCTTCTACAGCGGCGGTTGCTACCAGGGCGAAGGATACGGGGTCGATTACGGCACGGCTTCCTCAGTTCTAGGCCCGTATTCGGATTCCGGCAACGAATCCGGCGCTCGTGTCCTCCGCACCCTCCCCGGCAAAATCATCGGCCCGGGTCACCATTCAATCGTCCTAGGCCCGGACGACGAATCCGAGTTCATCGTTTACCACGCCTGGGACCCCGCCATGACCGGCCGCCGCATGCACGTCGATCGTCTCATCTGGACCGAACACGGCCCGCGCTGTCTCGGCCCCACGCACACTCCCCAACATCTCAGCATGCGAAGCGCCGCCTAATATCGTCCCCTCGAAACAGCAGCTTGCCGTGTATCTGCGTCGCCAATAGATTGGCCGCTTTATTTGCTGTTTCGATTGATGAGTTCAGATTTGAAAAAGACACGCCAGTTTCGCGCGCTCCTGGAATCTTCGCGCACGGAATTTTTGATGGAGGCCCACAACGGCTTGAGCGCGCGGATCGTTGAAGAAGCCGGCTTCAAAGGAATTTGGGCGAGTGGCCTTTCAATTTCCGCGGCATTGGGCGTGCGCGATAATAACGAAGCGAGCTGGACTCAGGTGCTCGAGACGGTGGAGTTCATGAGCGACGCCGTGCAAGTCCCAATCCTCCTCGACGGCGACACCGGCTTCGGAAATTTCAACAACGTCCGCCGCCTCGTCCGCAAACTGGAGCAGCGCGGCGTCGCTGCGTTGTGCATCGAGGACAAACTGTTTCCCAAGACGAACTCATTCATCAACGGTGAACGTCAACCGCTCGCGGATATGGATGAGTTCGCCGGCAAAATCAAAGCGGTCAAAGACGCACAACTCGACTCCGATTTTTCCCTCGTCGCCCGTCTCGAGGCGTTCATTTCCGGCTGGGGCATGGATGAAGCCATGCGCCGCGCCGAAGCGTACCACGCCGCCGGTGCGGATGCGTTGCTTATCCACAGTAAGAAATCCACGCCCAGCGAAATCCTGGCGTTCGCGAAGGAATGGGCGAATCGATGCCCGATCGTGATTGTCCCCACGATGTATTACAGCACCCCCACCGAGGTCTTCGAACAGGCGGGCATTCGCATCGTCATTTGGGCAAACCACAACGTCCGCGCCGCCATCACCGCGATGCAACGCGTCACTCGCACCATTTTCACCCAACGCAACGTCGCCAGCATTGAAGACTCCATCGCGAGCGTTAAGGAAGTCTTCCGATTGCAGAACGCGGATGAATTGCTCGCCGCCGAAGAACGCTATCTTCCTCAAACAAATAAGTCGACGCGCGCCATAATCCTTGCTGCCTCGCAAGGCGATCTCGGCACTCTCACCAGCACGCGCCCGAAAGCCATGGTGCCCATCAACGGTGAACCGCTCCTCCACAAACTCGTCGCGCAATTCCGGGCTGAGCGCATCAAAGACTTCACGATCGTTCGCGGCTTCGGTCGTGACAGCATCAGCCTACCAAATGTGGACTACGTTGATAACACCGACTTCGCCAGCACCTACGAACTCCAATCATTGCATCTCGCGGCCAACGCGCTCAAAGGCAGCATCGTTCTTTCTTTCGGCGATATTCTCTTCCGCAAATACATTCTCCAAAATCTTCTCGCGCATCCGGGTGAAATCGTGATCGCCGTCGATGCGACCTGGAGCGACCGCAAACGCAACGACGAATACCACGATTACGTTACCGCTTCGCACGCCTACAGCCCACGCTACGGCGAAGAAGAATCCGAACTCCGTGAGATCGGCCCCCGCCTTCCGAAAGTCGATGGCGAATGGATCGGCCTCCTGAAAGCTTCGCCGTCTGGAGCGGAAAAGATTCGCGCCACCTTGAATGAACTCAGCACCCGGCCCGATTTCAAATCGCTCCGTTGCGACGCACTCCTCCGCGAATTGGTCGCGAAAGGTGTCCGCATCTCCATCGTTTACATCACGGGCCATTGGCTCGATGTCGACAACCTCGAAGACCTCTCCACCGCCAACTCTTCCGCAGGAATTTAGTCCGCAATGATCAAAGCAGCCGCTTTCATCGAACAACTTCGCGGTCGCGGGTTCTCTCACTGGGCCGGCGTCCCATGTTCGTATCTCAAGCCGTTCATTAACTATGTCATCGATGACAAATCACTGAACTACACCGGCGCCGCGAGCGAAGGCGAAGCGGTCGGCATCTCCATGGGCACCTATCTCGCCGGAAAAAACACCGTCACGATGTGCCAGAACTCCGGTCTCGGAAACATGGTGAATCCGCTCACCTCATTGAATTATCCGTTCCGCGTTCCCACTCTCCTCATCACCACCTGGCGCGGCGAACCCGACCGACCCGACGAACCGCAGCATGTATTAATGGGCCAGATCACGCATCAACTGCTCGAGACCATGCGCATCCCTTGGGCGCCATTTCCGACCGATCCAGCGAAAGTCGAAGAAGCCGTCACGAAAGCGGAATCCACCATGCGCGAGACGCAATTACCGTTCGCGTTGGTGATGAGCCAAGGTTCCGTCGAAGAACACGAACTGCAGTCAAAACCCGAATTGCAGCGCGTCAAAACTGAAGTTTCTCCCGCAAAGAACGCACCGCCTGAACTCATCCGCACCGAAGCGCTGCAGACCATTCTCGAATCTTTGCACGGCAACGAAGCGATCATCGCCACGACCGGCAAGACCGGACGCGAACTCTTCACCATCGCCGATCGCTCCAACCATCTCTACGTCGTCGGCGGCATGGGCACCGCTTCCGCCATCGGCTTGGGAATCTGTTTGGGCCAGTCCACCCAACCCGTCGTTGTCATCGATGGCGACGGCGCTGCCCTGATGAAGCTTGGCGCCTTCGCCACCATCGGTTACACCCAGCCCCCAAATTTCCTGCACATCATCCTCGATAACGAAGCTCACGATTCCACCGGCGGCCAGGGCACCGCCTCGCCCGTCGTCGACTTCGCGCGCATCGCCGCCGCCGCCAACTACCGCAATGCCATCAGCCTCACTTCCCGCGACGATCTCGTTTCTGCGATAAAAGATCTGCGCAACAAGCGCGGCCCATCTCTCGTCCACGTAAAAATTCGCCAGGGCTCGCCCAAAAACCTCGGTCGCCCCACCGTCAAACCGCACGAAGTGAAGGAAAGATTTATGCAATTCCTGGCGAACAATTCGCCCGCGAAATGAAGCGCAAACTCCTCTTCACTCCCGGCCCGCTCAACACCAGCGCCTCCGTCAAAGAAGCGATGCTCCGCGACGTCGGTTCCCGCGACAAAGAGTTCATCGATCTCATCCGCAACATCCGCCGCCGCCTTCTGGAACTCGGCGGCGTGAGCCAGGCGCGCGGTTTCGAAGCAGTCCTCATCCAGGGCAGTGGCACGTTCGGGATCGAATCAGTTATCTCCAGCGTCGTTCCGCCCAATGGCAAACTCCTCATCATCGCGAACGGCGCCTACGGCGAACGCATCGTCAAAATCGCCGCGGGCTACCACCTCCCGCACGAGGTCTTGCGCTGCCCAGAAAACCAGGCAGCAGACCCGCGAGCCGTCCAACAAAAGCTCCAAAACTCGCAGATCACTCACGTCGCCGCAGTTCATTGCGAAACGACAACTGGCATTCTGAATCCAATCAACGACATCGGCCCCATTGTCCATGCTGCGAAACGCACTTTCATCGTCGATGCCATGAGCAGCTTCGGCGCAATCCCAATTTCCCTTCAGAATGACGCGATCGATTTCCTCGTTTCCTCCGCGAACAAGTGCATTCAAGGCGTTCCAGGCTTCTCCTTCGCGCTCGCGTCCCGTGAAAAGTTGGCTGGAGCCAAAGGACTCGCTCGCACCCTCAGCCTCGACCTCTACGAACAATGGCGCGGCCTCGAACAAGACGGCCAATTCCGCTTCACCCCGCCCACGCACACACTCCTCGCCTTCGCCCAGGCCCTCGACGAACTCGACCGCGAAGGCGGAGTCGCCGGCCGCCACCGCCGCTATTTCGCGAACCAAAAGCTTCTCGCTTCGAGCATGGCCGAACTTGGCTTCGTCCCTTATCTCCAATCTGCCGTCCAAAGCCCGATCATCACGGCCTTTCATTATCCTACGCACCCCAACTTCCGCTTCGACGAATTTTACTCGCGCCTCTCCGCTCTCGGTATGGTGATCTACCCCGGCAAGCTGACCACCGTGGAATGCTTCCGCCTCGGCAACATCGGCGACCTCCACGCGCCCGACATGCACGCCTTGCTCAACGCGATTAAAAAAGTCCTCGCCGATATGAATATTCCCATTCCTGTTCCGGGACCCGTGCACAACATCTGATATGGAGCAGTCGGCCCCAGCGCGCGTTTCCAGCATCGCCGAGACGCAGAAGATTCCCGCCGTAATCTTCGCCAACCCGCACTCCGCCGAGAAGATTGCGGCCCTCACCGTTCTCGAACGATTAATCATCGCCCTCCATCGCGCGGGTGCTGGCCCAATCACCGTCGTAACGCCAGGCCTCCTACCCGAGCTCCGTCGCGCCAAAGCTCTCCGCATCTCCGTCGAAGTAGCTCCTTCCGCGCCGCACCTCGAAGGCCCAACGCTGCTCGCCGCTGGCAATATCTTAGTGCAAACCGCCGACATTAAGCGCATTTTGCAAAGCGGTTCTCGCCTGATGCAAAACGGCCTCCCGCTTCCCATCGGCATTGTGCACACGACTTCAGCACTCGCAGCTCACCACAACATCGCCATAGTGCTTGAAAACCCGGCAACCATCGAAGCAGAAGGCGCGCGCCTAATTGAAAACAAGTCCGAAGCTCTCGAAGCCCAACGCGCCCTCTGGTCCTCACTCACCGGCGCCGCGGATGGCTTCGTCGATCGCCACTTCAATCGCCCCGTCGGTCGCCTCCTCTCGAAGCTCCTCATTCATACGCCCGTCTCCCCCAACGCCGTTTCCATCAGCTCAATCATCATCGGCGTAATTTCCGCGCTCTTCTTCGCCGAAGGCAGTTACAAATCCGCTCTCCTCGGCGCGATTCTCTTCCAACTCTCCGCGATCATCGATTGCGTCGACGGCGACCTCGCACGCATTCTCTTCAAAGAATCTCCCCTCGGTAAATGGATCGATTTCTGGGGAGATCAGATCGTTCACGTCTCCGTTTTCGCCGGTATCGCTTTCGGTGTCCTCCGCAACGGCGGCGATAAAGAAACCGTCTGGCTCGGCCTCAGCGCAATTATCGGCGCACTCCTCGCATGCATTGTCGTCGTCCGCGGAATGCGGCAGGCGGCAGATTCGAACGGCCCCTTGCAAAAGCTCATTAACGCCGCAACCAACCGCGATTTCTCCGTCCTCGTCCTCACTCTCGCAATCGCGCAGAAACTTCCCTGGTTCCTCTGGCTCGCAGCAATTGGCAGCCACTTCTTCTGGCTCACCGCTCTGGTCCTGCAACTCACCCATAAACCAACTCCGCCCGCGCGATGAAATCCTTCGCCAAGGCGCTCCTCACCCTCGCCGCGCTCGCTCTCTTCAGTTGGTATCTCTCCAACCTTGGCCCCACTCGCGTCTGGGAACTCATCAAAAGTCTCGGCGCCTTCGCCCCGCTGGTTCTACTCCCCTACTTCGTCGTCTACCTCGTCGATTGCCTCGCCTGGTCCCAAACTCTTCCGCCCCAAAAACCGCCGTTCTTCACCCGGCTCCGAATCCGTTGGGCCGGCGAATCAGTCAACAACCTCATCCCCACGGCCTACGTCGGCGGCGAAGCCGCGAAAGTCCTCCTCCTCCGCCGCTACGGAATCTCCGCTCAAGACGCCACCGTCGCCGCAGTCGTTTCCAAAACCGCCCAAACCGTCGCTCAACTTTTCTTCATCCTCGCCGCCAGCGCGTTCTTCTTTCAACTCGCTAAAAACGACTCAAATCTCCGCCTCGCAATTCTGTTCATCCTCGTCGGCGGAATCTCCGCTGTTGCCTTGCTCTTCTGGGCACAGAAAGTCGGGTTCTTTAAAATCTTTTCGAAGCTGGCCGGTGCTCTTCCTTTCCCGCTGCGACATTTCGATCAGCACAAGGCCCGTCTGCTCGAACTCGACCGCACCATCTTTGGCTTTTATCGCAACGAGAAATCCCGCTTCTTCCGCTCCACTTTCTTTTATTTGTGCGGCTGGACGCTCGACACCGTGGAAATCTACCTCGTCGCCCATCTCCTCGGCGTCCCCATCACCTGGCCGCAAGCCCTCGTCATGGAAGCCTTCACCGGCGTCGCCAAGGTGCTCGGCATGTGGCTCCCCGGCTCGCTCGGCGTGCAGGAATCCGGCATCGTCCTCATTGGTAAACTCGTCGGTTTACCCGACACCTTCGTCGCCGCTTACGCCATCATCCGCCGCGCCCGCGAACTGATCTTCGCCGCCATCGGCATGCTCCTCTTCTACGGTGGAAAAACTGCCGTTCCCAACGAATCCCTCACCCTCCCAGCCGCCGCGCCACACGATTAAACCAAAATTTCTTGCCTCTCGAAACTCCGTAGTTACAGTCCAACCCACTTGTTGGAACCACCTTTGGGTGGTTTTTTGTTTTGCAGTAATAGTAGCGTGAAAATTTTTAGCGGGACATCTAATCAGCCCTTGGCCCAGTCGATCTGCAAGTCGATCGGCGCCGAACTCGGCAAGTGCACCGTAAGCGCGTTCCCCGACGGCGAAACCTTCGTCAAAATCGAGGAAAACGTTCGCGGCGAAGATGTCTTTCTCGTCCAATCCAGCTCCCCGCCCACGAACCATCATCTGATGGAAATGTTCATCATGATCGATGCGCTCCGCCGGGCCAGCGCCTCGCGTATTACCGCCGTTCTGCCTTTCTACGGCTACGCCCGCCAGGATCGCAAAGACCAGCCCCGCGTCCCCATCACCGCCAAGCTCGTCGCCAACCTCATCGTTGCCGCCGGCGCGAATCGCGTCCTCACGATGGATCTCCACGCCCAACAGATCCAAGGCTTCTTCGACATCCCAGTCGATCATCTCTACGCCGCGCCCGTGATGTATGAATACCTGCGCAGCAAGAAACTGAAGAATTTCGTCGTCGTCAGCCCAGACGTTGGCGGCATCAAAATGGCCCACGCCTATTCGCAAGTCCTTGGTGCCGGCCTGGCGATCGTCGCCAAGCGCCGCAAAAGCGCGACCGAAATCGAGTCGATGACCGTCATCGGGGAGATCAAAGGCAAGTGCGTCTTGATGGTCGACGATTTAACCGAGACTGCCGGCACCTTAACCACCGCCGCCGCCCTGCTTAAGTCCAAGGGTGCCAAGCAGGTAATCGCCTGCGTAAGTCACGCCATCCTGAACGACTTGGGTATCTCCCGCCTCCGTAAATCAGAAGTTGACGAATTAATAACTACTGATACGGTTCTCCGCCCTGCTATAGCCGGGGTCAATATTACCACGCTTTCGGTGGCGGGGTTATTGGGCGAAGCCATTAAGCGGATTCATAATAATTCGTCGGTTACTTCGCTATTTGAATTTAAAGGTGGACGCACCAGTTAGTGCGCTCACCTGTTTATTTTTTGGTTCTGCCGCAAAATCGGCGGGATAACGAGAGTATTTAAAATGAAATCTGTATCGTTGAACGCGTTTCCACGCGAATTGAGTAAGCGCCTGGGTGTTAAAAAGGTGCGCACAAACGGCCGAATCCCCGCTGTCATTTACGGTCGCCACAACAAGCCTCAAAATATCGAAGTTGCTTCCAAGGAGCTGGAGCAGGTCATTCACACCGCTCATTCCGAGATTCTCCTCGTGAATCTTGCGGTGGATAAGAACAGCCGCCTCGCGCTCGTTCGCGAAATCCAGCATCACCCCCTCAGCGGTAAAATGCTGCATGTCGATTTCCAGGAAGTCGCGGAAAACGAGAAGGTTACCGCCATGGTGCCTGTCGAAACGCTCGGCGAAGCGGAAGGCGTGAAGTCCGGCGGCGGCGTGCTCGAACACGTTCTTTTCAAGGTCAAAGTTCGCGCCACTCCAAAAGATCTGCCCGATGTCATCAACATTGACGTCACTAAGATGCAGATCGGCCAATCCATTCACATCGGCGATATTCAAACCGCTGCTGGCGTGGAAATCATCGGCCGCAAGGAAACTCCAGTTGTCGCTGTCGCTGCTCCGCTCACCGAAGCGCAGGAAGCTGCCGCTACCGACGCTGCGGGCGCTCCGGCTCAACCCGAGATGCTTAAGGAGAAAAAGGAAGAAGGCGCGGCTGCCAAACCGGCTGCTGGTGGAGACAAAGCCGCCGCAGGTGGCGCCGCGAAAGCAGCGGACAAAGGCGCTGCAGACAAAAAGCCGGCCGAAAAGAAGAAGTAATTTTCCCGCGATGCGGGCGGCCCGGAACGCACTTCGCGTTCCGTTCGGTCTTGAGCCTTCGATCAAATGGACACGATTTATTTGGTCGCTGGCTTGGGAAATCCGGGAGCCGAGTATGCGCGCACTCGACACAATGCCGGCTTCATGGCCGTCGAGCGCTTTGGAAAGAAGTTGAATGCGGACTGGAAGAATGAAGCGAAATTCCAGTCGCGTGTTGCCCGAACGGAAGTTCGCGGCCGCAAAGTAATTCTTTGCGAACCGCAAACTTTTATGAACTGCAGCGGTGAGGCGATTGCGCCTCTGGCCGCTTACTACAAGGTTCCGCACGAGCGGATCCTGGTGGTGGTGGACGACGCGGATTTGACCTTTGGCCAGATTCGTCTCCGCGCCGAAGGTAGCAGTGGCGGGCATCACGGGCTCGACTCGATCGAGCAGCAGCTCGGCACGCGCCAGTTCGCGAGGCTGAGAGTGGGAATTGGCCGCACGGAGCGCGGCCTGCGTGAGATTACCGGGCATGTGCTCGGCAAATTCAGCGCGGAGGAAGCAGAGTTGTTGGAGAAAGTTTTGGATCGGACCGTCGCTCAGATCGAGTGTTATCTCGCTGAGGGCGTTTCGAAAGCGATGAGTCAATTTAACGGGGCGGTTGTGCCGCCCGTGAAGAAGGAACAGAAGTGAAGAAATACGAAGGTTTGTTCATCCTGAACACCGCCGGTAAAGAAGAAAACGTGAAGGAACTGATCGATAAGGTCAGCGAAGAAATCACGCAGTCCGGTGGCAAGGTCGAAACGGTCCAGAAGATGGACAAGCGCCAGTTCACCCGTGTGGCCGACAAGAAGTTCACCCAGGGCTTCTACGTGAACGTCATTTTCGAGAGCGAGCCAAAGAACCTCGCCGCTCTCCGCAGCAAGCTCGCGCTAAACAACGACGTTTTCCGCGTCCTGTTCAGCGAAGCCGGCGCCAAAAAGGAAGAAGCACCCTCCGCGCTAGCTTCCTGATCGCAGCAGCCGACGAGAGGAGGCTCTGATCTGTCCCTTGGGGCAACGGAGCTTTTAAATTTATGAACGGTTTCAACAAAGTGATTCTCGCCGGGAACCTCACCAGGGATCCCGAGTTGCGTTACACGCCGAGCGGAACTGCCATCGCGAAATTCGGTCTCGCACTGAATCGCAAATGGAAAGATCAGTCCGGCGAACTCAAGGAAGAAGTCACTTTCGTTGATGTCGACGCGTTCGGTAAACAGGCGGAATTAATCGGGCAATATCTCAAGAAGGGAAATCCGCTCCTCGTTGAAGGGCGCCTTCGCACCGATTCCTGGGAAGATAAACAAACGCAGCAGAAGCGTAGCCGTCTGGGAGTCGTTCTGGAAGGAATGACCTTTATCGGCGGCGGCAATCGCGAAGGAGGCGGCGGCGATTTCGGTGGCGGTGGTGGTGGCGGCGGTTCCTACAGCGGTGGTGCGCCATCCGCGCGTCCACGTCCGCAACAATCCGCCCCTCCCCCGAGCAACACCGGTGGCGACATGCCACCCGAAGAAGACGACGTTCCATTTTAACCTTAAACTCTTTGAACTTTTAACTGTCGATTTATCGACCGACTTTTCTCACAGGAGACTAAAATGCCAAAAACTGAAGTTATTCTGACTCACAATGTAATCGGCCTCGGGGCCGAATCGGACCATGTGAAAGTGGCCGCGGGTTACGCGCGCAATTATCTTTTCCCGCAAGGGCTGGCGATTCCGCTCACTGGCGCCAATAAACGCCAGATCGAAGCGCTCCAGAAGCGCCGCACCGAACGCGAAGCGAAGGAACTCAATTCCATGACTGAGCTCTCCTCCACGCTGAGCAAGCTCACGCTCGTCATCCACGTCAAAACCGGCGAGGACGGCAAGCTGTTCGGCTCCGTCACTGCTGGCACTATTGCCGACGAACTGCGCCATCAATACGATGCCCAGCTCGACAAACGCAAAATACATCTCCAGCACCCGATCAAGACTCTCGGCGAACACGAAGTGCCGCTTCACCTCCACCACGATGTGGATTGCACGCTGAAAGTCCGCGTCGAAAGCTCCACTCCACTCTCGCCGGAAGTTCAGGCTCAGGTCGCCGCGCAGCACGCAGCCGCCACCAAGGAAGCCGCCAAAGACAAGGAAGCCAACAAGGGCGACGTTAAAACCGAGAAGCGCGGCAAAGGCGACACCAGGGGCAAAGCTGAAGGCAAAGGTAAAGCGGAAGCCAAGGGCGAAGCTAAAGCCGAAGGCAAGAAGACGGACAAAGCTGATAAGTCCGACAAAGCAGACAAGGGCGAAAAGAAATCCAAGAAGGCCTGATTCACCCACGCAAACCTTAATTTCACGAAATTATGAAACGCCAATATCAACCGTCCAAAATGCGTCGCAAACGGCAGCATGGCTTCCTCAACCGCAACTCGAGCAAGAGTGGCCGTGGAGTTCTTGCCAACCGCCGCCGGGTCGGCCGCAAGCGTTTGACCCCGGTTTAATCCGGCTCTTCACGTGGCGGGCGGGGCCCAGGCAGGCAAGCCTCTCCGCTTCTCGCAGGCCCAACGCCTGCAGCGAAGCTGGGAATTCAACCGCGCTCGCCTTGAGGGACAACGCATCGTCAAAGGTTGCTTGATACTAAACTGGAGGAGCGCGGACGCGGAAACAGGGCAAGGGACTTCTCGCCTTGGTGTCGTCACTTCTCGCAAAATCGGCAATGCCGTGGCGCGCTCCCGTGCCCGCCGTTTATTGCGCGAAGTCTTTCGCCGCCATCAACACGACCTCAGTCAATCAAACGACATCGTGCTGATCGCTCGCAATTCCATCGCAGGCAAATCTTACGCCGACGTGGAACGCGACTTCATCTCCGCTGCTCGCCAGGCCAAGCTGATCGGAGCCAACCAATGATCGCTCCTCGCCACATCGCGATTGCATTCGTGCGCGCGTATCAACTCGTGCTTTCGCCCCTCAAAGCCATGTTCTTCGTCACCGGGTCCTGCTGCCGCTATCTGCCGACCTGTTCCTGCTACGCGATAGAAGCACTTCGCGTTCACGGGCTGTTCCGCGGCTCCTGGCTCACCGCGCGCCGCCTGCTCCGCTGCCATCCCTGGGGCGGTTCTGGTCTCGACCCCGTCCCCTGCCCTGACTCGCACAATCATTCCACGCATCCCTGCCGCGCCTAAAACTAGATGGATCGCAAATCTCTCATCATAATGGTTGTCTCGCTGGCGTTTCTCGCCGCGTGGTTTCCCATCACCAACAAAATCTTCCCGCCCATTCCCGCGCCCGCTAGGACCAACACCGTCGCCACCGCGACGAACGTTGCTGTCGGCTTAACAAACGCCGCGTCCCTTTCGCCTGCTTCAAACACTAACACCTTCGCCGCCGCACCAACCAATCTCCCTCCCCGCACCGAAGAGTTCGTCACGCTCGAAACTGAAGACGCCCGCTACACTTTCACTTCCCGCGGCGGCGGATTAAAAACCGTCGAGCTGAAAAAATTCCCCGCGGATGTCGGCTGCGATGAAAACGCCCGCACCAATGGCAACGTCACTCTCAACGCCAAGGCGCAAGTCCCCGCGCTGAGCATCCTCGTCAACGGCGACACCAATACGCTCGACTTCTTTTCCCTCACTCGAACGGGCGACGTCATTCGCGCCGAAGGGCCGCTCCAAAACGGTCTCTACATGATCAAGGAGTTTCGCCTTTCAACGAACTTCCTCCTCAATGCTTCGATTCGTTACGAAAATCGCAGCGCTCAACCAATCGCGCTCCCGGAACGAGAACTGGTCGTCGGCACCGCCGCGCCGATCACTCAACACGACGAAAGTTATCACCTCGGCCTCGAGTGGTATAACGGTGACAAAGGGAACAAGATCACTGAACCCTGGTTCGCTAACAAAACTCTCGGTTGCTTACCCGGCACGCCCCGCACGCTCTACCGCGACGGCCAGAGCAACGTCTTCTGGGCCGCGGTTCACAGCCAATTCTTCGCCATGGTCGCGGTCCCTGAGAACCCCGCCACGGAAGTCATCGGTCGCCGCATCACTCTTCCGCCTCCCAACCAGGAGCAGATCGCGAACGATCCAACTGCCTACAAAACTCCCTTCGGCTATCAAACCGCGCTCATCCTTCCTCCTGGCGTGATGGCGCCGAACACTTTCTTCGAACATCGCTTCGATATCTTCGCCGGCCCGAAGGAATTCAAAACGCTCCAGCGCCTTCCAAAAAACATGGATGTCGTCATGGGCTTCGGAAAGTATTTCAGTTTCTTTGCCAAGACTCTCCTCATCTCGATGAACGGCCTCCACGCGCTCGGCCTCTCCTACGGCCTCGCGATCATCGCCATCACCGTCATCATTAAGCTCCTCTTCTGGCCTCTCACCAACGCCTCGACCAAATCCATGAAGCGCATGGCCGCCCTCCAGCCGCAGATGAAGGCCATCCAGGAGAAATACAAGGAGGACCCGCGCAAAATGAACCTCAAGATGATGGAGTTCATGAAGGAGCACAAAGTCAGCCCGCTCGGCGGCTGCTTGCCATTGCTCCTCCAGATCCCCGTCTTCTTCGGTTTCTACACCATGCTCCAAAGCGCCATCGAACTCCGCGGCGCGAAGTTCCTCTGGGCCTGCGACCTCTCGCAGTCCGATACCATTTTCTACATCGCCGGTTTCCCGGTGAATCCGCTCCCGCTCCTCATGGGCGCAACCATGATCTGGCAGGCGCGCCTCACCCCGCCCTCCCCCGGCATGGACCCCTCCCAGCAAGCGATCATGCGTTACATGCCGCTGATGATGGTTGTGTTCCTCTACAATTTCTCCGCTGGTTTGACGCTTTACTGGACCGTTCAGAATCTGTTATCGATTCTCCAGATGAAACTCACTCGCACCGAACCCGCAAAAGGCGCCACCCCGCCCGCGCCCGGTGCCAAGCCGACCAAACCAGTCGCGCCCATCCTACCACCTAAGAAGAAGAAATAACGCGCCCACACGCTAACCCCGAATTTCGACTTATGGCAGCAGATCCAAAAGCAATCCTTGAGAAGCTTCTCACGACGCTTGGTTTCGAAGCGACCGTGAACCACAACGACATCGAAGGCCAAATCTTCCTCGACGTCCAAACCAACGATCCCGGCCGCCTCATCGGTCGCCAGGGTCAGACCCTCAGCGAGCTTCAATACATCACCAACCGGATCATCTTCAAAGAAGACCCAACCAGTCCGAAAGTCACTCTCGACGTCGGCAACTACCGCTCCCAACAACGCGACTCCCTGATTCAAAAAGCCAAGGAAGCCGCCGAAAAAGTCCGCCGCTGGGGCGATATCGTCGAACTCGAACCGCTCAACGCGTTCGACCGCCGCATCGTCCATAACGCCCTCAAAGACGATCCCGGCATCGAAACCCACAGCGTCGAAGTCGAAGGCACCGACAAGAAAGCCATCCTCCTCCGCCCAAAACACCCGTAGGAGCCCTCCAATCTATTTCCCCACAGGCGCAGGTTCACCCCTGCGCCTTTATATCTTCTCCGGCAACACCTTCAACCCCAGCGCCCGCGCAATCCCCCGCGACCGCGGATCAAAACTCAGAAAGTCAGACGCTCCCGAATACGCGGCAAGGATCGGATGTAGGACCAGCAGCGGCGCAGGAGGAGGCTCATTACTTTCCTCAACAAACTTCGTGACGCTTTCAAAGACGGTGCTCCATTCCACATCAACCATCTCGAAAATCCCCTGGCTCACATACCAGTTCCACAAGTTCAGCCCATTCTCCGCTGCGCCCTGTTTGACTGAATCGCCGGAGAATAGATACTGAACCAGAAACGTTTTTGCTTGGAGTTCGTGAAACCGCGTGATCCGGCAAGGCATCTCGACCTTCGGCAAAGTTTCGTTCGCTACTGATGTTCCGTTCGTCTTGACTAGGAGAGTTATGAGAAAGCCGGCATCAAGATAAGGAGTCATTAAAATATTTCCTTACCATCTCGTCGCCAACCTCCGGTGGGCAGCTGTTCTGCTCCATAAATTTAAGGATTTTATCCCAATTCACCTTCTTCCGCTGCTTTGTGAAAGTCCCGACCACCTTGCCATGTTTCGTAATTTCAAGGCTCTCCCCGGCCCTTAGCTTCCCTGTAATTCGACCGAAGCCTTTCTGAAATTCCCGCGCATTGATCTGCTTCATGTCAGACAATTTGTCCAACAATTCCCCAGACGTCAATGACATCCCTTCCAAAGGAACTAGCGCTTGTCCAGCCAACTCAATCAAACCCCTCGCTTACCTTCATCGTGAACACTCCCCCACCCGCGCTGTCTATATCAGCGGCCACATGAACCGCCTTACTTTCCTCAAACGCACCGCAATCCTCGCCGGCGCAGCCTCCGTCGGCGTCGGCGCCTACACCTTTTGCTGGGAACCGCACTGGGTCGAATTCGTCCGCGTCTCACTCCCCCTTTCCAACCTCCCCGACTCCCTCGTCGGCAAACGCCTCGTCCAACTCACCGACCTCCACATTGGCCCCGAAGTCAGTGACGATTTCCTCAAAGAAACTTTCGCCGCCGTAAATCGCCTCGCGCCCGACTTCGTCGTCTACACCGGCGACCTCACCAGCTACGACGGCGACCACTGCCCCCAGGCCCAGCGCATGTTCCCGCACCTCCCAAAAGGTAAACTCGGCACCTTCGGCGTCCTCGGAAATCACGATTACGGCATCAACTGGGCCCAGGAGGAAGTCGCCGAAGAAACCGCCGCCATCGCCCGCGATTCCGGTGTCCAAATCCTTCGCAACTCCGCCGCCGAAGCCGCCGGCCTCCAGATCATCGGCCTCGACGACCTTTGGGCCGAACAATTCACCCCCGAAAAAATCCTCCCGTCCGTTTCACTCCGCAAACCCACCCTCGTCCTCAGCCACAATCCCGACACCGCCGACCTCCCGGGCTGGGACGGCTACCGCGGCTGGATCCTTTCCGGCCACACCCATGGCGGCCAATGCAAACCGCCCTTCCTCCCTCCGCCTCTCCTCCCCGTCAAAAACCGCCGCTACACCGCTGGCCAATTCCAACTCACCAACCACCGCAAAATGTACATCAGCCGCGGCGTCGGCCACCTCCTCCAGGTTCGCTTCAACGTCCGCCCCGAAGTCACCGTCTTCACTCTCCAAGCCGAATCAACCTAGTCCCCCAATCCTCCTCCTAATCTTAATCTTTCTCCTACTCCCTTCCTGGGTATTTGGTATTTGGCATTTGGTCATTAACCCTCTTCCTCCATCGCTCATATTTCGCCGGAAGACCTTCCCCCCAGTTCCCATACCACGCGTAACCATTCCGCCGCTCCGCCTCAATCTCCTCCATCGAATACTTCTTCACCCCATCCCGCCCGCAAAAAATCGGCCGATTCGTCCCAATCTCATAAAACCGCGCCCACAATGCCGGCGCCTTCTCATCCCGCACCAACTTCTTATCCCCATCCACCTTCACCTCCCGCATCCCCATGATCTTCACCGCCTCCAGCCACGCCACCGCTCCTTCCACCGCCGCAATCACCTCCCGCGAAGGCCGCTCCACACTCATCAACAAATCCACCACCCCCACACTCTCTGCCCCGCTTAAAGACACCAACTCATAAGCCCGCGCCGAACGCGGCTCCAACGTGACCGCATCATGCTGCGCGCACCAGGCAGTTAATTCCCCCTCCACCCGCACCTGCGCCTTCACGATACAAGCCACCCCTCTCTCAAACGCCCTCCCAGCCTTCGCTCTCCTCTCTTCATCCACAAATCCAAACTCCCCCTTCTCCGCCACCTCCCGCACAAACTTCATCAACCGCACCATCGTCCCATCATTGAACGTAATATGCCGCGCATAACCATCTCCGGGCGGATAACTCTGCGGCCAACCTCCGCTCGCATACTGCGCCTTCAATATCGCATCCAACCCTTTCAGGAACCCTTCAAGCGCTGCCTGCTCCTTCGTCGCCGAATACGCCCGCGCGAGCAATCGCAACTCGCCCACCGTCGCCCCATTATCAAAAGTCCCCTTCCCTTCCTTCTTCGGCGACTTTGTCGTATCAACATTCTTCGGCCACGAACCCTCCGCCGTTTGCCATCCTAAAACATTCCGCGTAACACTCCGCCCCTCTTCACTCCGAAACCATTCCTCATCACGCCTCAAATACGACCCAACCTCCGCTCGAACAAAGCAATCTCCTCCCAACACTCCAAACAACAGAACGAACGCAAATACTCGCACGCCTCAATCCTATGGATTCCGCGTCTTAAAACTCAGCCGCGTCTGATTAGCCGCCGTCGCCATCGCCCCCTCAAAATCACTCGCATCCTGGTAAAAATATCCTTCCCGATTGCTCGCATCGCTCCCGTCCCACGAATGAAAAAACGACATCTTCTCCGCCTTGATCCACTGCGCCGATCCATCCACAAAAACCTGGTTTCCACCCAGCGGCTTCTTTCCCTTCCCGCGATGCGGCGGCATTCCCGTAAAAATATCTCGCTCATCACCGCCCCACACCCGATTCACCTTCATCACACTATCCGCCGCCAGCGTCCAATGCGGCTTCGAATTCGACAACTTGATCGGGCTATAAGTCCTATACGGCGCCCCCCCGCCCGTCACCGGGTTCATCCAATTCGTTACCCCGCCGAAATACTGATACCCAATCACCCACTGATTATAAGCCACCTCAAACACCGGATACTTCGGCGGCCGATCCGCGCAATTCCAAATCGAACTGCTCCGATTCGAACTCACCGTCAAACCCACCGTCGCCGCCGCCTTTGCCTCCGGCGGATTAATCGCCACCTGCACCTTATGATCCCGCGCCTCCACCACCTTCTCGTTATTATCCAGCGCGTAAATATTCATCCCGATCCCGATCTGTCGCATACTATTCAGGCACTTGATCCGTTTCCCCTGCGCCTTCGCCTTCGCCAACGCCGGCAACAACATCCCCGCCAAAATCGCAATAATCGCGATCACCACCAGCAACTCAATCAACGTAAAACCGGCAGAATGCGCCGACGCACACCGCCGCAAAACCGAAAAGCCTGGCCGATTAGTTTTCATGGGTTAAAACACATCCTGCCAGAAACCCCATACCCTGAACAGCCACTGTTTAACGAATAACAAACATCCGCCCTGCGCCGTAAAAACGCTCCCACTTAATCTTAAATCCCTCCCAATCTTCCCATCCGTCCGCCTTTTTCCTTCTGCCTTCGTCCTTTCCTGTCATATCCCCATATGACAGCTGTCATATATTTTAACGACTTGCGCCCCCCACTCCGCCGCCCATAATTCCATCCTCCCACAACAGTAGGCCGTGGGTTGCCGTTCAGGATTGCACGAAAAAAACAACGGAGCAGCCATGTCCGGGAGTCGTCTACACACCATTGAAGATTGGGTCGAACGCGGCCAGCGCGCCCGCTACCACTCCGCCGAACTCGCAGTCCAATGCCAGATCTCCCTCAGCCACCTCGGCCGATTCTTTCGCACCTACTTCTACCGCCCCCCGCAGCACTGGCTCGACGAACTACGCATCTGCGACTCCACCGAACTCCTCGTGCAAGGCCGCACCGTCAAAGAAACCGCCTTCATGCTCAGCTACTTCGATCCATCCCACTTCTCCCACACCTTCAAAAACTACTACGGCAT
>DASVNK010000021.1:0-53776 GCA_036383895.1 Verrucomicrobiia bacterium | reverse complement strand
GCCGGAGTATTCGATGGAGAAGCAGGAGGTGGTGATCGAGGAGAAGGCGGACGGGGAGAATGAGGGAGCGTTGCAGTTTGAGTTGCGGCGGGAGGTGGGGACGACGAATTGGGTGGCGGCGGATACGCATATTCACACGTTGTCGTTGAGCAAGCATGGGGATGCGTTGTTGCAGGAGCGGATGGTGACGCTGGCGGGGGAGGGGATCGAGATGGCGATTGCGACGGAGCATAATTTGCATGCGAGTTACGCAGAGGCGGCGCGGGAAGTTGGGGTGGAGAAGTTTTTCACTGTGGTGCCGGGGAACGAGGTGACAACGAAGCGCGGGCATTTCAATGTGTTTCCGGTTTCGACGGGTGCGCCGCCGGCGGATTTTAATGTGGTGGATTGGCCGCAATTGATTCCAGCTATTCGGCGGTCGGGTGGCGCGCGTGGAGGGATGGAGCAGCCGGTGGTGATTTTGAATCATCCGACGGATACGCATGCGGGGTTCACGCCGTTTGCGAAGACGAATTTTAATCGGCTGACGGGGAAGAATCTGGCGGGGAAGTTCGAAAACGATTTTGAGGCGATGGAGGTGATCAATTCGGGCGCGATGCGGACGGATTGGATGGAGCCGTTTGAGTGTTGGTTCACGCTGCTGAATCGCGGACTGAAGGTGACGGGGGTGGCGGCGAGTGATTCGCATGATGTGAGCCGGTTCATCGTGGGGCAGGGGCGGACTTATATTCGCGGAGCGGATACGAACGCAGGCGCGTTGAAGGTGCGGGAGTTGACGGAGAATTTGCGCGAGGGGCGGGCGGTGTTTGGGTTGGGATTGTTCGCGCAGTTGAGTATTAGCGATGCGCCGGATGCGTTGGATCGGCCGAGTTTGACGACGGGCGTGGTGGCGGCCGGTGCGAGTGGGCCGGGCGATTTGCATAAGGGGGAGAGCCGATTTTTCGAGGTGACGGCAAGTGTGGATTTTCCGACGTGGATGAATGCGGAGGGGCCGACGGTGCTGACGTTGTACGAGAACGGCGCGGCGAAGGTGCGGTTTCCGTTCGAGATGCGGAAGCGGGCGGGGCGTCCGCTGGCGTTCAAGGCGCGGTTTCCGAAGTTGAAGGGGGATGCGTGGTATGTGGTGGTGGCGGAGACGCCGGGGGTGACGAATGCGTATTGGAGCGTGGCGCGGCCGTATCAGCCGAGCGGACCGGAATGGCATCCGCAAATGATCGGGGCGACGAATCCGGTATATGTGGATGGGGACGGAAATGGTTTTTATACGTCGCCGCGGAAGACGGCGCAGGTTTTGTGTGAGTCGTATGCGTCGCCGCATGATTTAATTCCGGCGTTGGGTGATTACGGGCGCGGGACGGCGTTGCAGGTGGCGGAGATTTTGCATGAGGCGGGAATTGATTTGGCGGCTAATGAGTTCGCGCCGGCGTTTGGGCGGGCGGCGCCGTTTGTGAAGGAGGCGGTGAGGGATTATTTGGGGAGTGTAGCGAGGGGGAAATGATGAAGACGCTTATTCCCCACAGAGGCACAGAGGGCACGGAGAGGGAAGAGAAGATGAGGGATTTTCACCGCAGAGGACGCAGAGGAACGCGGAAGGCGAATTGGATTTTAGATTTGGTGGCGGTGTTGTCCGCCACGGCGAATTCGATTTTGGCTTCGGAGCCGGAGGTTAAACCGGAGGAGTTGCCGCGGACGAAGGCGGTGGAGATGGGGGAGGCGCTGGGGACGTTTGAGGTGCGCGGTGGGGTGCGGTTGGAGTTGGTGGCGGGGGAAAGCTCGGCAGGAGCCTCGCGCCACCTTGCCGAAGTGGTGGATCCGATTGCGATGTGTTTTGATGAGGATGCGCGGTTGTTTGTGGTGGAGATGCGGGATTATTCGGAGCGGCGGGATGAGCGGTTGGGGCGGATTCGGATGTTGGAGGATACGGATGAGGATGGGCGCTTCGATAAATCGACGATCTTTGCGGAGGGGTTGCCCTGGCCGACGGCGTTGATTTGGTATGGCGGCGGATTGTTCGTGGGGAGCACGCCGGACATTTTGTATTTTCGGGATACGAACGGCGATGGGAAGGCGGATGAGCGGAAGGTGGTGTTCACGGGGTTCGGCGAAGGGGTGAAGCGGTTGAATGTGCAGCAGCTTTTTAATTCGTTTACGTGGGGATTGGATAATCGGATTCACGGGGCGAGCGGCGGGAATGGCGGGAAGATCACGACGGTGGGGAAGAGTGGTTCGGCGCTGGAGTTGGGTGCATCGGATTTTTCGTTTGATCCGCGCACGTTGGAGATGCGGCGCGAGAATGGCGGCGGGCAGTATGGGATGACTTTCGATAGCGCGGGGCGGAAGTTTGTTTGCAGCAACAGCGCGCATATTCGGCAGGTGATGTATGCGTTCGGCGATGTGTTGCCGGAGATGGAGTATCCGTTGCCGGCGGCGGCGCTGGATATCCCGGTGGATGGCCCGAGCGGGCCGGTGTATCGGATCAGCCCCGAGGAGCCGTGGCGGGTGCTGCGGACGAAGTGGCGCGTGGTGGGCCTGGTGGCGGGGCCGATCGAGGGCGGCGGGCGGGCTTCAGGATATTTTACGAGCGCGAGCGGGGTGACGATTTATCGCGGGACGGCGTTGGGCGCGGAGTTCGAGGGCGATGCGTTCATCGCGGATGTGGGGAGTAATCTGGTGCATCGAAAAAAGCTGCGGGCGAATGGTGTGCCGTTTAAGGCGGAGCGCGCGGCGGATGAGCAGACGTCGGAGTTTCTTGCGTCGCGCGATAATTGGTTTCGGCCGGTGGCGTTCGCGAATGGGCCGGATGGGGCGCTGTATATCGCGGATATGTATCGCGAGGTGATTGAGCATCCATGGTCGTTGCCGCCGAATATCAAGAAGCATATTGATCTTAATTCGGGGAATGATCGCGGGCGGATTTATCGGGCGGTGGGAACGAATTTTGTTCAGCCGAAATTGCCGAGGTTGTCGCGCTCTTCGAATGAGGAATTGGTGGCGATGTTGGGGCATGCGAATGGGTGGCATCGGGATACGGCGTCGCGGTTGTTGTTTGAGCGGCTGACGAAAAACGCGGATCCGAGCATTGCAGAGAAGATTCGGGAGCAGATCGGTTCGAAGGAGAAGTACGCGGGGATATATGCGCTGAATTTGTTGGGGTCGTTGGAAGAGGCGTCGCCGGGTGGCGCGTTTAAGTTGGAGGCGACGGATGTGGGGCGGGCGATTCAATCGACGAATGCGGAGTTGGTGGAAGTGGCGGTGAAGTTTTTGCCGAGGTTTCCGAATCCGGCGGGGGTGGCGGTCTTTGATCGACTTGCGAAACATTCTTCGGCGCGGGTGCGGTATGCGTTCGCCTGGGCTTTGGCGAAGATTGATGTGCTGAACAAGAGCGCGTTGCTTAGCACGCTGGAATTGCGACCCGGCGATTTCGCTTCCGGAGTCGTGGGAGAGTTGAACTGGCTGCATGAGGTCGCGTGCGCCGCGGCGAGCGCAGACAAGAAGTTAATGTCTTCAAAGAAGCGGGAGGATTTTGGGTGGCAGTTTGCAGTTGCTCGTTCAAAAAGTCGGAACAGCAAAGCTAGTTCAGTTGCAGCGATCGCGAGTGTGGCTGCGTCGCCGCGAGCGGAGGCATTGAAGAGATATTCGGCGGCGCTCGAGTTGAAGGGTAATGCGGCGAAGGGGAAGGTGATTTACCAGGAACGGTGTGCGTCATGTCATCGGCTTTATGGGCAGGGGACGGCGGTGGGTCCGGATTTGGAATCGGTGCGGACGGCGGGGAAGGAACTGACGTTGATCAATATTTTGGATCCGAATCGGGAGGTGCCGCCGCGGTTTGCGACGGTGGAGATTTCGACGGGGGATGATGAGTTGGTGACGGGTGTGGTGGCGAATGATGCGCCGAATGGGATTTCGCTGCGGATGGCGAATGGGGCGGAGACGTTTGTGCCGCGCTCGCAAATTAAGGGGACGCGGACGACGAGCACTTCGCTGATGCCGGAAGGTTTGGAGGCGGGGCTTACGCCCGCGGATGTGGCGGATTTGTTGGGGTATATTTCGGGGGAGTGAATCTCCGTCGCTTTAAATAAGAATTGGCGGAATCCCGTATTGGACTGCAGATGCTTTGCACATAAACGCGCTTAATTCTCGACATTTGAGGGCAGAGGTGGTGAAATCGAGATGCTAAGCAAACTCTGAACTAAGGATGCTTTATGGGTAATTCGCGTGGTTATCGTTCTAGCACTGCTCTCCCGTTTTTTCTTTTGATGGCGATCATGTGGCAATTGGGATTTACGGCGGTGCGTGCTGCGGAGCCGGTAGAGAGTTGGGCGGAATACCCGCGGCCTGCGGGGGCTGGGGCGTTGACTTCAATCGCGTTTGGGAATGGCATTTTTGTCGCGGTGGGGTCGAATGGAACGATCGTGACGTCGAGCAATGGGATGGACTGGACGAAGGTCGACGGAGGGACGACGGCGGAGTTAGGACGGGTGCGGTTCGTGAATGATCGGTTTTTTGTGTGGGGCTTTGGCACTCCGGTGCTGATGTCCACGGATGGGAATAGTTGGACGGCGGCAGGGGCCGATTTTTCGGACGTCACATACGCGAATGGGGCTTACCATTCAGTTTCCTGGGATCAATTCGGGCGATCGACGAATTTGGTGGATTGGACGTATCAAACGTACTCGACTGCGCAGGGAGGCTTTCGGAATATCGCGTACGGAAACGGAGCTTTTGCGGCGAATGGAGGCACTGGACCGACCTATCAATTCGCACGCTCCAGCGACGGGCAGGAATGGAACCAGGCTGTGTTGCCAACAATGCATTTGGGCGAGATTGCGCATCAGAACGGAACTTTCTCCACCCTTGGCCGGCTGTTTTACATGGCGCCGAGATTGTTGCCGCCTGATCCGCGATTCCCGGATTTACCCCCGCAGTATTCTTATACTATTCCGACGGAGGGATATTTTGTTTGCTTCTCAGAGAATGCGGCTGGATGGGGGCCCGTATTTCGTTTCAATGGCAGTTTTTCCGCAATTCCGAATAAAGTTGGGGCTGGCGGGCCGTATTGGGTGGCACCGGCTGGTAACACGATTTTTTATACAACGAACGTGGCCGCGAATTTCGGTGACATGCACTCTGCGACGAATTGGGCGCGTGTGAATGTGCCGGTCGACACTTCGGAGAATAGTTCGGCTGATATCGCGTTCGGGAACAATGTCTTTGTGGCGGTGGCGCACGGGAAGATCGTGAAGTCAAATCCGGTAACCGGGGCTGCGCCGGTGAGAATCGTGCGGCAGCCGCAATCGTTCGCTGCGACGATGGGTGGGACGGCAACGTTCACAGTTTCAGCGCAAGGGACGGATCCAATGACGTATCAATGGCGGCATAGCGGAACGAATGTTCCTGGCGCGACTGGGCTTGGGCTGACGCTGACGAATGTAACCGTTGAGGCGGCAGGTGAGTATGACGTGGTGATAACGAATCCGGCTGGTTCGGTGACGTCAGCGGTGGCGGAACTCACGGTGCATTTTGCGGATGTTAAGATCTATGCGGGCGTGACGTTGCGAGGGGAAATTGGGGACAAGTTTAAGCTCGAATATCGAGATCAGTTGCAGGACCCAGCGGTGTGGAATGTGATTACCAACGTGACGTTATCGACGGGGGAATCGATCTGGATTGATTATAGCACGCCACAGGGAACGAACCGATTTTACCGCGCAACGTATCTGGGCAAGTAGCCCAGAGCGGTTGCGAACTCGTTGGCCTTCCTCTCCTGCCCTCTCGGGGGAGCTACGAAACTCTTTCGCGGTAAGCGCCTGAATTGCCCCAGGGCGACAGTGGAAGGAACTTACCTTTGAACGCTTGTGTCCTTGAGCCATGAGGGCCGGGCTTCAAAGGGAGAGAAGAACCATGAACGGAACGACGGAGACCGGGACAAACTACAGGTCGGAACGATTTTTCACGCTGCTGGGGGATCTGCAGGGTGATGTAAAGAATCTGATTAAGAAGGAGATTAATCTCGCGAAGGCGGAGATTGGGGAGAATTTCAGCGCATTGGGGAAGAACGCGGGATTGGCGGCTGCTGGTGGAGTGCTGGCGTTATTTGCTTTGTTTCTGTTGTTGCTGGGAATTGGGGCGCTGATCGCTCGTTTGCTGCAGAATGCGATGTCACCCGGGGCGGCGTATTTCGTTTCGTATATGGGGATGGCGCTGGTGCTGGGGGGCGTGGGCTGCTTCTTGATTCATAAAGCGATGAAGGCGTTTTCTAAGCTTTCGTTTTCGCCGGATAAAGCGCTGGCGGGAGCAAAGGGTGCGGAGCCGGTGCCGATTGAGATTCGGAAGGCGATCGACGGGAAGAGCGCGGACGTGAAAGAGCCGAAGCGGAGCAGTGATGAATTGCAGAGCGAAGTGATCGACGCGCGCATGCGGATGGATGAGGAGATGACCGAATTGAAGTCGCGCCTAACGCCGGGTTACTTGCTGCGGTCGTTACTGGCGGGAATTAAGCATCATCCGACGCGAGTTCTGCTGATTGGCGCGTCGACTGGGCTGGGAGGATATTTGATGTGGCGGAATCGGCATCTTGCGGAAGTGGCGCGGTTGAAGGCGCAGCGGAAATGGTGGCAATTCCGGACGAAGCAGGCGTAACCGCTGAGCGGAGTTTGATCCCGCAGTTGCTTCAGGTAGCTGCGGGATTTGTGTTTGAACAAGGCACCGAGACGGTGCCTTAACTCAAAGGCAGTACGGTTAGATGATTGTGCGCTTCGCGCACACGCCGAGACATCCGCGCTAGATCTAGGCCGTTTCTTCGACTTCGGCGAGTTTGCGGTAGAGGGTGGCGAGGGAGATGCCGAGGAGTTCGGCGGCTTTTTCTTTGTCGCCGCCGGTGAAGGCGAGGGCGCGATTGAGATGGGCGACTTCCTGGTCGCGGAGGAAAGTTTTGAGGCTGCTGACGTCACCGTTGAGCGCCTGAGGAGCAGCGTGACCATTAGCGGTGGTGCTCATCGACGGTTGTGGGGAACTGATGGTGAGCGGGTAAAGCTCGCCGGAAAGCACCACCATGTTGCTGGGCGGCGCGCCGGTGCGGGTCTCGATGACGGTGTCTTGCGAGAGGCGCGAGGTGTATTTCTGGAAGCTCGGAGGAAGATCTTTTACCTGGATGATGTTTTCGTCGCAAAGAGCGCAGGCGCGTTCGATGCAGTTTTCGAGTTCGCGAACGTTACCCGGCCAATCATGGGCGCAGAGGACTTCCATCGTCTGGCGCGTGAGCTGGAATTGCTTTCCGTTGCGCGGTGAAACTTTTTCTTTGAGGAAGTGAGCGACGAGCAGGGGAATGTCCTCGGTGCGATCGCGCAGCGGGCCGATCGGGATGGGAATGACGTTGAGGCGATAGTAAAGATCTTCGCGGAACGTGCCGTCTTTAATGCGTTTCTCGAGCGGTTCGTTGGTCGCGGCGAGCACGCGAACGTTGACAAAAACAGGAGTGTTGTCACCGACGCGGCGAACTTCTTTTTCCTGGAGGACACGCAGCAAGCGGCTCTGAAGCATCGCGGGCATCGTGCCGATTTCGTCGAGGAAGATCGTTCCACCATCCGCTTCCTGGAAGAGACCTTTCTTATCGGCAACGGCGCCGGTGAACGCGCCTTTACGGTGACCGAAGAGTTCGGATTCGAGGAGATTTTCAGGAAGCGCGCTACAGTTCACCGGAATGAACGGCGCGAATTGACGGCGGCTGTTAAAATGGAGGGCGCGGGCGACGAGTTCCTTACCTGTGCCGCTTTCGCCGAGGATCAGAATGGTGGAGTCGGTGTCGGCGACCTTCTCAATCATCTTGAGCACGTCCTGCATGGCAGGGGAGGTGCCGATGAGTTGGTTGAACCGATATTTCTTCCCGAGCTGCTTCTTGAGATAGACGTTCTCGGAAGCGACATCATTGTAATTCAGCGCGCGTTGAACGCAGAGCTTGAGTTCGTCGAGTTTGAACGGCTTTTCGAGGTAGTCGAACGAGCCGTGCTTCATCGCTTCGACGGCGGTTTCGATCGAGCCGAAACCGGTGATGACGATGGTCACCGCGGGAGGATTCAGCGAGCGGGCTTTCTTGAGGATGTCGAGACCTCCGGCCTTGGCTTTGTCCAGGTAGAGGTCTGTTATGACCAATTCAGGCGCAATACTATCCAGCGCTTCGAGAGCCTGGGTGGTGTTGTTGAAAGGATGCACCTCGTGGCCTTCGGAACGGAGGAGTTCCGACACCATTTGCAGCATCGTAATCTCATCATCTACCAGCAGGACTCTAGCCATAGCGCGACGTTAGTTGCTTTGATTTAACTCAGCAAGTTGTGTTTCCGGGCAGTCATTAACGGCCTGGGGGATTGATAATTTCGCTCATCTTGAAGATGGGCAGGAACATACAAATGACGATACCGCCGACGACCACACCGAGGAACACGATCAGCAAAGGTTCGATGAGCGAAGTAAGGCCGGAAAGGACCGTCTCGATCTCTTCATCGAGGAAGTCGGCGATGCGTTCGAGCATCGAATCGATTTTACCGGTTTGTTCACCGGCAGTCATCATGCGGATGATCATCGTGGGGAAAACTGGATGCTTGGCGAGGGCGTTGGAGATCCCGTCGCCTTTTTCGATGTCAGTCATGGCGACGCGAATGGCTTTTTCCATGACGACATTGCCGCACGTGTTGGCCACGATGCTGAGCACTTCCAGGATCGGCACACCGGAACGGATCAGCGAAGCCAGCGTGCGGGTGAAACGCGCGAGACAAATCTTATGCGCGATGTGGCCGAAGATCGGGAGCTTGATGCGGGTGCGATCCCAGAATTCGCGGCCTGCTTTGGTTTTGATGTAGGCCAACCAGCCGTAAATGATGAGCCCGACAGCGGGGATGAGATAAAGCAAATTGGATTTCATCCAATTACTCAAGCTGATCAGGAATTGCGTCGGCGCCGGAAGCTTGGCCCCGAAACCAGAAAAGATCTCACCGAACACTGGAACGACTTTAACGAGGAGGAAGATAGTAATGGCGATTGCGACAAAAGTGACGACTGCGGGATACATCATCGCGGACTTAACTTTCTTGCGAAGGCGCGCGGTGTTTTCCAGGAAGGTGGCGAGACGCGCGAGAATTTCGGCGAGCAAACCGCCTTTTTCGCCGGCGTCCACCATACAAACAAAGAGGCGGTTAAAAACTTTCGGGTGCTTAACCAGGGCTTGCGAGAAGCTATCGCCGCCTTCGACGCGAGTGCAGACGTCCTTGATAACGTCGCGCATGACCTTGTTGGTAGTTTGTTCGGCGAGCGCCTGGAGCGATTGGACCATGGCCAGACCGGCATCAAGCATCGTGGCGAGCTGACGAGTGAAAACGACCAAGTCGGCGAGCGGAACGGAGCCGCCGGCAGTTTTGCCTTTTTTACCAACTTTTTCCTGGATGCTGAGAACGAGGAGATTCTTGCTCAGCAAGGCGGCGATGGCAGCTTGTTCGGAACCTGCATCCATCGTGCTGCGAATTTCCCGGTTGGTGCCAGCTTCGCGAGCGACATAGGTATAAGACGGCATAAGCGACGTTTTTTTGTTGTAACAGCTACAGGTGCAGGACTCTTTGGTTTACACAAGCGATTGAATCGCTGTTACTTGCGTAAATCTGAAGTCAAGCATCCCATGTGCCAGTCGGAATACTTATCGGCGGGCAACTACTGCGGCTTGAGGGATTTAGAGGGGGTGGCGGAGCGGATCATCCAGGCGCGATCGTATTTCTCGAATTCGAGTTTTACATCCTGGACCTGGGCATTGGGGTCGTTGTTGATTTTAACCAGGGCGCTGGCAGTGACAGTGGCGTTCGTTTCGTCGGGAGCGACCAGGACTTCAACATTGTAGAATTCAACGGAAATTGAACCGAGGCGCTGACGGGCGGCGAGAGCGGCTTGCTGAAGTTCGTTGCGGCCAGAGACGGCCCCGAGTTGTTCGTAACCCTGAACGGAGACGGTAACGTTCGGGTGAAAGAAGGAGCCGATGCGGTTGATGTTGGCCATCATCGAAATGTTGCCCTCGGGACGGGAACTGATGGCTTCGGCGAGTTTTGTGAGTCGTTTGCGGATGACCTTTTCGGGCGGCGGGAAGAAGAAGTAATAGACACCGAAAGCGATCGCGGCGAGGGCGAAAATGGTAATGATCGTACGGACTGACTTCACAGAACCTTTCCGATGATGTGTTTACGGCGGTAGAAGTAACCTTCGGAAAGGTCCCGGTTGTCGCCGAGGATCATATATTCGTCGGGTCCGAGCGGAACGGGATCAGTATGGCCGAGACCTTTGCCCGCGGAGGGAGGGATTTTACCTTTGGCGTAAGGCTCTTCGAGCAGATCGCCGTTGATGTAAACCTCGCCCTCATTCACCTGAAAAGTTTCACCGGGAACAGCAACGATGCGCTTGAGGAGGAGGATCTGGCGACCGAGGTATTCAACCGCGACGATATCGCCGCGCTGAGGGTCTTTGTTTTTATACGCGAGTTTGTTGACGAATTTGATCTGACCATCGCGGAAGGTGGGCAACATGCTGTCGCCCGTGACGCGGATGGGTAGGAGGATAAATTTAAAAAGAACGAGGACGACAAGGACCACGAACAAAATACGGACAATGGTCCAAAGGGGATTCTTGCCGAAAATAAATCGGAGCAGAAAAGATGATTGCGCCTGGTCGCCAGGTGCCTCCGTTCGCATACGCAGAATGAGGATGGGCAGAGGAACTAGAAAAAGCGAGCTAAGAAACGGCCGGGAGTTTTGTGGCGGCGCGACGGCGAGTCTTGACAGCAAGGGTCGGAGCAAGAAGATGACACGATCGAATTGACCGTTATGAAAAGCAGTTTCTCCCGCACCGTCGCGGGGAGTATCGCGAACTCGTCGTTTCTTGGGCGCGGGCGAAGTTTGTGGGAGGAGAACCAGAAGAACTGGGTACTCCCGCTGAGCAGGCGGGACAAGGTGGTGAGTGGGATCTATCTGATTTTGCAGCATTACGCAGAGGGCAAGTTTCCACCGACGTTTCAGGACCAACAGAAGGTCTATGAGTTGGAGCGCAGCGTGATTGCGCGGCCGAATCTGCCGGACGAAGTGTCGCGGGAAGAAGGACGGCGGAAGCCTTTTTGGTATAATACTTTGGCGCCACATTATTTGAAAGACTTTGCGATGATCGTGGAGAGCTTCCAAAAGCTAGGGGTGGCGCCGGGTTCGAAGATCCTGGAAATAGGTTGCGGCGGTGGTTGGGCGTCCAACTTTCTTTCGCAGATGTTATTTCGCGTGGTGGGAACCAGCATTAAGCCGGTGGATATAGAGGATGCGAATGCGCACGCGGCGGCATTGGCCGCGCGAGGATTGGCGACGCCGGCTAAGTTTATCGAAGCACCGATGGAAGAGGTTTTTGGCGCGACGGCCGCGGAGGGCCCCTTCGATGTGGCGTTTGTGTATGAGGCGCTGCATCACGCGTATGACTGGCGGGTGGCGTGCGCGGAAGTGTTCAAGGCGTTGAAGCCGGGAGGGTGGTTTTTGTTGTGTAGCGAACCGAATGTTTTGCATACCGCCGTGGCGTATCGGTATTCGCAAATGTCGCGTTCGCCGGAGATCGGATTTCGGAAGCGGGAATTGCTGCGCGGATTAAGCGAGTGCGGCTTCGGGAAGCGAGTGTGGCTGGCAAACCGAATCGGATTCTACGCGCGGCCGATCTGGCTGGCGGTGCAGCGGCCCGAGCGATGATCGTCAGGCGAGCGCGCTTACATTAAGCCGCGAGAACCGAGGTGCGTGCGGAAGAGTTCCTCGACGCCGTTGAGGTAAGGCATGAGGTCAACGGATTTTACCCGCTTCAATTTGCGGAGCATCTGCGCGCGGTGGGCTTTCCACTCGCGAATGAAGTGTTCCTGGCAATCGTGCGCTTCGAGAGCGGTCATGATTTCATGCGCGGGGAGGTTGCGGAGGTCGGCGGCGCTGAGAATGCCGCGGTGAATGGCGAAAGCGAAAATGCCACTGGTGAAATCGCGGTCGAGGACTTCGCGTTCCCAGGTGGTGATCATATTGCCGATGCGGCCCATGCGTTGCGCGTGCCAGAATACTTCGCGAGCGATGCCCAGTTCGTCCTGATTGAAAAGAGGTGAAGCGCAGAGATCGACTGAAGCCATGAACATCATTTGCATGTTGTTCGGCTGATAAAGGTCGTGCTCGATGACGTTGAGAAGGCCGGGGCATTGGTTGCTCAGCAGCGCGTAACGCATCGCGATCATCACCTGCTCGTTGTCGAACTTGAGGAGCGGTTCGAAATCGCGGAAGCGCGGATAACTTTGGCAACGGGTCCAGACTTCATTCCAGACACTGGAAATCATTTCCAGGTAGGTCCGACGGCGGCCCTGCCAGAATTCCAGGCGCTCGACGGCCCATTGATTCGAGGAAGCGGCCACAGCCATCTCGAGCATTTCGGCGTCTTGTTCACGATCGGCGATGTCATCAATGAGTGAGCAGAATAGAATCCCGAGAAGTTTTGTTTCGACGACGTGCGAGCGGAGTTCCGGTTCGACGGAGGGCATGGTGGTCATGCGCACGCCCTTTAAACACCATTGCCATAGGAAACGGCCGCGCTGGCCGACGCTTTCGTAGGAGCGGATCCATTCCTGGATGTACGGACTAAAGGTGACCTGCTTGATCTCAGCGATGATCTGCGCGACTTCGGGCGCGGAAATGTCGAGCGAGAGCTCAGGTTGAGGGGCGTCCTTGAGCGCGACATCCGTGTCGTCTGGGAGATAATCCGTTCTTAGCGCTGACATAGCAACAAGAGACCATCGGCGGAAGAGAGCCGTGCATTAAGGAGATTCTTAGCGACGAGAAAAGATAAACGGGCTGTCGGAATTTATTTGCAAATCTGCTCAAGCGATTGAAACGGGGGGCCGATAGGATGCCATGCCAACCTGCATGGCGCGCTGCGTTAACCATGACGCGCGCCGGCAAGAAGGCGAACCAGATCGCACCACATGAAACTCGGTGGAGAAATGCACAAAGAGGCTCGCGCCAATCGGCGCAGGAATCTCCCATGAAAAACACGAACTTTATTCCGGACTTCGTACGGAAATACCGCCGGAAACGAATGGCGAAGTTGATGACCGCAATGGCCGCGGTCACAATGTTTTCGGGGTATGCCGCGGATCACCCAACGGAAGTTGGCAGCGGCAACGGCAAAGTGGTGAACGGCGCCGACCTCATGAACATGGATCTTGAGGACCTGATGAAGATGCCAGTCACGTCCGTCTCGCGTAAGAGCGAACGACTGTCGGACGCCGCATCAGCGATTTTCGTCATCACCCAGGAAGACATTAGGCGTTCGGGCGTGACCTCCATACCGGAGGCATTGCGGCTTTCGCCCGGTTTGGAAGTGGCGCGGCAGGATGCGCATACCTGGGCAATCAGTTCCCGGGGATTCAACGATGAATTTGCGAGCAAGCTGCTCGTGTTGGTTGACGGACGTACCGTTTACTCCCCGCTGGTCGCGAGCGTGAACTGGGACGTCCAGGATTATCCTCTGGAGGATATTGATCGCATCGAAGTGATCCGCGGCCCGGGTGCTTCGGTCTGGGGCGCGAACGCGGTGAATGGTGTCATTAACATCACCACGAAAACTGCGAAGGAAACACAGGGCCTATTAATTAGTGGCGGGGCTGGAACGGAAGAGTTCGGATTCGGCACGCTCCGTTACGGCGGGAAAATCAACGACAACACCTATTACCGGGTTTACGGGAAATTCTCCAATCACGACGACTCCGAATTGCGCGGTGGTGGTGATGCCAATGATAATTGGTGGATGTCGCGCGGGGGATTCCGCTTGGACTGGACGCCGAGCGATCAAAATCTTTTCACGCTGCAGGGCGATCTTTATGGGGGAGATTTGGGGCAGAGCATTACGGTGCCTCTGACCACTGCGCCGTACCTGGATACTTTGACCGACGATGTGCAGACGCACGGCGGAAATATCCTGGGTCGTTGGACGCATGATTTTTCGGAAACTTCCGAACTGGCGCTGAAACTTTATTACGATTACCAGGACCGGGATCGGGTTGTTTACGCGGAGAAGCGCCACACGTTTGACTTCGACCTGCAACATCGCTTTTTGTTGGGTGATCGAAACGACATCGTTTGGGGCGCTGGCTACAACGTCACTTCAGACTCGATCGACAACAGTCCCTTCGTGGGCTTCGATCCGGACGAGCGCACCACGGTCGTTTATAGCGCGTTTATTCAGGATGAGATCACGTTGATCCAGGATCGGTTGCGCCTGACGCTTGGTTCTAAAATTGAACACAACGACTATACAGGCTGGGAATTGCAACCGAGCGGACGCCTCTCGTTGAATATCACGGACCGGCAGACAAGCTGGCTGGCTGTATCACGCGCAGTGAGCACTCCAGCGCGCGCCGAAGATGACATCCGCATCAATCGATTTGTTTATCCGCCGGGAACAACGCCTCCGGGAGCGCCTGGACCTGTCCCAGTGCCGCTGTTGGTTTCGTTGCTGGGCGATCGCGCAATGGACTCGAAGGAGTTGCTCGCGTTCGAATGGGGTTATCGCATTCAGCCACACGATCGGGTGACGTTTGATTTGGCAACGTTCTATAATATTTACGATAACGAGCGATCACTTGAGGCAGGAGCATTGGATCTGAGTAATTTTCCGAACTACCTCGTACAGCCCTACGTGATTGGCAACAAGCTCAAGGCCGAGACGTACGGATTCGAGCTGGCAAGCACCTGGCAGGCGACCGACTGGTGGCGCATACGCGCGAACTACACTTTCTGGAAATTGAATTTCCATAAGGCGGATGACAGCACCGACCCGCTCAATGAAGCGGGAGAAGATGATAGCCCGGAACATCAGATCGGCGTTCGGTCGCTGATGGATCTGCCGCATAATATCGAATTGGACACCGGAGTTCGTTACGTGAGTTCGCTCGATATGCGCCGGCGATTCGTCGGGGCTCCCGGCGAAGAGTTAGACATCCCGGGTTATGTCGTTGGCGATGTGCGGATCGGTTGGAGGCCCAATTACAATTGGGAGGTCTCGCTGGTCGGGCAGAACATCTTCGACGATCACCAGGAATTTGCGCCTTCGTTCTTAGGGACGCAGGAAACGCAGGTGGAAACGAGCGTCTACGCCAAGGTTACTTTCCGTTACTAAACCTCCAGCCGACTGAACGAGGGTGACGAATAAAATGACAGCGATGCGTCAGCAGCTACTAGCGTGCCTTATGCTGGTGCTTCTGTCGGTGCTTGTGAGACCCGCCGCGGCGCAGGATGCGCAGGTCTCCGAGGCTGACCTGAAAGCTGCGTTCCTTTTCAATTTCACAAAGTTCATCGAATGGCCGGCGGAAGCATTTCCGCGAGAAGATGCACCGGTGAGCGTTGGCGTCTACGGCGATGAAGCGTTTACCGCGACATTGCGGGCGCTGCTTGCGGATAAGAAAGCGCACGGGCGTGCGTTCAATGTTAAGAGGTTGGTGAATCCGGCAGATGCCAAGACTTGCCAGATTCTATACTTCCGCGAAGGCGAGACGCGAAAAATGGGCGCGGTTTATGACGCGATTAAAAAACTGCCCATTTTAACGGTGGGAGAATCGGATGACTTCCTCGACCAGGGTGGCATGTTCAACTTCTTCTTCGAAGACAAACAACTTCGCTTTGAAGTGAACCCCGCAACGGCTGAGAATGCGAAACTGACGGTGAGTTCAAAGTTGCTGCGCCTGGCGAAGAATATTCGCAAGGGAGGTGCGAAATGAACCTTTTCGCGAAAGGCACGATCAAGCAGAAGCTGATGTTGATCATCATGATCACATGCAGCGCAGTGCTGCTTCTTGCCTCGGCGGTGATCCTCGCTTTTGAAGTCGCCAGCTTCAAAGAGACTCTAAAACGGAATACTGAGGTAATGGCCCAGGTGATCGGGGCGAACAGCGAAGCGGCCCTGCGGTTCAAAGACAAAGAAGCGGGGAAAGAATTTTTGGGCGCATTAAAAGCCGAGCCTTACGTGCTTTCGGCATGCTTGTATAGCGAAGGGCAGGTGCTGGCCACTTATTATCGTGAAGGCGCACCTCAACAACTTCCGCCACCGCCGAGCAAAGACGACAGTTTTTCGTTTGAGAAGGACACGCTCAATCTATTCCACACCGTCCGCTACGACGGCGATGTGATTGGGACGGTGTTCATTCAATCCGACCTGCGCGCAGTCCGTGAGCGGTTGAAGACCTATCTTGGCATCATTGCGGTGGTCATGCTTTCCGCGACCGTGGTGGCGTTCCTCCTCTCACTGCGGTTGCAACGCTTTATCTCCGCCCCGATCTCGCATCTTGCCGAAACCGCGAACAAAGTTGCGCAGCAAAAGAATTATTCGATTCGCGCGACGAAAGTGTCCGACGACGAGATGGGCCAGTTGATCGATCGGTTCAACGAAATGTTGACCGGCATCCAGGAACGTGACGCGGCATTGTTGCGCGCGCAGGATGGATTGGAACGACGTGTTGATGAACGCACGAAGGAATTGCAGATGGAGATTCGCGAACGCTCGCGCGTCGAAAATGAGTTGCGCGTTTCGCAGGTGAAGTTTGAGACGCTGGTCAATTCGATTGAAGGCGTGGTGTGGGAAGCGGATCCGAAGTCATTTGAATTTAAGTTCGTCAGCCAGCAGGCGGAGAAGCTGTTGGGCTTTGCGCGCAACGATTGGACCGCGGACCCGGCCTTCTGGATGGATCACATCTACACCGACGACCAGGTGTTGGCGCATGGCTTGCGCATGAAAGCGCTGCAGCAGGAGAAGCCGACGCAGATCGAGTATCGCATGGTCGCGGCGGATGGGCGCATCGTCTGGATCCGCGAGATCAGCACATTTATTTTCGAGAATGGCCAGCCACAAGCGTTACGCGGTGTGTTCTTCGACATCACCGAGCAGAAGCAGGCAGAAGAAGAGCTGGAAAGCTTGAACCGTAAGTTGCTCGAAAGCTCACGGCAGGCGGGTATGGCTGAAGTCGCGACGGGCGTGTTGCACAACGTCGGCAACGTGCTGAACAGCGTGAACGTTTCTTCGACGTTGATCTGCGACCAGGTGCGCAACTCACGTGCCGCGCGGTTAAAAGATGTCGTGCTGCTATTGAACAAGAATACGGGGGATCTCGGTAATTTCATCACCAATGATCCGAAGGGAAAAATCATCCCCGGATATCTGACCAGTCTCTCGGAACGCCTCTCGGCGGAGCAACAGGATCTGCTGAAGGAACTCGAGTTGCTCACGAAAAACGTGGAGCACATCAAAGAGATCGTGGCGATGCAGCAGAACTACGCGCGTGTCTCTGGAATCATCGAGTCGCTTTCGATCCGAAACCTGGTCGAAGACGCGTTGCAGATGAACGCGGCGGCGCTGGCGCGGCACGGTATCCTGGTGATCCGCGATTTCCATGAAGTGCCGGTGATTTCTGTCGATAAGCATAAGGTGTTGCAGATCCTGGTGAACCTGATCCGCAACGCGAAATACGCGATCGATGCGGCAAATCGACGCGACAAGCGGTTGAGCGTCTCCATCAAAGTGAACGAGCGGCAGATGATCGAAATCACAGTGACCGACAACGGTATTGGCATCGCGCCGGAAAATCTCACGCGCATATTCTCTCACGGGTTTACCACCAAGCGCGACGGCCATGGGTTCGGCTTACACAGCGGTGCGCTCGCGGCGAAAGAAATGGGCGGATCGTTGAGCGCATTCAGCGAAGGGTCAGGAAAGGGCGCGACGTTTATTCTGCAATTGCCATTGAACGCGCATCACAAAGCTAACGTGGAGCATAGGAACGGAGTGAAATCGCTATGATGCATCGCATCCTTGTCATTGATGACAACCCGGCCATTCACAATGACATTCGGAAAATTCTAGCGCGCCCCGAAGCTGGTTCGACCACGCTGGAAGACGCGGAAACGTTGCTCTTCGGCGAAACGCAGGAAGAGGACAAACGGATTTTCTTCGATATTGATTCAGCTTTCCAGGGGCAGGAAGGGCTGGAGTTGGTGAAACGCGCGCTCGAGGCGAAGAACCCGTACGCGCTGGCGTTCGTGGACGTGCGTATGCCGCCAGGGTGGGACGGCATCGAAACCATTTCAAGAATTTGGGAAGTGTATCCGGAACTGCAGGTCGTCATCTGCACGGCGTATTCGGATTATTCGTGGGAAGATATCACGCGCAAGGTCGGACGCTCGGACAGCGTGCTGATTTTGAAAAAACCATTTGATAACATCGAGGTGTTGCAGATGGCGCACGCGCTCACGAAGAAATGGTTCCTCACCCAGGAAGCGAAGTCGCAGTTACTGAACCTCGACAAGATGGTGAACGTTCGCACCGAGGAATTACAGATCGCGAACAAACGCCTGACTGAAGAAATTACCGAACGCAGCCAGGCGGAAAATCAATTGCGCCTTTCCGAAGAGCGTTTTGCCAAAGCCTTCAAATCGAGCCCTGTGCCGATGTCGCTGCAATCGTTGTCCGACTATCGCTACATCGACGTCAACGACGCCTACTTGGAAATGACCGGGTACGATCGTGCTGAGTTGGTTGGCGCGACGAGTATCGAACGGAATTTGTGGGTGGATAAAGATGTTCGCGCAGAAATCTTCGAACAATTGCGCGCCGGCAGAGCGGTCCGCAACGTCGAAACGACCATCAAGCGCAAGAATGGCGCGGAACGAACCACGCTCTTTTCTGCTGAGCAGATTCATCTGGGAAGCGACTCCTTCGCGTTGATCAGCGAGTCGGATATTACCGGCCGCCTGCAATTGGAGGGTCAGTTGCGTCAGGCGCAGAAGATGGAGGCGATCGGACATCTCGCGGCGGGCGTGGCGCACGATTTTCGAAACATCCTGACCGTCATTCAAGGGCACGCGAATCTTCGTTTGCTCACGCCGAATCTTGATCCGAAACTGGCGGAGTCACTCACGCAAATCACGGAAGCGGTGGAACGCGCTTCCAATCTCACCCGTCAATTGCTCGCGTTCAGCCGCAAGCAGATCATGCAGATGGAAGTCGTGAGCGTGAACAAGGTGGTCGGGAACCTGACGAGCATGCTCTCACGGTTGATCGGCGAACAAGTGAGCCTTGAGTGCCGGTTCCAGGATGATTTGGCCCTGATCGAGGCGGACGTTTGCAGCGTGGAGCAGGTGATCATGAATCTGGTCGTCAATGCGCGCGATGCGATGCCGGGCGGCGGAAAGCTGGTGATCGCGACCAGTTATCTCGAAGTGGATAACGAATATGCATCGCGCCATCCCGAAGCAGCGGCTGGTTCCTATGTGTGCCTGATCGTAAGCGATACTGGTTGCGGCATGGACGAGGCGACTAAGGGCCGTTTGTTCGAACCATTTTTCACGACCAAGGAAGTCGGCAAGGGGACCGGCATGGGACTCGCGACCGCGTACGGCATCGTCAAGCAGCACAACGGCTGGATCGAAGTCGAAAGCAAAGTGGGGGCAGGCTCCACGTTCACAGTGTATTTTCCGACGACGCGCAAGAACCAACCAAAGGTCGAAAAAAAGCCATCCTTGCCGCAGGCCCTCGGCGGACAGGAAACGATCCTGGTGGTGGAAGATGAAGAGCCGGTGCGTCGCTTCGTTTCGGATCTGTTGAAGGAGTACGGTTACAATGTGCGCCTGGCGAGCAACGGCGTGGAAGCACTCGATGTCTGGAAGCAAGCATCCAATGAGATCGACCTGCTCCTGACCGACGTGGTCATGCCCCAACAGATTTCCGGCCTGGAACTGGCGGATCGATTGATCAAAGAAAAGAACGATCTTAAAGTGATTTACACCAGTGGCTATAGCATCGAATTGCTCGACCGCCATTTCGGTTCACGCCCGACCGTAAACTTTCTCCCGAAGCCATACCATCCGCTGAAATTGGCCGAGGCGGTGCGCACTTGTTTGGACTCGTGAGTTAACCTCAGGCGTTACTCCTTCATCCGCACGTTCAATTCAAGCTTCCAGCGCCCGGAGCCGTTTTTCTCCACGCATTGAAGTTCTAGAGTGCCGAGCTCTGTGACCAGAGCCTGAAGATTAACCGGAACGAGCTGACCTTCTTTTCCGGGCAACGTCGTTTCAACTGGAGAGACCTCCTCCAGATCTTCGCTGCGCGCTGCGTCTTCGAGCATGTCGCCGGCTTTGTCTTCGCGGCGGACGGACGAACTGAAGAAACGAAACCGCGTCGGCTCGCCCACAACCAAACCAAATTCCTGCGGCGGAATTTCCGCTTTTGTCCCTTCTTCCATTCCGAAAGGAGCAACGCAAAGCGCCCGAAGAGGAGGTTTGAAGCCAGGAACAGCAGGCACAGATGCTTCCACGCCGACGTAATATGCGTGCGCGGTGCCACCACGGATCCGGATGCCGTGCCCCTGGCGCACCCAACCGTAGTAAGCCGCGCCGCGCGCCACCGAAAGATCAAGATCCGCGCCACCGAGTTCTTTCACCGGTTTTCCCCCTTCAGAATCCAACCACGAATTCACGACCTCGGTCACCCGCTGCTTTAGCGGCGCCGCTTTGAAGGCACCGCCGTTAAAAAGAATCGCCGTGGGATGCACGAAACTCCGGCCTTCGAGCCGAACGGGAACATCCTGTGAATTCGCAAGCGCGGCTGCCTGCCGGGTGAGAAACGCTGCGAGATGCCGCGTAACAGCGGCGTCCTGCGCGTAAGGGAGAGACATTTGCGCAAGACCACTGCGGCGAGCTGCTTGAGGAGCATCGCTCGGCTTCACACGCGGAAAAAATCCGTCGACCAAAATCGATTCGAGCTGTTCGCGATCCAGTTCCGTTTTCACAGTGCCACCAATCAACGCGGAGCCGCGACTCGCGATCGAAATCGGATGCTTCTTCGCACGCGTGTCGCCGAACAGCCGTTCTTTTCCTTCGCGGCAGGCATAAGTGAGCGAAGCAAATTGCCACGCATCGAGCTTTTTTCCTGCGGCGGAAAGTTGCTGGTTTAACGTATGCGCGAGCGCGAGATCCATGTTATCGCCGCCGAGCAAAATGTGATCGCCCACCGCGAGTCGCGTGAGTTGCACTTCGCCATTATGTTCCGTCACCGCCATCAGCGAGAAGTCCGTCGTGCCGCCGCCGACATCAATCACCAGGATCACATCGCCGACCGTGAGATCTTTGCGGAAAGTTTCGCCTTTCGCTTCAATCCACGAATACAGCGCAGCCTGCGGTTCTTCGAGGAGAATCACGTTCTCCAATCCCGCCCGCGCCGCCGCCTCCGTGGTCAAGTCGCGCGCGCTCGCGTCAAACGACGCGGGAACCGTGAGCACCACAGTTTGCTCCTTCAACTTCGCACCGTTCTTGTGTTCCCATGCAGAACGCAGATGTTCGAGATAACGCGTCGAAGCTTCCAGAGGCGATACGCGCTGCACATCCGGCGGCGCTTGCCACGGCAGGATGTCCGTGGTGCGATCGACACCGGGATGACACAGCCAACTCTTTGCCGAAGAAACCAGTCGCGTCGGCACCTTCGCTCCGTGCGCCCGCGCGAACTCGCCGATCAAATCCGCGTGCGCCCTCTTCCACGGAAGATTCAAGCTCTCCGCCGGAAATTCGTTTTCATTCGGCAAGTAGAGGAACGACGGCAAAAGAAACGGTTCCTCGACTGCGCCCGGTTTCACCAACTGTGGAATCGGCAACATCTGTTGCTCCACGCCGCGCCCACTTTCGCGCGCGAGATCAAACGTCGACACCGCCGAGTGGGTCGTGCCGAGATCAATTCCTACTGAAAACTTCGCCATGAGCAGCAGCGCTTAAAGTTCCACTTCCGCTGGTGCAATCACGCGATAATCCATGTTCTCGGCGAGCGTCGGAAATTTCAAATCCGTCGCCACCCACCCATGATGTTTCAACGTGCCCTTGAACGGCGGCTGGCCAGTCACATTCCCCGTGAGGCGAATCCGGTTCGAATCAAATCCAGCCGGAACCGTAACGCTCGCGCCTTCGTCATCCTTCAGCACGCGCTCGGGAGTCACCAGCCGCGCCAAAGCCTTCCGGCATCCGCCATGCACCACCCGCGCGGCCTGGCCAACTTCTTCATCCGAAAAGGCCGCGACGTCCTGCTGAAGAAAATCAATCAGCCGCCCGTCCTGTTGCAGCACCGAAAGCACAAACAAACCCGATGCATGCGCCTTCTCCTGCGGAATCGTCTTCGGCGCTTCGATCTTTGGCTCCGGTTTGTTGATGAGCTCCGTCAACTTTGCGGCGAGTGCAGCATCGCCCAGCACCTTGAACGCAAGGCCGAGCCGCGCGAAAAAGCCGGGCTGTTGTTCCACCTCATTTCCCATGGCGCGAACACTGCCACAACGAGGCGCGGCATGACAAATCGCAACCTTTTACATTGCTCTAAGTTGCTGAACATCAATGATGAAAACTGGAAGTTCCGCGTAAAGAGGCTGCTGCGCCCTGCCGATTGTATATGCAGAAGATTTATGGCCGTCATGGATGTTGTTGTGCCGTGCGATTGCGGCAGCCGATTCAGCTTTGCAGTCGAGCCGGTGAACGAGCGCTTGCCCGAAGGCGCCGAATTGACCTGCCCAAGTTGCGGCAAAGACGGCGTCCCACTCGCGAATCGCGTCATCGGTGACGGCCTCCGCAAACAGGCACGCGAGCAAGCCGCTGCCGCCGCTGCTGCTCAGCCGCAGAAGAAATCCTGGCGCAAGAAGGAAAACAAAGCCGAAGCCAAGCCCGCGGATCCATACGCTTATCCCAACAGCGATCCCTACAGCGAGGCGAAAGCAAAAGCCGGCGACGAGTATTATCAGGGGCCTAACAAAATCAAAGGCATGGCCGGTGCGCTCCTCGGTGGAGCTGTTGGTGCCGCCGCCTGGGCCGCCTGCGTTTACTTCACCGGCTACGAAATCAAATACGTCGCCATTGCCGTCGGCGCGTTAGCCGGTCTCGGCAGCCGAACGCTCGGCGGCGGACGCGATTATCATCTCGGATTGTTCGCCGCCACCTGTGCGCTCGTCGCGATCCTGGCCGGCCAATTCGTCGCCGCGAAAATCTACATCTCAAATTTCGGCGCGGAAGACATCGCCGCTTTTGAGTACGAATTCAAAGTCGATGAAGCCAAAGAAGCGATCGCGCTGAAGACCGACGCCGACATTCGTCAGCATTTAGCCATCGCCGGTGGAACACTCCTCAAACCTTTGGACGAAAAATCCATTACTACCCAACAGATTGCCGACTTCAAAACGAAGGAACTCCCCGTCCTCAAGAAACTCGCCAGCGGCGAAACCACCAAAAAACAATACGTCGCCCAACGCGCCAAAGAATTCGTCCAGAACCTCACCGTCAACGACATCTTCACCGCCTCCATCACCCCCTACCTCTTCTTCTGGGTCTTCATCGGCGTCGGTGCCGCCTGGAAACTCGCCAGCGACTACGGAACTTCGGTGGAGTAATTTTGAAAATTGCTGCCTAAACTTGCTTACAATACGTATTCGTCGGTAGGTATTTAGTCTGCATCTAGCGGCTCAACTTTGATTTGAGATGCCTAGCACCATAAAATCCCTCCGTCGCGTGCTGGAAGGTCCGGGTGGTGCGGTGGCGGATCTTAAGGCAGATCTGGGAACGGCACGCCGATCCGCGGCACTTGGAAGCAGTGCGCACGCTATGCTCGGCTCGGCAATAGCTTGCTACACGGTCGGTCTTGATGACGCGGGCTCACAGTTGTTGGGAAAAACGATTGATTGGCTCCAGGAAGCTATCTCCACAAACGAAAGAGGGCTCCGATATTCAGCAGACTGGACCGAGGCGGTCCGATATCTCGACTACGCGCTTTGTGAATGGCTTCTAAGCAGCGAACATTGCCACGAAAGCTACCGACATATGGCCAATCATCTAGCAAACTACTTAAGGGCGCACCCTAAGGCAGCCCTTGAGCGGAGAACGGCTCCTTTTGTTTTTACCCCGCTTTTAGATGCAGGTGCCTACGACACTGTTCTATCTTTGATAAAGCATGTGAGCGGGTTCAATCCTCCCAAGGATGCGGAAGCAGTCATCGACGAAACGCAGCTTTGCTACTTCATCGCACGATCAAGAGCGACCGGATCGGCGATTGATGAAAAAGTAATTCAACGATCGGTTCAAAGGAATGCAGATGTCTGGCAACGCCATGGTCTGCACACGCACCTTGCAGAGTGGTGCAAGATTGCGTTCTGGAAGGAAGGCACCGATGGAGTCAGTGCGCTGCGGCAAGGCATTCAGTTCCCGCCACAGTACTTTTCCGAATGATTTGCGCGTGCATAGCTCTCCACCGGCGTCCCGAAGGTAACAGCGATAGCGCTCGTTGGTTTGAACTCATCAATGAATTCTCTGTGGAGGTCAGTCTCCCCCTCAATTGGGTGAGAACCAGCGAAGATTCTCCCTTAAGGAAGATTGAGGCCGGAATGGCATCGCTTCCAGCCCATCGATATCTTGACGTCTACTCATCGGACCAGAAGGCTTCATCCGTACTCGGCAAGTGGAACTTGGCGGCCGTTTTCGCGCCGACCGTGGGAACCACTGTTCTGGCATTCCGGCAGAATGCAGTTCAATCTGCTGATTTAACGTCTCTTTCTAATCGGTTGCTTGAGTGCTTCGAAACGGCGTATGGCTATCACTATGATCGGCTGCAAAGCAAAGGCCCCACTCTTTTCGCCTTCGGTTTGGTTTCCGGTCTTGGCTTCGGGCCCGAGGACATGCTCGAGGCTGACGCAATCGCTCGTTGGGGTCGCGCTGGAATTGATGATCGAGGATATCTACGCGGTGCTTTGCGCGATGTTTTTCCAAATAATATCTTAACGGGCGCTCACTTAGCCGCCGCCGTAGAGAATTGCACCTTGGAGAGCTGGATTCACAGCTGTAAAGATCGCGGCACTCTGCTAAAACTCAACGGCGATCAATATATCTGGAGCGTAGAGCCGCAGCAGATAGCCAGTGTGCACCTTGCCTTGGCGAAAGCTGGCTTGCTCCTTTCACACAACGATGCAATAGCAAGACCGTGATACGCGGACGTTTGGAAATGGCCTCTCGAAGCAATCCCTTCGACTACTTGCTGCAGTGGCGCAGCACGGCCACTTCTTTGTGTCGCTTAGCGCCGGAACCGAAGTCACCGATCGTGACGTTCACGCCGCGATTCAGTTCTGGATCCAACCTCTCCTGCAGTATGCTACTGAGTCGTTCCTGTATCGCAGGAATCGATGGTCTTGGCCGTCTCCCACGAAGGTTAATGCCCCGATTATCGACAAGACAAACTCCCGCTGACGCCTCGATCTTAAGGTATTGCGCTACGAGAAGAATCCGAAGTTTTGGGCGCGTGCTCTGGGCAACGGAATCCCGCTCCTCCTCATCATTCCGGAAAACCGTTTCGAAGCATCCACTTTCGCACGCTGTGCGTGGGATCTCCCAATCTTAACAAACCTTGCCGGGTCCACCTCAAAGAACGCCGTACCCTATGCTAAACGAGCAGCCGCTCGTTCAAACCTGGCGTTCCTCTTTTTCGCGGATTCTACTACTCTCAACATCGCCATTTTTGCTCCTGCGGAGGAGCTAAAGCGTTTGTTCACGGTGTTCGTATCACAGTCGCAGTTTAGGTCGTCCGTGCTTAAGCGAGAATACCGGGCGATTCGTCGGTAGTTTGCAACGCGTTTGGTTTGCAGTCAGAGAGTTTCCTGCCAAACTCCACCTCGCCTGAGAAGAACGGCACGTGGTTGAATAGAACCTCGCTCGGAAGCGAATTTCCATTCATCCCCGCAAAAACGAGCACACCCGTGGTGTGCCGAAACGCAGGGCTGCTGAGCACCTGGAGTGCTGGGCGCGATCCTTGATCCGCACCCGCAGCCCGAATTTGCAGCTTCTTCTCCGGCTGGAAATGATGCCATGAATGCTGCACCGCGATTCGTCTTTTTCCGACACGGAAGAATCATGCCCAGCCCAGGACGGGTCTTTGTCAGGCATTCGGAGTGTTCCGCCGTCAGCGCCCGAAATCAGCACAAATCAGCACAAATCAGCACAAATCAGCACCTGAAAAAATACAGTGCAAGTACTTTACCGAAAGCATCATACAACGAAAACTCCAAAAAACATTTTTTCATCAGCACATTAACGTTACAGAACGCTTGTGCCTTTCAGTCAACGCTCTTACCTGCAATAGCCCTCTTTAGCCGCCACCCGAACGTCTCCTTCAAATCCCAATCCATTCATGGGATTGTTGCGTGCGTCTGGCGCGAATCGATACTGGTTCGGCAAGGTCACGGATTGACGGGGTTTTGCGCGGTGGGCAGGCTCCCCGCTGCTTGAAAGTTTCGAAAGCGGTCATCACAGCGGCGGGGCGGGATCATAATCGATTGCCGTTGCAGGTGCTGGTGGATAGGGACGGGGCCGAGAAGGCGGCGATCCAGATTATCATCGAGGAGGTGGCGAGCGCGGGGATCGATGAGGCGGCGGTCATTGTCACGCCGGCGGATCGGGAGGCTTATGCGGAGGCGTTGAAGGGGGCGGCGGTGAAGGTGCACTTTATCGAGCAGCAGAAGCCGGGCGGTTACGGGCATGCGCTTTTATGCGGCCGCGAGTTTGTGGGGAGCGGCGCGTTTCTGCATTTGGTGAGTGATCATTTGTATTTGAGCGGGCGGGCGGAGCGTTGCGCGCAGCAGTTGGTGGAGGTGGCGCGGGCTGAGGCGTGCGCGGTGAGTGCGGTGCAGCCGACGCGGGAAAGTATGTTACCGTATTACGGGACGATTGGCGGGAAGGGTGTGCCGAATAAGGCCCGGTTGTATCAGGTGGAGAAGGTGCTGGAGAAGCCGACGCCGACGGTGGCGGAGCAGGAGTTGATGGTGCCCGGGTTGCGGGCCGGACATTATTTGTGTTTTTTCGGGATTCATGTGCTGACGAGCGGAGTGATGGAGATTTTGATGCAGCGACAGAAGGCAGCGGCGAATGGTTCGCTGGCGTTGACGCCGGCGCTTTCGGAATTGGCGGGGCGCGAGAAGTATCTGGCGTATGAGGTGGAAGGGCGACGTTATAATTTGGGGCAGAAATTTGGATTACTGAATACGCAATTGGCGCTGGGGTTGGCGGGGCGGGATCGAGAGGAGATTTTATCGCAAATTGTCGAAGTGCTGGCGACGCGGCCGAATTTCAACTGACGTGATGCGCAGCCGATTGGTTCAAATTATCACGTCGCAGGATCCGGCGGTGCGGAATATGTCGCTGGATGCGGTGTGTGAGGAATTGGATTTGGGGGCGTTGCTCGCGGAGACGGAGAAGTTGGACAAGTTTCGGCGCGAGAGCACGAATTTGTATGAGCGGGTGCGGGCTTCGTTTTTTCTATACGCGATTCACCGATTTCATTTGCCGCGGAAATCGGGCGCGGGGTTGAAGGGGAATATTCCGTTTCGCGGTTACGAAGATTTGTTGCAGCGGCGATTTCCGGAAGCGATTGCGGAATTTTTAAAGACGCAGAGTGAGGAGGGACCGAACGATTCGATCTCGAGCGCGCTGGCGCAGGCGTATTACGGACTGGGATTCCAAACGCTGGCGGACCAGGTGCGGAAGAGTGTGCGGTCAGTGCGCGGGAACCAGTGGATGTTCCGCACGGGGCATATCGTGGATCATCCGCTGCGGATTCGGCCGGAGTTGTTGCGGCGCGAATCGGCGGATGCACCATTTCCCATTTTGCGCGAACTGACGGCGGTGCGGATGGATCTGACGCACAGCGCGTGGAGCGATATTTTTTTCCTGGGGATGGATTTTCCGGAAGGGGCGCGAGTGCTGAATGTCTCGATCGACCTGGCGGTGCGCGGGCGCGATGCGCAGCCGAAGCCGCCAGTGGAAGGTTACCTGCGGGTGATCGATGAGCCGGTGTTGCGGCTGGCGAGCGTGGATCTCGGCGTGACGGTGGATCTGACGGAACTGAGCGATGTGTTTGATTTTGCGAGGGATTATCTTGGGCTGCTGAAGGCGGCGGTGATTGCGGCGGGTATTGTGCCGCCGGGTTGCGAGGGGTCGGGGCAGAGCTTGGCGGATTTGCTGGCGAAGTTGGTGGGCCAGGGGCGCGGGTTGGAGTTGGTCAGCAACGTGAACAACATTCCGAAGGGATCGCGGCTGGCGGTTTCGACGAATTTGTTGGGGTCGCTGATTTCGGTGTGCATGCGGGCGACGAGTCAGGCGGCGTCGTTAACTGGCCCGTTGACAGAGAGCGAGCGACGGATCGTGGCGGCGCGGGCGATTTTGGGTGAGTGGCTCGGCGGTTCGGGCGGCGGCTGGCAGGATTCGGGCGGAGTTTGGCCGGGGATTAAATTGATTCAGGGCGTCATGGCGCAGGAGGACGATCCGGAATTTGGGATCAGTCGCGGGCGGTTGTTGCCGAAGCATCAGATTTTGGGCGAGGCGGAGGCGCCGGGGAAAGCGCGCGAGGCGTTGCAGGAAAGTTTGGTGCTGGTGCACGGCGGGATGGCGCAGAACGTAGGGCCGATCCTGGAGATGGTGACGGAGAAATATTTGCTGCGGTCGGAAGCGGAATGGAAAGGGCGACAGCGGGCGCTGGGATTGCTCGAAGAAATTTTGGCGGGGTTGAAGGAGGCGAACATCCGCGCGATCGGCGAAGTGACGACGCGGAATTTTTTCGGGCCGATCCAGACGATCATTCCGTGGGCGAGCACGTTTTATACGGAGACGTTGATCCGGAAAGTGCAGGCGGAGTTTAAGGGGGATTTTTGGGGATTTTGGATGCTCGGTGGGATGTCGGGCGGCGGGATGGGATTTATGTTCGCGCCGGCGGCGAAGCAGCGCGGGCAGGAGGCGTTGCAGCGGATCATGTCGGAGACGAAGCGCGATTTGCAGGCGGCGCTGCCTTTCGCGATGGAGCCGGTGGTTTACGATTTCGCCATTAATGACGCGGGGACGAGCGCGATGTTGCTGGAGCATGACGAAGCGCTCTTGCCGGCCGCTTACTACGCGATGGTGGTGCCGACGTTGTTGCGGGCGGATGCGCGGAATCTTTCGCCGATGAAGCGCGCGGAGCTGGATCGGTTCGGAGCGGCCTGCCGGAAAAAACCGGAACTTTCCGGGATGGTGCAGGTGTTGTTCGACCGATTATTTCCCGCGCAGCGGAATACGAAGGAGCAGGCGTTGTCATTGCGGACGATGCTCACCGAGAATGGATTCGATTCGCATCAGCACGAACAGATTCGCGGTGATTTGCGCGCGGGAAGAATTGGTTTGGCGCAGAATCGGTTGCCTTCGAGCAGCAAGATTACGGATGTGCGCGAGGGCGATGTGGTGCATGCGCGCGAGTCAGTGACGCGAGAGGATGAGGAACGCGGGTTGGCGGCGTTGCGCGATGGGATGGCGGCGGTAGTGACGCTGGCGGCGGGAGTCGGGAGTCGCTGGACGCAGGGGGCGGGCGTGGTGAAGGCGTTGCATCCGTTTGCGAAATTCGGCGGGGTGCATCGGACTTTCGTGGAGTTGCATCTGGCGAAGAGTCGGCGGATTTCCGAACTCGCGGGCACGCCGGTGCCGCATGTGATCACGACGAGTTATCTGACGCATCGGCCGATCGAGGAGTATTTGGCGCGTGAGAAAAACTACGGTTATCCGGGGCCGGTTTATCTGTCGCCGGGGCGGAGCGTGGGATTGCGGCTTGTGCCCATGGTGCGCGATTTGCGATTCGCGTGGGAAGAAATGCCGCAGCAGGTGCTCGACGAACAGAAGCAGAAAGTGCGGACGAGCTTGCACGCGGCGCTGATTAATTGGGCGCGCGCGCAGGGCGAGGCGAGCGATTATACGGACAATTTACCGCTGCAGTGCATGCATCCGGTGGGGCATTGGTTCGAAGTGCCGAACATGCTGCGCAACGGCGTGCTGCTGAAGTTACTTCGGGAACGGCCGAAGCTGAAATATCTGCTGCTGCATAATATCGATACGCTCGGCGCGGATCTGGATCCGGGAATTCTCGGGATGAACATGCGAATGACTTCGGGGCTGTCGTTCGAAGTCATCACGCGACGAATTGATGATCGCGGCGGGGGGCTCGCGCGAGTGGATGATAAAGTGCGGTTGGTGGAAGGGCTCGCGATGCCGCACGAGGAGGATGAATTCGCGTTGTCGTATTACAACAGCATGACGACGTGGATCGATATTGATCATTTGTTGAGTTTGCTGGGAATCAGCCGAGAAGATCTCGCGAACTCGGAGATGGTGCTGGAGGGTATTCGGAATTTGAGCCAACGGATGCCGACGTATGTAACGTTGAAGGAAGTGAAGAAACGTTGGGGGCATGGGCAGGAGGATGTTTTTCCGGTGACGCAGTTCGAGAAATTGTGGGGCGATATGACCGCGCTGCCAGAAGCGAATTGCCAGTTTTTTGTGGTGCCGCGACCGCGCGGGCAGCAATTGAAGGAGCAGGCGCAGTTGGATGGCTGGGTGCGGGATGGTTCGGCGGCTTACGTGGAGAAGCTGTGTCAGTTCGATAAGCGATAGAGCCTGACAGCGGAGCGCCGTGGTGTTACCAATCGCGGTTTGAGTTCTATGGTCACGTTTGGAGAAGTTTACGCAGCGGCGCGCTCGCCGGTGATTTCGTTTGAGGTGTTTCCGCCGAAGACGGACGCGGCGATGGCGAACCTGGAGCAGGTGCTACCGGAAATCGTGCGATTGCGGCCGGACTTTATGACCGTCACCTACGGCGCGCTGGGTTCGACGCAGGAACGCACGCTCGATATAGCGAGCAAAATTCAGAACCAATACAAGGTTCCGACAGCGTGCCATTTGACCTGCGTGGGTTCGAGCCGCGCGGATTTGGACGTAATCCTGAAGCGTATTCATGATGCGGGGATTCGAAATCTCGTTGCGCTGCGTGGTGATCCGCCCGCGGGTGAAACGAAGTTCGTCGCGCCAAAGGATGGGCTGGGGCACGCGAACGAGCTCGTGCAGTTCATCCGTGAAGGCGAGCGCGCCAAGAAGTTCGGTCCGATGGGAATCGCGGTGGCGGGATATCCGGAGAAACACGTGGAAGCCCCGGACCTGAAAACGGATTTGGCGAACCTGAAACGCAAAGTAGAGGCGGGCGCGGATTGCGTGGTGACGCAGCTTTTCTATGACAACCGGCATTACTTCAATTTCGTGAAGATGGCGCGCGAGCTGGGGATCAACATTCCGATCGTGCCGGGACTGTTGCCGATTCTCTCGGCGAAACAGGTCATGCGGATTACGTCCATTTGTGGATCGTGCCTGCCGGAAGATTTAAAGAGCGATCTCGAAGGGGCCGGAGATGATCCGGTGAAGTCCGAAGAAATTGGGGTGAAGCAGTGCATTCGGCAAGCGACGGAGCTGTTGGAAAATGGCGCGCCGGGTATTCACTTTTATGTGCTGAACAAGAGTTCGCACATGATGCGGATTATGGACAAAGTCTCGCGATAGGAGAAATGACCAAATACCAAATTCCAAATACCAAGTAAGCGAGCCCGGCTTACCAGTGGATGCGGTAGAATTGGAGGGTAAGGGAGGCGGTTGCGGTGGGGTCGAGTTGGAGTTGGTAGTAGCCGCCGTGCTTGGTGATTTGGAGGCCCGTGAGGGAGGGGCAGAGCAGGACTTTAAAAGGCTTCCAATCTTTGGCCTGGGAGAGGGCGGTGGACATGCGTTGGACGGCATGTCCGAGAAAACTGATTTTTGGGAGGCCGCTCAGGATCCGGCTCTGCGCCAGAACAATGGGGCTGTGGAGATGGCCGATGATGGTGCGCTCGATTTGATTGGCGCGAGTGCGAATTGATTCAAGTTGCCACAGAAAAGGGAGCGCGGTGGGGTCGTGGCAGAAGAGCAGGACGCGATCGGAGGACGCAAGAGCGTTGAAGATAGCGTCGATGCCGCAGAGGTGTTGGCGCGCCAGCTCTTCCCATTGCGGGCGTTCTGAGGAAAGAGTTTCGCGCGCGTAGATTTCCATGGCGGCGAGGGTTGAAGTTATTCCGATGAGCACGTAATTGCCGAATCGTTTTGTCCAGAGCGGCCGGAGGCGAAGTTCGGTTTGGGCGAGTTCGAGTGATTTCAGGCGGAGGCCGCCCTTGTGACTGAAGAGGCTGGTTTTGCCGAGTTCGTGGTCGCCGATGATCGTGAGGAGTTTTTCACCGAAACGTTTTCGCAGTTTCCCCAAAGATTCGCGCGCGCTTTGCAGGGAGGGCGGATCGCTCATGCCGATGAATTCGGAGTCGCAGGAATAATCGCCGTTGGCGATGACCCAGTCGGGCTCGAAGGGTGGGTGGAGGACTTGATCCAGAAGATGATTGTGCGCGAAGGGATCGCGAAGCCAGTAGTGGCGGCGATAGAGTTTCAGGAAGGTGCGCGGGAGCGGGTGATCGACTGCGGCAGCTTCGTAGCCGACGCGGGCTTTCTCCGCCTTGGAGGCGTAATGAATGTCGCTGCAAATGAGAAATTGGAGCGGCTTGGACATTAGGAGGAAGGAACAATGACCAAATACCAAATGCCAAATATCAAGGAATCGGAACGTCTCAAACTGACATGGCAAGTTCGATCCCGAAAGAGACTAGAGGGGTTCGCGCTAAATCGCAGCGGCATTTTCTGAAGTTGTGGTTGTTGAAAGGATGTGGCCCTGGCGGCTTGCGAGGACTTTTTGGGTGGGGATGTAGGTGCGTGCGAACATTTCGCGGAATTCGCGGAAAGTGCCGGCGGCGATGTGGTTGCGGATGTCCTGCATGACTTTCATATACATGAAGCTGTTGTGCACGCTGAGCATGCGGAGGCCGAGGATTTCATCGACATTCAGCAAGTGCCGGAGATAAGCCCGCGTGAAATTTTTACAGGAATAACATTCGCAGCCTTCCTCGATCGGACGGAAATCAGCTTTGTTGAAACCCGCCTTAATGCTTACGCTGCCTTTGTAAGTGAACGCGGTGCCGTTGCGCGCAACGCGCGTGGGCAGGACGCAATCGAACATATCGATGCCGCGCGCGACAAGTTCCACAAGCTGGGCGGGCGTGCCGAGGCCCATCGCATAGCGCGGTTTCTCCGTTGGAAGATGCGGTTCGGCGAGTTCAACCGCGCGCATCATTTCGGGTTCCGGTTCGCCGACGCTGACGCCGCCAACGGCGTATCCTTCGAAATCCATGGCGACCAGTTCCCGCGCACAACGTTCACGGAGTTTTGGATCGACGCCGCCTTGCACGATGCCGAAGGAAACCTGTCCGGGCGCGCGTGGTTGTTCGCGGCAAACTTTAGCCCAGGTGATGGTGCGTTCCACCGCGTCGACGGCTTGCTGTGCTGAGCAATTGTGCGCGGGACATTCGTCAAAAACCATCGCGATGTCTGACCCAAGGATGCGCTGAACTTCCATCGCTTCGCGCGGGCCGAGAAACAGAAGCGAGCCGTCGAGATGTGAGCGGAACTCAACGCCGTGCGAGCGGATCTTGCGGATCTTGGCGAGACTGAAAACTTGAAAGCCGCCGCTGTCAGTAAGTATCGGCAGGTGCCAATTCATGAAATGGTGCAGGTCGCCGGCCGCCTGGATGATCTCGAGTCCGGGTCGAATGCTGAGGTGGTAGGTGTTGCCGAGGATGATTTGCGTGCCCATCTCGTGCAATTCACGCGGGTCGATCGCCTTCACGCTGGCTTGCGTGCCGACCGGCATGAACACCGGCGTGTCGATCACGCCACGGGTGGTCGTGATGCGCCCCAGACGAGCCTTGGAGCTTGGATCAGTTTTCCTCAGTTCGAAAAATCCCATTTTGCTAAATGTAATCTAAGCGGGAGGCAAGCTCACACAAACGCGCAATGGGACAAAGAAAAAACACAGAGGGCTCCGGAGGTGTGCGCAGGCTTGAACCAGTGCGGCCCCATCTCTAATTTCCCACGCATGTATCGAGCGGAAGATCTTTTCGACCTGAGCCAAACGGAGCACGCGATTATTTTCGAAGGGTGCGAGTGGGCATGGGATGCATTGAAGAAAATTCGTTCGTACATCGCGTCGACGTTGCGACCGGGGCTGCACCACACGGCTGATGGGGAGAGTTACATTGGGCCAAAGGTGTTTATTGGCGAAGGAACTGTCGTTGAGCACGGCGCAATGATTAAAGGTCCCGCGATTATTGGGCGGAACTGCCAGATCCGGCACAATGCATATATCCGCGAAGATGTGATCATCGGCGACGAATGCGTGATCGGCAACTCATGCGAGTTCAAAAATGCGATGCTGTTCAACAACTGCCAGGTCCCGCACTTCAGTTACGTGGGCGATTCGATCTTCGGCTACAAAGCTCACCTGGGCGCGGGTGTAAAAATCTCCAACGTGAAGTTGGTGCCAGGGAATGTGACCGTGGAGAAGGACGGAGTTCCCTTGGACACCGGTCTCAGGAAATTCGGTGTTTTGCTCGGCGACAATACAGATATCGGATGCAATTCGGTCATCAATCCCGGGAGCATCATTGGCAAAGGCTCGGTCATTTATCCGAACACTTCCTGGCGCGGAATCTTGCCGGCGAACATGATCGTGAAGAATCGCGCGAAGCAGGACATCGTGGTCCGGCGTCCCATCGAGAGCTAAATCTTAGAAGCGGCCAGCCCAGCGAGCTTCTCGAGAAGTGGCGCGGCGTTCTCTTTAGCTTCTTCGATCGAAGCCAAATTCGGCGCAATCCCGAGCGCGAGGTCGAACGCGCGATTCTCTTTCTCTTTCTGCGGCAGATACCCCGCGAGCCCGATGCAACGTTTTTTCCCTTCGCGGGCAAGCTTTGCAATCGCACCAGTCCCCTTGCCCATCTCAGTTTGCGCGTCGATCGAACCTTCCGCCGTAATGATGAGATCGGCGTTTGCGATTTTCTCCCGGAGCTTCGCTAGTCGGGCGAAGATATCAAAGCCGGGCTCGAAATGTCCGTTTAAGAAAACACGCAACCCATAGCCGAGGCCACCGGCGGCACCGGTGCCGGGCTCTTCACTGGCGTCGATCCGCAGATCGCTGCGAACCACTTCCACCAAGCGGCTTAAACATTTCTCAGCGATTGGGAAATCTTCCGTGCGAAGGCCTTTCTGCGGTCCGTAAATGCGAGAGGCGCCTTGCGGTCCGAGCAGTGGATTCTGTACGTCGCAGGCAATAATTAGTTCGCGGATCGCTACTGGAGTTTCTGGGCGTTGGAGGCGCAACAAACTATCCAGTGCGACCCATCGATCCAGGCAATTATCAGTGTGATCGGTGAAACGAAAGCCGAGCCCGCGCGCCATGCCGAAGCCGCCGTCGTTCGTCGCGCTGCCGCCGATTCCGATAATGACGCGGGCATTGGGACGCATCTCCGCAACGTGCCGCAGAAGGCTCCCGAGGCCGAGGGTATCCAATTCGAATGGGTGGAAGCTTCCTGGTGGAAGCATGGCCAGTCCGATTACGTTCGCGCTTTCGATGATCGCCGTCCGTGAATCTTCCGCCCACCACCACGACGCAGAGATCGGTTCGTGCGCCGCATTCACCGTTGCCGCCGTTTGCTGCTGCGCGTTGAGCAAGTTGCCGATGATTTCGCCAAACCCATCACCTCCGTCGCTCATCGGCAGAAGTTCGAGTTCATCATCTCCCCGCGCCGACCGCCACCCGGCGGCAATTGCGTGCGCGGCCTCCTCCGCGCGAAGTGTGCCCTTGAACTTATCTGGAATAATCAGCACCCGCATGAATTCTAGAAATCCGCAGCACAATTGGCAAAGGAGCGGAAAATGCCAATGACAAACAGGCGAAAAACCGCGAGCAAAATCTTCGGACTTTGCTCGATTTTCTTTGCGCTTCTTGACAGTCTAAGACCGAGCGGGCGCTAACCAACTCGGGGAAAAGCATGTCAGTCGCAAACAAAGCTTTAGTTTATTGCTGGTACGAGGAGGTCTGGAATAAAAAGCGCGAAGAAGCGATCGATGAAATGCTGAGCCCGGACGTGATTTTCTTACGGCCTGACCGGCGATCCGATGGAAGCAGTGAAAGGCACCGATGCGTTCAAGCAATACTGGCGCATTATGGTTCGCGTCTTTCCCGATATTCAGGTGGCTGTGGAATCGACCATCGCTGAGGACGATAGGGTTGTTGCCCGCTGCAGCGTCCGCGGCACTCACCTCGGCGAAGGTCTGGGCGTTCCGCCAACCGGAAAAAAATTCATGTCAAAGGCGTACGCATCGCCCAGTTCAAGATGGCAAGCTGGTCGAGGCGTGGAATAGTTTCGACTACCTGGCGGTCTATCGCCAGCTCGGCCTCCTTCCTCGCGGGCAGGTCCGGCTCTGATAGTAGTACGAGGTTCACCTGGGGGATTACCGGAAACTTTGACAAGGTCGACAAGTAAGGCACCTTATTTGATAGTTAGCCACCTAACCTCATTCCTGCCCCGGTCAAAAATCGGGCAGGAGTGCGGTCGCGTGGCATAGCGAAGTGGTGTTGTACTGATCCCATTCCGCAGTAGCGCGCCCACAACCCTTAGGAACTGAAATGAAGAGGAAACTAATTTGCAGTACGGCTTTTCTCGCGCTGGCTGCTGTCACACCATTACAAGCTCAATTCAATCCCATTCAACTCACGCCAGGCAGTTATCTGCAGGACGTGATTGTGGAAAGGGAAGCTCTGCGACCCTTTGTCGCCGCTACGACTGCGTCGATGGACGGCGGCACAAACAACTCCGGTTGGACCTACTACGAAATCGGTTACAATATCGATGCACCTGAAACCGGGATTCCGGCGGCAGGCAGCACCTTCACCAGCCAGGATCTGCCGGACCACACTTTTCAAATGGCGGCGAGTTACAAAGTGCCGAACGCTTTGATGATCGATCAGGTTTCAAGCAACGGCACGTTCATCGTCACCACGCCCGCGGCCTATTCAGGTGTTTCGCTGCTGATTGCGGCTGCGAACGGCTCTGTCGGCTTGAACTACACTCTCCAATTCTCGGACGGGACTTCCGAAATGGGTACCGTAACCGCTCCGGATTGGTTTGGCGCGAGCCCGACCGCGGTTACGGCAGGTGGCCGAGCTGCGGCTCAGGCCGGAACATACGCCAACGTTGGCTCGGCTGACCCGCGAATTTACTCCGCCGATATCGTGGTGACCAATGCGTCGAAGCTGATTCGCGCGATTGAGTTTAGTTTCGGCACCGGCGGAGAGAATGGACGCGCCGCGATTTTCGCGCTGAGCGGTTCGACCGGCGCTGAGTTTACCCCTGTGGCCATTAGCGGATTCACACAGGACATAATTATTGAGTTTGACGCGGCGCACGCAGGCCCTGTCCTGTCGACTGACGCGACGCTCGACGGTGGCGTCAACAATGCTGGCGCGACCTTCTATGAGATCGGCTTTAACCCTTATTCGCCGACCACTGGCGTGACGCGCGCAGGCACGACGCTGACGAACGCCGCTGGCGATCACGTTTATCGTATGGCGACAAGCTTCGCGGCCCCGAACGCAGTCGTGATCGATTCTCTTACTCCGACCGCGACGCTCACCCTCGCGACTCCGGCAGCGCATTCCGCATTGTCAGTGCTCGGCAGCTCCGGTGGTGGCGCGGTGACATTGACGATCGATATCACGCATGAAGATAGTTCAGTTCAAACGGGAACCATCGTGATTCCGGATTGGTTTAACGTGGTTCCATACGTTTTGGCGACGCGCGGTCGTGTGAATATCGAAAACGGTGTATTCGAATCTGTAAACACCGAGAATCCGCGCTTATACGGCGTGGACATCGCGGTGCAAAACACAACGAGTCCGATCGCGAGTATTACGCTCACACATGCCAGCGGCGGCGGCCATGCGACGATCTTCGCGTTGAGCGGCACGGCTGGTGCGGTGAAGCCGATCTTCGAAGTGCAACCTGCGAATGTTAGTGTTTTTGAAAACACGCCGGCGCAGATCGCTGCGACCGTTTCCGGTACTGCGCCGATCACGTTCCAGTGGCAGCGCGAGGTTAACGGGAGTTACGTGAATGTCGCCGGCGGCACTGGCAGCACGCTCGATTTGAGCAGTGCGAGCGTGACGAACACCGGAAGTTACATCCTTGTGGCGTCAAACGTTGGAGGAAGTTCTACGAGCCTCGTTGCACGCCTCACGGTTTTCTCGACGGCAGCGGACATTACATCGCCGACGGATGTCGTGACGATCATTGGCGGAAACTCGCCAGAAAACGAGCCAGTCGCCAACGCGATCGACAACACCACTTCGAAGTATCTGAACTTCGGTGCGGATGGCGACCAAGCGAATCCATTCGTCGGCCCTGCTGGATTTGAAGTAACGCCGGCAGTTGGCTCGACCGTCGTCACTGGCCTGCGCGTCTACACCGCAAACGACGCAGATGGTCGTGATCCAGCGGATTACAAATTGGAAGGTTCGACTGACGGCCAGAACTACACCGTGATCTCGTCCGGTTCGCTCGCACTTCCAGGCGCGCGCAATGCGGCTGGGCTTGAACTCGATCCGCTCACCCAGGGCGTTCAGGAAGTTCTCTTCTCGAACACTGCGGGCTACACCAGCTATCGCGTCACCTTCACCAACCTGAAGAACAGCGCCGGTGTGAACAGTATGCAAATCGGCGAAGTGGAATTGCTCGGCGTGACTGGCACTGGAACTCCGCAGGGTCCGCGTCTGCAAATCACCCGCTCCAGCGGCGGCGTGAACATCGCATGGGATGGCGGAGGAACGTTGCAGGCCACTACTGACCTCGCGAATCCAAACTGGACCACAGTTCCTGGCTCAAGCCCGGTGACTGTGCCAACCACGGGGAGCTATCAGTTCTTCCGAGTGGTTCGCTAAGAGGCGCAACGAAACGAATCGGAAGGCCGGGAGCAATCCCGGCCTTTTTCGTTTCTCAACCTTAGACTTGAACAAAGACGGTTGCTGCAAGCAGCATCGTAACCCGTTTCAGAAACATGTAGTCGAGAGTGTCAGGCGTGTCTGTTGTCTGGTGATAGTTTGGATTGCGGAACTCTGCAGTGTCGGTCCACATGATGGCCGGAATGTTCCGCGTCCAGAATGGAACGTGATCACTGCGGCGCGCGAGCACTGGAAACACTCGTTCGGCGCCAGGAACAAGCATTTTATCCGGCGGTCTTAGCGGACTTCATCGCTTCAACAATCAGCGGCATGACCTCGCCGGACGGACCGCCCAGGTGAAAATGCGCCTGTTCGGTGAAGTCTGTCATCGTGGGATTCACTTCCACTACCGTGGACCCCATCTTTGCGGCTTCGGAAGGCAACGCGGCCGCAGGAAAAACGAGCGCAGAAGTGCCCACAGTAAAAAAGAGGTCACATTCGATCGCGTCTACCGCCTTGCGCCACTCCGCCTTTGGCAATTCTTCTTCAAACCAGACCACTGCGGGTCGGAGGAAACCGCCGCAGCGCGGGCATTTAGGCGGAACCTGGCCATCGTCGTTCCACCTTTCGACCATGGTATTTTCATCGAAGCATTTCACTTTCGTTAGATTGCCGTGCAACTCGACGACGTTTTTGCTCCCGGCGCGCTGATGCAAACCGTCGACGTTCTGGGTAATGAGGCTGAAGCGAGAAAATAAAGATTCCATCTGCGCGATTGCAAAGTGCCCGGGGTTCGGCTGCACAGCGGCGACCAATTTGCTACGCCAATTGTACCACTTCCAAACCAGCTTCGGATCGCGTTTGAAAGCGCGCGGCGTGGCTAGAACATCTGCCCTGAATTTCGACCAGTACCCAGTTTGCGCATCGCGGAAGGTTGGCACACCACTTTCGGCGGAAACACCAGCTCCGGTAAACACCGTGACAGAACGGGCGGATTGGAGGCGCTTAATTAATGGCTCGGGAATGGTCACGCCTCCACTTTGTCTTGCCACTGCGCCCGCCTCAATCGCCAAACCGGCGTTCCCCCGCCACCGTTCCGCCTTGTCCGCGTTGTCATCTCATGAAACGATGTTCGCTCCCATTATGAAATCTATTCCCCTGCGGGTTGTGTGCCTCGTCGCGATCTTTGCTCTGCCCGCGATGAGTTCGACCGCGGAAATCAATACGACGAATTGGACTGCCGCCAACGATCACCGGAATATGATGCAGCAGCTTGGGATTACGAAGTTGCGTCCGGGGCCAAGCGGGCGGCCCGATGCGACCAACTCGGCGAATTACGATCCTGCCAAAGCGAATCCGTTTCCAAACCTCCCCGAATTGATGGTGACGAAAAACGGCGAGAAGGTGAGCACGCCGGAAGTTTGGTGGAACAAACGGCGTCCCGAGATCGTGGAGGAATTCGAACGCGAAGTTTACGGACGAGTTCCAAAGGATATTCCGACAGTTACGTGGACCGTTCTTTCAAACATCACGAATGGTTTGGTTGGTGAAATTGCGGCGAACGGGAAGCAGCTGGTCGGGCGCGTCGATAATTCAGCCTATCCGCAGATCAACGTGGAGATCCGCGCCACGCTTGTTACGCCCGCGGCCGCGACGAATTCGGTTCCAGTGCTGATGATGTTCGGCGGATTCTTCGGCGGCACCGGAATGCCTCGGCCGGCCGGAACACCGGCGCCGACGAACCGCGAATTTGGTGGATCGTTTCGCGATCCACCATCTCAACAGCAACTGCTCGCAGCGGGATGGGGTTATTGCACGGTGGTCCCAAGCAGCATTCAGGCGGACAACGGCGCGGGACTCACGAAGGGGATAATTGGCCTCGTCAACAAAGGCCAGCCACGCAAGCCGGATGATTGGGGCGCGTTGCGGGCCTGGGCCTGGGGAGCTTCGCGCGCGTTGGACTATTTAGAAAAAGATTCGTCGGTGAATGCGAAGCAGGTCGGAATCGAAGGCGTTTCCCGCTACGGCAAAGCAGCGCTCGTCACGATGGCGTTTGATCAGCGTTTCGCCGTCGCGCTGGTTGGTTCATCCGGCGAAGGCGGTGCTAAGTTGCATCGACGCAACTTTGGCGAAGCAGTCGAGAATCTTGCCGGCTCCGGCCAGTATCATTGGATGTGCGGCAACTTTCTTAAGTATGGCACCGCCGAATCTAAATTCGGCAGCAAAAATGCCAGCGATATTCCCGTGGATGCGCACCAACTTATCGCTCTTTGTGCGCCGCGCCCCGTCTTCGTCAGCTACGGGATTCCCGAGCGCGGCGATGCACTCTGGCTTGACCAACAAGGAAGTTACATGGCCACCGTCGCCGCCCAACCAGCGTATCGCCTCCTCGGCGCGCGCGATCTTGGCGAGAAGGAAGATTATCGCACAGCGAAGATGCCCCCGGTGAACACTGGCTTGCTCGAAGGTGCACTCGCATGGCGTCAGCACGACGGCGGCCACGAGGACCGCTCGAACATGAAGCACTTCATCGAGTGGGCGAACCACATGTTCGCGAAGAAAGAGTAAGCCAGCTGCTCAAGCGGCGCGGCAATCCAGTTCAACGACAGCAACGGAACGCGCCGGGAATCGGCAGCGTGGGCGATCACCTGCTGTGATTTGTCGTTCCGCGCCTTTGAAAACGTCAGGATTCAGCGGGCTGATTTCCTGGCGCGGATTTTCAGGATTGATTTCGATGACTCGGCCGCCGCTGACATGCATCCCGTCTACCGCGAAGCTCGCTTCGACCGCATTGTGGAAATTCATGTTGGCAACGTGCAGGAAAAGTTTGTCGCCGCTGCGGCTCGCAACCACATCCAGATCGGTGGGAGTGGACTTCACCGCGACGCCTTGTTTGCCATTGTGCCGCGCAAATAATCGCGCCACCGCACCCGCCGGAAGTAGATAACTGACGCCGCTGGGCACTTGATGAAGGACTGCGTTCGTCGTCCAACGATTGCCATTAAAGTCCGCGGTCGTCGCGATCTTCACGCGATCACCATGGCGTTGATACAAGTTCATCGCGCGCGCGTGATAGACGCCAGTCAACCACTCCGTCAGGATCGGATTCGAGTTGTGCGGCGCGAGACTCAGGTGGCCCTCCGTAATCGCGATCGGCATCTTCGCCTTGTCACCCGAAAGTGAGTTGATCAGCCCGAGCAGTTTCTTCTCAATGCGCGCTGCTACCATCTCCATCAACTCGCTCCAGGCTTGTTCCGGGGCCGCCTGATACTTCCAACTGCGCAGGACGGTATCCCGGCGAACGGGTGTTTGTTGCATGGTATGGGCAGCGATGTAATCAAAGTGCTCGCCCGCGCGCCCCACCATCTCTGGCGCCCAACCATCGTCGCCCCAGGCGATCAATTTCAGTCCGCGGTCCCGCTCGCGCATTGCCTTCGTGAAGCGGATGGTGACGTCGATAGCTTCATCTTTCTTGAAGCAGGCACTGCCATACGATGTCTCATTCCCAAGCTGCCACATCTTCAAGTTAAACGGCGCCGCATGCCCGTTCGCTTTGCGTTCAGCGTGATCCGGGTCGTTGCAATACGAAACCCAATCCGCCGCTTCCTTCTCGTCTCCAGTGCGGTCGCCTTCTGGCGTAGTCGCGTAACGTTTCTCCCCGTCGCCGCGGAAGTTCACGCAATACATCGGCTCTGCATTCACGCGCCGGCAGAAATCGACGAACTCATGCGTGCCGACGCGATGCGGCTCCTTGCCACCCCAAACATAATTGCGAAACCACGGACGCTTCTCCGCAGGACCAATTCCTTCGCGCCATTTATAATAGCGGCTCAGGAGGCCGCCGTAGCGGATCATTCCCGGCGCGAGATCCTTCGTCACATCGACGAAATCTTTGCGCCAATCGTCGCGATTGTAATCCCAGGCCGCTTCCACGGACGAATCGGTGACGCCGAGTGGCTCCATGAATTGCATGTAAAGGTGGGGAGAAATTTCGAAGAGCGGTTTGGGATCAATGACGAGCGCGCTGCCGGAGGTTGCGGCATTTTCGTTTTGCGCCTGGGCAGCATTTCTGAGTTGAGTTGCGGCCAGAACACTGCTCGCGAGCACGCCTGAGCGCGCCAAAAATTCACGTCGCTTCATGCGATGATTCAATCACGCGCACGCATTTCAGGAAAGGGTGAAGGCCGAGTTTCGCTCGACATTCGCCGCGCCCGGCATTTATTTTCGCGGAGCCCATGGATGCCGAAACTTCAATCCCTGCCTTCGCCGCCCAACATTGAGCAATCCTACTCGCCTCTATCTTCTCCGCCACGGCGAAGTCGAATCCGGCTACCATAAAGTTTTCGGTGGCAAGATCGATATGGAACTCTCGCCGCTCGGCCACCAGCAGGTGAAAGCCGCCGCCGATTATTTCCAGCGCCATCCGCCGCACGTCATGTATGCCAGCCCCATGAAGCGCGTGCAGCAAACACTCGCGCCACTCGCGCATTGGACCGGCCTCAAACCCATCATCCTTCCCGGCCTCCGCGAAGTCGACTTCGGCGCGTGGACCGGCCTCTCCTGGGACCAAGTCTACGATCGCTTCCAGGTCAGCGCGTTCGATTGGCTGAATCAACTCGAACTCGGCTCCATCGCTGAAGCAGAATCCACCGCCGAATTCCGCCGCCGCGTGGATGACGCCCTCCGCCAGATCCTCAGCCACTCGCCGAATCAGGAAATCGCCGTCATCGCCCATGGCGGCACCATTCGCATGATCCTCGCGCTCATCTTGGATCTGCCTTTCACCAAGATGGCCGCTTTCGACATCGAGTATGCCAGCATCACCAAATTAAAAATCTCCGAACACAAAACCGAAGTCGAACTCCTCAACTTCACCCCCTGGCGCGATCTTTAGAACGGTATGAAAACTTCCGGCGTTTCTCAAATTTCTGTCCAGACTTCGAATGAGTGCGAAGAGCCAGTCGCCGCACTTCTCGAACGCCTTCTGGGCGTCATTCCAAGCGCCTACTCAAACGAAGAAACCCGCCGCTCCACAGTTACTGCTTACCTTCGCGTAAGCACAGCAAAGCTCCGCGCGCGCCAAGCCGAAATACAAGGCGGCCTCGCCGAACTCCGAAAACTCGGGCTCGATCCATCTCCTGCTGAAATCCAAATAGCCGCCGTCCGCCGCGAAGATTGGGCTGAGTCCTGGAAGAAATATTTCAAACTCATCCGCATCGGATCCACCCTCCTGATCAAACCAAGCTGGACGAAAATCACACCGAAGCACGGCCAGTCAGTCGTCACCCTCGATCCCGGCCTCAGCTTCGGCACCGGTCAGCACGCCACCACACATTTCTGCCTCACACAAATCGTCCAACAACTCCGAGCCGCAAAACGAAAAAAACTCCGTCCTGGTTCCATGCTCGATATCGGCTGCGGCTCCGGCATCCTCGCCATTTCCGCCGCAAAGCTCGGCTACTCGCCTGTCACCGCCTTCGACTTCGATCCCGTCGCTGTCCGCGTCGCGATGAAAAACTGCCGCACCAATCGCGTCGAAAACAAAGTCGCCGTTTCCCGCAAAGACCTCACGAAACTTTCCCTCTCCTCGCGCGAAAAGTATGACGTCGTCTGCGCGAATTTGATGGCCCCGCTGCTCATCGCCGAACGCGATCGCATCCTCAATCGCCTCGCCCCAAAGGGCACTCTCATCCTCGCGGGTATCCTCGCCACGGAATTCACCTCGGTCCGCGAACGCTACGAATCCGCCGGTCTCCAACTTTTTGCCGACAAAGCCGAACGCGAATGGCAATCTGGCGCGTTCAAACGAAAAGGAGTCCAATGATCCGCATTTCCTTAACCCTCGCTCTCGCCAGCATTATATTCTCCGCAAGCCCGAGCGCTGCTGCTGAAAAACCGGAGCTCCTCTCCGTCCAAAAAGTCTGGGATCGCGCGCCTCACAACGCCTTCACCGACCTCATCCAGTTCAACGGACGCTGGCTTTGCGCCTTTCGCGAAGGCAACGCTCACGTTTCCGAAGACGGCACCATTCAAATTCTCTCCTCTGCCGATTCAACGAACTGGCTCCCTTGGGCGCGGGTGACGCTCGACCGCACCGACCTTCGCGACCCGAAACTCTGCATCACTCCCGCCGGCGAGCTCATGCTCACCACCGCGGGCGCTTTCCGCCTCGCAACTCCGGTCGTACACGAAAGTTTGTCGTGGCTCACTCGCGAAGGAAAACATTGGACCGGCCCATTTCTCATCGGCGAAACCAACATGTGGTTGTGGCGCGTCACTTGGCATAAAGACACCGCCTACTCTGTCGGCTACGACACCGCCGCCGAGAAATTCGTCCGCCTCTACTCGAGTAAAAACGGCACGAACTTTCAAGCACTCGTCCCTAAACTTTTTGATCGTGGCTATCCAAACGAATCCGGCATGACCTTCCTGCCTGATGACACTGCTCTTTGCCTGCTCCGCCGCGACGGCACCGAATCATCCGGCCAACTCGGCCAGGCGCGGCCTCCCTACACGGATTGGACCTGGAAAGACCTCGGCGTAAAAATCGGCGGACCCGCACTCATTCGATTGCCAGATGGCCGCCTCATCGCCGGCGTGCGCCTCTACGACGGCAAAGTGCGCACCGCCATTGTGGAAATCCATGCCGACTCAGGAAAACTCACCGAACTTCTCGCGCTTCCTTCGGGCGGCGACAACAGTTACGCCGGCCTCGTTTGGCACGAGAACACGCTGTTCGTCAGCTATTACTCTTCCCACGAGGGAAAGTCCGCGATCTACCTTGCCCGCGTTAAACTTTAATTACAGACGCGCTTACTCCTCCAACTTCCCCGCCGCCCAAACAAACGCGCGCCCAAGCAAATTGATAAACACCGGGTCGCGGAACGTTTCGTCCGAATGACCGTAAGTCGTGCCGAACACTCGTGTGCCGTTGTAATCGTTCACCCAAATCACCGGCTGCACTTTGCTCGTCCGTTCACTTGCTGAAGTCGCCAGCGCTGTCGTCTTCGGCCAAACCTTCTCGATGATGTAAAGCTCGTCCTTCGGCGTCGTCCAATTCTCTGGAAACCCTTTCATGATCGGATGCTCCTTCGCCACCACTTTCACCGGATACTCCGCCATGTGCTCGTGATGCTTGCTGGTGACACCCAGGAACTCGCGCCAGTAATCGATCTTCGCCGAACGATACGTATGCATCGCGCAGTGAATCACCATCGCCGGCTTACCCGCCTTGTGCGCCGCAGTGATGCTCCGGATGTAATCCTCATTGCTGGTATCCGCGAAACACTCGTTGTGAATGATCACATCGTACGGCTTCGCCCAATCCGCATTCTTATACAAATCAATCTCGGCCCGCGTTCCCGTCCCGCCCTCATTCACCACCGTGAATTCTACGTCCGCCACTTGGCCGATCCCATTCGTCAACGCTTCCGACTGAAACTTATAATTGTGACAACACCCGCCGGTGATGATCAATCCCTTCAAGGGTTTGCCCGAGTAAAGTTTCTCGGCAGCGTGGACGCTCAAGATCACAGCAAACGAGCAGAAGATCGTTATCGCACGAACAGATGCTTTCATGGGTGAAGAATACCGACGGAAGATCAAAAACCAAAGCGCGATTTCGCCCTGTATTAAAATACCTCCGGCACGCCTTCTTCCAGCAACCTCAATTGGTGCGTCAGCCCTTCGCGATGCGCGAGTTGCTTGAGCCAGCGCGGAGGTTCATCGAGCGCTTCGAAGGAGAGCTTGAACGAACCGTAGTGCATCGGGATGAAAGTCTTCGCGTTAATCTCTTTGAAAACTTTGATGGCCTCGTCCGGCCCCATGTGCACGTGCCGAAACGAATCCGGATAGTACGCGCCAATCGGCAGCATCGCGATCTCAGGCGTCAGCCTTCGCCCAATCTCCTTGAAGCAATCCGAGTACGCGCTGTCCCCAGCGTGGTAGATGTGCCGCCCTTGATGCTCGATGTAATATCCGCCGTAACCGCGATGTTCATCCCGAATCATGCGCGCGCCCCAGTGTTTGCTCGGCGTGAGCGTCACCTTCCAGTTTTTGTAAGTAAAGGTTTCCCACCATTGCAGCTCAACAATTCGTTCGAAACCCAACCCATGCGCCAGTTCGCCCATTCCCCACGGGACGACCGCGATTCGCGATGAAGTCGGCAGCCGCTTTATGCTCGCGCGATGGAAGTGATCAAAGTGCGCATGCGTGATCAACACCAAATCGATCTTCGGCAAATCCTGGATGCGGCAACCCGCATGCTTCAGCCGCTTCATGAAAAAAATCCAGTTCCCGAAATTCGGATCAATCAATAAATTTAGGTCGGTGAACTGACACAAAAACGAAGCGTGCCCGATCCAGGTAATTGCCACCTGTCCTTCTACGAGTTGCGGATACACCGGCGTGCGACACGAGCCACCGCGCGGCGTGAACCACCCCTTCCAGATCATCTCATAGAAAAACGTGCTCGGATTGAAGTGGTTGCTCGGCGTGAGATCTTTGAATGAGCGCGGGATCTTCCGCTTCCGTTTCACCGGTCCGCCAGTTCCGTCTTGCACGTTCATCTCTCCGCCAGATGGCAATCTCTCCTAAGTTCGTCTCCTCTGGGCACTTCCGGACCCGGTCTCCGCCGCCCGCCTGAATAATTTAGCACTGCCTTCGTCGAAGCCAACAGAAAGAAAGTTATGAAACGAGCCCTAATGACAATCACAACGCTGGCTGTGCTCGGAACCTCCGTTCCGCGCGTTCAAGCGGGCGACCAGGAATGGGCCACCGCGGGGAAAGTAATGGCGGGAGTCGGTGCGGGCCTCCTCCTAGCGAAAGCCATCGAGCCGCGACCGGTCGTTTACACGCCGCCTCCGGTTTATGTGAATCCTGCACCCGTTGTCGTGCAGCAACCCGTACAGCAAGTTGTTGTTCAGCATCCGCAACAAACCGTTGTCTACACTCAAACCGCACCGCAGGTCATCGTTCAACAGCCCGTCGTCTATCAACCGGCGCCTGTCATTTATCGTCCAGCACCTGTGGTTTATCATGCGCCAGTCGTGGTTGCACCTCCGCCGTACTACTATCCTCGGCCGCAATTCGGGTTCCACGTCTCCTTCGGTCATGGCCATGGCTATCGTCATCACCACCACCACGGTCGCGGGCATCACCGCTGGTAACTTTCCGTTCCTGGGGAGGAACCGAGTAACGCAAGCCCGTGCGTCTGTGAGCGCGCGGGCTTTTGTTTTTCTGCCACTGCACTAACTTCGCTCCGTGCCTGACCTTGAAAAACAACTCGACGCTTTCCTCCGCAAGGAGCCGGCGCTCGGACCCGACGTTTACATCGCGCACACCGCCGTCGTTCTCGGCGACGTGACGCTCGGCGCGCACTCCAGCGTTTGGTACAACGCCGTTCTTCGCGGTGACATCAACCGCATCGTCGTCGGTGATTACTCAAACATTCAGGACAACGCCGTCCTTCATCTGGCCGACGACTTTCCTTGCCTCATCGGTCGCTACGTTACAATCGGCCACTCCGCCATCGTCCATGCTTGCACTGTCGAAGACGAATGTCTCATCGGCATGGGCGCGACGATTCTCGACGGCGCCATCATCGGCGCGCAATCTATGGTCGGTGCGAACGCACTCGTCACCCAAGGCACGGTCGTCCCTCCCGGCAGCATGGTGCTCGGAAGCCCCGCCAAAGTCCTCCGTCCTTTGACGCAGGGCGAGCGGGATTCTTTGCGCGGCTGGGCCGAAAAATATGTCCAAAACGCCGCCTACTGCCTCAAGCACCTCATCAACCTTGGAAAACCGCTTTCCACCAAACCAACGCAGCCCTTCAAAAGTACGATCGTCTATCCGCACACGCGTAGTTAAGCCCTCGGATTTTCAAAGCACCTTTTAGTTTTATCTTTCCATCGCGAAACCGTACCGTGCTCAGCGTGGAGAGAAGATCAGGAAAAAATCCGCTGAAACTACAACTCGCGCAGCAACTCGCTGTCTTCCTGGATAATCGTCCCGGCACACTCGGCCGCCTGTGCGAAGCGTTGGCCGAAGCGAAGATTAATATCTTTGCGATCAGTTCCAGCGACACCGTCGATCACGTCGTTTTCCGCATCGTCGTCAGCGACACCACACAAGCCAAGCGCCTCCTTGAGGAGCGCGGCACGTTGGTGATCATGACCGATGTTCTGATGATCGACGGCACGAATAAGCCCGGCTCGCTGGCGGAAATTGCAAATCGCCTCGGCGACGCGAAGATCAACATTGAATACGCCTACTCTGCGACGCATCCCACAGCGCAAAAAGGTTTACTGATCCTGCGCACCGCTGATCCCAAAAAAGCGCTCAAAGTTTTGAATAGCTAGCCGCACCGCATGGCGCCAATTCTCTACGAAGTGAACTCGCGTATCTGGCTGCGCGAACTCTCCGACCGCGAAGGCCGCACCGTCACGCTCGCCGATATCCCGGATTCAGAGATTCAACGCTGCCAGAAGCTCGGCTTTACGCACGTGTGGCTGATGGGCGTTTGGCAGGTCGGCCCAAAAGCTCGCGAAATCGCGCTCCGCCTGTGGCGCGATCATTGGTCCAAAGAAATCCCTTCTGTTCCCGAAGATGTCACCGGCTCGCCTTTCGCGATCGAGGAATACTCCGTCGATTCACGGCTCGGCGATGCACTTTCCCTGCTCATGCTCAAAGAGCGCCTCAGCCGCGTTGGCATTCGCCTAATCATCGACTTCGTTCCCAACCATCTTGGCATTGATTCAAAGGAACCAATCCGTTTTCCCGCGCGCTTCGTCCATTCCGAACAATCACAGCCCGGCACTTTCGAAGCCGAAGCGCGTTTCGGAAAACGTTACTTCGCGCATGGCCGCGATCCCTATTTCGATCCGTGGATCGATACGGTCCAACTCGACTACCGCGTCGCCGAAACCCACAGCGCCATGCGTTCCGTCGCTCAAACGGTCAGCATGTATGGAGATGGCCTTCGTTGCGACATGGCCATGCTGCTCCTGCCGGAAATCTTCAACGATACCTGGAAGAATTTTCCATCCCCCGCCGCCCATCTCACGAACGGCGATTTCTGGCGCAAAACCATCCAGGAAATTCGACAGCTCCAGCCGCAGGTGCAGATGATCGCGGAGGTTTATTGGGACCGCGAAGAACAACTGCAGGAATTCGGATTCGACTTCACCTACAACAAACGCGTCTGCGATTACTTAGTGCGGCGACAGTATTCAGAACTTGTCCAATTTCTCGCGGCTCGCTCAAGTAACTTTCTGAATCGTAGTGTGCATTTCATTGAGAACCACGACGAAACTCGCGCTGCTTCGGCCTTCGAGTTTTCCGAACATCAACTCGCCGCCGCCGCGATTCTTTTTCTTCCCGGCATGGCGCTGCTGCACGACGGGCAATTAGAAGGACGAAAATCGTTCGCGCGTATTCAAATGACCCAGCGCGCGTCGGAGACTCCTGATCCGCAGATCGCCGGCTTCTATGAGACACTGTTAATGACGTTGCAACAGACCGAAGTTCGCCGCGGAAAACCCACCCTATTGAAACTTGGAGACACGCAGGCAGTCATCGCTGTGCAATGGACCGGTTCGGAGAACAGCGATCTAGCCGTTGTGAACTTCGACACGCAGCCCGTGCGCGTTCCGGTCCGATCGACGCGGAGTTTGTATTCAACCGCGGCTCCACAAATTCTCGCCGACCATGTTATTCTCGCTCCAAAGAGCGCGGTTATCGTCCGCCTTGCAGCCAACTTAAGGTGAGTCCTGGGCAGGAAAAGGATTGCAGCCTGCCCCCACCGCAATTAGACATTCCGCACATATGGCCGTCAGCGCTGTGAACACAGCCAACAATTCAGTCCTCGACGTCCGCGGTGTGCAACCGCCGGATAACATTCTCAAAATTCTTAAACAGGTCACCGAACTGCCGAAAGGCGCTTCAATCGAAGTCTGCCTCGATTCAAATCCCTTCCAGCTTTACGACCTGCTTCAGCAGCGCGGATATTTTCTCGATCTCGTTCAGCAGGCCGACGGCTGCTTTCGCGGGCTTGTGAAGCAGCGTGAAATCGAAAAACTCGCGCACTAAGCCGGCTTAAACACCACAATTCCCAGCGGGGGCAGGGTGATTGGCGCCGACTGCGCCTGGTTGTGCATCGGATGTTCCGTTGCGACCACCTGCCCGAGATTTCCCTGGTTGGTTCCGCCGTACGATTCGCAGTCGCTGTTAAATCGTTCCTTCCAAACGCCGGCCCGTGGCAAACCGATCCGGTATCCCGTTCGCAGCACCGGGGTGAGGTTCAAAATGACCGCAAGCTGGTTCGTCTTGTCCCGATTCTGCCGCACAAACGAGAGGACGCTGTTCTCGGCATCACCGCAATCGATCCACCAGAAGCCGTCGTGATCGTAGTCAGTTTCCCAGAGGGCGGATTCTTCGCGATAGAGCCGGTTCAAATCTTCTATCATCCGCTGCATGCCCTTGTGGTAAGGACCTGCTTCCAGCAGCCACCAATCGACCGTGCCGTTCGCGTTCCACTCGTGTGATTGTCCGATCTCGCACCCCATGAAGAGAAGTTTTTTGCCGGGGAAAACCCACTGATAGGAAAGCAGCGTGCGCAAGTTCGCGAAGCGCTGCCAATCGTCGCCGGGCATGCGTTGCAGGAGTGACCCTTTGCCGTGGACGACTTCGTCGTGGGAAAGGGGGAGGACGAAGTTTTCGTGATGATGATAGAGCATCGCGAAGGTGAGATCGTTCTGATGAAATTTGCGGAAGACCGGGTCGCGCTTGAAGTAATTCAGCGTGTCGTGCATCCAGCCCATGTTCCACTTGAAGGTGAAACCGAGGCCCCCGAGATATGGCGGCCGTGTCACCTGCGGCCACGCGGTTGATTCTTCAGCGATCGTAATGACGCCGGGACATTCGGTGTGGACGAAGTGGTTAAACGATTTCAGGAATTCGACCGCTTCGAGATTTTCACGCCCGCCGAATTGATTTGGAATCCACTCGCCTTCTTTGCGCGAGTAATCGAGGTAGAGCATCGAGGCAACGGCGTCGACACGGAGCCCGTCGATGTGGAAGCGTTCGCACCAGAAGAGGGCGTTTGCGATGAGGAAATTACGGACTTCGTGACGGCCGAAGTTGAAGATGAGCGTGCCCCAATCCTGGTGCGCGCCTTTGCGGGGATCTTCGTGTTCGTAGAGCGCGGTGCCGTCGAAATGCGCGAGCGCCCAATCATCGCGCGGAAAATGCGCCGGGACCCAATCGACAATCACGCCGATGTTATGCTCGTGCAGGTAATTCACCAGATACTGGAAATCATCCGGCGTGCCGAAGCGTGAGGTGGGGGCGTAGAACCCGGTCACTTGATAGCCCCACGATGGGTAGAAGGCGTGCTCGGCGACGGGGAGGAACTCCACATGCGTGAAGCCAAGCTGGTTCAGATATTGCGCGAGCGGTTGGGCGAGCTCGCGATAGGAGAGACCCTCGAAAGCGCTTTTCTTGCGCCAGGAGCCGAGGTGCATTTCGTAAATGCTGAAGGGCGAGCGGAGCGGATCTTGTTTCTTCCGGCGCGACATCCATTCGTGGTCCGTCCACTTGAACTTGGTGTTGTCCCACACGACGGCGGCGTTCTTGGGCGCGACTTCGTAGAGATAACCGTAGGGATCGGTTTTTACGGTGATGTGGCCGTGAATGTTTTTGATCTCGTATTTGTAGAGCGTGCCTTCGCCGAGATCCGGGATGAAGATTTCCCAGATGCCGGATGGCCCGAGCGAACGCATGGGGTGGACGCGGCCGTCCCAATTGTTGAAGGAGCCGACGACGCTGACGCGTTGGGCGTTTGGAGCCCAGACCGCGAAGCTAACACCGCGGACGCCGTCGATGACCCGGAGCTTGGAACCGAGCTTGTCAAAAATGCGGAGTTCGTTGCCCTGGCCGAAGAGGTAGGTATCCATCTCGCCGAGGGTGGGCAGGAAGGAGTAGGGATCGCGGGCCTGGCGCAGGTGGCCGCCGGGATAGGTGATGGCGAGGTCGTAGGCGTAGACGGAGTTGGCGCTGTTGCTCGTGCCTTCGAAGATGTCGGTGTTGGGGATGCGCTTGAGTTCGAAGCGCGGTTTGTTTTTTTCGTGGGTGGGTATGACCTCGATTTTTTCCGCGCCCGGCTGGATGGTGCGCACGACGACCCCGGCACCTTTGCCCGCGCCGTTGCCGGCCATGGGGTGCATGCCGAGGAGTTGGTGGGGCGAGCGATGCTGCGCCTCGACCAGACTTCTCAATTCATCCTTGTTCAAAATCATGCCCAAATATCCCGCAGAGTTGCCGGCCTTCAACGGCGCAACCCGGATTTATGTTGCGTTACTCCTGCGCGAAAAAATCGATCACGAAAACGTCGCCGAGCAGCGGGCCGACGAGCTTGCCGAATTCCTTGTGGTCCGGATGGACCAGGTAAGCGTCGCGATCCTTTTCGTTTTTGAAGGTGAGAATGAATCCGTGCGTGGTGCCTTTGTTGTGTTTCTCCGGGCTGTTGTTGGTGCCCCACTCGTAGGATTGGATTTCCTTGATTTTCTTTTTGAGGTCGCGGAAGGCGGTCTCGACTTTTTTGATGTCCTCCGGCGTGGCGGTTTCCTTGAACTTGAATGCGACGACGTGGCGGAGCGGGCCTTTCTTTTCTTTGCCGGCGTTGGCCGAATCGGCAGCGACGCTGGTGACGGCAGTAAGAGCGAGGGCAGAAACGATCCCGAGTAGAACAATGAGCATTTTCATTTCCTTGGTGTTTTTGATGGTAGGACGATCGCAGGGTGAAAGCAAGCTGGGCTCTTGTGGGAGGTGCGATTGCAAGTGCCGGTCAGGGCAGGACGAAAAATCCGGCACCCCTGCCGGGGTGCGGTCGCATCGTGACGCAGAATCCGGTGGCTGCGCTCGATGACTCGCTTGCGCACCGGCTACTATCCTTCGGCCCCTC
>DASVNK010000020.1:0-8776 GCA_036383895.1 Verrucomicrobiia bacterium | reverse complement strand
AACGGAGTTTTGAATTTTGAATTTTGATTTTTGAATTGTCTCGGCGGCGAGGAGTTCGGTGAGGGGTGTTGCGATTTTGGTTTGGGTGGTGGGGTCGGTGAGGGGGAAGGCTTTGTCGATGTGGAGGCCGGCGACGGCTGCGGAGCTGGCGCCGCACATTTGTTCGGCGGCGGGGTTCATGAAGAGGATGTACCCGGCGGGGTCGGTGGCGATGATGGCGTCAGTAACGGCGTGGATGAGGGAGCGGGCGAGTGCGTTCCCCAGCAGGGCTGGGGCAATCGAGTTTTGAGTTTTAAGTTTTAAGGTTTTAGTTTCCTCTGGAGTGTTTGGGGCGGAGGTTTCACTCGGCAACAGCCTCGCACCACCATCCGGAGGGGGCAAACTCGGCAGGAGCCTCGTGCCACCGGGGTTAGCCGCTTCGCGGCTACGGCTCGCTCCACTGGCGGGGCTGGTTCCATCTGTCGGCGCGGCACTGGAGGGGCGGGCCTGTTCCATGTGATGGGTCTATCGTATTGGAAGGCGTTGTGATTTAAAAGTTTTTGCGAAAATGGGGGCGGCGTTGCATTTTGGGGGCTGATTTTTCATGGGACTATTTGATCTATGGGTGTGACGGCTATTAATGAGGAGGTGCAGCGGGCGAGTGCGTTTGTGCAGCCGCTGTTTGCCGAGTTGAACAAGGTGATCATCGGCCAGCGTTATTTGCTGGAGCGGTTGTGCATCGGGCTGCTGGCGAATGGGCATGTGCTGCTGGAGGGTGTGCCAGGGCTGGCGAAGACGCTGGCGGTGAAGTCGCTGGCGGCGAGTTTGAATGTGAAGTTTTCGCGGCTGCAGTTCACGCCAGATATGTTGCCGGCGGATGTGGTGGGGACGCAGATTTATAATCCGCAGACGGGGAATTTCACGACGCGGCGCGGGCCGATTTTTGCGAACCTGGTGCTGGCGGATGAGATCAATCGGGCGCCAGCGAAGGTGCAGAGCGCGTTGCTGGAGGCGATGCAGGAGAAGCAGGTGACGATCGGGGAGCAGACGTTCCGGCTGGAGGAGCCGTTTTTGGTGTTGGCGACGCAGAATCCGATCGAGCAGGAGGGGACGTATCCGCTGCCGGAGGCGCAGGTGGATCGGTTCATGTTGAAGTTGAAGATTGTTTACCCGAGCCGGCAGGAGGAGCGGCAGATTTTGGAGTTGATGGCGACGACGAATCGAGCGCCGGCGGTGAATGCGGTGATCGAGGCGCAGGATATTTTGCGGGCGCGCCAGGTGATTAACGAGATCTATATCGATGACAAGGTGAAGGATTATATCGTGGACCTGGTGTGCGCGACGCGTGAGCCGGGAGAATATAAGATCGATGTGAAGGATTTTATTTTGATGGGGGCTTCGCCGCGCGCGACGATTTCGCTGACGCTGGCGGCGAAGGCGTATGCGTTTTTGAAGGGGCGGGGTTATGTGACGCCGCAGGATGTGAAAAGCATCGGGATGGATGTGTTGCGGCATCGGATCGCGATTACTTACGAGGCGGAAGCGGAGGAGAAGACGAGCGAGACGATTATCCAGAAGATTTTTGATGAGTTGCCGGTGCCGTAAGTAGGTTGGAAGGTTTTAACGTTTTAACGTTTGAAGGTTGAGGATGAATTAGGGATTAAGATTAGGATTAAGAGTAAGATTAAGGAGAACGTGGGGAGGTTGAGTTGATTCGCTTGGAATGATTCCGAAGGAGATTCTTAAGAAGATTCGGCAGATTGAGTTGCGGGCGCTGCGTCTCGTGAATGAAACGATGGCGGGGCAGTATCATAGCGTGTTCAAGGGCCAGGGGATGAACTTCGAGGAGGTGCGGGAGTATCAGCCGGGGGATGAGGTGCGGTCGATCGATTGGAATGTGACGGCGCGGATGAATCATCCGTTCGTGAAGAAGTTCGTGGAGGAACGCGAGCTGACGGTGATGTTGGTGGTGGATTTGTCGGGGTCGGGATTGTTTGGGTCGGGCGAGCAGACGAAGCGGGAGTTGGCGGCGGAGATTGCGTCGGTGCTGGCGTTTTCGGCGATTCGGAATAACGACAAGGTGGGGCTGATTTTATTTACGAGCGAGGTGGAGAAATATATTCCGCCGAAGAAGGGGCGGAAACATGTGCTGCGGGTGATTCGGGAGATTTTGTTTTTTGAACCGAAGGAGCATGGGACGGATTTGGATTCGGCGCTGCAGTTTTTGAATCGGGTGACGGCGCATCGGGCGATCACGGTGGTGATATCGGATTTTTTGGGGCAGAGCACGCCGAGCCGGGCGAATATTGCGGCGCATTTGAAGCGGAATGTGGTGCTTTCGCAGACGCTGGGGCAGGCGTCGGCGTCGGCGTTGAAGCAGACGAATCGGAAGCATGACGTGATTGCGATCCAGATCGTGGATAAGTTTGAACTGGATTTGCCGGCGCTGGGGTATTTGTTGCTGCGCGATGCGGAGACGGGTGAGTTGGTGGAGGTGAACACGGGGGACGCGCGGAAACGGAAAGCTTTTCAGGAGCGGCAGCAACGGGCGCAGGTGGAGCTGCGGAAATTGTTTAACGCGGCGCGGATCGACTCGATTCAACTGCGGGCGGGCGATCCTTACGCGGGAGGCCTGGCGCGGTTTTTTGAAACGCGCGAACGACGATTGCGCCATGGCTAGCACGAATTTGCCGCTCGCGAATACGAATGGAGGACTGGTGCTGCCGAGCCAGGCTGGAGGCACGAATGCGGGGGATATTCGACCGTTGAAAGGGCCGATTGAAATTCCGAGTGGGTATGAGTGGTTGTGGTGGGTGCTGGGCGCGGCGGTGGTGGCGGGGATTGCGTGGTTTCTTTGGCGGAAATTCAAGATGCGAAAAGCTGGCGGCGGGAAGAAGGGCGTGGTTGTGCCCGCGCATGTGAAGGCGAAGGAGCGATTGCGGGCGGCGAGTGGGTTGATTGCAGATCCGTATCAGTTTTGTTCTTTGGTTTCGGATGTGTTGCGGACTTACATCGAGGACCGGTTTGAATTGCGCGCGCCGGAGCGGACGACGGAGGAGTTCATGGATGAACTTCGCACGACGGCGAAGTTGCACATGAACCACAAGCTGTTGCTGGAGGATTTTTTGACGCGGTGCGATTTGGTGAAGTTCGCGCGATTTGAGCCGACGCAGCCGGAACTGGAGGCGTTATTGGAGTCGGCTTCGCGGTTTGTGGATGAAACGAGTCCGGCGGTGGAGGAAACCGCAACGGCAACGAGCGAGGGGCAGGCGGTATGAGGCTGCGGGTTTTGCTTTTTCATAAAGCCGGGTTGTTTTCGGGAGCGAAAACCCCTCACCCTACCCAGTGGCTTCCCAAGCCCCACGAGTTAGTTGCCCAGGAGAGACGTTCGCTTCGCGAATTGTGGTCCCCTGCTGGGCGAGGGAAACGCTGGCGCGCGCAAAGTTGGAGCTACGAGAATATAATTAGAGAACGCGGTACAAGGGAGCCTCCGGCACCCCTGCCGGGGTGCAAAATTTATTGGGGGTTAATTACCGGTGGCTGCGCTCGAAGACTCGCTTGCGCACCGGCTACTTTCCGGACACCCCTCCGGGGTGAAGAATTGGAAGGAACCTGGAGTAGACGGATGCCATGAGCTTTTCGTTTGCACATCCTTGGTTGTTGTTGCTGTTGCTGATCGTGCCGTTGCTGGCGTGGTTGAAGGGGCGGGCGGGGCGGCCGCAGGCGTTTCTGTATTCGTCGGTGGGGTTGGTGAAGAATATTATTGGGATTACGCGGCATAGCGTTGGGCGGATTTTACTGCGGATGCGGTGGCTGGCGTTGATTTTGTTGCTGGTGGCGTTTGCGCGGCCGCGATTGGGTGAAGGGCAGACGAAGGTGCATGCGAGCGGCGTGGATATTGTGGTGGCGCTGGACCTTTCAGGGAGCATGGCGGCGGAAGATTTTGAGTTGAAGGGGGAGCCGGTGAATCGGCTGGTGATCGCGAAGGATGTGCTGGAGAAGTTCGTGCGGAAACGGGCGAACGATCGGATCGGTTTGGTCGCGTTTGCGGGGCGGGCTTACATCGCGACGCCGCTGACATTGGATCATGATTTTCTCATTTCGAATTTGGAGCGATTGAATCTTGGGACGTTGGAGGATGGAACGGCGATTGGATCGGCGATCGCGGCGGCGGTGAATCGGCTGCGGGATATTGAAGCGAAGAGCAAAATTATTGTGCTGATGACGGACGGCCAGAGCAACGCGGGCAAGGTGCCGCCGGTGACGGCGGCAGAGGCGGCGCAGACGTTGGGGATGCGGATTTATACGATCGGAGTTGGGACGCGCGGAATTGCGCGCATGCCATACCAGGATGTGTTCGGGCGCAAAGGGTATGTAGACCAGAAGGTGGACATTGATGAGGAGACGCTGACGAAGGTGGCGGAGATGACGGGCGGGAAATATTTCCGGGCGGAGAATACGGCGGGGCTTCGGAAAGTCTATGATGAGATCGATCAACTCGAGAAGACCGAGGTGGAGATCGAGAAGTACCAGCGATATCGGGAGTTGTTTCCTTATTTTGTGGTGGCGGGGTTGGTGATTTTGCTGCTGGAGATTATTTTGGGGAACACTGTTTGGAGGAGATTGCCTTGAGTTTTGCGCATCCCAAAGTTTTGTGGCTGGCGGCGATTGGGTTGCCGCTGCTGGCACTTTTCCTTTGGTCGACGTGGAGGAAGCGGCAGGCGCTGATTCGGCAATTCGTGCAGAACAAGACGCTGGCGCAAATGACTTTGGGGACATCGACGGCGCGGCAGAAATTGCGACGGGTGATTTTGTTTTTGGGCGTGGCGGTGTTGATGTTCACGGCGGCGCGGCCGCAGTGGGGATTCGAGTGGGAACAAACGACGCAGCGCGGGCGCGATATTATCATCGCGATTGATACGTCGCGCAGCATGCTGGCGGCGGACCTGACGCCGAATCGGTTGACGCGCGCGAAGCTGGCGGCGATTGATTTGCTGAAGCTGGGGAAGTTTGATCGGTTTGGTTTGGTGGCTTTTTCGGGTTCTGCATTTTTGCAATGTCCGCTGACGTTCGATGACGAAGCGTTCCGGCAGAGTGTGGAGATACTTCAGCCGGGGATTATCCCGCAGGGCGGGACGGCGGTGGGGGAAGCGATCGATACGGCGCGGCGCGCTTTTAATGAGCAGGCGGAGGAAAATCATCGGGTGCTGGTGTTGTTCACGGATGGCGAAGATCACGAAGCGGGCGTGATCAACACAGTGAATCGCGCGACGGAAGATGGGATGAAGATTTTTACGGTGGGGGTGGGAACGCCGGCGGGAGAGATTTTGCGAATTGCGGATGAGCGCGGGAACGTGACGTATTTGAAGGATGACGCGGGGAACGTGGTGCAGAGCAAACTGAACGAGGAGTTGCTGCGCGAAATTGCCAGCACTGCGGGAGGGTTTTACGTGCCGCTGCAAGGGGCGAATGCGATGGAGGTATTATACGCGAAAGGATTGGCGCCGCTGCCGACATCGGAACATTCGTCGAAGCTGTTGAAACGGCTGAAGGACCAGTTTTACTGGCCGCTGGCAATTGCTATTGTTCTGCTGGTGATCGAGGTGTTCATACCGGAACAGAAACGTGCGCGAGCGAAGGCGCAGCCCACGACGCAGGTGCCGCAGGCGGCCAGCGCGACGTCGGGTGCAGCGATCGCGGCAGTCGTTGCGCTGCTGCTGTTCACGCCGCTGACCTTGGCGAACGCTTCGAAGGCACAACGATATTTCAAAGAGGGGCAGTACGATCGGGCGCTTTCGAGTTACGAGGAGGCATTGAGGAAGTCGCCGGATGATGCGCGACTTCATTATAATGCGGGAGCGGCGGCGTATCACGCAGAGAAATACGATGCGGCGATTAAGGAATTTCAGGCGGCAGCGGCGTCGCGGGAAATCGATTTGCAGCAGCAGGCTTTCTATAATTTGGGCAATACTGCGTTTCGATTGGGTGAGACGAGGGAGAATCCACAGGAGACGATGGCGCTTTGGGAGCAGGCGATTCAGCATTACGACGCGGCGCTACGGTTGAGGGCGGCGGATGGTGATGCGCAATTTAACCGCGATCTGGTTCAAAAGAGGCTGGAGGAACTCAAGAAGCAGCAGCAGCAGGATCAGAAACAGGACAAGAAGCAGGATAATAAAGATAAAGACGAAGAGCAGAAGAAGGACGAAGAGCAGAAAAATAATCAAGATCAGCAGAATAAAGAGAAGCAGCAGGAACAAGAGAAGGACAACGAACAGCAGCAGCAGGACCAGCAGGATCAAAAGTCAGAGGACCAGAAGAATTCCGATCAGTCCAAGCAGAACGAGCAGAAGGAAAAAGAACAGCAACAGCAGGAGCAGCAGCAGCAATCGGATCAACAGGACAAAAAGGACCAGCAGTCGAATCAATCCAAACCGCAGCAGCAAGGGGACAAAGAGTCTGATCAACAGCCGCCGGAGGCTGACGGGGAAAGCCAGCAGGTGCAGCTTGGAAAAATGACGCCGGCGCAGGCGAAACAGCTTCTCGATGCGCAGAAGGGCGAGGAGAAGGCGCTGATTTTTCGGCCGACGGAACGAAAGTCGGGTTCGCCGAATAGGACGGTAAAGGATTGGTAGTATGAGCTACTCTAATTTTGTGCCGTCGCGAGATCCTAGCCGAAAGCCCCTCACCCTACCCTCTCCCCTGCTGGGAGAGGGTAGTCGCACGCGTTTCGATCAGACTCTCGCTAATCGTCGAAGTAATCATCGGGCTGTTGGATCACAGAGGATCGCGTTGAAGAGGATTAATTTACTGTCAGCCGCGAGAGGTCGCCCAATCGAGCCGGACGGGCACCGAGACGGCGCCCTAACCCGCAGGCGAGACGCCCGCGCTACAGCGTGCGGCGGTTTCCAAGCGTTTCAGTTTATATTTCGGAGTTTAGCTTTGCTGCTTTTGGTTGTGGGATCGTCGCGGGCGGCGGTGATTGTTACGCCGCAGCTTGAGCGGGCGACGATTATGAGCGGCGAGACGATTGCGTTGACTATTTCGGTGCAGGGCGGAAATCCGCAGTCGGCGGAGAATTTTGCGCATGTGCAGGGACTCACGATTCAATATCGCGGCACGGGGCAGAAGATCACGAGCATCAATGGGCAAACGACGGTTGAGCATGTGCTGAATTATGGGGTGACGGGTTCGCAGCCGGGGCAGTATACGATTCCTTCTATAAAAATTGAGGTGGACGGCGCGAGCTACTCCACGCACCCGCTGAAGCTGACGGTTACGAAGCCGGATCCGACTGTTCAGAATAGATACGCGTTCCTGCGATTAAACGTGCCGAAGAATGAGATTTATGTGGGCGAGATTATTCCGATCGAACTGCAACTTTATGTAACGGACGCGGAGGGGCTCGAGCCGCCGCAGTTGAAGAGCGATGGGTTCGTGATCCACAAGCGGGTTGAACATACGAGTTCGCGGGCGCAGGTGGGGAATGTGATTTATACGGTGCTGACATTTCCGATGACGGTCTCGGCGGCGAAAGCTGGGAAGCTGGAGCTGGGGCCGGCGGAAATGAATCTGGTTCTGCGGATGCGGGCGCAACCTGACCCGACGGATTTTTTTGGGTTTGGCCGATATCAACGCCGGCCTATGACGGCGACAAGCGCGCCGGTGGAGTTGAATGTTCTTCCGCTCCCCTCCCCTGCCCCGACGAATTTCACGGGTGCGATTGGGACGTTTCAATGGACGGTGATCGCGGCGCCAACCAATGTGAATTCGGGCGAACCAATCACCATTCGAACGGTGATTGGTGGCCGCGGGAATTTTGATAACGTAAAATTGCCGGAACTGAATTGGCCGAACTTCCGTGCCTACACGCCGAACAGCACTGCGACGCCGCGAGATGCGCTGGAAGGATCGAAAACGTTCGAGCAAGTGGTGGTTCCGCAGAGCGGTACGGTCACTGAGATACCAGCATTAACATTTGCGTATTTTGATCCGGAGAAGAAGAGCTTCGCGACGTTACGTCACTCAGCGACGCCGATCAAAGTCAGCGGCGGGACGATGAATGCGCAGCCGCAAGTAAGTTCGGCGGCGGCGAACGCGGTCGAAGAAGAACAGCCCGCGGCGCGGACTGATATTGTGCATATCAAGATGGATCCCGGGACGCTCGGGACGATTGGGCCGTCGTTGGTGCGACAGCCAATTTTTTTGCTGGCGCAGGCGATTCCGGTGGCGGCGGTGATTGGGCTCACGGTTTGGCGGAGGCGGCAGGATCGGATTGCGGCGAATCCGAAGTTGCGGCGGAAGATGGAAGTGCGGGAGCTGGTGCGACGTGGGTTGGTTGATCTGCGGCACTTCGCGAGCAACAACGATGCGGAGCAATTTTATGCGGCGTTGTTTCGTTTATTGCAGGAGCAGATTGGTGAGCGAGTGGACTTGCCGGCGTCGGCGATTACGGAGGCCGTTTTGGATGAACGACTGCGCAAGCGCGGCGCATCGCGGAATTTGATCGAGCGGTTGCATCATTTGTTCCAGATCGCGAACCAGGCGCGGTATGCGCCGACGCGGACGGATGCGGAACTGCTTTCGCTGTCGTCTGACCTTGAAAAAGCGGTGGGCGAGCTTCAACAATTGCCGGACTGATGTTGCTGCGCGATTGGGGAGGTGCGATTGCAAGTGCCGGTCAGGGCAGGACGAAAAATCCGGCACCCCTGCCGGGGTGCGGTCGCATCGTGACGCAGAATCCGGTGGCTGCGCTCGATGACTCGCTTGCGCACCGGCTACTATCCTTCGGCCCCTC
>DASVNK010000019.1:0-22040 GCA_036383895.1 Verrucomicrobiia bacterium | reverse complement strand
TTGGGCGTCGCGTTCCGCTTTTGCTGCGGCGCGTTCTTCTCGTGCTTGCGCGCGGTCTTCGCGGGCGAGGAGGATTTCGTGGCGCTCGGCGCGGAGTTCGGCGCGAGCGGGGAAGTCGGCGAGGGTTTGGAGGGTGCGGAGTTGGGCGGGGGTGGTGCCATCCGAGTTGGCGAGTTTGTGGGTCGCGTTGAGGATGGCGCCGTGGGCGTCGGCGATTACTGCGGGGTCGGCGGAGATGAGAAAGTCGATGTCGCATTGAGCGAGTGATTCGAAGGTGCTGAGAGAAATTTTTTTGGATTCTGGCAGGCGGGCGTTGATGAGGTCGAGCATGCCGACTTTGGCATAGAAGGTCTGGAGCGGTTTTACGGAGGCGAGGTTTAGGCCGAAGCCTTCCGGGCGCGGCTGGTTGACGCGGGCGCGGACGTCTTCGTATTCGCCGTGGCGGAGGAGTTCGGCAAGTTGGAGACGGTCGGCGCCGGAGAGGGAGGCGAGGGCGGGTTGAATTTGGGGTTTGCGCATAACGGTTATTGGTTGGTGGTTTGCGGTTTGGAGTTGGCTAGAGTTGGCTATTGCAAGGGTTTACGTGGAGGGGTAACGACGAATGACGCATGAACACGAATTAGGATCGCGTTGACGGAGCGGATCAGCGCGGTGAGGCGCTGCGGGGGACTGGAAGATTTCTGGGCAGAGTTCTTCCGTGAGCAAATTGCGAGTGGGTCACCCGGGTGGTGAATCGGAATAGAAGGCTCGACTGATTCGAGACTTTTATTCGGAGTCGGACCGAGTGACCACGAATAGTGATTCGTGATCATGGGAGTGTTTTAGCAGAATGCTTTTAGTGTGTCAAGTGGGTTTTATTCATTTAAGGCGCCGGTTGGTTGACCATTGTTCGCTCGCCCGTTTAAGTGCGAGAACGTAAATTGTGGGGCCGATGCCCAAACCGGAGGAACATGCGCCGCTAGATTCGGACCTCGGCCTTCTGCAAAGAGGACGAGGGGAAGGTTACCGGCGCGTATTAGAGCTCCCGAAGGACCGGGCATCGCAGCTCTTGGTTGACTGTATTTGCAATGACCCGCGCTTGGACAGTCAGGTGGAAAGTCGCGCGGAGTATTATGCGGAGATCGCTGTGAAGATCGATCTCGATGTCAGCCCAGTCGGCGAGTATCTGCGGAAATACGACGGAACCGACGAATCCGGCTGGAACACACACTTAGCCGTCGACACTCTGGACGAACTCGCGCGTCGTGGACACCAGCCCGCTACAGAGATGTTGATCGAATATATTCGTTGGGGAACTCACTGGGAGCACCCCTTCTACAATTCCAGCGCGGTCCGAAACGATGCTTTGGTCGAAGGGCTTACCAAATCATTAGAGTTGCGTTTCCCGAGTGACGAGGACTTGAAAAAGGGAATCGATTGGTTTTTCCTCGATCAGGAGCCGTGGTTGTCGATGTTTCGGTATAGCCCGCGATTCGCGACATTTCAGAATAACGCGCGAAAGCGATCCGACGAACTACGGAAGCAGAAGGATTTCTCGCATTTAGATCGTTTAACGGTAGCACAACTGCTTGGAGAGGACTTCATCTCGAATGATGCACACTACTATCGAAAGGCGCTCGAAAAAATCGTCACTCCCGCGGATATCGACTTTCTGGTTTCGCGTGTGAGCGTGGAAAAGCCAGCACTCGCTTCTGTGGCTTTTAGTGGTTTAGCGAAGCTAGCCCCGCCAAGAATTTTCGATTGGCTAAAGAAATTCTGGACGGATCATCCCGACTTACATGGGCTAATCATGCGCGGGCTATGGGATTTGATAGTAGCGATGCCGCCTGACGTTTCGTTGCCGCTGGCGCGCGAATGGGTATTTCATAAACGGCGTCATGAGCGCTGGTTCGCAAACAGGGTTTTGCGAGTACATGCGACGCGGGAAGACATTCCACTCCTTCGGCGGGCGATCAGACTGGCTCTGCGGGACGACGAAAAAAACCTTTATCGGATCTGCGATCTGGTTGAGGCGTTCGACAATCTGCCGGATGTTGGGGTCATTCCCGAGCTCCTCGAAGTCTACACGCAGTTTCGGTATTCCCACGGGAGAATGCTCGCAGCCCAGGCAATCGAGGTGACTTCGCCTAATCACTTCGAAGAAGGTCTAGCGTTCGAGTGCCTCTGGGACTGTCAGGCTGGAACCCGAGAACTGGCTGTGGAACGGGTTCTGATTGATGGGCCGGCTGCGCGAGCGCGGGTTGTGGAACTTGGTGCCGACATTTTTGAGGATGACGATGTGCGTGAAGCCGCCTGCAAACGACTCGAGAAAGCAGCATGAAGTAGGGAAAGCATGATGCAGTTGTACTGACGATCAGATTTCTGCGAGTTCATTCAAATGACGGCGAACCCTGTTCGAGGGGCTCGATTTAGTCTCTCTTTGCAGAGCGCGCGGATTCATTTTGAGACCAAAGCGTTCCGAAGGCGTTCGCAAGAACGAAACGCAATTTATGAATTGCGCGGGTATCCGGCATCTTCCTGCTTGCCTTTTGGCGGTCGTGCGGAATGATTTGCGGCTTTATATGAGTTCGGAGCAGCCGCAGCCCACGGAAGTTAAAGGGCCGCAACGTGAGAAGGATGTTTATGATCTGATCGCGTGGTTGGAGAATAACAAGAAGACGGTCATTTCGGTGGCGCTGCTTCTGGTTGCGGTGGGGTTTGCGATCGCCACGATGCGATACCTGCGCGATCAGAAGGAGGTGCGCGCGAGTGGCGACTTGCTGGCCTTGAAGGCGGCACTGACCGTGCCGACGAACACCGCGCCCGTGCAGGCGAACGCGTTGGCCAAGGTGGCGCAGGAGCATTCGGGCACCGCAGCGGCGGAACGGGCTCGGTTTCTGGCCGCGACCGCGTTGTTCACCGAAGGCAAGTTCGCGGAGGCGGAAACCGCTTTTAAGAATTTCCTCGGCGAGTTCGCGAACAGCGAATGGCGCGCGGCGGCGGCCTACGGCGTCGCGACGGCGCAGGAAGCGCAGAACAAGCCGGAAGCGCAGGCGTCGTATCAGCAAGTGACGACCGCTTACGCGAAATCTTCGGTGGCGGATGACGCGAAGCTGGCGTTGGCGCGGATGCATGAGGCGAAAAATCAGCCGGCGGACGCGTTGCGAATTTACAATGAGCTGACCGCCCCGAAGCCCGGCGCACAACCCGGGGAGCCGCCGAACCAGGTGGCGACGGAGCGAAAAGAAGCATTATTGCGGAAGCATCCGGAACTGAACACGAACGCTCCCGCGGCAAATGCGAGCGCGCCGATGTTGCAGCCGAGCTTGCAATTACCGGGCGGCGGGCAAGGTCTGCAAATCACTCCCGGCCCAACCACACCCGCGCCGCAAAACACCACGCCTGCGCCGAGTGCTCCAGCGGACGCGACCAAGTCAGCACCCGCACCGAATAATTAAATGGTAATTGGAAGGGAGCTGCGTGAAATCGTCTGTTCCCGACGTCGCGATCGATCCTTCGAAGGCGCGTAGTTCGATGACCGACTTGAGCGGTCAGAAGAAGCTTTTGCTGATCTTCTGCGCGTGCGTCCTGGCCGCGAATTCAGCCCTGCAATGGCTCGTGGATGATCACGCCGGGCTGATCTGGCCCAGCAACGTCATCCGGAATTGGAGCGAATTCGGTTTATTCGAATTGGGTGGAAAATTAGCGACCAACCCCGGCGGCCATGGGTTGCCCCAGGAATCGATCATTTATCCGGGGCACCGGGCGTATAGTTTGTATCCGGCGTTTCTGCTGCATCGGGTATTTGGAAACGAGCTGGGGTTTGGATTGTTTTTTTTGCTGTTGAGCGCGGTGGTGCTGGTTTCGTTCGCATCGATTTTGGGGAAAGGCGATCGCGGTTGGGTGGTGGGTGGACTGGCGATTCTCACGCCCGGATTTGTGTTGTGGCCGAAGGTGCTGGATCCGAACACGAATGTGGCGCTGTTCGGCGCGGGGTATGCCGCAGTGATGTGGTGGAAGTTTCGGCAGGAATCTCTTTCGCGCGGGGAGGTGGCGGCACTGTTCGCGCTGACGGTGGCGTTCACCGCGCTGAATTGGACGACGGCGATGGTGCACGCGCTGGTGTTTAGTTTTTTTTTGGCGAGCAAGGTTCCGGCGCGGCGGATCGGGTTGTATGTGGCGATGGGCGCGGTGGCGGTGGTGCCGGTGCTGGCGATAAGTATCCTGGGCAAGTTGCAAGGCGCGCCTGCGGGCGGGGGCGGTTTCGGGGAATTCTGGCAGGCTTACGCGTGGGGAAATCGTGGTTATGCGGAGGGCTCGAGCGCGGCGGTGTTGCTGGTGCGATTCTTTTTCATCAATGTGCTGGCATTGGCGCCGTTGTGGCTGGTGCTGGCGGTGGCGTTCCTGGGACGGGCGCTGAAAGATTTCAAAGGGGCGGTGATCCCGCTGGCGCCGGCGGCGGCGGCGTTTGTGGAGACGTTGGTGTTGCGGAATTATTTTTGTCATCACCCGTGGATGGCGTCGCCATTTTTGTTGCTGGGCGCGGTGTTGTCGCTGGGAGTGTTGTGGCGGGGAGAGGTTAAGTCTGTGGGGAGTGAAAGAGTGTTCGGGCTGCGGCGGCCGGTTGCATGGGGAATGATTTTAGCGGCATTTGTTTTTGGGTTTGGAATGCTGGCGGCGTATCGTATGAATCGGCCAGATCTCGAGATGCGGCGCGTGGTGGATGAGGGTTCGAAGCGATCGGACGTGATCGTGGTGACGCGGGAGGCGAGCCCGGAGTTGAAGGCGGAAGGGTTGCCGGAGTTTTTAGATCGGAAGGTGGAGGCGGTGGAGGATTTGAATGCGGCGCGAGGGTTGCTGCTGGCGACGCGGGAAATTGGTGGAGATTGGAAGTTGGTGGCGAGGAGTTCGGGAGGGGGAGCGATAGAGAGGTGGCTGCGAGGGCCGCTGAATTGGTTTCGGGAGAAGATTTCGCGGCGCACGAAATCGCAAATTGTGCAGGTGCGCACGTATTATCTCTATGCGCGCGAGGAGGGATCGAGCGAGGATACGGTTAACTCGGGAGTTCGCTAAGGTTGCAACAACTCCACCGGCGCGACTTCAATCTTTGCGGCCAACTCCGGCGGAATCGCCACGGCTTCCATCTTGCCATCGGCGTAATGCGCCACGCACACCACCGTGAGCACACCTGTGGCCACGAGTTCTGGTTTCGCGCCGCTGCCTGCCTTCGGCAATTTGTTGAAGCGAAACGAATACGTCAAAACGCGCGACCGCTTTTCTCTTACTAAAATGTGAATTTCCAGTTCGTCTTCGAACCGGAGCGGCTTCTTGTAATCGCACGCCGCGTGCACGCGCGGAAAGCCGAGCGGCGGATCGAAATCGTTCAGCGTGACTGAAAATCCGAGCGAGCGATAGAAACCGTGCTCCGCGGTCTCCATGTAGCGGAAAAAATTCGAGAAGTGCACGATCCCCGCCATGTCGGTCTCGGAGAATTCCACCCGGCGGACCGCTTTGAACTCGTATGGCATGCGCGAGAATTCGAGCAGGGCAGGGGAGCGTCAAGCCGGAACAGTCTGCATTTCCGCCGGAGCTTTGCGCGCGACGCGCCCGAATGCCTCCGCCATGTTCCGCGCCATCGCTGCGGACGTGAATCGCTCCTCCATTGCTTTGCGGGCGGAACGGCCCATAGCAATGCGCCGCTGTTCGTCGCTCAAAACTTCTTCGATTCCATCGGCCAAAGCTTCCGGCGTCGCCGAGCGCGCAATCAATCCGCCACCGGTTGCTTCCACCAATTCCGGGAAGGCGGCGGCGGGCGGTTGCACCACCGGCACGCCCGCTGCCCACGCTTCCAGCAAATACAAACCAAACGCCTCGCTGTACATGGCCGGAACGGACATCACTGAAATCCGCCGGAAAAACTGCTGCTTCTGTTCGCGGGTAAGATTCGAGAAAAACGTCACATCGCCTAACACCCCATTCCCCTGCAACCGCAATTTCAACTCATTCACCAGCGCTTCATCGCTCGGCCCCATCGCACCGCCCACGTGCAATTTCAAATTTTTCACCCGATCGCGCTTCTTCAACAGAATGAATGCCTCCGCGACTGTATCCAAACCTTTCTCCCGACACATCCGAGCGAAAAAGCCGAGCACCGGCGGATTTGGCGCGGGATTTTCGGCCGCAAATCCATCCAAATTGATCCCGTTATGCACGATCACCATCTTCTCCGCCGGAATCTTCAACCGCGGGCCCATCACCTCCGCAAAATATTTCGAAGGCGAGATGAACAAGTCGATCTCGCGGCAACGTTCCGCCAGGGTCTCCCACGTTTTCTGTCGAAACGAATCAGGGAGCCCATCCAAAAACGAATCTTCCCCCTGCAACATGCAGACCACTGGAACACTCAGCGCGCGCTTGATCTTGCGCGCCATTCCCACCAGCAACGCGTTCGACAATGAAATTACATCCGGCACCTGGTGCTGCCTTAAATATGTAACCAGCTCTTCGATTTCCCGCACCTGGTTGCCTTCCTCGCCCCTGATCATCGAAAGGGTCATGTCTCCCAAATCCGATGCTCGCGTCTTGGCGGCCCGCCCCGCAGCCCACTTCAACAGCCCCGGCGAAGCGAACTGCTTGTGCAACCAACCTGGCATCTTCCCCAGCAGCGGCAACTTCTGCTCCAGGTAAACATTGATGCCGCTGAAGAACACGGGAATGCCGGTGCTCTGGTTCTCCTCATCCAGCGTCATCGGCAGGTAGAGCGGGATCATCAACACCTCGTGACCCTGCTTTCGAAACTCCGCCACCAGCGCGTTATCGCGAAAACAATTGCCGCAGTACATCCCTCCGGCCCCTGGTGTGATCTGAATGATTCGCATTCTCCTTGCCCCAACAATATGGTTCCAACCGGAGGAAGTGGCAAGAATTCGCCGATCGATACTCCTTAACCATTCTGCTGTGCCGCGTATTTCTGCAACGTGCGCACATCCACTTGCAGCCGCCGTGCGGCTTCGGCGCGGCTGCCACACACGTGCACCGCCTGGGAGCAGTAGCGATTGAGCAGCTCATCGACGGTGACCCCTGAGTTTAACAAAACATCCAACTGTTTCTCGCCCGACTCAGCCGGTTCGGGTTCGTAGCTGCCGTGCAGAAGCACTCGACGAACCGCCTGCTCCAGTTCGCGCACGTTTCCAGGCCAGCGATAATTTCGACCCGCACTTTTCTCCAGCCGCTCGCGAACCGTCGGCAGCAGTTCGCTCCAGCGTTCGCCCGCCGTCCGTTCCAGGATTGTTTCGAGCAACAGATCCAGTTCGGCCGAATCTTCTGCCAGGCGCTCGCGCAAGGTCGGAACTGGAATGACATCCGAAGAAATGCGGTAATAGAAATCGTCGCGAAACAACTTCTCCGCACGCAAATCCTGCAAGCTCCGATTCGTGGCGGAAATCACCCGGCCTCGGAATTGCAGTTGCTCGCGGCTGCCTACCGGCGAGAAACGGCGGTCCTGGAGGACGTGCAGCAGTTTTACCTGGATGTCTTTTCGGATTTCGCCGACCTCATCGAGGAAAATGGCACCGTGCGGACTGCATCGCGCGAAAACGCCCTCATGAGAGCCGACGGCTCCTGTAAATGCTCCTTTGCGGTAACCGAAAAGCTCGGTTTCAATCAATGTTTCCGGGAACTCCGCCAGGTTAATCGAGACGAAGGTTCGGTTAAAACTTTCGGCAAATTCGCCGCGCTCCGGAAGATAAGGAATAAAACCGGAACGGCCGATCGCGCTGGCGGCGGTGCCTTTGCCGGATCCAGTTTCGCCCAGGAGAAGGGTGGAGAAGTCTTCCATGCGGTTCCAAAGGTGGCGCTCGTACCAGCGCACATCATCGGTGAAAACGCTTTTCCAAAGGCGCCTTCGAAACTGGAACATGCACGCACTGCGGCCCTTTAGCCCGCGAACGATGAAGGAATGCGCGCGGCGCAGTTGATAGAAGATCCCGAAGTAGCGCACTGCTTCGTCCCGTGCAAACCCACGCGAAACCATCCGGTCGACGCACTCGCGGCCGAACGGCGCCGGGCATGATTTCTCTCCACGCAAAAGCTGGGTGCCGATCAGTTCATCGAGGGCTGGAACGTTTCGATGATAGCCTTCGAAAAGGAACAGAGCTCGCATCTCTTCCCGCTCTTTTCCGGCGAACTTCGCGAACTGGCGTTTCTCTGCAGGTAATTGATCCACCCATTTGAAAAAGCCACCGAACGATTGATCGTGTGATTGGCCGGCTACGCCTCCGGTCATTTCGGAAAATCGACGTTCCATCGCCTCACGATCGGCGTTGAACGGATTCAGGAAGGCCAACGCATTCACGACTTCCACAATCTTTCGTTCCGCAGAGGTCAGCACCGGAGGCATACATTTCTTGTAAGTTACGCCTGCAAGAAATGCCAGCCAATTAGAACGGTTCCGATCCTCAATGAAAGGGTCTTCTGGGTGCTAGTCCTTGTGGATCAGCCGCTTTCCGCCACACCGGAAACATGGCACGGCGCGTGGTAATGCGACTGAGAAGAACGGAAGCACTATGAAAACGAGTTTATTAAAAAGATCACTCATCGCAATGGGCTGTGCCGCAGTCCTGAGCTACGCAACACCATCGCGCGCCGCCGGTCTGCTCATCGCGGATGGCGGGTTTGGCGGGACGCTCGAAGTCAAAGAGCATGAAGTCGACGTCACGATCAACAACGGCATTGCTGTTACGCGCGTCACCCAGGTGTTCCAAAACATGGAGCAGAGGCAGGTGGAAGCACTCTACACATTTCCAGTGCCGAAGGGCGCGTCAGTGGCGAACTTCAGCATGTGGATCAACGGCAAGGAAATGGTCGGCGAAGTCCTGGAAAAGAAAAAGGCGCGTGAGATTTACGAAAGCTACAAGGTGTCGCGCAGAGATCCCGGATTGCTCGAGCAGGTTGATTACAAAACGTTCGAGATGCGCATCTTTCCCATTCAACCGAGCGCCGAGCAGCGCGTTCAAATCACCTATTACCAGGAATTGGATGTAGATCACGACTGGGCGACTTACGTTTATCCGCTCGCCACCTCGACCCGCCGCGAAATGGACCAAAGGACGACCGGGAAGTTTGCCTTCACAGTGCATGCAAAATCGATGGTGCCAATCACCGCGGTGGAAAGTCCGAGTCACACCGCGGAGATGGTCGTGGCGAAACACACTGCGGAGTATTACCAGGCCAGCATGGAACAGCGCTCCGGCAGCCTGGCGCGCGACATTGTGCTCGCGTTTAATTTCGAGCGCGCTCGCAGCGGGTTCGACCTGCTGGCCTCCAAACCTGCGGGTGAGGATGGCTACTTCGCGTTGACGCTCACGCCGGGCGAAGATCTCAATCGCAAGGAGCAGGGCATGGATTACATCTTCCTGCTGGATATTTCCGGCAGTATGGCCGACGACGGCAAACTGCTTCTTTCGAAGGATTCGGTCGGCTCGTTCATTCAGGAACTCGGGCCGGAAGATCGGTTCGAAGTGCTTGTTTTCAACGTCGCGCCAGACTTTGCGTTTCGCGAACTACGGTCTGGCACCGACGAAAACAAAGCGGAAGGCGTCGCTTACCTGGGCCGCCAGTCCGCGCGCGGCGGCACAGTGCTCGCACCGGCGCTCACCACCGCCTTTAAATACAGCACCCCGGATCGGCCGCTGAATGTGATCATCCTGAGTGATGGCCTCACTGAGCAACAAGACCGCGCCACGATGGTTCAACTGAGCCACACTCGACCGAGCAACACCCGCATTTTCTGCATCGGCGTGGGCAATGATGTGAATCGGCCGATGCTCGAACAGGTGGCGGGAGAAACCGGTGGTCTCGCGGCTTTCATCTCGCGCGGCGACAACTTTGCGCGGCAGGCAAAAGCGTTTCGCCGCAAATTGACCCATCCCGCTGCGACTGGCCTCGAAGTGAAAATCAATGGCATTGAAACGTACGACCTCGAGCCACAGAAGTTGCCGAACTTGTATCACGGTACACCGCTGCGCATCTACGGCCGCTACAAAGGCGCGGGCAAGGCCAATATCGAATTGCGCGCCAGCGTGAACGGCCAGGAATTGAAACAATCGGTCGCACTCGAATTCCCAAAGAACGATAGCAATCCGGAAATCGAACGGATGTGGGCCTGGCACCGCATTGACGGTCTGTTGAAGAGCGCCGACGCAAAAAACAATCGCGCTCCCGTGATCGAAGAAATTGTTCGGTTGGGTGAAGGCTACTCGATCGCAAGTGAATACACTTCGTTCCTGGTTTTGGAAAATGATGCCGAGTACCAACGCTGGAAAATTGCACGGACCAACATGCGTCGCGTTGATAACGACCGTACCGCTCAACTCGCAGTGCACCGGAATCTCGAAGCGATCCGTAACAAAGCGATTGCGGGACTCGGGCCTGACAGCGTGACTGGAGCGCCCGCGATTCGGGAAAGTGGCGTCAGCCGTCCCGTGCAAATGGCCGCCAATAATCAACGACCCGCGACCGCGGCCAACGCCCCTGCGCCTGAATCGCCCCGGTCGCAATCGATCAACTTTGGTGGGGGAGGGGGCGGCGGCCCAGTCGGACCTATCTTCCTCCTCATTGCGTTTCTATGGCGACGATTCGCTAAAGGCACGAACTAACGAAGCATAACGAGCGCGGCTTCGACGAGGAGCCGCGCCTTTCTCGCTGATGAAACCAAAGCACCCCATCGAAACCGCGGTTTTCGTTCTTTTGCTGGTTGCCTTTAACTGCTGGATCGCGCCCGCCAGTTCGGCGCTGTTCCCTGCTGAACTTCGCAGCGGTGAACTTTGGCGGCTCTTTACCTATCCATGGGCGCACATTTCGGCTTATCATCTGCTCCTCGATGCGGCGGCGTTCCTCTGTCTTTACGATATGCTTCGCTGCAAGGCGCCAACACGTTTGTTCCACCTCTGCTCGTGCATTCTCTTCAGCGGCCTTGTCCCGGTTCTCCTCGACCCGCGGCTCCCAACCGTTGGTCTTCGCGGGCTCTCCGGCGTCGCTCATGGACTCGTGATTGTTACTTCGCTCGAAGCGGTTCGCTCGAAAACGAAATCGGAACGTTATTTCGGCTGGATCATCCTCGCCGGTGTCTGCGCGAAATGCCTGGTCGAACTCGCCACTGGCACAGTTCTTTTCGCAAACTATCATCTTGGCAACGTCGGCATTCCGATTCCCACTTGCCACGTCGGCGGCGCGCTCGGCGGGTTGATCAGCTACGGACTCGTTGCGCTCGCTGGCGCGCGACAACCGTTCCAATTTCTTTCTCTTCAGAGCAGTTCGAGCGACTCGCAATCTCCTGCTCCGAAGTCACCGGCGACACAATTCCCGTTCCGAACGTGTCGAACGCGGGCGTCGCACTTGCCGACTTAGGTCTTTGAAATGGTCTTGTGCGGTCAAACCGCAACTGGACTTCTCTCGCTGCTCGCTTCGACACTTTCGCGTAACAACGGCGCGCCGTAAGGCAACGGCTCCGGCACCGGCGCAAACTCCGCCACCGCATTGAACAACTTCGTGAAATCTTTGTTTACGTCTCCGGACAAACAATCGGTGATATCGCCTGCCAGGTCTGGATACTTGTTGGTGAGGTCGCGGAAGCTGAAGTTTTGGTCGTAAAACGCATAGACCAGCTTTCGCATATTTTCAATGCCTTCTCGCAACTGCTTGCCATATTCTGCGAATCGCGCCGGAGAAAAATCCTGAGCCTCGATCGCTTCGTGGATCGCCTCGCCCGCCATCACCCCGCTCTTTAACGCGAGCATCAAGCCCGACGAAAACACCGGATCCAGAAAGCAAAACGCATCACCCGCGAGCAACAGACCTTCCGCGGCGCAATGCCTCGAGTGATACGAGTATTCACCGGTGATGTAGTAATCTCCAAACTGTTTCCCCGACGCGAGATGATCTTCAATCCACTTATTCTGCAGCACCTCGCGGTCGAAGATCGTTTTCGGATCCTTCACGCCATCCCGCGTCAGATACTTCCCTTCCGCCACCACGCCCACACTCACCACATCATCGTGCAACGGAATGTACCAAAACCAACCTTTCTCCGGCACAAAAGCGACCGTAGTTCCACCGGCATCAATTCCAGGATCGCGTTTTGCGCCTTTGTAATAAGTCCACACCGCGACCTTGTGCAGCTCCGGATCACCCACGCGCCACCGATTTCGCACCGCCGCAAACGCCTCGCGCCCGCTGCAATCAATCGTAATCGGCGCGCGGAATTCCAACTTCTCTCCACACCTCTTCTGCGCCCGCACTCCCACCGCCGTCTCGCCTTCGCGGATCAACTCCGTCACCGCCGTCTCTTCAATCACCGTCGCGCCCTTCTCCCGCGCATTGTTCAGAGTGAGGACGTCGAACTCTGACCGCAGCACCTGCCACGTCTGCGCTACATCCTGATCGTATCGATTGAAAAAATAAAACGGCTGCGATGCTTTTCCCGAAGGCGAAACAAACTGCACGCTGTATTTCTTCACGAAGGCCGATTCGCGCATCTTCTCGATCAAACCCAGCCTCTTCAGCGGCGCATACGTAAACGGCAAGAGCGATTCACCAATATGATACCGCGGAAACTTCTCTCGCTCCAAAATCAGCACCCGATGTCCATACTCCGCCAACACCGCCCCCGCCGCCGCACCCGCGGGACCTCCGCCAATTATAATCGCATCGAACTCAGTCATTGTGTTTCTCGAGCTAACACGATCGATCGGAACCTCATCCCTTCCCAATTCGTGTTCATTCGAGTCCATTCGTGGTTTCTTTTCTTCCATTCGCCGGCGGCAAAATCTCCACAATTTCGGCAATCGCTTTTCCTTCCGTATTACTCAACGTATTCCGCCGCCCGTACAGCACCTGTTTCCCATTAATCCCCAGCGCGCGATTGACGAAATCATCCGACTGAATCCGCAGAAACGCTTTCGGTCGGCTCGTATGCTCAATTTGGTATTTCGCCAGAATACTCCCCAGCGGCAGCCGCTCCGCCAATATATCGTTTCGCGCCGCGACCGGAAACAGCTCCAGAAAAATCTTAATTGCCCCGAACTCCACCCGCTTCTCCGAATCATCCGTCAGCAACACCACCTCACGAAAATAAAAATCGCCGCGTTTCTCTCGCCGCCGCACTTCCAGGTGAATCGTTGCGTTGTAAAACTTCTCCAGGGTCGGTGTCATGTCCCCTTCATGCACCAGCAATTGCCGATACGGCTCCGGCACCGCCATTCCCTCCACCACCTCAATCTTCGGCAACGCCCGACCCGCATTCGCGTAAAACTCATCGAGCGGATGATAATTCGAAAGCCCCTGCGTCGGTCGCGCAACATCTGTCATCGAAGGCGAATAACTCATCAACAAATCCTCAGGCGTAACGTGCGTTCTTATGTTCCGGCAGGAAAAACTCGTGCAGCAACCGATCCACCTGCAACAACCCATCGCGATTGAGCACCAGCGAATCTCCTTCCACCGTCAAAAATCCCCAATCCTTCAGCGTCCGAATCGGCTCGGCGAACCGCTTCAAGGCATCCGTCTTAAACTTCTCGTTGAAATACGAAATGCTCGAACGCCCCAACTTCAATTGCAGCACAAATTCGCGAATCAACCGCTCATCCTCCGTCGGCGTGAGCGCGCGAAAGACCGGAAACTTGCCCGCATTCACCGCGTCCACATACGGCGCAAAATCGTGCTGGTTCTGGTAATGCGTTCCATTGATATGCCCAAACGACGCCACGCCCAGCGACAGCAAATCCGCTCCCGCCCACAACCGATCCCGATAAATAAACTTCGTCCTGCTCTTATCGCGCACCGCGGTGTAAGCGCTCCCCACCGTGTAACCTTCCTTCTCCAATTCGCCGAACGCGTAATTCACCCAGCGCCGTTTCGTCTCCCAATCCGCCACCGGCGCCACCAGCCGCCCCTCCGCCTTCATCTGCCGGTAAATCGCCGTATTATACGGAATCTCCATCTGGTAAATCGTCACGCTGTCCGGCGCCATCTCGATCGTCTTCCGCACCACGTCGCGCCAATTCTCTTCCGTCTCCTCCAGCATCCCCGCGATCAGATCGATATTGATCTGCGGAAAACCAATCTTCCGTGCGAACGCATACGCCCGCGCGATTTCCTTGCTGTGATGCGCCCGCCCGTTGATCTCCAAAATGTGATCGCTGAAATTCTCCACTCCCAAACTCAAGCGCGTCACCCCAATATCCCGAATCGCCTGCAGCTTGTGATCCGTCAACGTTCCCGGCTCGCACTCGAACGTCACTTCCTCCACTTCATCCCACGGCAGAAAACTCTTCATCCCGTCCGTCAGCTGCTTCAACTGATCCACCGACAAATACGAAGGCGTCCCACCGCCGAAATAAACGAAGTTTGGCTTCCGTCCGCCGACGAATGGCTTCGCTGCATACAGCGACATCTCCTTCAAGGTCGCCTCAATATACCCGCGAATCGCCGCCGAATCCTTGTCTGTATAAACCTTGAAATAACAGAAGTGGCACCGCTTCCGGCAAAACGGAATGTGCATGTAAACCCCCAGTGGATTCCCCGCCCGCGGCGCACGCTCCAGCGCCGAATAGAAGTCCGATAGCAACTCCGGCTTCCAAAACGAAAACGGCGGATAATTCGAAACAAAATAATTCCCCGCCTGCGTTTGCTTCTCAATCGCAACCGTCGGCGTCGCTTCCTGCGGTGGTAAAACCAGCGTACTCATAAATTAAGAATCAAAACCACGAATGCACACGAATGAACACGAATCATAAAACAACTCGCTCCCATTCCAGTTTGGCGTGCTTAAAGTTTAAGATGACGCCGACTCGCATTTTTGTAATTCGAAGATAGTTCAACATCTGCCCTCGTTCGAAGTCAGTGATCTGATCAATGACTTTTGTGTCCACCACCACTTTGTCGAATACAATGAGATCCGGAACGAATAGCCCAACCCTTTGTCCCTTGTATAAGACGTCGAATCCTGGCTGCTGCTTATATGGAATTGCTCGAGACCGAAACTCGACGATGAGCGCGTTCTCGTAAGGTTTCTCGACCAGTCCGTGCCCCAACCCATTAAGCACCTCAATAGCCGACCCAACGATCGAATAAACTTCGTCCCGGCAAATGAGTTTCCTCTCCTCATTCGTGTCCATTCGTGTTCATTCGTGGTTGCCCTCTCTTCATTTCTTCACCCCAAACGCATAAACATTGCCATCCTCACTCCCCACCACCACCATCCCATTCACCACGGCCGGCGAACTCGTGATCGCCTGCCCAATCTCGTATTTCCAAATCTCTTTCCCATCCGCCAGATTCACCATGTAAAGATTCCCATCCTCGCTCCCCACCACCACAACCTCGCGTCCCTTCGCTCCCACCACCACCGGCGAACTATCCACCTTCCCGCGCGTGTTGAACGACCAAATCTCCTCCCCATTATCCTTCCGCACGCAATGCAGCTTCTTATCGCGCCCGCCGAACACCACCCGATCCGCGGTCAACGCCGGCGAAGAAAAATATGGAAACGCCCGATCCTTGAACTTCCACTGAATCTCTCCCTTCTCCAGGTCCGCGCACAGGAACTCATTCTCGTAGTGCCCCACGTAAAACTTGTTCCCCTCATACGCGCCCGACCCCGCGATATACGCCCCCGCATCCACTTCCTTGATCTTCTGCCCGTCCTTCAACCCGATCACATGCAGCAACGCATCGCACCCGCCGAACACCGTCGAGCCTCCCGCCACCGCCGGCGTCCCATTGATGTAATTCCCCGTCTCGTAGGTCCAATTCGTCTTCCCCGTCACGGCGTCGAAGCAATACAGCCGATAATCATAACTCCCCGCCAACACCCACTTCGCTTTTCCGTCCGGCGCCACAAACCAATTCGGCCCGCCCAAAATCTTGTCTTCCGTCTTGAAACTCCAATTCGTCTTCCCCGTCGCCGCCTCCACCGCGTACAACCCGCCATCGCTCGACCCCACATACACCAGTTTGTCCAAAACCAGCGGCGTCGATTCAATCTCCCCTTCAGTAGTTAGGCTCCAAACTTTCTGGCCCGTCTTCAGGTCGATGCAATGAAGCTGCTTGTCATCCGACCCAATGAAAACCTTTCCATCCACAAGCGCCGGCGAAGACTTCACCGGCCCCCCCGCCTTATAAGTCCACAGCAACGAAAGCGAACTCGGCAAAGTCGCCGGCGAAACCCCCGTCAACCCCGGATTCCCTCGAAACATCGGCCAACTCTCCGCCGTCGCCACGCCTGAAACTTTTGATTGCTCAGCCGCCGAACCTTTCTGCTCCGCAGCCGAAACAGAAAATGAAATCGCCCCCACGATCAGCGCGGAAAGAAGTCGAAAAGTTTGGTCCTTCCAGATCGCTAGGGATTCCTTTCGAACGTCACAGTCGAGTGTAACTCCCGACCCCGGCACTGCCTCACCATGCGAGGCATTCGCGGCTCTTGGCTGTCGCGCGCACAATAAATCAACCGAGGGTGCATGATCTTTCCCTCTCCCAGCAGGGGACCACGATTCGCGAAGCGAACATCTCATAAAGGGCAACATACTTGTGGCGGGCTTGGGAAGCCACTGGGTAGGGTGAGGGGTTAAACGCGTGTTCATCACCAAGTCCTCGATCTACTCCCAAATCGCCACTTCCTCTTAACTCCAAGCCCAGCCATCGCTTGCCCGGGCCAAAGCCAGTATCGTCTACCGAACTGCATCCTTCAATAAAATAATACGAATACGTATCAATTTCCCCAGGAGCCAAGACTTAAACCACATTATGTAAGGCATATTAATGGATAATGGAGTAAAATTGCCACTTAAAACCACCGCAACCACTTACCTCCCAGCAACAAACGCGAAAAAAGCCAGTTTTCCAAAAAGTTTGTGCTTCAAAATCTCTTAATCCCGTCGTTTCACTCTCCGATCCGCTGCGTCCTCCGGGGTGAAATTCCCCGGCGCAGGGTATGGGTCATTCCTTGGCATTCGATATTTGGAGTTTGGACCTTCCTACTCCCCTCTGCGTTGCTCCGCGTCCTCTGCGGTGGATCCACCCTGCCCGCTGTCTTGGGACATTCCTCGGCATTTGGACCACAATTCGCGAAGCGAACGTTTTTTCCGTGGAATCAAACTCGTGGCGGCGCTGGGAACGCAATTTGGTATTTGGTATTTGGTATTTGGTATTTGGACATTTCCCCCTTCCCTCTGTGCTCTCTGTGCCTCCGTGGTTAAAATGGGCGGATTTGCCCCATTTTCCTCGCTAAATTAAATGTTGCACCCGCTCCTGCCGATGATACTGTGATTGGGAATGAACCCCAGCGACCAGGCTCAATTCCTGCGCGAGGTGTGTGCGATTTCCTCGCACGAAAAAGGTATTGACACCCCCCTTGCGTTTTGAGACATTGGCGCTACACACGGAACATACAGAATCAAAATGAGAACCAAAACACTACTCCTTACGGCTGCCCTCAGCGCGGCAGGCATCGCCTCTTCGATGGCGCAAGCGGTATACTCAGTGAACGCGGTTGGCTATGTGAATACCCAACTCGTCCCTGGATTTAACCTCGTCTCCAATCCGCTTGATAACAAAACCGGCAACACGATTGGTAACCTCTTCGGTACTGGTCTGGCTGGCGGCATTCCTGACGGTCTGTCTGTCTATTATTTCGATCCGAACATCGATGATTATGTCTCTGGTCTCTATGAGAGCATCCTCGGTGGTTGGCAGCCAGCTTCCGCAGCGAACCAGGTCGTTCCTCCAGGCGAAGGCGTTTTCGTCTTCTGGCCAGGCACTGCAAACGGAACGAACACCTTCGTTGGTGAAGTTCTTCAAGCGGCTGCTTCCAATCAGCAGATTCCTCCTGGATTCTCCATCAAGGGTTCGACTGTCCCCATTGCTGGCACTGTCACCTCGATGAACTTCCCGGTTGCTGACGGCGACAGCATCTATCGTTGGGATACAACGATCGATGACTATGTCAGCTACCTCTACGAGAGCATCCTCGGCGGTTGGCAGCCCTCCACGCCTTCGTTGGCGGTTGGTGAAGCAGCGTTCGTCTTCAAGGCTGGCACAACTCCAGTGACTTGGACTCGTAACTTCACGATCAATCAGTAATTTCGGACTTGAATCAGTAATTCAGTCAGAACTCAACTCTGGAAAAATAAAAAACCATGAAAAAACTACTCGTCACGCTAGCGGCGGTGCTCGTCAGTGCGTCGGCGTTCGCTCAGGGGACTATTCAGTTTAGCACGTTTAACTCCGCTCGCGGTGTGAACGCGCCTGTCTACGCTCCTGGCGGTACGGCTGCCGGAACTGGTGCGGGAACTCTCGGCACAGTCAACGCTCAGTTGTTCCTCGTTGGCGCTGGTGGAGCTCTTACTGCGCTTACACCTGCTACAACGTTCAACACTGCTGGCGGTGCTGCTAGCCGTTACGTCCTTATTCCCACGTCGAACGTCACCGTTCCTAATGTTCCGGCTGGTGGATCGGCAAACGTCATCCTCCGTGCTTGGATTGGCGCTGATTACGATAGCGCAACTATCAGGAATCAATCCGCGCAGCTCACGGTGAACAACCTCGGTGGCACTCCTGCCGGTGGTGGCGCTCCGCTGCAACCAGCCGTTTTGGCAGGTCTCCAGGGATTCGAATTGGTTCCTGAGCCGTCCACTTTGGCTTTCGGACTTCTCGGTGCCGCAGCTTTGCTGTATCGCCGCCGTAAGTAAATCGATAGTGTGTTCTCATCACGCCGCCCTCCGGGGCGGCTTTTTTTTGTACTTATATTACCGTGGTATGTTCCGAAGTGCCCTCAAGAAACCGCTTACCGAAGCTCCTTTCGTCGGCATTGACGCTAACCAGAACTTTTGCTTTTGCTGCGGAAGATCGGCTTCCCTTTCGGAATAAGGATCGGGCGTTCACCATCCTCTATACTGCTCAGCCGAATAAGAGCCGACGGGAGATAACTATGAAAAATCTACTCGTCACAATCTCTGCGCTGATCATCGGCCTCTCAGCACACGCTCAAGGCACAATCCAGTTCAGCACTTTCAATTCCGCCCGTGGAGTCAACGCGCCGTTTTATGCTCCTGGCGGGACGGCTGGAGGGATAGGAATCGGATCACTGGGTACAGTCAATGCCCAGTTGTTTCTCGTTGGAACCGGCGGAGCTGTTACTGCGCTCACACCTGCCACAACATTCAACACTGCTGGCGGTGCTGCTAGCCGTTACGTCCTTATCCCGACATCGAATGTAATTGTCCCAGGGGTTCCCGCCGGTGGGTCAGCAACGGTGCTAATGCGGGCGTGGATGGGCGATTCGTATGAAACCGCGACTATTCGCGGGCAGACCGCACCCCTCACGGTGAACAACCTCGGTGGCATTCCGCCAGGCGGTGGCGCGCCGCTCCAACCAGCAGTACTCGCGGGGCTGCAAGGATTCGAAGTTTTTCCTGAGCCTTCAACGCTCGCATTCGGTCTTCTCGGTGCCGCAGCTTTACTTTTGCGCCGACGTAGGTAGATCCTCCCGGCTGTATGCAGCGCGATCGACCGATTCACGTTCTAAGCTCTGCTCCAACCGTATTGACTCACGGCAAAATGTTACCAGCGGGCGAAGTATTGACACTAATACCAGCTATTGATATCAACAGAGCAATTGGCGGCTTTCCGGTTTGCAGTGTAGCAGCGGAACATTCATTTCCTCTCATGAAAGACTCCGCAATATTCGGGAACGGAACCGCGGTGAAAAACCAATGAAAGGAATACTCGTTACGATCTCAACGCTACTCGTCAGCTTCTCAGCACTGGCTCAAGGCACAATCCAGTTTAGCACCTTCAATTCCGCGCGCGGTGTAAACGCGCCTGTTTTTTATGCCGATGGGCGGGGAATCGGAGAAGCATATCCCGGTATCACAGCACAGCTATTTCTCGTGGGTGCGGGTGGAGCTCTTACTGCGCTCACACCTGCAACAACTTTTAACACCGGAACAACAGCGGCGAATCGATACGTGGTGATCCCGACGTCAAACGTCATCGTTCCTGGAGTGCCTGCTGGCGGCTCCGCCAACATTGTGATGCGCGTGTTTAACGGTCCAACGTTCGAAACCTCCAATACGCGGGGGCAGACCGCTCCAGTGTTAGTCAATAATCTCGGCGGCACGCCGTCTGGCGGCGGAGCGCCCCTGCAACCAGCCGTCCTTGCGGGGTTGCAGGGAATCGAGATTGGTGTTCCGGAACCTTCGACGCTCGCATTCGGTCTTCTCGGTGCCGCCGCTTTCCTGTTGCGCCGACGTAGGTAGCTCGAGTCCCGACAATTCAGCGCGCACGATCAAGCGATTCACTTTCTAAGCTCACCTCGAAGCTTCGTTTAGAGGGGAAGCATTGACTAAATACGAGTTTTTGATATCAACAGAGCAGTTGGCGGCTTTCCGGTTTGCAGTAGCAGCGGAACATTCGTTTCTTCTGTAGAAGACTCCACGAGTCGCAACATTCGCGAACGGAACCGCGGGGAAAAACCAATGAAAAAAATACTCGTTACGATCTCAACGCTACTCGTCAGCTTCTCAGCACTGGCTCAAGGCACAATCCAGTTTAGCACCTTCAATTCCGCCCGCGGCGTGAATGCGCCCGTCATGGCTCCGGATGGTACAGGCGCAGGAGTTCTATTCCCGGGAATGACAGCCCAGTTATTTATGGTTGGTCCGGGTGGCGCCTATACTCCGTTAACACCTGCAACGACCTTCAATCCCGGACCTGGCGCGGCCAGTCGTTATGTTGTCATTCCCACTTCAAACGTGATAGTTCCAGGCGTGCCAGCGGGCGGCTCGGCCACGATCGTAATGCGGATATTCACTGGTGCGAGTTGGGATCAGTCGCTCGGCTTCCGTGGTGAAACCGCACCAGTTGTCGTAAACAATCTTGGCGGCACACCTGCAAGCGGCGGCGCTCCCCTCCAACCCGCAGTTTTGGCCGGCCTGCAAGGGATCACAATCCCTGAGCCTGCAACGGTTGCTTTGGGGCTCCTAGGTACCGCAGCGCTGCTGTTTCGCCGCCGAGCGACAATAAGCTGATTCGAATCCGCTCACCAACTGCACCAAGCCAATGAAGACTCTACTCTCCGGCTTCTGCGCGGCGTCTCTCAGTCTATCTGCACTCGCCCAAGGCACAATCCAGTTTAGCACCTTCAATTCCGCGCGCGGTGTGAATGCTCCGGTGTATGCTCCTGGTCTTACGAGCGCCGGCACCGGTATCGGCGAAACGTTCCCCGGCATTACCGCTCAATTGTTTTTGATAACCGGGACCGGTGCTGGCGCGGCCTACACGCCGCTCACTCCGGCGACTACATTCAATCCCGGACCCGGTGCAGCGAGCCGCTACGTTGTCGTACCAACTTCGAACGTTATTGTTCCTGGCGTTCCCGCCGGAGGCTCGGCGACTATCCTGATGCGTGTCTTTAATGGAGCAACGTACGAAAGCTCTACCTGGTACGGCCAAACTGCCCAAATAGTCGTCAGTAACCTGGGTGGAATTCCCCCCGGCGGTGGCGCTCCGCTCCAACCGGCGGTCTTGGCGGGACTGCAAGGCTTCGAAATCATTCCGGAACCAGCCACAACGGCCTTCGCACTGCTCGCTGTTGCCGCGTTAGTGTCTCGCCAGAGAAAGTAGTCATCTCGCTTCTTTCTTGCCTTCGCTGCCGAAGGCTGCCACAATTCACCTCAAGCCTGCGAAGGTGAACGTGGTGGATTAGAACGTCGCTCGGAAGCGATTTTCCAATCCCCCCCGAAGTAAGTGATACGCACTGTCGCGTACGTTACCAGCCCTTCGCCTGCCGAGTTATGAAATCGCCTTTGTCCAAAACCGCGCTTGAATCGATCAAACCGGCTTTATCATGCCAGGAACTTGCCGCAGGTGCGGGTTCAAGAGATGGGTAACGCCGGTGGTTCAGAACATGGGTAACACTTGCGCGGGCTTCTTGGTAAGAAGCGGTGCATGCCCTGGAAGGAGATAAAAGTGATGAACCAGAGAAGTGAGTTTGTGTTACGAGCGGT
>DASVNK010000018.1:0-115715 GCA_036383895.1 Verrucomicrobiia bacterium | reverse complement strand
TTTTGAATGCGGGTAGAGTTTTTTGGCCGCGGAGGATTTCGATGTTGGGGAATTCCCAGAGGTTGCCGTTTACGACGGTTTCGGAGCGTTTGCGGACGAGGAAGCGGTCGCCGCTGCGGAGGATGTAGGCGATGAATTTGCGTTGGCGCGGTTTTTTACGGACGGGGATTTGAGGGAAGGCGGTGACTTGATTTGTTTTAAAGGCGGCGCAGGAGCGTTGGATGGGACAGGAATGGCAGAGCGGATCGCGCGGCGTGCAGATGGTGGCGCCGAGTTCCATGAGGCCCTGGTTGAGGGAGGAGGGGCAATCGGCGGAGGTGACGAGACGCGTGCTGAGGTCCCAGAGTTGTTGCTGAATGAGTGGTGATTTGGGATCACCTTCGATGGCGAATTGGCGGGTGAGAACGCGGACGACGTTGCCGTCGAGAATTGGTTTGGGTTGGTTGAAAGCGATGCTGGCGATGGCGCCGGCGGTGTAGCGGCCGATGCCGGGGAGTTCGAGGATTTGTTCGAAATCGTTGGGGAAAGTTGCGCTGTGATTTTCGCAGATGAGGCGGGCGGCTTTTTGCAGGTTGCATGCGCGAGTGTAGTAGCCGAGGCCTTCCCAGAGTTTCAGGACGCGTTGTTCATCGGTGGCAGCGAGAGACTGGATGTTTGGGAGTTCGCGCATCCAGCGTTCCCAATATGGAATCACCGTTTTGACTTGGGTTTGCTGGAGCATGATTTCGCTGATCCAAATGGCATAGGGATCGCGGGTGCGCCGCCAGGGGAGGTCGCGGGCGTTTATTGCAAACCACTCGGTGATGTGTTTGGGAAGAGGTCCAATCTCGATGCTCATTAGGTTGTTCGAGATCAGTATGCTCCCGGTCGAACGACCCCGTCTTTATCTGGAACGTACCCATGCATGACGTTGGCCGATTCTTCGAGCCACGGCGGATAAAGTCCAAGTGCAACGCGAGTCCCGCGCAAATCGTCAAGATCTTCAAGTAAATCAGAATGCGTTTCGCCTGCACGAAAGCGCATCCAATCGCTCTCACTCGCGGAAGGGCTAGGCAGTTCTGCCAACATGTAATCTTCGCGTTCGGGAATTGTTCGAAGCGCTTCAGTAATGAAAAAGTCGTCTACGACGCCGCGAAATGGGAGCTGTCGCTCGCGAAACGCAGTAACCGATGTTCCATCGGGAAGTTGTTTCAGCCGGCGCACGACGGCATCCAAAGAAGTGAAGAATTCGAATTCTTTCGATCCGGCAGCATTCCGAAAACGGTAAAAGAATGAAATCTCGGGTTCGCTTTCGAACCACTTGCGTAGCGTTCCAATGAACTGCGGGTCTGCTGTTGATTCTGGATCCATCACGCGGAGCGTAGTTTCAAATTATATCGTGCACGACTTTGCCGGCGATGCCGGTGAGGCGGGCGTCGAGGCCTTGGAATTTGACGGTCATCTTGGTGTGTTCGATGCCGAGGAGGTGGAGCATGGTGGCGTGGAGGTCGTGGACGTCCATGGGGTTCTCGACGGCGGAATAGCCGAGTTCATCGGTGGCGCCGTAAACGAGGCCGCGTTTCACGCCGGCGCCGGTGAGCCAGATGCTGAAGCCGGCGTTGTGATGGTCGCGTCCGTCGCCGCCCTGGCTCATGGGAGTGCGTCCGAATTCGCCAGCCCAAACGATGAGGGTGTCGTCGAGCAGGCCGCGCTGTTTGAGGTCGGTGACGAGAGCCATGCAGGCGCGGTCGATTTCTTCGGCTTTGTAGCGGATGCCGTCCCTCACGCCGCCGTGGTGGTCCCAATCCTTGTGGTAAAGTTGAATGAAACGTACGCCGCGTTCGGCGAGGCGGCGGGCGAGAAGACAATTTGAGGCGAAGGAGCCGTCACCGGGCTGGCAGCCGTAGAGCTCGAGGGTGGATTGCGGCTCGTGGGTGAGGTCAGTGAGTTCCGGCACGCTGGCTTGCATGCGGAAAGCCATTTCGTATTGGGCGATGCGGGCGGAGATTTCGGGGTCGTCGACGATTTCGTCGTGCTTGGCGTTGAGGGTGTTCACGGCGCGGACGATGTCGCTTTGCTGTTCGCGCGAGACGCCGGGTGGGTTGCCGAGATACATGACGGGATCGCCTTTGCCGCGGAGATGCACGCCCTGGAATTTACTGGGGAGAAATCCGCTGGCCCATTGGCGGGCGGCGATGGGTTGGTTCTGGCCGCCGCGACCGAGGGAAGTGAGGACGACGAAGCCGGGCAGATCTTCGGCTTCGCTGCCGAGGCCGTAAACGGTCCATGCGCCCATGCTGGGGCGGCCGGCGATTTGCGAGCCGGTGTTCATGAACATGTGGGCGGGATCGTGATTGATGGCCTCGGTGGTCATGGAGCGGACGAGGCAGATTTCGTCGATGATGGAACCGATGTGGGGGAAGAGTTCGCAAATCTCGGTTTGGTTTTTGCCGAATTTGCGGAAGCCGTGTTGCGGGGCGTAGCAGACGAGTTTTTGGCCCTGGAGTTGGGCGATCTGTTTGCCCTTGGTGAACGACTCGGGCATGGGCTGGCCGTGCATTTCGCCGAGCTTCGATTTGTAATCAAAGGTTTCGAGGTGGGAGGGGCCGCCGGCCATGGTGAGCCAGATGACGCGTTTGGCGCGGGGGTTGAAGTGATGCGGGTTTACGACGCCGGTCCAGCGGGTGTTCGATTTACTGGCGGCGTAGAGCATCGCGGGGTTTATTAACGATGCGAGGGCGATTTTGCCGACGCCACTGGCGGCCCGGCCGAGGAACGAGCGGCGGGTTTGCTGTTGCGCTAGGAACTGTTTGAACTCGGAAAACGCCTTCATGTTAGGAACGGGTGATGGTTTCGTGGAGGTTGAGGATGACGCGGGCGACGTTGGACCAGGCGGCGAGTTCGGGAATGTTTAGATCTTTGTTGCGATCTTTGAGGCCGACGGAGAGGAGCATTTCGGCGGATTTGGAATCGGCGGTGTATTCGCGATGATGTTTTTCGTAGAGCGAGAGGAGGGTTTGGACTTCTTCGCTGGTGGCAGTGCGTGTGAGAGCTTGTTTGATGGCCCAGGCGATGCGAGTGCGGGTGTCGCCGCTACATTCGGTGATGATTCGTTCGGCGAAGGCGCGGGAGGCTTCAACGTAGGTGGGATCGTTCAGGAGGACGAGGGCTTGCTGGGGGATGTTTGATTTGGTGCGCTCGGCGATACATTCCTCGCGGGTGGGTGCGTCGAAGGCGAGCATGCTGGGATGGAGATAGGAGCGCTGCCACCAGGCGTAAAGGCCCCGGCGATATTGGTTGTCGTCCCGGCTCGCTTGGTAGGTGCGCGGCGGGAAGTTGAGGTTTTCCCAATAGCCATCGGGCTGATAGGGGTTCGCGCTGGGCCCGCCAATTTTTCTCACGAGCAAACCGGACACGGCGAGGGCGTTATCGCGGACGAGTTCGGCTTCGAGACGCCATTTGGACTGCGCGGCGAGGAGGCGATTGTCCGGATCGCGGGTGCGCAGGTCGGGAGAGATTTCGGAACGCTGCTTGTAGGTGTCGCTGGTGACGATCAGGCGGACCATGTGTTTCATGTCCCAGCCGCTATCCATGAATTCGCAGGCGAGCCAATCGAGGAGCGCTTGATTCGGCGGGGTTTCACCTTGCGCGCCGAAATCATCCATAACTTTGGAAAGGCCGGTGCCGAAGAATTGTTTCCAGAGGCGATTCATGGTGACGCGGGCGGTGAGCGGGTTGTCGCGGGAGATGAGCCAATTCGCGAGATCGAGGCGGGTGAGCTTCTTTTCGGCATCGCGTTTGCCGACGAGGAACTCGGGCAAGGCGGCTTGAACGATTTCGCCGGATTCTTCACTTAAGAAATTGCCTCGGGGAAGGACGCGAACGGTTCTTGGTTTATCGCTTGAGACTGAGACGATGCAGCGCGGAACCGCCTTCTCGAATTCTTCTTTCTGTTTCCGCGCCTCTGCGAGTGCTTTCCGCAAGTCACCCAATTCCGGCGCCACCGATTTGAAATGACCGAAGAGCATCTCCTTTTGCTTCGGTTTGCGCTTCTCGGCCCGAATCCGCAGGACGGCGGCAATCTCGTCTTTGAGCAGCGCGATCAATGGCGCGACCTGCTCCTTTTCCCAGCGGGCGAATGCTTCCTCTAGCTCCGGCTTCTCCGCATCGAATTCCTGTTGCAGCTTCGCCAGCTTTTCCTCCAACTGTTTGAGTCTTGTTGCCTCGTGTTCATTTAGAACGAACAGTCCGTCTTCGCGTTTGCCGATGATTGGTTCGGTGATGTCGGCGAAGAATGCACCCATGGCGTAGAAATCTTTTTGGGTAATCGGATCGAACTTGTGATCGTGGCAGGCGGCGCAACCGAGGGTTTGGCCCATCCAAACGGTGCCGACCGCGCGAACGCGGTCCGTCAACATGCGATACTCGTAATCTTTTGGCTGGGCGCCGCCTTCCTCGGTGGTGAGCAGAAGGCGATTGAAGGCGGAGGCGATCTTTTCCTCCTGGTCGGAGTTGGGCAGGAGGTCGCCGGCGATTTGTTCGAGGGTGAAGCGATCGAAGCGTTTGTTGTTGTTGTAAGCGCGAATGACGTAGTCGCGATAGGGCCAGATGTTGCGCGGGTTGTCCGAATGATAGCCGATGGTATCGGCGAAACGGACGACATCGAGCCAAGGAATGGCCATCCGTTCGCCGTATTCGGGGGAACTGAGTAATTTCTCGACGAGCCGTTGGTAGGTGTCGGGTGAGAATTCGCGTTCGAAGCGCTCGACATCTTCGAGTGACGGAGGCAGACCGATCAGATCGAAATACAAACGGCGAATGAGGGTGCGGGGATTTGCCTGGGGGGAGGGTTTAAGGCCCGAAATTTTCAAGCGATCTTGGACCAAATGATCGATGCCTTTCCTGGTTGATGGCGTGCTTGGTTTTACCGGAGCGACGTAGGCCCAGTGGCCTTCGTACTCCGCGCCTTGGGCGATCCATTCTTTGAGGAGGTTTTTCTGGTCGCTAGTGAGGACCTTATGGGATTCGGACGGCGGCATTAGGTCGTCAGCGTCACTGGTGAAGATTCGTTTCACCAACTCGCTGTCGTCGGGCTTGGATGGGACAATCGCTTTCTTTTCGATGGCGGCGTCGCGGAGGTCGAGGCGGAGCTTGCCTTTGCGTTGGCCGGCGTCGGGACCGTGGCAGGCGAAGCAATTGTCGGAAAGAATGGGGCGGATGGATTGGTTGTAGCTGATTTGGGGCTGCTCCGCCGCGAAGGAGGGGCTTAGCGCAAGTAAGAGAGCGCAAACGATTCGAAACCCGGGGCGCATATTGATTTCACAATGTAGGGAATCGGGCGGGGACAGCAAGTCGCGGGCGGCGGGGCGCGCGATTTTATTTTGAAGGATCGGGGTTTGCTATCTATCTTCAGGCGCATGTCCAGGAAGGTTTTTGTTTCCGCAATGGTTGCGACGATTTTTACAATGCAGTCTGTTTCATCCGCTCCGTTTGATTATCCAAAGGCAAAAAAAGTCGACCAGGTCGATGATTACCATGGGACGAAGGTCGCTGATCCGTATCGGTGGCTGGAGAACCCGGATTCGCCGGAGAGTCGCGAATGGATCGAAGCGCAAAACAAGGTCACTTTTGATTTTCTGGGGAAGATTCCGGAGCGCGAAAAAATTAAACAACGGCTGACGGAGCTTTGGAATTACGAGCGGTTCGGAGTGCCGTTCAAGGAGGGGAACCGCTATTTCATTTCGCGGAACGACGGGCTGCAGAACCAGAGTGTGCTCTACACGATGGATAATTTGGAGGCGGAGCCGCGCGTGCTGCTGGATCCGAACAAGCTGACTGCGGACGGGACGGTGGCGTTGAAGGGGTATGCCATCACGGAAGATGGCGAATACATGGCGTATGGGACATCGACGGCGGGCTCGGATTGGGAAGAATGGCGGGTGAAACGAGTTTCGACGGGGCAGGATACAGAGGATGTTCTTAATTGGGTGAAATTCTCAGGCGCTTCGTGGACGCATGATGGCTCGGGATTTTTCTACAGCCGTTACGATGCGCCAAAGGAAGGGCAGAAGCTGCAGGAACTGAATTATTATCAGAAACTTTTCTTTCACAAGCGCGGCACGCCGCAGTCGGAAGATATTTTGGTTTATCACCGACCCGATCAGAAGGAGTGGGGTTTTGGCGGAGGTGTTACGGAAGATGGCCGTTACTTGATCATTTCGGTGCGCCAGGGGACGGACACTCGGAATCGACTTTTCTACAAAGAGATCGCGCCCGCGCAGCCGGTTTCGGAATTGGCGTATGGGAAGGGAGCGAAGGTTGTCGAGTTGTTGAACGACTTCGATGCATCGTACGAGTTCGTGGCGAATGACGGGCCGGTGTTTTGGTTCCAGACGGACCTTGATGCGCCGCGCGGAAAGATCATCCAGATCGATACGCGGAATCCGGAGCGGAAGAACTGGAAAGTAATTATTCCCGAAGGGAAGGACACAATTCAGAGCGCGAGCGCGGTGAATCGGCAATTGATCGTGTCGTATATGAAAGATGCGGCGACGACGGTTTCGATTTTCACGCTGGATGGCAAACCGGTGCGGAGCGTGGAATTGCCGGGAGTTGGAACGGCGGTGGGGTTCAGCGGGGAGATGAAGGACACGGAGACGTTCTACGCGTTCACGAGCTTCACGAGGCCCTCGACGATTTATCGCTACGATATGGTGAAGGGGGAGAGCACTGTGTTCCGCGCGCCGAAGGTGAAGTTTGATGCGGAGCGTTACGTGACAAAGCAGGTGTTTTATAACAGCAAGGACGGGACACGCGTGCCGATGTTTATTACGCATCGGAAGGATCTGGAACTGAACGGGAGTAATCCGACGCTGCTCTACGCTTACGGCGGCTTTAATATTTCTCTGACGCCGAGCTTTAGCGCGAGCACGATGGTTTGGCTGGAGATGGGCGGAGTTTACGCGCAGCCGAATCTGCGCGGCGGTGGGGAATACGGAGAGCAATGGCACAAGGCCGGCACGAAGCTGCGGAAACAGAATGTTTTTGATGATTTTATCTCGGCGGCGGAATGGCTGATTGAAAACAAATATACGCATCCGCAGAAGCTGGCGATTGCGGGTGGTTCGAATGGCGGGTTGCTGGTGGGAGCTTCAATTACGCAACGGCCGGATTTGTTTGGGGCTGCGCTGCCGGCGGTGGGCGTGATGGATATGTTGCGTTTCCATAAATTCACGATTGGTTGGGCGTGGGTTTCGGACTACGGCTCGGCGGATAATGCGGAAGAATTCAAAGCGCTCTACAAGTATTCGCCGCTGCACAATCTGAAGAAGGGGACGAAGTATCCAGCGACTTTGATTACGACGGCGGATCACGACGACCGGGTTGTGCCGGCGCATAGCTTTAAGTTCGCGGCGGCGATTCAGGAAGCGCATGAGGGCGAAGATCCGGTTTTGATCCGGATTGAAACGAAAGCGGGCCATGGCGCCGGGAAACCGACGGCCAAGATTATTGAGGAAGCAGCGGATCGCTACGGTTTTCTGGTGAAGACGCTCGAGATGGAGCCGAAGTGGTAGGTTCGTGAAGAATATCGAGGCGGTTACTTTCGACGCTGGCGGGACGCTGATTGAGCCCTGGCCGTCGGTGGGGGAGGTATATGCAGCGGTGGCGCGGGAGTTTGGGATTGAGTGCAGCGCGGCGCGGTTGAATGCGCAGTTTGTGAATGCGTGGACAACCCGGAGCGGGTTCAAGTATTCGCGGAACGAGTGGCACGATGTGGTGCGACATTCGTTTCTCGGGATGAGCGAGGTTTCGCCGCAGCTTTTCGATGCGATTTATGAGCGCTTTGCGGAGTCGGATGCGTGGTTGATTTACGATGATGTGATTCCAGCATTGCAGACACTGGAAGCGATGGGTGTGAAGTTAGGCGTTGTTTCGAATTGGGATGAGCGGCTCGTGCCGCTGCTGGAGAAACTGGGGTTGGCTACGTATTTCGATTGCATCGTTTCCTCTGTGGAACAGGGCGCACACAAACCGGACGCGCGGATCTTCCAATACGCGAGCGAACGGTTGAACGTCCCGGCGGATCGCATTCTTCACGTGGGCGACAGTCAGCGCGAAGATGTGGAGGGAGCGAAGGCCGCAGGTGGTTTCGCGCGGAGAATTCGGCGCAGCGGGAGGGAGCTGGAACACGATATTCAGTCGCTGACAGAGGTCGTTCCGCTTATAAGGAAAAACGATTAAAAGCAGAAAGTTAATTTAGATTATCTTATAACCACGCAATGTGGTCTTATTCTTTTCCGTAGGCCATTGACGCAAATCAACTTCACTTATTACAGTGTCTTCACGGCGTGTGCCGTTGCCCGCTGCTCCGCGTGTTCGCCCGGCAGCTTCGAGAATGAACCTGTTACAAGGACTGTTTAGATCCTCGCTAGGGAAGAAGTACATCATGGCCATCAGCGGTCTGGCTCTCTTCCTTTTTGTGGTAGGGCATATGGTCGGGAACCTGCAAATCTTTCTAGGTCCGGAAACGATCAACGCCTATGGCTACTTCCTTCAAAGCAAACCGGAGTTGGTGTGGACGGCGCGGATTGGTCTGCTGGTGATGGTGGTTCTGCATATTTGGGCGGCGATCAAATTGAGCGCGGAGAACCGCGCGGCGCGCGGAAGTAACTATGGGGAGTACAAGCCGGTGGGTTCCAGCTATGCCTCGCGGACGATGCTGGTGAGTGGTTTGGTGATTTTCACGTTCATCATTTATCACCTGCTACACTTCACGGTGCAGGCGGAAGGAATCAACTTCACCAACACAGATTTCAAGACGATGCATGACGCGAAGCAACGTCATGATATTTACAATATGATGGTGATTGGGTTTTCGAACCCGATCGTTTCGGTTTTTTACGTTGTCAGCATGGCGCTGCTGAGCCTGCACTTGAGCCATGGCATCGCGAGCATGTTCCAATCGCTTGGTTGGAAAAACCGAAAGTATGGCAAGTTCATTGATCGCGCGGCGCGGGTAGTCGCGATCATTTTGATCATTGGCTACTCGGCCATTCCCATTGCAGTGCTGACAGGAATTCTGAAGAGGGTGACGTATGGTGCTTGATTCAAAGATCCCCTCAGGACCAATCGATCGGAAGTGGGACAAGGCGAAGTTCGACTTGAAGTTGGTCAATCCCGCGAACAAGCGGAAGTTCGAAGTGATTGTCGTTGGCAGCGGTCTGGCCGGCGCATCGGCGGCGGCGACGTTGGCAGAGCTTGGATACAAGGTCAGTTGCTTTTGTTACCAGGACAGTCCGCGGCGTGCGCACAGCATCGCCGCGCAGGGGGGGATTAATGCGGCGAAGAATTACCAGAACGACGGGGATAGCGTTTACCGGCTTTTTTACGACACGATCAAGGGCGGAGATTTCCGCGCGCGCGAAGCGAATGTTTACAGACTCGCGCAACTGAGCGTAAACATCATCGACCAATGTGTGGCGCAGGGCGTGCCCTTCGCCCGTGAGTATGGCGGCATGCTGACGAACCGCTCGTTCGGTGGGGCGCAGGTTTCGCGGACTTTTTACGCGCGAGGTCAGACGGGGCAGCAGCTTCTGCTCGGCGCTTACCAGGCGCTGGAACGGCAGATCGGTCTCGGGACGGTGAAGATGTATCCACGCACGGAGATGCTCGATCTGGTCCTGGTGGATGGTCACGCCAAAGGAATTGTCGTTCGAGACATGGTTACGGGCGAGATTACCTCCTTCTCTGCCGATGCCGTAATCCTTGCGACCGGCGGTTACGGGAACGTTTTTTATCTTTCGACGAATGCGCGTGGCTGCAACGTCACCGCGATTTATCGCGCTTACAAGAAGGGCGCGCTCCTGGCGAACCCCTGCTACACGCAGATTCATCCGACGTGTATTCCAGTGAGCGGCGAACATCAGTCGAAATTGACTCTGATGTCGGAGTCGCTACGGAATGACGGCCGCGTGTGGGTGCCAAAGAAGCAGGGGGATAATCGGGCTCCGGATCAGATTCCTGAAACCGAACGAGATTACTTTTTGGAACGGAAATATCCGAGCTTCGGCAATCTTGCACCGCGCGATATTTCGTCGCGTGCCGCGAAGGAAGCTTGCGACGATGGACGAGGAGTTGGGCCGGGTGGACTTGGTGTTTATTTGGATTTTGCGGATGCGATCAAACGGCTGGGCGCGCCTACGGTGAAGGAGCGTTACGGAAATTTGTTCGATATGTATCGGACGATTACCGGCGAGAACGCTTACGAGGTGCCGATGCGGATCTATCCCGCGGTGCATTACACGATGGGCGGATTGTGGGTGGATTACAACCTGATGAGCAATGTGCCCGGCTTGTTTGTGTTGGGCGAAGCGAATTTCTCTGATCACGGCGCGAATCGCCTGGGCGCCAGTGCGCTGATGCAAGGATTGGCCGATGGGTATTTCGTGATTCCTTACACGATCGGCCACTATTTCGCTTCGTATAAGAATGCTCGGCCTTCAAACACGCATCCTGAGTTCAAGAAAGCGGAGGAAAACATCCGGTCGATGACGAAGCGGTTCCTGACGATTAATGGCAATCGAACCGTGACGTCGTTCCATCGCGAACTCGGGAAGTTGATGTGGGATAATTGCGGGATGGCGCGGACGGAGCAGAGTCTGAATGAGAATTTGAAACGGATTCCGGCGTTGAGGCAGGAGTTCTGGGAAAATGTGCGGGTGACTGGCTCGGGGGAAGAGTTGAACCAGACGCTGGAGCATGCCGGGCGCGTGGCTGATTTCCTCGAATTCGGGGAACTCCTTTGCACGGATGCATTGATGAGGCGGGAGTCGTGCGGCGGACATTTTCGGAGCGAATTTCAATACGAGGATGGCGAAGCGAAGCGTGACGACGAAAACTTTTCGTTTGTGGCGGCGTGGGAACATCAAGGGGTGGAAAAGCCGCCGGTGCTGCACAAAGAACCGCTCGTTTATGAAGAAGTGAAGATGAGCACGCGGAGCTACAAATAATGAATCTCACGCTCAAAGTTTGGCGGCAAAAGAACGGTTCGACCCCGGGCGAGTTCGCGACCTACCACGCGAAGAACATTATTCCGGACATGTCGTTCCTCGAGATGCTCGACGTGGTGAACGAGGGGCTGCTGGAGAAGGGGGAGGAGCCGATCGCATTTGATTCGGATTGCCGCGAGGGCATTTGCGGGATGTGTTCGCTGGTCATCAATGGCATTCCGCACGGGGGACATCGAGGCACTGCGACTTGCCAGTTGCACATGCGCCATTTCAATGACGGTGACACGATCACGATCGAACCGTGGCGCGCGAAGGCTTTCCCCATCATCAAGGATTTGGTCGTTAATCGCGCCTCTTTCGACCGCATCATCGCGTCCGGCGGTTACGTTTCAGTCTCAACCGGAGGCACGCCGGATGGGAATGCGATTCCGATCCCCAAGGACGATCAGGAGGTAGCGATGGACGCGGCGGCGTGCATCGGGTGCGGAGCCTGCGTGGCCGCTTGCAAAAATGCTTCTGCAATGCTGTTCGTTTCCGCGAAAGTTTCGCACCTTGCGATGCTTCCGCAGGGGAAAGTTGAGCGCGAAAACCGCGTGCTGAACATGGTTCGGCAAATGGATGCGGAAGGTTTTGGGAACTGCACTGTCACGGCCTCCTGTGAAGCGGTTTGCCCCAAAGAAATCAGCCTGGATTTTATCGCACTCATGAATCGCGAGTATTTTAAAGCGCTGCTGAAGAAATAGTGTCCGCAGGTGCGCATCAGGTTCAAACTTCTGGAGCGCGTTAGCCGCTCCTTTAATCTCGAGCAGTGCGGCGCTCGAATCTTATGTCAGCATCAGCGTTGGAAGCTAAAAAGGCGCACTTTCGTGCGCCTTTGCAATTTTCTCTCAGGCCTGCTTAAGCAGCTTGGCGTTGTTGCTCCATCTTCTCGATTTTCTTGCGGAGCTTTTTAAGCGCGATCTCCTGGATCTGGCGGATACGTTCGCGGGTGAGACCGAACTTGCGGCCTACTTCTTCGAGCGTCTTCTCGTCATCGCCATCCAGACCGAACCGATAACGCAGGATCGTCACTTCGCGCGGATCGAGATCCTTCATCACCTCGCGCAGCATGGCGGTGTTCGCCTTGCCTTCGAGTTCCACGTAAGGATCCTCAGCGTTGTCATCCGCCACGACGTCCGCCACGCGGTTGTCGCTGTCGTAACCGAGCGGCGCTTCCAACGAAGCAGGACGCTGCGAAGCCGTCCGCAGCTCGCGAATCTTATCCGGAGTCGTGTCCAGTTCGCCTGCGATCTCTTCATCAGTCGCTTCGCGACCGAATGCTTCCTGCAAACGAGCCTCCGCACGGCGAATGTGGAACAGCTTGTCCACCACGTGCACCGGCAAACGGATCGTTTTACCCTGGTTCGCCAGCGCGCGCTTGATCGCCTGCTTGATCCACCATGCGCTGTAAGTCGAGAGCTTCGCGCCCTTGGTCGGGTCGAATCGCTCCACGCCTTTCATCAGGCCGATGTTGCCTTCGCTGATCAAGTCGAGCAGCGGCACGCCGTACCCTTCATAATCACGCGCGATCTTCACCACCAGGCGAAGATTCGCTTTGATCATGCGTTCGCGAGCGGCCTTGTCGCCCTTCTTGATGCGGGCGGCGAGCTCGTTCTCTTCTTCGATCGTCAGCAATGCAGTCTGCCCGATCTCACGCAGGTAAAGCTGGTAAGCGGTATCGCCATCATAAGCCTGGCGGATCTCTTCGACCGTCACCGGCTTCACTTCGGCTTCCTCTTTTTGAAGCGCCTCTTGCGTCGGCTCTTCATTTTCAGGATCGAAGTTCTCCGGCAACTGCACGATGTTCCCGGCGGGCATCGCCGTCGTTTCGGACGCGGCAATGTCCTTGGAACCAGTCACAGGCGTTTTGGCCGATGCAGTCACAGCGATTTTCTTTAACTCCAGCTTAGCTACTTCGGCAGCCCGCTCCTTCTTCTTAAGTGCGACCAGAACAGCGCCTTTGCCCGGCAGGGACGGCTTCTTCGCTCCACGCACGGCTACGACCCGCGCCTTGATCAAGCTGAGCTTGGCCGGAGGAGCTTTCGTCACACTCGTGCGCTTCACCCCCACCTTCACCTTAAGGGCTTTGCGAACAACTGGCGCTTTCTTCAGTTTCAGTTTCATATTTTCTCTCTAACCGAGAGTTTACCGCTCGGTAACATTACTGACATAGTTACGACGCGTTTCCTCTCAAAAATGTTCACGTGTGCGGTGAGATTAACCAGCGAACTCCGTCGGCGTTACCGTTAACGCCAGCGTTTCAGTCCGCCGAATCACCCGCAATACCACCTTCTGGCCAATCACCTCGCCCAGGAGCATCCGGTGCATCTCATCCAGGCTGCTCACTGGCCGGCCGTTAAACTCATAGATCAAGTCACCCTCGACCAAACCTGCCTCGGCAGCCGGGCTATTCGGTTCCACCCCAACCACCAACACCGCTGATTCCACCGGTAATTGGTAGAACCGCACGATCCGCCGATGGATCGGAACTGTCTGGCCCGCAATGCCTACCCAGCTACGCCGCACTTTCCCGTCGCGGATTAACAACCCGGCGACATGCTTGACCGTATCTATCCCTATAGCAAAACAGATGCCTTGTGCGGGAAGGATAACTGCCGTATTCACCCCTATCACCTCTCCGCGCGAATTCAACAGCGGACCCCCAGAATTTCCGGGATTTAATGCGGCATCCGTCTGGATGACACTATCAATCATCCTTCCCGAAGTGGAACGCAGCGAACGACCCAAGGCACTTACCACGCCCGCCGTCACGGAATATGAGAATCCGTAAGGATTCCCAATAGCGATCGCTACCTGGCCAACCTTCAAATCAGCACTGTTCGCGAGCGTCACCGGCTTCAGGTTCGGCGCGTACACTCTCAAGACAGCGATGTCCGTATCCGGGTCTTCGCCGATTAACGTGACGTCCGGTCGCCGGCCATCAGCCAGCACGACTTCAATCTTGTCCGCCCCATGCACCACGTGGCTGTTCGTCAGCACGAGACCATCCTGGCTGATCAGGAAACCCGATCCACTCCCGCTCGGCTTCGGCACCGTGGAATTTGAACCGACCCGCTTGTGCGTTATAATCTGCAATACCGAGGGACTGACGTGCTCCGCTGCGCTCGTAACCGCCGCCGAGTAAGCGTCCAGCAACCCAGCGTCGTTCGCCGAGCTGTTTGGCGGCGTTTGTACATGAGGGGACGGCAGCGCTTCGTTTGCAGAAACGAAGAGCGGGTCGACGGCAGAAAGACTGCCGAAGTCAGAAAGGGTAATCACGAACACCGACCTTTCGAGAAGCGGGGAGAACGGGGAACTTCACTCCCTCCGCATTGCGTCTAAGTTGTACCTTGACATCATTTAAGTCAATACCCTGAGTGCGGGTAGGAAGTTTTTGTGGTATCTGCCGCCGCCATCGTAATCACTCTGCTCGGGGCTAAACTCCTCGCGCAATTATACTTAGAACACCTCAACGCGAAGGAGGTGCGCAAACACTCCGGGCAAATTCCCGCCGCCTTCCAAAGCACCATGGATTTGGCTACCTACACCAAGGCGGTAGGTTATACCTTGGCCAAGAACAACTTCGGCCGAAAACAGCTCATTTTCGATGCAGTTGTCCTCGGCGTTGTGCTGCTAAGTGGCTTTCTTCCTGCGTTTTACGATTGGTTCATTGCCAAGTTCGGCACGGGAATTCTCTCTGAGGCCGCTTACCTCTTTGCCATTGGAGCGCTCATCTCTATCCCGTCTCTGCCCTGGGACTGGATCGAACAATTCCGCCTCGAAGATCGATTCGGTTTCAACACCACCAACCAAAAGACCTGGTGGATGGACCGTATAAAAGGATCGGTTCTGTCGCTCCTGCTTGGCTACCCTTTGCTGCTGCTCATCCTCAAGCTGGTCGACTGGATGGGCTCGCTCTGGTGGCTCTGGGCGTGGGCCGCCGTCCTCAGCTTCCAACTCCTGATGGTCGTCCTCGCGCCTATCATTATCATGCCCCTCTTCAACAAGTTCACGCCGCTCCCCGAAGGTCCGTTGCGCGACCGCCTCCTGCGCCTCGGCGAACGCACCGGTTTCCATTCGAAAACCATCCAGGTCATGGACGGCAGCAAACGATCGCGCCATTCAAACGCCTTTTTTACCGGCTTCGGCAAGTTCCGCAAAATCGTCCTCTTCGACACCCTCATCAACCAACTCGCCGAAATAGAACTCGAAGCAGTCCTCGCGCACGAGATCGGCCACTACAAAAAGAAACACATTCCAAAGATGCTGGTCGGCTCCGCGCTCGGTTTGCTCATCGCCTTCTTTGTCATTGCCCAGCTCGCCAACCAACCATGGTTCTACCGCGCGTTCGGTTTCGAGCCCGGCAGCATCGTTCCCGCGCTCCTGCTCTTCTCATTCCTAAGCGGTGTCGTCACCTTCTGGTTCACCCCGCTCTCCAATTTGCTCAGCCGCAGATTCGAATACGAAGCCGACGCTTATGCCGCGAAAACGATGAACGATCGCGATTCCCTCATTGGTGCCCTCCGCAAACTAAACGAGAAAAACCTCAGCAACCTGACCCCGCACCCCCTCTACAGCGGCTTCTACTACTCGCATCCAACCCTCCTGGAACGCGAGCGCGCGCTCCAAAGTTAACGCCCAAATCTCAATCGATTGTTTGGTATCGCACGATTCTGTCCTCTTGTTTACAACGGAGGTATGACCCGGTTCGCCATTTTTGTTTCGGCGGTATCTTTATTCACGATGCAAGCTGCGGAGCCGCGCATTCAAGGTCGTTCCCTTGTCATTTCAAAGACCGGCATCGTCGCCACTGAACAAGTGTTAGCCTCCCAGGCCGCCGCGCAAATTCTCGCCGATGGCGGTAACGCCGCCGATGCCGCCGTCGCCGCGAACGCAGTGATGGGCGTCGTCTCTCCGGGCATGTGCGGCATTGGTGGCGACATGTTCTGCCTCGTTTACGAAGCGAAGTCGCAGAACGTTTACGGTCTCTCCGCAAACGGCTGGTCTCCCGAGAAACTGGATGCCGCTTTCATGCGCGCGAAGGGATTTACCAACATGCCGATCAGCGGCATCTATTCCGTCACTATTCCGGGCACAGTCCACGGCTGGGAGCAACTGCTGAAACGCTTCGGAAATCTCAAACTCCGCGCCGTCCTCAAACCCGCCATTCAACTCGCCGAAGAAGGTTTTCCAGTCACCGAATGGGTTTACGATTATTGGACCAACACAAACGTCCTCGCCAAATTGCGCGCGGACAGAAACGCCTCACGAACTTTCCTCCACAACGACAACCCGCCGCAAATCGGTGAAATCTTCCGCAACCCAGACCTGGCCTGGAGTTACCGTCAAATCGCGAAGAACGGCGCGAAGGCATTTTACGATGGTTCCATCACTGACCGAATGGTGAAGCACCTGCAATCGGTCGGCGCTCCATTCAACCGCGAAGATTTCAGTAAATTCAAAAGCCTCTGGGTGGACCCCATCTCCACCACCTACCGTGGTTGGCGCGTCTACGAAATTCCTCCGCCCGGCCAGGGCATCGCCGCACTCGCCATGCTCAACATCATGGAACGCTTCCCCATGAACGAATATCGGGACAATTCCGCCGACGCGCTTCACCTCATGATCGAAGCAAAGAAACTCGCCTACGCCGACATGATCCAACACGTCGCGGATCCCGCCTTCGCGAAAACACCTGTGCGCGCCATGCTCGATAAAAATTACGCCGCGAAACGAGCCGAACTCATCTCAAAGGAAGCCAACTGCTCTCCGCAATCCACTCCGAAGTTCGATGGCGGCACCGACACGACCTACCTCTGCGTCGTGGACAAGGACGGCAACATGGTTTCTTTCATCCAGAGCAATTTCCACGCGTTCGGCACCGGCATCGTTCCCCCAGGCTGTGGCTTCGCGCTCCACAATCGCGGCGGACTGTTCACGTTGGAGGAAGGTCACCCGAACCTAATCGCCGGCCGCAAACGTCCACTTCACACCATTATCCCCGCGCTCATGGAGAAAGACGACGTGCGCATCGCCTTCGGCATCATGGGTGGCTGGAACCAATCACAAGCACACGCGCAGTTCGTTTCCAAAATCGTCGACTTCAACCTAAACATCCAAAGCGCAATGGAAAGCCCGCGCATGACCAAGCTCACCTTTCCGGGTTGCGACGTAAAATTGGAATCACGCGTCGCACCCGAGGTAATTGCAGACCTCGAAAAACGCGGCCACAAAGTCGAAATTCTCGACCCTTACGCAACCGATGTTGGCGGCGGCCAGGCGGTGATGCGTGACTTCCGCACGCGCGTAAACTTCGGCTCCTCTGATCCTCGCAAGGACGGCGCTGCCGTTCCAGAGCCGTGGAAATAACCCTCCTTAATTTGGGTGTAAGTTCATGGTTAGGCACCTAACCTGCCTAATGGAAACCACGATTTCAGGGCTATAACCCGCAAAACCATTGCGCCTGGGTAATTCAACCCAGCACAATCCGCAGCGAACAGGTATGGCTTTAACTCCGAACGCGCTGCTCTTTATACTCGGCGAGGATTTCGATCGTTCCCTCCAGCTCCAAAGTCACTTAATCCGCTCTGGCCTTCGTAATCCTATTTTCACGATTCGCGATTTCTCTGAGGCGAAAACACAGGTGCGAAACTTCGCCGAAGAGAGGCAATGGCAACTTGCGCCCGAGCCGAATGTAGCGATCATCAATCTCGATGTTCGCGGCGCGGCACTCGAATTCCTCCGCTGGAAGCAGCTTCAGCCGCCCCTCGATTCAACCCTCGTGTTCTTATTGGCCGAGCGCTCACGCCCGACTGTTATTCAGGAGGCGATGAATCTTGGAGCCAATGGTTTCTTTTTCAAAGACGGTGACCTCCGCCAATTCGCCCACGAACTTCGCGCGCTTCAACTGGTCACGCATCAGGGTGCGATCCGCGTCACCTAAACATTCGTGCTTGATGCCAGGTTTCCTACGGGCTCGCGCCAGTTCGTTTTGTCGGCCGCATTCAACTCCACCCAGAACTTGCTTCCCTGCCCTTCGATCGATTCTAACCCGACCAACCCTCCCATTCGTTCAACGGAACGGCAGACAATCGCCAGGCCGATCCCGGTCCCCTCAAAATCTTTGTTAAGCCGCTGAAACAATCCGAAAATTCGTTCGTGATTCTGCCGCCCGATTCCGATTCCATTATCCTCTACCCAAATCCGAACTCTCCCGTTCTCGCGCGGCTCGGCCCAGATGTTCACCTCCGGCGTCTTGCCCGCAGGCACAAACTTCACCGCATTCCCAATCAAGTTGGAGAAGCACTGCACCAGGAGCGATTGTGTGCCCATCACCGCTGGCAGCGGACGCTCCACTTCCACCACCGCGCTTCCCTTCGAGATTGCCGGGTAACTCTCCATGATTCCATCAATCAATGGATCCAGCGGCACCTGCTCCGGTTGAAAACTGTGGCGCGTGATCTTGCTGTAATCGAGCACGTCACATATCAGCCGGTCCATTCGCTCCGCCGCGCTGGTGATCCGTCGGATGTAATCCCGCGCCGTCTCGTCCAGTTCTGGTCCGTAATCTTCCTTGAGCGCATCGGCGAACCCGCTCATCGCCCGCAGCGGCCCACGCAAGTCATGCGCAATCGTGTACGAGAAACTCTCCAATTCCAAAATCACTTCCTGCAATCGTTCCGTCCGCGCCTTTACCAATTCTTCCAGATGTTGCGCTTGCGATTGCAGCAGTTCCTGAGCTTTCTTCCACTCCGTCAAATCCATGATCGTGGCTAACGTTCGCTCCGCGATTCCCTTCGCGTCGCGAATGATCGTTCCACGCACCGCCACCCACCGAATGCCACCGTCTTTCCGCACGTAACGCTTCTCCGTGTCCCAATTCTTCGCCCGGCTCTGTAACGCTGCGCGATACACCTCCCGGTCCCTTGCCTGATCATCCGCGTGCGTGAGGTCAGAAAATGATTTGTTCAGCAGTTCTTCGCGGCTGTAGCCAGTCAGCTCACAAAACTTCTCGTTCACCATCGTGAACTTGCCCGTACTCACATCCACCACCGCGCTGCCGGTCGCATTCAGTTCAAACATGGCCCGAAATTCCCGCTCTCGTTCCGCCAACGACTCCTCCGCCCGCGCTTGCTCGGAGATGTTCTGCACCAACACAATCACGCCATCGATCTGCCCTATGGAATTCTGGTGCGGCCGATAAGTGATCTGCACCCACTTCGCGCCGCCATGCGCATATGGCAAGTAATCCCGAAACGTAACCATTTCACCGGCGAGTGCCTTCTCAAGCCGTGGTTTAACTTTCGCGAACGCCTCTTTCCCCAAAACTTCTTCCAGCGATTTCCCGAGCAGCTCGTGTTCGGTCACCCCGAACCATCGCGAATACTCTTCGTTCACCAGGCAATAACGAAGATTTCGGTCCGTTAACGAAACCAGCGCGGGAAGTCCGTCCATAATGCTTTGCAGCAAATGCTCGGCGTTCCGACTCCGCGCCGTCGAACGCTGCAGATGGTGCCCAATCGCAATCACCACTGCGCTTGAGATCAAAAATGCGACCAGTGTCAGGACCGATTGGAGGCTCGTCAGAGCAAAACTATATTTCGGCGGCAGAAACAAATAGAGCGATGCGACGCCACTAATCAACGCAGCGACAATCCCGGCGCGAGCCCCACCTCGCCAAACCGAAATCGCCACCGCCGGGAAGACCATTATGAAGACTGCTGTCGCGCCAAGGACCGGATCGAACAACCATCGAATAAGAATGGCCACCGCAGAAGCAATCACAGCGGTCGCATAAGGGCCCATGCGCCAGAACGGATTCCTAGAAGATGCCGTAGTTTTCTCCCGCTGATTCAAGCGCCAAGCAGTCTCCTGAAATTTACAGGAAGGTCAACGAGAACACCGCCAACTTTAACGGGGCTCCTCAGGATGTTCCCGATTCGCTCTAGTGGTTTCTCCTTAGGGAACTTCCTGAATTGCCCATCTCACCACATGCCTTATTCTATTCTGTCTTTTAAACCATGGTGCCGATCCTCATTGTCGACGATGCGCAGGAAGACTTGGTCTTTGCTCAACGCGTTCTCGTCGGCAACCGCATCCTGAATCCTGTCGTTCCGCTCTCCAGCGCAAAGGCCTGCCTCGACTATTTCAATTCAAAAGATTCCGTCCGCCCTGTGGTCATTCTGCTGGACCTCGTCATGAAGCCCATGAGTGGCATTGACCTGCTCCGAAAACTGCAAACGCTCCCGGCCGCGGATGGTTCAATAGTCATTATGATGTCTGGCCTGGCCGACATCAAAATGATCGCGGAGGGCTACCGCCTCGGCGCCCGCACGTTCTTAATCAAACCGCTCGTTGCCAGCGAACTGAAGCAAATGCTGCAAGGCATTAACGGCCTGGCGGTGAGCAAACAGGGCACCGGTTTTGTCTTGGGAGTTTCATCCACCGGCAAGGTTGCTGCCGCCCGTTGATCTGGAGCGCCTTTACCTCGTTGCCCACGAATGTGCGGACTCACCTCCGGGATGCACAAATCTCGAGCCTGCGGATCGCAACTTCGGCTTCACTCCTGCGCTCCAATTAAGTCCGTCGACATGACCGTCTACGAATAGATAGTTTGCTTCGGATTCGTGCTGTTCGACTGCGACCTGCTCGCCAAACGGTTCGATTCCATACCCGTGCTCTTTCGCATCCGCGAAATGAAAATGGTCGTAATCACGATACGGGCGTTCAACTTCAGCGAACATCAACGTTTCCTTTGGCGCCGGAATACTCGACCGCTTCGAATAATCAACCTGTCTGGCTCCGTACGGCCGGCGTGATAGAAAATCATTCAGCGCGGTCGTCGATTTTCGCGTGGGTCGATCGGTCAGCAGCGCTTCTGGGCAGCGGTAACTATTTGTATTCGCATAGACAGCTAGGCTCCGGATCCACGATGGTTCGCTATGTTGGTTCCCGGGCAGCAGATCGTTATTGGATTCGCTGTAAACCGAGGCGGCTCTGCCGATCTGAGCCATGTTTCCCTGGCAAAGTTTGCTTCGCCCCTCAACTCGCGCTTGCTGCAACGCCGGTCTAAAGGCGAACAGTAGCAGCGTCAGCACCGCTCCGCTCACCATCAGTTCAATAATGGTAAAGCCACCCTTCTGTTGCCGTTCCCAAGCACCTTTCACCCACTTAAACTGCGCCCCCCGCTAGCGACATACCATCATCCAGCCGCAGGCGGGAACGCTCAGGGACTTTCTGCCATTGTGCAGAAAAGATCCCTGACCAGCTTCTGGATCTGGGGGCACTATTGAAAAAAAATGAAGGGAGAGGAACTAAACGCGCGCAGTTTGTCGCGTCTTGTAGCCCGGGAGGATTCGCGCTGGATTGAATCGCGCTTCATCCACGTAATCGACCGTCTTCGTTCCGGAAAGACTCAGAATCAGGAGCGCTTCGGAGAGTTCGTCGGCGTTGTCGTATTTGAACGTCATCACTCCGATATCCGTGGTCACGCGCAAGGAAAGGTCATTGATGCTCACCATGCGCACCATGTCCCATGAAATGTCAGAGATTTTCATGCCGCTCTTTAACGATCGCGATTATTATGCAGGGCCGTTTCTGAAACGCAAGGGATTTCCTGATGTTTTATCGGAGAATCCCTGACTACTGCAGTCTTGACGCTCACCCATCGTTTTGGCTATTCATCTCGCATGATCACGAACAACCGGTCGTGGTCACTCGGTTCGCGCCCGAACAAGAGCCTCGTCTCAGTCGACTCTCTTGTTCGCCCGCAGCTAAAGAGTGACTACCTATTATTTCCGATAGAGCCTCGCTGTGTACGCGTTTACCGAAGCGCTGATTCCCTCGGTTCCCCTCTGATCAACACAAATCAGCACAAATCAACACACGGCAAATCCGCTCTAAATACCAGCTTAAGCAACTCAGCAACAATTACCAACAACTCCTCGGCACGAAAAAACAAGCTTTTCATCAGCACAATAACGTTACTGCCAAATTCCCCTTCCCGTCCGATCACCGCAGCGATCAGCTTTGCATTTGAGCGACCCCTTGGTAAGGTTCCCGTTCTCATGAATCCTGAGATAGAGGTATACGACACCACCCTGCGCGACGGCAGTCAGGGTGAAGGGATCAACTTCTCTGTTGCGGACAAGCTGCGTATTGCCGAGCGCCTGGACGCATTCGGGGTTCATTACATTGAAGGCGGCTGGCCCGGCTCCAACCCGAAAGACATCGAGTTCTTCCAGCAAGTCCGCCGCAAGAATTTTAAAAACGCCAAAGTCGCCGCGTTCGGCTCCACCCGCCGCAAGAACATCGCCGTCGAAAAAGACGATCAGGTGCAGTTGCTCATCGCCGCCGAAACTCCGGTCGTCACTATCTTCGGCAAAACCTGGATGTTGCACGTGAAGGAAGTGCTCAACACCACCCCGGAAGAGAACGTGGCCATGATCGCAGACACCGTTCGCTTCCTAAAAGCGAAGGGAAAAATCGTCGTTTACGATGCCGAGCACGCTTTCGACGGCTACAAGGACAACCCGGAATACGCGCTGTCCACCTGGCAAGCCGCCGCGAATGCTGGCGCAGATCTGGTTGTCCTTTGCGATACGAACGGTGGTTCTCTCCCCACTGAAATCGCGAAGATCGCTAAAGAAGCGAAGTCAAAGCTTTCCTGCCGGCTCGGCATACATACCCACAACGACGCAGGCTTGGGCGTCGCCAACGCTTTGGCCGCCGTCGAAGTCGGTGCCACGCATATCCAGGGCACCATCAACGGCTACGGCGAACGCACCGGGAATTGCAACCTCACCTCTGTCATCCCACTGGTGACGATCAAGATGAAAAAGGCTTCTGTGCCTCAGGAGTCACTCGCAAAATTGCGCGAGCTTTCCGATTTCGTGGATGAGATCGCGAACATCCGTCACGACTCCCGTCAGCCCTGGGTTGGCTCCGCAGCCTTCGCGCACAAAGGCGGCATGCACGTCAACGCCGTTCAAAAGATCACGCACTCCTTCGAGCACGTGAATCCGGAACTCGTCGGCAATTCGCGCCGCATCCTCATCAGCGATCTCGCCGGCCGCAGCAACATCGTCATGAAAGCGCGCGAACTCGGGTTCGACATCAACAACGATACTCCCGAGCTGAAAACCATTCTGAATCGCGTGAAAGAACTCGAACACAATGGTTACGAGTTCGAAGCCGCCGAAGGTTCGATGGCGCTCCTCATCCGCAAAGCGCTCCGCCATGAACACGCCCCGTTCAAGGTCGATGCCTATCACGTCTCCATGCGTCGCGATGGCCAGGATTCAACCTGTGAAGCCACCGTCAAAGTTCGCGTTGGCGAAAAGCGCGCTCATACGGTTTCCGACGGCGATGGTCCCGTGAATGCGCTCGATGCCGCGTTGCGCACCGCGTTGATCAAGTTCTTCCCGGTCCTCGAGAAGATCCAGCTCACTGATTACAAAGTACGAATCATCGATACTGGCACTGGAACCGCCGCGAAGACGCGCGTGCTTTTGGAATCTACCGATGGCACCGAAGTCTGGAGCACCGTTGGCGTAAGCGAAAATATCGTCGAAGCCAGCTTGCAGGCGCTGGTCGACAGCATGGAATACGCGCTGCTGAAGAGCGCTTAGCTTCAATTAGTTATACTAATGTCAGAAATTCCGAAGACCTACGACCCGTCGGTCGTTGAATCCGAGTGGTATCAGTATTGGCTGGAGCACCGCTGTTTCGTTGCCGACGCCCATTCCAGGAAACCCGCCTACAGCATCGTCATCCCGCCGCCGAACGTCACCGGCATCCTGCACATGGGCCACGTCCTAAATAACACCATTCAGGACATCCTCGCCCGCAAAGCCCGCATGGAAGGCAAGGAAGTCCTCTGGCTTCCCGGCACCGACCACGCCGGCATCGCCACCCAAAACGTCGTCGCCCGCCAAATCAAAAAGGACGAGAAGATCAGCATCCGCGATCTAGGCCGCGAGAAATTCCTGGAACGCGTCTGGGATTGGAAGAACAAGCACGGCAGCATCATCATCGACCAGCTGAAGAAGCTCGGCGCCTCCTGCGATTGGTCGCGCGAACGCTTCACGATGGATCCCGGCTATTCGAAAGCCGTCACCGACACTTTCATCGATCTCTACAACAAAGGCCTGATTTACCGCGGGAAGCGCATGGTTAACTGGTGCCCAGTCGCCCTCACCGCGCTCTCCGACGAAGAAGTCATCATGAAGCCGCAAAACGGCGCCATGTACTTCTTCAAAGTCCAGGTGGTTGAAGAACCAAATACCTGGCTCACCATCGCCACGACCCGTCCTGAAACAATCCCCGGTGACACCGCCGTTGCGGTGAATCCAAAAGACACGCGCTACGCCCATCTCATCGGCAAACACATCTATCGTCCTTTGCCGACCGAATTTCCGGAAGAGAAGAAGCGCATCCCGATTATCGGCGACGACCATGTCGAATTCGAGTTCGGCACCGGCGTCCTCAAAGTCACGCCTGCACACGACAAAGCGGACTTCGAAATCGGCCAACGCCACAAACTCGAGTTCATCGACGTGATGAACCCCGACGGCTCAATGAACGACCTCGCCGGCGCGGACCTCCGCGGTCTTGATCGCTTCAAAGCCCGCAAAGTCGCCGCCGAAAAACTGACCGAACTCGGCGTTCTCGAAAAAGAAGAGCCCTACCAAAACAACGTCGGCTTCAGCGAACGCGCGGACGTCCCCATCGAACCACGGCTCTCAGAACAATGGTTCCTGAAATACCCCAGCGTCCCACGTTCCATCGAAGTCGCCGAAAAAGGCGACCTTAAGTTCTTCCCGGAACGCTGGCACAAAGTTTACGACCATTGGCTGAACAACATTCAGGACTGGTGCATCAGCCGCCAACTTTGGTGGGGCCATCGCATTCCGGTGTGGTATCGCGGCGAGGAAGTTCGCTGTCAGGCCGAATCACCCGGTGCCGATTGGACGCAAGATCCCGACGTGCTCGACACCTGGTTCTCGTCCTGGCTCTGGCCGTTCGCGACGATGGATGAAGCGACGCTCAAGAAATTCTATCCCACCACCGCGCTCGTCAGCGGACCGGATATTCTTTTCTTCTGGGTTGCGCGCATGGTCATGGCTGGTTTGGAATACACCGGCCAAACACCGTTCTCGCACGTTTATCTCACCGGCATCGTCCGCGACAAAATCGGCCGCAAGATGTCGAAGAGCCTCGGCAACTCGCCCGACCCTCTCGATCTCATTTCCAAATACAGCGCCGACGCGTTGCGCTTCGGTGTGATGCGTTCCGCCCCACTGGGACAGGACATTCTCTTCGACGAACAGCACGTCGAATTGGGCCGAAACTTCTGCACCAAACTTTGGAACGCCTGTCGCTTCCGCCAAATGCACGCCGGCGAAGTGCAGGGCGAGATCGATCCGACAAAGCTCACTAGTGACGACAAATGGATCCTCCTCCGGCTCGACAAAGCGATCGCCGAGATCGGCGACGCCTTGCGGGACTACAAATTCAACGAAGCCACCAGCGCGGTTTATCGATTCTTCTGGAGCGAATTCTGCGATTGGTATCTCGAAGCATCGAAGGCCGTTCTCAACGGCACCGACGCAGCGCAGAAAGCGAACACCCTCGCCGTTCTCGATTTCATCCTCTCGCACACGCTGCGCCTGATGCATCCGTTCCTGCCATTCGTCACCGAACAACTTTGGCACGGGCTCGGCTACAACCAGGATATGCCCGCCGACCAGGGTGGCACCACCATCATGTTCGCGCCTTGGCCCAAGCCGCTCGGCGCCGAATTCCTCCAAGGTTACAGCCTCGATGAAAGCGACGAACGCTTCGTCGAGGCGAAATACGAACTCGTCACGAAAGCCCGCAATCTCCGCCGCGAGTTCAACGTCTCTGGCGCCAAGAAAGTCCGCTTCGTCCTCCGGTCGAACAGCGAACTTCCCGCCTACGAAGCCGCCGTTTTAAAACTCCTACTCAATGCCGAAAGCGTCGACTTCAATGCCGAAGTAAAGAAAGGCACCCCGTCCGTTGGCACGCAACTCGGCGACCTCTACCTCCCCCTCGAAGGCCTCATCGACGTCTCCGCTGAAAAAGCGCGCCTCAACAAAGAACTCGAGAAGATCGACGCCGAAATCGTCAAAGTTCAAGAGAAACTCAACAACCCGAGCTTCGCCCAAAAAGTTCCCGCAAACGTTCTCGAAGAACACCAGAAGCGCCTGGCCGACTGGCGATCGAAACGCGAAGCCGTCCTCCGCAACCTGAAACTGCTCGAGGGAGAGTAATTGTTATCGCGCGAGCCGTCTTGTCTCGAAGATGGTCAAAGAATTGGTGTGCTGACTGAGGGGGAGCGGTGCGAAAGGCAGATCCACACGATACATCTGCTCCCGGCCGTGAATTAGCAGCGAGTTGTTTGCCGGTCCGAAAGCGACGTGATCCAGCGGTCCGTCGACTTTGAATGGCGGGGTAATCGGTTCGCCTGTTTCTGCGTCCCAAACAATGCAGGCGTCATCCCAGCCAATCGTCGCCAACCATTTCTCATCATCGCTGAAATCAGCGCCCATCACCTGCCATGAATGGCGCATCGGTTTACCGATCGGCTGGCCGGTCGCCGCATCCCAGAGCTTTGCGGAATAATCCTCGCTGCAAGTCACCAGACGCTTTCCGGAATCCGAGAACGCCAATGCGGTAATCCCATCGTTGTGGCGTAGTTCTATTGGCCGATCCATCCGATCTAAAAAGTACAAGCGTGCTTGTGTCACGCGGAAGAAGTCATCCTTGGCACCGACCGCAAAAACGTGGGCGGAAGGACTCAACGCAATTGCGCCGACCTCATTAGGAAATTCCAGTTCAACCTTGCGGCCTGCGATCTCGCCTAAGACTCGTTTCCCTTCGGCTCGCAAATCTCCATGTTTCTGATGAGCGTGGAGCGTATTCGGTTTCGCTTCAGAGGGAATGATTTCGCCGCGATTCGTCTGGGCCCCCAATGCCCAGACATAAACCGCGCCGTCGTTGCAACGCGTGATCAGCCGATTTCCAGAAGTGAAAGAAACGCGCGACGGACGGCTCCGATGTTCCAGGATATGATTGATTTTCAGCGGATTAAAACTCGGCGCAGCCCAAAGCCGAACTGTTCCGTCATAACTGGTGGTCGCCAGCATCGTACCATCCGACGAAAACGCCCCATCGATCACAGCATCGTCATTATCCATGACATCGCCGGCGAGTTCCCCAGATTCTACAAAGAACGGCTTGGCCATTCCCCAGCCACACATTACAACCACGGTGCCGTCCGGACTGAACACGCCGCCGTACGGCAGTTTTGCAGTGAATGTTCTCCCGATGCCTTCCCCTGATGCCGCGGAGCGCAAATGAGCAACTCCAGGGAATCCCAATTTTCCGAACGAAGTAAAAATCAAATCGCCCGCAGGATCGAACTCGACCGAAAGGACCTCATTCATCTTTCCGAACGTCGTCCGGGTGCCGTCTTTCAGGTTGAGGAAACAGCCTAAACCATCGTCGAGCCCCAGCGCGATGGCCTCTTCCTTTGGCGAGAATGCAAAATCCGAGATTCCAGTTTCGAATCGGTGTGCTGTGCGTTCCTTCGTTTTGCGCGATACCACGGTGAGAACGTTGCCGGCGGCGGCACCCAGCAGGGCACGATCCGATGAAAGCTTCGCCATCCGAACGGCGCTCTCGAAAGGATGTTCCTCGATCAATCGACCAGTTGTAGACTCGTAAACGTTCACCGATCGTTCCATGGGTCCCACCATCCATTCACCGTCCGCAGAGAATTCTGTTGCGGGGCCCGAAGTCCAGTGTCGAACGAGCGTGGGAGCTTGTGACAGGACCGAGCCGACCCGCAACTGATGCGTTCGTAAATCTCGAGGGTCGAGCTCGGCGGCCTGCACAAAGTACGGCAACGCGCGAGAGAGATAGCCATTGCGAAGCTCGAAAGTGCCTTCCGCCAAAAAGGAGCCAGCCAATCGCTGTCGTTCGCGCGCAGCTTCCTGATTTGCCGCGTCAATTCGCCGGTAAATCAGGAAAGCGGCCAAAGCGACTATGGTTGAAACAGCAAACGCTGCACGAAACGTTCGCAAGCGCTTCTCCACCTGCCGCAGCCGCTTGATGCTGCGTCCACCATGCAACAATTCCAATTCTCGCTTGAGCGCGCGAGCAGTTTGATAACGATTGCTGGGATGGTGGTCGCACGCTCGGAGCAGGATCTGGTTCAGTTCGAGATGAAGGGTATTCTCCGTGGTGATATCGTCTGGTAGTTCGGGGAACTCACAGCGGTCCTTTCCCGTGGCAATTTCGTAGAGCACCTTGCCCAGGCTGTAAATATCCGATGCCGGTGAAACAGGTCCTTCTGGCGGCATAAATCCGGCCGTCCCAACCATTGATTTAGCTTCATCGATTTGCGCCACCAGCCCGATATCCGCCAATTTCGCCTGCCCACTTACAAAGATAATATTCGAAGGTTTGATGTCACGGTGGATCAGTTTGTTCTCATGCAGAACAGAAAGGCAGTCTGCTAGGGACAGCCCGACCTCAATGCACTGCTCGATCGGAAGCATTTTTCCGCGGCTCAGACTGAGTGTTCGGGGGCTGTAAGAATCCGGGTCGCCGACTGCTCCACCAGGAGCGTCGTCCGCGATTTCCATGATGTAATAGAATGCTTCCGCGAGCTTTCCGACCTGCAAAATCTGGACAAATCCGGGATGACTCCGCGAAATCGGCTCGAATCGACAGATCGCTTCAAACTCGCGTTGATATGGGCGCGCATCGCGAAACGCGTCTCGAAAGACTACTTTGATCGCGCGATAAACGCCGGTCAGTTCATTCCGGGCGAGAAAGACTTTCCCGTAACTTCCAGCGCCGATGCAGTGTAAGAGCGAGTGGTCCGCAATGACGTCCGGCAGTTCGTAAACGAACTCAGCGGATTTTCCGCCCGCGGCTGGTAAGGCGTTTGGAGTCTGCATCGCTTTGGAACATTCTTATATGCGACCCCCAAAACTTTCCAAGCCCATCGTGATTCGGTTCTTGAACAGAAACATAGCGGAAACGCTGTCCCAGTATTCGAGTCAGTTCGCGTTTCGTATGGAGACCGTGTTGATGAAATTCGCCGCAAATTGCGCCAACGCGGTGCCACTGCTTCAGGTTCTGCAAAATGCACCACTCGCTGCCTTCACAATCCAGCTTCAGTAGAGCGACAAATCCGAACTGCTCCAATAGCGCGTCGATTCCATAAACTTTTACCCGACCTCGGCCAATTGCGAGCTTCGCAGCGCCGGTGTTTTGTTTGCCTACTTCCATTGGGAACGGGGAAATGTATGCATTACAGGGTTTCTCAAGGACAGCGGCTTCGTAAACCGAAACTCCTTCAATCGATCCAACATTCTCGCGCAGAAACAAAAAGTTTTCGGCATGCGGTTCGAATGCGTGGATCTCGCGACTGCCACGCTCATGGCAAGCGAGAGTAAAACTTCCAATATGGGCGCCAATATCGACGATTACATCACGCGCGTGAAAGGAAGGTGGCAATCTGTACTCGTTCCCGAACGCTACCGATTGAAGCACTTCACGATCGACTGTTTGGACTCGAACTTGAACCCCCCGCCACGTTTTGCATTCACGCTTGCCATTGATCGTTCCGTCCCAAACAGCGCGTAACTCGTCCAGATGCTTCCGGCAGTCCTCTTCGAATTGAAAGCCGGGGATTCGGCGATTCTCTCCAAAGAAGGACCATTTATGAGAGTTCCGATGTTGAAAGATTCGCCGGCCATTGAAATCGTGCTGGCACATCACTCCTTCGAGCGATTCAATAGGGTAAGGTGGCATCGCATATGCCGTTTCAGTGCGTCTCCAAGCCATGTGGAACGTATCTTTATCGCCATGAATATGGCGGTAAAAGAACTCAGAATGATCGTTGTACCACCACGCCAAATTCAACGCCCGCCAGCACTTTTCTTTGTCGATCACCATTTGACCCGATTCAAACTCCGGCTCATTGCGATATTTAACGCCGCACAATTTCCAGATCGATCGCCTTGCGACCAGCCGTTTATAGTCCGGCCAGAAGATCGCTCCTGTTTCACGAAATTCCCGCGATTCGAAGAGGAACGTTGGATCGACCACAGGCACGTTATCGGCATCTAGGGATAGCACCTCGCGAAACCTGCTATGGAGCACCGAATAACATTTCAGTTCCCAGCCCAGTGGATTGCGCATCGGCGCCTCTTTCATCTTTGCAGATGCATCGATGCATCGAACGTCGTAAGGAGCGAGAAGCGCGGCCATGGTTTGATCCAACTCTGCTTCACCGAAGTGCCAAACCTCGACCGGCAGCTTGCATCCGAGTTGCCGCAACATCGTGATACAAACCCAGGCCTGCGTGAAGTACCCGACCGTTCCGGCGCAGATTACAATGCCTCTGCCATCATAACTCTTTCTTGGATACGCGGGGATTCTGCGTAAGAACTCTTCTGCCTTTGCCGCCGCGTTCGTAAGCGTGATGTTGTCCGCCTCAAAGGCATTTCGTTTTCGAGCCTCGTTTTTTGCTGCTTCCGAGAACTGCGTCCGCCTCGACCTTAAAAATCGAGCCCGGCCCCCAGCTTCCAAACCTCTGATGGCCTCGATAACTCTTTCCGCGGTCACCGCATCCAGGCATTCCGGAAGCCTGTTCTGCACTCGCGTGCAAATACCCTTCCCAGCCTCGCTTCCACTTGCAACTCGGCTCTTCCAGCAATTCCCGCACTCCATCTCTTTACCCGCGGACAGATACAGATGCTCGGGATACGCCTCCCAAGTGCGAGGTTCCCGATCCCCCGCAATCACGACCGCAGCTCTCTTAATCTCACGCTCGGGAACGGCTGCGGCCAAATGCATCAGCGAGGTCACTCCGCAGAGCACACCATCAGCGTGATAGACTAAATGAACCAAGTCACGCGTCGACGTTTTGCCGCGCAAGTCAATGACTCCGTTCAGCGGTGGATGATGATTCCCCCACCAACCGACCTGCACGAATTGAATCTGTCCACGCAATGCGTCGACGACCTGCTGATACCGCTGATGGTCCCACCACTTAATAGGCAGATCGAATTTGCCTCCAGAACAAATCAGCCAGTAAGGAATTTCGCGTCCGCATAGGTTCCAAATCTGTGAATACCAGCTTCGCTCCTGATCAGATAAGTGGATGTCGCCCTTAATCTCACTGATTTGCGCTTTCGTCCCGAGTTGATCATTCAACAGGTCGAGATAGGTGTGGACGTAGTGCTTGCCCAACGCGCCGGGCCGGTCAATGAGTGCGTTTTTGCAATTGATTATCCTGCCCGGGAGTATGCGATGGCGAACGTATGGATTTTGGAGCCAGACTTCCGGGGCGCCGGTATCGACGGCAATGTCGAATTGTCCGGGGTAAGAACGAGCCAAATCCCGGATCGCTGCAGTCAATACGACCACATCTCCGAGTGCATACTTGCACCGGATGGTAATCTGCTCTCGCACAACGAACCGCTTCTAGCGGGTAAGCGTAGGGACATCGGTCGCCATCATTATCCGAATTGGACTCAGATCGGACTGTGGTTTGGCTGAGCGTTTAAGCGTCGTTCGCGCTTTCTTTGCTTTGACCGGTTTGCTCGCTTTCTTCGTTTTTCTGCTTTTCTTTTCCGGCTTTCCTTTGGCTTTCGCTTGGGGTCGCGTCCTGGCGATGCGCTTTTTGGAGAGGTTGCGTTTGTTGGTGTTTTTCTTGGGCTTGGTTTTTTTTTGTTTAGCCATGTGTCCTGTTTTCTTCGGACGGTGAACCGCGCTCGCCTGTGGGTTCGAGCGCGGCCCCTCCGTTCCCTCGTTTGATACTAGCAAGTATCTCTCGTTTGACGCGATACTCTTCTTGGCCTTCAGCTATTCGATACGGGGAAAGTTCAATCTCGGTCTGCCAAAGGAGACGAAGCAATTTCATTATAATTTGCCTTTCTTTTGTTTAATCGCTTTCCGTCGGATGGCGTTCATCTCCGTGATAACTCGTTTGTAAACGCGGTGCTTGATCAGGTAGACGCGCGCCTTGCTCACACCTAAAACCTTGGCCGTGGCGTCCACCCCTTTCTTCTGCAGAACGCAAAAAGCGAAAATTTGAAATGTCTGGGGATTCACCTGAGTCTTCACCCGCTCAATCGCCACGCTCGCGAGGTTACGTTCCCAGTCCTCCTCCCAATGTGCGGAAAATTCTTTTTGCTCCGGGACGTTCAACGCCTTCGCATCCAGCTCCTCGAATGACCCACGCTTACGAAGCTGATCCGTAACGCGCCAGAGGATCAGATTCATCAACCACGTCTTGAATGAGCATCTCTCCGGATCGTATTGGAATGACGGAATGTTCTTACTTACCCCGATCATCGTTTCCTGCACCACCTCCTGCGCTTCGGCATCGCTTAGCTGATAACGCCGGGCAGTGTTGTAAATCAGTTTCCAGTAGGTCTCGAAGAACTCCTGCCACCCTTCATCCTGCCAATCCCGAATGCGCGAGAGCAGGCTTTCGCGCGTAGGCAAAAGCTCCCGCTCCTTCTCCTCGGAGCGGTCCGCAATCAGGTTATCCAGCGCGACCAACATTGTCCTTTTCTCTTTTCAACGTGGAAAAATCGAAAATCTTTCACGAACACTAAAATATTTTTTAAAGCGCATCCTCCTTGTGTGCAGCAACTAAGAGAAGAATCGCAGGACTTTCCGAAAAATATTTCGTCCCGGATACTCTGTTCTTCCGCCCGGAATTCGATTCTGCCAACGTTTTTCCCGGATGCACGCCCCTTCGCAATTCAACTTCTTTAGCTGCGATTGGGGCACCTCTTCCTTTCGACTGCGTTTCGTTTGGAAGGGAAGAGTTCTGGAGGAGTATAGGGACGAGACTGGCTGCAAACTTATTTTTGAGCAAAATTCGCCGGCAAATCGTCCCGCGGCTTTCGAAGCGCAATTGCGAAGAGCCCTCGCAAAACTCACCCGGGCTCGCGGCCCATTGCCTCTGGTCATCTCAGGAATGGCTTCAAGCACCATTGGATGGCTCGAACTTCCATACACTAGGCTCCCGCTGACCCTGGATGGTTCAAATCTTCGCCTCGAGCGGGTTGATTGGAGCGCTCCTTCTACGATTTCTTCCACGCAACTCGTTTCCGGAGCAGCCTCCGAAAACGACATGATGCGCGGCGAAGAGACCGAAGCGATAGGCTTGATGCAGCTCGTTTCGTCCCAGCCACCGAACCTCTTGCTTATCCTGCCTGGCACTCATTCCAAGCATTTGACCATTCAACACGAAAAAGTAACAGCGATCCGAACTTATATGACCGGCGAACTGTACGAGGTGCTAGCGCGCCATAGCGTCCTTCGGGCATCAGTGGGCCTAAGCGCTGAGCTTTCGCTGCCGGCCTTCAGCGAGGGTGTCGAATGCGTCCGAACAAACGGTCTCCCGGCCTCGCTCTTTCAAACCCGCACGCGGCAGGTCCTTCAGGGCCACTCACCTGAGAATAACGCAGCCTTTCTGAGTGGTTTAGTAATTGGCGCCGAACTCCTCGCCCTCGCGCAAACAGAGGGCGCGCTGCCAATCTTCCTCGGCGGGAGCGGAGCGGTCCGCCCCCTTTATGCGCAGGCAGCAAACGTGTTAGAGCTTCCGCTCGCGCACATCTTTTCGGACGCCGAAATGCAGCAGGCAGTGCCTCGTGCACACCAACTGATTCTCTCCCGGATGCCGCAATGAGAGCAGATCGCCTCCATCCCTTCTTCGACCTTCCCCTGGTCGGTATTCTCCGGGGTTGCTCATTAAAGCATCTGCCGCCGCTCCTTCACGCCGTTAAGCGCGGCGGCCTGCGCTATCTTGAAATTACGATGAATTCCCCTGGCGCCGAGGACCAGATTCGAAGCGCGGTGGAATTGAGCAATGGGTCGATGGTCATCGGCGCCGGAACTGTCACGTCAACGGAACTCCTGAACCGAGCCTTGGCCGCAGGCGCTGAATTCACCGTCACTCCCTATGTGGTGCCTGAAGTGATCAAATCGTGCGAAGAGCGCGGCGTGCCGATTTTCCCTGGCGCGCTGACCCCCACCGAAATTTACGAGGCGTGGTCGGCCGGGCCAGCCTCCATCCGCGCCATCAAGATCTTTCCCGCCGATGTGGCCGGGCCAAAATACATTCGCGCCCTGAAATCAGGTTTTCCCAACGTGCGCTTGATGCCGACCGGCGGGGTGGACCTCGCCTCCCTGTCGGCATTCACTGAAGCAGGCGCTGATGCCTTCGGGATCGGCAGTCCACTTTTCCGCAAGGATCGAATCGACGCCGAAGATTGGGATTGGCTCGAACACCAAACCCGTGCATTCGTCGACACCTATCAGTCAGCGAACAAGAGTGTGTCTGATTAGCTATTCGTTATCGGCGCCGGACGCACAACAGCCCCACAAGCAGGCCGATCGCAGCCGCGCCACCGACCAATTGCCACGGACGCTCCCGCGCCATCGTTTCCAATGAAGCACCAAGCTCCCGCGTCTTGCTGGTCGCTGTCTCACGCCATTCCGCCCAGGCATTCCGGCCGCGTTCCACGCGCGCTTCAACCTGCGCTGAAAGCGATTCAAGCTGGTCTTCAAGCTGATCGTTGATGCGTCCCTGTTTGATATCCTGCTCCGTTACGCTCATATCCTTTAACGTAGCTGCACCCTTTTAAATCGAAACTGTGCCGCGCCCGAACGCGTCTTCAGACTTTCGCTGAAACGGGAGTCCGCACCCAATTCGCAAAACTTCATGACAACCGCTCGGTTATGCCGTTAAGTCTCGCAGTCTTTTATGCCGAAGCGGACGGACATTCATACGATTCTCATCATTGGCGCGGGACCGATCATCATCGGCCAGGCGGTCGAATTCGATTATTCAGGCGTCCAGGCCTGCAAAGCGTTGCGCGAAGAGAAATACCGCGTGGTGCTGGTGAATTCGAACCCGGCGACCATCATGACGGATCCGGAATTCGCCGACCGCACTTACATCGAGCCGATCACTCCGGAGTGCGTGGAGAAGATTATCGCTCGCGAAGTTGACGAAATGAAGCGCCTTGGCGCCAAAGGCAAGCTCGCGCTGCTGCCTACGCTTGGGGGCCAAACAGCGCTCAATACCGCCATGGCGCTTTTCCGCCGCGGCACGCTCGAGAAATATGGCGTTGAGATGATCGGCGCGAATGCCCAGGCGATTGAACGCGGCGAAGATCGCCAGATTTTCAAAGATCTCATGTTGAAGATCGGCCTGGACGTTCCCATTTCTGGAGTCGCCCACAACATTGAGGAAGCTCGCGCCGTCGCCGAAAAGATCGGCCGTTTTCCGTTAATTATCCGCCCGGCATATACTCTCGGCGGCACCGGCGGCGGCATCGCGTATAACCGTGATGAATTCGAAGTAATCGCGAAGCGCGGCTGCGAACTGTCTCCTGTTTCTGAGATTCTCATCGAGGAGTCACTCCTTGGTTGGAAGGAATATGAAATGGAGGTCATGCGCGATAAGGCTGACAACTGCGTCATCATCTGTTCCATCGAAAACTTCGATCCTATGGGCGTTCACACCGGCGACTCCATTACCGTTGCCCCCATCCAGACGCTCACGGACAAGGAATACCAGATCATGCGCGACGCTTCGTTCGCGGTGATCCGTGAGATCGGAGTCGAAACCGGCGGGTCAAACATTCAGTTCGGGGTGAATCCCGAGAACGGTCGGATGGTCATCATCGAGATGAATCCGCGCGTCTCCCGCAGTTCCGCCCTGGCATCCAAAGCGACTGGCTTTCCGATTGCGAAAATTGCCGCAAAACTCGCCGTGGGCTATCTCCTCGACGAAATCAGAAACGACATCACCCGCGAGACTCCCGCCAGCTTCGAGCCGACGATCGATTACGTCGTAGTTAAAATCCCGCGGTTTGCTTTCGAGAAGTTTCCGCAAGCTGATCCAACCCTGAATACGCAGATGAAATCGGTCGGCGAAGCCATGTCCATCGGCCGCACCTTCAAAGAGTCCCTGCAAAAGTGCCTTCGTTCCCTCGAAATTGGCCGCTACGGTCTCGGTGGAGATGGCAAGCCCTGGCGTGTCGGCACTGAAGTCTACGGTGATCGTGATATTCTCCCGCACGACCTGATTACCCGTAAGCTCAGCGTTCCAAATAGCGAACGGATATTCTACATCCGGCACGCGATGCGCGCTGGTTTCACGCTGGAGCAAATCCATCAGCTCACGAAGATTGATCCATGGTTCCTCACGCACATGCGCGAAATCGTGGACCTGGAAGAGGAACTAGCCGCTGCTCCACGCGGATGAGTTCTCAGCTCCTCTCCCGGTAGGGAGGGCACTCCTCGAACGACCATTCAGGTTTACCCCGATAGCCAGTGCGGACCGATACGCGTATGTAACTGTCACAAATGACAGAAGCGCACCCTCGCCCCGTCATACTGCTGGTTGACGACAATCCACATGACGTGGTTTTGATTCGATTGGCTTTTCGCAGAGTCGGCATCATCGACACGATTCACCTCGTCAAAGACGGCGTGGAAGCGATGCGCTACATCAAAGGCGATGGCGCGTATGCCGACCGGCACCAATTTCCCACGCCAACTCTTGTGCTGCTCGATTTGAAGATGCCGCAAACATCAGGCTTCGATGTCCTCAAATGGATTCGCGACCAGATCTCCCTCGCCAATGTTGTCGTCGTCGTCATGTCTGGCTCGCGCAATGACGCCGATATCGACCGTGCATATTCGCTCGGCGCCAACCACTATCTCATTAAACCCACTCGCTTCGAAGAGATGGTGAAGATGATGGAGACGCTGAAAGATTACAGCGCATGGGCGAAGAACGGTAAAGGCGGAGCTTCCCGCCGCCCCGGTTCGCACCCTCTTAGTGCTACCCTTGCCGCGAGCGCTTAACGCGAACCACTGAAGGGTCCCCGTTTCTTTTTGCGCGGATCGATGCTTGCGTCAGCGGGTAGCTTTTCCGACGCATCGAGCGCTATTACCGCTTCCGATTTCCACGCAATCTCTTTTTTGTTCAGGTACAGTATTCGCGGAAGGAGTTCCACTTCGTGCCCGAAAAAATCAAAGGCCACGCTCCCGGGCAGGTAGGTTAAATCTTCAAACTTCACCTTGCCGAATGGAACCGCTTGTTGCGGTTTGTTGAACTCCACCGTCCCAAGGTTCGTTGCTGTCTCAGCGCGGAATACAATTTGCACGTTCGTTAGCCGTAGAGAGCGCTGGTTTACCGTGATCGCGGCGTAACCAGCGGAATTCGTATGAAAGGTAACTTCCCAGGGACCTTTCCTTTGGCGCAGGCGCTGGTCACAGGAGAAGAACGTGACGTAAACGGCCAGCGCGATAACAAAACCGGTCGCTAAATGGCGCGGAAGTTTGTCGCTCGAAGTTGCGGGATTCATATCTTACCGGGGCCAGACGCGCGCGATCATCCGTTGCGGGCTGCTGATGAACATCTCACGCACGAGCTCTTCGACTGGTTTTGCTGCTGGTTCTTCAAGTTTCAATTTTAAATACGTAGTCACAATGAACATGAATGCCGCGCCGCAGAAAAACACGCCGAATCGGTTCCATTCGAAGTTGTGTGTGGTGTAGTTCAAATCAGCAAAACCGTCGATGACGATTCCCCATACGATCGGCGACAAACCAAGACTCAAGTTCGCCACGACCGAGTAAAGCGCAAAGAAATGGTTCCGGCCCATCTCCGGCGTCACCACCATCGCCAACCGCACATTCGACATATTGAAGACCGATGCCCCCAGCCCCATGGCGAACTGCAGACCCAAAATCAGGAAGGGCTCCGGCGCAAAATACTTCCCGGCCAGCAGCAGCCAGACGGAAAGAATGATCAGCCACAGGATGGAACTGAAAATCATCACCGGTTTGCTGCCGAGTTTATCGAGCCGCCGACCAAACCAGAGACTGAACAGCGCACCCAGGAAGAATACCGAACTCAGGATCAGTATGCTGCGTTCGCTCATGGTTGTTTCCGTTTTAAGGAACGCGACTGTGAACGCACTAATCCCGCCATAGGCGATCGACCATCCCAGGTTCATGATCAGCAACTTTTTGAATGGCGGATGCTGCAGCATAGCCAGCCAGGGCACCGGCTGTTTGGAAGTCCTTATTTCTTCCGGCACCGGCACATCAGGTATTCGCTTCAAGAAACGCAAGCTGATGACCCCGTTGATCCCGCTGAGAAAAAACAGTGCCGCAAACTGCCACGCGCGCGGCTGGTCCCCAAGCATCGCCGCTGAAATCAGGAACGCTGCGCAGCTCGCCACTCCAATGAAAGCCTGGTCAGCCGCCAGGAAGCGTCCGCGCACCGAAGTCGGAACAAGCGAGGAAATCCAAGGGAGCCACGCACAGCTGGAGATGCCGCGCAGCAGGTTAAAGATGAATAACAGAAATAGTATGAGCGACAGTTTCGTCCCGGAACTCAGGAAATTCATTCCGGGCACAAGGCCAATCGCGAAAATGAAAATCACTCGGCTTCCCCAGCCGGCGTAAACGAACTTTTTGTATCCCACTCGCCCGATGTAATTCGCCGCCGGGATCTGGAAAATCACCAGCAGCGGCAGCATGCCACTAATAATCCCCAGGACCGTCGCCGATGCGCCGAGATTCTTCGCGTAAAGAATCATCGGACTCCCAAGGATGATCTGAAAGGAGAGGGCGTTGAAGGTCGCGAACAAAAAAGCGTTGTTCAATCCCGGCGGAAACTTCTCTGCGCTGCTATCCAAGGCGGACTACCTCATAACATTCCGGCGCAATCGCTGCAATCGAACGCATCAATCATCGTTCTATCCACCACTCGGCGGCGAGATCGTGGAGATCAATCGGTTGAATTCCGCGACTGTGAATGGCTTGTCGAGCCTCAGGAAATTGTGTGGCGTTCCTGCGTAAGCCATTCCGCTGGTGATCACAATCGGCAGGCTTGGATTCGCCGCGCGAACTTGGTTTGCGAAATCAATTCCCGATCCATCCGGCAACGTATGGTCGGCCAGCACAAGCGTAATTTCGGCGTGGTGTTCTTTCCAAAGATTCTGTGCCTCAGCAACATTCGTCGCCAGGAACGAGCGATGCCCATTCTTGGAGATCATCAGCTCGATCATCGTCGCCACGTCCGGCTGGTCTTCGATTAGTAATACCATATGCATAGGCACGTCAGTTCCCCTACGATTTACACGTTCAGAAATGAGCAAATCTTTCACGGCCGACGAAAATCTTTCGACTCTGGCAACGCCTCGGTTCGCGCTGATGTGCAGGCACTTGGATAGGAGATGTGCTTCGGAACGCACACTTTTCTCGAAAATACTTTCAGCTAAGGTGCGCTCCTGTTCCCTTTGTGATCGAGACCGAGGGGCGTGATCAATGAAGCAACGCAGTGTCAATCCGAGGTTCCCGTTTGCCAAACGCAGGGGAATACCTTAACTCTGACAGCTTACTAGCGACAGGATGCGACAGCTCTACACCATAGCGTCGAACGCTTTTATGGAATTAGTCCGCCAGCCGATTTTCCTGCTGGTGATGACTGCTGCTGCCTCGTTCTCGATCTTTCTTTCCAGCGTTTATTACTTCGGTTTTGGGGACGACCAATGGTTGGTCAAAGACTCGACGCTTGCCGTCATGTTCATCTCCGGCCTTTTTGCCGCGGGAATCAGCGCTTCGGCTGCGGTCGCTCACGAAATTCGATCTGGCACAGCCTTGGCCGTGCTCGCGAAGCCCGTCGGCAAGGCTCAGTTCTTGATTGGCAAGTACTTGGGACTAATCGGCGCGCTTACAGTGTTAACTTACGTAAATGCATTGGCCTCGCTCCTTGCCAGCCGGATGTCTTTCGACGTTTACGGAAATCCCGACAGCATCGGTTTAAAAATCTTCTACGGCGCGGTCGTTCTCGCGTTTGGGCTTGGCGGGTTAACCAACTACTTCGCCCGAAAGCCCTTTGTTCCAAACGCCACGCTCTATTTAGTCGCGACCATTACTCTCGCTTTTTTCGCGATCAACTTCCTGGACAAGGAAGGGAATTTCCAAACGTTCGGCAAAGACATGGACTGGCGCCTCATTCCGGCCTCGTTGTTGATTCTCATGGCTTTATTCCTCCTCGCCGCCGTGGCGCTGGCCTGTTCCACACGGCTGGACATGATCCCGACCTTGGCGATCTGCACCGCCGTGTTTCTCATTGGGCTGATGAGCGATTATCTCTTTGGCCGCCGGTTGGACGATAAGATCGCTAATCCAAGCATTTGGCAGACGGTCGGTGTGTGGGTAAGTTCGGTGCTCTATACGATCGTTCCGAACTGGCAGTTGTTCTGGCTGTCCGACGCTTTGGAAAAAGGCAGAACCATTCCCTGGAGTTACGTAGGCAAAGCACTGGCCTATGTGGCCGGATACCTCGGAGCCGCGCTGGCATTTGCGATGCTCCTTTTTGAAGAACGCGAGCTGAGTTAACGCATGCAACGAAACATTAAGAACATTGGCCTGCTGAATTTTATCATCCTGCTGGTTGCGGGTGGTGTTTCCATCGTTTTGGCGCGCTATTGCCACAGCTTGAGTGGCCAGGTCGCGGCGGTCTTTTTTGGCATCGGCGCTCTCATTGCCCTAATCAGTTATTTCCAATCCGGTCTCGAAGAGAAAGAACAGATCGAAAAGCTGGAATTTGACGAGATTTCGCGTGAAAAGAACGCGGCCAGCCTCTTTTCGACCGAAGCGGAAACCTTCCCGGCCCGCCGTTCGCGCGAGCAATTTGAACGCTTTTTCCTCCCAGGTTTCACCGTTCTCTTGTTCATCACGGAAGGCGCCGCCGCTTTTTTCCTCTGGCGGTGGTTGGATAACGTCATCGTCCAAAACCCACGCCAGCAATTCGTCGCGCTCGCGCTTTACTCGGTTCTGGCCCTCGTTCTGTTTCTCCTCGGTAAGTATTCAGCGAACGTCGCGCGTTTCGAAAACGAACGCCTGCTCCGTCCCAGCGCAAGCTTTCTGGTGCTCGGTGCCTATCTCTGCGGGCTGATCGTCACCTGCTTCGCACTGATTTATTTCGGTGTGCCTCGCGCCGATCTCTTTCTGGCGCGCGGACTCGCAATCCTCCTCGGCTTGGCCGCACTCGAATCCTTGATCAACCTGATCCTGGAAATCTACCGCCCGCGCGTTCGCGGCAAGCAGGAGCGTCTCGTCTATGAAAGCCGCTTGCTGGGCCTGCTCTCTCAGCCAGAAGGTATTTTCACCACTGCTGCACAGGCACTCGATTACCAATTCGGATTCAAAGTTTCCGAAACCTGGTTTTACCGCTTCATGGAGAAGGCGCTCGCGTGGCTGATCCTGATCCAGTTCTTGGTCCTCGTTATTTCCAGTTGTTTTGTTTTCGTCGATCCAGGTGAACAAGCGCTCCTCGAACGTTGGGGTCGCCCGCGCGAAGCGGTGTTGAATCCCGGCATTCACCTGAAAGCTCCTTGGCCGATCGACAAAGTCTATCGTTTTCATACCGACAAAATCCAAAGCTTCCGGGTCGGAACAGCCGCGGATACGGACCACGGCCGCACCATTACCTGGAACGTACCCCACGAAGAACAACCGCTGAACCTCATGGTCGCCTCGCGCGAAGGCCAGGTCACCACGGACACGAATAGCGTTACTGGCGCAGTGCCGGTCGACCTCCTCACCGTCGGCATTCCCGTCCAATATCAGATCCAGGACATCAAAGCGTTCGCTTACAACCACGTCAATTCGAGCAACCTCCTTCAACGCCTCGCTTATCGCGAAGTGGTTCGTTACCTCGTCGGCGTCGATCTCTTCGACATTCTCTCCAAAGGCAAAGCCAAGGCCGCAAGCGACCTCCAAACTGCCATCCAAAAAGCCGCCGACTCGCACAAGATGGGCGTGCGGATCGTCATGGTCGGACTCGAAGATTTGCATCCACCGCAAAAAGTGGCGGTGGCCTTTGAAAACGTGGTCGGCGCTCGCCAGGAAAGTGAAGCGGCCATTCGCCATGCCGAAGGGTATGCTTTAAGCCACGTCGAGATGGCGCGCGGCGAATCGGTTCGTCTGGTCAAGGAAGCTGAAGGGTATCGCTTTCAGCGCGTTGCTTCCGCCGACGCGCAAGCCACCCGCTTCCAACAGCAGATGAAGGCGTTTGACGCCGCGCCGGAAGTCTATGCCACCCGCGCGAAATTGCAGACGCTCGTGCAGAACTCGACTAACGTGCGCTTCATCGTGAAGACCAGCACTAATACCCACGACATTTACCAACTCGATCTCCAGGAGAAAATCACTCCGGACATCTCGGACATCCCCATCCCAACAAAACGCTAACTTACGAATTTCAGTTCAGATATGAAACGAAACGCACTTACCCTGGTAGTTGGAGTTATCCTCCTCCTCATTTTCTTTCTGCTGCTGTTCACCTTCCAGGTGCGCCAGACCGAAATCGTGGTGCTGACCACCTTCGCGAAGCCTTCCGCGCAGCCCATCGATAAACCCGGCCTCTATTTCAAATGGCCCCTGCCGATCCAGAAGGTCTATCGCTTCGACAAGCGCATTCATAATTTCGAAGATGCTTACGAGCAGATGCTTACCGCTGACGGCCACAACCTGTTGGCCAGCGTCTATGTCGGCTGGACCATTGAACAGCCGCGCGATTTCTTCAACAGCTTCACCGGTGGCGATCCCGCCGTCGCTGAACCGCACTTGAAGAGCCTCGTTCGCAGCGTTAAGCAGGCCATCATCGGCCAGCATCCGTTCTCAGATTTCGTCTCGAGTAATTCCCAGAACTTGAAGTTCGGCCAGATCGAAGAGGAGATTCTCAAAGCGATTCAAACTTCCGCCATGGCGAAATACGGCGTGAAGGTGCAGTTCGTCGGCATCAAGCAGCTTGGCATTCCAGAGAACGTCACTGCGAAGGTGTTCGACCGCATGACCGCCGAACGTCAGCGTGAAATTGACCGTTTGAAAGCCCTCGGTGATAGCGAAGCAATTGCGATTAAAAGCGCAGCAGATGCGCAACGCGCCGAAATCATCGCGAAAGCTGAACAAGAAGCTTCCGCAATTCGCGGCGCCGCAGACGCCGAAGCGACCAAACATTTCGCAGTGTTCCAGCAGAACCAGGAACTGGCTGTTTTCCTGATGCAACTCCGTGCTTTGGAAAGCACGCTTGGCAAAGGTGCGACCATCATCGCCGACCCATCGATCTCGCCCTTTAATCTCCTGATTAACAACTCGAGCAACAACATCGCTCCACGCTCCAACGGCAACACAACCGCCCCGCGCGGCCCGGCATTGTCCGCCAACGAACCGAAACGTTAACACCTCACGAGGCAGACATGAGCGAACTCGACAAAATGAGGCACGAGCCGCCCCGCACGACGGAACAAGTCGCGGCCGGCACTACCCCACCGCCGCCGACCGGCAACCCAAATCCCGCCGTCGTCGAAGAAGTCGGCTCGCGCGCCCTGTCCGATGCGTTGCGCAGCAGTTTCGTGATCGTCAAAATCTTGATGGTCGCGCTGGTCATCCTCTTTTTCTTCTCCGGCATTTTCACAGTGCCATCGGGCGAACGCGCCATCATCCTGCGCTTCGGTCGTGCCGTCGGCACCGGCGATCAACAGTTGCTCGGCCCCGGATTGCATTGGGCTTTCCCGAGTCCCATCGATGAAGTGGTACGCATCCCCATTGGCGAAGTGCAGACCGTTCGCTCGACAGCAGGTTGGTATCAAACCACTCCCGAACAGGAAGCGGCGGGCAACGAGCAGGCTCAAACCGGCACCCTGAATCCCGCAGTCGATGGCTACACCCTCACTTCGGACGGAAACATCATTCACGTTCGCACCGATGTCCGTTACCGAATCGCGCAGCCGCTGAACTACGCGCTGAATTTTGTGAACGCTTCGAACGTGCTCCAGAGCGCGGTCGATAATGCGATCTTCTATGCCTCCGCTCGCTACACTGCCGAACAAGCCACCCGCCGCGAACGCGAAGCGGTCCGCGAAGCGATCCTCCAACGCGTGCGCGACCTGGTGCACCAGCATCAACTCGGCGTCACCATTGAGGATGCCCAGGTCCAGATCGTTCCGCCATTGCAAGTGAAGCAGGCGTTCGAGATGGTTTCCACCGCCGAGATCGAACGCCGCCAAAGCAACGATGTCGCCCGCGCTTACGCGAACCGCGTTCTCAGCACCGCAAAAGGTGAGGCCGATGCAGTCATCAACCAGGGCAAGACCGACGCTAACCGCATGCTCGCGCTGGTTGCATCAGACGCGCAGTATTTCCGCGACCAATTACCGAACTACACCGCCAATCCCCATTTGTTCAAAGCGCGTTTGCAAGCCGAGAGCATGACCCGCATATTGACCAACGTCCAGGAGAGGGTATTCGCACTTCCAACTTCGCCAGATGGCGAGAAATCTGAATTGCGCATGCTTTTAAACCCGCCGCCAAAGCGGCGATTGCCTGAACAGCAGCAACGTTAATTTCGAGGAGAGTTATGCAAGTCACATCACTGCTGAGCCGTGAAGATCGCAAGCACGATCACAACCATGACCACAAGCACGAGCATGACCACGATCATCATCACGATGCGAATTGCGCGAGCTGCGGCCACGACCACGAGCACACCCCGGTGCGCCTCACGCAAACGGTCGTTGGCCTGATCTTCATCATCAACTCCTACATCGTCGGCGGCATGTTCAAGTCCGGCGACATGATCGCGAACTTCAGCGCGATGCTCGGTGCCATCATTCTCGGTTACCCGATCGTTTGGACGTCGTTTAAGGACATCCGGAAGGGCATTCTCAGCATCAACGAACTCGTCGGCATCGCCGTTCTCGCGGCCTTCGCGATCGGCGATTACAAAACCGCCGGTCTTGTCGCATTCTTCATGCTTCTCGGCGAAATTATCGAAACCCGCACCGCCGCCGGCGCGCGCGCTTCGATCGAATCTCTAATCAAACTCACTCCCACCAAGGCTCGCCGCGTCGTTGGAAATAAAGAAGAGGAAGTCGCAGCTCGCGATCTTTCTGTCGGTGATGTTATCCGCATTCGCCCCGGCGACAACGTCGCTGCGGACGGTCTCATTGTCACCGGCCAGGGCTCCTTCAACCAGGCGAACATCACCGGTGAATCGTTGCCCGTTGATAAAAAGCCCGGTGACGAAGTTTTCGCCGGCACGCAGAACCTCACCGGCGTGCTCGAAATTAAAGTGAACCGCGCGGGTCAGGACACCACTCTCGGCCGCGTCCGCGAACTCATCCTCGCCGCCGAAAAAACGAAGCTGCCCATTATGCGCCTCGTGGACCAATACATGATCTACTACACCCCGCTCGTGTTGCTCATGGGCGCTCTGGTCTGGGCATTCACCGGCAAGATCGATCGCGTCATCGCTGTTCTCGTGGTGGCATGCCCTTGCGCGTTCATTCTCGCAACCCCTACCGCGATGGTGGCCGCCCTTTCATCCGCTGCGCGCCTCGGCATCCTTATCAAAAACGTCGGTGATATCGAACTCGCCGCGCGCATTAACGCTTTCATCTTCGATAAAACCGGCACCTTGACCAAAGGTCGCCTCGCCGTCTCGCGCCTCGCCCCGATCGAAGGCGTAGCTCCTGCAGAATTGCTCTACATCTCCGCCTCCGCCGAGAAATACAGCAACCACCCCACTGCGAAAGCACTGCAGGATATTTCGAGTGAAGCCGGCGTCGAACTTGCCGAACCGAAGGACTTCGCCGAAACCGCTGGTCGCGGCATCCGCGCCAAAGTGGATAGCCGGGACGTTCTGGTCGGTCGCGCACAATGGCTGATCGACAACGGCATCAAGGAAGACATTAGCAAGTCAGTCGACCTCAATGAAACGGAAGGTTTCAGTCTGATCCACGTTGCGCGTGATGGAAAATATCTCGGCTGGATTGGTCTCCGCGACGAAATCCGCGAAGAAGCCAGGGAATCTCTCGCCAGCCTCATGCAAAGCGGCGTTCGTCGCATCGCCATGGTCACCGGTGACCGTCAACCCGTCGCCGCCCGTGTCGCGCGCGAGATCGGTTGCGAGGAAGTGGTGGCGGAATGTCTCCCGCAAAACAAAGTCGAATTCGTCCGCGCTATGAAAGCACGCGGTTACCGCGTTGCCGTTGTCGGTGACGGTGTCAACGACGCTCCAGCCCTCGCCGCTGGCGATATGGGTGTCGCGATGGGTGCCGCCGGAAGCGAAGTCGCAATTCATAGCGCCACCATCGCGCTCATGAACAGCGACCTGAAACGTCTCCCGTTTCTCATCCGTCTTTCCCGTGCCACTCGCGCCGTCATTAATCAAAACTTCCTGTTCGGAGTTTTCTTTATTATCGGTGGCCTCACCCTTGCCGCTTTCGGTTACGTGAACGCGGTTGTCGCCGCCATCATGCACAATCTCGGTTCGCTCCTGGTCGTGTTCAACAGTGCGCGCCTGGTTCGCCATGGTGAAGAACTGGAGCCTTTCGTTCAGCAGGAAGAACCCGCTAAGCCCGCCGCTCCGAGTGCGCCTGCCCGGCCGACTTCACTTCAACCGCAGGTCGCTTAGTCCAGTCACGTAATGAGTGTGCTCGATACAAACGCAGGCGGCGGACAGGCCCGCGAGAACGTCATCGTCGTTCGCGGCCTCACCAAAGTCTTCAAGGATTTCTGGAACCGCCCAAAAGCTCGCGCCGTCGATAGCGTCAATTTCGAGGTGAAACGCGGCGAAGTCTTCGGCCTGCTCGGCCCGAACGGCTCCGGCAAATCCACCACGGTCAAAATGCTCCTCGGGCTGCTCTTTCCCACCAAAGGGCACATCGAAGTCTTCGGCCACTCACCACGCCACGTCGCAACCAAATCGCGTATCGGTTATCTCCCCGAAGAGTCGTATCTCTATCGCTACCTCGATTCCGACGAAACGCTCGATTTCTTCGGGAACTTGTTCGATATCCCCCCCGCCGAGCGCAAGCAACGTTCCGAACAACTCCTGGAAATGGTCGGCCTCAGCAAAGCCCGCCGTCGGCAGGTCGGCGAATTCTCCAAGGGCATGCAACGCCGCATTGGTCTCGCGCAAGCGCTCATCAACGATCCCGACCTGGTCATCCTCGACGAACCAACCGCCGGCCTTGACCCGCTCGGCTGCCGCGAAGTGAAGGACCTTATCCTCGCTCTCGCTCGCCGCGGCAAAACAGTCATTCTCAGCAGCCACCTGTTGTCCGATGTCGAAGACGTCTGCGACCGCGTGGTTATTTACTACGGGGGTAAAATCCAGGCGATGGGCACGCTTAAAGAATTGCTGGCCACGCCCGATGCCATGCGCATCACTACTCCGATTCTCCCGCGCGCCACCGTTGAGAAGGTCCTCGAAGTGATTCGTCGCGATGTTGCCGAAGACAAAGTCCGCATCGATACGCCGACGCAGAATCTCGAAAATTACTTCCTGCAAGTGGTTAACAAAGCCCGCGCCCAGGAAGCAGACACCTCCGGCGCAACTTCGGGCAACCGCGTGGCTGAATATCTCCGTGCAGGTACTGCCGAAAACAGCCCATCCCATCAGGCTAGAGTCCTTGACCGCTTGACGCGTGGGGACGAACCCATCGCGCCCGCTGCTCCCGTCGTCCAGGTCACCGATGTCGAATCCCTTTCCAACAAGAAGCTCGAGCAACTGACGAAGCACGAGGTACCCCCTGCGCCGGTCCCGACGCCATCCGCGCCGCCCGAAAAGGCGCGCCAGGCCGACCTCAACAAAGCGAACGAAAAGCTTTCGTCACTCCTCAACAAAGACAAATAGCTGAATGCGCCGAATCCTGGCCATCGCATCTCTTACTTTGCGCGCCGCGTTCCGTTATCGCGTGGTGCTCGTGATGGCATTGCTCCTCGTCGCCGGGGTCATTGTCCTGCCGTTGATCATTAAGGACGACGGCACCGCGCGCGGCTTCACGCAGATCATCCTCACCTACACGCTCGCGCTCACCACCACGCTGCTCGGCTTCGCGACCCTGTGGCTTTCCTGCGGAATTCTCGCGCGCGAAATCGAGGAAGCGCAGATGCAAATGGTCGTCGTTAAACCGATCGCCCGCTGGCAAATCTGGATCGGCAAATGGCTCGGCATCGTGGCGCTGAACGCCATGCTCATCCTTCTCGCGGGCGCCGCCATTTATACGATCATGCAGGTGCGCGCGCGCAACTTGACTGCGAAGGAACAAACCATCCTGCAAAACGAAGTTCTCGTCGCGCGCAAAGTCGCGATGGAAGACACCCCGGATTACGAGCAAATCTCCCGCGATTTAATTCGCGAGCGTCTCCAGCACGAGGCTCCTCCTGAAGGCTTATCCATTCCCGCGCTCCAGACCATCATTCGCGAGCAACTCAAATCCCGCGATCAACTCGTTCAACCTAACCAGCGCCGTATCTGGACGATTCAAGTCGGTCCACCTTCGGAAGTGCGCGACAAACCAATGACCATCCGCGTTCGTTTCGATCCTCCCGTACCGGATCTTGGTGAGCGCTTCATGACCTTCTGGGAATTCGGCGATCTCGCCACCAAAACCCAGTTCGAAACGAACTTCGTCATGCCTTCCGAAGCTTTCGTGGAATTTCCAATCCCGCCGAATCTCATCAATGACAAAGGCGAGCTCCACATCCGATTCGATAATCGTAATGAAAAAGCTCTCCTCTTCCCGGAAGACGGCATGCAAGTGATGTATCGTATCGGCGGTTTCGGCGGCAATTTCGCTCGCGGTCTCGGCATCGTCTTCTGCTGGCTGGCTTTGCTGGCCGCTCTTGGCCTCGCTGGCGCCACGTTCCTCTCGTTCCCCGTCGCCGCGTTCTGCACCATTGGCGTCCTCATCCTGAGCATGTCCACCGGCACCCTGAAACAGATCATCGAAGAGAACGGCATTGTCGCAGTCGATCCAAACACCGGCCGCGTCGAAGAAACGAAAGTCGTTAACACTCTCGCCGTGCCCGTCGCTCGCGGCCTGCTGAACACCTTCAATCTTGCCCGCGGCTTTTCGCCCATCGACAATCTCAGCAGTGGCCGCGCAATTACCTGGACCGACCTTTCGCAGGCCTTTTTCCAAATCTGCATTCTGCTTTCCGGCGGGCTCGCTGCCATCGGTATCGCCATTTTCACTCGTAGAGAACTCGCTACCGCAACCAAATGACCGATCGCCCCTCCAGATTAAGAAAGTTCGCCTACCTCGGCAGCATCGCGGTCTTTTTATTCACCGTCTTTTTCTCGCAACGCCATCTTAACCATCAGCGCGAAGTCCTCGGCCTCACTCGCAACATCCCGCTGGAGAATGCTCCGCCGATCCTCGCTTTCACCACCAAGGCGCTCGGCGGCTTCCGCGGCCTCATCGCAAACGCCCTCTGGATTCGCGCCACCGAACTTCAGGAAAACGGCAAATATTTCGAAATGGTCCAACTCGCGGACTGGATCACCAAGCTCGAGCCGAAACTCACCGCCGTCTGGGTTCACCTCGCCTGGAACATGGCCTACAACATTTCCGTGAAGTTCAACGACCCGGCCGACCGCTGGCTCTGGGTCAAACGCGGCACCGAACTCCTCCGTGACGAGGCGCTCAAATACAATCCCAGGGAACCGAACATTTATCGCGAGCTCGCCTGGTTTTATCAACATAAGATGGGCCATTACCTCGACGACGCCCACCAGCTTTACAAAGTTGAATGGGCCAAAGAAATGACCGCGCTCCTCGGTAAAGGGGATTTCAATTTCGATCGACTCATCAGTCCGCAAACTCCCGAGGAAATCGAGCGCGCCCGCAAACTCCGCGAACAATACAAACTCGATCCCGCCTTCATGAAGAGGGTCGACGAAAGGTACGGGCCGCTGGAGTGGCGCCTTCCCGAATCTCACGCCATCTATTGGGCCACCTACGGCCTGGAAATGACCAAAGACCAAAAACTCCGCCAGGAGGAGTTCATTGGTCTTCGTCGCGTGATCTTCCAATCACTTCAACTCGCCTTCATGCGCGGCCGCCTGGTCTATCCCGATAAAAGCGGTAACGAATTCGTCTACGGTCCGAACCTCCACGTCATCGATGAAGCGGACAAAGCTTACCTCGAGATGGCCAATCTCGAGGCGGACAAGCGCGACAACATTCTAAACGCCCATAAAAACTACCTCGGCATGGTCGTTTACCACCTCTACACCCACAACCGCCGCCAAGCCGCCCAGCAATGGTTCAATCGTTTGAAGGAAATGTATCCCGGCGCAAACACCATCGCCGGCAAACCAGTCGAAAACCTGGAAGACTACGCTCTCTCCCGCATTGCGGAAGACGTTGGCGAAACGGATCCAAATCGCGTCAAGACGATCATCATGGGCACCTTGGAAAATGCCTTCCTCCAGTTCGCCCTGGGTGACTCAGAAGCCGATATCGTCGCGGAAAACCACGTCAATTTCGCTCGCCGCCTCTGGCAGCGCTACATGACTGAAATCTCACGCTACGAGAAGAACATCGTGCGTGTGGGACTTCCTCCATTCAACCAGCTCTACGAGGAAACACTTAAAGGCGTGCTCAGCCCCGAATATGGTCTCGACGCCATCCTCTCCGCCCAACTCCGCACCCGTTTGAATCTCCCCGCGGATTACGGCGTCTCCACGAACGAGCCTCCTGCTGAAGCGACAGCCCCTTCGGCCACCACCCCAGCCGGTCCGGCTACCCGCTGATTCTCTTCGAAAAAAAGCTGCGCCCCACTAGTTCAGCGCACACCGTTGCGCTACCGTGCCTGCATGTTCATCCAAGGAGTGGGCACCGCCACACCCGAATTCCGCTACACCCAGCGCGATTGTTGGAACACACTCGCCGCGTCGCAGTATCTTTCTAAGCTGAGCGGTCGTTCCCAGGCGATCCTCCGCAAAGTCCTCACCGGCGATTCCGGCATCGAGACCCGCTCCTTCGCGATGTCCAATCTCGACGAAGCATTCTCCCTCGATCCAAACACCCTCCATCGCCGCTTCGCCGAAAATGCACCGAAGGTCGCGTCAGCCGCAGCCGAGCGCGCCTTCGCGACCGCCGCCGTGACCGCGCACGACATCGACGCCCTCGTCGTCAGCACTTGCACCGGCTACCTCTGCCCGGGCCTCACCAGCTACATCAGCGAGCAACTCGGCCTCCGGCCTGGCATCTACCTCGCGGACATGGTTGGTCACGGCTGCGGCGCCGCCCTGCCAAATCTCCAGCTCGCCAACGCCCTCATCGCCTCTGGTCAGGCACATCGCGTCCTCTGCATCTGCGTCGAAATCTGCAGCGCCGCCTTCTATCTCGATAACGATCCCGGCGTTCTCATCAGCGCCTGTCTCTTCGGCGATGGCGCGGGCGCGGTCATTGTGGGCAAAGACCCTTCGAATAATCTTCCTCATATCGAATGGCGCTCTTTCCAAACCATTCTGAACACCCGCGACCGCGAACTCCTCCGCTTCGAAACCCGCGACGGCATGTTGCGCAACGTCCTCGATAAAAGCGTGCCTCTCCTCGTTGTTGAACACGTCCGCCAGGTCCTCGACGGTCTGCTCAATTCCGCGCATCTCCCTCAAACTGAAATTCAGGAATGGATCGTTCATTCCGGTGGACGCGATGTCCTCGCCGCGTTGCAATCCGGCCTTCAAATCCCCGCCGAGAAGCTTAATTGGAGCGCCCAGGTCCTGCGCGAACACGGCAACGTCAGCAGTCCCAGTGTTATTTTCGCCCTGGAGAAAGCTCTCGCCGCAAAAGCGCCCGGCGGCACATGGTTCCTTTCCGCGTTCGGCGCGGGAATCAGTTGCCACGGCGCGCTTCTCGATGTTCGCTGGTGACCAATGCACCGCGTTGTAGAGCCGGAGATTCTCGATCAACTCGCCGCGAACGATCCGGAAGCGCTCCGCTCCCGCCGCGATTTGAAGCGCCTCAACTGGTGGATGCGCAACCAGACTCACGTCGCACGCGCCATCACCGTTCTCCCCCGTCCGCCTCAAACCATTCTCGAAATCGGGGCGGGAGACGGAACATTCACGCTCAATCTCCTCCATCGCATCCAAAGCACCGCTCCGCGCGGTCGCATCACCCTTCTCGACATGAAGCCCGCAATTGCTGCAGCCACCCTGAACGCCTTCGGCAATCTCGGCTGGCAGCCTGAACTTGTGACCGCCGATCTCCACGAGTGGCTTCAACAGGGTGGCGAAACCTTCGACCTCATTTTCGCCAACCTTTTCCTGCATCACCTGGACGATCCAACCCTGCGGCGAATCTTCGCAACCTGCGCGCAACGCTGCCGCGCTTTCATCGCCTGCGAACCGCGCCGCTGGCTTCCCTCTATAATCTCCACCCGCCTCCTTTGGGCGATCGGTTGCAGCCCGGTCACCATGCATGACGGCTACGCCAGCGTCCGCGCCGGCTTCCGCGACCTGGAACTCACCCATCTCTGGCCCGCAAACAGCCCCTTCACCACTCACGAATCCGACCCCGGCTGGGCCTCCCACCTCTTCACCGCCACCCACAAGTAACACGCAATTTCGTTGCGATTTCCTTCCGCTCCCGTAAAACAACCGACCACAGACCCAATCCAGGTTTTATATGATGCGCGCAATTCTTACTCTGATCACTGCTTCGGCTTTAACTCTCGCCGCTCATGCCGCCGACGGTGAACTCGCTAAAATCCAGGGCAAATGGGAAACTAAAAGAACTAATGAGGACGGTCAGAAAGTCACTCAGACCCTCGAACTGAAGGAGAATAAAATGACCTTCAAAATTCTCGATTCGAGCGGATCAGTTCAGTTCGTTGCCCTGGCCGACGTCAAAGCGCAACAATCCGGCGCGTTCAAAACCTTCACCATCTCGAACATCAAAGCCGGCCGCGACGATGACTCCCTCGAAGGCGCCGACGAAGAACGCGCCTACGTCTACATGCTGAGCTCTGACACTCTCACCATCGTCTCCAACATCGACGAAGAGCGCGAACGCCCGCCCACCATCGACGTCTACAAGAAAGTCTCTTCCTCCAAGTAGCGCGCGCAAGGTGGAGCGAGGCTGCTGCCGAGCTGCCGGCCAATTACGTAACGCCTCTCGTCCCGAATTCGCAGCTTGCGTTCCAAGCCGTTCCGTTAAACCTTTTTTCGGGTGCCGGTCCAGGATCTCACGCCTCAATTGCGCACGCGTCTCAGCCGCGTGGAGCGCATCGTTGGTGTCTTCGTAACCGTCGCCACGCTCCTGCTCCTCGCCGGCTTCGCCTATTACATCTACCACACCGGCATGCGCAAAGGCTGGTGGACCTTTAAAGCCCGCTACTATACCGAGGTCGATAGCGGCGCTGGCCTTGCTCCCGGCGGTGAAGTGCGCCTCCTCGGGTTCGCCGTCGGTCGCATCACGAAAGTCACCGCCAATCCTCCTTTCAGCCCCAAGGCGGTTCATGTCGCCTTCTACGTACTGCATCCCTATGAAGGTTACATCTGGAACGACTCGCGCGCTCGCGTCGTCGCGGGTGATTTCCTCGGCGGTCGCCTGATTGAAATCACGCCGGGTGGGAGCAGCATCGAGCGCGGCGAAACGAATCTCACCCTTCAAGCCTCCTACAAGGAAGTCGACGGCAAGTGGCTCGTGCTCGACGAACAAAAAGGCGAATACGTTCCTGAAGAACAAACGCCCGGCTATTGGCTCCTCTCCACCGAATCGCCCGCCGCCATGGAACGCCTCGAGATGATCGCCAACCGAGCCGAAGAAGCGCTCCCGGGCATTCTTGATCTCACCAACCGAGTAAATCTCGTCCTCTCCAACATCGCCAATGTCACCGCTGAGGCGCAGACGGTTCTCTCCGCAGCCTTGCCCACAATGACAAACGTTCAGGTGATCACCGCGAACCTGCGCGAACCAAAAGGCTCCCTCGGCGAATGGGCGCTTCCCACCAACCTCCACACTCAACTCCTGCAAACCCTTGCCGCCGCGAACATCACTCTTACCAATGCCAGCCAGATGATCGCGAACACGGACACCAACGTCCTCACGCTCGTCACCAACCTCGACCAAACCCTCATCAATCTCGCCAACATCACCAGCAACCTGAACCAGCAGGTCCAAAGCAACACCAACCTCGTTAAAGGCGTTTCCGACCTGATCACCAACGCTGACGACATGATTCAGGGTCTCAAGCGCCATTGGTTCCTCCGGGGCGCGTTCAAGAAGAAAGCCGAAGAAGAAGAGAAAGCCCGCGAACAACAGCAACGCCCTCAGACCCGCAGCACTCCGCGCCGCACCACCCCCGCGCCAAAAGCCGGTAAATGGCGGTAAATCCTGTTAAACCTGTCAAAACCCTGTAATGTTTTTCTGTGCCGACGCGCATTGGACATCTCATCTTCGTTAGCTGGCTAACGTTCTTCTGCGTTCTCGCCGAAGAAAACGTCGCCGCCGGCGAAGCGCGCGTCGTCAAAGTCCTCACTCACCTGGTCGATTCCCAGAACCGCACCGCGCTGGCTCCAAGCCTTTACGAACGCGACGCCTACCAACTCCACCTGCGCAACAACACCAATCTGGTCAGCGGGATGCGCTTCGAAGTTCAGTTCAAAGCCTCGCGCAAAGAAGGCCCCGTGACCGTCCGCATCGAAGCCCGCGGCAGCAAAAGTGGCCTCGGCCACGCTCAGGTTTTCGAGACCGAAGTGTTGCCGGAACGTTTCTTTTCCACATGGGCCCGCGTTCGCCTGGACAAAACGCAAACCGACGCCCTCGGCACCGTTGTCGCCTGGCGCGCTTCTCTCTGGCGCGATGGCCAACTCCTCGCTGAACAACAATCCTTCCTCTGGTGAGCGGCCCCTTGCGACAGAATTTCTCCGAACTAAGCGTCTCCACCAAAGGCCGCGGCTTCTACGAAATCACCCGCGGAATCGAGTCTCTCCTCACGAAGTCAACTCTCCGCACCGGCCTCGCCACGATCCACATCCAGCACACTTCCGCTTCGCTCCTCATCCAGGAAAATGCCGATCCCGAAGTCCGCCGCGATTTCGAGCGCTTCTTCAAACGGCTCGTTCCGGACGGCGACGACATCTTCGAGCACACCGCGGAAGGTGATGACGACATGCCCGCCCACATCCGCACCGCGCTCACCGCCACAAACCTGAGCATTCCTTTCAAGGCCGGCGCCCTCGCCCTCGGCACCTGGCAAGGCATCTACGTCTGGGAACACCGCAAACACCCCCACACCCGCCGCATCGCCATTCATTTCCTCGGCGAATAATAATTGTAGGAGACGACGTGAGGAGTCTTTCTCTGTAACTCACTGTTTGCGAGAATTCGTCCAGCGCGACTTGTGAATCCATCGCCCCAACCGTAAACTGCCCACGTGATGCGGCGGTTCGTTCTCCTTATGCTGCTCCTGGGTGTGGTGGTCGCTTCCGCCCAATATGGCCGTGGTCGCGGCCGCAATCGTCAAGCCTCCCCGCCCGCCGGCGTCGAAGACATGTCCTGGGAGAACGATCCCAAATTTAAAAACGACGTTTTCACCTTCGTCCGTATCCAGTACGATTCCTACGGTTGGCGCGACAACAGTTGGAGAACCGATTATCCCGATAGCGATCGCAACTTTTCCTTCCGCCTCCAACAACTCACTTCACTCAAAGTAAATCCGGAACCGATCGTTCTCCAACTTACCGATCCCGAACTCTTCAAGCATCCCTGGATCTATATCATCGAACCCGGTCGTCTCATTTTCTCGGAAGAAGAAGTCGCCAACCTCCGCCGCTATCTGCTCGGCGGCGGGTTCCTCATGGTCGACGATTTCTGGGGCGAAGACGAATGGCAGAACTTCTACGAACAAATCAAACGCGTCTTTCCAGATCGCGAACCGCAGGAGATCCCGTCCGATCACAAAATCTTCAACTGCGTCTTCCCCCTTAAATCGAAACCCCAAATCCCCAGCATTCACCATTGGTACACCTACCATGACTCCGGCATTACTTGGGAACGCGCCGACGCCGAAACTCCCCATTACCGCGCGATCTACGACGATAAAGAGCGCATCATGGCCATCATCTGCCACAACACCGACTTGGGCGACGGTTGGGAGCGCGAAGGCGACAACATCGAATACTTCCGCCAAATGTCCGAACCCAAAGCCTATCCGCTCGGCATCAACATCGTCTTCTACGCAATGACGCATTGACGCCTTGTAGGGGACGACGTGAGGAGTCCATCTTCTTTGGGAAGCCAACCTCGCCCGTCATTGCGCAGAGCCCGCGGAAAGGCTATTCTTCATCCACAGAGGAGGAAGCTCAGTTTTGCCTATGAATCGTGATGCCCATGAAAGTCTCACGCCCGGACGCCCCATTCGGGTCCTGTTGGTCGACGACGACGAAGACAGCTACATGCTCACTCGCCATTATCTCTCAAAGATTTCCGGCGAGAAACATCATCTTGATTGGGCGCCTAACTATGAAAAAGGCGTGGAGTTCATCGGTGAAGGCCGACACGACGTTTACCTCCTCGATTATCGCCTCGGCGCGCAAAACGGTATCGACCTGCTCAAGGAAGCGCTCAAGCTCGGTTGCAAGGCACCCATCATCATGCTCACCACCGAGAATCCCGAGGTGGACGCCGAAGCCATGCGTCTCGGCGCAGCCGACTTCCTCAGCAAGGATCGCCTCGATTCATCGCTCCTGGAACGTTCCATTCGCTATTCCATCAAGCATTTCAAAACCCTCCAGCAACTCCGCGAACGCGAAGCGCAAATCAACGCCTTCATGAAAAACGTCCCCTGCGCCGTTTACATGAAGGACCTCGATGGCCGCTACGTCTACGCCAACGAAACCTGTGCCAAAGTTTTCCGCCGCAGCGTTGACGAAGTCATCGGCAAGACCGACGCCGACCTTCTCCCGAAAACCACCGCCGCCAAAGCTCGCAACCTCGATCAACAAGTCGCGAACCAGAACAAAGCAATCGAAACGACCGAGTCTTATAATCGCGACGACGGCATGCATTACTGGCTTACCAACCGCTTCCCAATCTCCGATTCTGACGGCAAACCCCTCATGGTCGGTGGCGCGGCCATCGAAATCACCGAGAACAAACGCCTCGAACGAGAAGTCCAGGAAATCAGCGAGAGCGAGAAACGCCGCATCGGCCAGGACTTGCACGACGGCCTCGGCCAGTATCTCACCGGCATCGCCTGCATGGTCAAAGTGGTCGAACAAAAACTCGCCAGCCGCGATCTCACCGAAGCCAACGACGTCCGCAAAATCACCTCGATGGTCAACGAAACCATCACCCAGGCCCGCGATCTGGCCCGTGGCCTCTGCCCGGTCGAACTGGAGAACAACGGTCTTCAAGCCGCTCTCACCGAACTCGCTTCCCGCGTCAGCCGCACCAACGTCAACTGCGAAGTAAAAGCGCCCACCTTCACCAAAGTTTACGACAACGCCGCCGCCATTCACCTCTACCGCATCGCCCAGGAAGCCGTAAACAACGCCATCAAACATGGTCGCTCCAAAAACGTGACCATCAGCCTCAACACCCAGAACAACCAGGTCGAACTCACCATCACCGATGACGGCTGCGGTTTACCGAAAACGCAGGGCAAACGGAACGGCATGGGCCTACGCGTCATGAACTACCGCGCCGGCATGATCGGCGCCACCGTCTCCGTCGCCCCCGGCCCCGACTGCGGCACGATCGTCCGCTGCGTCATGCCCAACCGTCCCCCCAACGCCAAAGCCCCGCGCACCGCGACCAGCAAGAAAAACGGTAAACCACAAGTCGAAGCCGAACCCGCCGCCGCATAATCCAACTGTAGGGGACGACGTGAGGAATCCTTCCTGTCCTCCATCGGTATTCGCCTTGGCCTTGGGTCAAAAGGCTGCCTTATGCCCAGCCCTCGCACTTCCGAACTACGCTCCCTTCAGAGCGTATGAATTCATTCAAAACCATAGCGTGGATCACCACCGCGATTTTCGCGCTCATCACCGTCATCGCCCAAGGCCCCTCCACCTACCGATTCGCCATCGTTTTCCTCGCGCCCATGCTCTGGGCCGTTTATTTCCTCCGCGACCGCCTCCACATTCACGCCTGCCACTTCGCCATCTTCGCCACCGCCCTCGTCCTGCATAACCTCGGCGCCTTCGGCAGCTACCAGGAACAATATTTCGGCCTCGATTTCGACACCTACGTCCACTTCTACTTCGGCGTCGCCGGGGGATTCATCGTCGCGCGCGCCCTCCGCAACTGCTTTGCCCTGGTTGGTTGGCAACTTTGGGTCGGCACCGTCATCGTGATTCTCGGCCTCGGCGGGATTCACGAACTGATCGAATACGCCAGCACCCTCATCCTCGGCCCGGAAAAAGGCATGCTCAAACTCAACAGCCCCGACGCCAAAACCGACACCCAAAAAGACCTCCTCAACAACATGCTCGGCACCCTGCTGGCCCTGCTGATCTACTCCGTTTTTCGCGCCTTCCGCAGCCGCCCAGCCGAATCCAACTACCAAACCAAGCTCGAACGATCCTCCGTCTGACTACTTCGCCTTCCCCTCCGGCAACGCAAACGCCACATAAGCATCCCCACTCTTCGTCCCCATTTTTCCGCCGCCGCACGCGATCACCAAAAACTGCCGGCCCTTCACTTCATAAACCGAAGGCGTCGCGTAACCTCCCGCCGGCAACTTCGCCTGCCACAAAACCTTCCCGGTCTCCTTGTCGAAAGCCCGAATCATTTCGTCCTTCGTCGCCGCAATAAAGATCAACCCGCCCGCAGTCACCACCGGCCCGCCGTAATTCTCCGTCCCAGTCACCGGCACACCGCGCTTCGTCAATTCCGGAAACTCTCCCAATGGTACGCGCCACAAATACTCTCCCGTGTTCAAATCAATCGCGTTCAACGTCCCCCACGGTGGCTTCACCGCCGGATACCCGTCCGGATCCAAAAATCGATTGTATCCCGTATGCGTATAGGGACTCTGCAACGTCAATCCCTTCGCCGGCGCCGTCTCACTCGGCACGCTGACTCGTTCGTCGCCTAACAAATGATCCGCCAGCGCCTCGCGCTGTTCATCGCTCAAGAAACCAAACGCCGGCATCACTCCCTTCCCCGTCCGCAACAACTCCACAATCTCCGGCTTCTTCAACTTCTGCCCAATATTCGCCAGCGTCGGAAATGCCCGCGCCGGATCGCCCGCCCGGTTCAACCCATGGCACGCCGCGCACACTTGATTGTAAATCTGCTGCGCCGAAGAAAGCTCCCCGCCCTCCTTCGACTTTGTCTCCACCATCGTCAAAATCCACGGCATCTCGTTCCCATTCACGTAAAGAATCCCGCGCTTCGGATCCGCTCCCGCCCCGCCCCATTCCGCCCCGCCGTCGAACCCCGGAAAAATGATCGTCCCCTCCGTGCTCGGCGGATCATACACCTGGTGCCGATTCACCTTTCGCAATCGTTCCAGGACCGCCTCGCGCGATTTCTCCGAAACATCCGTCACCAGGTCTTCCGTGAATTCCTGCCGCGAAAACGGCGCGGGCTTCAGCGGAATCGGCTGCGTCGGCCACGCCCATTCCCCTTGCAACTTCGATGGCGGCACCGCCCGCTCCTCGATCGGAAATAACGGCTCTCCCGTTTCGCGGTTGAACACAAACACGTGTCCGGATTTCGTCACCTGCGCCACCGCATCGATCTTCTTCCCGCGATGCCGAACCGTGAGCAAATTCGGCGGCGCCGGCAAATCACGATCCCACAAATCGTGATGCACAAATTGATAACGCCAGATCCGCTTGCCCGTCTTCGCATCCAGCGCGATTAAACAATTCGCGTAAAGATTCGCGCCGTGCCGATCCCCGCCCCAGAAATCAAATGCCGCCGAACCAGTCGGGCAAAATACAATTCCGCGTTTCTCATCTACCGCCATCCCCGTCCAAACATTCGCCCCGCCCGCATACTGGTAAGCCTCCGGCGGCCACGTCTCATAACCCGCCTCTCCCGGCTGCGGTATCGTCCGAAACGTCCACACAATCCTCCCCGTCCGCACATCGTAAGCCCGAATATGCCCAGGCGAAGACGGTCCCGGCCCTTCCGAAACCCGCGTCCCAAGAATCAACAAGTCGCGGTAAATCGCTCCCGGCGTATTCGACAGCACGAACAACGTCTTCGGATCGCGCCCCAACCCTTCCCGAATATCCACTTTCCCTTCCACGCCGAAACTCCGCACCAACTTCCCCGAACCCGCCTCCACGCAAAACAAACTCTGTCCCGCCGTGAACAAAATCCGCCGATCCTTCCCGCTCCTCCAAAAAACCACGCCGCGATTCACCCCCACCGCATTGCTGTTCGTGTCGCCCGCGAACGGATCAAACCTCCAGCGTTCCACCCCCGTCGCCGCATCTATCGCCAGCAACTTCAATCCCGGCGAAGTCCCGAACATCACCCCATCCACAATGATCGGATTACACTGGATCTGCGATCGATTGTCCTTCCGCCCATCCCCCGCCTTGTAAACCCACGCCACCTCCAGCTCCTGCACATTCTTCCGGTTGATCTCCTTCAACTCCGAATAATGCGAACTCCCCCCATCCCCCAAATAAACCGCCCAATCCTCATCCGCCGCCTCCAACGAAAACGAAGCCATCACAACAAACAGCAACACGCCAACTCTCAGGTGCATCACCGAAAATCCTGTTCAGAAAAACCGCCGCAGCCAAGCCAACTCTTCGTAGCAGCCGACGTGAGGAGGCTTTCGCAATTGTCCGATGATCGTACGCATTTGGATGTTCGGTCATAGCGACATACCTAACGACGAACCACTCCTCTATTCGTGTTAATTCGTGTCCATTCGTGGTTGCTCCTACCTCCCGGCGCCACTAAGCGTCGCCACAATGGCCCCCACCACCATCATTCCGTTATAACCAATGTGCACCGAAACCGCCGGCCCCACAGCCGCATACTTCAATCGATGCCACAACGCCACCAATGCCAGCATCGCGATGGCGATCATCGCCGGCCAGTAATGCCACATCTCCGTCAAGTGCAGTGACCAAAAGATCAACGTCGATAATATCGCCGCCCACACCGGCCCGAACGACCTCCGAAAACCCCCATACATGATCCCGCGAAACAAGCATTCCTCCACCAACGGCGCGAACAACAGCGCCGCCACGATCCACACCACTTGCTGAGCACCGGGCGTTAGCGCCATGCGCGACAGCGATCCCTTCGTCGCTTCGTCCGTCGGCGGAAATACCGCGGTCAGCGCCGCATAAGCCAACGCGGTCAAAATTCCAAACATCAATCCCGTCGCATTCTCCTTGATCGACCCCACCACCCACGCCGCGCCAGTCGCGCTCCTATCGCGCAAGTATTGCGGGATCATTCGCAGCGCCATGATCAGCATCATCAACCCACTCAGCGCCATCATCGGTAACATCGCGATCACCATCACCTGCTGAAATCCTTCCCCCTTCAATCCCGCCGCCCCGCCAAACACCGCGAATCCAATCAGTCCTGCGAATAACCCCACCACAGTTTGCGCACCAAAATACCCCAGGAAAATGAAACTTGCCGAAGCCGCCCCAAGTTCGCGCTTCTTCTCGCCGATCGCGGGAACTTCGCCTGCAAGCATCGGCGGCAACTCGCCCAGGTTCGCGGGCGGCCGCGGCACTTCCACAGAGTCTGGCGGAAGCAGCGGCGGGAAAATCAAATCACCGAGCTCGTTTCCACATCGAACGCACAACGCCCCCTCATGCTCGTTCTCCGTCCCGCAGTATTCACACCGCTGCGCCATGGTTCCTCCATCATCCCGATTCCAAATTCGAAGTCACGCCCGCAGAAACCCGCGTACCGCAGGCGCGATTTGATTCGAGGGGCGCATCGCGCAATTCCGTAGCGCGGCCGTCTCGGCGTGTGCGCGAAGCGCACAAGGCATTACCCGTACTGACTTCGGGTTATGGCACCGTCTCGGTGCCAGTCTGACCCTCACTCCAATCACCCCAGGAACCGCTATTTCGTTGAGCGTTCCTCGCCGCTCGCTAATCTTTCTTCCATGCACCGCTTCATAACTTTTCTACTTCTTGCCGCTGTGCATTGCGCCGCCGCCGTTCCCGATATCGACCAAATCCTAAAACAAGACGGCGCAGCCTTCCCCAAAACCTGGGGCACTCGCAGCAATGCCCCCGTCCTCGCCGATTACGAAATGGATCCGGATATCACCAACGATCCAGCCTACCGCGAACGCCTCCCTGCCGCCCTCAATTCTCTCCCAAGCCTCCTCATCACCACCTCCAACGACGATCTCTTCAGCTCCGGGCGCGGCATCTATTCCAACCCCATGGAAAGCGGCGACGATTGGGAACGTCCCACCCGCGCCGAACTAATCGCCACCAACGGCACCTCCATCTTCAATGTCCAATGCGGCCTCCGTATCCACGGTGGATGGAACCGCCGCCCGGAAGAAAGTCCCAAGCACGCCTTCCGTCTCGTCTTTAAAAAGAAATATGGCCCGGGAAAATTGAACGCCGCCATCTTCGGCCCGGACGCCGCCACCGAATTCGATTCTCTCGTCCTTCGTGCCGGCTGCAACAACACCTGGCTCCATTGGCACCCCACCGAACGCGCGCGCGGCGATTTCCTCCGCGACCAATGGATGCGCGACACCCAACGCGCGCTTGGCCATCCCGCATCACGCGGCATCTTCGTTCACCTATACCTGAACGGCCTTTATTGGGGTCTCTACAACCTCGTCGAGCGTCCCGACGAATCTTTCGCCTCAGCTTACCTCGGTGGCGCCCGCAAAGATTTCGATTCCCGCAACGCCGATAAAATCCTCTCCGGCGATTCCACTGCCTGGGACAATCTCATGCAGCGCATCAACACCGGCGTTCGCACTGAAGCCGACTTCAAGGCCATCTCCGAACTCATCGAGATGGACAGCTTCATCGATTACATGCTCCTGAACCTCTACGGCGCGAACGCCGATTGGGACCGCTCCTCCAATTGGTTTGCCGCCCGCCCACGGAAACCCGGCGGCAAATGGCACTTCTTCGTCTGGGACGCCGAACGCACCCTCGAAAACGTCGACGACAATCGCCTCACCACCGACGACGATCAAAGCCCCACCCGCATCTTCCAGCGCCTCCGTGAAAACGAAACCTTCCGCAATCATTTCGCCGAGCGCGCCCGCAAGCACCTCACCGAGGGCGGCGCACTCTCCCCCAAATCCGCCGCCGAACGCTACCGCGTCCTCGCCCAACAAATCGAACTCGCCGTCATCGCCGAATCCGCCCGCTGGGGTGACTACCGCCGCGACCTCCACCCCTACCGCGAAGGCCCCTACCAACTCCACACCCCAAATCTCTGGCAAACCGAAATCAACTGCCTCCTCACCGACTACTTTCCAATCAGAACGAAAACGTTCATCGATCATCTAAAATTTACAGATCTATTACATTAACGGCGCAACACAATGGCAGAAGCCATCATCGTTCATTTTAGCGCGGCGACCGCAGGCGAAATCCTTCCGCTCATTGCAGCGAAGGGCGAAAAAGTTCCCGATAAAGACGAATACTTTTTGCCGAATAACGCTCATTATTTACTGATCGTTCAGACCTACTCGGACCGCGAGTATCAGACTGATTACAGCGATGAAGACAGGAAGCAGGTCGAAGCTGCTCTCGGCAATCCTCCATCTCTCTCTTTACTAATGCAGCTCCGCCGCTCAAAGCAAACTGCCGCCTGCGACGCCGCCGAGAAGTTGATTAGGAACTTACTCACGAGATTTCCCCTCGCGGTTGATGACGGCCAACATATTTGGACTAGGAAGGAAATCGAAATTACCAGAGCGCGCGACCTTTTCGAAATTTATCGCCACTACGAGTTCCTGGACCGAAGGCGGACTTTCATTTCGAAGATTCTCGCGTGGTGCGCTCTCGGGGCGCTTTTGCTTCGCGTCATCTTCGAGGCTCCAGTCCTCTGGCTCGCAGTCGCTTTGTTATTCGCATCGCTCGCCCTCATTACGACCGTGAAGCGGTGCAGCCAATGCGCCAAACGTGGAATCAATTTCGGTTATATGCTCCCCACATATTGTGAATCGTGTGGAACTCCCTTTCAGCAGTGAATCGCATCGCGAAGTTTATTTTGATCTTCGTACGCTTCTGCTCGGCCGCCAAGTCTGGGAGTCTTCTTTGCGACATGTTGAAAACTAGGGGCGTGATTATTTTCGGGTGAGATTCATCTTCATCCGGAGGGATGAACGTCCCGTCCAATTTTCCTTCGTTCCTCACTTCCATTGGGAACGCGCGTGTTTGCTTTCGCGCCTCTCTTTTTCACCCTGGAGGGGTTTCGGATAGTAGCCGGTCGGCAAGCGAGGTCTTCGAGCGCAGCCACCGGTCACTTCGGCCTCGTTTCCGCGCGTCCCGGAGGGCCGCCGGAATCTCACCCACTTCTAATCACGCCCAAAAACTCGCAACGACGTGCATTCTCGCTTGCTTCCTAAGCGAACATCTGCAATAATTTCGTCGCCTGAGAAGAACGGCACGTGGTTGAATAGAACCTCGCTCGGAAGCGAATTTCCATTCACCCCCGCATAAAGACGACGCCTGAACTGCGTACGTCGCCGGCTCTTCATCAGTTGGAAAGAAACTGCGCCATGAAGAGACTCGGTCCGAATAAACTCAATCAACACGGAACAACCATGCCAAATCGCCGCGCATCGTTGCTCCCTCTCGACGCAGCACCCGCAACTCCAACCACAAAGGAATTCACACCGCCGCACACCCGCGCACACCCGGCGCACACCCGGCGCACACACAGCTCACACACAGCTCACACACAGCTCACACACAACACACACACAGCGCACACACAGCCTCGAAACCCTTTAACAACTAACCATCAACTTCTTACAACTTTATGAACACACAGCACACACAAAAACTTTCAAATCACCAGGTCCGTTGCAAGTCCTTGGCAATATCCTCCGGCTACCGACCTGATTTCGGGCATTGTGGCATCGGCCGCTCGTTCATTCTTCCCCTCAATTCGGGTTCATTCCCGTCCATTCGGGGTTGTGCCCCTTTCGATCTCTCCCGCGTCGGCCTTTCCGTTGACACAAGGGGGGCGTTTGTTAAAGTCCCGCGCTCGGTTTCGTGCGGATTTTCCCCAAGAAATTGAATTTTTACTGACATTTGATTTATGGCTAAAGCAGCTAAATACGTTTACCTCTTCGGCAACAAAAAGGCCGATGGCGATGGTTCCATGAAAGCCCTTCTCGGCGGTAAGGGCGCCAACCTCGCTGAAATGACCCGCATCGGTCTCCCGGTCCCTCCCGGCTTCACCATCACCACCGAAGTCTGCACCTATTATTACGCCCACAAGCGCACTTATCCGAAGGAGCTCCAGGGCCAGATGGAAGCGGGCGTCACGAACATGGAAAAGATCATGGGCGCAAAGTTCGGCGCGCGTGACGGCATGCCCCTCCTCGTCGCGGTCCGCTCCGGCGCGCGCGATTCCATGCCCGGCATGATGGACACCATTTTGAACCTCGGCCTCAACGACGACTCCGTTCTCGCACTCGCCAAGGCCACGAAGAACGAACGCTTCGCCTGGGATTGCTACCGCCGTTTCATCCAGATGTATGGCGACGTCGTTCTCGGCGTGCAAAAGCGCGAAGGCGAAGATCACGAGCCCTTCGAAACGGTCATTCACGAATTCAAGCACGAGAAGTATCACGAAGATCTCGAAGATTCGAAGCTCACCGCGCAAGACCAGCAGGAACTGGTGAAGCGTTTCAAAGCGCTCGTCAAGGAACGCACCGGCAAAGTGTTCCCGAACGATCCGTGGGATCAGCTTCGCGGCGCAGCCGGCGCGGTCTTCGGTTCCTGGATGAATGACCGCGCGATCGTTTACCGCCGCAAATACAACATCCCTTCGGAGTGGGGAACTGCCGTCAACGTGCAGGCCATGGTTTACGGTAATACCGGCGAAACCTCCGGGTCCGGCGTAGCCTTCACCCGTAACCCCGCGAACGGCGTGAACGAATTCTACGGCGAATTCCTCATCAACGCCCAGGGCGAAGACGTCGTCGCTGGCGTCCGCACTCCAGAGCCCGTCCTCGAGCTCAAGAAGAAGATGCCCAAGTCTTACGCGGAATTGCTCAACGTCCGTGCAACTCTCGAGAAGCATTTCAAAGACGTGCAGGACGTCGAGTTCACTATTCAGGAAGGCAAGCTGTTCATGCTCCAGACGCGGAACGGCAAGCGCACCGCCATGGCCGCGCTCAAGTTCTCCATGGACATGGTTAAGGAGAAGCTCATCGATTGGCAGACCGCCATCATGCGCAACCCAGCCGATCAGCTCGAGCAACTCCTCGCTCCAGTGTTCGACCTGAACGAAGTGAAGAAGGCGGAAGTGATCGCCACTGGTCTTCCCGCGGGTCCTGGCGCTGCTTCTGGCAAGATTTACATGAACGCGGATCGAGCCGTCGTCGCGGCCGAAAAAGGTGAAAAAGTGCTGCTCGTCCGCATCGAAACTTCTCCGGAAGATTTGCGCGGCATGATCGCCGCGGAAGGCATTCTCACCGCTCGCGGTGGTGTCAGCTCGCACGCCGCGCTCGTCGCCCGGCAGATGGGCAAGGTTTGTGTTTGCGGCGCGGCCGGACTCGAAATCGATTACGACAAGAAGACCATCACCGTCAAAGGAACGACCTATAAAGAAGGCGAAGACTTCCTTTCGATCGATGGCACCGCCGGCACCGTTTACGCGGGCCAAATCAAAACCGCTCCTTCGGAAATCATCGCGGGTCTTTTGAACGGCGACAAGCAGGCGCAAGCCACCGAGAAATTCAAGAGCTTCAAGCAGCTCATGGATTGGTGCTCGAAAGTCACCAAGCTCCAGGTTCGCACCAATGCGGATAATCCCGAGCAAACCCAGAACGCCATCGCGTTCGGCGCGGTTGGCATCGGTCTCACCCGCACGGAACACATGTTCTTCGAAGGCGACCGCATCGACGCGATGCGCGAAATGATTCTCGCCGATAACCTCGAAGCCCGCGAAGCCGCCCTCGCGAAGCTCCTCCCGTATCAACGCGAGGATTTCCACGGCATCTTCAAGGCGCTCAAGGGATTCCCGGCCACAATCCGTTTCCTCGATCCGCCCCTGCACGAATTCCTGCCGCACAGCAAGGAGCAGCAGATGGATCTCGCCCGCAAGCTCAGCATCCCGGTCGAGAAGATCATGAACCGCGTGCACGAACTGCACGAGTTCAACCCCATGCTCGGTTTCCGCGGCTGCCGTCTCGGCATCAAGTATCCGGAAATCACCCGCATGCAGGCCCGCGCCGTTTTCGAAGCGGCCGCCGATGCGACCAAGCAAGGCATCAAAGCCCGTCCTGAAATCATGATCCCGCTCGTCGGCTTTAAACGCGAACTCGATCTCCAGGTCGAAATCGTTCACGAAACCGCCCGCCAGGTGCAGGCCGAGAAAAAAGTGAAGTTCGCCTATTCCGTCGGCACAATGATCGAAGTTCCGCGCGGCGCTCTCACCGCGGACGAAATCGCGCAGACCGCTGAGTTCTTCAGCTTCGGCACGAACGACCTCACGCAGACCACGCTCGGCATGAGCCGAGACGATTCCGGCTCGTTCCTCGGGCCTTACCAGGAAGCTGAAGTCATGAAACGCAACCCGTTCGCCACCATCGACCAGACCGGCGTTGGCCAGTTGATGCAGATCGCGATTGAGAAAGGCCGCAAGAGCCGTCCTGACATCAAGCTCGGCATCTGCGGCGAACACGGTGGCGATCCCGATTCCGTGAAGTTCTGCCACAAGCTCGGCCTCAGCTACGTAAGCTGCTCGCCCTTCCGCGTCCCAGTCGCCCGCCTCGCCGCCGCCCAGGCCGCGATCGCCGACACGCAAAAATCCGCCAAGGGTAAGACCAAGTCCAACGGCAAAGTCACCTCCCGCCTGGTCAAGCCAGTGAAAAAACTGCTGGCCAAGCGCCGCTAATTAGCCGCCTAACCAATTCGAAAGCCGCTGGTCTCCCCAGCGGCTTTTTCTTGGAGCTACTTCTCTTTACGGCGCCCGTTGGGTCATCGAAAACGCCCGAAACGGATTCTCCTGCGTCAGCTTCCGAACCTGCGCATCCGTTATCCCAGCCTTCTTCAGCTTCGGCACAAAGCTCTTCGTCAGCCCCGCAAAACCCCGCTGCTTCCCGCCATTCTGCTGCCCTGGGTTATACCAGCCCGCATCCTGTGAGATGAGAATCCGATCTTCCAACTTCTCCGCAATTAGCGCCTGAATGATCTTCAAAATCTTCTCATCCTCCGCTTCCGAACTCCCCACCGAATCCAGCTCGATATAAACCCCACGCTTCGCCAATTCCTTGTGAATCTCGAAGTCGCTCTCCGCCTGCGCATGCACCCACACAAACCGGTCTTCATCGACCGTGAGGCTCTTGAGAATATCCACCTGCTTCCGTGCTATCGCGCCGCTCGTCGTGTGGCTCGCAATCGCGACACCCGTCGCCTTCGAAGCACGCGCCGATGCTCGCAGAAACTTCACCTCCAGCGGCCGCAACTCAGTCTCGCTCGCTGCGGTCTTGATGAATCCCGCCTGCACTCCCGTCCCCTCAATCCCCACCACCACCTCCGTGATCATCCAACGAGCCAACTCGTCCTCACTCATCTCCGCATATTTCTTCGGCGCAAAATTGGCCCGTCCATAAACCCCCGTCGGCACCACGATCTGCATTCCCGTCCTGCGCGCCAACTCCGCGATGATCGGCACGTTCCGGCCCACCCCAATCGTCGTGCATTCAATCAACGTCTCCACGCCGGCCTTTCGCGCATCCTCAAGTAGCGGCACCATCACGCGCATCACCTCCGCCCCATCCGCCTCCCCATAACCCGCTGCATCCGGCCCGCGTAAATCCGTGAACAAATGCTCGTGCGGCAAAATGATCCCCGCCGCGTTCTGCTTAATCGGCCCAGCCGTCGTCATCAACACCCGCTCGGCCGCACTGGCACAAACCAGTGCGGCCATGATCAAGCCCAAAGCTCCAAAACTTCGCGCGCGCATATTAATCCTTTGCTACCGGCCTGGGTTTCTTCGGCGCCGAACTTTTCGACTTCCCATCCAACGCAAATCGTCCCGGTCCCGCCAAGAAGATCGCCACGAATCCCGCCAAATAAATGAACGCCATCTCACCGGAATTTGAACCGCTCAGCACCATTCGATGCACAATGAAGAACGCCACGCCCATCGTGATCGCACTCGCCAGCGCCGCAAATCGAGTGAACAACCCCAGCACCAGCAACGCCGCGCAAATCACTTCCCCAAACACCGCCAACCCCCAACTCGCCTGATTTCCAACGCCGAGTGGATCCGGAAACCCGCGCATCATTTTCTCACCGCCTGCAGCTTTGCCCCACCCGTGCAACAGCAGCATCGAAGCCCCCAACCACACCCGCAGCACCAACAAACCGAGATCAACACTCGATGGCAAAAACTCCAGCCTCAACAACGAACCAATCTTTTTCATTCTATATCTAACTACAAACTCCAACGGCACATTTGTGCCGCTCGATAGCAATCCCATTCGAAATCAAACCTCCAACAGCTCAGCGCAATTATCCCGAAACCGCCAAATTTTTCAAATCCGCACGCACCTCGCGGTAACTCGTATTATATGCGAGCACCTTCTGATCCGGCTTTACACCCCAGCGCGCGCACGCTTCTTTGTAAACTTCCGGCCACCAGTTTCGATGCTCCGTCAGCCCTTTTTTCCGCCACTCTTCCCACCCCATCAGGACCTTCGACCAGCAATCGTCCCCGTATTTCACTGCCTGCTTCGGATCATCGAACTCTTTCAGATACCAATCGCGCCCGATCCGCGCGTGCAACACTTCATCCGCCCAATCATAATCCTGGAACGTCGCCGCCAGCGGATTCTTCGACGCCACCCCCACCTCCCACTCGTATCGTTTCCCCGTCTTTGGCATCAATCCCTGTTCGATAAAATAAAGCACCGCATGCCGCTCGATGGGTTTGAGTTGAGTGTTCAACGCCATGGACCAGGTGAAGTTCACCATCACCTTCCGCCAATCGACTCCGGCGCTCACGAACCCAACCTCGCCCATCATCGCGTGCCTCGCCTCGTCCCAGAGTTGCCGAATCATATCGCGATAGTACGACCACGGCTTCCCTTCTGTTTCCGTGATGATGCTCGCCATCATCTCCGGCACATCGATCTCGCGCAGTCGCTTGTAAAACATCATCAACGTCTTCGCGTTCGCCGGGAAATTCTCGTCGTAGAGAAAAACTTCCGCGTTCACCCCCATGTTGTATGGATCGGGAAACCGTTCGTCGCGCTTCGGAAAACCATCGAACTTGTAACTTTTCGCGGAAAACTGCCGCTCCAGATTTGTCCCATTCGGCGCAGGCTTCCTTTGAGTCCCATCGAGATCACCCGCGGCCGCTAACAATCGATCCAGTAAATTGAACCAGTCCTTCCATTCCTCGCGCTGTTCGGCATCGACCAACTTCGTAATCGCCTCGCGCCCGAACTTCTCCAGGTCTTCCAACTCCACCAGCGCGAACCGACACAACCGACTCGAGGGCGCGTCCGCTAGCGGATTCGTTTGCTCGCGATGGCGTTTTAATCCCCGAATCACCGCCGGCACCGCCTTTTCATAAATTCCCAACAGCAACGCCTCCGTTGCGGGCGCACTCAGGATCTCATCGAAAAAGATTCCGAGGTTTTCGTCGGGAACGATCTCTAACCCAAGCGGCGGTTCGCGCATCTCACCCACGCGTTTGCGCAATTCGCTGACGTGTTCCGCGCAGTAATGACCGTGCAAACTGAACGCGCTCTTTAGTTCATAAATCGGTTCCGAAGTAATGCGGCCGATGAAGATCTGGCTTAGCCGCTTCAGGGCGTAGTGATATCGCTTCAGCCGTGTCACGCATTCTTCCACCGAAAGCCCCGGTTTAGCGGCCTCCTCCATCGTGCACAGCCCCGCCAGCATCGGCAGGCCTTTGTAGCTCGCGTAGTTCATAACCGTTCAGCAAAAACCTACTCCTCGGCTCAATCGCTCGCGAGACAAAACGACCTACGATTGGGACGCATTTTTGTAACGGACGAAAAAAAAGAAAAACCGCCAACCTCGAAAGGCTGGCGGGTCTTTTCCACGGAACTCCGCGTATTCAACCGCGGCGAAATCGCTCAATAGGAAGCTTGCGCGCCCTTGATCGAGCGCTTCTGCATCCACGGCATCATCGAGCGGAGGCGTGCGCCGACCTTCTCAATGTCGTGTTTCTCTCCCGCTTTGAGCAGCGCGTTGTACTTTTTGTACCCCGTCTCGTATTCCTTAACCCAGCCTTTGGCAAACTTGCCGTTCTGGATTTCCTTGAGCTGCTCTTTCATGCGTTTCTTCACGCCCTTGTCGACGATCTTCGGACCGACGCTCACGTCGCCCCACTTCGCCGTTTCGGAAATTGAGAAGCGCATGCCGCTCACGCCCGCTTCGTTCATCAAGTCCACGATGAGTTTCAACTCGTGCAAGCACTCGAAATAAGCCATCTCGGGCTGGTAACCGGCTTCAACCAACGTTTCGTAACCGGCGAGAACCAGTGCGGAAAGACCACCGCAAAGAACTGTCTGTTCGCCGAACAAATCGGTCTCAGTCTCTTCCTTGAAGGTTGTTTCAATCACGCCAGCGCGCGTGCCGCCGACGCCCTTAGCCCAAGCGAGCGCCACTTTCTTGGCCTGCTTGCTCGGGTTCTGATACACCGCGATTAACGCCGGCACGCCTTTACCTTCGGTGAACTGGCGGCGCACAATATGGCCCGGCCCTTTCGGGGCGACGAGGATCACATCCACTTCTTTCGGCGGAACGATCGTCTTGAAATGAATCGAAAAACCATGTGAGAAGAGCAGCGTTTTGCCTTTAGTGAGGTTCGGCTCGATGTCCTTCTTGTAAGCCTTCGGCTGCTTGGTGTCGGGCAACGCGACGAAAATCACGTCCGCGCGCTTCACGGCTTCCGCGGTCGGATAAACTTCGAACCCCTTGTCCTTCGCGACGGGAATGGATTTCGAGCCTTCGTAGAGGCCAATGATGACGTTGCAGCCGCTCTCTTTAAGATTCAGCGCATGGGCGTGGCCTTGCGAGCCGAAACCAAGCACAGCTAGCGTCTTGCCTTTCAGCACGTTCAAATCTGCATCTTTATCTGTATATACTTTTGCGGGCATAAAATCTGGTTCGTTTCACCACAGAGGACACGGAAAAGAACCTTACCTCTGTGCTCTCTCTGTCTCTGTGGTTAATTTCTTGATTAACTCCTCGGCAGGGCGACTTTGCCGGTCCGGGTTAGTTCCACCACGCCGAAAGTTTTCATCAGTTCGAGGAACTTCTCCACTTTGCTTTCGTCGCCGGTAATCTCGATCGTGAGCGTCTTGGGCTGCACGTCGACAATCTTCGCGCGAAAGATATCGGTGATCTGCATCACTTCGGCGCGGCTCTTGGAATCGACATTCACCTTCACGAGCACCAACTCGCGGTCGACATACTCGCCTTCGCGAAAATCGGTGACCTTCAACACGTCCACAAGTTTGTTGAGCTGCTTGACGATCTGTTCCAACGTGGCGTCGTCGCCGCGCGTGACGATGGTCATCTGCGAGGTGTTGGGATCCTGGGTGGGCGCGACGTTCAGCGTATCGATATTGTAACCCCGCCCGCTGAAAAGCCCGGCGATGCGCGTGAGCACGCCGAACTTATTCTCCACCAAAACCGAAATGGTATGTCTCATATTGCGTCTGGATTCGCCCGAGATCTTCTTCTGCGAGCGCCAAACATGCCCGCAAAATCAAAAACCCGCGTTCCCTCTTCGGAACGGCGGGCGACCTGCGAGCAACTTTGACCAGAAGCACCAGGCCGCGTCAGTCTACAACGACTACGCGAACCAGTAGCGCTACGGCCAAAAAATTCATCGGCGCGGACAGTAATCGAACTTTCCGTGGCCGGTCAATGAGATTTTGAGGGCGAAAAGCACCTTATTTCCCGGAGAGCTTTGGACGGAAGAGCATCGTGGTGCCTTTCTCCTCTACTTCCAACTCGTACCGGGCGGCGAAATGCTGCACGAACTCCAGGTGCTCCGGAGCAATTACATCCCGCAGCTCAAAGGGCCGCATAGTTCTACGAAAGTTCTCACAATCTATCTGCCACAACGGCACCTTCGTCGTCGTCCAATTCATCCCAAAGCCGCGCAGCATAAAGAGCTTCCAGTTGGTTCGGGAACTCAGGAAATTCCTGCCCCCTATGCATTCGGAGCTTTGAACGATCGTTTGGAGACTTTGAGCGAAGGCAGTAGAGGTTTAGAAACTGCTGGCTTGGACGCGAATCTTCGCTAGATTCCGCTCTCTTATTTCGCAAAAGCGACCGGGTAGAAAGTCTGGTGCTAGCGTTTGTATGGAAACTTTGCCGGTATTCAAACCGCTCATTGAGAAAGAGGAGATCGACGCGGCGGTCAAAGCGCTCGAGTTGGGTTGGCTGGGAATGGGCCAGTACGTCGGTGAATTTGAGCAGGCGTTAAAGAACTTCATCGGCGCGGAAGACAGGTATGTTGCTGCGGTGAGCACCGGGCACGCCGCGATCCATTTGGGCTTGCGGCTGGCAGGGGTCGGGCCGGGTGACGAGGTCATCACTCCAGCGTTCAACAACGTGGCTGATTTTCAGGCCATCCTTGCAAACGGCGCTTCACCGGTCTTTTGCGATATTGATCCCGAATCGTTGTGCATCGATGTCGCCAAAGCCGAACAGTTGGTCAGCCCTAGAACGAAAGCGGTCATAGCGATGGATTATGACTGCGTACTCTGCGACCACGACGCTGTGAACGCCTTTTCGGCGCGACACGGACTTAGAGTTTTTCACGACGCTGCGCATTCCATTGGATCGAAGTACAAGGGAAAGAAAGTCGGAAGTTTTTCCGATATTTGCATGTTCAGTTTTGATCCGGTAAAAACGATTACGTGCATTGATGGCGGCGCACTAGTGGTAAGGACCGAGGCCGAACTCAAGTCGCTACAGGAGATGCGGCTCATCGGCATGGGGCAGCCGACTTCGCTGATGTACAAAAACCAGCGCGCCTGGACCTACGACGTGAAGCAACTCGGCTTCCGATATCATCTCGCTAATTTGCACGGTGCAATGGGCGTCGCTCAGTTGAAGAAAATGGATCGCATTTCTGAAACGAGGCGAAAGGCTTGCATTTATTACAACGACCGGCTCAGCAAAGTGCCGGGCGTCCGCGTGCCGAAAACTGATTTTGTCGATATCACACCGTTCCTTTATTACATCCGGGTGCCTGCGGAATCGCGCGACGGTTTACGCTCATTCCTTTCAGAGAAAGGCGTCGATACTGGCATTCACTGGCAGCCGGGCCACTGGTTTAGCTTGTTCAAAGAGTGCCGCAAAGGTGATTTGGCAGTTACCGATCAAGTCGGGAAAGAGATTCTCTCACTGCCGCTGAACTCTCGGATCTCACAGGAAGATCTGGATCGAGTGGTCGATGCGATTTCAGCGTACTACAAATGAGCGGTGCGGATTTGAACGGGCGATCGCTTCTGCGGTATTTCAAAAGCTCTGCAGGCGGGCCGGGCGCTACGCCACGTCTGGCGGTGGGACGCCCCCTCAAGGCTTTGCTGAGGCCGGTCGCAACAACTGCAGACCGGTTGAATCCCGCGGATGTTGCTTGCCTGTCCGAGTGGCGGAATAAGTTCGTTAGTTCGTTCCTCAACGAATTCCAGGCTACCGACCGCCAAACCCGCGAGTGGCTGGTGAATACGGTTGGCCCGGACGACACGCGCATCTTGTTCATGCTGGACGACCTGAACTCACGCACCTTTGGCTACATGGGCATTGCCTTCATTGATTGGGAGAAATCTTACGTTGAGGCTGATGCAATTGTGCGGGGCGGGGATGCTCCCCCTGGAACGATGGCGGCTGCGTTGAAGGCGCTGCTTTCATGGGCGCGGCACGATCTCGGCCTGCACGAGATACATGTTCGCGTTCGGTCGGATAATCCGGCGGTCGGCTTCTATAAAAAACTTGGCTTTCGCGAGTTTAAGCGAGTGCCGCTGCGGAAGAGTGCCGACGAGAAGAATAAAGTGACTTGGGTTGAAGACGATTCTGCCGCAAGCTCAGCGGTGCAATTGGTCTACATGCGAATCGACCCTGCTCTTTGCGATGAGAAAAGTTAAGAAACTGAACGTTGATCTGGAAGCTGGCGAGGTGTCGGCGGAGACTTCGGAAGGCCGGGTGCAGGCGAAGATCGACTCTGCGGAAGGCTTTGACCTGATCTCTCAAACCTGGCTGCGCGCCGGTTGGGACACCAAGTACGTGTATAGTTTCTCATGGCTCGGCCGGCCGATCATCCAGCTTCCCGACGACATGATGCGCATTCAGGAAATCGTGTTCGACGTTAAGCCTGACGTCATCGTCGAAACCGGCGTAGCGCACGGCGGTTCGCTCATCTTCTACGCTTCACTTTGCAAAGCGATGGGCAAGGGGAGAGTAGTGGGGATCGATATCGAAATTCGCCCGCACAATCGCTTGGCTATCGAAAGCCATTTTCTCGCGCCCTACATAACTTTGGTCGAAGGCAGTTCAATCGACGCAAAAACTGTCAATGCGGTCCAACGCCAGATAAAACCGGGCGAAACGGTCCTGGTTTGCCTCGATTCTTGCCACACGAAGGAACATACGTTGGCTGAACTGAACGCTTACTCCAGTTTCGTTACTCCCGGCTCGTACATCGTGGCCATGGATGGCATAATGGAATGGGTGGAAGGGGCGCCGCGCACGAATCCTGATTGGCACTGGAATAACCCGCGCCAAGCAGCACTCGAATTCGCGAAAAACCACCCCGACTTCGTGCATGGCGAACCGAAGTTTCTGTTTAACGAAGGAAAGGTCACGAATCGCGTGACCTATTGGCCGGATGCTTTTCTGAAGCGCCGCGCTTGAGAATTTCTTCGATGGCCGCTCCGCGTTTTTCAATTCTAATTCCGACTAAAAATCGCTCCGAAATCGTGGGAGGCGCGATCGAAAGTGCGCTCGCACAAACCTACGGGGATTTAGAGATCATTGTGTCGGATAACGATGACTCCGAAAGCGCCACGAGAGATGCAGTTGCGAAGTACGGTGACCCGCGGATCCGATATTTCCGGACATCCGGCAAATTGCCGATGCATGAAAATTGGGAAAATGCGCTTGCGCAGGCGCAGGGCCAATGGGTGCTGATACTTGAAGACAAGATGCGTCTGGTGCGCAACGCGCTGGAGATTCTTGTTGAATGCGCGAATCGTTTTGGGAACGCAATCTTTTCGTATGATATCAGTTTCGCGAAGGGGCCGAGCATCCCTGACCCTCCGATACTCCCAGCAGTAGAGCGTTGGACAACGGAAGAAACAATCCGCGCCTTTTGCACGTTCTCCAGCGAGTTCTACAAGCTACTACCTAAAAGTCTCGACTCATGCGCGCCGTTGGAACTCCTCCGCGCCGCGAGACAAAGCAGCCCAACCGGATTGGTTTACTCCTACGTAACCCCGGATTATTCGTCCGCGTTTCTTTTGCTCTCGCAGGTGGATTCGATGTACTTCATCAAAGCACCCCTCGTTTACATACCGAACAATTGGATGGCAGAAACCAAGTATTCGGTCGGGCAAGCCACTTACAAGAAAGCCGCCCTCACAGCTCGCTGGTTGAATGAATTGCCAGTGACAACGGAAGAAATCCAATCATACGCTCCCGTAAAATGCAAATGGCTCTGGCTCAACAACGTGCTCTACGACTTCTTCACCAAATTTAAACGCGCCGGTGTCAGGGCGGAAATTGACTGGATCGAATACCATGCTTTTTGCGTGATCATCGTTATTCTCGGTAAGCGTATGGGCGCGAACATGCAGGAGGAAATTGACGCGATTAAAGCGTCGCTCCGCGAGCGTTCGATCGGATTTAAATTGCGATTTACGATGAGTGTCGCCAGGCGAATAGCGCATCAAGCCTTTCTGACTGTGAAACGGAAGCTTCTCGGGTAGCCTCTTAGGACGTTCATGAAGTCACCGATATCAACGGCGCGCGGTTTAGTCGCAGTAACTGTTTTCCTGCTGCTCATCCTGGCGATTTCTTTCGCCAAAAGTTTTTCCGCTTCGCAGGTGATGTTTTCCAGTGATGGCCCCTTGGGCTACATCGCCTCACAATGGCAGTGGGTGAGTGGCAGTTTCAGCGGGTTTTGGCAGGATCTTAACTGGATCGGGTCCGAACAGCCAACTGCCACGCCGAACGTAAGCACAGGTCTCTTCCTTCTGCTCGGTCCGGTCGGTTTCTTAAAGTTCTATGTGCCGTTAACACTGCTTATTCTCGGCCTATCGGGATGGTTCCTTTTCAAGCAACTCGGCCTTTCAACGCCGACTTGCATCTTGGGCGCTTTCGCTGTCGCCTTCAACACCCACCCGTTTTCCTACGCGTGCTGGGGACTCGGGTCTCTCACCCTTACCTTCGCTTCCTCCTTCGTTGCGATGGGTCTGCTGGCTTCGCCCCGCCGAAATATCCTGCACGTGATTCTCGCCGGGCTCTGCGTTGGAATGGGCATCGCGGAAGGTTTCGATAACGGCGCGATCATGAGCCTTTACGTGGCAAGCTGGCTTATTTTCCTCACCTATGTCAGCGGGCCAAAGAAGGTGCGGCAATTAACCATTGGCGCCGCCTTCGTCGCGATCATGGCGGTCTGTGCCGCTCTCTTAGCCGCGCAAACGCTCCACAGTCTCATCACCACCCAAATCCAGGGCGTCAGCGGCACTGCCCAAGACAACAAAACGAAAGAAGAACGTTGGGACTGGGCAACTCAATGGAGTCTGCCTAAAGCCGAAACGCTCCGCATCATCATCCCCGGTATATACGGCTACCGCATGGATACTCCTGAGGGTGGCGAATACTGGGGCGCAGTCGGCCAGCAACCCGGCTGGGAAAAACATCGCCGAGGCATGCCGCGTCACTCCGGCTCAGGAGAGTATGCAGGCGTGCTCGTTTGCTTGCTCGCGATCTTTCCAGTCCTATGCGCCTGGGGTAAATCCAAAACGCTCTCCGACCTCGAACGGCGGATGATCTGGTTTTGGTTTGTCGTGGGCGTAATCTCATTGTTTTTCTCCTACGGCCGGCACGCTCCGTTCTTCAAAATCGTCTATTCCCTTCCTTACTTTTCGACCATCCGGAACCCGATTAAATATCTGCTCCCGTTCCAAATGGCCGTGCTCGTCCTGTTCGGCTTCGGGGTTGAACTTCTCTACCGCCGTTATCAGCAATCCGCACTGCAAACCGCCAAATCCGCAAAGCTCGCGGTTACCACCTGGTGGAAGTCCGGCCTCGTCTACGAGCGCCGTTACGGTCAGGTTCTTGTCGCCCTCCTCGCCGCGTTTCTTTTCGGCTTCTTAATTTACAGCTCTTCCGCAACTGAAGTGCGCAAACACATCGCCTCCATCGGCTTTTCGGAAGCCGACGCCACCGCCATCCACAAATTCAGCCTCGCCGAAGTGCGTTGGTCCCTTCTCTTTGCCGCCGCCAGTGTCGCGGTCATTCTCCTCGCCCTCAGCGGATGGTTCGCTGGCCCTCGCCTGAACTGGCTCACCATCGCACTCGGTTTGATTCTCGTGACCGATCTGTACCGCGCGAACAAACCTTGGGTCGTACATTACAACTATAAAGATAAATACGAACTGAGTTCCCTCCTCGCCGTCTTAAAGGAACAACCCTTCGAACGCCGCGTCACCACCAAGACTCATCCTATGGGCACGAACCTTGGCGACTTCGTCCAGGCGCTCATTCCGAACGCCCAGTTGAATCCGCAGAACCAATACATCCTGCACTCACTCTACAACGAATGGTTGCAACACCAGTTCCAATATTACCGTATTCAATCCCTCGACATCAGCCAGATGCCGCGCGTTCCCGAACTCGACCAGGCATTCATGTCCGCTTTCATGCCAAAAAGCGCGCAAGAACTTCACCTGCCTCGCCGCCTCTGGGAATTAACGAATACACGATGGATCCTCGGCGATAAGGCACTCGTCGACGTATTGAACCTGGCGCTCGACGCGCAGCAAAGGCGCTTCCGGGTAAAATCCGAGTTCAACTTCGTTCCAAAGCCAGGACGCACCGCCGTCACCACATTCGATGACCTCAGCGCCGAAATTTCCACAAATGGTGCAATGGCTATCATCGAATTCACCGGAGCACTGCCACGCGCAAAATTTTACAACTCCTGGCGAACTGTTTCGGATGATGTTGCTGCCTTGCAGGAACTCTCCTCCCTCACCTTTGATCCTGACGAGACGCTCATCGTCAACGGCTCCGGCCCCGCTTCTTCTACAAACAGCGCCAGCGCAACCGCTAGCACCAACAACGTGCAGATCGTTTCCTACGAACCTCGCGAATGGCGACTTCAGGTCGAAAACAGCGCCCCAGGAATTCTGCTCCTCAATGACCGTTGGGACGACGATTGGAGCGTAACGGTCAACGGCCAGGCGCAACCCCTGCTCCGCTGCAATCACATCATGCGCGGCGTGCAGTTGTCGCCCGGAAAACACGAAGTCGCCTTCAACTACAGCGTGCCGAAACGTGGTCTCTACATCAGCTTTGCCTCAATCATCGCCGGTGTTCTCATTGTTGGTTTTCTCGGCTTTACCGCTGCGCGCAAGAAGGCGACCACGGCTCCAGGTGAGGGAGATACCCGCCCGCAACGGGACCCCAAGTAGCCAGAAAAGCCTCGCGATTCGCAAAAAATGTCACTCTGCACATCGCTGGAACATGTGCTAATTTGTTGCCGCTTTGTTCGCGCGATTCCATAACTACATTGCACTCGCTTGGTTAACGGCTGCCCAGTGCCTACCGGCACAGGCCTCGGATTTTCAGGGCGCCACGCACCTGATTCCGCTCGATGAAGACACGATTGGCTACACGAAAGCGCAGCCCGACAGTGCCATCAGCCGGTTGCAAAAAAAACTCGAAACCGGCGATGCCTCTCTCCCTTGGGACGACAAATACGGCTACCTGCCGGCGCTGCTGAAGGAATTGGATATTCCGGATTCCTCACAGATGCTGGTCTTCTCGAAAACGTCCCTGCAGCGCGAACGCATTTCACCGGACAATCCACGAGCCCTCTTCTTCAATGACGACGTTTACATCGGCTGGATTCCAGGCGCGCCGCTCATCGAAGTTTCCGTCGCCGATCCAAAAATGGGCGGCGTCTTCTACACGATCGAGCAGAAGAAACTAGATAAACCCGCTTTCAAACGCACCGACCAATGTCTCGAATGTCACGCCTCCACCAAGAGCATGGGCGTGCCCGGCCATCTCGTCCGTTCGTTTCAAACTGATGAGGATGGCGTAATCGATCTCGCCAGCGGAACTTCCCAGGTCAATCATCGCACCCCCTTCGAAGAACGTTGGGGCGGATGGTACGTGACGGGCACCCACGGCGATCAAACTCATCGGGGAAATCTCATCGGCAAAGCGGCATTTCAGAAGCAGGCGAAGGAACCAAACCACTCCGGAAACATTGAGGACCTCGCGAAGTTCATAAACACCGGCAAATACAAATCCCCGGGCAGCGATATCGTCGCTCTCATGGTTTTCGAGCATCAAACCCACATGCACAACTACATCGCGCGCCTCAACTACGAAGCGATGATCATGCAGAAAACCTACGGCCACGTGAATTATCTTCGTTCCATCGTCGATGGTTTCGTCCGTTACCTCCTCTTCGCCGACGAAGCCCCGCTCACCGCGAAAGTCTCCGGCTCATCGAGCTTCCAGCGCGATTTTGAGAAGCTCGCCGTCCGGGATAGCAAAGGCCGTTCGCTGCGGGATTTCGATCTCGCCGTCCGCATGTTCAAGTATCCGTGCAGCTACCTGATCTATTCAGAGGCATTCAATGCTTTGCCGAGCGCGGTAAAAGAAAAAGTGTATGCGAAGATGTTCAATGTGCTGACCAGCAAAGACAGCAGTGAAGCCTACAACTCTCTTTCAAACGAAGATCGTCGCGCCATCCTGGAAATTCTTGCTGAAACAAAATCGGATTTACCTTCCGCGTGGAAAACTGCGGCCAGCCAGCGTTCGTCCAGTTAGATTTTCGCCGCGAATTGCGCAATTTTCTCGCTCACTTTCAGCGCCTGCTCTCGATTTGAGAGCATTGAAAGATGCGACATTTCGGTGAACGTCACATGCTCAGCCCGATTCGAAACTGCCGCCAATTCCTTCTGATACTCGCCCCATCTGCGCAACGCGTTCTTCTGCGCCGAAATAACCAACAGCGGGATGTCGCCCAGACTCGTGTCGTGAATATATTCGGCCGACATCTTCCACGCCCGCGCTTCGCGAGCCGTCGCCTTCAAATGGCGTGCTGATTCGAGGAACGTTTTTACTGCCTGAAACTCCTGCGGTGGCAATCCTTCGAGGTGCGAAATCAGGCTCAGCGTCACCGTTGGCAAATCACCCGCCGCGAGCCGATTCGCAGCTTCCAGATAAAAGAACAGGCGCTGCATACGCCGGCTGTGCGCCAACTGCCGCGGGTGCGTTGGATCCAACCACACCACCGCATTTGCAAACCCCGGATTCTGCTTCAGCACTGCACGATTGAAAAACGAGCCCATCGAATGGCCCACTAGAACCTTTTTCTCCGAAACGTTCAGCGCCGCACTCAAGCCAGTGAGTTCTTCCGCGATTTGCTTGGCGTCGCGCAACCCGTGCCGTTCTTCACTCCAGCCCAATCCGGCGCGATCGTACGCAATCACCATCCCGAGCTTCGCCAACTCCGGCGCAATCCACGCCCAACAACTCGAGAACATCGTGAGACCCGCCTCCAAAATGAATGTTCTCTCTGAGCTGCTGCCAAATCGGCGCACATGAAAACGCGTTCCGCCCGCACTCACCATCTCGCCCGGTGGCACGATTAACCCATTGTCCACTTCGTCCCCTCCTTGCAACTCATCGCGGATAATTTAACACTCAACCGCAGTGAAGGAGATGAGCAAATTAGTTGCAATACTTCCGTGTGTGCTTCTGCTGACGGCGTGTTCGCACACCCCAAAGTCAATTCCAGGAACACACGCACCGCGCTCCGGAGACGAGATCGTGGTTGCCGGACAGTTCTTTCACACCGGCACACCGGTCGTCTTGTGGCTTGATCCTGGTGGTTACGACGCTTACCGGGTTGAACGCCGTTTCGCACCGTTCAGCAAATCAGATTGGGACGAGTCCGCTGCAGCAAACAAGGAACTCACCACGCCGAATCGTTACGGTCTGCGCGCGACAGGTCTCACGTGGCTCGAACGCGAGGAAGTTCGAGGCGGCGGATGGGACTTGCTGCGGTTACAGGAAGCCGTCGATCAATTCGTCATCCATTACGATGCCGCCGGAACAAGCCGCCAATGTTTCAAAATCCTGCACGATTACCGCTGTTTAAGCGTTCACTTCATGCTCGATCTCGATGGCACGATTTACCAAACGCTGGACCTGAAGGAACGGGCCTGGCACGCCTCTACGGCGAACACCCGATCGATCGGGATCGAAATTGCCAATATCGGAGCCTATCGCAACGAAGCGCCCCTGAATCGCTGGTATAAAAAGGACCAAGAAGGTCGCACCTACGTCGATATTCCCGCGGCGCTTCAGCCGACCGGAATCCGGAGTCCAAACTTTGTAGCTCGTCCGATCCGAAACGATCCGGTTGCCGGCGAAATTCAGGGCCAGCAACTTCGTCAGTACGACCTCACCGCTGAACAATACGAAGCACTCGCGAAACTCACCGCCTCGCTCTCTCACATCTTTCCCAAACTCGCCTTGGAATACCCGAAAGACAGTTCCGGTAATTTGATTCGGTCCAAGCTTACCGACGACCACCTGAATACTCATCGCGGCTTGATCGGACATTTCCACATCCAATCCAACAAGGCAGACCCAGGACCCGCTTTCCAATGGGAAAAGCTCCAGCGCGACACGCTGAAATATCTCCACTGATCAGTTCTCGCGAATGAGGCGCTCGAAGCGCGCATTGCTCCAAATCGCCGGCATTTCCTTTACCAGACGAACCACCCGTACCGCCGCTTTTCGTTTGTCTGCTAGCGTTTGCCCGAGGTTTTCTTCCACAATCGTCATCGCCGTTGCCAAGCTATCGGCAGTCATGCAGTCCTTCGCGACAACCGTTGCGAGCGCATGATTCGTCATGCCAATGCAAGTGAACGGATTGACGATATGCGAATAACGTACTCCGTTCAGTTCCACTCGCTGGAATAAATCGCCCGACGTCGCCACTCCGCAATTCGCCAGTCGCACATAATTCGTCGGCGCACCACCAACTCCGTCATAACCGATCAGTTCCACCCGCCAGCCCGGTTCACCCGGAGGAGGATGGCCCAAGGCCAGATCACCACTCGCCGCCACTAATGCGCGCTCAATTCCTCGCTTACGCAGAACGCGCAACGCTTCATCTGCCGCATAACCCTTCGCTATTGCACCCAGATCCAAGCGCATTCCGAATCGCAACAGCTTTGCAGATTTGTTTTTCGGATTAAGAACCAAATTCCGATAACCCACCTTCCCCAGCGCCGTCTCCAATCGTGCCGCGTCCGGAAACTCCTGCTCGCGCCGCGCTTTCCGCCACAGCGCGACGCATGGCCCTGCGGTGATGTCGAACGCACCCTCGGTTGCGTAGGCAAGTTCTTGCGAACGCTCCAGCACCTTCCACAGATCCTCGCTCAATTGCACCTCCGGCGACCGTTGCTCCGAACTTCTCGACAGCTCACTCAACTCACTATCCGTCTCGTAATCGCTCATGATCGCGTTCAACTCCGCAATCCGCGCAAACGCCGCCGTCGCCGCCGCTTCCGCCTGCGCTTCATCTTCCGCATAGAGAACGACGCGAAACGGAACTCCCATCTGCGGCTGTTCGTATGCGAAGCGTTGAAGCTCAGTTTCGCTTCGATCGACCGAACGGCAGCCACTGAAGAGCAAAAGAAAAGCGAGAGCAGCAAGCCGGCTGAAACTTCGAAGTTGTGAGAAAATCACAAACTGCAGTATACAGCAACTAAGGCGATTCGATGCGGTGCGAATTCGATGCAACCGCGAAATTCCTGCCGAAAAACCCTCGCTCAACCCAGCGTCTTCCCTCGCGTGAAGAGTTAATTGTGTGTTTTTTGTGTTCATAAGTTCATAAGACGTTGCGGGCCAGTTGCATGTCGGTGAGTAAGCTGTGCGTGCGTTGTGTGTGAGTTGTGTGTGAGTTGTGTGTGAGTTGTGTGTGAGCTGTGTGTGAGCTGTGTGTGTGCCGGGTGTGTGCCGGGTGTGTGCCGGGTGTGTGCCGGGTGTTCGGAGGAGAACAAAGCACACAAGGGGAGGCACAGAGAGCACGGAGGTTTTTTGAGCGACTTGTACATAGAAGTGCGGTGACGCAGTTACACGATATAGTGCAACTTTGTCTGCAATGAGGAGGTGGTCACTTTGGCGTGGGCGAACAGGAGACTCGAGGTCGAGGCTTTTGTTCGGGCACGAGCCGAGTGACCACGAATGGTTGTTCGTGATCATAGGTAGAATCTAGCAGGGTGGAGACTAATCTGTCAACAGCAATATTGCTCTGTTAGTAGTTTTAGGTGGGGATTGAGGTGAGGGTCAGCGTCGCACCGAGACAGAGCCATAACTCGAAGTCACTACGAATCAGAACTTGTGCGCTTCGCGAATACGCCGGTACGGCTGCGCTACAGGACCGGTGGAATTGCCGCTCCCCTTGATCGCCCGCGATTTGTCCTGAGGTAGACGACTGTTACGGCGCGATCTCCGAAGCATCGAGTGCCGCGTTGCTCACGGGGCCATCCCACCGTTTGTTGGCGCTGTTAGGAATAATCCCGGTGCCGCTGAAAACGCCGTACCACTGACCCCAAATAAGCTGGCTCGGCTTTGCCCCCGCGGCATGGCCATCCACGTAAACGATGTTCACGCGCTTGTTGTGCTTCTTCATCTGCGACTGAAAACGAAAATTCTGGTTGCCGCGCGGCGCGGTTTGGTTCGGAAACGATCCGCCGGCCCAATAGCCGTCCAGCCACGCAGCGTCGGCCTTTTCATTGCCGATCCCTCCGCCGATCTCACTCGGGTTATCCGTTCCATTCACTTCCGTGACCGCGATCATGTCTGTTGGGCGCTGCACTCCGCTCGCTTTGAAAACCTTCGGATTCGCCGGATCACCACCGAAAACACCTAGGTAATTAAATCCATACGAAAGAAAACCAGTAATGCGCGGGTTGAAATTGCCCGGCTCGGTCTTATACGTGAGGCCCCGGCGTTTTTTCGGGCAGACCCAAACGCTCGGTGAAGCCAGGTAATTCGACATTTGGCTGGCTGGTGTCCGCAGCCATTCTCCGCCGCATGTGCGACCCCGTTCGTTCCGATACGGCCCTCCAGCCCACCAACGATTTGGAAACGCATCACTGTTGTCGTCCGCATACATCACAATCGCGATGCCGATCTGCTTGGTGTTACTCAAACAGGCCGCGCCTTGTCCTTTGTCTTTGGCTTTGGCTAATGACGGCAGGAGCAGACTGGCGAGAATCGCAATGATCGCAATAACGACGAGCAACTCAATCAGAGTGAAACCCTGGCGGCGACTCGCTTTTCGGCGGAACGGGATCATGACTTTTGTATGGCAGAAGCCATGAAAACTGAAAAGCGCCGTTTGCATTGTCCTAATTGGACTTGGGCAAGAAAGTAAACGCCACCGCCGCCAAAATGCAGAGGAACGCCGCGAAATGGTTCCAGCGAATGCGTTCGCCAAGATAAACAATCGCAAACGCCGCAAACACCGTCAGCGTGATCACCTCCTGAATGATCTTCAGTTCCGTGGCGCTATAATTGTAATTCCCCCACCGATTCGCAGGCACCATCAGCAAATACTCAAAAAAGGCAATTCCCCAGCTCGCTAGAATTACTATCCACAGCGGCGCCCCTTTAAACTTCAAGTGTCCGTACCAGGCGAACGTCATGAAAATGTTCGACGTGCAAAGCAGCACGATCGGCAGCCACTTCGAATGAGCCAAAGTTTCCACGTTAGATTGATCAAACCGTTTGTTGCTTCTCCAGCCGCACCGCGATCCCGCGACCCTTCAGATACTCCTTAACCTGCCCCACTGTGAACTCCCCAAAATGAAAAATGCTCGCCGCGAGAACCGCGTCGGCTTTCCCCGCCAGCAACACTTCCGCCATATGCTCCAACTTCCCCGCGCCGCCGCTCGCGACTACCGGCACATGCACCGATTCACTCACTCGCCGCGTAATCTCCAAATCAAATCCGGCCTTCGTTCCATCCGCATCAATGCTGTTCAGCACAATTTCCCCCGCACCGAGATGCACCGCGCGTTTTGCCCATTCCACTGCTTCCAATCCAGTCGGCTTCCGTCCACCCTGGGCGAACACTTCCCACCGATCCGGCGCGACCCGCTTCGCATCGATCGAAACAACGATGCACTGGCTCCCAAATTTCTCAGCTCCGTGCGTAATCAATTCGGGAGTAGCCAGCGCCGATGAGTTAATCGAAATTTTGTCCGCTCCCGCTTTCAACATCACCCCCATATCCACCACCGTCCGAATCCCGCCGCCCACCGTCAACGGCATGAAACAACGATCTGCCACGCGCTCGATCACATCCACCATCGTCCCGCGCCCATGCGCGCTCGCGGTAATATCAAAGAAAACCATTTCGTCCGCGCCCTGCTCGTCATACCGGATCGCCAACTCCACTGGGTCACCAACATTCCGCAACTCGCCGGCCTCCGCTTTGCCGAACTGCACTCCGCGCGTCACCTGACCCGCATGCACATCCAAACAAGGAATAACTCTCTTCGCCAACATCCGCGCGGAAATTAACCGCAAAGCCGATTTAGCAAAACAATTTCAGTTGGAGAACTCATGCCCTCCTCACAGCCCCGTTGGATAATCAATAAACACCCAGGGCACACCAAACTTCCGCGACAAATGCTCTGCCAGCGCCTTCACCCCGAACGTCTCCGTCGCGTAATGCCCGCCGTAAAAAACGTTCAACCCAAGTTCCTCCGCGAGTACATACGTCCAATGTCGCCCTTCGCCCGTAATGAACGAATCCACCCCCTCTGCATGCGCTTTCTTTAACTCATCTCCCGCCCCACCGGTCACAATTCCAACCTTCCGAATCTTCTCCGGTCCACCTGGAATCACCTTAACCGCCGAGCCGAGCACCTTCTCTAATCGACTCCTTAAATCATCACGGGTCATTGAAGTGTTGAACTGCAGCCCAATCGATTGATTCTTATCAAAGAAAAACGGCTTCGCATTCTTCAATCCTAACGCCGCCGCCAACTGCGCGTTGTTTCCAAGTTCCGGATGCGCATCCAGCGGCAAGTGCGAACTGTAAATCGCCAAATTATTCTCCAGCAGCAGCTTCAGCATCGCATACCGTTTCCCCGTCCACGGATGGCTCGGCCCCCAAAACAAACCATGATGCACAATCAACAAATCGGCCCCAGCCTCCACCGCCTTCTGAATTGTCGCCGCCGAAGCATCCACCGTCGCGGCAATCTTCGTCACCGTGCCGCTGTTCTCCACCTGTAATCCATTCACCGCGCCGGGATAATCTGTGAACTCACTCGTCCGAAGAATCTTCTCGCAATATGCGACCAATTTTTGAAGCGACACCTCTCGCTGCGGCATGGCTCGCAGTTAACCCATTCGCCACGTTCAAGTCCAGAAACGTACATGAAACAGGGGTGCCTCTCCGCACCCCCAGGTTAACATTTAGGCCAAGACCAGGCCGCCCTCGCCTTCAAATGTGTCGAGAGCCTCCTGATTGCATTTCTGCTCGAACTCAGCTTCACGCGAGCACACGACGGTTCGATGGTGCTTCCACCAACCCATCGCGAGCGCTGCCAAAGCTGCCGACGCGGTAATGGTCTTTGTGGCTTTCATGCACCCTCAACCTCGCCGCGAATCTCAAACCTTACACCCTAAATCCTCGCCGGTTCGCTCCTGCGAACCCCCGGAATCCAGTTCTCAGGGACTTTCTCAGTCTATGACGCACAGCGACAAGGCTCTAGCAAAGCAAGGTTCCGTTTGCCCATAACCTCACGGTATAGCATCCTTGCGGCGCATGTTCAGGGCGAAAGCGGAATCTTCTTTTCGCGCGCTGGTTGCCAGTCCGGTCGCCAGGGCTTTCGCCATTTCCGTCCTGGCGCACATTCTCCTCATTTCCGGCGTTGAAGTCGGCCGCCACGCGGGCTGGTGGAAACATTCCCTCCTGCCTCAACCCAATAAATCCCGCCTCGAACAGGAAGTCGAAAAAGCCGAACGCCAAATGCAGGAGCAAATCCAGCGCATGCTCCAGAACCAGGTGCCCGAAGCACAGCTCGTCTTCGTCGAAGTCGATCCCGCCGCCGCCGTCAAAGAACCGCCCAAAGACACGAAATTCTACTCCAGCCAGAACTCCGTCGCCGCCAACCCAACTGTCGCCGACAAAGACATCCCCAAAATCGACGGCAAGCAGGACAAAGTTCCGAAAACTTTCGATACCTTGCGTCCCGATCCACGCACGTTGCAACCCGCCCCTCAGGAACCCAGGCCGCCGCAAAAAGAGCAACCCAAGATCGAAGCCAAAACTCCGGAACCCAAAGTCATCGAACAGGATGTTCGCCCCACCCGCGAAGAACAACCCGGCGAAACTTTAATCGCTCGCGCCGCCCCACGTCCCCAGCCCGCCCAGGAAGAACAAAAACCGGAACCACGCCGCCCGCGCACTCTCGCCGAAGCCAAAGCCCAAAAAGGAATCATCGAAGGCCAGAAGATGCGCAACGACGGTGGCGCCCGCCGCGCGCGTCTCGATGTTGGCTTCGACGTCCGCGCAACACCTTTCGGCGCCTATGACATGGCTTTCATCCAGGCGGTCCAAACCTGCTGGTTCCGCCTTCTCGAAGAGCGTCCCACCCTCCCGAACGATACCGGTAAAGTCGTCCTCGAATTCCGCTTGAACTATGACGGTCGCATCACCGCCATGCGCGTGGTCGATTCCGATGTCAGCGAACACCTCGCCTGGACCTGCCAGCGCGCGGTGCTCGATCCCGCTCCCTACGCTAAATTTCCCAGCGACATGCGCCGACTCGTTAACAACGATTTCCGCGAGATTCGTTTCACTTTTTATTACAACCAATAACTATGTTTGAGTTCTTTCGCGCCGGTGGCCCGGTCATGTATTTCCTGGTGCTCACGTCGATCGTGGGCGCGGCCTTCATTATCGAGCGCGGCCTCGCTCTCCGCTGGAGGAAGGTCATCCCAGAAGAAGTGGAAAATGCTGTCGATAGCTGCTCTTCCAAACCATCCGAAGGCGCCGCTCTGGTGGAGCGAGTCTGCAAATCCAATCCTTCCCCCATGAGCAATGTCCTATTGACCGCCCGCGATCATCTCGATTGGCCGAAGCAGGAAAACGTTGATTCGGTCGAAACCCGCGCTCGCCATGAAGTCATGCAACTCGAACGCGGCCTCGTCATTCTGGAAATCATAGTCGGGATCGCGCCACTGACCGGCCTGGTCGGCACCCTCCACGGCCTGATCAATCTCTTCGCCACTCTCGGGGGCCAGGGAGTCAGCGACAACGCCGCTCTCGCCAAAGGTATTTCCATCGCGCTCAACACCACGCTCATGGGCCTCATTGTCGCCATCCCTTCACTCATCGCCTGGAGCTACTACAACAAAAAGGTTGAGAACATCGCCGTCGAAATGGAAGCGCTCTGCGATCAATTCCTCCGCTGCCAATACCGCGATAAAGTAGCCGCTTAACATGCGTTTCCTCACCCGAAAAAAACGCCAGGCGCCAGCGGTCATCATCATATCGCTCATCGATATTTTGATCGTGCTGCTCATCTTCCTCATGGTCACCACCACCTTCAAACAATTCCCGGCGGTGAAGCTCAGCCTGCCCGAAGTCCGCACTCCGAAAGAAGGCGCGACCCAGAACAATCAGACCATGATCGTGACCGTCGCAAAGCAGGAGCCGCACTACTACCTGAACACCGTCCCGGTCACCCTCACGAAACTGCAGGAGGAATTCACCAAACGCGGAGGCGCCCAGGGCACCAACGCCGCCCTCGCGATCCGTTCCGACAAAGAAGCCACCTTCGACACCGTCATCAAAGTGGTGCAAGCCGCCTACGCCGCGAATCTGAAACCGCAGATCAGCGTTTTCGTACAGCAACCCGGAGGAACAACCAAATGATCCACGTCGCAGTTTACGACACCAAGCCGTACGATCGCGAATACCTCAGCAAGCTCTCGAATGGTATCGAGTGGCGCTTCCACGAGTTCCGCCTCAATGCGCAAACCGCCGCAACCGCGAAAGATTCGAGTGTTGTTTGCGTTTTTGTAAATGATCGCGTTGACCGCGCCTGCCTCGATCAATTCTTACGCGACGGAATCAAACTCATCGCGCTGCGCTGCGCCGGATTTAACAACGTAGATTTAAAAGCAGCCGCTGACGCGCGAATTCCGGTCGTCCGTGTTCCCGCCTACTCACCTTACGCCGTTGCCGAACACACTGTCGGCCTGCTCCTCACCTTAAATCGCAAGATTCACCGCGCCTACAATCGCGTCCGCGAACATAACTTCTCCCTCAACGGACTCGTCGGTTTCGATCTTCGCGGCAAAACTGTCGGAATCGTCGGCACCGGTAAAATCGGCAAAATCACCGCCGAAATTTTCAAAGGCTTCGGCACAAAAGTCCTCGCTTACGATCCCTACCCATCCCCCGATTGGGCAAAGCAAAAAGGAATTGACTACGTTCCGTTCGCCGATCTGCTCGTCCACAGCGACATCGTTTCCCTGCACCTTCCGCTCACCGCCGAATCCACGCACCTGCTGAACGAAGAAAGCCTCGGTCAGATGAAGAAAGGCGCCTATGTCATCAACACCAGTCGCGGAAAGTTGGTCGATACCACCGCTCTCCTCAACGCACTCAAATCCGGCCGGCTGGGCGGCGTCGCGCTCGATGTCTACGAAGAAGAGGAAGGCGTCTTCTTCGAAGATCTCTCCGGACAGGTCCTCCTCGACGACGAACTCTCAATGCTTCTCACCTTCCCGAACGTTCTCGTCACTTCCCACCAGGCCTTTCTCACCCACGAAGCTCTAACCGAAATCGCCCGCGTTACCGCCGAAAACGTGCACCGCATTCACCGTGGCGAACCTCCGCTCGACGGCACCGCCGTCCTCCCACAATAACCACAGGTTGCCCGAGGCTTCAGCCGAGCTCGGCAAACCCTTCAGGGCACCCCCTAGTACTTCTTTCCGCACGAGAGCGGCACCAGTTCAGGCTCCAATCCGGGAGACAACTCCTCACCTGACAGCTATGGTGACTCGTGTCTGATACCCCGCTGTAAGGAGGTGGACGGTCCAGACAAGATAAAGCGGCCCTAAAAGCCGCTTTTTTCTTTTTCTTCAACGATGTCGCGCTCGTGAACTACTCGAAGTCGTAAACAACGACCTTCTTGCAGACTTTCTTGAACACCTTCTCCACGAAATCTATGTGCATCGGATGCACCTGGTAATCGTCCTGCGCCTGTTTGCTTGGGAAAATGATATTTAGCGCCACTTGGTATGTTTGGTCCACCACCGGACGATGACTCCCGACCATTCGTCCGATATGAAATTTCTCCACGCCGGGAATCGGCCGCAGGTATTGCTCAGCGCCCGCAATTAGTTTATCAGCAGACTGCGGGTCGTTTGGATCGGTCCAAAAAATGACAACGTGCGAAAACATGGGCGCGAAAATAGGTAACGCGCCCGCAAAGGTGAAGTGAAATAAACGCTATTCGCGCACGACTCGATAAAAGCGTGCGCCTTCGCCGCCGGGAGGTTTCTCCGTCGCCGGTAGACCCGCGTCCAACCACGCGAAAGCCCCACCCGCTGGCACAAAGCCTGTTGCAGCACGTTTCCAAGTCCGTAAATCAGAGCTGTATTCGACCAGCAGATTTCCCGGAGGAAGCGTCTCCAGGTTGAACGAAAGATTCATCGTGCCGTTGATTCCCTTACCAATGTTCAAGCGCAGCCAGTCGCCAGTAATCGAAAGCCGAAGCGGCTGCGTATCCTGTGCGTTTCCCACCACACGAATCTGGTAAGTTTGTCCTGCGACGGCGTTCAACGTGAGAATCTGCGGGCTAATCGTTTGCGCAACCAGGGTAAGTTGCGACAATGTACTCCCGCTAAAAATCGCGAGCGAGGCGGGCGACTGCGTCGAGACAACTTGCACGCGCACCACTCCCGATGCCGGCGCTGTCCAACTCCACCACGTCGAACTGCGCTCCGTATAACTCAGCCCGACAACTGAAGGTTCTCCTGTTTCCAGCGTGCCGCCGCCAGGCCGTATCTGAATCGAAGGGCTCTCACCAAGTAGTTGCAGCCGCTCAGCGAAAGAATCGTTCTGCGGACGCACGGTAATCGCACCTGCTTCAAAAACAGTTTTCAAACCGCGCTCGTCCGTCGCCACCAGACTCAAATCAAAATGCCCGCTGAACGGAATCGCATTCGTCAGCCGAGCGGGCGCCGAATCGCTGCTCGCGAGCCGAATCCCACCCAACCAAAGACTCACGTTTGTGATGTTCCCCGCGCGAGGCCCAGTCGTTGAGAAAACCAACGGCTGGTTCGCTTTTGCGCTCGTGGGCAGCGGCGCGCTCAAGCGCACATCCGCCGTTAACATATCCAGCACCACAAGGTCGCCCCGAACTTCTGGACTCACCGATATCGCGTAAGTGACCCCGGCTACCGGAGCGAACTGCACCGACGGCGCTCCGTTCGTCACGAGCAATAGCGCAGTCACATTCGTCCCTGTGAAAATCGAAACCATCGCACCCGGACGACTGCTGTTTTGCGCCGAGATCCGCACCGACGTGGAATCGTAAGCCGTCCATGACCACCAGACCGTTGCGTCCGCCACACTCGTCGCCCGAAGCGCTTCACCGCTTTCCAGCGTCGCGGCCGCAGTCGGCTTCATCCGTCGTGGGTTCAAGCCTTCCAACGGCAGTCGATTTGCAAATGAGTCGTTCTCCGGCGGACCCGGCTGCCTCACAAATGCCGAGCTAATTCCAGTGCGAAACGGTCGGCGAAAAGAATCTTCCGCCACCGCACGCAACTGATGTTCGCCCGCCGATGCGGTGGTCCAAACAAACTCGTAAGGCGGTTTTGTGGCGGAACCAATTTCGTTCGTGCCCGCGAAATACCGCACCCGCAGAATGGTCCCGATCTCCGGCGGACGAGTCTGCGATCGAAGGACGATCGGTTCGCCGAAATCAAAACTCTGCGAAGGACGCGGCGAAATAAAATCGACCGAGGGTTGCATTGGAACCATGCGCACTTGAAACGCCGCGTCGATCGCCTCCAACCCAAAACGCGGGTCGGAAACAGCCGTCCAAACGCCCGGCCCCTCGTTCCGATACCACAGCTCGCCGCGCGCGTAACTGTTCGTCGCCGCGGCAATCAAGTAGGTCGCCTCGGCCGAGAGCGGCGCGGTCGTGCTGAACTCAATCGCGTATTGCCGGCCTTTCTGAAGATGCACCGCAGACGCAAGAAAGTTCAGTGTCTGGTTCGTTCCACCTCCGCTCAAAATATTCCTGCGCCCGAGAACGTGCGGCCCCGGCTTGCCGTCGATCGTATCAAGAATTCGCACCTGAATCGGGGCCTCATTGGTAAAGGCTGTGTTCACGGTCAACTCCGCAAGATACCCGGTCACATCCGCAGTAAAGGTTTGCCCGTAGCGAACGCTGTTCCCGCCACGTCGCATTGCCACCTGCCGCGCCGCAGACGGCTGTTGTTGATCCACCACCACGTCCGGCGTCGCGATCAGCCTCAACCCAACACTCGCCCGTTTGAATGGATCATTATTCGAGTAATTAACGATTGCCCATTTCCCATCGGGATTGTGCATCCAAAATTCATTGAAGCTGTAACCTTCCGTCGGCGGTCCATAGAAAAGCAGGCCCGCCTCTTCACCTGCACCTATTCCTTTAAACTCGACCGTGAAAGTCGCCGTGTGCGCTGGGAGGACCAAATTCAGGTTGTTTAGAATGTGCCGCTTGAACCCGCTCTGGATCGGCATCCATTCGCTTTCGTAGAGCAACGTTGTCGGCGATTTTCGGAAGCTGTCGTAATTTCGTTCGTTGGAATAAAATCTCACTTTAACCGCTTCGTCCCCATTCGTGGCGAAACGCCCGTAATAATAGAACTCCACTTGCGTCAACCGCCGCGCCATTCCGCCCAGGTCCAGTTGATCGCCATATTCGCGCGGTTCTGAAACGTAGTTGCTGAGATATGTGCTGGTGTTGTCGTAGATGATCTCTGCGCGAGCCGAACACAACAGAAACAACGCTGCAGCCATCTGCAGCAGACGACGCGAAGACGCGACAATAGAGGAGCGTTTAAACATGCCTTAACCAGGGTTTGTTAAAATACTTCATGTTCGTGAACCTGCAATCGAAACACTTGCAGGTGCAAAACTGGTTAGCTTCTCCCCTGTTCTTTCCTAAGTTGCAAAACTGTTAGGAGCTATTTCCGGGCCAAGCGTACACCCAGTCTTTTCGCGTCAAGAAGCCCTAGCCTACGCAATCCAGTAGCGTTTTCCCAGCCTTTTGCAGTATCTTGCGCCGACATGGCCTCGCCGATCGCAAAGCACTGGTCGCGCTGGACGCTCTTCTTCGCGTTCTGGACCCTGGTCGGCCTCTCTTTCGCCATTCAATTTTATCTAGCCAGTTCCAGCGCTGGTTGGCCTGTCTCCTGGGGACGCGCGGTCCGTTCATCACTGGCCGATTGGTACGTCTTCGCCCTGCTTTCTATTCCTTCTTTCAAACTCGCCCGCAAGTTTCCGTTCGGACGCGCCAATTGGGTCAAGGTTGGGGTCCTGCACCTGATCACCGGGCTATTGTTCTCATGTGTTTACGTCTTGCTCCGCGGTGCTCTCGCCTATTGGGAAGCTCGTTCCTCGGGCGCGACCGCGAGTTTCGCCCAGGTCTTCAACGCGCTCTTCGCAAAAACGTTTTACCTCAACCTTTGGTTCTACTGGGTCATCGTCGCCGTCGGCCATGCATTCGACTATTACCAACGCTTCCACGAACGCGAACTCCGCGCTTCCGAACTCGAAGGCCGCCTGACTCAGGCGCGGTTGCAAGCTTTGCAAAGCCAGATGAATCCGCACTTCCTTTTCAACACGCTCCACACGATCTCCGCGCTCATGCACAAGGACGTCGATGCCGCTGATCGCATGGTGATGAAATTGAGCGAACTCCTCCGCCTCGCGCTCGACAACACCGACACTCACGAAGTTCCGCTCAGCCAGGAATTGGATTTCCTTGAACGCTATCTCGAGATAGAAAAAACGCGCTTTCGCGAACGCTTAAACGTCGAGATGGATATAGCCCCCGAGACCTTGCAGGCACGCGTCCCCAACCTCGTCCTCCAACCTCTCGTCGAAAACGCCATTCGCCACGGAGTGGAACGACATGCACGTCCCGGCAGAATCATTCTCCGCGCGCATCGCCAAAACGGGCATCTCCAACTCGAAGTTCAGGACAACGGCGCAGGACTTCCCGGTGGAAAACTGCTCCGCGAAGGCGTCGGCCTTTCCAACACCCGCAGCCGTTTGCAACAACTCTACGGCGACGCCCAAAGATTTGAGTTGAAGAATGTCGAGACCGGCGGGTTACTCGCGCGAGTCGTTTTGCCTTTTCACTAAGTTATGCCAGATAAGATTCGAACGCTGATCGTCGATGACGAAGAGTTGGCCCGCGAACGCTTGCGCTCTCTCCTCTCGCGCGAGCCGCGCATCGAAGTAATCGGCGAAGCTGGCGACGGAAAAGCCGCGGTCACTGCCATTGAAAAAGAAAAGCCCGACCTCGTTTTCCTCGATGTCCAAATGCCCGAGCTAAACGGCTTCGAAGTCCTCGAGGCTCTCGATGAAGAGACTCGGCCCAACATCGTCTTCTGCACCGCGCACGATAAGTTCGCTCTAAAAGCCTTCGACGTGCACGCCGTCGATTACCTGCTAAAACCTTTCGACCGCGAACGCCTCCAGAAAGCTCTAGAGCGCGCGATCGCCAAAGTCGACTTACAACGAGGCGGCCAGAAAGACGCTTCCGTCAGCGCGGTCTTAAAAGAAGTGAAGCCCGCCACACCGGTCGAGCGACTCCTCGTCAAAGGCGACGGCCGCGTCTTACTGATCAAAGTCGAAGATATCGATTATGTCGAAGCCGCCGATAATTATGTGAACCTCCGGGTTGGCAAAGATTCCCACATGATGCGCGAAACCATGGCTTCCCTGGAACAACGTTTGCCCCCAGACCGCTTCATGCGCATTAGCCGCTCGAACATCGTAAACGTCGAGCGCATTCAGGAACTGCAGCCCATGTTCCACGGCGAATACGTCGTTGTCTTAAAGAACGGTACCAAACTAACCCTGAGCCGCAGCTACCGCGACAAACTCGATCGCCTCCTGGGTTCGGCCGGCTAGAAAAATCGCAAAAACCCTTGCGCGCCGTTTGAACTTGGGTTACCTATCCGGTGTCACAGGTCTAGCTGGGTGGCTCGAAGGAGTTTCTCTTTACAGTTTACGAGTCAATCGGTGTTTCCCTATTCGAATTTCAACGGGCTTAAGAACCTCTTAAGTTCAGGTCGGGATCAGACCGTTCGGACTAAGACAGAATATGAACAATAACGCTACTGAGCTGGGCTCAGGGTATTTAGAGATTTCAGAAAAGGGTTTCGGGTTCCTCAGATCGTCGGCCCATCATTTTCAGCCAAAGCCGACCGATATTTTCGTCACCCCCGATACCATCAAGAAAAGCTTCCTGCGCGAAGGCTGCCTCGTCGAAGGCCCTACGCAGCCACCGCATCGCGGCACCAGCCCGCAGCTCAAAGAGGTCGACAAGGTCAACAGCATGCCCTTCCAGGAATACACCCGGGCCATGCGTTTCGAGAACCTGACCACCATCGATCCCATCGAGAAATACCGCCTTGAAACCACTCCAGACCAGCTCGAAACCCGCATCATCGATCTCGTCACTCCCATCGGCAAAGGCACCCGCGGCCTGATCGTCGCCCCGCCTCGCACTGGCAAAACAACCATTCTAAAACAACTCGCCAACGCCGTTGCGGCCAACCATCCCGAAGTGCACTGCATGGTGCTTCTCATTGATGAGCGTCCCGAAGAAGTCACCGACTTCCAACGTTCGGTGAAAGCCGAAGTCGTCGCCTCGTCGAACGACCAGGATCTCGAAACTCACGTTCGCCTTTCGCGCTTCATGATCGAACGTTGCCGCCGCATGGTTGAATCCGGCAGAGACGTTTTTGTGCTCCTCGATTCCATCACCCGCGTCGCTCGCGCTTACAACAGCGTGCACGGCGGCAGCGGTCGTACCATGACCGGCGGTGTGGATGCTCGCGCCCTCGAAATTCCCCGCAAGATGTTCGCCGCCGCCCGCAAAATTGAAGAAGGCGGCTCTCTCACCATCATCGCCACCGCGCTGGTCGATACCGGTTCGCGCATGGACGAACTCATCTTCCAGGAATTCAAAGGCACCGGTAACATGGAACTCATCCTCGATCGCAAATTGTCCGATCGCCGTTTGTTCCCTGCCATTGACATTCCGAAGAGCGGCACGCGCAAAGAGGAAAAACTTTTCGCCGGCAAACACCTCGAAGCAATCCGCAAATTGCGCCGCACCCTGGTCGATCTCAACCCGATCGAAGCGATGGAAACCCTCGTTCAAGCTTGCAAAAAGCACAAGACGAACGATGAGTTGCTTTCCAAGCTCGCTTAAAAGCGCTCGATTTTAATTCTTAATTCGAAAAGACTGGCGGTGACGCTAGTCTTTTTTTGTGCGACGAAGACCCGGTAAAACGCTCGAGAATCGCTTCGCCCGTCCGCCCCTGCAGCGGATGATGCAAATCCACAACGCCATCCATTCCGGTAAATTCCCCAACTGCACGACTCTCTCCCGCGACCTGGAAGTCAGCGTCCGCTCCGTCAGCCGCGACATCGATTTCATGCGCGATCGCATGTCGCTCCCGATCGTTTACGACGATGTGCGCCACGGTTTTTTTTACGATGGCGAAGTTACCTCCCTCCCCTCGCTGACGATTTCCGAAGGTGAACTCTTCGCCCTCGCCGTCGCCGAGAAAGCGCTGCAGCAATACCGCGGCACCAGTTTCGAACGCCCGCTCATGAGCGCGCTCGCCAAAGTCAGCGAAAGTCTTCCCGATTCCATTTCGCTAAACCTCAGCGAATGGAACGATTCCATTTCCTTCCGCACCAGCGCGGAACCCGTGGTGAACCTTTCGATCTTCGACAGGCTCGCCCAGGCCACTTCGCGCCACGAGCAACTCGAGATCGATTACCGCAAGCCCGGCGAGAAAAAACCGCAGAAGCGGATTATCGATCCTTACCACCTCGCCAACGTGAACGGTGAGTGGTTTCTTTTCGCATACGACCATTTGCGCAACGCCATTCGCACCTTCGCGCCCGCCCGCATTAAAAACGTCCGCAACACCGGCAAAAACTTCAAGCGCGACCCCAAGTTTTCCATTCGCGAACAGTTGGGCCACAGCTTCGGAATTCATTCCGGCTCCGGAAAACACAAGGTCACCGTTCGTTTCAGTTCCAAAGTCGCAGACTATATCCGCGAAAAGAGGTGGCACGCCTCGCAAAAATTGCGGGAACTGAAAAACGGCGGCGTCGAGTTGCAAATGACCCTCTCCAGCCTCGTCGAAGTGGAACGCTGGATCCTCTCCTGGGGCGGCGACGCGAGCGTTATCGAACCGCCCGAGTTATCGCGCAACGTCCGCATCGCTGCCCGCACAATCTTGGAAGTGACTACGAAGGCTCGATCCTAGACAGCCAAAAGTTCTTCGACTGAATCGGCGCGAGTTCCCGCGACAAAGATCGTTTTGTGCCGCAATGTATTGCCGCGAACAAGTCGAACGGCCGATTTGCTGACCTCAAGCTGCTCCGCAAGAAATTCAAGCAAAGCAGCATTCGCCGCGGAATCAACCGGTGGCGCCGTCACCGAGACTTTCAGCTCATTCCCATGGACCCCCTGGATCTGATTGCGCGACGCGCGCGGCTGCACTTTGATGTTCAGATAAATCCCGCCGTCAGCCTCGCGGAACCAGGAGAGACTCATACGATGTGCCGCTGGAACACATCCACCACCAACGGCCGAAGGAACAGTTCGGCAAATGCATAGACCGTGATCGCCCCAATCACGGGCGCCAGGTCCACCTTCCCCACGCGCAAAAACGAAAGCGGATAAAGCAGCTTGCGTGCAGTGCCGCTGAGGTACGGCCAAATTGGATGCGTCCCAAGGTAAACATAAATGTTCAACATGTGCAGAAGGAAAACAGCGATCAACAGCCATTTCCACGTCAGCACCGCCGCCACCGCGAACGCCGCGCCCTGTCCGCGTAAAGCGCTGCCCGTCTGCGCCTCAGGCACCAATTCAAGATCTACGAACAACAGCGACATCAGCATCCACGCCACACCAGCCGCGATGCTCGGAACAAAGACTTTCAGCCACCACGGAATCTTGTCGAGCCACCCAAGCTGGCTCCGAACGAAACGGTGCATCGGCTCCGCTTCGGGCGCGAGGCGTCCAGCCCCGTTCACCGCTGCGAGGAGTAATAACCACGAATAATAAACACCCAACGCCCCAACGAAGCTCACCGTCGAAAAGATAAACATCCGTCCGAGCAAATCGCTCCGAAGCGGAATCGCCGTCGCTACGTAATTCAATGCCGGCGTCCAATTCACCGCCGGCCCAACGGAGTAATAAAAAAGCGGCCGAATCAAAAGGATCGCTCCCAGCGCGATCAGCGACCCGTAGCTCCGCCCGCTCGAACCGCTTGCCGGCCGCACCGTGCTCGCGAGCGATAACGCCGATTGCGGGCGACCACCCCGCGCCGAAAGCCAGTCAATCCACAGGAAAATCCCCGCCAGGTTCAAAATCCAGTTGATCAGGTTCATGCCGTTACGCCGCGCAGCGCCTGAGCAACGCTTAGGATCGTTTCGTCGAGCGGTATTCCCGGAGTGAAATTCGTCAGCCGCCGAAGCTTCTCCACCGAAGGTTTGCGCCGCGGCATGTCCTCGAATCCCGGTTGATACGCCTCCGCGTAGCTCACGAGTCGAATCTCGGACTTTGAATGGAGCAGCGTGACCACCCGCTTCGCCAGATCCAAAATCGAAATCTCTTCCGTGCTGCCGATGTTCACCACTTCACCAATCGCCGATGGTGCATTCTGCAGCCGTAAAATCGCTTCTATCGTGTCGTTCACGTGGCACAAGCAGCGAGTTTGCCGCCCATCTCCAAACACCAGCAGTGGTTCGCCGCGTAAAGCCGCTAGCACAAACCGCGGCAAAACCATCCCGTAGCGGCCCGTCTGCCGCGGCCCCACCGTATTGAACAACCGCGCGATCACCACCGGTAGCTGACGTTCCCGGTGATAGGCCAGCGCCAGAAATTCATCCATTAATTTCGAGCACGCGTAACTCCAGCGCCCCAAATGCGGAGGCCCAATCAGCAAATCGTCCTCTTCGGAAAACGATTCCTTGCCGCTCTTCCCGTAAACTTCCGAAGTCGAGGCCAGCAAAACCGGCGTGCCGCACGTCGACGCCGCCAAAAGAATCACTTCCGTTTCGTTCAGGTTCGTTTCAATCGTCCTCACCGGTGAACGAACCACCAGTTCCACACCCACCGCCGCCGCCAGATGGAACACAAACTTGGCCCGTGCACAAAGCACCGGAAGGTCGGCGCAATCAGAGACGCTGCACTGAATCACTTCCAGATTCCCTTGCTCCGCAATCGCGGAAAAGTTCTGCACGGAGCCAGTCGAGCAATCATCAATCACCGTCACGCTGTGCCCCTCGCTCAGCAGACGCTCCGTAAGATGCGACCCAATGAACCCCGCTCCGCCCGTGATTAAAATGTTGCCCCGGTCCGCCATTCTCAATTTGGCAACGCGCTGCACACGGCGGCCGCGATTTGCTGCCGGTACTCCGGACTCAGAATCAACGCGCCTTCCACCGAACTCGAAAGAAACCCGCCTTCCACCAGAACTGCCGGCCGCCGCTGCTCCCGCAGCACCGTCATGAAACGCGCCCGTCGCACCCCGCGATCCCTCCGTCCAGAAGACTTCACGAGACGTTCCTGCAAACGCTCAGCGAGCAGCAGGTTTTCCGCATCAAACTGGTTATTCGGAAATATGCGACGAACATCGTCTTCGAATCCGCGCGTCACGGTTGATGGCAGCCCCGCAGGCGTCGTGCAAAATGTCTCAATCCCGCTCTCATCGCGCCCGCTGCTTTTCTCCAGCGAATTGAAATGCAGACTGATGAAGACATCCGCGTTCGCGCGGTCCGCAATTGCCACCCGTTCCATCAGCGGCAATTCCCTGTCCTCCCGGCGCGTTAGAATCACTTTCCACGATGAACCTTCCAGCAGCTTTTCAATTCGCAGCGCCCAATCCAGCGTCAACTCCTTTTCATACACCTTCCCAGCGGCCAGCGATCCCGGGTCGCTCCCCCCATGTCCCGCATCCAGAACAAGGATGCGCTGCGCTTTTGGAATTGTGAACGTCCCAAGAGCCAGCGGATAAAAATTCTTCTGCACATCCAGCGAGTGCACCACCAACTGCCCATTCCTCACCCCGGGCCCATACCCAATCCCGATATTCAGTCCATTCCACTTCGCAAAACGTTGCCCCAGCGTCAGCGTCAAAACACCGCTCGGCCCCTCCAACTCCACCGCGTAAGGATTCGCCTCCGCCACCACCCGCGTCTCTGTAAATCCGCAAATCTGCGCCCACTCGTTCAGCGGGATCAACCCCGAGGCAATCTGCAAAGTCTCCGCCGGGATCACCGGCTCATGCCAATCCTTCGCCTGCCCGCTTAAAACCGGATCGGCCTGCACTCCCACCGTCTCAATCTCAGCGTCCAGCGTCGGTTCGGGAGTTGTGCGAGGTACAATCCCCCATGTCGAACCGGGGCCGGAAAGTTGCGTCACTCGCGAAGGCTTCTTCGGTGCCGAAGGGCACCCAGCCAGCAACAACACGCAAATAATTACGAAGACAACTCTGCCAATTATTTCAGGCGGCCGAGCAGAGCGAGCGAACATGCGCCGTATTGTGCTAAACAACTTCCACCGCACAAGTAGTAATCGGCCTCCGAGCTAACGCAGTTGAACCTGACTTCCTACATTGTAAGGGACGACGAAGGAGTCCTCCGCCTGGAACTAGCGGAACTCGGTGAAAAATGACCAGTTCTCCTGGACATCCCTCTCGGACGTCGATTCTCCTCAATTAAGCAGCCTCGTTCGATCCGCTCTCCTTCGTTTTCTCCCGAATAATCGTCCGCAACACATCCAGCGCCGAATCCACCATTTGCCGGAACAATTGTCCCGTGTGCAGAATGCTTTTGTAATAATCAAAATCCTGGCGCGCCTTGGCCAAGTGCGCGCGCCAGGCCTGTTCAATCCCTTTGCGCGTCGCGAGTTGGTCGTATTGCGTTTTGCTGAAGAAATCCGGATACGAGCAAACGATTTCCAGCGTCCGCCAAAATTTTTCCATCACGTAGTGATCCGCCAAGCCCTGCACCAGTTCCATCTGCTCCTTCGCCGCCGCCCGGCGCTCCGGTGATCCATGCTGCGTTGGCGGCACGTTGCTGTTGCTGTATTTCACTGCGAGTGCCCGCCGCCGAAGATTAGCGGCTCGCCGCAAATAATCCCGAATCCCAGGCATCATCGGCTCATACTCCTGGAAGAAAGCGCGTCGAAACTCGGAAGTCTCAATATTGTTCTTCGCCGCGTTCATGATTTCAGCGGCGAGAAAAAACCCCACATTCCCGAACACTTCCGGGTAATCACCAATCAGCGCGAGCAAATCGAGCACGCGGTCGTCCTGGTCCGTCAACGGATCGCGCGGTTGAGCCGCAATCCGTTCGATTTCCACGGACGCAGCCGCAATCTGATCCTCGGTCGGAGCCGGCAGTTCTTCGAATTTCGGAACTTCCTTGTAGCGCATGAACACCTGCAAAATGCGCGCCTCATGTTCCGTGGGAGAACGGTGCGGATCCTGGATCCGGTCCGCTTCACTCGGAAATCGCGGATGCTCCGGCGGATGTAAATTCAGCTCTCCCATCGCGCTTATCGTCGCCTTCTCCCCTTTTTTTGACAAGAGCAGCTCAGAATCAACATCCAAGGCCGCGGGAAAAAAGAAAGTGCGCCGATCCATCTCTCACAGAAGTGGACCAGCGCACCGCTGTTCAGGGTTAGGCGGTCTGACGCGTGCACTCTCATGCACGTCAAATCGACGTCTCCTTAGTGCCAATAGCTCCGTGATCCGGAAATCTTCGTTTCCAGATAGCAAAACCAGTGCCGACCATGAACAGAACGAAACTTCCGCCCAAAGCGAGCACTCCCACCGGAGTCGTTCGCAACGCCTCCGCTCCAAAAGTCAGCGGCCAGAGCAACATGCTGAGCCCAGCCGCCGCGATCGGAATAACCGATCTGCGGAAGACCAGTCCCAACGCAAGCAACGGCGCGCCCAACATCAGCGGCACAAGACGCAGCGCTAAACTCCGCTCGCCGGTGAGCGCATACGAATCGAGGACGAGCGCCGTTCCGGCCAGGATCAATAGAACATTCGCACCCCGCTCCTGAGTGCCCGTCCAAAACAAGCTATGCACCAGCAGGAAAACGCACGCGATTTGCACCGCAAAATGCGGCGAAAAATGCAATTTAAACGCCGCAGTTAGCACGAAAAATCCCAGTGCCAGTGAAGCCACCAATGCCCATCGCGCGGTCCGCGTCCGGATCGCCTGCAGGATCACCGCCGCCGTAATCAGCGTGAAGATCAGCGACCCTTTGCTGTAATCCTCGATCATCGGCGTCACCCAATGGTTCGGGACAAAGAGCACCGCGGCCAACAACGATACACCACCCAGAACCGCTGGCACACGAACGGCCTTCCATCGAAAACAAAGAAAGCCGTAAATCGCCGCATTCAAAACATTCAACGTGACCGCGATTTCTGGCCGATTCAACGCAAGCAACGGCGTCAGCACAGGAATGCTCAGCATCACCACCGGCGCACCCGGCGTGAACCTGCTCAACGCGAGCGTGATTTTCGCGCATAGCAACCATGCCACTGCCCAGGCCAGCACACTGAACTTCGCCACCTCAAACTTCTGGTCATCCACATACCCCACCGAATACAGATGAGCCGCAGTCCCTGTGATCCACAGCAGAAACGTCGCGATCGGAATCCATTCCTTCCGATGTTCTTCAACCGTCAGATCATCGCCATGGCCTGGCTTGGTTGTCGGGCGGAGCGGATTAAGAACATGCCCGGCCATGGCTAAAAGTGGTAAAAGCAAAAACCAGCAATACTGACTCCGGGGGTTCCAAAGTTCGTTATCCACGTTCAACCCTCTCCGAAAAACCAGCGGCACCGCCGAATTCACAATCACGATCAGCGATCCAACCAGCAGCAAACGCTTCGGCAGGTTCAGCCCTTCGAAAAACCTTTTGAAAACGCCAAACTTCACCGCCACCAAAACGCATCCGATCAACGAAAGATTCCTCGCCAGCGAACTCTCCAGGAACACCGCCTGACTCAGCAGAATAAATGGCACTAAAAGCAAAATGTTATCGATAAAGTAGAGTACGATTGCATCATAATTGATTCCTTTTCGTGCCAAAAACACCACCGTCCCCACCAACATCAACCCATAAACCTGCAGCGACCCAAAATTGAAAATCACCTGCGACGTTTCATCCTTTAAAAACGCCGGATCCACCGAAGCCCGGTAGACCCCATACAGAAGCAAGACAGCACTAAATAGATAGAACGGGTTGCACCGAACCAGCGCCTTCCAAAACACCTCCGCCGGATCTCGATACTCAGTGGGCTCAGTCGAAGTAAGTGAGGCTTCAGGTCGCGTTTCCATGGTATCCTCTCGGTTTGTTATTTACTATCATCTATAGCTTAGACCGTACCGTTAAAACGCAGTTCCAAATTGCTTTACTGTATCCTGATACATACAGTGATAGTAAATGACAGACCCAACCCCGCCCCCCAAACCCCATTGGTTCAGCATCAAAGAAGCCGCCGACTACCTCGACATAGGCGAACCCACCCTCTACCGCTGGATGCGCGAAGGCCAGATCACCTTCCGAAAGGTCGGCGACTCAACACGTTTCACACAGGAAGACCTCGATGCCGTCGTCAAAATCTTCCGCAGCGAACGCGAACTCGAGAAAATCCGCGGTGCCTGCCCCGTCTGCAAAGCCGCCCAACTCGTCGAAGGCTTTCTCCAAAGCACCGGCCGCATCTACTTCAAACTCAAGGAAGCGAAGTTCTGGACGCTCAAAGAAAACAGCGTCCCCACCTCCGCCCGCCTCTGCCGCAACTGCGGCGCAGTCACTCTTTTCGGCGAACTTCCCGCCGTCGAAGAGCTGATCGACGCGCAGCAGAACAAGGCCAAATCCAGCTAACTCCCGCCCAGACAACCAACTTCGCGATTTTTTCTATTTGACCATCCTCGTAGTTGTATGGCGTGATGACATACTGCTACTCGCTTTCACCAGTGAGTGGCGGAAGAACCAAGAATGCCGAAAGTAAGCCGCAGTAAAGGGTCTTCGCGTGCCGCCCAGACCGCGAAGTATGATGCACATCACAATGTTCTGGATAAAGCCTACGGCGCCTTCGCCGATTTGCGCCGCCAGCTCGCCGACTCAAAGACCGCCGTCAGCGAACGCAGCGATCTGCTGAACATCTTCGCCAACTGCTCCGATTCGCAGCGCGCCTTCCTCCTCCTGGAAGACTATTTCGAGAAGCTCGCGCTCGCCCGCAAAGATTTCCCCGGCACCACCTGGTGGCCGCGCATGCTGGCCGTCACCGGCAAAGCCCGCCTGGAGGAAACCGCCCTCCTCTTCCTCAAAAACAATCGCCCGCTCCCCAGCGAGCTGATGCCTCACGCAAACCTCAAACGCTTCGCCGAAATCGAAGCCGCCGAGCAGGAAGAGAAATTCATCACGCAACTCGAAGAATGGCTCCTGCCTCCGCAGCAGCTCCACCTCGATGCACCCCGTGCTTCCCTCCGCGTCATCTGCACTCCGGAACCTTCAGCCGAAGGCAGTCCACTCCACCACCTCAAACTCGAATTCTACGTTAACCGCCCCCGCGCCGGTGAAAAGAAGCGCACCATTCCCGAACTCCTTGACCTCCGCACCCGCGCCGCGCACGAACAGGAACTCTTCCCAACCGTCGATTGGGATTGCATCCAGTGGATCACCGATCTCTACGGCAAGTCCGACGAAAAAGGTGATTTCATTAACATCACCGGCACCGCCCTCCTCGAATGGCTTTCCCGCTGGGGCGACACCAACCGCCTCGAACTCAGCAACCCGCCCGGCGTCCTCGCCTTCCGCGGTCAAATGGCCGAGTTCATGCCTGACCTCGCCGCCGAAGGGAAAGACCTCTCCTTCACGCACTATCTCAAGCTCGCGGACGGCTCCAAAGTAAATCTCGCGGACGCAAAATTCTTCGCCGGAACCCCGCGCGTCATGCTCCTCGGCCACACCGCCTATCTCGTCCGCAACGCCCCTTCCGACGAATTCCTTCAAACCTGGCTCCCGAAACCATTCCTTCCCGTCAGCCGCCTGAGCCATCGTCTCCTCACCTATCTCCGCCGTTCGAACGGCAAAAACGGCACCGACTGGGAACAACTCTGCGTCGCCCATACCGCCGTCCCGCAATTCATCTTTGAACTCAGCGACGAGACCGTCCGCCTCCGCCTCATGGCCAAGAGCGACCGCGACGACAGCGAATGGCAGTGGAACGGCCACGACTGGCAGCGCAGCATCCACGTCACATCGCGCAACGGAAACGGCAAACCCGAAATCCTCGACGATCCCCGCCTCGAAGCCGCCATCGATTGGCTCCGTCAGATCGATTGGTTCACGCCCGAGCCCGGCCTCTGGGTGAACGATGCCACCGAACATTTCCTCGCCTCACTCGCGCACGCCTGGGGCGATCGCCCGTCGAAAGCTGAATTCCTCGGCAACCAGGCCTTCCAACGCCTGTTCCTCTCGCCGAAGAAACTCAAGCCCAAGCTCATGGTCCAGGGCAGCGGCATCGATTGGTTCTCCGTCTGCGCCGCGTGGGAAGCCGAAGGCCACAAACTTTCGCCCGCCGATCTCCAGCGCCTCCAATCCGCCACCGGCCGATTCGTCAAACTGCCCGACAGCGGCTGGATGGAACTGGATACCGACGCCGTCCAAAGCGCGCACGAAACCTTCGCCGAACTCGGCCTCGATGGCCTTTCACCCGTCGCGCAAAAGGTGGACATGGTGCACGCCACCCATCTCACCGAGGAATCCATCGCGAAGTTCGGCGATCAACCCTTCGCCAAAGCTCTCCGCGAACGCGTCGCCGAATTCAAAGGCGTGCCGCACACCGAACTCCCGGTCATCAACGCCGAACTTCGTCCTTACCAAAAGGACGGCTTCGATTTCCTCTGCCACCTGTCGCAGCTCAAGCTCGGCGGCGTCCTGGCGGACGACATGGGTCTCGGCAAAACGCTTCAGACCCTCTCCTGGCTCTGGTGGCTCCGTCAGCAACGCGGCGCGAAATCTCGTCCCGCGCTCGTCATCTGTCCCGCCTCCGTGCTCCATAACTGGCGGCGCGAAGCGAATAAGTTCACGCCAGAAATGAAAGTGCTCGTCCTCGAAAGCGGATCCGAGCGCCACAATCTTCGCAAACAAATTCCCGAGCACGATCTCATCGTCACGAATTATTCCCTGCTCCGCCGCGATCTCACCGCGCTCCAAAAATTCGATTTCCAGGCCATCATTCTGGACGAAGCGCAATACATCAAAAATCCGCAGGCGCAGGTCACTCAATCAGTCAAGCAGCTCAAGGCCACCCAGCGCCTCGCGCTCACCGGCACGCCGCTGGAAAATCGCCTCCTCGACCTCTGGAGCATCACCGATTTCGTTCAGCCCGGTTACCTCGGTTCACAGGCGAACTTCAACGAAACCTACGAACCGAAAACCAACGACAATCCCGAGCTCGCCCACAAAGTCGCCCGCAAACGTCTCTCCGCGAAGCTGCGGCCTATCATGTTGCGCCGCCTCAAGAAGCAGGTCGCCAAAGACCTGCCCGACCGCATCGAGGAACGGCGCGATTGCCCGCTCGGCGACGATCAACGCAAGCTTTACCTCGCCGAACTCCGCCGCAGCCGCGAGCAGATCATGCAGACCGTCAGCCAGCATGGCCTGGCCAAGAGCAAGATCCACGTCCTGGCCGCGCTCACCCGCCTGCGCCAGATCTGCTGTCACCCCAGCCTCGTCGGCAGCGACACCGCTTCCGGCAAGACCGATACTCTCTTCGAACTGCTCGAACCATTGCTCGCCGAAGGCCAGAAAGTTCTCGTCTTCAGCCAATTCGTGCAGATGCTCAAGCTCCTCGAAGCCGAGTGCAAAACGCGCGAGATGCCCACCTATCTCCTCACCGGCGAAACCAAGAATCGTCAGGATGTCGTCAATGCCTTCCAGGCCGATCCGAACCCATCGCTCTTCCTGCTGAGCCTCCGCGCCGCCGGCACCGGCCTCAACCTCACCACCGCCAGCTACGTCGTCCTCTACGACCCCTGGTGGAACCCCGCCGTCGAAGCCCAGGCCATCGACCGCTCCCACCGCATCGGCCAGACCCGCACCGTCAACGCCTACAAACTCATCACCCCCGGCACCGTCGAAGAAAAAATCTTCGACCTCCAACAACGCAAAGCCCAAACCATCGCCGACGTGTTAGGCGAAGAAGGCTTCGCCAAAAACCTTACCAAAGCCGATTTGGAATACCTTTTCGCCGAGGATTAAAGTGCGATAATGAGCACGAAGGTGAAGACGCTAGCCAAGATCGGTTTCCTGGCGCTCTCTTTGTATGCCTTCTGGGTGAGTGGGGGCCTCAACATCACTCCGCAAGAACTCTGGCGAGGCCGATCTGCCGCGATCACCTGGCTAATAGTTGGGTGGGCCGTCGTCTGGTTTATCGTCTTGGTCCAATTGCTCGCCGCGTCTGCTAAAAGACGAACCTAGCCCCGGAGGGCTCGTCTGCGCCAGCGCGCCGCATTGATCAAGGTTCGGAGGGACGAGCTCTGAGAGTCCCAAACTTATTCGCCGCGAGGGCCTCCAGCCATACTGCTGTTCTGTGCATCGAACCGCTCTGGATGTAGCGCTGATTTCCCAACCTCCGTGTCTAGACATCTGTGCTCCCTTGCAAACAAGTGGTCAACTTGTAATCGCCTTGGTCTTTCAAAACGTTAAATTTGCGAGGTGAAAGCGCGTGAAGTGCTTGGTCCACTCTGCTTCCTTGGGGGATTGCTCATCGCTGCAGTTTTATTGCACGTCCTCAGCCGATGGATAGAAGCTCGCGTTGCCAAAATAGAGTCTTGGCCGCGGGTTACGGCGACCGTCCAAGAGATTCGCTCCCAGGCGGCGCGCTCCGGCAAGTGGGGAACAGAACCGGAATATCAACTGAAGCTAACGACGGTCGTCGACAATAAGACCTATTGGCATACGAAGCACGTTAGCAACAAGCGCAGGAGCACTTACTGGGCTGGTCTTGCAGAGGATTCCCAATTCAACGTGCGTTCAAATCCTCAAGACCCGACTCATATCGTTTTCGAGGAACAGTCTCGCGGATTCTCGCGATCTGTCAGCGCAGCTGCCTGGCTAACTTCAGCAGCATTCCTGTTTAGCTGTTTTCAAGTCCTGAGGAAAAGTAGGGCGCGATGTCCAAGCGCGCCGCATTCAAATAAGATGACCTCGTCATCATGAACCCCACGCCGCCCCTCTCCTTCGAACAAACCGTCGCGGGACTCCTCGCCGGCGACTTCTCCCGCCTCGAACCTCTCTTCACGCCCCTCGCAGGCGAAACTTCCTGCCCGATCATCGATTGGCACAAACAACACCTCTTCGCCAACCAGCCCGAAGCACTCGCGGAAGCGTTCACCTGCGCCTGCTTCAATGGCGCCCTCCCCGTTGTTCAATATTTCTTGGCCAACAACGTCGATCCCAGCGGAGGCGCCCGCACTGGACTCAACGCCTTCCACTGGGCCGCCAATCGCGGTCAGATAAACGTTGTAGAACTCCTCATCCGCGCCGGCGCTCCCCTCGAAACACGTAATCACTACGGCGGCACCGTCCTCGGTTGCGCCGTCTGGTCCGCCGTCCACGAAACCAAACCCGCTCACCTCGAGATCATCAAACTGCTCCTCACCGCCGGCGCCAACCCACTCGCCTGCGACTATCCCTCCGGCCGCGCCGACATTGACGAACTGACCGCCGCCGCGCGGAGGAAAACGAAGCAGAATTGAGTTTTGTCGGCGGTCGTAAAGCTCGAGCAAAAGCTGGCTCCATCCGCCCGCGTTCACTGTGCTTTCTGCAACGCGATCCAAAAGCGGCTCCCCGCCTGGTGCTCTGATTCGAAACCCACGCTCCCATTCATACGCTCCGCGGTCTTCTTCACAATGGCCAGTCCAATGCCCGTCCCCGGGTAGCTCGATTCCGAATGAATCCGCCCGAAGATTTGGAAGATCCGGTCGTAATGCCTGCGCTCAATGCCAATCCCATTATCCGCCACGACAATTTTTACGCAGCCGTCCCGATCTTCCGTGTAGATCGTCAATTTCGGCCGCTGATCCTTCGCGACAAACTTCACCGCGTTATTCATCAGGTTGGAAAGAGCCTGCGTCAGATACGTCTCATTTCCGATGACATCGATCATCGGCGCGCGCACGTCGATCTCCGCGCCCGTGTCACGCAGATGCGGATATTGCTCGATGATCTCATTCACCAATCGCCCCACATCAACGCGATGCAAATCAATCTCCGCATTCGAGAGCTTGCTGTAGGAAAGAATATCCTGCGTCAGCCGATCCAGCCGCGACGCCGCGCGATGAATCCGCTCCAGGTAATTGCGATGCGTCGGCGAAAGCGCGTCCGCCGCTTCGCTCAGCAATTCGTCGGCGTAACCCTGCATCGCGCGCAACGGGCTCCGCAAATCATGCGAAACGCTGTAGGAAAACGCTTCGAGATCGCCAATCGTCTCCTTCAACTTTGCGGTGCGCTCCGCGACCGTTTTCTCCAGGGTTACTTCGGCTTGCTTTTGGTCTTCGATGTCAGTCGTAGATCCAATCCACGTCAACACTCCGCCGCCCACGTCGCGCATCGCGTGCGCTCGCGTGAGATGCCATCGAAAAACCCCGTTGCTCCGTCGCACCCGATGCTCGAACTCAAAGCTCGTCCCTTGCTGGATACTCTCCTGCCATCGACGCAAGTTCGCCGGCGCATCCTCGGGATGAATCACCTCGGTCCAACCGCTCTTGGTCAGCTCCGCCGCACTGCGCCCGGTGTAATCGGTCCACTGCCGATTGACATAAGTCACTTCGCCTTGCGCATTCGCCGTGAAAATCTTCTGCGGCATCGATTCCGCCATGAACCGCAACCGATCCGCCGCTTCACGCAACTCCGCCTCCAACGCCTTCGTGCCCGTGATATCGATCGTCACCCCGTCAAACCGCGCCGGTTTGCCTTCCGCATCGTAGAAGCCCCGCCCAATCGCCCGCACCCATCGCACCCTGCCTTCCGGCGAAACGGTGCGATACTCGATGTCATACTGCGAATGTTCGCCGATCGATTTCTCGATCGCCGCGCGCGTCATCTCGCGATCCTCCGGATGCAAGCGCTCGTAAAACAGATCGATCGTCACGCGCGCCGCCGGCGGCAACCAGAAATGCTCCTTCACCCGCGCGTCCCAAATCAAATCGGAGAACGGCAAGTCGCAATACCAAACCCCCATCTTGGACGCATCGATCACCAGATCCAACCGTTCGCGATTCACCCGCAACGCGTCGCTCGCCCTTTTTCGTTCGATCGCGATGGCCGCCGTTCTCGTCGCGACCTCCACCACACGCAAATCATCGCCCCGCGGCTCGCGCGGTTCTCGGTGATACATCGCAAAAGCCCCCAGCACATTCCCGCCACTCCCCAGGATCGGATTGGACCAACACGCCCGCAAGCCATGCTTGAGAGCCAGCGTTGCATATCCATTCCATAGTTTGCTGTTTGCAATGTCCGCCACGATCACCGGTTCTTTGCGGAATGCAGCAGTTCCGCACGAGCCAGAGTGATCGGTGATCAACAAGCCATCGATCGCGTCATTATACTCTCGCGGCAGACCGGGACCGGCAGCGCAGTGTAATCGTTTTCCCTCCCGGTCAACCACTAGGATCGAAGCAACCACCGGCGTCGTCGAAAGTGTTTCCACCATGCGTGTCAGCGCCTCGAAAATTTGATTCAAAGGTGCGTCCTTCGCGATCAATTCCAACACCTCGCGCTGCCCGGACTCTAGCTTCTCCCCCTTCCTCCGCTCGGTGATATCAATGACCGAACCGATATAGCCCAGATAGTTCCCATCCGGGCTGAAGCGGGGCGCCGCAGAATCCAGTGCCCACCGATATTCTCCATCCGCATGTCGAAGCCGATATTCTACCCGGAAATTCTCCTTCTGCGCGTTCGCCGCCACGAACGCCTCTTTCGACCGCGCTCGATCATCCGGATGCACCGCATTTACCCAGCCGTAGCCCAGACCTTCTTCCTTTTTCTGCCCGGTGAAGCGATACCACGATTCGCTCAAAAACGTGCAAGCGCCGTCCGGCTCCGTCACCCACACCATCATCGGCGCGTTATCCGCCATCTCCCGGAAATGCTTCTCGCTTTCGGAAATGGATTCTCTTGCCGCATCAAATGACGAACCCGCGCGTCCTTGCTCATTCGCCTTCGCGCCTATTTGGGTGTCTAGCTCTCGCATTCCGCTCAGCCTTCTCCTTGGAGCTATGACTCTTCCACTTACAGCGTTTCGCCACAAGCAGAGAAGAAACTAATGAGCCCTGAAAGAATTCCTCGAACTCCCCGAAGTGGGCGACGCCCCGCGCCACAACCTCCTCTCAATCGCGTAACGTTGCCATGATCCCGCTTACCCTCAACACTCCCCCATGCAAAACAACCACATTATCGAAGCCGACCTGGCCCAACCAGCGCAACAGCAGGCCACTCTCAATTTGGTCGATGCCTACTCCCGTGATTCATTGGGCGACGGCAAACCACTCGCCGCAAGCGTCCGCGGTACCCTCATAGACGCGCTGCGCGCGCATCCCACCACCATTATCTTCCTCGCGTTCGATGGCGACCTCCCCGACGGCATCGCCGTTTGCTTCCGTGCCTTCTCAACCTTCGTCGCGCGCCCGATCATCAACATCCACGACATTCATGTCCTCCCATCGCATCAACGTCGCGGTATCGGCCAGGCACTCATCCGCCGCGGTCGAAGACAAAGGCCGCTCGATCGGCGCCGGCAAACTCTCCTTCGAAGTCCTCGAATCCAACCACCGCGCCCGCAAAACCTACGCGGCCGCCGGCTTCTCCTCCAACTCCGACGAAGTACTGACGCTCTACATAACGAAGAAACTGTAGCGTATTCTCAATCCAGGCGTCTGCTCTTCTCCACGCCTGTATCGCCGGATCTCCACGAACTGAAGCGCCCCCTCTGTCTTATAAAACCCATCCCTTTCGATAACTTCGATGCAACAGCGCGCTCCCCGCTTCCGAATTCAGAATCTTCCCGCTCAAAGTGTCGTACTCGATTGGCCCTTCCACCAGCGTCGCGAGGTTCGCTAACTGCGCCAGCTCCGTCAGCGGGCCGCCAATCTCAAATCCGGAGAACGTTTTCCCGGCGCCCTTGCAAGCGTCGACCCATTCCGCGTGATGGCTCTTCACTCGCGGCAACGTCTCGGCCGGCCCCTTAAATCCTTCGAACTGTTTTTCGGGTAGCAACACATATCCCATATTCCACGGATTCTCCGAATACAAAGATCCTTTAGAACCCACCAACAAATCTCCCCAACCCGCTCGCGGGAATCCGAGAAGAAGATCTTCGGACGGCTTTTCTTTCGCGTAAAAAGTAACCTTCGCTGCGGGCAATTCTCCGCGCCTCGGCACATCCATCACCACTTTCGACGAAGTGGGGTACCCCTCCGCATCCCGCTCCGAGGGCCACGCCTCGATCCGAATCACCACCTTATCCACGCCTGGGTTCTTCTCCTTTTGCCAAAGCTCCTGCAGGCGCAGCGCACGGAACATGATGTTCGCGGTGTGACACGCAAAATCTCCCACAATCCCGCTCCCAAACGCGCGCCAGGACCGCCAGCTCGCTGGCACATATGCCGGACTGTAGGGCCGCTCTTCAGCAGGACCCAGCCACAGATCCCAGTTCAGCCCTTCCGGCACCGGTGGTTTTTCCGTCGGTCGTTTCAGTGGCCCATTGCCACCATCAAACCAACACATGCGCCTCTCGCACGTCTCCGATCACTCCACCCCACACCAGCTCAACCGCGCGGCGTAAGCGCCCCTCCGCCGAACCCTGGTTCCCCATCTGCGTCACCACCTTTGTCGCCGCTGCTGTCTCGCGCATCACTCGCGCTTCGTGAACCGTGCGCGTCAGCGGCTTCTCGCAGTACACATGCTTGCCCAACTTCATTGCCATCACCGCCGCCACCGCATGCGTATGATCCGGCGTCGCCACCAGCACCGCATCGATTCCCTTGCCCATCTCGTCGAACATCCGGCGGAAATCCTCGTAACGCTTTGCGCTCGGATGCTTCACGTAAATGTCCCCGGCGCGCTTCGAATCCACATCGCAAAACGCCACCAAATTATTTCCCAAACTATGAAACGCCTCCAGGTTCCCGCGCCCCTGTCCGCCCACGCCAATCCCGGCAATGTTCAACCTGCTGTTCGCCTCATACGAAAACGCCAGGCGGCTATTCTTCAAAATCAACAACCCAGCCCCCACCTTCGCGCCGCCCTTCAAAAAATCCTTCCGGCTAATACGACGAGCCGCCTTCAGAGAACTATTTCGTGTGGTCACAGTCGGAACACTAACCACCTCTCACCAGCGTAGCAATCTTCCCGCACCACCCGCAGTTCGATCCCTAAATTCTGGATCGATATCACATTGCATCTTACCGCGATTTTTGCTTTAATTACCCCGCCTTTTTGAAGAAGGGCACGTGGTTGAATTGAGGTCCGCCAATCGAATTTCCATTCATCCCCGACAAAAGTAAGCACACCCGGAGTGTGCCTGCGTGTCCTTCGCGTTTAGCGGCGGACGTCCTTCTTCAACCAGGCAGAAACGAAACAAAGTATCGATTGCCATGAAAACGAAGGACGAGATGGAAAGCTTAGACGGACGCACTTATCGCGATTTAACGCCAATTTTCATTCGTAAGTACCTCAAAAAGCGGCTTTTCGCGGCTTTTCTGAGGTTACCAAATTTGCGCCGCGATCCTCGCTTCTCGACGCAAGTACCTCATTTTACCCGATTTCACGTTAGCGGGTGCGGGTTCAAGAGATGGGTAACGCCGGTGGTTCAGAACATGGGTAACACTTGCGCGGGCTTCTTGGTAAGAAGCGGTGCATGCCCTGGAAGGAGATAAAAGTGATGAACCAGAGAAGTGAGTTTGTGTTACGAGC